>NZ_JACOFW010000025.1 GCF_014284305.1 Affinundibacterium seohonense
TAGAAAAGGCCCTGCGCCTTTCTTTATCGTCTTATTTGACTCAAGCAAAGCACCTATGGCGACTATGGAAGGCATTGAGTCTTCGTTTGAAAAATACGTGGCGAAGTTCTTTTATTTTTAAAGTGCCAACTAGAGACGCAATCATTACCCAATAAAAAACCCCGCTTTTAATAAAAGACGGGGTTTGTCAGCGATCTGAGGCTGATCATCTCAGCCTTTTTATTTTTCCAACAAGTGTTAAGTATCACACACTTAGTTTACACGCCCAATAGTTCCACTTCGAAAATCAAAGTCGCATTCGGAGGAATCACGCCACCAGCACCTCGTGGGCCATAGCCAAGTGCTGCCGGGATCGTCAATACACGGGTGCCGCCAACTTTCATACCTTGCACGCCTTCATCCCAACCTTTGATGACTTGACCTGCGCCTAGAGCGAATTCAAATGGTGTGCCACGATCTTTGCTGGAATCGAATTTTTTCCCAGCGCTGCCATCGGCGTTTTGTAACCAGCCAGTGTAATGCACTAGAACATTGTTGCCGGCTTGGGCTTCGGCACCAGTGCCTTCGACTTTGTCTTCGTATTGTAAGCCGCTGACGGTAGTGATTTCAGACATAGGTTTTCCTTGAATAGAATAAGGTTAAATGAAATTTCCGGTCTGCATTTTAGATGAAATCTGCCGGGCTTTGGTTTTTTTGACTCGTATCCTTGTCGCCAAGGCAAGGTAGAATAGTCCTGTGGCGATTGTCGCTTGCGTATTTTTATGTGACTACAAAGGTTGATTGATGAATTTATCTGCGGTAATGCGTTCCTGGGCACGTGCAATAGCAACGCAATTTCGTTTCAAGATTCTACTCTTGAGCATTATTCCCCTGATTGTATCTTTGATAGCTTGGGGTGGTTTGATGGCATGGCGCCTGCAAGCAATATTCGATTTTTTTCAAGATTACTTTTCTAATCATGAGAGCTTCTCCAGCATTAGTCAGATATTAAACTCACTTGGCTTACTGGCACTGAAGACCGTCATTGTGCCTTTAATTTCGATGTGGGTATTATTGCCGTTGGTGATCTTTACTAGTCTCTTATTTATCGGTGTGTTGGTGATGCCTATCATTGCTAAGCATGTCGGTGAACGCGATTTTCCTACTGTAGAAAAAGTGCAGGGCGCATCGTTTTTGCGTAGCCTGGGATTTTCTCTTGGCTCATTCTTTTTATTTGTGTTTGCCTGGGTCGTGACTCTACCACTGATTTTTATTCCACCCATTTATGTCTTGATTCAGCCTTTGTTATGGGGATGGCTGACCTATCGTGTGATGAGCTACGACGCATTAGCCATGTTTGCCACGAAGGATGAGCGCGTCGCACTGGTGGCAAATCATCGAGGATCTTTGTTGTTGATCGGTTTAGTAGGGGGTTGGTTTGGCAGTTTACCGTCGATGTTGTGGATGGGTGGCGCCATGTCGCTAGCCTACGTCGCATTTTTTCCGATTTTCGTCAGCTTGGCAATTTGGACATATCTGTTAATTTTTATATTCACAGGTTTGTGGTACCAGCATTATTGTTTAGAGGCTTTGCAGCAGATGCGTCAACAGGCAAAGGCAACACAGAGCGCATTGCAGGAAAATGACAAACTCATCGCGTTATAGGAGAAAAGTATGGCAATTGGATTAATCGTCATTGGTGATGAAATTTTATCTGGTAAGCGAGTTGATCAACATTTACCCAAAGTGATCGCTTTGCTCAAAGAGCGTGGCCTAAGCTTGGATTGGGCTGAGTATGTTGGCGACGATAGGGCGCGCATTACTGCCACCTTGCAACGCAGTTTTGCCAGCGGCGATGTGGTATTTAGTACTGGTGGTATTGGCGCTACCCCTGATGATCATACTCGTCAGTGTGCGGCAGCGGCATTAGGTGTTCCTGTGGTTTTGCATCCGGAAGCCAAAGAGTTGATTCATCAACGGATAGTTGAAATGAATTTGACCCTCGATATGCCAACGGATTTGAATGGACCGGATTACTTCCGTCGCTTACAAATGGGTGAGTTTCCGGAGGGCGCCGATATTATTCCCAATCCATTTAATAAAATTCCCGGGTTTGCTATTAAGCAGCATTATTTTGTGCCCGGCTTTCCCGTGATGGCGTGGCCGATGATTGCTTGGGTTTTAGATACCTATTACGCACATCTGTTTCATCAGCAGCCACAAGCAGAACAAGCGGTGCTAGTGTTTGAAATTGCAGAGTCGACCTTGACGCCTCTGATGGAAGCTCTGGAAGCAAAATATCCTTTGATTAAAGTTTTTAGTTTGCCTAGTGTCGGGAGTGACAGCATGCGCCGACATATCGAGTTGGGTGTGAAAGGGGAGCCCTCACAAGTCGCACTAGCTTTTGCTGAAATGCTGTTAGGGTTGGATGGGTTCAGGGCCGAATATCAGATCATCGAGCGATCAGATTGATTTAATGAAATGGAGTAAGTATGCCTAAGATTACATTTACGCTAATTTCGACTAAGGACGCATTAATTGCGTTTGGCCCCATAGCCTTAATGGTGATCGCAGTCATTTTTGCAGCGTATTATGTGGTTGATCCCGCTCCGGGGCGAACTTTGGACTTTAGTGCCGGACAAGAGAATAGTGCATACGAGTCGTTTGCCAATCAATATGCAGAAGAACTTAAAAAAAATCAGATTAATCTCCGCGTACATGAATCGCAAGGCTCGCAAGAAAATCTACAAAAAATCGCTGACCCAGATACGAATATTGATATTGGCTTTGTACAGAGCGGTTCTACCAACGAGACTGAGGCGCAAGCACGCGGCTTGATTTCTTTAGGAAGTCTGTTTTATGAACCGATCTGGATTTTTTATCGAGCTAAAAACGAAATCAGTAATTTGTCCTCATTTAAAGGCAAACGTATCAATGTTGGCCCCGATGGTTTTGGCGTGCGCCGATTATTTGCTCAAATTCTGTCGGTCAATAATCTCGAGGAAAGTGACATCTCGATTCAGCAACTAGAAAATACGCCAGCAACTGTTGCATTTCTGAACTCGCAAGTGGATGTGTTGGTGATGAGCTCGGCCTCTGATTCTGTATTGGTTCAAATGCTTTTGCAGACGCCTGGTGTGAGATTGTTTGATTTTGTACAGGCCGAAGCATACACTCGTCGCTTTCCTTTCCTGTCCCATGTAGTTTTGCCACGTGGTATCGTGGACATGGGCAAGGATATTCCAGCACGCGATTATCATTTGATTTCGCCGACCGCGACCTTGGTCGCGCACGAGAGTCTGCATCCCGCCTTGATCAGTTTATTTTTGCAGGCGGCCAAGAAAATTCATGGCAGTGGCAATTGGTTTAGTAAGCAGGGCGAGTTTCCTTCGGATCGCTATACTGAAATCGCGGTTGAACCACAAGCCGAGAAATTCTATAAAAATGGCCCGCCATTTTTGCAGCGTTACATGAGTTTTTGGATGTCCAATTTTCTGGAACGTATGTGGGTACTGCTCATCGCATTTGGCGCCCTAGCTTTGCCTCTCTCGAAAATCATTCCTCCTCTGTATGTGTGGCGGGTTCGTTCACGCGTGTATCGTTGGTATGGCCAATTACGTGCAGTTGAACATGCTCTGGATGAGGCAACACCCAAGCAGCGTAAGCAAATTGCGCAAGAGCAGTTGCAACGATTGGATGCGATTGAGCGTAAAGTGAATCAGATTTCAATTCCCTTATCTTATGCAGAGGAATTGTATGGCTTACGTAGCCATATACAGTTTGTACGCAAACGTTTGATGGGAGATTGAAATAGCCCCATCAGCACAGAGACACACGAAACGACAAGATGGAGGGGAGTATCTTGTCGTTTCACAGGTAAGAGTGTGTCTCTGTACGTCAGTGGTTCGGTGCTGATTGTTGCTAACTACTGCAGATATTCTGTTGATATTGATGGTCTTAGCAGTTTGTTGCTGGCGTCATCAACTTGGGATGCAGTGTCGGTACTTTCGCGAAAGAACACCAAAATTACTTGTGCGGTCTTATAGGATTGCATGCTAGGTATAGCATGTCGGTACTTTGTTTGCATTTTGAACTTTTTTGTTCAAAGTTTTCGCAAGGGTAGAAGTAAGTCGCGCAGATTGTTGTGATCGATTTCATACATCAACGCCAGCAGATGCCCAAGCTCGCCACGTGGAAAACCTTCACGGGCAAACCAACCCAGATAATGACCCGGTAAGTCCGCCAGCACCCGACCTTCATATTTGCCAAACGGCATAGTTTTTGTAACTAGTGACATGAGATCTTCGGTTTGCATAGCGCTTCATTCGGTTGAGGTCGAGCTTTAACGTGAAAAATTTTGATGTGCGGATGCTACAATTCTTGCCAATCTCCCCATTTTATAGAAACACGCTCATCATGCCTATTCAATCGACTTCCTCCTACCCAACCCCTTACGAGTTGGGTAATCAAAACCAAACGACGACGTGGGAAAACTGTATTCCTTTTTATGAAAAATTGGCTCGTGATTTTCCACAGATCTTACGTTTTGAACAAATAGGAGTGTCGGATAGTGGCGTTCCTATGCACGCTGGTGTGATTACTGCGGATGGGGTCTTTGATCGTGAACTGTTAAAATCTACAGGGCGTCCTGTCTTCTTCAATAATAATGGTATTCATCCCGGAGAGCCTGAAGGCATCGATGCTTGCATGGCCTTGGTGCGCGATTTCTGTTTGCAAGCTGAACGTCGCGCGGCTTTAGGCGATACAGTATTTTTGTTTATTCCGATTTATAACGTGGACGGTAGTTTAAATCGTCAAAACACCTCGCGTGTGAATCAAGATGGTCCTGAAATGTTTGGCTTTCGTGCCAATGGTCGTAATTTGGATTTGAACCGTGATTTCATTAAATGTGACAGTCTCGCGGCGCAGGTGTTCAATCAGTTTTTCACTATGTGGGATCCAGACGTCATGGTCGATACTCACACGTCGAATGGTGCTGACTATAGCTACACCATGACCTTGATTCAGACGCAAGCCGACAAATTGGGGGATGGCCTGGGTCCCTTTTTGCGGCATAGTATGTTGCCTGCAATTTATGCTGAAATGGAGCAGCGCGGCTGGCCGACTTGTCCTTATGTGAATCCGGTCAAAATTACACCAGACGACGGCATCGAAGACTTCCTGGAAGTACCACGTTTTTCCACTGGATTTGCAGCCTTGCATCACACCATCGGTTTCATGCCCGAAACACATATGTTAAAACCATATGCCGATCGTTATGAATCCATGCGTGCCTTGGTCGAAGTGGTACTCGACTTTACCATTGCAAACGCTGCACAAATTCAAACTTTACGTGCGCAAGCGCGTCAGGCAGCGGCGCAAAAAACACAATGGCCGGTGAGTTGGAAAGTAGACCGTTCGCGTCCCTCAAGTTTCAGATTTCGAGGCTATCAAGCGGTATATATCCCAAGCAAAATCGGTAGTTATACGCGCTTGTCTTATGATCGCAATCAGCCTTGGGAAAAAGATATTCCATACTTTGATCATTTTGTTGAAGATGTGGTGGTTAAAACACCGAAGGCTTATTTGATTCCTCAAGCATGGCGCGAAGTGATTGAACGCTTGCATTGGAATGGCGTGGTTCTGCAACGGATTACTGTGGATCAGGAAATGCGAGTGCAAACTTATCACGTCAAACATGTCACATCGCGGGCGTCCGCTTACGAAGGACATCTATTTCATGATGAGATGGAGTTGACGACGCAAGTCGAAACCCTGCAGGCGCGCGCTGGTGATTACTTGGTCGATCTTGGTCAGCCAAATGCCCGATACGCCATAGAAACACTGGAGCCTCAAGCGCATGATAGTTTTTTCCGTTGGGGTTTCTTTAACAGCGTGTTGGAAAAGAAAGAAGCGTTTTCTGACTACGTGTTTGAGGACAGCGCCTATGAGATGTTGCAAACAGAGCCAGAATTGGCGGCAAAGTTCGAACTTTGGAAGGCTAAGCATTCAGAAAAGCTAGCGAATCAGGAAGAAGTGTTGAATTTTATTTTCGCGAATGGACGTCGTTTCCATGAACCAGAATGGCGTCGTTATCCAATTTACACGGTTATTTAAGATGGCCATTGTTTTCTTCGAATACATGTTGCAACCGAGGTTTTGGATTGCCCATGATGAACATGGCTATTGGTTAGTGCCTGCCAAAGAGGGCGGTTGGCACGAACGGTCACCGTTTGTCGGGCATGCCATCAATTTGATACCGTTAGTCGATTTTGATGGTATCGATTTAGACTTGCCAGATGAAGAGAAAACCTATTAATTCGATGACAGAATTAGTCACAATAAATTGAAAATCCAATTTTGTCGTAAATCCAGAACACAGCTTTTGTCTGAATTTTAACTTCGAAAACTTTTTCTGCATTTTTCGCATTTAATTCTTTGCACAGGAAGAAGAACTCACTAGAATCAAGCTGTTAGGCAAAATTGTTTGTCGAATTTAGGAGACTACTATGAAGAAAATGTTGGTTGGTGCATGCTTGGGTTTAGCCTTGCTTGGAAATGCTTGCGCTGTTGAGGCGGCAAAGCCTGTTGATACCTCTGTTGATGGTATTTTTTCTGCTTTGACAAATAGCCGTAATTTGCAAAAAACAGTGGATCAATTGATTGCCAATGGCGCGAATCAACATTCTGTGATTTCAATCGCAGCGGCTGCTGGTATTCCACAAAGTAAAATTATGAAGTTGCAAGTATGTGTGAACTCTGTTTCAGCAGACGCTACAACTTTAGGCGCAACTTGCATGCGTCCAAAAACAGTTATGACCGCTTACGAAAGTGGTTTAAATGATCCATTGGCTTACTTGCCTGCAACGGCTGCTGGCAAAAAAGCGAAGAAGTAATGTGAGTCGTTTTAAGAAAAAAGCAGCTTCGGCTGCTTTTTTTTCGTTTTACATTTTTAAGTTTATTGTTATTGAAGCTTTTTGCTGATCGCAGATCAAACAATGCGCTTCAATCAGTTACAATGAATTCAATATTTTTTTTAAAACACCCACATGTTTAGAGCTGTACGCATTTTTATTTTGTTGTTCATTCTGGCAACTGTTAGTTATTCTGCTTATCGCGCAAAAGCGCAATCGGTGGAATGGAAGTACACCTTAATGGTGAATATTTATCCGATAAATGGTGATGGTAGTGCCTTGAGTGATGCTTATATTAAGTCATTGACGCTGGATGAATTTCAGTCGATAGAGCAATTTATGTTGAGTGCCGCCGAGCACTATGGCAAAAAACAAAATGCCTCAATTCAGATCCGGTTGCAAAATACACTAACGAGCAAACCTCCAGCCCCGCCTGAATCCTCGAATGTGTTGGAGGTGATGTGGTGGAGTCTGCAGTTTCGTTGGTGGGCCTATTGGCATGCAAAGGTTCAAGGGCCAGGTACGCAAGTGCGCTTATTTGTGCAGTACTTTGATCCGCAAAAAACACAAGTTCATCGCTCAACCGCTTTGCAAGAAGGTTTGATTGGGCAAGTCAATGTGTTCGCCAGTAATGACATGCGTGAAAAAAATAATGTGATCATTGCTCATGAATTTTTACACACCTTGGGCGCGACTGATAAATACGATTTACGTACGGATTTCCCGAATTTTCCGGATGGCTATGCTGAACCTGAGAAGCAGCCTTTACATCCGCAAAATTTGGCTGAAATCATGGGTGGACGGGTTCCAGTTAGTGAGTATGATGCTGTCATTCCCAGACACTTAAATCGTGTCGTGATCGGTGCAAAGACCGCTCAAGAAATTAATTTTTTACCGAAATCGAATTAATTAATTGTTGAACTAAGAGGAGTAAATCATGAGTTCTCCAGAGATGTTATTAGACGTTTTGCGCACGGAATTGCGTAGAGTGGGTATGACCTACAAGCAGTTAGCGCGCTTGATCGAGATGAGTGAATCTAGCATTAAGCGCATGTTTGGACAAAAGGATATGACCTTATCGCGCATGGCGCAGATTTGTAAGGTCTCTGATATTTCCTTGGAAGATGTCTTGCGTCAGGCCGCCGATGTGACGCCACAGGCTGATAACCTGACCTTGGCGCAAGAGCGGGCGTTGATGGATAACCCGAAGTTATTGTTAGTCGCTATTTCATGTCTTGGACATTGGACTTTTGAACAAATCATTGAAACTTACACCCTCACAGAAGCGGAATGTATCTTGTGCATGATCGAACTCGATAAGCATGCATTGATAGAATTGAAGCCAATGAATCGTTATCGCCTGCGCGTCTCTCCAGCTTTCCGTTGGCGGGCAGATGGACCAATTCAAGCTTTCTTTAAAGAGGTGGTCGTGGCCGATTATTTCAATGGGAGTTTCGACGGGCCGGGTGAAACTTTGATGTGTGTGCCGGCCCGTTTATCCAAAAACAGTGCACAAGAGATTCAGCAAAAACTTCAGCAATTGACGGCAGAGATCGCGCGCTTACAGCACGAAGATCGCCGCCTGCCGGCTGAAGATAGAGATGGATATACATTGATGCTAGGTTTCCGTTCTTGGGAATTTTCTGCATTTACAGCCCTACGTCGTCCTGCTACGATGGCCAATACTAAAGGACGGGTGGTTCACCAAATTGGTCCTAAGAACAGGTAAAAACTAGAGCCGCTGCCCTGCGTCGTGCCTGCACCAATATAGAGTGGACCGAAGCGCGTATCAAACGCCACAAACGTGCTGGCTGCACGTTTGATTTTACTAAATTTGACGGCTTCTTTTTCGCCAAAGGTACCACCAAGTTCGGCAGAAAATCCGAGTCGAACCGCGCCACCAAGCGCAGCAGGCATACGTCCGATCCGATGTGCCATTACGAGTCGACCGAGAGCGACCGTCTTATTGGACAAGGAATCTGCTGGCGTACCGGATAGTCGCAAAAAACCTCCTAGCGATAGCGGTGCAAAATCGCCTTGCGAACGTGACCATTCTCCGTAGATATGACCAGCCCATTCGCCGCGTTGAAAGGCAGACATGCCCACTATTGATGAGTTTAGAATCGCTTTCTTATTTCGGTCTTGATCTAGGGCGCGCTCAGATTCCCAGGTCAAGTAGTGGCCTCGGGTCGGGTAAGCCAGTGAGTCTAAAGAGTCGATTCGAAAACGTAAAAATTCAGTGGTTTGAAACACTCTGAGCTCTTGTCCTGTTTCTTCTGGCAATATTTTTTTAACTTCAATTCTTTCGCGCCTGACGCCGAGTTGTACATCACCCCAATTGCCGATCTGACGCCCAATTGGCAAAACAACACCGTTTGTTTTATAGCCATATCGTAGCTGTTTTCTTCCTTCTGTGAATAGGTCAGCAGAGGAAGAGTTGCTTTGAAATGATGGCGCAAAATACCATTCACTTCCGACTCCAAGTGGTTGGAAAAATTGTGCCCCGAAAATTCGATCTGATCCGACTTTCGCAATGAAGCGCGCTTCTCCACCCCAACTGTTTTGCGATGCGGCGACGTGCATGGCACCAAGAGAAAATTTATGGGTGTCACTAAAATCGCTTGATAATTCCATACCAAGTCGCAGTCGGTTTTTGCTCCAGACCGCTTCATGTGTCTTGATAACGACATCACGCTCATCAAGTCTGTCTTCGATTTCAACTTCAACATGGTCGAGGTCACCGCGTCCATATAATTTGCCAGTCACTTGTCGTATTTTTTCTTCGCTGGCGACTTCGTTTAATTGCAGACCTGACTGCTTCAAAAGAATATCGGGATTAATTCTCTGCGTTCCCTGAATTTCGATACTGGTGATTTTGAGTGCCTTATCTGGCGTGCTACTTTCCGCTGTACGTAGTTGTTCGTAGCGACGATAGTCTTCAGGTGAAGCTTGTAGGTGTCGAAGTTGGGTTTCCAATTGTCTTGTGGCGATATCGCCTGCCAGCATGGCATTGTGATGTTCATCGAAATCAAGAAAGTCGATGCCATTTAAATTTGGCGCAATCAAAATATCTCTTGCACGCAGTTCTTTGAGAGATCGCTGCACATTTTGTTCTGTCAAGATCTGCAGCATTTGTTGTGCGACACTAATTGCACTTCCTAATTCTTTTTCCTGTGCTAGTGGCGTTCCGACATTCACGGCAATCACGATATCGGCTCCCATTTTTTTTGCCATATCAATTGGCAAATTGCGTACGAGTCCGCCATCGACTACCAAGCGTTTGTTGATATGCACCGGAGCAAACATACCTGGTACGGCTAGAGATGCACGCAGCGTGATAAACAATGGCGTATCCGTGAGTTCGACCATTTCACCTGTGACCAGATCGGAAGCGACTGAGCGAAACGGGATTGGTAAATGATTGATGTGTTCGCTTTTCATGCCGTTTGGCAGAAGGCGGGTAAGAGCCAATTCGAGAGCCGAATTGCCAGCAGCAGATGGTGGAAGTGTGATGCCCGATCTGGTCACTGCGAACTCGATGCGAGAAGGAAGATTCACATCTTCTTCGCGACGCCGAAAGTCTAGTGCGTCACGCGCTGGGCGATCGGCAAGCACAGTTTCCCATGAGGTATTTCGCACGATATCTTCAATATCTTCGACTTTGCGTCCAGCAGCATAGGCGCCACCGACCACTGCGCCCATGCTAGTTCCCAAGACAAAATCAATCGGAATGCGCATTTCTTTTAATACCCGTAAAACCCCGACATGCGCGAAGCCGCGTGCACCACCCCCAGATAGAACTAATGCGACTTTTGGTCTTTCCTTAATCGCAGGTGTGTGTTCCTCTAGCTGTCTGATCTGAGCCTGGACTCCACTATGCAATATGCAAGAACCGCAGAGAAGAGCAGTGATAGTCACATTTTTCAAGCGTGGATGGATTGCCATGGTTACCTACTTCGAAAAACAATAAGTTGAAGAAAAATCAATCGGAATGATGCGAGAAAGATCAGTGATGCGATCGGATTGCCAAGATCGACTTGGTTGAATCGCTAAAGTCTAAAACAAATTTTGCATGCTTTCTAGAAGCTGCCAGTGAATTGATATCGACTGCCTGGATGCCACATGGTCACGATCGTGGCAATTTGGTTTTGTGATCTGGTCTTTCGGTGCAGGACCAGACAAGCTTCTTTGCTCGAAATGTGCAACATATCGGCAATTAGTTTTGGTGGCATTACAGCTTCGATGCTGTAGTCCACTCCTTGGAGAGGGGCGACTGCCATTAAGTATTCATTTGGTGTTTTGATGGCAAAATCTTGGGCTAAATAATCTTGTGCCAATATCGAATTGACCCAGCGGTCTTCAACCTGAATCGCGACGTCATTTTCAAAATGGACAATCACCGAATGGAATAATTTCTGTCCAAGCTCCACTTGAAATTGTTGAGCAAGTGATTCGCTTGCTTCGACTTCGATTAATTCGTGTAGTTCGCTTCTGTGTGCATGACCTCTGGCTCGTACTTCCTCGGCGATGCTTTTGATGGCCACTAATGTTGCTTGGTATTTTTGTTGGGCGACGTAAGTGCCGGATCCTTGTATGCGATTGAGAATTTGTTCGCTGGTTAATTCACGAACTGCGCGATTGACTGTCATTCGCGATACCTTGAACTGTTGCGCAAGTACGGCTTCGGACGGAATAGCATCGCCCTCTTTCCAAGTGCCAGCTTGAATTTCTCGCAATAAAAAATCTTTAATTGTTTGAAAGGCGGGTATCGCTGTGGGCACGTTAATCATGGTGATGACAATTCTTTAGATGTATTTTGCTAAGTAAAAAGGTTTTCAACATTTTCTCACACAATCAAAAAAAGTCGCTTGCAAAAGTTGTATATACAACTTAAACTGCGCAGCATACATAGTTTTTGTCCTATTCGCCTTGATTTCATATAGCGTTAGAGTATCGAGGCGTTTTTAAATTTGACCCTTTAATTTGACCCTAAGGAGATGAAATGAATAATGATCCACGCTGGGATGCAAGTCGTGAAATCCGCGCACCACGCGGCGCTGAAAAAGTGTGTAAAACTTGGGTAGCCGAAGCGGCCTACCGCATGATTCAAAATAATCTCGACAAAGAAGTTGCAGAAAATCCTAAGCACTTAGTCGTGTACGGCGGTATCGGTCGCGCTGCACGTAACTGGGAATGCTATGACCAAATTTTGGCAAGTTTAAAAGACTTGGGTGAAGACGAAACTTTGTTGATTCAATCGGGTAAGCCAGTCGGGATTTTTAAAACCACCGAAGACTCTCCACGCGTGTTGATTGCGAATTCTAATTTGGTACCGAAGTGGGCGAATTGGGAACATTTTAATGAGCTCGACCGCAAGGGCTTGTTTATGTATGGTCAGATGACCGCAGGCAGTTGGATCTACATCGGCACCCAAGGTATCGTGCAAGGCACCTATGAAACTTTTGCGGAAGCCGGTCGTCAGCATTTCGGTGGTGATTGGGGCGGTCGTTGGATTTTGACGGCAGGCTTAGGTGGCATGGGTGGCGCGCAGCCATTGGCGGCCAGTTTCGCTGGTGCAGTCTCTTTAAATATTGAATGCCAACAATCAAGCATCGATTTTCGTTTGCGTACTCGTTATGTTGATAAACAAGCGAAAGACATCGACGATGCGATAGAACTGATCAAATATCACACCGAGCGTAGAGAGGCGATCTCGATTGCATTGTTGGGTAATGCGGCGGAAGTTTTGCCAGAGTTGGTCAAGCGTGCCAAGGCTGGCGGTATTAAGCCAGATTTGGTCACAGATCAAACTTCGGCACATGATTTGATTAATGGCTATTTGCCTATCGGTTGGACTGTTGATCAATGGAAGGCAGCACAGCACGATGTGAGCCAACATGCGAAATTAACGGCGGATGCAGCGCAAGCATGTGCGGTACACGTGCAAGCCATGTTAGATTTCCACGCGATGGGCATTCCTACTGTTGATTACGGTAACAATATTCGTCAGGTCGCCTTCGATACTGGCGTTAAAAACGCTTTTGATTTCCCAGGTTTCGTGCCGGCATACATCCGTCCTCTGTTCTGTGATGGCAAAGGCCCATTCCGCTGGGTAGCGTTGTCTGGTGACCCAGAAGATATTCGTAAGACTGATGCCAAAATTAAAGAATTGTTCCCTGAAAATAAAGGCGTGCATAAATGGCTGGATATGGCGGGTGAACGGATTGCCTTCCAAGGCTTGCCAGCACGTATTTGCTGGTTAGGTTTGGGTGAGCGTCATATTGCTGGTTTAGCATTCAATGAGATGGTGAAAAACGGTGAATTGAAAGCACCGATCGTGATTGGTCGTGACCATCTTGATACCGGTTCTGTCTCTAGTCCAAATCGCGAAACTGAAAGTATGAAAGACGGTACGGATGCGGTATCTGATTGGCCGTTATTGAATGCACTGTTGAATACTGCAGGTGGCGCGAGCTGGGTTTCTTTGCATCACGGTGGTGGCGTAGGGATGGGTTACTCGCAGCACTCAGGCATGGTGATTGTTGCTGACGGCACAGAAGCAGCGGCAAAGCGTTTGGCACGCGTCTTGGTTAATGATTGCGGTTCTGGCGTCATGCGTCATGCGGATGCAGGTTACGAACAAGCCGTGGCATGTGCTAAGCGTAACGGCTTGCAATTGCCGATGATTAAATAATTTGTTTTCTGCCACATAGGCGCAGAGTACGTAGAGAAAAGCGATTAGCGCGTTAGTGTCATTCCCGCGAAGGCGGGAATCCAGTGACTTTGGTGGAGCAATCGAAGACACTGGACTCCTGCCTACGCAGGAGTGACCAACAAAAAACTCTGCGTACTCTGCGCCTCTGCGGCAAAAAGAATGTAAAGATAAAGGACACCAATATGAGCACAACATTCACCATCCAACCAGGTCAATTCAAACTCGCCGACTTGCGTGCGATCTGGAAACAAGCTTTTAAATTAGCTTTGGCCGAATCTGCCTACGCGGCCATCAACGAATCATCTGCGACCATTGATCGTATCGTCGCAAAAGGTGATGCGGCTTACGGGATTAATACCGGTTTTGGTAAACTCGCGAAAACCCGTATCCCTGATGAAGATTTAGAACTGCTGCAAAAGAATTTGATCCTGTCGCATTCGGTTGGTTCCGGCGAATTGATTTCTGATGAAGTCGTGCGCTTGATTATCGCGATGAAAATTGCGAGTTTAGCGCGTGGTTTTTCTGGCATTCGAGCATCCGTGATCGACACCATGATCGCGGCTTATAACGCGGGCATCATGCCGGCGATTCCTGTTAAAGGTTCAGTGGGTGCTTCTGGCGATTTAGCACCTTTGTCACACATGACTTTAGCGATCATGGGCGAAGGTCAGGTACGTGTAGATGGTCAGATGGTCGATGCCAAAGCAGCGTTGGCAAAAGCAGGTATCACACCAGTCGTATTGGCAGCGAAAGAAGGCTTGGCCTTGATCAACGGTACGCAAGTTTCAACGGCATTGGCATTGAATGGTTTATTTTTGGCCGAGCGTTTGCTAGAAGCTGCAACCATCACTGGTGCTCTGTCTGTCGATGCAGCAAAAGGCAGCGATGCGCCATTTGATCCACGTATTCATGCAGTGCGTGGCCAGCCTGGTCAAATCGCGACCGCGAATATTTATCGTACTTTGTTGAACGGCAGTGAAATTCGTCAATCCCATTTGGTGAACGATGAACGTGTTCAAGATCCATACTGCTTGCGTTGCCAGCCACAGGTAATGGGTGCATGCTTGGACATCATCAATAATGCCGCGAGTACTTTGCTGACAGAGGCGAATGCCGTCACCGATAATCCTTTGGTATTTGTTGATACGAATGAAGTGATTTCTGGCGGTAATTTCCACGCTGAACCAGTGGCGTTTGCCGCTGATACTTTAGCGTTGGCAATTGCAGAAATCGGTTCCATTTCCGAGCGTCGTATCGCCTTGTTGATTGATTCATCTATTTCTGGTTTGCCACCATTTTTAGTACCGTCATCTGGTTTGAATTCTGGCTTCATGATTGCCCACGTAACAGCGGCAGCATTGGCATCCGAGAATAAATCGCATGCGCATCCAGCTAGCGTCGACACGATTCCAACTTCTGCGAACCAAGAAGATCACGTCAGTATGGCAACGTTTGCTGGTCGTCGTTTGCACGAAATGGCACACAATACCGCGACGATCGTTGGCATAGAATTGCTAGCGGCTGCTCAGGGTGTAGATTTCCATCAACCATTGAAAACTTCGGATAAATTGACGATTGTGCACCAGTTGTTGCGTACAAAAGTTGCGTTTTACGATAAAGATCGTTTCTTTGCACCAGATATTGAAGCGGCGAAATCTTTAGTCGTCGAAGGTGCTTTGAGCGCACAATGCGCTGACTTGTATTCGCATTTGTATTTGGCTTAATTTTCCGCTTTTTTTACCGCAGAGGCGCAGACTAAGTAGAGTGATTCAAAAAACTCTGCCTTCTCTGCGCTTTTACAGTTTACATATTGATCTGAGTTGACTTTTTTTGAGAGTAAGCATGCGCAAATGGACCGCAAAAGATTACCGCACGATGCCGTGGAAAAACGGTGGCGGCAGTACCACCGAATTAGCGATTTTCCCTGAAGGCGCGGGAATGGATCACTTCGTTTGGCGTTTAAGTACCGCGACTGTTGCGCAGAATGGACCTTTCTCGCATTTCGCACAAATCGATCGAAGCTTGGCAATTTTGACTGGTGCAGGATTGATGTTGAAAACTGACGCGGGTAGCCACGCAGAAAGATCGATCACGCTGACGCAAGAAAGTTTGCCGCATCGTTTTTCTGGCGAAGATAATATTCTTGCCGAGCTATTGGATGGTACCGTCGTTGATCTGAATTTGATGACGCGGCGAGATGCGTGTCAGCATTACATGCAACGCTTGAGTGCTGGTGAGCATCTGATCAATGCAGAAGATGCTCAACAGATTTTGCTCTTCTGCGAAAAGGGGCGTGCGCAATTGATCAAGCAGACACAACTGGAAGCGGGTGATTTAGTTTTACTGGAAGAGGAACATGAAGCCAGTGGGATTCGTTGTCATATTGAAGCGGAAGAGGGCAGCCTTTTGTATTTAATGCGCATTAGTTTTTTAAATCATCATGAACAGCGTGGAGGCTTGCATGGGCTTGTTTAATTGGGATAGCCTTTGGCTCAATGTGCATCTTGCCACGATGGAGTCTGGCAATGGTTACGGCATCATTCGTGATGCGGCAATTGCCGTCAAAGATGGCAAGATCGCTTGGTTAGGTGCAGCGAAAGACTTACCAAACGACTACGCAGCGCCAATTACGCACGATGGACAAGGATGTTGGTTGACACCCGGTTTGATCGATTGCCATACGCACATGGTGTATGCAGGCAATCGCAGCAATGAATTTGAAGCACGATTAAATGGCGTCGCCTATGAAGAAATTGCACGTCAGGGTGGCGGCATCGTGTCGACTGTTAAAGCCACACGTGCCGCCAACGAACAAGAATTAATGCAAGCAAGTTTGCCACGTGTACTCAGTAGTTTGCGTGAAGGTGTGACGACGTTAGAAATTAAATCTGGCTATGGACTCGACACCGACACAGAAGCAAAAATTTTGCGTGTTGCGCGGCAAATTCAACGTGATTTGCCCGTTAGAGTTACTACGACATTTTTAGGCGCACATGCTTTGCCACCTGAATTTGCTGGCCGTGCTGATGATTATATTGATGAAGTCTGTGAACGCATGTTGCCGGCGATTGTGGCGGAAGGATTGGCGGACGCGGTCGATGTGTTTTGCGAAAAGATAGGTTTTACGCCAGAGCAAACTGAGCGTGTGTTTCAAGCTGCACAAGCGCATGGCTTGCCGGTGAAGTTACATGCAGAACAATTGTCCGATCAGGGCGGCGCAGCATTGACCGCCAAGTATCGAGGACTATCTGCCGATCATTTGGAGTACTTGAGCGTTGAAGGCATTGCCGCGATGCAAAAGCAGGGTACCGTCGCTGTTTTATTACCTGGCGCATTTTACTTTCTACGTGAAACCAAATACCCGCCACTAGCTGCTTTGCGTGAAGCGGGGGTGGCAATCGCTTTAGCGACCGATTGCAATCCAGGAACTTCTCCAATGACGTCGCCATTGCTCACGATGAATATGGCGTGTACCTTGTTTCGTATGACACCTTTAGAAGCTTTGCAGGGAGTGACTCTGCACGCTGCGCGAGCCCTTGGACTGTATGAGAAGGTTGGCAGTTTGCGTGTCGGAAAACAGGCTGATTTTGCGCTTTGGAACATTGAGAGACCGGCAGATCTGGCCTACATGATCGGTGTGAATCCTTGTGCAGGCAGCGTTTTTGCTGGGCAATACAGAGCCTTGAATAAATGATGGCGAGCGATCATATCGTGGACTGCAAGACCCTGAGCCTGTGGATATTGTAAATACTGCGATGTTTCTTGTTGGAAAAAATTCACGGCTAAACAAAATTGCTTTGATAACATTTGTCGTCGGGCTATCATGAGGGAATTCGGCTTTATCGCTAATTTGTAGTACAGGTGAATTTTCTTGCTGGTTTGGTATTTTTGTTAGGGGACGAATATGACTGGGAAGTCAATCAGTAAGATCTTGTATGTGGAAGACGATCTTGATATTCAAGCGGTTGCACAGATTGCTCTGGAAGTTGTTGGTGGTTTTACCTTAAAAACTTGTAGTTCTGGCGCTGAAGCCATCGCCGCAATCGAGCAAGGTTTTGTCCCTGATCTTTTATTACTTGATGTCATGATGCCAAACATGGATGGCCCTACGACGTTGGGAGAGCTTCGTAAGCAGCAGACGACGTTGTCAACCCCGGTGATTTTCATGACGGCCAAAGTGCAGTCTAGTGAACAAGATTATTATTTTACGCTTGGTGCGATTGGGGTGATAGCAAAGCCGTTTGATCCTATGACTTTAGCAAGTCAGGTACGCGCGTTATGGGAAAAGGTGAGTTAATTGACAGATCGGGATCAGGAGCTAAACGATGCATTGAAGGCACTCGCGCAGGTTTATATCGCCAAGCTTCCTGCTAAATTGGAAGAAATCGTAGCCTCCACTCAGCAATTTCAGCATGATCCTTCTGATCGGGAAAACTACATTTTGTTGCATCGTTTACTTCATACGATGGCTGGTTCGGCTGGTACTTTTGGCTTTCCTCAAATGGGGGAGTTAGCCCGTGAGTTGGAAAAAACAATCAAAGAATTTATCTTCGGGAAGGCTTGGAATTCAAATCAAATAATAGACTTTTGTCAAAAGGTGAAGAACTATGTCGATGAATTTATGCCCTCACAATCGAAAATTGACGAACTTGATAATCAGATTTCCGGGGCCAAGAGTATTAAGCAGGAAGCTGAGCGTGAGGCTCATAAAAACTTAATTTTTTGGGCGGATCAGGAGGATGACAAAGTCACTGAGATTATTCAAATGTTGGAACAATTTGCATTTGAAATTCAGCATATCCATGATCTTTCACAACTTGAAAGACTTTTGCAAGAGCGACAGCCAGCATTGTTAATTATTGATGCGGATTTTCAAAATCAACATTTTGCTGGTACCGATGAAATTCTGCGTCTCAGAGCGCGGGGAATGTTTTTACCCCCCGTTTTATTTACCTCAAAAACCAATAGTTTTTTGAGTCGCTTACGATCAGTGCGTGCCGGTGGTGATGCGTTCTTTTTAAAACCTATCGATTTGTTGGCATTGACGGAATGTATCGAGGAGATTTTAGATCGACCCAATCCTCCTTTGTATCGCATTATGATTATCGATGATGATGTGGATTTGGCTCAGTATTACAGTCGTGTACTCAATGGCGCGGGCATGGTGACTCATGTCCTCAATGATCCCGAACTGGTGTTGGAGGACATGGCAAATTTCCGACCAGAGTTGATTTTGATGGACGTTTATATGCCGACTTGTGATGGCGTCGAACTTTCAAGAGTCATCAGGCAAGACCCTTCTTATCTTGATGTCCCGATTGTATTTTTGTCGAGTGAAAATAACTTGCAAAAACAAATAGCCGCAGTGAAGGTTGGCGCGGATGACTTTCTGAATAAGCCGATTTCTCCTGAGCTTTTAACCTCATCCATCTCGACACGTGCCGAGCGCTATAGGGCGTTGCGCACTTTGGTAATGCGTGACGGTTTGACTGGTTTGTTTAATCATACAGCTATTAAAGAAGATCTAATCGCAAAAATGTCTAGCGCAAGTCGCAGCGTCACTTGTGTAGCCGTTGCGATGTTGGATCTGGATAACTTTAAAAAGGTGAATGACACCTACGGACACCAAATTGGGGATCAAGTATTACGGACTTTGTCACACTTATTAAGACAGCGCCTACGTAAAAGTGATGTGGTGGGGCGTTATGGAGGCGAAGAGTTTATTATTATTTTCCCCAATACGACCTCAGATGTGGCGCGTATGGTTTTAGATAAGGTACGAATAGCATTTGGCAATATCCATCATGCAGCGGAACAAGGCGAATTTTGTGTGGGATTTTCTGCAGGGATTGCCGACTCTCGTCAAACCATTAGCCCAGATGATTTGTTGGCGATTGCAGACGCCGCTTTATATCGGGCAAAACACAGTGGCAAAAATAGGATTGTACTGGGCGACCAATAGTGTTCAACGCCCATAAAAAAGCCCATGCATTGAACAGCATGGGCTTTTTTGAGGGAGTGAGCGGCCAGATCTAGTTTTTAAGCAAATGGCTTGCTTTGATTTTAGACTCTAACACTTTCCCTTTACGCGCACGCTTACCTATGTGTAGTGCAAGCCCACTTGCGCTCAGACTCACTTCTTGAGGTTTGGCCGCACGACCAATGCCTGTGACTTTGACACCTTTTTGACTGATCGCAGTCGCAGCAATCAACTTTTCTTTCGCCTCCAATTCCATCAAAATTACGCCACGTCCACCGCTGGATAATTGTTTGATTTCGGTTAAACCAAATACAAGCAAACGGCCTTTTTCAGACAAGCAGGCAATTGCACTGGCGTCTTCAGAAATTGTTGTTGGTGCCAATGGTTCATCGCCTTCATCTAAAGTCATAAATGCTTTACCCGCCTTCATACGACCGACCATGTCACTGAGTTTAGCAGTGAAGCCATAACCTGCTGTGGAAGCTAATAAGAGTGCAGTGTCAGCTTTTCCAGCAAAGTAATGCAAGATGCGCGAACCACTCGCTAAGTCGATCAAAGTCGTGACCGGCACGCCATCACCCCGTGCGCCAGGCAGGGCAGAAACAGGCACGGAATACACGCGACCGTTTGAGCCAAATACTAAGAGCTGATCAACAGTACGGCATTCAAAGGTACCATACAAACTATCACCGGCTTTGAACGTGAATTGAGCAGGATCGTGTTCATGTCCGGTGCGAGCGCGTACCCAGCCTTTTTCGGAGATCACTACTGTCACTGGTTCATCGATGACTTTCTGTTCGATAGAAGCGCGTTGCGCTTCTTCAATCACCGTGCGGCGTGAATCACCAAACTGTTTTGCATCGGCTTCGATTTCCTTGATGATGCATTTCTTCATTGCTGAAGGATCATCCAAGAGATTTTGCAAGCTGGTTTTTTCGTTGCGTAAATCTGCCAATTCTTGCTGAATTTTGATAGCTTCCAAGCGTGCCAATTGGCGCAAGCGGATTTCTAAAATATCTTCGGCTTGGCGATCCGATAAGCGGAAAGCGTCCATCAACGCAGGCTTAGGCTCATCCGATTCGCGAATGATCTTGATGACCTTATCGATATTTAGCAGTACCGCTTCACGGCCTTCCAAAATATGAATACGGTCATTGACTTTTTTTAGCTTGAATTGAGTACGGCGCGTGACAGTCTCAAAGCGGAAAGTGATCCATTCGGTCAAAATATCGGAAAGAGGTTTTTGACGTGGACGACCATCGCCACCGATCATCACCAGATTCAGTGAAGCTGAGGTTTCGAGCGACGTATGTGCTAACAACATTTGCATGAATTCGGCTTGATCTTGATTCTTGGATTTCGGCTCCAAGACCAAGCGCACCGCCGCATCCTTGCCAGATTCATCGCGCACGGCATCGAGGACCGACAACATCACTTGCTTCAAACTGACTTGTTCTGGCGACAGAGATTTCTTACCCATTTTAATTTTAGGGTTGGTAATCTCTTCAATCTCTTCCAATACTTTTTGTGAGGAGGTGCCTGGTGGAAGCTCAGTAATCACCGCTTGCCATTGACCGCGTGCCAGCTCTTCTATCTTCCAACGTGCGCGCACTTTCAGACTGCCACGACCGCTGGCATAAATATCGCTGATCGCAGCTGCTGGCGTAATGATCTGTCCACCGCCCGGGAAGTCCGGACCAGGGATGAATTCCATTAACTCAGCATGTGTGGTTTTAGGATTGCGAATCAAAGCGACCGCTGCCTTCGCCACTTCGGTCAAATTGTGCGAAGGAATTTCAGTCGCCATACCGACCGCAATACCAGATGCGCCATTCAGTAGGACGAAAGGCAAACGACCTGGCAATAAAGTGGGCTCTTCATACGAGCCATCATAGTTGGGCTGAAAATCAACCGTGCCAAGATCTATTTCATCGAGCAATAATTTAGAGATAGGTGTGAGGCGCGCTTCGGTATATCGCATCGCCGCAGCGCCGTCGCCATCACGTGAACCGAAGTTACCTTGCCCATCAATCAATGGGTAGCGCAAGGAGAAATCCTGCGCCATACGCACCATCGCGTCATACACAGACTGATCGCCATGTGGATGCAGCTTACCGAGTACGTCACCAACCACGGTTGCCGACTTGCGTGGCTTGGCTGTTGAGTTTAAACCGAGTTCATTCATCGAATACAGAATCCGACGTTGCACAGGTTTTTGCCCATCGCTGACATCGGGTAGCGCGCGACCTTTGACCACAGAAATCGCGTAATCAAGATAAGCGCGCTCAGCGAAAGTCGCCAGCGTCAAGGTCTCGCTATCACCATCATTGCCACCATTATTGTTCGGGGCTTCGTCAAATAAATTTGCTTGTTCGCTCATAATTTGCTTTTGAGTTTATTCTTTAATTAATTCTTTTTGCTTGATTGAGAGATATTTAAAATCATGTTTTGCCGCAGAGGCGCAGATTACGCAGAGAAAAACTTTTGAGATCTCTTACGTTCCCGAAGAGTAAAGACACTCATAAAAAAACTCTGCGCTATCTGCGCCTCTGCGGCAAAGTCTTTTGACCTAAATGTCCGCCTCAACTTCATTTCCGTGTTCTTCTAACCATGCTTTTCTCGCAGAGGCTTCGCCTTTGCCCATCAGCATATTAAAACGTCCTTCAGAAAATTCTTGATCGAATTCGCCAAGAGATACCGGCAACAAACGGCGCGTATCAGGATTCATCGTGGTTTCCCACAATTGGTTGGCATTCATCTCACCCAAACCTTTGAAACGGGAGATTGCCCATGCACCATCTTTGACGCCGTCTTTACGCAATTTATCTTCGATCGCCGTTAGTTCACCCTGATCGAGCGCATAAATTTTTTGTGCTGGTTTTTTACCGCGCGCTGGCGCGTCAACTCTAAATAGAGGAGGGCGGGCGATACAGATATGGCCGCGCGCAATCAACTGCGGGAAGTGTTTGAAGAACAGTGTCAATAACAAGACTTGAATATGTGAACCATCGACGTCCGCATCAGAAAGAATGCAGATTTTGCCGTAGCGCAGATTCGTTAAATCGATTGTATCGTTGACGCTGTGTGGATCAACGCCGATTGCGACCGCGATATCGTGAATCTCATTGTTCGCGAACAGGCGATCTCGTTCAGATTCCCAAGAATTCAAGACTTTACCGCGTAGTGGCAGAATCGCTTGGAACTCTTTGTCACGCCCCATTTTTGCTGAGCCACCTGCGGAGTCACCTTCGACTAAAAATAACTCATTGCGCGTGATGTCATTTGATTCGCAATCGGTCAATTTTCCAGGCAAAACCGCGACACCAGAGGATTTTTTCTTCTCGACTTTTTGCAGAGAACGCAGACGGGATTGCGCTTGCTTGATCACTAGTTCGGCGAGTTTTTTACCTAGCTCTACATGCGAATTGAGCCAAAGCTCTAAAGGTGGTTTGGAAAAACTCGATACTAAACGTACTGCATCACGTGAATTCAAACGCTCTTTGATTTGTCCTTGGAATTGCGGATCTAAGACTTTGGCGGACAACACAAAAGAGGCGCGGGCGAACACGTCTTCCGGTAAAAGCTTTACGCCTTTTGGCAGCAGGGAATGCATTTCAGCGAAGCCCTTTACCGCACCAAATAAGCCTTCACGCAAGCCAGATTCATGGGTGCCGCCAGCCGGCGTTGGAATCAAATTCACATACGATTCACGAACGACGCCACCATCTTCGGTCCATGCTACGACCCAAGAAGCGCCTTCACCTTCAGCAAAACCATCAGCGTCAGCATTGGCAAATTGTTCGCCTTCAAACATAGGGATCACTAAGTCGCCATGTGAAGCTTGCGTTAAGGCTTCAGTTAAGTAACCACGCAAGCCCTGGTCGTATTGCCAAGTTTGGCTTTCACCGGTTTTTGCGTTAGTGAACGTGACTTTAACGCCTGGCAGTAGAACCGCTTTGGAGCGCAGTAAGCGTTGCATTTCTGGAATAGAAATCGCCGGCGAATCAAAATATTTTCCATCTGGCCAAACTGAAACGCGGGTACCATTTTTCTTGTCGCCACGACCTAAAGGCTGAGTGCTCAATGGTTCGATCACATCGCCATTGGCAAACACGAGATTATGCAATCCACCTTCACGCCAAACGGTAATCTCTAGACGTTTGGAGAGCGCATTGGTGACGGAGACACCGACGCCATGCAAACCGCCGGAGAAGGCGTAAGCGCCGCCTGAGCCTTTGTCGAATTTGCCGCCAGCATGCAGGCGAGTGAACACGATCTCTACCGTAGGCACGCCTTCTTCTGGGTGTAATCCAACTGGAATGCCGCGGCCATCATCCTCTACGCTGATGCTGCCATCGGAATTGAGCGTAACTTGGATATTCTTACAATGGCCACCCAATGCTTCATCCGAGGCATTGTCGATAACTTCTTGAATAATATGCAGAGGGTTTTCGGTGCGGGTGTACATCCCAGGTCTTTGTTTGACCGGCTCCAGTCCCTTCAGGACACGGATGGATGATTCGCTATAGTCGGATGGGGTTGTGGTTTTTTTAGTTGCCATGCGATGAAATGGGTGAAATATTAATGTATTAACTTGCTTATTTGCTTTTGTCCGAGTCCAAGCGACGAGTTTCTTTTTTTATCGTACACGGAAAACTGAGGATTTGACGAATTATTGTAATGTGAAACACTGGTTTTATGTACAGTTAATTTAATTCTTTGTGATGTGAAAGCAAAAAAGAAGGTCAACATGATGTGTTGTTTGCGTAGGTTGGTGCTGAGCGAAGCGAAGCCCAACAATGACTCGCAACGGTAGTCTTCTAATTCCGAGCTAAATAGTTCAAGCAACATGAATGATTTGCGTTAAGAAAAAATTACTTGCTTATCTATTTACTCAATAAACGCATCCCCTGCTCCAACCCAGATAAGGTAATCGGAAACATACGATTACTCAGCAACTTGCGCATGATATCGATCGATTGGCGATATTGCCAAATGCCTTCCGGTTCGGGATTGAGCCACAGATACTTAGGAAAATGCGAAGTGAAACGCTGTATCCAAGTGGCGCCAGCTTCTTCATTGTTGTACTCGACTGATCCACCGGGTTGGAGAATCTCATACGGACTCATCGTCGCATCGCCGACAAAAATTAACTTGGTATCGGGGGTGTATTTGCGTAGTACGTCCCAAGTTGGGAATTTTTCTGAATGTCGGCGGTGATTGTTTTTCCACAGATAGTCGTAGACGCAATTGTGAAAATAATAGAACTCCATGTTTTTGAATTCTGTTTTCGCTGCGGAAAACAGTTCCTCAATCTGCGCGATGTGATCATCCATAGTGCCGCCGACATCGAATAACATCAGAACTTTGATATTGTTTTTGCGTTCGGCTTGCATTTTGATATCGAGGTAGCCCGCATTGTTTGCCGTCGCTTTGATCGTTGCATCGAGGGCTAATTCCTCCTCTGCTCCTTGTCGTGCAAATCGACGCAGGCGGCGCAGAGCTACCTTGATATTGCGTGTGCCCAGTTCACGTTCGGTGTCGTAATCTTTAAACGCGCGCGCCTCCCAAACTTTCACAGCGGAGCGCCTTTCGCTTTTACCACCGATGCGTATGCCTTCAGGATTGTCACCGCCATTACCAAAAGGCGACGTGCCACCTGTGCCTATCCAACGATTACCACCCTCGTGCCGCTCTTTTTGTTCTTCGAGTAATTGTTTAAGCCTGTCCATCAGTTTATCGTAGCCGAATTTTTCTAATGCGGCCCTTTGTTCATCCGTCAGTTCGCGCCCAAGACGTTTCTTGAGCCAATCGAGTGGAATCTCAGGATGTTTCTCAAAAATTGTGTTGATTCCTTTAAAGTACAGACCAAAAGCGCGGTCAAACTTGTCGTAATTTGCTTCATCTTTGACCAAGATAGTACGCGACAAAAAATAGAATTCGTCGACCGAAGTGCCAACCACGCCTTCTTGCATAGCTTCAAGCAAAGTCAGAAATTCCTTAATTGACACCGGGATTTTGGCGTCTTTGAGAGTGAAGAAAAAGTCGATTAACACGGGTTATTCTCTCAGGTTGATATGTCGGAAGCTGCGCGCTTGAGTTTAAATTCCAGATTCGCTTTCACGCCAATCCATTCGTGTTTGAGTATGCTGTAGACCACAGTGTCGCGTACTCGGCCGTCCGGCAAAACCATATGACTTCGCAGCACGCCATCGCGTTTGGCTCCCAATCGTTCAATGGCTTTTTGTGAACGTTGATTCAACCAGTCGGTGCGAAACTCCACTGCATTGCAGCCAAGTATTTCGAATGCATGGGCTAATAACAAAAGTTTGCATTCGGTATTGATTGCGCTGCGTTGATAGGATTGTGCATACCAAGTGTAACCAATCTCGAGTCGCTTATTGGCGCTATCAATATTGCAATATCGTGTTGTGCCGATTACTGTGTTTTGAATCTGATCAAATACCGTGAAGGGCAGAGCTAGTCCTTTATCACGTTGCTCAGAAGCGATCGTGAACCAAGCCGTTAGATTTTCTGGCGAAGGCACTGAGGTGAAGAACAGTTCCCATAGCCGACCATCGCTGGCTGCTGCTTGAAGACCGGTAAGATGATCTTGCGTAAGTGGCGTAAGTCTGGCGTGTTGGCCGGTAAGTGTGATGCTGCCTGGTGACATCGTAGCTCCTATGGAAAGCCTGGGTGCTTGATTGCGATTGGGTTCTGCAGCGCTTATTGTAATGCTTGGGATAATCTCGTGAGTTGGTAGTAAGTTTCGGTTTATTATTGATTTTGCAGTCTTATGGCGCTTGGAATCAATAAAAGCGAGAAGCGGCTTGCGCATGGTTTTAAAACCAGTTATACTGCAAAGCTGTACAGAATTTTGCGGCGCGGCCATGTAGGTAGGAACTTACATCTTGAACCCGTCGCGTTGACCACGTTTAGGAAATCTCATGGCAAATACCGCACAAGCACGTAAACGTGCTCGTCAAGCAGTTAAACAAAATGCACACAACTCTAGTCAGCGTTCGACTTTGCGTACAGCGATTAAAGCTGTTCGTAAGGCAATCGAAGCTGGTGATAAAGCTGCTGCTGCAGTGATCTTTCAGAACTCTGTTTCTACGATCGATCGTATTGCTGACAAAAAAATCATCCACAAAAACAAAGCAGCTCGTCATAAGAGCCGTTTAGCTTCTGCATTGAAAGCATTGGCTTAATTGTTTTTGCCTTGCGCCGACATCGTTAGTGCAATTGTAGTAAATAAGTTGACTGCCTTGTAGTCAACTTACGACATAAAAAACCGCAATTTTTATTGCGGTTTTTGTCTTTTCTGCTGCGTTGGAATTTGCTTTGATAAACAAGAATACGTGTGTTTTTGCTTATTGAGCATTTGTTGCCAACGGAAGCCCATCTACTTTTTGTCCGGCCATAATTTGACGCTGGTTGTACCAACCTGCGTTCATTTCTAAGGCATATCGCGCTTTGCTTTTTGCGCAGGTGGTTTGTTCGCTATTGGCTCGCATTTCTTCAATGTTGATGATTTTGCCATGCTCATCGATAAACGCAATCGATAGTGGAATTAAGGTATTTTTCATCCACATGCAATAGTGATCCGCTTGTGTGAACTGGAACATCATTCCTTGATTTTCAGCAAGCGATTCGCGGAACATTAGACCACGTTGGCGTTCTTCCGCGGTGCGTGCAAGTTCTGCGTCGATTGCATAGGTGCCAATTTTGAATTGTTGCCGTTCTAAAGTTGACTCTGCCGCTAACGCTTCACGAGCGCAGACTATTGAGCAAAATAAAAGTAGCAAGTTGTTGTAAGGGATCTTCAGCATGGATAGTTTTGACGTATGGTAAAAATGGCTTGTAGTCTGACTATCCTCATAAAAAATCGTTCAATTTAATTGTGATCGGGTTTTAGCCAACGATATCTATTGCTTCACCTGGCAATAACGGATGGCTGGCAAGGCTATATTCCCCGATGCCACTGCGAATCAAGCGCAATGTTGGTAAGCCAACAGCGGCTGTCATGCGTCGAACTTGGCGATTTTTTCCTTCGGATAAAATAATGCAGAGCCAGCTAGTTGGGATGTTTGCCCGCTCACGAATAGGTGGATTGCGTGGCCAAATCCATTCTGGTTCAGCGATTCGCACAGCCTTGCAAGGAAGCGTGGTGAAATCACCGAGGTCGAGTGGTTGTGTAAGACGAATAATTTGTTCAGGTGTCGCATTACCTTCGACTTGCACTAGATAGGTTTTAGCTTCTTTCCAATCAGGGTGACTGATCTTATGCTGTAGTTTTCCGTCATCCGTCAGTAACACCAAACCTTCGCTGTCAGCATCAAGTCGACCCGCTGGATAAACATTCGGCGTTTTAATGTAATTTGCTAAAGTTGCGCGAGTCGGATGTGATGAAAATTGACACATCACGTCGAAGGGCTTGTTAAATAAGATAAGTTTCATTGATCTAATCGGTAATTCGGTAAAAATGCACGCTAAAAGCGTTCGAAAAGTGGAATCGCGAGTGTCGCAAAATTATGGCATCAAGTAAAATAGTAGTGCATAATACGAAATGGTGGTCTTCTGTCTTATATAAGAGTTTGCGTTTTTAGTGTTGTTATAGCGCGAATTTTGTATCTGACATCGAGACATGTTAACAGTAAAGCGCGATTCTACATTTACCAATGCATAGTGTAGCGCTTGATCGCACGTATCCACGGAGAAAACGATGTATCAACATATTAAAGTGCCTGCAGAAGGTCAAAAAATTACCGTCAATGCAGACTTCTCATTGAACGTTCCTGAAAATCCAATTATCCCTTACATCGAAGGTGACGGTACTGGTGTTGATATCAGCCCAGTCATGATCAAGGTTGTTGATGCAGCGGTAGCAAAAGCGTACGGCGGCAAGCGCAAGATCAGCTGGATGGAAATCTACGCGGGTGAAAAATCCACTAAAGTGTATGGTCCAGACGTCTGGTTGCCAGAAGAGACTTTAGGCGCGTTGAAGGACTACGTTGTTTCGATCAAAGGTCCTTTGACAACGCCGGTTGGCGGCGGCATCCGTTCTTTGAACGTGGCTTTGCGTCAAGAGTTGGATCTGTACGTTTGCTTGCGTCCAGTGCGTTATTTCAAAGGCGTTCCTTCACCAGTACGTGAACCAGAAAAAACTGACATGGTCATCTTCCGTGAAAACTCAGAAGACATCTACGCTGGTATCGAATTCGCACAAGGCTCTGATCAAGTCAAAAAACTGATCAAGTTTTTGCAAGACGAAATGGGCGTGAAGAAAATCCGTTTCCCAGAAACTTCTGGTATCGGCGTAAAACCAGTGTCTATCGAAGGTACGGAGCGTTTGGTACGTAAAGCGATCCAATACGCAATCGACAATGACAAGCCATCCGTGACGATCGTTCACAAAGGTAACATCATGAAGTACACCGAAGGTGGCTTCCGTGATTGGGCATACGCATTGGCGCAAAAAGAATTCGGCGCAGAATTGATCGATGGCGGTCCATGGTGCAAATTCAAGAATCCAAAAACAGGTAAAGACATTATCGTTAAGGATTCCATCGCTGACGCGTTCTTGCAGCAAATCTTGTTGCGTCCAGCAGAATACAGCGTTATCGCGACATTGAACTTGAACGGCGATTACATCTCTGATGCATTGGCTGCGCAAGTTGGTGGTATCGGTATCGCTCCAGGTGCGAACTTGTCTAACTCTATCGCCATGTTTGAAGCAACTCACGGTACAGCGCCGAAGTATGCTGGTAAAGACTATGTGAACCCAGGTTCATTGATTCTCTCCGCAGAAATGATGTTGCGTCACATGGGTTGGTTGGAAGCGGCTGACTTGTTGATCTCTGCAACTGAGCGCGCGATCACAGCCAAGAAAGTGACTTATGACTTCGCCCGCTTGATGGAAGGCGCTACGCAAGTGTCTTGTTCTGGTTTTGGTGATGTAATGATCGAGAACATGTAATTTTAAGCGTCGTTAAATCCAATTCTAGGGTGTAGCTCGTTGTTGCACTTGCTCGCCATACTTAGGTATGGCTGCGCTTTGTGCCTAGATCTGCATCCCGATAATTGAATTTTCCGAAGCTTAAAACTTCTGATATGTTCCATTTAAAAAAAGCCGACTTCTGTCGGCTTTTTTGCTTTTGATGAGTGATTTTGATGTTAGCTTAGAGATCGCTTGCTGTTGTTGTTGTTGTTGTGGATTCTTCTTTCTGCTTCGGGACGATCCAAAGTGAAAGTATGAGTACCGGAATCGCTGAGATGATTACCCACAAAAAGAAATTTTTGTAGCCGAGAGCTGCTTGAATATCTCCGCTAAACGTGCGGAATAAAACCAAACCTAGCGCCATAAAACCAGTGCCAAAGGCATAGTGCGCTGTTTGATATTTGCCGACGGATAGAACCTGCATCATGTAAAGAATGAGGCCCACAAAGCCAAATCCAAAACCAAAATTTTCGATAAAGATAGCGCCGGTGATGATAGTTAAGTCACTGGGCATCGTACTTGAGAGGAAGTAGAAAGCTAGGTTCGGAAGATTCATGCCGATAATTAAGAAAACCATGCCCCTCCGTAAGCCCAACCATCCAGCAAAATAGCCGCCTATGATACTACCGACAATAAAAGCGATTGTGCCTGCAGCACCATAGGCCCAGCCTACTTGAGCGGTGGTTAAGCCAAGTCCACCTGCCGCACGTGAGTCTAGAAGAAATAATGGCGCAATCGTTGAAACTTGAGCTTCTCCGGCACGGAACAATAAAATAAATAATATGCTTAACCAAACGCCGGGCTTCTTGAAAAAATCAACGATGACTTCAAGCAAAGTTGCGAATCCTTCTTTGATTGATGTCGGTGCCGAGTTTGTTTTTGGATTCGCAGGTAATGCCCAAAGATGATAGAGAGCGATGAGAATCAAGCCAACGCTCATGATGGCAAAAATGATTGACCATGCTTGCTCGGGGGGGAGTTTCATTTTTGTTTGAAGATCTCCAGCAAGAACGACGAGACCTCCTGAAATGACGAACTTTGAAGCATTATAAAAAGCACCTTGCCACCCGGCAAATGCAGTTTGTTGTTTGGTTGAAAGGCTAGCGATGTAGAGGCCATCGGCCGCAATATCGTGGGTAGCCGAAGCGATGGCGACAACGCCGAGTAAGGCTACTGTCACCGCAATGGTGTTCGGAACTTGTAAGGTCAATGCAATTAGTCCTAGTGCAACGCCACCAACAATTTGAAACAGCACTACGAAGAATCGCTTATTGCTAGATGTCTCTAGCAATGGGCTCCAAAGTGGCTTGAATGCCCACGCCAGCACCAAAGTGCCGGTCCAGTGTCCTATCTGTTCATTCGAAATTCCCATGCTTTTCAACATGACGCCAGCGACTATCAGTACTACCCACAAAGGAAGCCCCTCGGCGAAATATAAAGTGGGCACCCAAGTCAGTGGGTGGCGGGCTTTGCTATCGTTCATGTAAGAAATCTCCGGTTGAATTTGCTGTACGACATCGATGTCAAATACTGTCGATGAAATTTAGGACTTGTCTGTAAATAGTTGGAAAAGGTGGATCAATGATGGCAAGTGGATTTGCTGACTTCCCGCCAGCATCGATTTATCGTTTTGACTCCAGTTTCGGCGTGACAAATTTCGAATAGCTAGCAACATACTAGGCTCGCATGTCGAGGTCAACTGGTTTTACAAAATTAATGCCACTTAAGTACCAATATACAACTATACTTTAGTCAGCTATTATTTTAAATACGAAATTTCGCTGTGCTTTTGATTGCCTTGCTTGTTGAAAAACGCTTTCGGTCGATGCTGATTGTGGTTCGAAATTTCCCTAGTTGTTGATGATTTTTAGGAATATAGCGCAACTGGTATTGGTAGGGATTTCATTTATTTGATCGTAGGTGATCGGTTTGGGAATGCAGAATAGGGCTTTTGGCCCAGCGGTACTGAAGAGAGGTAAGTATGATTTTTTTGATGAATTGGAATTGACATGAGTTTGAGTAAGCAAGCAAGTCCACGATTTTTATCGATTGATGCATTGCGCGGCTTAGCCGTTGCAGCAATGTTGTTGGTGAATAATGCCGGTGACTGGAATCATGTGTATTGGTGGCTAGAGCACGCGACTTGGCATGGTACAACGCCGGCCGATTTCATTTTCCCAGTCTTTTTAGTGATTGTCGGTGTGTCTTTACATTTGGCGATGACACCAAAATTGGAACGAGGTGTGCCTGCGAACGACATGGTGGTAAGTATTGTGTGGCGTGCCAGTAAAATTTTTGCGCTTGGGATTGCATTGCATTTAATTGCAATGGTATTAATCCCAGGGCGTGAATTTCGATTGCTTGGTGTGCTGCAAAGGATAGGAATATGTTTCTTACTGGCTGGTATGGTCATGATCTACATTCGATCCTTACGGCTGCAATGGATGCTTATCATTGGCCTACTTTTAGGGTATTGGGCCTTGTTGGCCTTTGCTGGCTCTTACTCACCGCACGCGAATTTGGCAGATCAAATTGACACCAGAATTTTGGGGCAACTTGCCTATAGTTTTGATCCAAAAACTGGGCTCGCACAAGAACCAGAGGGTATTCTTAGCACATTACCCGCCGTAGTTTCTGTCCTCTTGGGTCTGCAGGCTGGCGCAATGTTGAGACAGGCTAAACCGCAAAGGTTGTGGCAGATTGGCGTACCCATGATTCTCTTGGCATTAATATGGGCCACTGCCTTGCCCTTAAATAAGAATATGTGGACGTCTTCTTTTGTTCTCTGGACGGCTGGTTTCGCATTTTTGTTGATTTGGTTGATGCATCAATTGATTGATATCGCCAAATTCCCTGCATTTGGTTTGAGCTTTGGTGTCAATGCTATCGCCGCATACGCTGGTTCTTGGGTTGCGACTTGCCTGTTGGCCGCCACTGGTTTGATGGATGTCTTTTATGCAAATTACTTTACTAAATTCTTGAGCCCAATTTTTGGTGCCTATATGAGTTCTCTTTTGTTTGCTTTGATGTTTACTGGAATCTTTGCAAGCTTGATGCTGATTTTGCGCGTTCGTGGATGGCGTTTTTCAATTTAGAATCGAAACGTAGATAGTCTTGGCGGGGAGAGGAACGTCGCGTTGATATGTTTGAAAGTGTTGTGAAGATTGATCTTGGACTTGAATAAAAGCAGGCATCTTAGTCATACTCTGCTAGGATAATAGTAAGTGCCAATGCCTTAGCCCGATCGGCACACGCGTCGTTCACCTATATCTCTGGGGTAAGACATGTCGAATAAACGCATTTCGATGTCAGATATTGCGCTGGGACAGCCATTGCAATGGGATATCTTTGGCGTTGATGGTAATTTATTGCTCCGGCGGGGCTTTGTTGTGAATAACAGCCATCAGGTTGAAGCTCTCATCGCACGTGGGTTGTTTGTTGATGGCGAAGTCCTTGACCAGATTTCTCGTGACAAAAAAATTCCCAAGAACGTAGAGCATCCTTCAGTCCTCAGAATAATTTCTCAAGTTCGTAATGATTTACGTACCTTATGCTACAACATTGTGAGCGAAGAAAGTGCAAGAGAAAAAATCTTAGTACTCGCGAAATTACTCTTTGTCGCGACGCAACTCGATACCGACGTTGCTTTGGGTTGCATCCTATTGCACCAAGAAGGCAATTATTCTGCGCGACATTGTGTGGATAGCGCTGTGGTGTCGATTGTCGTTGGTAAAGCTTTGAAGAAAAGTGAAGAAGAACTGATTTATTTGGCCGCCGCATGTTTGACAATGAACTTGAGTATGCTCAGGCAACAGGAGCGATTGCAAGAAAAAAGCGGCAGTTTGAGTGCTGAAGATCAAGAACTTATTTTTCGTCATCCTCAAGAGAGTGTGCAGCAGTTGATGGCGGCAGGTATTTGTGATGAAGGTTGGCTGTCTTGGATTTTGCATCATCACGAAAATGAAGATGGCAGCGGTTATCCGTGCAAAAAGCGCAGTGCAGAAATACCCCAGAATGCCAAGATCATGTCCATCGCAGATCGTTATTGTGCCCGCGTTTGTGCTCGCAGTTATCGCAAATCGATGTTGCCCAATGCCGCTTTACGCGATATTTTAATCGGAGGTAAAACGACAGTGGATTTGATGCTGGTGACGCTGTTTATCAGAGAATTGGGGACGTATCCAATTGGTACCTTTGTCAAGTTGGAGGATGGTGAGATTGGCGTAGTGACGAGCAAAGGAGGGACTACCACAACACCCTACGTGCATAGTTTGATTGGTCCTCGTGGCGCCCCATTATCTATGCCAATTAAACGCGATACCCAAAAAACTTTGCATTCGATTCGTGAAGTATTGCACCGTGATCAGGTTTTAGTTCGTTTCACCATGCGACATTTGTGGGGCGAGATCGCGGCACAATAAGTTTATTGAGTACTATTCAAATCCGCACAATTTTATTCAGAGCAGATAATCAAATGATGCAAAATAATTTTGAAAATAATGCAGAGACTGACAGTGATGGTGGTGCCGCAACGCAAGGAAGATACTTTGATCTTGTGTACATCTTCTCTGCAGATCCACAGTACGCACAAGACGTCGCAAATGCGTTGAGTGTCTACAATCATGAAGTGCTAGGGTTTTCTGATTTGGATGAATTGCGTTCAGCGATTTTGGTGCGGGCACCAGCAGCGTTGGTATTGGATGTTGATTCCGATAGTGGGAAAGTTGTAAAAGAGTCGATGGCGTTAAGAGTCATTACGAGTTTTCCAGTGATCTATATTTCTTCCAATGATCAATTTGAAGATCGTCTTTTGGCTGTTCGTGAAGGGGCTGAAGGCTACTTCATCAAGCCGATCGACCCTCAAGCTTTGAGCGTCAGAATAGACGAGAAAATAGCGCAAAATACCGTCCGTTCTTATCGAATTTTGGTGGTAGACGACGACGAGTTTTTTTTGAGTTTTTTTGATGCTGTATTAAGCAGTGCTGGCATGCACGTTAAAGCATTAATGGATCCAACACAGATACTTGATGCGATCAAAACCTTTAAGCCAGAGCTCATTCTCACAGACTTGTACATGCCTCTGTGTAGCGGTATAGAAATGGCCAAAGTCATTCGCCAAAATAATCATTATTTGGATATTCCTATCGTATTCTTATCTTCTGAAACAGAAATGCAGAAGCAATTAGGTGCGCTCGAAACTGGTGCCGACGAATTTTTAACGAAGCCAATTGATCCGGAAAAGTTAATTTCTTCTATTTCGATACGCGCAGAGCGCTACCGTAATTTGCGCAAGAAAATTTAACCCAGGTAAAGATTTATGCAAAGTTAAGCTTCATACAGGCAAGGCGTTAAGGATAAAAAATCCCAACCGAATAGTTGGATGCCTTTATTGTATTCAGTTCAAAGTGCAATTTATGATCACTTTCACTGCGCGCAGGAATACCTTTGACCACTTCAGCACTATTGTTGAGGTATTCGATTGGCGGTATGAACTTGTGCAGGACGATTTTGCCGCGTGCATCTTTCAGAACCAATTCTGCAACTGGCCATTCTTGTGAGGTGGTACTCTTGTTTTGTATCTGAAACGACAGGGTATTTATTTTTAATTCATCGTGTAAAACCAATAGTTCGCTACCTGTGATTTCCAGCATGCGACGTTCGGCAGGTAATTTGATCTGACAAGATAGTCGCTGGCAAGCTTGAACTAGATACGGTTTAACTCCTGGAAATTGAGCGGCGATTGCGGATCGAAAAAAGAAGGTGCTTTGTGCTAACGCGCCAATGATCAATAATACGCAGCCGACTGAGTAGCCTAAGGTTTGCCATTTGCCATAACGTCGTTTTTTCTCAGCAAGTAAGACAAAGCCAGGTGTGGCGACTTCAGGATCTTCCTCGAGTTCTACCTTGTTATCTGTGGTGCTTTCTAACAGTTCTTTATGACGTGATACTGTTGGTTTCTTAGTCAGCTGAACCGTCTCAGTCGCGTTGAATTCCTCAGAAGGCTGCGGGGATTCTAGTATAGATTCTTGATCAAAACTCGGCTCATCTTTCGACCACTCTTTGCTATCTTCATCAAGTATTGCTAATCGGTTTTCTATTTCTAATTGATGTAGCTGATCGGCCTGCTCAACTAAATCACGTTCTTCCTGAGTCAATTCAAATTCAATTTTGCTAGAAAGTCGTGTTTCGGCATTCGTTTTTGTAGCTTGTTCAAGGCCTAGTGTTGGCTCTATCGTTTCCAGATGTGTGGAAACCTGTTGAAGCATCGCGTCTTTTTGCATAGCTTCGTTATCACTGTCTGATTCATCAGGATCGAATTGTTCGACAAAATCAAAGTCACTTGATGTTGTTTGTGCAGGTGTGGTTGTTTCTGAATCGTCTTCTGGTAAAAACTCACTTGTGGTTTCAGATGTCAAGTCTGTATTGGTAGTGAGTGGGTTTTGCTCAGATTCGAGCAGCGCATCTTGTTCCTCATTCACAACGACTAGGGTTTCTTGAAGTGTGTTTGGCAGTTCTTGTGTTGGTGGCGTGTCTGACGGTTCTGGTGCTAAAGCCGCAGCAGTCGCGGTGCTTATGATGCTGAGATCCGGACTTCGCAAATCTGAATCGATGGATGGGGTGTGACCCGCTTCGCCAATTGTCTCAATTATTTGTTGTTCTTCTGGCACTTTGGTTATTGGCGCCTGACGAGGTGCTTCGCCAGGCGCTAATAGATGCTCGATTCCATTGAAGGTTTGTTTACAGGAGCCGCAACGCACTAAACCAGCATGCAGCTTGAGTTGGTCATTTGCGACCCGGAAGCTGGTGTAGCAGTGAGGACATTGGGTTGCGAGCGCCATGATGTAGTCTGGGTTGAGAATAATTAACTAGCTATCGCGTCAAGGCGGCCATGCAATGCTACCCAGCCTTCACGTTCTTGCCAGACACTTAATTGAATGAACGGCGCATACGCTGCTGCAACTTCTTCCGCCTGACGCGCTAACACGCCAGATAAAATCAACGCACCACCAGCGGCAACTCGTCCCGACAACATTGGTGCCATCAGTTTTAATGGGCTGGACAAGATATTGGCGACCACCACGTCGAACTGTTGTGAGGCTGGATATTTTTCGCCAAATTCTTCTGGCAAAGAAAACTCAATGTCACATTGATTGCGTTCTGCATTGAAATTGGCTGACTCGATTGCTTGCGGGTCGATATCGACACCGATGACTTTATCTGCTTGTAATTTCTTTGCGACCATTGCCAAAATGCCTGAGCCGCAGCCGTAATCGAGTACGGATAAGTTTTGTGGTGCGTGTGCTTCCAGCCATTCCATACATAAACGTGTCGTTGGGTGGCTTCCCGTCCCAAATGCGAGGCCAGGGTCCAATTCCAGCACTAAGGCGCTAGGATCTGGTACTTCATGCCAGCTAGGCACTACCCAGATGTTTTTGCCGATATGAATGGGCTCGAATTGGGATTGGGTTAAACGAACCCAGTCTTGTTCTTCGACATTACGAGTGGTAAAGGCGGGTACTTCCGCAAGCTTTATTGAGGCTGCTGCAGCTGCGACTAATGCAGCATGATCAATATCGGTATCGGCAAGTGCGACCACACGGCTGCGCTCCCACGCGCGTTCGGTGATTTCCATACCTGGCTCACCGAACAAAGGTTTTTCAGCATCGGTACCTTCGTCCGCATCTTCGACGGAAACCGATAAAGCACCCGCATCCATTAACGCATCGGATAGATTTTCCGCATGATCGCGTGCAACTTCAATGATGATTTCTACCCAGGCCATAATGTGCTCTCAAATTCAAAAAACATGTTCGTGCGCGACAAAGTGGCGACGATTTAAATCAAAAAACGCGATTGAATATAGTATCTCAATCGCGTCGTGGAAACTACCTGACTAGCTATGCACTACAAAGTTTATTTTGCTTTCTTTGATAGCACAGGCATATCTGCTAATTTATGTTCAAGGTAGTGAATATTCGTACCGCCTTCGATAAAGCGTGCATCGACCATTAATTCGCGATGCAATGGAATATTAGTTTGTATTCCTTCCACTACCATTTCAGACAAAGCAATTTGCATACGACGAATCGCTTGTTCACGCGTTGCGCCGTAAGAGATAACTTTACCAATCATCGAATCATAATTTGGCGGCACGAAGTAACCAGCATAAGCGTGTGAATCTACGCGAATACCAGGTCCGCCAGGTGTGTGCCAAGTTACGATACGACCTGGCGATGGCGTGAACTTAAACGGATCTTCGGCATTGATACGACATTCGATAGAGTGACCACGCAATTCGATATCGGATTGTTTGAAGCGTAGTTTGTCGCCGAAGGCGATGTGAATTTGCTCTTGTACAATATCCACGCCAGTAATCATCTCAGTTACTGGATGTTCAACCTGGACGCGGGTGTTCATTTCGATGAAGTAAAATTCACCATTTTCATACAAGAACTCAAACGTACCAGCGCCACGGTAGCCGATCTTACGGCAAGCTTCGGCACAACGGTTGCCGATTTTCTCGATCGTTTTGCGTGGAATGCCAGGGGCAGGTGCTTCTTCGATGACTTTTTGATGGCGGCGTTGCATAGAACAATCGCGCTCACCTAACCAAACTGCATTGCCGTGTTGGTCCGCTAAAATTTGAATTTCCACGTGACGTGGATTTTCCAAAAATTTTTCCATGTAGACTTCAGGATTGCCAAATGCAGCACCCGCTTCAGTCTTGGTCATCGTTACCGCATTCAATAGCGCTGCTTCGGTATGAACCACGCGCATACCACGACCACCACCGCCACCAGCTGCCTTAATAATGACAGGGTAACCAACTTTTCGTGCGGTTTGCACGATGACTTTTGGGTCATCTGGCAAGGCACCTTCAGAGCCTGGTACGCAAGGTACGCCCGCTTCGATCATGGCATGTTTAGCTGAAACTTTATCACCCATTAAGCGGATAGATTCAGCACGTGGGCCAATAAACACGAAACCAGATTGTTCAACACGCTCGGCAAAATCAGCGTTTTCGGATAAAAAGCCATAACCCGGATGAATCGCTTGCGCATCAGTCACTTCTGCAGCACTGATAATCGCAGGCATACTTAAGTAACTGAGGTTGGATGGTGCAGGGCCGATACAAACAGACTCATCGGCTAACTTGACGTATTTGGCTTCGCGATCAGCTTCAGAATGAACGACCACAGTCTTGATACCCATTTCGCGACAGGCGCGCTGGATACGGAGGGCAATTTCGCCACGATTGGCGATCAGGATTTTTTCAAACATAATATATTTTGCTTTGGCAGAGGTTGCAGCCCGGGAGCTTAGGAGCAGTCAATGTTGATTTCGCCAGAAATCCTAGTAATGTAGTAGCTGGCGAAGCAAACAGCATCATCAAGCTGCGCGAGCAGATATTAACCAATGATAAACAGTGGTTGACCAAATTCAACAGGTTGGCCATTCTCGACCAGAATTTGTTTGATGCTGCCAGTGAAGTCACTTTCGATTTCATTCAATAATTTCATCGCTTCGATGATGCACAAAGTTTCGCCTGCGCTGACGTTTTTGCCAATATCGACAAACGGAGCGGAGCCCGGTGAGGCAGCGCGGTAAAAAGTACCAACCATCGGTGATTTAACCACGTGACCTTCGATTGCGGCAGGTGCAGCTGGTGCCACAGGTGCGGCAGCTGCTGCTGGTGCAGCCGGTGCTGGCATTCCTTGTTGCATCATGCCTTGCATTTGTGGTTGCATCATGACCATTTGGCTTTGTTGCACTGGTGCAGATTTCACGATACGAACTTTACCTTCGCCTTCGGTGACTTCTAATTCTGAAATGTCAGATTCAGCAACGAGATCGATGAGGGTCTTGAGTTTTCTTAAATCCATGTGAAATCTCCTAAAAGTGGTGCATCTGAGCGTACTTTTGGTCGCTTAAATGCTGTTGTTGGAATAGACGCAATTCATGTTTGTGTGATGAATGTATGTTAATTGCGTGAAGATGCGAGAATTTAAAGGTTTTTTAATGCAAAGTCAATCGCAAAGCGATATCCATCCGTGCCTAGGCCACAGATAATACCTTTTGCTATATCGGAAAGATAAGAATGATGTCGAAATGCTTCTCTTTGGTGAATATTGGAGATATGCACTTCAACAAATGGAATAGCGACTCCCGCCAAAGCATCTCGTAAAGCAACGCTGGTATGTGTGTAGCCGCCCGGATTGATTACAATTGCATCGATTTTTTCCGTGCGTGCTGCGTGAATTCGATCAATCAAAGCGCCTTCGTGATTACTTTGAAAGCACAGAAACTCACCGTTTGCTGCCTTTACTTGTTGCTCTACTGCATTTTCTATGTCACTAAGTGTTTGTTTTCCATACACTTCTGGTTCGCGAGTGCCTAATAAATTCAGGTTGGGACCATTGATGAGCAAGATCTTGCGTGCCATAGAATTTGATGAGTTTGCCGAAGTTGCAGGCATTTTGCCGTCAATTGCTCCTAATTGGCAAGCAAAAATCCAGTATCTTTTTATTTTTTTGTATTCAGTCTTTGAATATCTGCTCGTAATTCAGGCATTTTCAATCGCCCTGTATAGGCCTTCAAAACCTTTCCTTCGGGTGAGATCAAGACTGTAAATGGGAGTCCGCCCGCTTTGTTGCCCATCGCTTGTGACAAGCTTGTGCCATCCATTCCTGCCGCAAAAACAGGATAGCTAATTTGATACTTTTTTGTGAAATCGGCAATGTTGCTGGGTGTGTCGATGCCTAGTCCAAGTAATTGTACGTTTTTACTCACTAAATCTTTTTGTAATTCGACTAACTCTGGCATTTCTTCTACGCAAGGTTTGCACCAAGTCGCCCAGAAATTCACCACCAGAAACTTTCCTTGCCATTGTTTTATGGCTTGTGGTTTCGCGCTAGCATCATTGAGCGTGAGTCCGAACAATTGTTGAGCTGCACTATCGGTCGCTGGTGCTGGTTCGAATTTCTTGGCACCTAAAGTCGCGCCCAAGCCAGTAAAAATTAAGCCAATGAAGATAGCAGAAATGGTAAAGCGTTTATTCATGATGTGGTTTCGGTCTCTGTTAATGTTTTATTGTTGATCAATTAATGTTTGCAAGTTGGCTAAACTGCCGCGTTCATTTTTATCTGTGTGACGAAGGTCATCGATGTCATGCACTAATAAATGAACGCCTTCATTTTTATAGAGGAAACTCAAAGTCTCCAACGCTTCGCCACGTTTGCCCTGATGTTCTGAGACTTCGTAATCAATCCCCAAATTCAGTAAAAAGATAGCAACATCTTTGCTATTGTCCGTGTAAAGATGTAGGTGGATGTCTGAATGTTCGCCTGCGGTGCCATTGAAAACTGCACCAATCACATAGGGGTTGAATTGAGCCAGTTCTTGCATCAATAATGCAGCTAGTTGTCGCAAATGCAATAGTCGTGCTGGTTGACTGTCGGCGAAGAACAAGGCTTGATACTCACGCACTTGCTGTTCGATCTGTGCATTGTCGGGCAAGATATTGCCGTTTAATTTCTGATTGCCAAGCAGCTGTTTGACGGCACGGCGCTTGGCCGTGCCATATTCCGCACCTTCTTCAGCGATAAACTTCGCCGCCAGTGAGGCGATCTCATCGCGTATTTGGGCAACTGAGTCGCCATCATTGAAAATAAAATTCGTCATTTGCGCATCATATCGCATTCGGTTTAGTCCTGTCTGTCAGGCAGCTCAGGTAGAATTGCGGCAATTGAAAAAAATTGGTCAAATTGAATCGGATGAGCAGGTGCGCACTTGCCGCGTTCTTGATCATGCATCTTGGAAAGTTGGCATTGTTTTATGCATATTCATATTTTAGGTATTTGCGGTACCTTCATGGGCGGACTGGCAGTATTAGCTAAACAAGCTGGACATCGTGTTACGGGGTGTGACGCGAACGTGTATCCGCCGATGAGCACGCAGCTAGAATCCCAAGGTATACAGCTGATCGAGGGATTTGATCCAGCGCAGCTTGATTTGCAACCTGATTTATTTGTGATCGGTAACGTGGTGTCCCGCGGTAATCCTTTGATGGAAGCCATTCTGAATCGTGGCTTGCCTTATGTTTCAGGTCCGCAGTGGATCGGTGAGCAACTCTTGCGCGACAAATGGGTGTTGGCAGTGGCGGGTACGCACGGCAAGACGACGACCTCATCGATGCTAGCTTGGATTCTCGAATATGCGGGTTATGCACCGGGTTTCTTGATCGGTGGCGTGCCGTTAAATTTTGGCATCTCCGCGCGTTTGTCTGGTGATACCGTTGAGGGCGCTGGTAATACATCGGATTTCTTTGTGATCGAAGCCGATGAATACGATACGGCCTTCTTCGATAAGCGCAGTAAATTTGTGCACTACCACGCAAAAACAGCGATTTTAAATAACCTGGAATACGATCATGCGGATATTTTTCCAGATGTCGCGGCGATAGAAACACAGTTCCATCATTTGGTTCGTACTGTACCCAGCATTGGTCGCTTGGTCGTGAATGCGAAAGAACAAACTTTAGAACGCGTAATTCAACGCGGCTGCTGGAGTGAAAAAGAATTTTTTACTGATGTTGCCTCAGATGCGAATGCGGAATGGTCATTAAAGCTAGGCGAATCAGAGGATTTTGAAGTGTATTTCAAATCCGAGTTACAAGGGACAGTGCGTTGGAATCTCAATGGTGCACATAATCGCTTAAACGCTTTAGCGGCGATCGCTGCGGCACGTCATGTCGGCGTTGCACCAGCGACTGCTATTGCTGCTTTGTCTGAATTCATTAATGTGAAGCGTCGCATGGAAGTGCGTGGCGAAATCGCTGGTATTCAAGTGATTGATGATTTTGCACATCATCCGACGGCAATTGCAACGACGGTTCAAGGACTGCGTCGCAAAGTTGGTTCTGCACGTATCTTGGCTGTGTTGGAACCGCGTTCGAATACCATGAAAATGGGGGCGATTAAGCAAGCTTTGCCCTTAAGCTTAGAGGACGCAGATTTGGTTTATGTGTACGGCGCACAGAGTGGTAAAGATGCGATTCATTGGGACTTGGGTGAGACCTTTTCCTCATTGGGCAGTAAAGTCAAAGCACATCATCAATTGGATGCCCTTGTCAGCGACATCGTCAGCGAGACGCAGGAGGGTGACTCGATTCTAGTGATGAGTAATGGAGGTTTCGGTGGTGTGCATCAGTTGTTGCTCGATGCCTTGGCGCAGAAATTTCAGACTCAGAAGCCAGAATAAGCTGATAGACATCAAGATGATTTTGTATTTACACGGATTTCGCTCTTCTCCTAGCTCGTTTAAAGCGCGCTTGTTAGCACAGCATTTTGCTGCGATTGGGCGTGCGGATGAGTTTATATGTCCGCAATTACCAGCTTCTCCGGCCCATGCGATAGCCTTAGCACAGCAATTGATTGATCAATATCGCGGAGATCGTTTGGTCTTGATTGGATCTTCCTTAGGTGGCTATTACGCGACTTATCTGGCTGAGAAAAATCATTGCAAGGCAGTTTTGGTCAACCCAGCCGTAAAGCCCCCAAGAGATTTGGAAAAATATGTCGGAGTGACGACCGCATTTCATAGCGACGAGCCGTTTGAATTTAAACATGCCTATGTCGATGAGTTGAAGCAATTTGTGGTCGACAGAATTTCGCAGCCAGAACGCTATTTCTTGATCGCAGCAACTGGGGATGAAGTATTGGATTGGCGTGAAATGGTCGCGCATTATCCAATGGCGAGACAATTGGTTATTCAAGGTAGTGATCATGGTGTTAGTGAGTTCGCTGATTACCTTGAGACCGTGATGGCGTTTTGTGATGCTGAGTAAAACCTATGTGACAAGACCAGCGTTTGCCCGTTGGCAGCGCCATATCAATGCGGTACAGGCTTCGCCCGTGATGGTTGATTGGTTAACGAATAGAGCATCGCTCACGGCACGTTTGATTGCGCATAGCAGTCAGTTTCGGGTGCAGCGTCTGTATCAGGGGCGGGCAATGTGCTTGCATGATGAATACGCTGAAATTGGATTGCTCAAGCGTCAGCAAGTTGTAGAGCGCGAAGTCTTGTTGCGTTGCGATGAAGAGGTTGTTGTGTACGCGCACACGATTTTGCCTTTGTTCGCGAATGCGCACGATTGGCCTGCTTTTGCTAGTTTAGGGAATCGATCATTGGGGACGACTCTGTTTAATGATCCCTTGGTAAAGCGGGGTGAATTACATTATGCGCGATTAGGTGCATCACATCCATTGATGCGGCGAATTGCAGGTTTACATTTGTTGCCAGTGGCCTCGGAAAGTTTGTTGGCACGGCGCTCAGTATTTATCAGACACGGCGCAAAATTATTGGTGACAGAAGTGTTTCTGCCATCAATTACGCAGTTGCGGCGAAAGCCAGTCTGAAGACCCGCAAACTATCTAAAAAAGAACAATTGAATTTTTAAAAGACAGACAGAATGAATTTATTTTTTGAAGAATCTGGTGATTTCAAAGCGGGCAGTGTGTTATCGCAAGCCGGTGAAGCGTATCAAGTGGAATTAGCCAGCGGTAAGCGAACCAAGGTGAAGGCTAAGGATGTTTTGCTCCAATTTAATTCGCCCGATCCAGCTAGCTTACTTGAGCAAGCCAAACAACAAGCAGCGGACATTGATCTGGAGTTCTTGTGGGAAGTCGCGGGTCAGGAAGAGTTTGGTTTTGCTGAATTAGGAGCGGAATATTTTGGTCATGCTCCGCAGCCAGTGGAAGCGGCTAGTTTGATTTTTGCCTTGCATGGCGCGCCATTTTATTTTTACAAAAAAGGTCGTGGTCGGTATAAGGCTGCACCAGAAACTGCACTCAAAGCGGCCTTGGCCGGGATTGAAAAGAAGAAGCAACAAGCGATCATTCAAGCTGCCTATGTAGAAGAATTGAAGCAGCTACGCTTACCTGATCAATTCAAAACACTGGGTTTGCAGTTATTGTTTAAGCCTGACAAAAACAGTATCGAATACAAAGCTTTAGTGGAAGCCTGTTCTGCATTGCAAATGAATCCTGCGCGTTTGATGTTAGCTAGCGGTGGTTTGAAAAATGCCAAAGACTTTCATCTTTCCAAATTTTTGTTGGAGCATTTTCCTAAAGGTGCTGGTTTTCCGCAAACTGCTTTACCAAGTCTGCCACAGGATTTGCCGGTGGCGGATGTGCGCGCGTTTTCGATTGACGATGTGACGACGACAGAGATCGACGATGCCTTTTCTATTGCAAGGATTGATGCTGCGACCGTTAAAGTTGGGATTCATATTGCGGCACCGGCTTTAGGCATTCAACGTAACGATGCCTTGGACATGATTGCGCGTAGTCGTATGTCAACCGTGTATATGCCAGGCGACAAAATCACCATGTTGCCTGATGAATTGGTCGAAATTTATACCTTGGGTGAAGGTCAAACTCGACCTGCAGTGTCCTTGTATGTGATGGTAAATACAGAAGACTGGAGTATTGTCAGCACCGAGACCAAGGTCGAAGCTGTTCCTATGGCCGCCAACCTGCGACATAATTTGCTTGATGCCTTGGTGACTGAAGAGAATTTGGCCAATGACGCCGGCGAATACGCACACAAAGCAGATATCGCTTTGTTGTGGAAATGGGCACAGGTGTTGGAAGCTGGGCGCATGGCGAAGCGCGAAAGTTTTGGCTTAAAGCCTGAACAAACCAATCGTGTCGATTTTAATTTTTATGTCGAAGACGATGTAGTGAGTATCGTGCGTCGTAAGCGTGGCGCGCCTCTCGATAAGATCGTTGCTGAACTAATGATCTTGGCCAACAGTACATGGGGTAAGTTACTTGCGGATCACGGTATTCCGGGTATCTATCGCGCACAGGGTGGTGGTTCTGGTGGTTGGGCAGCCAAGATGCAAGTGCGTATGGTTACACATGCCGCGCCACATCAAGGCTTAGGCGTCGATCAATATGCATGGAGTACATCTCCCTTGCGTCGTTACACCGATTTAGTCAATCAATGGCAAATCATTGCTTGCGTACAGCATGGTGTCACAGCACCCCTAGTCGCACCGTTTAAACCAAAAGATGCAGATTTGTTTGCGATCGTTTCTGGCTTTGATGCCGCTTACGCAGCCTATGCTGACTTCCAGACGAATATGGAACGCTATTGGTGTTTGCGCTGGTTAGGGCAGGAGAATCGTCATCAAGTCGATGCTGTTGTATTAAAAGATGAAGTCTTGCGTTTGCTCGAAATTCCCCTGATTATTCGTCTGCCCGGTATGCCGCAGATGGTGCGAGGCGCACAAGTGCGTCTAGAGGTGATTCGTTGGGATGAATTAGATTTGAGTATTGAAGTACGTTTACTTGAAATGCTCACGACTTTGACTGAAGAAGATTTAGAAGAAGCGCCTGAAGATGAGCCTGAAATTGTAGCGGATGTAGATACTGATGATGGCGCAGCGACTGTCGAATCGACAGAAGGTATCGATAACTTGCCGCTGCAAGAATCGAATTCGGTTGCCGAGGGTGCAGAAGATATTGTTCAAAATTCAGATGGTGTGGCGTAAGTCGAATAGAAATGCAGCGTGGGATTTAATTTGTGAAAATAGTTCTCGATAATTTGATTTTAAGTGCCGCGATCTTGGTATCGGTACTGTTTCATACCATTTTATTGATGGTGCATTTTGTCATGCCCAAAGCGGAGGCAGTTGCAGCAGAAGATCCGGGCCTTGAAATTATTTTGGTGAATGCTAAACACGCCAAACGTCCTATGCAAGCGCAAGCTTTAGCGCAAGTGAATTTGGATGGTGGCGGAGCAAATGATGAAGGTCGGGCGAAGTCACCTTTACCTGACATGCGCAGAACTGAAGATGGCGATAGTGTTTTGGTAGCGCAACGAAAAGTTCAAGAGTTAGAAGAGCGACAAAAACAGTTAATCGATCAAGTGCGTAATGAAACCCGATTTAAATCGCAACGCGTGCTCGACAAAAAACAACTAGAAGAAAATCAGCAGGCAGAAAATGGCCGTGATCAACTAGATAGCAACAAAATGCTCGCACGTTCGATTGCCGAAATATCGCAAACCATCGAAGATCAAAATAAGCGGCCACGTAAAACTTTTTTATCGCCAAGTACGCAGGCGGTAGGTCATGCGATTTACTACAAGGCATTGCAGAAAAAAGTTGAAGAAGTTGGCACCCTCAACTTCCCGCAGGTAAATGGTAAAAAAATGTATGGCGAAGTAATTATTTATATACCGATTTTTCAAGACGGCACAATCTACGAAAAAGGTGGTGGACCGAAAGTGGAAAAAACTTCGGGCAATCGCGCACTTGATGCGGCTGCATTGAAAATCATCAGAAAAGCTGCACCGTTTGGTAACTTCCCACCGAATATGCGTTCGAAAGATAAAGATGATATCTGGATCGTGATTACCCGTTTTAAATTTACTCGCGAACAGCAGTTAGAAACGGAGATGCGCGGAGGTCAGCAATGAGTTTAGATCTTGCTCACTACTGTGTTTTCGGGAACCCAATTCATCACAGTAAATCGCCGCTGATCCATGCGATGTTTGCGAAACAGACTGCGCAATCTATGGATTACCAAGCCAATTTGGTACCGCTCGATGGCTTTGCTGCATCGGTGCAGCAGTTTATGAATGCGGGTGGTAAGGGCGCGAATGTGACCGTGCCGTTCAAATTGGAAGCCTACGCATTGTCAGATCAATTGAGTGCGCGCGCGGCTATGGCGGGTGCGGTTAATACGCTCACATTCTCTGATGGCGCGATCGTTGGTGATAACACCGACGGCATTGGTTTGGTGTGTGACATTACGAAAAATGCTGCGACGCCGATTCGTGGTCGTCGTGTTTTGTTGTTAGGCGCTGGTGGTGCGGCACGTGGTGCTTTATTGCCTTTGTTGGAGGAGCAACCAGCAAGCTTGATGATTGCAAATCGGACTTTGTCGAAGGCGCTAGATTTGGTGCAGTTGGCAGTATCCTCAGACGGGTCGAAATGCCAAATCGAAGCCAAAACTTGGGAACAGTTGGACTCGAGTTTTGACTTGATTATCAATGCGACTTCGGCCAGCTTGCAAAGTGAAGTGCCGCCGATTCCTGCTAGTGTTTTTGCTAGTCCATGTTTGGCATATGACATGATGTATGCAGACACGCAAACAAGTTTTAATCGCTATGCCCAACAATATGGTGCTGCAACACGTGACGGTCTCGGGATGTTGATCGAACAAGCCGCTGAAGCATTTTTTATCTGGCGTGGTATTCGGCCTGACACTAAGCCGGTGTTTGATTATTTTCGTTCAAAAGAGGGCGCCTAAATGAAGTTAAAACGCATTCTGTTTTGGATAGTTGTATTGCCGATTAGTTTGTTTTTGCTACTCCAGCTCTATTTCTTGATCCAGATTATTTGGTGGCGCAGTTTTAATCCTGATTCAACAAGTTTTATGCGCAAGCAGGAAGCGATCTTGCAAGAGAAAGACCCTAAATTTACCTTGAAACATAAGTGGGTCGATTATTCGAAGATATCGAGAAATTTGAAGCGTGCGGTGATTGCATCCGAGGATGATGGTTTCTCTGATCATGAAGGTGTCGATTGGGATGCAATGCAAAAAGCCTTTGAGAAAAATCAGAAAAAAGGCAAAGTGGTTTCTGGCGGTTCAACGATCACACAGCAGTTAGCGAAGAATTTATTCTTATCCGGTGAACGTAGTTATTACCGCAAAGGGCAGGAATTAATTATTACTTTTATGTTGGAAATGTGCATGGACAAAGAGCGCATTTTTGAAATTTATTTGAATTCGGTTGAATGGGGTATTGGTGTTTTTGGTGCGGAAGCGGCAGCGCGGCATTACTACGGCATCAGTGCAGCAGCCTTGTCGCCTATGCAGGCAGCGCGTCTTGCTGTGATGTTGCCGAAGCCAAGATACTATGACAAGAACACAGGCTCAGCGTATTTGCAAAGGCGCAGTGAAGTTATTTTACGTCGCATGAACTCGTCAGAGTTACCAGCGCGATAAAGGAGTTTGAGATGATCAATGTATTCGTTTTACACAATGGACGATTGAGCCAGATACATATCGAGAGTCGGGAAGATCTTGAGAATACTTTGCCCGTTTGGGTTGATTTAACCGATCCGAATGAAGAAGAGCGTGAATGGGTCAAAGGCATTTATGGCGTCACTTTGCCCGGCGAAGATGAGGTTAAAGATATTGAAGCGTCTGCGCGTTACTACGAAGCTGATAATGGTGACCTGCATTTGCGCACCGATTTCTTGATCGATGATGATGACGATGATGAGCCAGCACGTACGGTGACGGTGGCGTTTATTCTGGCGCGTGAAATTTTGTTTTCTGTGCATACGGTTGATTTGCCCGTATTCCGATTAGTGAGGATGCGCGCACGTTCGCGCCCTGGCTCGATCGCTGATTACAAAGACGTGCTGATGGATTTATACGCGACAGATGCAGAGTACTCTGCTGATGCACTCGAAGGCATTTACCAAAATCTCGAAGATGTTAGTCGTGCAGTCTTGCAAAAAGACTTCTCAGATCAAGATGCTGCTGTCGCCTTGAACGCGATCGCGCAAGAGGAAGATTTGAACGGTAGGATACGCCGCAATATGATGGATACGCGGCGCGCAGTCAGTTTCTTAATGCGTGGGCGTTTGCTTAATGCCGAGCAGTTTGAAGAAGCGCGTCAGATTTTGCGCGATATCGAATCATTGGATGGTCATACCTCGTTCCTGTTCGATAAGATTAACTTCTTGATGGATGCCACCGTCGGTTTCATTAACATTAACCAGAATAAGATCATTAAAATTTTCTCAGTCGCTTCGGTGGCATTTTTGCCGCCCACTTTGATTGCGAGTATTTACGGTATGAACTTCAAAGTGTGGTTCCCTGAATTGGATTGGAGTTTGGGTTATCCGTTCGCTTTAGGGTTGATGTTGGTTTCAGCGATCACGCCATTTTGGTATTTCAAGCGTCGTGGCTGGCTCAAATAATTATGAATAATAGACTTTTTGCTACAACTTTGTTAAGAATTGTAAATGTCTGATTTTTAGTTGCAAATTTCCTTTCAGGAATATTTTGGCTGTTGTAAAATCAACCAGATCAGCTTTTTCCTCGGGGAAAAATAAAGAGCTAGCTGCAGACGGATGCACTTCACTGAATAGCATTTGGCGGAGCTTATAGTGTAATGGTAAGGATTACGATGGTGGCAAACGCATGACTCAGCAAGAAGATCTATCACCTCAATCTAGCAAGCCAAGTAATAACACTGGATTCGGCTCGGGTATTCGAGAGGATATTTTGCATCGAGATCCTTTGCTTGATTGCTTGGTTGAACTGACCAGAATTCATGGGCGTCCCAGTACCCGTGCAGCATTAACCGCTGGTTTGCCGCTACCCGCTGCAGGATTGACGCCATCCCTGTTCGCCAGGGCCGCAGCACATGCTGGCTTTTCTGCCAAAGTTGTGCGTCGAGACTTATCGAAAATCGATGCGGCCTTAATGCCAGTGATTTTACTGCTCAAGAATAATGAAGCTTGCTTACTGCAAGGCTGGAGTAGTGATGGTGAGAGCGCGCAGTTGCTGATGCCTGATTCTGGGCAGGGCGCGGTGAATCTTAGTCGCGAAGAATTATTGGCACGTTATACCGGTGTGGCGATTTTTTCACGACCGCATTTTCGCTTCGATCGGCGTACGCCGCCTTTGGTTCAAGTTCCTCAGCGCCATTGGTTTTGGGGCGCTGTCTTGGAACAAAGTCCAATCTTTAAAGATATTTTGGCGGCCGCACTGCTAATTAATTTGTTTGCGCTGGCGATGCCGTTGTTCACCATGAATGTCTACGACAGGGTGGTGCCTAATTTTGCGATACAGACTCTGTGGGTTTTTGCTGGTGGGATTACTTTGGTCTTGTTGCTCGACTATGGTATTCGGGTATTGCGCGGACATTTTATTAATTTGGTGAGTAATCGAATTGATCTAAAACTGTCCGGCTTAATCATGGAACGCGTGTTGGGCATGCGTATGTCTGAGCGTCCAGCGTCCGTCGGCGCTTTTGCTTCAAATCTTCGCTCATTCGAGACTGTACGGGACTTCATCGCCTCTGCGACGGTGACGGCTTTGATCGATTTACCGTTTGCGATTTTGTTCTTAGTTGTATTGGCGTGGATTGCATGGCCTATCGTGTTGCTGCCACTTCTCGGCATTATTTTGGTCGTGATCTACAGCTACATGGTGCAGCACAAGATGCGCGAGTTATCTGAAACGACCTTTCGTGCTGCGGCTTTACGAAACTCCACCTTGGTCGAAAGTCTGACTGCCTTAGAAACGATCAAGGCGCACGGTGCAGAAAGCCAGATGCAAGAAAAGTGGGAAAAAACTACCGCGTTTCTTGCCAAAGTGAATTCTGAACTCAAGCTGTTGTCTTCGTCTAGCATCAATGGCGCCTCAACAATTCAGCAGTTGGTGAATGTGGCAGTGGTGATCGCCGGTGTTTATTTGATTCAAGAAAAAATGATGTCCATGGGTGGCTTGATTGCTGCAACGATGCTGGCTGGTCGTGCTATGGCGCCGGTTGCACAGGTAGTGGGATTGATGCTGCAATTTGAGGGTGCGAAAAATTCTCTCGAATCCTTAGAGAAAATTATGGCGACGCCAACGGAACGCAGTGATGAAACTGCCTTTGTTCACAGACCAGAGATCAAGGGGCAGATTGAATTTCGTAATGTTTTCTTTAGTTATCCGGGGCGTACTGAAGAAGCTTTACGCGGCGTTAGCTTTAAGATCGCACAGGGTGAGCATGTAGTTATTATTGGTCGGATTGGGTCTGGTAAATCGACATTAGAAAAATTGATTCTAGGTCTATATGCACCAACGAAAGGTGCAGTATTGTTAGATGACGTCGATTTGCGGCAACTAGATCCGGCGGATTTGCGTAGAAATTTGGGTTACGTAGAGCAAGATTCAATGTTGTTCTATGGAACTTTACGTGAAAATATTACGATTCGTGCGCCGTATGCAGATGATCGCGCTGTTGTTGCAGCGGCGGAATTAGCCGGATTGACTGAGTTTGTGAATAGCCATCCTGAAGGTTTTGATATGGCAATTAGCGAACGCGGTGAATCAATTTCTGGCGGACAGCGCCAAAGCATTGCCATCGCACGTGCTGCCTTACTTGATCCGCCAGTGCTCTTGCTTGATGAACCTACCAGTGCAATGGATTATCCATCTGAGGCGCAATTTAAAGACCGGATTGGTCGTTATGGCAAACATAAGACGATGATTATTGTGACCCATAGACCTAGTTTGATGGATTTAGCTACGCGTATCATTGTGCTTGATCATGGTGTGGTTGTTGCGGATGGTCCACGTGATAAGGTGATGCACGCGCTGCAAACAGGTCAAATTGGAAGAGCAAAATTATGAAATTTTGGCAGCGATTTGGACTGGGTGTCTTATCTGTTTTGGAACGTCTGCGCTTGCGCTTAGGCATGACGCCGGGTGGATGGTTGCAGCGCTGGAATGATGATGTCGGTTTGCCAGAATCTGATTTTATGCGTGACGCGGACAGCATCATTGCACAGCAGGAGCCATTGCGTGCGCGTGTGCTGTTGCGGGCAGTGATTGTCGTTTTTGTGTTGTTTGTGGTGTGGGCGGCCTTTGTTCATGTGGATGAAATTACCAAAGGTGAAGGTAAAGTCATTCCGTCACAGCAGCTGCAAGTTTATCCAAGTTTAGATGGCGGCATTGTCACGGATATTTTGGTAAAAGAAGGGCAAATTGTGAATGAAGGTCAGATTCTTTTACAAATAGACCCCACTCGTTTTGAAGCATCGGTGAATGAGAATCGAGCATTATATTTGTCATTGACAGCAAAGGCAGCGCGTTTGCGGGCGATTGGTGAGGGGAAGGCATTTATCCCACCGCCCGAAGTCGTGACAGAAGATCCAACAACTGCGCAGGAAGAGCAAAAGCTATATGAGACAGCCACCTCGGAATTAAATGCGCAGGTTTCTATCGCCAGACAACAATATGAGCAACGTAGTCAAGAGCAGGCGGAGGCGATTGCACGTCAGAAGCAAGCAACAAATGCCTACGAATCTAGCCAAAAAGAACTAAGCGTGACTAAGCCTTTGCTAGCTACTGGAGCTGTTTCTGAAGTGGAATTGCTGCGTTTAGAGCGTGATGTTTCACGTTTTAAAGGTGAGCGAGATGTCGCCACCGCACAGATTGCCCGTTCTGCTGCCGCGATGTCTGAGGCGATGCGTAAGATTCAAGAGGTGGAGCTAGCGGTGCGTAATAATGCGAGTAAAGAATTATCCGAAACGATGGCGCGTTTAAACTCATTGATTCAGAGTGGCACGGGTCTGGCGGATAAGGTCAAGCAAACCGCCATTCGTTCGCAGGTGCGTGGTACGGTGAAGCGTTTATTGGTGAACACGGTAGGTGGTGTTGTTCAACCTGGGCGCGACGTTGTTGAAGTTGTGCCTAGCGACGGTAAGTTGATTCTAGAGGCAAAAGTTGCGCCAAAAGATATTGCGTTTTTGGTGCCGGGACAAAAAGCTGTCGTAAAATTTTCTGCTTATGACTTTGCGACCTATGGTGGGCTAGAAGCTAAGTTAGAACATATAGGTGCGGACTCCGTTACGGATGAGCGCGGCAATACTTTTTACACCGTCAGAGTCACAACGAATAAGGCAACCTTGGAGGGCGGGCAGCCTATCATTCCTGGTATGGTGGCAGAGGTGGATATTATTACCGGTAAAAAAACCATACTTTCTTATATGTTAAAACCAGTCTTGCGCGCAAAACAAGCCGCATTTACCGAGCGCTAGGTGATGAAATTGTTTGAGACCAATTGTGTAACTACACATGTTTTCTTTTCCGAGACTATGCAGGTTCCAGTGGAATTGCAGAAGAGTTTTCCTTCCATTCGAGCGGTTTCCAGCCTTGATTTTGCTACGGCTGAAAAGTCAATTGTCTGGCTTCACTTGAACTCAAATCAAACGATAGCGCAACAACTGGCGCCGGTGAAGCAGTGCGCGCAGCAATCGCTGATTGTCGTCATGAGTGATATTCCAAATGATTTAGAGGCACTTGCATCGTTTTCGATGTTGGCGAAAGCTTACTGCAATACCCATGCAGGCGCTGAGGTTCTGCTAAATATCGCGAGCGTTGTTGAGCAAGGTGGCATTTGGATTGGTGAATCTATCATGCAAAAATTGCTAGGTGGTGCGGTATTGGAGGCGCCACAAATCGAGCGTGCGATGGGTAAATGGTCTAAAGTTTTGACTGGTCGTGAATTTGAAGTCGCAAAGGCAATTGCAATTGGTTTAACAAATAAGGAAATTGCCCTAAAAATGCACATCACCGAACGTACAGTTAAAGCCCATGTCGGGGCTGTCTTGGATAAATTACAGTTAAAAAATCGTTTACAATTGGCTTTGCTTGTAAAAGAAGGTTAAATCCGGTTTTCCTAGTACCTAGGTACAATTACTCAAAAGAAATGGATTTGTTAGAGTCTGGATATTCAATTTATCCGTCTGGAGACTCGCAATGGCAAATTCAACAAACATTATTGGCAAAGTAGTCGCACTTCAAGGTCAGGCAATCATAAAGTCGCCAGACGGTAAGCAGCATGTGCTGAAAGTTGGCGATGTTGTCTATGAAAACGATGTGATTGTTGCCGCACCAGGTGCACAAGTCGAATTAGCGTTCGACTCTGGCCATAACTATCTAGTTCGCCAAAATGAAACCGTCACTCTGGATGCTAGCGTGTTTGCTGCCAGTCAAACAGACATCGCCAAAGCCGCATTATTGCCGGCAGATTCTTCACCGCAAAATATCGCCAACGCGGTTATTGGCGAAAATAGTCTCGATAAATTATTGGAAGAAACAGCCGCTGGTTTAGGTGGTGGTGATGCAAGCGACGGTAGCAGCTTCGTTAGACTTGAGCGTATCGCTGAAAATGTCACACCGAGCTCCGGCAATGCGGTAGTGACGACTGAAACGGTGGCTGCAGCACCAGCGTCGGGGAATGCTACCCAGCAAGCAACTGATTCAACCTCTGTTGTCTCAGTCACATCGGGTAATGTGGCCGAGGGTGGTACACGGGACTTTGTAGTCAGTTTGACTGGCAATAATTTAGCACCTGCAGCTCTTAGTTTAGCTTTGCTTTCGGGATCAGCTACGGTCGGTACCGATACCGCAACGCAATTGGTTTCGGTTGATGGCGGTCAGACTTTCTCCCCTTTAAATGGCAGCGTGTTGGTGCCGGCTGGCGTGACGACCGTGATTGTTCGTGTCGGTGCAGTCAACGATGGCGTAATTGAAGGTACCGAGAACTTCACATTATCCGCTAGTACATCGAGCAACACTTCGAGCGTGACGGCGCAGGGCTCCATTGTAGACGGCGCTGTCCCGGCTGTCAGTATTAGTGGTCCTATCAGTGTGAATGAAGCCAGTGGTACAGCCACGTTTACGGTGGTGTTAAGCGAAGCAAGTCCAGCATCCGTTTTGGTGAATTTCAACACGAATAATGGCTCTGCAATTGCTGGTAGTGATTTCACAGCGACGACTGGCAGCGTGACATTTGCGCCAGGTGAGACGAGTAAAACCATTACGATTACTATTGCTGATGATGCGGTGTTTGAGGGTAATGAAAGCTTCCAGGTGAATTTGTCGACGCCAACCAATGCCACAATAGGCAATGGTAGTGTCGTTACGCTGATTCAAGATGATGGTACCGGTACAGGCGGTACGAATGATGACCGTCCAGTGGTTGTAAGTGTTTCTAGCCCAAGTGTGAGCGAGGGTGGTAATTTAGTTTTCTCAGTTAATTTAAGCGGCACGAGTACCACGCCAACGACCGTAACGGTGACGCCGACTTCTGGTACTGCAATTTTAGGAACTGACACTGGTGTGCAGCAAGTGTCTACCGATGGCGGTGTCAGTTGGAGCACTTTGGGTGGTTCAGTTGTCGTGCCTGCTGGTGCCACGAGTTTTCAAGTACGCGTTGCTACCACCAATGATGGTCTGGTGGAAGGTTCAGAGACGATCAATTTATCTGCTGCGACCGCGCGCAATACCAGTCCGGTAGTTGGCGTCGGTACGATCACTGATGGTGCTATTCCAACTGTCAGCATTACTGGTCCTGCGGATGTGAACGAAGCTGCAGGCACCATTACTTACACGATTAGTTTGAGCGCAGCCAGTGTAGCTCCAGTTAGTGTTAATTATGCTTCTGCTAATGGTAGTGCATTAGCGCCAAGTGACTATGCGGCGATCGCTGGTAGTGTCACGTTTGCGCCAGGTGAAACGACCAAGACCATCACAGTCGCGATTACTAACGACACAGTCTTCGAGGGCAATGAGAATTTCCAAGTGAATTTGTCGACGCCTACTAATGCGATCGTAGGTAATGGCAGTGTTACTACGGTAATTCATGATGATGGCACCGGTCTAGGTGGCAGTAATGATGATCGCCTTACCGTAGTGAATGTTTCTAGTCCAACTGTCAGTGAAGGTGGTAATTTAGTCTTTTCGATTACCCTAAGCGGTACTAGCACCACGGCAACGACGGTGTCTGTTACGCCCTCTTCTGGTTCGGCGATTTTAGGGACTGATACCGGCTTACAAGAAGTGTCCACAGATGGTGGAGCCACTTGGAGCACTTTAGGTGCTGCGGTGAGTGTACCTGCTGGGGTGAGTGGCTTTCAGGTTCGAGTCGCAACGATTAATGATGGCCTGATTGAAGGTTCCGAGACGATCAATTTGGCGGCAGCAGCCGCACAAAATACCAGCGCCGTAGTGGGTGTCGGTACCATCCTTGATGGTACTGTGCCAAGCCTGAATATTTCAGGCCCTGCAGATGTGAATGAAGCTGCGGGCACTGTCACGTATACGATCAGTTTGAGTGCAGCTAGTGTGGCGCCAGTCAGTGTTAATTATGGAACCGCGAATGGTACTGCGTTAGCGGGTAGTGATTACACCGCGATTGCTGGTAGCGTGACCTTTGCACCTGGTGAAACCAGCAAGACTATTACCGTGGCGATTACCAATGATACGGTGTTTGAAGGTAATGAAAATTACCAAGTGCGTTTATCGAACCCAACTAATGCAACCATAGGTAATGGCATTGCTAACACGGTGATTCATGATGACGGTACTGGCGTTGGTGGTGGCGACGATGACCGTTTGATCGTGGTGAATGTCTCTAGTCCTACTGTTGGTGAGGGTGGTAATTTAGTCTTTTCAGTGACGTTAAATGGCACGAGTACCACGCCGACGACCGTGAGTGTCACGCCATCTTCAGGTTCCGCAATTTTAGGTACCGATACCGGTTCGCAACAAGTATCTACGGACGGTGGTGTTACATGGAGTACGTTGGGTGCGACAGTGACTGTGCCTGCCGGCGCGAGTGGTTTTCAGGTGCGCGTTGCGACTATCAATGATGGTTTAATTGAAGGCCCTGAAACCATTAATTTAGCTGCGGCGACAGTGCAAAACACTAGCCCGGTAGTGGGCGTCGGGACCATCATTGATGGTGCTGTGCCGACCGTCAGTATTAGTGGTCCGACCGATGTGAATGAGGCCGCGGGAACGATTACATACACCATCAGTTTAAGTGCCACAAGTGCCGCTGCGGTTAGTGTGAATTATGGATCGTCGAATGGAACGGCATTGGCTGGTAGTGATTATTCAGCGATCGCTGGTAGTGTTACTTTTGCACCAGGTGAAACGACCAAGACGATCACGGTAGCGATTACTAATGACACGGTGTTCGAAGGGAATGAAAACTTCCAGGTGAGTTTGTCTGCGCCGAGCAATGCGACCTTGGGTAATGCTAGTGTTAATACAGTGATTCATGATGATGGAACCGGCACTGGCGGTAATGACGATGATCGTTTAACCGTGGTAAGTGTTTCTAGCCCAACTGTGACAGAAGGTGGCAGTTTAGTTTTCTCAATTAACTTAAGTGGCACTAGTACAACGCCAACGGCAGTCAGCGTTACACCATCTTCTGGTACCGCCATTTTGGGTACGGATACCGGCTTGCAAGAGTATTCGACCAATGGCGGCGCAAGCTGGAGTCCTTTAGGTTCGACGGTGACGGTACCGGCTGGCGCAAGCAGTTTTCAGGTTCGTGTCGCAACGATTAATGATGGTTTGGTGGAGTCCGCGGAGACAATTAATTTATCCGCAGCGACTGCACAAAATACTAGTGCAGTTGTGGGTGTCGGTACCATCCTCGACGGCACTGTCCCCACTGTGAACATTAGTGGCCCAACCGATGTGAATGAAGCTGCTGGAACGATTACTTATACAATTAGTTTAAGTGCTGCTAGCGTAGCGCCAGTAAGTGTTAATTATGGTACGGCAAACGGGTCGGCATTAGCTGGTAGTGATTACACCGCAACGGCTGGTAGTGTGACGTTTGCTCCAGGGGAAACTTCAAAAACGATTACTGTCGCGATCACAAACGATACGGTATTTGAGGGGAATGAAAATTTCCGCGTTAATTTATCGTCGCCAAGCAATGCGACTGTCGGTACCGGTAGTGTAACAACGGTGATCCATGATGATGGCACAGGTGGTAGTGACGATGACCGTTTAGCAGTGGTGAGTGTTTCTAGTCCAACCGTAGGTGAAGGCGGTAATTTAGTTTTCTCTGTCGGCTTGAGCGGAACCAGTACGACTGCCACGACAGTAACAGTGACACCATCTTCCGGTAGCGCAATTTTAGGTACTGATACGGGCTTGCAACAAGTGTCTACGGACGGTGGTGTGACTTGGAGTACGTTGGGGGCGACCGTCACAGTACCTGCCGGTGCTAGTAGTTTTCAGGTTCGTGTTGCGACGATCAATGATGGTTTGTTGGAAGGTGCAGAGACCATCAATTTGTCCGCAGCGACTGCACAAAATGCAAGTGCGGTAGTCGGTGTTGGTACGATCACTGACGGCACGGTTCCAACAGTGAGTATTAGTGGTCCAGCGGATGTGAATGAAGCTGCGGGTACCATCACTTATACGATCAGTCTAAGTGCTGCAAGTATTGCCCCTGTGAGTGTTAATTATGGCACTGTAAATGGTACTGCTTTAGCCGGAAGCGATTATGTGGCAGCAGCGGGTGGTGTCACCTTTGCACCTGGTGAAACCACTAAAACAATTACGGTCAATATCACGAATGATGTCGTGTTTGAAGGAAGTGAAAATTTCCAAGTACGCCTGTCGACGCCAACGAATGCGATCGTAGGCACTGGCAGTGTTACGACGGTGATTCATGATGACGGAACTGGTGGTACTGATGATGACCGTTTGACTGTTGTACAAGTTTCTAGTCCTACCGTTGCTGAAGGTGGATTGTTAGTTTTCTCAGTGAGTTTAAGTGGTACCAGCACGACGGCGACCACCGTATCAATCAGTGCGTCTTCCGGTACAGCGATCTTAGGTACAGACACTGGCCTACAAGAAGTTTCCACTGATGGTGGCGCTACATGGAATGTTTTAGGTTCTAGCGTCACCGTACCTGCAGGCGCGGGTGGTTTTCAAGTACGTATTGCAACGATCAATGACGGCTTGTTAGAGGGTTCTGAAACTATTAATTTATCTGCAGCAACCGCAAAGAATACTAGCTCGGTAGTCGGCGTTGGAACTATTACTGACGGTACGGTGCCAACAGTCAGTATTACCGGTCCAGCTGAGGTCAATGAGGCTGCAGGAACGATCACTTACACGATTAGTTTGAGCGCTCAGAGTGTGGCTCCGGTAAGCGTGAATTATGGTACTGCAAATGGTACCGCGTTGGCTGGTAGTGACTATGCCTTAACCGCCGGTAGTGTCACATTTGCACCGGGTGAAACGACCAAGGTCATCACAGTAACCATCATTAACGATACCGCATTTGAAGGTAATGAAAATTTCCTAGTCAATTTGTCGACGCCAACTAATGCAATCTTGGGTACGGCTAGTGTTTCTACAGTTATTGTCGACAACGACCAACCAAGCATCACCACAGTCGAACCAGGCGCGCCAGGCGTCGCTGGTGACAATGTGGTCGAAGGCAATGATCTCGTCTACACCGTCAGCTTAAGCGCAACAACAACTGTGGCGTCGACTTACGCTTACAACTTAGGCGGTGGTACAGCAACAGCCGGTGCCGATTACAACAGCACAGCCACATTTAGCAATGGTGTCACTTTAGTCGGTGGCAGCCTGATCGTTCCAGCTGGCGTGAGTACCTTCACGGTCACCGTCGCGACGATCAACGACAGTGTCGTCGATTCCGCGTCCCCAGAATCCTTACCATTGGTAATCGGTGGTGTAACAGGCAATGGCGGTATTATTGATGATGACCAACCAAGTATCACCACAGTCGAACCAGGCGCACCAGGCGTCGGTGGTGACAATGTGGTCGAAGGCAATGATCTCGTCTACACCGTCAGCTTAAGTGCAACAACAACTGTTGCCTCAACCTATGCTTACAACTTAGGTGGTGGTAGCGCGACAGCCGGTGCCGATTACACCAGCACAGCCACATTTAGCAATGGCGTCACTCTAGTCGGTGGCAGCCTGATCGTTCCAGCAGGTGTTAGTACCTTCACGGTGACCGTCGCGACGATTAACGACAGTGTCGTCGATTCCGCCTCACCAGAATCCTTACCATTGGTAATCGGTGGGGTAACAGGCAATGGCGGCATTATTGATGATGACCAACCAAGCATCACGACCGTCGAACCAGGCGCACCAGGCGTCGCAGGTGACAATGTGGTCGAAGGCAATGATCTCGTCTACACCGTCAGCTTAAGCGCAACAACAACTGTTGCCTCAACCTATGCTTACAACTTAGGCGGTGGTACAGCGACAGCCGGTGCTGATTACAACA
>NZ_JACOFW010000026.1 GCF_014284305.1 Affinundibacterium seohonense
AACCAGTTGTTCCAAGGTGACCATTTCTAATTCGTGTTGGAAAGGTGTCGGTGTTTTTAGCATGCCGCTATTAAACCAAAAGGCCTCGCACTTGGCGAGGCCTTTTGGGGTTTGTCAGCAGTCTGAGGCTGAGATGATCAGCCTTTTTTATTTCTTGGATTAGACATGACTCAGCGTTCGCAAAGAAAAGTCTCAGATAGGCCAAGCCTACTCCTTGATAAAGTGCTCTCGATAGTATTTCAGCTCTTCAATCGACTCAATAATGTCAGCTAAGGCCGTATGTTTCTGGTGTTTCTTAAATCCACTTAGTAGCGCTGGTTTCCAGCGACGGCACAACTCTTTCAAAGTCGAGACATCCAGATTGCGATAATGGAAAAACTCTTCCAACTTCGGCATTCCACGGAACATAAAGCGTCGGTCTTGGCAGATTGTGTTGCCGCACATTGGTGATTTACCCGCTGGTACAAAATTTTTCAAAAATGCAATTAAAGCTTTTTCTGCATCGGCTTCGGTCACTGTCGATGCTTTCACGCGGTCGATCAGACCCGAACGTCCATGCGTTCCTTTGTTCCACGCGTCCATTTTGTTTAGCACTTCATCCGATTGATGAATAGCAAACACCGGCCCCTCAGCCAATACATTCAATTGCATATCGGTCACGACGACAGCGATTTCAATGATCTTGTCATTGTCTGGATCAAGTCCAGTCATCTCCATATCGACCCAAATCAAGTTCATTTCATTGGGTTTGCTTGGTTTTTCGGTGGCATTGGTTACAGCTTCAGTTACTTGCGAATTGCTCTCTTGTGACATAATTCTTCCTAGGACGCTAATTTGACCTTCCTGTTTACATTCAGGCCTTTGAACATTTTTCTGATAAAGCAGCATTTTCCCATGAATTCTTATACGTTTTCGGTTTTATTCATTGTTTTTCTCGCGCTGACAGTCAGTTTGCAATGTTGGCTATCAACACGTCAACTACGCCATGTCAGTCGACACCGCGCGGCCGTTCCAGCGGAATTTATTGAAAAAATTGGTTTGGACGCCCATCAAAAAGCAGCTGACTACACCATCGCCAAGACAAAATTTGGCTTATTGTCTCTATTTGTTAGTGTGTTGGTTCTCGTTGCCTTCACCTTATTTGGTGGCCTACAGTTACTGTCAGTTAGCTTATACAAGTACTTGGGCGATGGTATGGGCTACCAATTAAGTTTATTGGCCGCTTTCGCCCTGATCAGTGGCGCATTAGACTTGCCGTTTGATCTGTACCGACAATTTGTCTTAGAAGAGAAATTTGGTTTCAATAAAATGACGTTCAAGCTTTTTTTCAGCGACATGATTAAAGGTAGCTTGCTCGGCGCAGCGATTGGACTACCTTTAGTGTGGGTCGTACTCAGTTTAATGGATCAATCTGGCGACCTATGGTGGTTCTATGCCTGGTTGGTCTGGAGCGGCTTTCAACTACTGATGATGCTCATTTTTCCAACTTGGATTGCGCCATTGTTTAACAAGTTCACACCACTCGCCGACGAGAGCCTGCGTACTCGCATTGAAGGCTTGATGAGCCGCGTCGGTTTTGCTTCTAGCGGTTTATTTGTGATGGATGGATCCAAGCGCAGTGCTCATGGCAATGCCTATTTTTCTGGCTTTGGTAATACCAAACGCATTGTCTTTTTCGACACCTTGATCGAACGCTTGGCGCCTCAGGAAGTTGAAGCCGTGCTAGCTCACGAATTAGGGCACTTCAAACTCAAGCATATCGTGAAGCGTATGGTCGTCATGTTCGCCGTCTCCTTGGGTTTCCTTGCCTTACTCGGCTATTTGAAGCAACAAGTTTGGTTTTTTACGGGATTGGGAGTCGATCCCATCCTGTTTGCCTCGTCGAATAATGCCATGGCATTAATTTTATTTATGCTGACCCTGCCTGTGTTTACTTTTATTTTGTCGCCATTGACCTCCATCAGTTCGCGCAAACACGAGTTTGAAGCCGATGCGTTTGCAGTCAAGCACACTAACGCCAATGATTTAGTTTCCGCCTTGGTCAAACTGTATGAAGATAATGCTTCAACGTTGACGCCTGACCCTGTCCACTCTGCTTTTTACGATTCACATCCGCCAGCATCCATCCGGATCGCGCATCTACATCAACAAAGCAAACTGGCCTGAATTTTAACTTTTAAAGAATCCTAAATCTTATGAAAACATCCGATCTTTTAGCAAAAAAATCTGCGCACACTGAAATTGGTTTGCAAGACAATGAACTACCGACTTACTTGGCTTCGACCCCTGGTTGGACGCAAGATGGTCCACGTATCGTAAAGACCTACAACTTCAAAAATTACTACGAGACCTTGGCTTTTGTAAATGCGATCGCTTTTACAATTCATGAAGAAGATCACCATCCAGAATTAGTGGTGACTTACAGTCGCGTCGTGGTGAAATTTGATACCCACACAGTCAATGGTGGCAAAGGCGGCATTTCAGAAAATGACTTTATTTGCGCAGCCAAGCTGGATGTGATCTTTACCCAGACTTTCGGCTAAGTCCTCTGCATGTCTAAACAATTCGCCAAACAAAAAAAATCTGCGCCGACCGAACAGGGCACCGTGATTGCTGCCCATGGTCGGCACTATTTGATTCAAGCAAATGGTCTAAAGCTGCATTGCGTTACACGCGGTAAGAAAAGTGACGTCGCAGTTGGTGATGTCGTTGAATATCAAATGACATCCGCCAACCAAGGAGTGATTGAAGCGATCGTCCCGCGCACCACCCTACTGTACCGCTCAGATCAGTATAAATCGAAAATGCTGGCTGCCAATTTGACGCAGTTGATTGTGGTAGTGGCGACCGAACCTAGTTTTTCCGATGACCTCATATCTCGCGCCCTCGTCGCCTCTGAATCATCAGGAATCAAAGCGCATATCGTTTTAAATAAAGTCGACGTCACCGCCAGTCTTCCAAAAGCGAGAGAACGTGTGGGCCTGTACGCTTCCTTGGGCTATCCTGTGCATGAAGTTTCTGTGACCGGGCAGCCTGAAGCGACGCGGGAAAAAATGCTTACGCTGATTCAAGGTCAAAGCACGATACTGATCGGTCAATCTGGCATGGGCAAATCCTCACTGATCAATCTTCTAATTCCCGATGCAGAAATCGCCACGCGCGAGATTTCCGCAGCCTTAGATACCGGCAAACATACGACGACCTTCACACGCTTATTTCAGATGGATGCTTATGATGGACAAGCGACTTATGTGATTGACTCGCCTGGCTTCCAAGAATTTGGCTTGCATCATTTAAGCGAAGGTATGTTGGAACGCGCTTTTCCAGAATTCCGACCGCATCTAGGCCACTGCAAGTTTTACAACTGTCATCACCACACGGAACCAGGGTGTACCGTGCTTGAGGCAGTGAAGCGTGGGGAAATCACTGGCATGCGTCACGATTTGTTTAAGCAATTAGTGCATGAAGCTGCACAGACGATCGGGTATTAACATTAAAAAATACTCAACTATGGCGCTGGATTGCGCCATTTTTGTTCGATCTGTTGGTACGTACCATTTTTCTTAATTTTGCGTAGGCCTTGATCTAGTAAGGCTGCATATCTGAGCGAATCTTTCCGTTGCTTTGAAAAACTCACATACAGTGCTTGCAAACTAATACTACCCACCTGCTTGATGTTTCCTTTAAATTCACTTGCATATTGATTGGTCAAATAGTCGACGACCCGGGTATAAACCAAAGAGTAATCAGAGCGTTGGCGCAGCAATTTACGCAAATTTGACAAATCGGTGGGTGCAACTTCACGCTTGATGCCCGAATCATTGTCCACTTCATCGGTGTACGTATAGCCATGAGTGACCCCAATTCGTTTTCCATGGAGCGCAGAAAAATCCAGCTGATTTTCCGTTGAACTTGCTAAAGCGTAGATGCCAATTTCTGCTTTGAAAATGGGTTCCTCATGGAATAAAAATGTTTTGCTTAACTTTCGGTCTTTTAAGCTGTCAAAACAACCGAGCTCCTGACCAGTTTCAACCAACATCAAACAGCGCGCGTACGGCGCCGACTTGAAGTGCACTTTCACATTCACGGCGGCATAAGCGGCGTCAATCAAGTCGACCGCATAGCCTTTGAGGCGACCATCTTTCAACGCTGCGTAGGGATACCATTCGTCTTCACCAACAAGCGTGATATGAGAATCATATCTCTCATCTGTCGCAGCCAAACTGACCGCGGCGCAGAAAAATAGCCCCAAGATAAAGGTGACTAGTCTCGCCAAGCGCATAAACCAAAAGTGATAGTGCATAAAAAGTATGGTAGAAGAAAGCCAGTATATTTAAACATAAATTATTGCCATCACAAAAAATAAGAACAGTTTTGCTTAAAATAAGCCTTCAAGCTTCACAAATTGTGCGAAAACTTAGAACTAATTTTCATCCTTCCGGTCTGAGAACATAGCAAAAACAACGGTTTTCAGATTTTGTTGCACTCAACAGACATTATAAAATCAGACTGAAGTTGGCGAACGACATTCGTCGAACCATGGCGCTAGTTGGCAACTGTAATACCGGGTTAGACAATAAGAAACTCACAGGACTGCAATTTGGATTTATTACATCGATAAGAAAAAACTATGAAAATTTCCTCATTATTTTTAACACTCTCACTAGGTGGCATGATTGCTTCGGCTTATGCCGCGCCCAACGACAACGCTTATGTGCGCTTTCCCTCGATTCGAGCCGACTCTGTGGTATTTACTGCAGAAGGCGATTTATGGAAAGTTGCCAGCAATGGCGGTGCCGCACAAAGACTTACCACTCACCTTGGTGCAGAAACCCATTCGGCCATTTCATTGGATGGTAAATGGTTGGCCTTTTCCGCCAACTACGAAGGCACACAAGAAGCTTATGTCATGCCCATCACTGGCGGCGTTCCAAAACGGATTAGCTTTGAAAATACCGCAGTCACGGTGCTTGGTTGGAGCGCTCAAGGTGAAGTGCTAGTAACCAGTCAGCATCAACTCGGGCCGACGTCACAAACGGTTATTTCAGCGATTAACCCACAAAACCTACAACGTCAGGTTTTTCCAGTGTCAGATGCGAACGAAGCCACACTGGATGATGCCGGTAAGACTCTCTATTTCACGCGCCTTGGTCTACATACACGCAATGACAACGCGAAACTTTACCGCGGTGGTGCTTTAGCACAATTATGGAAATACGAGCTAGGTGGCAAAGCCGAAGCCGTAAAGCTATTCGCCAACGACAAATCCAACAACCGTCGCCCAATGCTATGGAAAAATCGTTTGGTTTTTCTGAGCGATAGAGATGGCGCCTACAATCTATACTCCAGTAATCTCGCAGGTGAAGATGTCCGTGCGCTGACTAAGCATCGTGAATGGGAAGTACGCAACCCACAAATTGGTGATGGCAAAATCGCTTATCAGCTCGGTGCCAATTTACATCTATTTGATCTCACGACACAAAACGATCAATTGCTCAATGTCGATTTGGTATCCGATTTCGATCAATCGCGCCAACGCTATATCAAGAATCCGCTCGAGTTCTTAAGCAATGTGCAGGTCGCGGGAAAAGAAGAAAAACTCGTGTTCACAGCTCGTGGTCAAATGACCATAGCGGGCACAGCATCTCAACGACGCGTCGATATTCAATTGCCCGATGGGGCGCGTGCACGCGAAGCCGTGTTCTCTCACGACGAACGCTATGTTTATGCTTTTGTTGATAGCACCGGTGAAAATGAAATTTGGCGTTTTCCCGCCAATGGCAATGGCAAAGGCGAACAATTAAGCAAAGATGGTGAAACCCATAGACTGACCATGGCACCTTCTCCCGATGGAAAATATCTGGCGCACACCGATAAGCGTGGCCGCCTCTTCCTACTAGACCTTAACACTAAGGCTAATTTGGTCATCGATGACGCTGCCAAAAATGGCTATGGAACCCATGACGAAATCGTGTGGTCACCGGACAGTAAAACTCTGGCATTAGTTCGTAGCAATAACTCACAAGGTCGCAATCAAATCGGCTTATATGATTTAGACAGTAAGCAAACGCATTTTGTCACCACCGATCGTTATGAATCCGAATCGCCTAGCTTTTCCAGTGATGGAAAATGGCTGTATTTCCTTTCAAATCGCAATTTTCAACCAGGTGTAGGCGCCCCTTGGGGTGACCGCAATATGGGTACCAATTTCGATAAGCGAACAGGAATTTTTGCGTTGGCCCTCCAAGCTGGCAATCGTTTTCCTTTCAAGCCCGATGATGAGTTAAGCAAGGTCAGTGAAAAAGCCGCTGAAAAACCTTCAGAAAAAACAAGCGACAAGCCAGAAACGACAGAGGCGAGTAAAGAGGTAAAGAAAACCGAAGTCGCCACCACAAAAAAAGCGCCTATTACAATAACCTATCAAGGCTTGGCAGAACGTCTCTATGAAGTGCCTGTCCCAGCCGGAAACTATCGACGTTTGATCGTCGATGACAAACGCCTGTATTTCCTCGAGAGGGATGCAACTGATCGTAGCCGCAGCAATGTCAAGACTTTAGCGATTAGCAAAACGTCGCCACAAGCTGAAATTTTCGCAGCCGGTGTTCGTAATTTCGATTTATCACTCGACAAAAAACGTGTCCTCTTACACATCGGTGCGGGCAATGGCGACTTTTATGTGGTCGATGCTGCCGCCAAAGCGCCGGGAGATCTAAGTAAAGCCAAAGTCAAAGTGGACGACTGGAGTTTCAGTTCCAATCCTCGTCAAGAATGGAAACAGATGTATTTGGACGCATGGCGCATGCATAGAGATTTTTTGTATGACACCAATATGCGCGGCGTGGATTGGGTCAAAGTCCGTGAAAAATATGCACCATTGGTGGATCGAGTCAGCGATAGAGCGGAACTCAATGATGTACTTGGCTTAATGGTCAGCGAAGTCAGCTCCCTGCATTCTCAAGTGCGTCCAGGCGATGTACGACGTGCGTCACCAGACGGTCAGGCCACTGGCTTAGGTGCAGTGTTAAGCAAAACGAATGAGGGGTATCGCATCGATCACATTTATCGTGGCGAACCTGATTTACCTTCGCAAAGAGCGCCATTGGACAACCCGGATATTGATATTCGAATCGGCGACATCATCACTGCGATCAATGGTAACGATGTACTCAAGGCGCGTGATGTTTCTGATCTCCTTTTAAACCAAGCTGACAAGCAAATTCTGCTGCAATACAAGCGTGCCAATCAAGCGACAAAAACGGTACTAGTGTCGCCTGTGAACATGCAAAAACAAGCAAATCTCCGCTACAGTGATTGGGAACAAAGTCTAGCCACTAAAGTCAATCGTCAGTCGGATGGAAAAATTGGCTATTTACACTTGCGTGCGATGACGCCAGCTGACGTTTCCAGCTTCGCCCGCGATTTCTACGCCAACTATGATCGTGATGGTTTGATTATCGACGTTCGTCGCAATAATGGCGGCAATATCGACAGCTGGATTATCGAAAAACTCTTGCGCAAAGCGTGGGCATTTTGGTCATCCGCTGGCAATCAACCGTACGCGAATATGCAACAAACCTTCCGTGGTCATCTAGTCGTTTTGATTGATGAATTAACTTACTCCGATGGCGAAACCTTTGCAGCGGGGGTCAAAACTTTAAATCTCGGACCTCTCATCGGTAAGCGTACAGCAGGCGCAGGTGTCTGGCTGTCAGATCGCAATACTTTGAGTGATAACGGTATGGTGCGAGCAGCCGAAAATGCCCAGTTTGATGTCAAAGATGGTCGCTGGCTGGTCGAAGGTGTAGGCGTGGTACCTGATATCGAAGTCGATAATTTGCCGAACGCTACATTTAAAGGGGAAGACAAACAATTAGAGGCCGCTTTGAACTACTTACAAAAGAAACTCAAAGAGCAACCAATTAAGCCTTTGCAGCCACAAGCAATTCCCGCATTAAAGTAACAGTCGTATTTCAGAAATAGAAATGGCGCGGACTTCAAAAATCTGCGCCATTTTTATTTTTCAAGAACAAACTTAAAACTTATGGTCAGCTGGCCCAACAACCTCTTTATAGGCGTGCCAAGTTGCATGTCCGATGATGGGCATCGCAATAATAAACCCCAAATTCCAAGTTATAAAACCCAACACCACAAAGCCAACAATAGTTAAGCCCCAAATCATCGTCAAAGGCACGTTCACAAACAAAGCCACAATACTGATAATCATCGCAGTAATAGCGTCAGTATCCCGATCCAACATCAAAGGAATCGACACCCAACTAATTGCAAAAACCAAGCTAGCAAAGATAAAGCCAATGCAGGCATACACCACTAAAAACTCCACATTTTCTAAAGAAAACAACTTAGCCAAGAAGCCTTCCATCGTTGGCATCCCTTTGTTGTAAAACAGCGCAAAAATCACCAAAGAAGCACGCGCCCATACCATCATGATGACGGCCAATACGACTGCAAACGTACCAATATTGCTCCAGCGTCCACTCATAGAAAATGCGCTACCGAGCATACCTGAACGCAAATTTTCGATACGACGACTAACGTCATACAATCCCAGAGCGAGTAGCGGCCCGACCAAGAGAAATCCACAAGTCAATGCCGATAAATATTGTGGGGCATTCGCCAAAGTCAGTTTTAATATACCGCCCATGACCGCAAAACACACGCCATAAAACAAACCAACCATCGGTTCGGCCCGAAAGTCTTGCCAGCCTAAATACAACCAATGAAAAGCCCGAAAAGCGCCAAGTCGCGCCACCGGTGGAAAAGCACTCTTTTGATCAATTACCATACGGATGTCAGGGGCAGCACTATCCCCGTCACGCCCGCTAGTTGGTTCACTCATAGTATCTCCTGATTATATTTATTTGAGCTCGACTGCTCTTTGTTCTTGAGCTTGATCAAGCAAGCATCATGTCCTAATGCTAAGCGAAATTTGGGTTTAACCGCAAGTCATAGCAAAAAAGAAGAGTCGCACCGCCTAAAAAAGCCAGATGCAAAAATGTGAATGCAACAAAATAGAAAAGACTGAGGTGGAAGATTGCGTCAAGGTATCGCTTCTATGTTCGGTGTCGGCTCAAGCTTTCTACTACTAGAGAGCACATACTGAAAACTCACTATCAAGCTTCGCATTTTTCCTGCTAGCGCCGACTTTGGCTATCGCTATCGACCTGAATGATAACGATAGCCTCAAACTCAATGACTTTTACAAGATTATCTGCGCGAAGGTTTCAAGTAGATCCGCCTTAGTCAGCAGCTCACGCTAGGCTTAACCGCCATGTCCATATCCAAGTGCGATGTCAACATCGGGATATGAATATATCTACCAGAAAAGTAATGTATTACAGTTTGATCAAATCAAAATTTAAACGCATCTTATTCGCTATCGCACTGAGGGTGCGCGCCAATATCGGCTTCAAGTACACTATTGGGTAAAAAGTTTTTGCAGGCCTGCTGAGCTAAGGCATCTGCACGTACATTTCTGGCACGTGGAATCCATTGCAAATCCATCTTGGGAATTTGTTGCATCAAATCTGTAGCAATCCGCCTATACGTTTCCAATCCATGCGCAGACGCCCCGGTTTGTGGCCTGAGATCATCAATGACTACCCTGCTATCGCCAAAGATCGTCACCGACCTTACATCTAACTTCAAAGCCAGTTCAAGTACTGCAATCAAAGCTAGATATTCAGCGCTACTACTATTTCCATAACCGACAGTGCGCGCAATTTCCCAACATTGACCATCCGGTGACTGCAATAGCCCACCAATAGCACAGTCGCCAGGGTTTGGCTTAGCAGAGCCATCAAACCAGCCACACCAACTGTCGACAGGAACCGCCTTAGTATTCAATTTCGCCATATGTCTTTGCTGTCCAGCCTCTCGTTGCTGCGCTTTACGCTCAGCTTGCACCGAAAAGTGTACCCGCCGCTGATCTAACAGATGCGCCAAACCCTGGTCACCAGCCCGCTCGCATAAAATCTGCTCCAAAGCGGTTGTCAAAGACAATCCGGTTCGTTTTACCAAACGCCGCGCGGCGACCTGCTCACGATGAAAAGTTAAATGCAAAATCGATTCTGGATAGGACAACATATTTACCAAAGGACGAACCACCATCATTAATAGACGTACACTTTACTCACACAAAAAACCAAACCGATATTGAAGTCAAGACATCTGAATTCACAGAAATAATGAAATTACATTCTTTTTTTCATATATCAAATCCAGCTTCTCTCCTTGTACATTTGTAGCGATCCTCTTCATCAACCTCGCGAAATCATCTGTTCGCACTGACAAGCGCCGTCACACAATTCACTTCACAATTTTGAGTTAATTTAAAGTCGCAATCACAGGTGCATGGTCAGATGGTTGCTCCCATTTGCGTGGAACCCGATCAACAACACAAGAAATACAGCGTTCCGCCAGCGGCTTGGATAACAGCACATGATCAATCCGTACACCTTTATTTAAACGGAAACCAAGCTGACGGTAATCCCACCAACTAAAGGTTTTTTCTGGCTGCTCAAATTGACGGAAGCTGTCACTTAAGCCAAGATCAATTAGCGCTTGAAAGGCTGCGCGCTCCGGTGGGGAAACTAAATTCATGCCTTCCCAAGCAGCAGGATCATGCACATCCCTATCGTCTGGCGCAATGTTATAGTCTCCAAGTAGCGCTAGTTGAGGATGCGCTTCCATTTCGGCTTTCACCCAATCACGCAAGGCTGCTAGCCAGCTCAGTTTATACGGATATTTTTCAGAATCGAGTGCTTGGCCGTTCGGCACGTAGGCGCAAATAATGCGCATGCCAGTGATTGTCGCTGCGATGATGCGTTGTTGCTCATCTTCAAAGAGAGGATTATTTTTCTGCACAGCCTCGATAGGATGACGTGAGACGATGGCGACCCCGTTATAGGTTTTTTGGCCAGTGAAGACGACGTGATAGCCAGCGGCTTCGATTTCGGCTTGAGGAAATTTATCGTCGGTCAGCTTCGTCTCTTGTATGCATAAGACGTCGACAGGATTCATTTCCAGCCATTGCAACACTTGTGGCAGACGAACTTTTAAAGAGTTAACGTTCCAAGTAACTAGTTTCATTTTTGATCTCAGCCGATGGCGATAGAGGTGCTAACAATAAAAAACGCGCTCAATGCAGGCATAGAGCGCGTCCAATGATTTTAAACCTAGGTTTTAACCTGCGCGGTTCATCAGGAACGTGGTCAACATCGGTACTGGACGACCAGTCGAGCCTTTTGCCGCGCCAGATTTCCACGACACACCGGCGATATCCAAATGTGCCCACGTGTATTTCTTGGTGAAACGTTCGAGGAAACAAGCTGCAGTGATCGAACCTGCAGCTGGACCACCAATATTGGCGATATCAGCGAAATTCGATTTCAACTGTTCGTTATAGAGTTCACCAATCGGCAAACGCCATGCGACGTCGTTGGCTTGTTTGCCAGCAGTCAGTAATTCTTCTGCTAACTTGTCATGCGTGTCATCGTGACGGGTGAACAAACCAGTTGTGTGATGGCCAAGGGATGTGATGATGGCACCAGTCAAAGTTGCGACGTCAATGACTGCAGCAGGCTTGAAGCGTTCAACATAGGTTAATGCATCACACAAAATCAAGCGACCTTCTGCATCGGTATTTAAGACCTCAATCGTTTGCCCGGACATGGAAGTCACGATATCACCAGGACGAGTTGCACTACCAGAAGGCATGTTTTCGCAAGTTGGGATGACCGCGACGACGTTCAGTTTCAACTTCATTTCACCAATGGCACGCATGGTGCCGAGAACAGAGCCTGCGCCGCCCATGTCGTATTTCATTTCGTCCATGCCAGCGCCCGGTTTCAATGAGATACCGCCGGAGTCAAAAGTGATGCCTTTGCCGACCAACACCACTGGCGCGTCTTTTGCTTTGCCTCCCATGTGCTTTAAGACAATGAATTTTGGTGGTTCATCTGTCCCGGCAGAAACGGACAAAAAGCTATTCATCTTCAAGGCTTGAATTTGCTTACGTTCCAAGACTTCGATACCCATCTTAAAATCAGCAGCGATTTTTTTCGCAGTGTTGGCCAAGTGCGTTGGGGTACAGAAGTTTGCTGGCATATTACCTAATTCTTTTGCCAACTCCATGCCATTCACCAAAGCAATGCTTTGCGCCAAAGCGATTTTAGCTGCAGCAGCTTCCGTCGCTGCAACGTAGATCGCTACCTTTTTAACATTCGCGGCAACCGTATCTTTTTTGCTCTTATGTGCATCAGTACGGAAAATCGCTTCCTTGAACGCGATCACAGTTTGACGAATCGCCCAAGCCAGATCACGTCCATCAACTGCTGGCAATACCAGACTAACATCGGCGCCGCCGAGATTATTCAAGCTACGTGCGGCATTCTGTACTGCACTAATGTAGGCTTTTTCTGACACTTTGTTTGGATCTTCACCTAAACCCACCAACAAAACACGTTCAGCACTAACATCAGTCAGATTGCGTAACATCAAAGTCGAACCGGCTTTACCGGATATGTCACCAGACTTGAGTGCCGCATCAATTGCCGCTTTTTTATTTAATTCGCTCGCTGCTGTTGTTAATTTCTTGTTTTCAAACACGCCGACAACGATACAGGCTGTCTTAATGGTGCTGGCATTGTCTGCTGCTGTGCTTTTGGCTGCTAGTGTTTTTATGCTAAAGTCCACGTCTTGCTCCTTATTGTCGATCAGCGATGATCTTTTGAATTTCGCTTAAAGCGTAAAACGACTATTATAACTCCCCCCGCCAGATCGACATAACCACTTATAAGTACATATTAAATATGATTTTTCAACGTGCGCTCAGGCGAGAATTATTTAGTGCTGCCAGCGCTGTGTTTACGACCTTGTTTACCATCACGGTCACCTTCATGCTAATCCGGATCTTGCGCGACGCCGCGGGCGGTAAGATTGCGTCTGGTGATGTTTTGATATTGATTGGCTTTTACTCACTAGACTATTTTCCGATTTTGTTAATTCTGACCGGCTTCATTTCTGTGCTGCTGGTTGTCACCCGCGCTTATCAAGACTCTGAGATGGTCGTTTGGTTCGCATCGGGCTTGAGCCTGACACGCTGGATTGCGCCGATTCTTAGCGTCGCGTTGCCGTTAACTTTTGTCGTCGGGCTTTTGAGTTTAGTGGTGTCACCTTGGGCCAATGAGCAAATGCAAGAGGTTCGCAATCGCTACGAGAAGCGAGAAGACATCGCTAAAGTGGCACCGGGAAAATTTCAAGAGTCGCGCGGTGGTGGTCGTGTCTCCTTTGTTGAAGAGGTCTCAGGAGACTTAAGCAAAGTGCAAAATATTTTCACCAGCATGATGAGTGATGGTCGTTCCAGCGTGATCGTCGCTAAAGAAGGTAAGGTAGAAATTGACGCCCATGGTGATCGTTTCTTAGTTATGAGTCAGGGACGCCGTTACGATGGCTTGCCGACCGAAGGTGACTTTCAAATGATGCAATTTGAAAAGTACGCAGTACTGCTATCGACTCAGAGCGCCGTTGAAGCGGGCAATAAATCTGCCAAAGCCTTACCTTTACAAACCCTGATTGATGAACCCAATTCAGTACGTGACGGTGAACTGTTGTGGCGTGTGTCATTGCCATTTATGGGATTGTTGTTGATGTTATTGGCAATTCCTTTGGGTTACGTGAATCCACGCGTCGGACGTTCTGCCAATATGATCGTGGCGTTGATATTGGTTGCTGTTAATCTGAATATTTTGAACGTCCTACAGCTAGCTGTGGTTCAAGGTCGCATGAGTTTTTGGCGAGCCTCTTGGCCTATGCATGTGTTGGTTGCTGTTTTAATTGGCCTATTTTTCTTGTGGCGATTAAAGGTCAATAGTGCATGGCATCCAAGCAGTGTGTGGGGAAAAATTAAATGCCAGCTATATCGTAAAAAGAACCAACAGTGCGTCGATCATCAGCACATGGTAGGTAACTAATGAAGGTACTACAACGCTATTTTGGCAGCGAAATCATTCGTGCCGTCCTGTTTGTTTTATTGGCGCTCTTAGTGTTAACTTCCTTTTTTGATTTGATGAAGGAACTGGGTTCGGTCAACAGAAATGGCTATCTATTAAAGCACGCGATCTTTACTGTGCTATTAAATATTCCTGGAAACGCCTATGATTTTTTACCAATCGCGGTATTGATAGGCTCCATTTATGTGCTAGCGCAATTTGCCGGCAATTCCGAATTTACAATCATGCGCGCGGCCAGTATGTCCTCTTGGACGGCAGCCAAAATGTTAGGAAAAATTGCGGTCGTTTTTATTCTTTTCACCTATTTGCTCGGTGAAGTCATTGCGCCGATGGCAACTAAACTGTCCAAGCAACTGAGCATGCAAGCCGCATCGACGCCATTGACTCAAGGCTTTCGCAGCGGCTTGTGGACTAAGGATTTGATCCGCAGCAGCGATACCAATGGCGGTGTCATTGGTACCCGCTTTCTTAATGTGCGCGAAGTATCTCCCGAGCGTGTACTGCTCGGCGTAAAGATTTACGAGTTCGATACGAATTTCCAATTACTACGTGAAATCAATGCCAAGCAAGCGGTCTACGTACGCTCACACGTATGGCAACTGCGCGAGGTGGTTGAAACCAGTTTTCCTCAAAATCTGGCAACCCAGACGATGATTGAATCTGATACCCATAAGCTGGAAAGCAAAGATCTCATTTCTGAAATCACACCAGACATTTTGTCAGTCTTATTTACCGAAGTTGATCGTATGTCCGCTTATGAACTAGCTTCTTACACCAAACATTTGGCAGAAAATAAGCAATCGACTGATCGTTATGAAATTGCGTTCTGGAAGAAAATAACTTATCCAGTTTCTATTTTAGTGATGATGGCCTTGGCACTGCCATTTGCCTATTTGCATGCACGCGATGGCGGTATTAGTCTGCGTATCTTTAGCGGCATCATGCTAGGTATGGTGTTTTATCTGGTGAATAGTTTGTTTGCTTATCTTGGTCAAATCAATACTTGGCCCGCATTGATAACAGCATTATTTCCAAGTTTAATATTCTCTCTGCTTGCCTATGCAGGTTTGCGATATGTAGAACGGCATTAGAGCCGCCACCACCTCAAACAAACTTAAATTTTTTAAGGCTTTCATGAAAAAACAAGCATTGATTTTATTTGCACATGGCGCTCGTGCAGCCAGTTGGGCTGAGCCATTTCTGCGGCTGCAAAAATTAACACAAGAAAGTTCTCCCGAACTCAAAGTGGAGTTGGCTTTTTTGGAATTGATGCAGCCGCAATTACCAGAAGTTGTTAAAAATTTGGTCGATCAATCTTACGAGTCAATCACGATCACCCCAATTTTTTTGGGACAAGGTGGTCATCTCATACGTGACTTACCTTTGATGGTAGAAGAAATTCGCCAGCAATACCCAAACCTCCAGATTAAACAAGTCGCCGCCGCTGGTGAAGATGCTGGCGTTTTACATGCTATTCGTGACTATTGCTTACGCTCTATGAATCCGTAGCGGATATTCGTTCAGTTTCTGAATTCAATAAAGTGCCGTGCAAGGTATCTGCCAAATGTTTATCGCTGAGCAAAATATGTGAGGTAAGCCAAAATCGCAGCAATTCTGCGGTGTCGAGTGCGACCATTTCACGGGCACGGTTTAATTCTTGCTGTAAGTCGGAAACGCGCTCTAAGAGTTTTCTATGTTGCTCTTTATGGGATTTGAAACGCGCGTAAGCAATTGCCTGCATCAAGTCCTCCTCGCGCTGAAAATGTTCTCTGGTGTAGGCTGCAAGCCTCTCTAAGATGCGAGATAGGGTGATGTAATCTTTCCCTAGATCTGCTGCGTCATGCAATTCATTAACCATGCCAATCAAGATCTTGTGGTCTTCGTCAATTAATGCGTCGTGAACACTCAGACTGCTATTCCATTCAAAATATTCCATGTGATGCCAGATGACTGTTAAAAGTCTAAAAGTTTCAGAGTGGCAAATTTTACGAGGCTACGCAAGGATAAAACTTGTCCTATCGCAAGTTTTTGAATAAAAAATTGCTATTTCTTTGAACGAGCTGGCAGACGTTGACATGGTCTGAGTCACCACAAGTTCATTATTCGATGTTGGTGTGATGAATGCGGATCAATTCATTGCGCGTTTGCGCATCGACTCCCCCATCATCACCAAAACCGGACCTTCACATGCAGGCAAACCATGCGCTAATTCAGCCAGTGTCAGATGGAGATGACGTTCTTCAGGGCGACTACAGCTTTCTACGATCACGATAGGATGTGTCGCTGAAAAACCTTTTGCCAGCATGCGTTGCGCAGTGAGGATGGCCTCCTTGCCACCCATGTATTGAACTAAGGTATCGCAATCGGGAATGCGCGTTTCGGCGATTTCGCCGGGTGCTGTACTGGAAGTAAATAGGGCAACGCTACGAGCAACACCACGTTTGGTCAGAGGCAATTGCACGCTTGCCGCTGCTGCCATCGCCGTGGTGATGCCCGGCACAATTTCAAAACGTATGCCTGCTTGTTCCAACGCCGTCATTTCTTCATCAGCACGTCCAAATAACATCGGGTCGCCGCCTTTCAAGCGGACGACGATCGCATGCTGACATGCTGCTTCGACTAGTTGTTGATTGATGTGCTCTTGCGCGGCAGAGCGTTGTCCGCTGCGCTTACCTACTGAAATCTTAATTGCTTGCGGACTGAGTGCTAGCATCTCGCGAGTGACCAAGGCATCATGCAAAACGATATCTGCTTGCGCTAAGAGCTTGGCACCGCGCACGGTAATCAAATCAACTGCACCCGGCCCGGCACCGACTAAATAGACGATGCCTGTTTTATTTTTAACGGAGGATGTAGTTGATTCAGATGGATTAGCCAAGACGTATCATTCCTGCTGCGACAGTTTGATGGGTGACTTCGTCGATCAAAATAAATGCCCCTGTCGTACGGGTGATATCGTAAGCATCAGCTGCCAGAGCTTGCTGTACATTGATATTGACGCGAGCGATGTCGTTCAATTTAAGTGTATCAGTTGGACGACGTTCTTGGGTATTGATATCTAACAAAGTGTCGACCGATGCAACACGTGCTGCGACCTGACGTGTGGTATGTTTCAACCAATACTTGCGACGTACATCTAAGGCGTCTTCAGATAACCAGCACAAATCAGCACTCAGGGTTTTCAATACAGTGGCAGGACGATCCGCGCCCGCCAACATATCTCCGCGTGAAATATCCACGTATTCATTGAGTAAAATCGTCACCGATTGACCAACTACGGCTGTTTGCAAGGAACCGTCTAAAGTCTGGATATCTTTGATGGTTGCAGTCTGGCCTGATGGCTGCACCACGATGCTGTCACCAATGCTGATTTTGCCTGCCTCTATCCGCCCCATATAGCCACGGAAATCATTTGCTTCATGACCATTGTGACGAGCTACCAATTGCACAGGGAAACGGAAGGGCTCGTCATGGCACTCATCATAGACGCTTAAAGACTCCAACAATTCGATCAAAGTTGGGCCTTGGTACCATGCCAGATTATCGCTATTGGTGACGACGTTATCGCCTGCCAATGCGGATAAAGGGATTGGATGTACGTCTTTTAAACCTAATTGCGCAGCGAATTCTTGGTAAGCACCAACGATACGATTATAAACAGTTTGATCGTAATTGACCAAATCCATTTTATTCACAGCCACAATCACGTGCTCGATTTGCAGCAAGTGAGCGATGGTCGAATGACGCTTTGTTTGTGTGAGTAATTCCACGCTGCCATCGTCACCTAGTTTAACTTTGGAAACGTCGATCAAAATGATCACCGCATCGGCGGTCGAAGCGCCTGTCACCATGTTACGTGTGTATTGCTCATGACCTGGCGTATCAGCAATAATGAACTTACGTTTTGGTGTGGCGAAATAACGATAAGCGACGTCGATCGTAATACCTTGTTCGCGTTCTGCTTCCAATCCGTCAGTTAACAAAGATAAGTCGATCGTATCGCCGACTGTGCGTTTATGTTTCGCTTTGGAAATCGCGCTTAACTGATCGGCAAAAATGCCTTTACTATCGAAAAGCAAACGGCCGATGAGCGTACTTTTACCATCGTCCACAGAGCCCGCCGTAATGAAACGCAGCAGGCCGCGTTCACGAGCGACGTCAATAGCAGTGGTGGATTGTTGTACCTGTGTGCTCATTAGAAATATCCTTCTTTTTTACGTTTCTCCATCGATGATTCAGACGTTTGATCATCCATGCGTGTTGCGCCGCGTTCTGTGATTTGCGTGACTGCGGTTTCTTCGATAATCGCTTCGACTGTTGCCGCATCGGACGACACTGGGCAAGTACAAGAAATATCGCCGACAGTACGGAAGCGCACGATTTGTTTTTCTACCGTTTCGCCAGCGCGTGGCGGTGTCAATTCTGTGACGGGAACGAGCAAGCCATTGCGTGGAATGACTTCGCGTTCATGCGCAAAATAAATCGGCGGCAATTCTAACTTTTCACGCGCGATGTACTGCCATACGTCCAATTCAGTCCAGTTAGAAATTGGGAATACGCGCATGTTTTCACCAGGATGAACGCGGGTGTTATACAAGTCCCAAAGTTCTGGGCGTTGTGCTTTGGGATTCCATTGACCGAATTCGTCGCGGAAAGAAAAGATGCGTTCTTTGGCGCGGGCTTTTTCTTCATCACGACGCGCACCACCGATGCAAGCATCAAATTTGTGTTCAGCAATCGTCTCTAATAAGGTGACAGCTTGTGCCGCATTGCGTGAATCGGTTTTTGGATTACGCAAACGTACAGTGCCACGATTGATCGATTCTTCGACTGAACCCACGATCAAACGCTCGCCTAATTCCGCTACGCGTTTATCGCGAAAGGTGATCACTTCTGGGAAATTATGTCCCGTGTCGACGTGTACTAGTGGGAAAGGAAACTTACCTGGACGAAAAGCTTTTTCTGCGATTCGCAATAACACCACAGAATCTTTACCACCTGAAAACAGCAGTGCAGGATTAGTACATTCGGCCGCCACTTCACGCATGATGTGGATGGCTTCGGATTCCAGCCAATCGAGATGGCGATTACTCGCGGCATCAATGAAGTGATTTTCAACTACGGTGTTCATGCTTTACCTTTTAATTCGGTTTTGATTTTCAATTTAAATGGATTTGATACGGACTAATTTGCCATCAACCACATGCAATCCACATTCTTTTGATTCAGGATTTTCCCACCACCAGCGTCCAGCACGTACATCTTCGCCCGGCTGTATGGCGCGGGTGCAAGGCTCGCAGCCTATCGATGGATAGCCTTTGTCATGGAGTGCATTGTACGGCACATTATTGCTGCGAATATAGTGCCAAACATCATCTTCTGACCAATCCGTTAAAGGATTGAATTTTTGCATAGCATGGGCGACATCATCTTCTTGTACTGCCAATTCTGCACGAGTGGCAGACTGGGCACGACGTTGTCCTGTGATCCAAGCTTTGTTGCCACTTAGTGCCCGATTTAGCGGTTCTACTTTACGGATTCTGCAGCATTCTTTACGCATCTCTACGCTATCGTAAAACGCATTCAAACCGTGCTGCTGAACATAGCTGTTAACAGCATCTGTTTCTGGTTTGTAGAGTTCGACTTCGTAGTCATAGGTCTCTTTGATGCGATCTAACATGCTTAAAGTCTCTTTGTGCAAGCGACCTGTTTCCAAAGAAAAGATACCTATGTTCAGCTTGTGACGCAAAATTAAATCCGTCAACACCATGTCTTCAGCTGCCAGGCTAGAAGCGAAAACTGCAGGGGAAAACTCAGTTGCAATTTTTTCTAAAATACTGACCGTCGCCGCTAGGCGTGCTGCAAAATCGCTCATTCAAATACCTGTTCTTTCAACACGGCGGAAAAGTGGATTTTTCTCATCAACCGAGGTCTGATACTTTTCGCTGAAATCCGTCAAACCTTTGATCGCATCATGAATATTCTTGTCGGCGCGTACCGCAAAGGAATTGAAGCCAACCCGCTGCATGTAAAACAATTGATCGCGCAACACATCACCAATCGCGCGTAACTCGCCTGTGTAATTAAAGCGAGTACGTAAATTGTAAGCAATTGAATAGCCACGACCGTCAGCGAATTTAGGAAAATCGACAGCTAATAAGTTAAATAATGGCAAATCACTTTGTAATTCTTTAGCTTGTTCATTACTGCTAAACCAAACCGCAATTTCAGCGCTATCTCTAGCGCGCTGGATCAACTTATCACGCTGTAACTGCCAGACTTTGAGTGGAACGATTACTTTACCCTCGGGCACTTCAATCGCATCTGCGGTGTCATCTTCCGACAACTGCAAAATCTCCCAGTCGTCTTCAATAATTGCTCTATCCTTGATAATTTTTGTCATTCTTATTCTCCCCCTTTAATACACAACTGCAGAGCCGGCATCCTCTCCGTGATGCTCGATCGTTTTTATAGGTGTTGCATACACAAATTCTTTGAACGGTGCAGTGCCTAGGCGTTGTGCCGTGTCAATGAATCGTTCGCCATCAGTCCGCTCACGTAAATACACTTGAATGATGCGATCGATGACTTCTGGCATCTGTCCGGCTGAAAAAGATGGGCCGATAATCTTACCGATCGCAGCGTTATTGCCTTGCGCGCCACCGATGGAAACTTGATACCACTCGCTACCATCTTTATCGACACCGAGAATACCGATATTGCCGACGTGATGATGACCACAGGCATTGATACATCCGGACATATTGAGTTCCAGATCACCGATGTCATGCAAATAATCAAGATCACTGAAACGGTCGGTAATATCGAGTGCAATCGGAATAGACTTGGCATTGGCCAGCGCACAGAAATCACCACCAGGACAGCAAATCATATCGGTTAGTAAACCAATATTTGGCGTTGCCAATCCATGAGCTTTTGCTTCTTGCCACAAAGCAAATAATTGGCTTTGCTCGACATCCGACAACACTAGATTTTGTTCGTGCGTGACACGAATCTCACCAAAACTAAAGCGGTCTGCCAGATCAGCAATGAAATCTAGTTGATCAGCACTGGCATCACCTGGTGGCACACCTGGCTTTTTAAGTGATAGCAATACGGCATTATAGCCTGCGACCTTGTGTGACTTGACGTTACGTTTTACCCAATTAGCAAAAGCTTTGTTTTCTTGTTGTAATTGCACAAAATTGGCGTCGCTTGCTGGAAGGTCTGCATACGCAGGAGCCGTGAAATAAGCGGATACCCGAGCCAATTCTGCCTCGGTCAAGGTACCTGGTCCGTCTTTAATGTCTTGCCACTCTTCTTCAACCTGACGGGCAAATTCTTCGACCCCGATCGCCTTCACCAAAATCTTGATGCGTGCTTTATAAATATTGTCACGACGTCCGAATTGATTATAGATACGTAGAATCGCTTCGAGGTAAGTCATGACGTGTTGCCATGGCAAGAACTCACGAATCACACTACCTAATATCGGCGTACGTCCCATGCCACCACCGACCATCACTTTGAAACCAACTTCACCAGCCTCGTTATGTACGACGGTCAGACCGATATCGTGAACGGCAATGGCGGCGCGATCTTCTTTTGCACCATTAATCGCAATCTTAAATTTACGCGGCAAATAGGCGAACTCTGGATGAAACGTTGTCCATTGGCGCAAAATTTCAGCATAAGGGCGCGGGTCAATAATTTCATCCGCAGCGATGCCAGCAAATTCATCCGACGTGATATTGCGCATGCAATTACCTGATGTCTGAATCGCATGCATCTCTACTGTGGCGAGTTCCGCCAAGATGTCTGGTGTGTCCTCCAGATTAATCCAGTTATATTGAATATTTTGGCGCGTCGTGAAGTGACCATAGCCGCGATCATATTTGCGGGCAATATAGGCAAATTTTCTTACCTGCGTGGATGACAGCAGACCATACGGCACCGCCACACGCAACATGTAAGCATGTCTCTGCATGTACAAACCGTTTTGCAAACGCAGAATACGGAATTCATCTTCGCTCAACTCATTGGCGATGCGACGGCTGACTTGATCGCGAAATTGGGCAACGCGTTCTTGAATGATTAAATGATCATGTTGGTCGTAACGATACATCTTCAAACTTCCTATTTAAAACGCCATGCCTTAGCATGCACGTGATGTCAGTAGAGTACAGCTATAAAGAAAGCACTGCTGAACTGGGTGATTGCTTAAAGAACTAATTTGCAGGCGACCAATGTTAAGGTCGTTGCCAGAATACCGCGTAATAATTTTTCTGGTACGGCTTTGGCTGCCAAAGAGCCTAACGTAATTCCGGGGATAGAACCGAGCAAAAGAGAGCCGAGTAGTTCCCAATTGATCGAGCCCAACCACCAGTGCCCAATTGCTGCAATGGCAGTGAGCGGAACTGCATAAGCGATATCCGTACCAGCGACATGTGCTGCTGGCATTTTTGGATATAGCAAAACCAAAATTGTGGCGCCGATCGCACCAGCACCAATGGACGAAATAGTCACCAGCACACCTAAAACTGCTCCGGCAATGATGGTGGCGCCTGCCAATCGATTGCCATGCAATTGACGCTCTGGATGCGCATTAATCCAAGCAAGCAATTTACTGCGATATAAAATGGCGATCACCGTCAGCAGTACAGAACCCGCAATAGAGTAACGAATAATTTGATGAAGCTCCTGACTCAAACCGCCAAAATATTTCAATGCTAGAGTCGCGACCAAGGCAGCTGGCAATGCTCCCATACACAACAATCGCACCACATGCCATTCCACGGTGTCACGCAAACGGTGGGTAAACGTACCGGTGGCTTTCGTAATCGACGCAAAGGCTAGGTCTGTTCCCACCGCAACCGCAGGTGAAACACCAAATAGCAGGGTCAGTAAAGGCGTCATCAACGAGCCGCCGCCAACACCGGTCAAACCGACCAAGGTGCCAACTGCAAAACCAGAGATGATATAGGTAAGTGTCATAGAGCCTCGTACAAAGTAGCATGCATGATAATTGCCATCGGCTTTATAGCCAACTACTTAGTATTTATTTGCTTATATGCAGTTTAAGTATATAGAAATGCGCTAGGTTTCGATTGATGTAGACACGATTTAAATTTTTTAAGAAATTTTACAAAGTTGGGTAAAAAAGCTGCCTTCTTTTGATCTTGAGCAAAAGCACACGACAAAGTCTGAAAAAATGAAACCCCGCTCTGTGTACGCTAGCACTTTCATGAAACTATGATGACCTAAATTCCTAAGAGCTTGATCAACGATGGCGTCACCTAACATGTATAAATTTGATGGTCTAAGTCAGTCACAGGCGCAAACTCGCCTTCAAGAAGATGGATTGAATGAACTAGCAACCGCCCAAGCACAAAACTTGTGGCAAATTGCTTGGCACGTTTTATCAGAACCGATGATTTTGCTGTTGATCGCCTGTGGCAGCATTTACCTGATATTGGGTGATTGGCATGATGCTGTCGTGTTGTCAGGTTTCGTGATGGGAATGGTCATCATCAGCTTTTATCAAGAGCATAAAACTGAACGCGCATTGGAAGCCCTACGTGACTTATCCAATCCCCGCGCCTTAGTGTTACGCGATGGAGCCCAACAGATAATCCCGAGCAATCAAGTCGTCGTTGGTGATTACTTAATATTAACTGAAGGCGATCGAATTGCTGCTGACGGCATTTTGATTTCCTGCCTAAATCTAAGCGTGGATGAATCACTCCTTACAGGTGAATCTTTGGCAGTCACGAAAGCCAGCTTGCAACGCCAAGACGATGACAGTAGCACCCCACCTGATATCGAATCCATTCAGATGGAAGCTGCCGGCGGCGACAATACGATCTTCGTCTACTCAGGCAGCCTGATCGTGCAAGGCAAAGGGATCGCGATTATCAAGCAGACAGGGGCGCGTACAGCAATCGGCAGGATTGGAAGCGCGCTAGCGGAAATACAAGAAGAACCGACTCGCGTCCAAAGAGATACCAAACGGGTCGTCAAATATGTTGCGCTCGCCAGCATTGGATTAGCGTTGATTTTAGCTCTCTGGTATGGCTTTACTCGACATGACTGGATGCGTGGCATGTTAGTTGGCTTAACCTTTGCCATGGCCATGATTCCGGAAGAATTACCCGTAGTATTGACGATTTTTCTTGGCATAGGTGCTTGGCGCATAGGTCAGAAAAAAGTCCTGACGCGGCGGATTCCCGCAATTGAAACCCTAGGCGCCGCCAACGTTTTGTGCGTCGACAAAACCGGAACACTGACGCAAAATAAAATGGCGCTCGTACAAGTCGTTGCTGGCAATGAACACTTCACTTGCACACCACAGTCACAGCTACCCGACAGTTTTCAAGAAGTGTTGGAGTATGCCATCCTAGCCAGCCAAAGCCAAGGCAGCGAACCTATGGATCAGGCTCTACAGCAAGCAGGTCAACTGTATTTAACCAACCCAACAAACCAGACGGAACGCTTACACAAAAATTGGTCGCTATTGGAAGAATATCCACTTTCAAAAGACTTGCTTGCCATCTCACGTGCCTGGCAAAGTCAGGCGTCACAACAAGAACAAATCACCATCGCCACAAAAGGGGCACCAGAGGCCATTGCTAGTCTTTGCCACCTGGATGCAGCGCAAACCGAGCTATTAATGGCACAAGTGAATGGCATGGCAGAAACTGGACTTCGTGTACTTGCCGTCGCGAAAGCATTGTATAGCCAAGATCAATCGAAGTTGAATGAGCTACCAGAACAACAACATGATTTTGATTTCAAACTTCTGGGACTTGTCGCTTTTGCCGATCCGATTCGTGAAGGTGTACCCGAAGCGATCAAAGAGTGTCGCAGCGCGGGGATACGGGTTTTGATGATTACGGGTGACTACCCAGCCACAGCCATCAATATTGCCAATCAATGTGGTATTGATACTGCCGGCGGCGTGTTAACGGGCAGTGACATGCTAACCATGTCAGATGACGACCTAAAGGAAAAATTAGAACACATTCGAATCTACTGCCGTGTAATGCCTGAGCAGAAATTGCGTATCGTCAATCTACTCAAACAAAATAAGGCGATTGTTGCGATGACAGGTGATGGCGTCAATGATGCACCAGCCCTCAAATCAGCTCACATTGGCATCGCCATGGGCAAACGCGGAACCGATGTCGCACGCGAATCAGCGGCCTTGGTACTTTTAGATGATTCATTTTCGGCTATTGTCGCTGCGGTACGTTTAGGCCGTCGTATTTTTGACAATCTGCGCAAAACCCTTAGCTTTATCATTGCCGCCCACATACCTATCATCGGTCTCTCCTTCTTACCAGTCATGTTTGGCTGGCCTGTACTACTAATGCCAGTACATATACTCATCTTAGAATTGATTATCGATCCTAGTTGTTCCCTGGTGTTTGAAGCGGAGGAAGAAGAAGAAAATATTATGCAAAGAGCACCGCGCTCTATCGACTCAAGTATTTTTCAATCTGAAATTTTGTGGCGCGGATTCTGGCAAGGATTCGTGATTTTTCTCAATGTCGTAACGATTTACTGGTTCGCTATTCAGCATGGCATTCCGACAGATGAAACACGGGCGATCACATTTACCGCCATCGTCGTTGGGAATCTTGGTTTTATCTTCTTGAACCGCTCCTTGGTTGGTGATTTAAGCCATACGGTCTTTTCGCCAAATCCTATTATTTGGTGGGTGTGTGGGATTACTGTTTGCGTCATGACGCTGATATTTTCCGTTCCCTATTTGCGGCAGTTGTTTTACTTTGGTCAACCCGACGTATCACATGTCTTGCTCAGTGCCATCCTTACAGCTGCGACAATTGGTGCAATTGCCTTGTTTCAGGCTTTATTCCTACGCAAAGTGAAAAACAATTAAATATGTATTTATTTTATGATTTGGCTAAATCCGCAGTCATCAGCATGGCATTACACATAACTTGAAATACAACAGTTTAAATAAAATTTCCAAGAAGCAAGCTTATCTGCTACATTGTAATTTGACGAAATTAGTAATCAAGCACAAAATTTGGCGGATTCATTTTCTGACGATGAATTTTAGCTAGTCAAGCTGTTCTTCTTGAGCTGACTGAAGTGAGATGAAGTGCGTTTTTCTCAAAGCGGAGCGACTCTGTGTCATGAATAAATCTGAAGCCCTAGATCTGCTGGTCAAACAAGCGCTAAGCGATGACTTGATATTCTCTGCCAGTGTCGCCACTTCTTTGCGTGTGCAAGAGGCCATTGATGTGGCGGATTGCAGCTTAGACAGTGCCGCTAAAATCATTATGAACGAGCCTTTACTGGCAGCGAAAGTTGTCGCTGTCGCGAACAGCGTTGCCTATAACCGCTCTTCAAATAGTGTCAGCAATGTCCGAGCAGCGATCGCTCGTTTAGGCTTCAATACTTTACGCGCATTGGTTGCGTCACTGGTCATGCGCCAAATTGCAGGTGCCAGCAAACATCCTGTGATACGCGCCAAGATTAATCAACTCTGGGAACATTCAGCACAAGTGGCAGCAATATCACAAGTTCTTGCTCGCCGCGTGACCAAACTCAATCCCGACACAGCCATGTTTGCCGGTATCGTGCATGAAGTTGGTGGTTTCTATTTGTTATCACGAGCTGAAGAATTTCCATGCTTACTGGAACCGGATGACCTCTCAGGCGCCAGCGATGATGCCAACTTTGACGAACTGAATGAAACCAGTCAGCAAGATTCACAAGAAGCCATTATCGGTAGAGCGGTATTGAAGAATCTCAATCTGCCAAGCGAAGTCAATGATGCTCTAGAAGCCCTGTGGTACGGCCTCCGGGCAATGCCTCCAGAAACCTTAGGCGATACCTTATTACTCGCCAATGAACTGGCACGAACCGTTTCACCACTCGATACACGAACCGATTCAGACAACAATCGCTGTGAGTCAGAGATCGATTTTGTAGTGGGTGAAGGGACATTGCATAGTATTTTGGAAGAATCTGAAGATGAAGTCATCACATTGTCCGCCGCACTGATCATTTAGTTAGACAAACATCAAAGTTAAACTTGTCTCGGCCACGACTCGATTTGCATCGACACTGGCGTAAAAATCACTTGGTTTAACATGGCTTCAATCTCCCACAAAAGTCTTGTGAGCATCATTCTTGATGATCATGCCATCCTAGATACCTCAACTAAGCCGCGGCAACCAACAGGCAGGTTCACCCTGCGCTTTTTCAAGGCTGCACAGATCATTGACAATACTTAAGCTTGATATGCGATACTACGCGCTATTTTTAATCGCTTAAGGACTGACGCGAGTTTTGCCACTTTAAGCCTCACCAAAATTAGACCCAGATGCATTCGCAATCGCCGCCACCCAATCAAATTGCCAGGTCATCGGACAGAAATTTCGGTTTCATCATGACCGCATTCTTCTTGATCCTGACATTTTTCCCCTTATTACATCATCAGCCTATTCGTTATTGGGCACTACTAGTAGCTGCGTTTTTCTTTATCCCAGCATTAGTATTTCCAAAACTATTGTCCAGACTGAATATCTTATGGATGCAATTTGGCGAGTTACTTTCTAAAATTGTTAGTCCGATCGCTTTAGGTATCGTGTTTTTTGTCGCCATTACCCCTTTTGCATTGATCATGCGGGTTCTGGGAAAGCGTGGCTTAGACCTAAAATTCGAGCCAAATTGCGAAAGTTATTGGAAAGTCAGAGATGTTCCAGGGCCAGATCCCAAAAGCATGAAAGATCAGTTTTAAAGCACACTCGTTGCGAAATTATTTGTGTTAAAACTTCACTCGAACTGACCTAATGCTTACGAAAACTCTCATCATTTAAAGGGCTACGATTTTGTTATTTATCAAAGAATTATTCAATTACTTGCGCTCTCGTAAAAAATTCTGGCTGCTGCCCATTTTCGTGATTATGGCCATGCTCGGCGCGCTCATCGTCTTAGCGCAAGGCAGCGCCATCGCCCCTTTCATCTACACTCTTTTTTAAGCATCTATGTTTGTTGTCGGCATTTCCGCGTATTACCACGACAGTGCAGTGGCACTGATACGTGATGGTGTCATCATTGCAGCGGCGCAAGAAGAACGTTTCACGCGTAAAAAACATGATGCCGCGTTTCCTAGCCAAGCCTTGCAATATTGTCTGGCACAGGCCGGGATACAAATGGACGACGTCGACTACGTCGCGTTTTACGATAAACCGTTTCTAAAATTTGAGCGCTTGCTGGAAACCTATCTAGCGTTCGCACCCAAAGGCTTTTCTTCATTTCGACTAGCTCTGCCAGTTTGGTTACGTGAAAAACTTTTTCTAAAAAACTTACTCGCAAAAGAGCTCAAGAATTTTTCCTCCAAGGTCAATTGGGAAGATAAATTACTATTCGGCGAACACCATGTCAGTCACGCGGCTAGTGCTTTCTATCCATCTCCATTTGAAGAAGCAGCGGTATTAACACTAGATGGCGTCGGTGAATGGGCGACTAGTTCCTTGGCGATAGGTCGTGGTAAGAAACTAGAAGTCATTAAGGAAATACATTTCCCGCATTCCTTGGGCTTACTGTATTCGGCTTTCACTTATCATCTCGGTTTTAAAGTCAATTCGGGCGAATATAAAGTCATGGGACTGGCGCCATATGGCAGGCCAGTTTATGTTGATACCATTTTTAAACACTTAATCGATGTTAAGCCCGATGGTTCCTTCCGTCTGGATATGAAGTACTTTGATTACTGCGCTGGCTTGACCATGACCAATCGTCATTTTGGCGAACTGTTTCAACTCCCAGTACGCAAGGCAGAGCAAGAGTTAACGCAAGCCCATATGGATATGGCCGCCTCTTTGCAAGCAGCCACGGAACAAGTGATCAGTCTATTAGTTGCAGGCGTCGCCAAAGAAACCGGTTTAAAGAATTTATGCCTCGCGGGTGGTGTTGCGCTCAATTGCGTCGCTAATGGGAAGATTTTTAAAGATAAGCATTTCGATAATATTTGGGTACAACCTGCGGCAGGTGATGCCGGTGGTGCGCTAGGCGCGGCGCTTGCTGCCTATCATGGCTACCTCGATCAAGAACGCAAACCTTGCACTGGATTTGATCACATGCAAGGCAGTTATCTTGGCCCAGATTTTGCGCAAAGCGATATCGAAAGTCGCCTCCGTGCGGCAGGTGCTGAATTTGAGGTATTGGATGAAGAAACACTCATCGCCACCTGCGCCAATGATCTGCAAATGGGCAACGCGCTAGGCTGGTTTCAAGGTCGCATGGAATTTGGCCCCAGAGCTTTGGGCGCTCGCTCCATTCTTGGTGATGCGCGCTCACCAGAGATGCAAAGCACACTCAATCTCAAAGTCAAATTTCGCGAGTCTTTCCGCCCATTTGCACCTTCGATTTTGCGTGAAGACGTCAATACTTGGTTTGACTTCGATGCGGATAGTCCTTACATGCTGATGGTGGCAGAAGTCAAAGACAGTCAGAGAATAGCCACACCGGAGGCTGAGAAAGATTTGTTCGGCATCGACAAACTGAAAGTCGCGCGATCGACTATTCCTGCCGTCACGCATGTCGACTATTCAGCACGTCTGCAAACCGTCACAGCAGACACCAATCCACGCTACCACGCCTTGCTATCAAGTTTCAAGCAAATGACTGGCTGCCCAATTTTAGTCAATACGAGTTTTAACGTGCGTGGTGAACCTATCGTGAATACGCCAGAAGAAGCCTTTAAGTGCTTCATGGGAACGGATATTGAGCGCCTGGCGATCGGCAATTGTTATCTCAAAAAAGAAAAGCAAGACCCTGCCCTCAAAGTCAGCTACGAAAACGCGTTTGAACTCGATTAAATTACACTTCATCATGAAACTCTTAAAAAATTTATTGTTATCGATCGTCTCCATCGCGGTAGTGCTCGGCATTGCCGAAACGGCTCTGCATTTCGCGAATTTTCCGGCGACACCCAAACATGGTTGGAAATGGGATGAAAGCCCCTATCGTGGTCCGATGAATCAGCATGACCAGCACACCAATCAACTCGGTTTGCGTGGACAAAATATCGCCTACACGGATGACGACTTCGTCGTCGTACTGGTGGGTGATTCGCAAACCGAAGCGGGAACACAGGTGTTTGAAGATGTTCCTGAAGGGCTGCTAGAAAAAGCCATCAAAGCCCAGTCTGGTCGCGATAAAGTCAAAGTTTTTTCAGTGGCCTCTGCCGGCTGGGGACAAGATCAGCAACTACTTTGGCTGACAAAATATTTCGAAAAATATCGTGCTAATGCGGTTCTGGTATGGACAACACCAGTCAATGATTATTGGGAAAATACCTTTATCGATCGCAGCATCACGCTAGAAGCTGGCAAGCTAAAACCAACCTACACTTTGGACGGTGACAAACTCAAAGCGGTCATTCCAGCAAGTTTTGAATGGAAATTACGGACGCTCTTAGGCATCGCCTTGAGTGGTCAAGACCAAGGCAAAAAAAGCTCAATTGAACAGGTGCACTTAAACCAATGGCTAGCAAAATTGCCGTCCACCACCAGAGTCGCAACCGAGCCTGCAAGTTGCCCAAAAAATGAGGTGATTGAACAAGACGTCATCGAAGCCTATCGCAAAGGCGAACGTGCCTACACGATCGTGACCGAAGAGGATGTCGAAGGCGGGCGCAATCATTTTTCACCTTTTTTGAAAAACCTGTCGCCGCGTGAGCAATATTCGATCGACATCACGCATCGCCTGTTTCAAGAAATCGCGTCAGTTAGCCAACAACACGGTGCCAGCTTTAACATCGTACATACCTATCGAAATGATCTGGATGCATCATTTCGTGAAATACAATGTATCAAGAATTTAAAGACCAACACGTATTTTGCTTATGACGGCTCGGATTGGTTACGCCACTTGAAAAAGACTACTTTAGCAAACCAACTCATTCCCCTCAAAATCGAGAGCGAAAAAGCCTTAAATGTACGTGAGGGAGATTGGCACTTTGGCAAAGAGGGAAATGAATTAGCGATGCAGGAGTTGGCAAAAGTCATCACGCAAAAATATTTAAGCAAGCCCTGATCACGTTCGTCTTTTGCGGAAAAATAAAATCAAGGATTCCATGCAAGAGTTGAAATTTGATGTATCCATCGATCGTCAAATGTTTGCTCTCAGTTTGGCGCTCGACTCCTGATGCGAGAGTTTGAGCGTTAAACAGACCAATTCAATCGAGAATTTCTGAATCAACTTGCTGAGGGAATGCTAAGGCTTAGATCCCGCCAAACGAAAGCCAAACACAAACCCAACACCAGCAATTCCCCACACTATTGCCGCCACAATCTCGAAGGTATTGCGCAAATTTGGGTGATTGATCATCAACGGCCACAACACCAGCGCACGTAACAAACAGACGATTGCCATTCCCGCCAGCCCTGTGCGTAATAATGGCAAGCGCCGTAAGACACCAAGTGCGGAAAAGGCGTAGGCCGCGCAGATTGCCATTAAGCCGGCGATGACAAGAGCGCTGACGGGAGCGAGCCAGGTGCCGTCACGAGCTGATTGCACAACACTACGTGATGCACCGAAATAAGCGTACCAACTGGCGCCACCGAAGACTGCTGCGATATGAATAACAACACCGATCAAGGCGATGATGCCAGCTAAGTAGATCCAAATGGTTTGCGTCTTTTTCATGTGTCTTTACTTTTTAACAAAAACACCGCGCAGTATAAATCAAAACCAATAATCTGCAACACATTTTCCATCACGTGGAAAATCATCAAAAGTATCAAGTCCATCAAAATGATCGATAGGAATCTGCGCCACGGCTTCTGGCTCTGCCAAACGTAAATTGACCGCAATACGACGGCGACCTTGTTCGTCTACTTGCAAGCCGCGCCAAAACGCCACGCAAGCACACTGAGGACAAAAATGAAATTCAAGTGCTTTGCCACGCACATAGGCTTTTGTTACACCACTGACTTGAATGCCTTCATTCTCATAATCATAGGCCCACAGCACACCATAACGCCGACAGGCAGTGCAATTGCAAGCGGTCGCGCCATCTGGTTCGCCCGCAAAAGTCCAGTGAACTTCGCCACAGAGACAGGCGCCTTCGATCAAATTTGACATCGATGATCTCCTTAAAATGCCGTTGTTTAAATCGTTGTAGAACCCGACATCGCAGGGTCGTCTTCGAGGCTTAACCAAGGCCAACGTCGTTGATATGACTGTGCTTTTTGTTCGAATAAGAGTCGATGTGGTGTCAGTGGATTCATCGCCAACACGCCCTGATACAAGATCTCAAAACCATTCGGCACATAGATTTCCTGCGGATTCATACCGACACAAGTCGAAGGAATTAGGAAACGATCAATACCATCTTTAGCACTGGCAAGTTGGGGATAAGAATGTCCAAAATAAGACTCATACCATAAATGCACACGAGCTTGATTACAGACTTCCAGAGTGATATTCAGATCCTTGAAAAGCTTGCTCACTCGTTCTTGATTGGCTTGCTCTGACGCAGCTGAAAGATCATCAGGATCGTAATAAAAAATGTCGTAATCTTTGATGCCGAATGCTGGTTCTTGATTTGAAATGCGATTCCACACAGTTTGAAACAAACAACCAGCAACCAACCAGCTATCGGGCAATGCGAATGCGTCCCAGCGTGCCAGGATTTCCGCGTTATTGGGATTACTAAAAACGTCTTTGATGAATTGTTGTTTCATGGATTCATCAGGAGCGTGCAAAGATTTGAAGACCGCACATTCATGTTCGTAATTCCACCGGTAATGTAATCAAAATACGTGTGCCCTCGCCCACTTGGCTTTGCAAATTAAACTCACCACCCCAGGCCAACACACGTTCGCGCATGCCGCTAATGCCGATGCCTGCTACCACTTGGTCTGGGTCAAAGCCGATCCCATCATCAAACACATTGATTGTTAGAGAGGATTTGTCTGCTCGCATTTGCAATGTAATATCAACATTCTTTGCCTGTGCGTGTTTCAAAATATTTGAACAAGCTTCTTGTACGATACGGTAGGCAGAGATGGCAAGGTCGGGATCTAATTGGGCAAAATCTCCTTTTGATGCGAAATCGAAATGACAGTCTTCGTGCGCTGCATTATACAAACGTAGCATCTCTTCAATGGCGCCCTCTAAGCCTAGCATGTCCAAGACTTCGGGGCGCAGACGACGGACCAAATTTCTCCCATTGGCATACAAATCAAGGGCAAGTTTGACGACCGCTTTTGCTCGCTCCTGAATTTCTTGAAACACCGGCGTAAATCGTTCATCGCTTTCTGCTTTGGCAGCAATCTTGGCGATGCGTTCTGATTCTAAACGTACTGCGATCAAGGAGGCATTGAGTTCATCGTGAATTTCAATCGCGATACTTTGACGCTCGTTTTCGACAATCGCATTGACTTTGTGAATCAAGCGACGCTTTTCGGCATCGGCTTTGAGTGCGTCGTTGCGTGAGGCAATTAGCTCTTTGGTGCGTTCAGCGACGGTGTTTTCCAGATGCGTTTGCGACTGGTGGAGATTATGCGCCATCTCATTGATGGAGCTTTGTAATTCACCGATTTCGCCGCCGTGTGAAATACTAATTTGCGTCTCCGTGCGACCGGCACTAATGTCACGCAACGCGTCAATCGCCAAGTGTAAAGGTCGGGTAAGACCTTTTGATAAATACCATGCTAAGCAGGCACTCACTGACAATGCCAAAATAGACATCAAGAGCTCTATGGAGAAACGGTATTTTTGTTTACTTAATAAATAGGTCTTGGTCATGATGACTCGCACATAGCCCAATACTGCCTGACTTTTTTCCTTGACTGGATCCACTTTATAGAATTCATCATGGGTTTCCGTGTGTAAGTTAACCCATACCATGTGACGCCGAATTGGCATTTCTACGTAGCGACTTTCCGGCTTGGCTCTACCTGCATTTTCTACGTGACTCAATTCTTTTTTATTCGCGTCGAAAATATCGATGCGATAAATACCGCGATCCGATTGAATCACGCCATAAATCATTTGTCGTATGCCTTGCATATTCCCTGCGATGATGTTGTATTCCACACCATCAGCCAAGGCGGTGGTAATGGTTTTTGCGCGGGAATCTAATTCTTCTTCAACCTCTTTAAGACGAGCGTAGTAAGAATACGCAATCAAGGAAAAAAATAGATAGACGACAGGAAAAACCGCTACCACCATCAAACGTGTGCGTATGCTCCAGTTGCGCCAATGCAGGATGCTGCTGATGATCCCAGCTTTCTTGAGGGTCGGATTCATCTTGAATTCAAGGCTCAATCAGGCCGTGTTTCATCGCCAACTTGGTAATTAGAGCGGGTCGATGTATGCCTAGTTTTTCTTTCACTGCCTGACTGATATTACTGATGGTTTTTTGTGAGAGATCGAGTTTTTCGGCGATCTCGACATTAGTTAAACCTTCTGCCATGAGTTTGAAAATTTCCAAACTACGTTCATCGAGCAAAGTTTGTGGCGAGGCATCGCCGCGCACAGATAAATTGGCTAAGCGCTCGGCGATTTGCGGCATGAAGTAAAGTTCGCCCTGACTTGCCCTTTGCACCGCCACCGCCAGATCAGCAGGATCGCAGTCTTTGGTGACAAAGGCTTTTGCACCTAAACGATAGGTTTCTTTGATCAAGGCATCTTGATCGAATTGACTCAAAAATACGATCTGCGCATGCGGCTGCTTTTCGAGAATATGCTTTGCCGCATCTAAGCCGGTCATCTCCGCGCCGAAACGAATATCGAGCACCACCACATCCGGCTGCAGCGCGACATATTGCTCTACTGCTTCCTGCGGCGTTTTTGCTTGCCCCACCACATCCATGCCCTCAGCGGCTAATGACATGGCAAAGCCTGTCATCACAATTGGATGATCATCAGCCAGTAAAACCCGTATCGGCTTGGGCATGTTTTCACGTTGATTTGTTACTAAGCCTTGATTAACCACTTTTTCTCCCAGTTTGATGTGACGCAAACATCAAAATACTCATTCATGGAACCCATTTTACTAGCAAATAGCAATTAATTTGAGATTTATTGCTAGTTACTAGTAATTATTTCTACGCGAATGCATCTCGCTAAGTCATTGATTTATTGCATATAGTTGGCAAATAGAAGTCAATCGACTAGATACAAGTAAAAATAAGTTAAAAATTTTCCTTTTATTTTGCTAGTTACTAGCATATTATATTTCCAACGATGAGCACAAAATGATTCATAAGCACATCGCCATGTTGCCAGTAATGGCGGCTCTTACTTCCAAATTACGCAATCAGGAGTTCATCATGACTACGCAAAGTTACGGACAAGCCCAGTATGAACAAGCACCAAAGAGAAAAATGTCTTCCCTATTGATTACTGGCGTATTGCATGCCCTTGCTTTGGGCTTAGGTTTGCAGGCGACGAATGTGATCGACATTCGCCCACCCACCATCATTGAGCTGACCACCATCAAACCACCGGTCAAGACACCAGAACCAGAACCAAGCAAAGACTTACCGAAGACGTTACCGACCATACCTGTGATCCCGCCACCATTCGTAAGACAGGATCGCGATGATGTTCCTGTGATTACCGTGGCCGAAAAAGAAAAGGTCGAGCCAGGGAAGTTTGACCCCACACCACCGCCAAACAATGGCGGTGGCAATGGCGAAGTTGCGGCACCTCGCGCACCCGTACATATCGCAGCGCGAGTCGACTCGAACGCCTGCGAAAAGCCAGACTATCCGGCTAACTCGCTTCGCATTGGTGAAGAAGGAACGGTCAACTTGGCAATGTTAATTGGCACCGATGGCCGAGTTTTAGAAAGCAAGGTAGAAAAATCCAGTGGCTCACGCGCACTCGATAAAGCAGCGATTCAAGGTTTGAGCTTATGCAAATTCAAACCTGGTTCGGTGGATGGTGTCGCCGAAAAATCTTGGGCCAAATTGCAATATGTTTGGAGTATCAATTAACTATTCCGCAAAAATTGAATGTTTTTTCACCGTATTTATTCAGGAGTCATTATGAAACCTAAGCTTATCTCAACAAACCGTACACCACTAACACAAATGCTCATTGGCACTTGTATCTTGAGCATATACCTTAGTGGCTGTAGCTCATCCAATAGAATCGAATCACAGAATCATGCGAAAGCTGACGCAGCATCTTCAGTACAAAGCAAGGAAAAAATTGCCGAGTTGCCCGCGCCAAAATCACCATCCAAATTGATGATGCTACAGTCTGTGAACAACACCAAAGCCGAAGCGGCGATGATAACAATCGCGCCACCGCCTTATTTAGCACCAGGGGAGATGGTGGTATCACCTCCTTTGCTGAGCAAGCAAAAATACATCACTGACTCAGCATACATACCAGTACAAGACACAGCAAAATATCAAAAATTTCAAGAGAATAGTTGGAAGCTAGTCAGCGAAGATCCGGTATCGACTTTTAGTGCCGATGTCGACACGGGCAGCTATGCAAACGTACGGCGTTTTATTCAGCAAGGTCAATTGCCCAGTCCTGATGCGGTACGCGCCGAAGAATTAGTGAATTATTTCGCTTACGATTATGCATTACCGGACAAAGATCAAGCGCATCCGTTCAGCGTACACACACAGTTGAGTAGCTCGCCGTGGAATGCATCGCGCCAGTTGTTACGTATTGCGATTAAAGGTAAAGACATTGCGAAAGAGACCTTGCCCGCGGCGAATCTGGTATTTCTAGTGGATGTTTCTGGTTCCATGAGTCCAGCAGAACGGTTACCATTGCTACGCACATCCTTGAAGCTACTAGTTTCACAATTGCGTGCGCAAGATCGTGTCAGCTTAGTCACTTATGCCAACGGTACCAACGTGGTGCTGCCCGCCACTGCTGGTGACCAAAAAAGTAAAATCAATCTAGCGATAGACCAATTAACTGCCTCTGGTGGCACCAATGGCGAAGCTGGGATTAAGCTCGCGTACGCACAAGCGCATGCAGCCCGTATTCCTGGTGGTATCGACCGGGTTTTACTGGCGACCGATGGCGATCTCAACATCGGTGTGACGAATGACAGTGATCTAAAAGCCTTAGTCGAACGTGAGCGTAAAGCGGGTATTAGTCTGAGCACCTTAGGGGTCGGCAATGACAACTATAACGAAGCTCTGATGAAAAAAATGGCGGACAATGGCGATGGCAGTTATCACTATCTGGATAGCATACAAGAAGCGCACAAAGTTTTGGTCAATGAATATACCTCGACCTTGGCGACCATCGCACAGGATTTAAAACTGCAGGTCGAGTTTAATCCAGCACTAGTCAAAGAATACCGTTTAATCGGCTATGAATTACGCGCTCTAAGCCGAGAGCAATTTAATGATGACAAAGTCGATGCAGGCGATATCGGCGCAGGGCATACGGTGACTGCACTTTATGAAATCGTACCAATTGCTAGCAAAGGCAACATCGATCCACTACGCTATCAAGCCACCAAAACTGTATCAAAAACCCAGCGCAAAGATAGCAACAGCGATGAGATTGCATGGTTAAAACTACGCTACAAAACGCCTAGCCAACATCAAAGCCAATTGATTGAAACGCCGATCAAACAAGATAGCTTGGTGTCCAACATCAAAGCAGCCGATCAGGATTTCAGATTCGCTACTGCGGTAGCAGCCTGGGCACAATGGTTACGCGGCAGTAGCTTAATCGCCGAATTCGGGCCAAAGGACATCTTGGCACTCGCCAATTCTGCACGTGGGGATGATCGTTTTGGGCATAGAGCCGAATTCATTCGCTTAGTTGAATTATCTGCGGCGCTGCATCCCGTTCAACGGCCACGAACAAAAAAGGCTAAGCCGGAATCAAGCGAAACGGTCTCACCTTAAAACGTCAACTGCAGAACGCAAGTCACAGCAATTTGAGACAACAGTACGATGGTGGGCATCTAAGCCCACCATTTTTCATTCCGACTAAGGTGACACTGCGAAACACCAAAAAATTTGTGACAAAGCGAGACTGCGCGTAAACTAACGCTTAGCGAAACTCTTCGTGTCGTTGACATCCTCACTAAGTACATTGAAAAAAAGGCAGTACATGCAAGATTGGACGATATTAGAACAACTTTGGCGGCAATATTGCGATCCCGCATATCGCCCCGATACTGGCAATAGAAGTATGTGGCGCCGCCAAGTGCAAGCCTTATATGCCAACAACATTGCCCACCCGGTTGCACTCCAATATTTACTGCAAGAACGCCCAGGATTAGATGCTTTTCGAGAATGGATAAGCACGTCAAATGCGCAATACCAAGTCGTGGATGACGCTAGCGACGATGCCGAAAACAACTACGAACTCTCTGCGGAACAAATCGCGTTCTGGCAAAACAACGGTTATCTCGTTTTGCCGAGTGTTATCACCGCCGAAGCATGCGCCGCAAGCTGTGACGCCATCTGGCAATTTCTCGGCGCAGACCTACAAACACCATCTAGCTGGTACCAATCGCAACATCTACAGAGAGGTTTAATGGCGCCGCTATATAACCACCCGCGCTTAAACACCAATCGTGCCTCAAAACGCATTCGTGCGGCCTATGAGCAATTATATGGACACAGCGACATTTACAAATCGATTGATCACGTCAGTTTTAATCCGCCGGAAACGACTACATTTTCATTCCGTGGTAGCCCCTTGCACTGGGATGTCAGCCTAGCACAACCGATTCCAGATCGATTTCAGGGACTACTCTACTTAACTGATTGCAAGGACAACGACGGTGCCTTTCATTGTGTTCCAGGATTTCAGAATCAGTTAGCTGATTGGTTAAATGGGCTCAATCCAGGAGAAGATCCTCGACAAGTCGCCGAGCAAACTTTGCAAGCGCAAGCGGTGCCAGGCAATGCTGGCGACTTTGTGATCTGGCACCAGGCCTTGCCGCACTGTGCAACAGCAAATCGTGGTCGAACGCCGAGAATGGTGCAATATCTGACCTATATACCAAACGATGATGTCGAACACAGCGTATGGATTTAGCTTGTCAGACGCTCACTGTTGATCGACATTGAATGTAGGCGCCGAGAGACCAAAAAATTAAATCAACTAACACCTTCAAAGGACAACTTATGCAATTTAGCGACCTATTAGCGACCCTAGAAAACATTGATCATCTGGCCGCCATCGAACTATACGATGGTGAACAATTGAACGCCCGTATCGACAATAAACCAGGCTCAGCTGGCAGCGTTCGGGTGTATAACACGCTAGTTCAAGAGTTTGGTGAGATCAATCTAGCTGCAGCTGAAAAAGGTCTGCAACTGTACGCCGAACATACGGCAGACGCAAAAGCGTTTCCCGGCAAACACCCCAATATTGATCGCCTGTTGGCCTTCGTTGAAAAGACCTGTACAAATCAAAACAATCGCCACTACGAGGTCAAACTAATCGCACAATAAACACAGATTGTTGTGAGGTGAATGGCAGGTCGTGCTCAGCAATGTTGACGCTAAGGCACTACGATGCCATTCCACGCAGGGTCGACATGCATCTGCTGCAAGATAGCGCCAAGTACCGGATGGCCTTTTGGAAATACTTGAGGAAATAAAACCCCACGATCGTATTGATCGTGCGACTTGGACAAGGTAGGAAATTTTCCCCACAAATCCGGTTGATGCTTCACGAGAAATTCATGAGTTGACCTGCCAATAATGGCGACATCAATGCGCATTCGGAATAGCTTTAGGAAATGGTGAACTTCACTACTGGCATCATCGCGTTGCAATCTTTTTGCCAACGCGATTTCATCGACATCATGCCATGCAGGCGCGATCCATAAAGTTGGTCGATAACTTAAACCGGCTCTAATTTAGCGATTGCCAATTTCAAAGCTTCAAAACAACGCTCATCAATCGCCGTATGCAAATTTTCTGCCATCATTTCTAAGGTTCGGGGAATAGGAATCGCACCGCGATATGGACGTTCAGCGGTGATTGCATCGAAAATATCGGCAGTCGTAATGATGCGTGTCTCAAGACAGATCTGCTCCGCATGTAAGCCTTTGGGATAACCGGTACCGTCTAATTTCTCGTGATGAGCCGCCGCGACTTTGGCTAACTCTGCAAAGACCGAAATACGCGACAAAATCGTCTCGGTATAACTGGCGTGTAGCTTGACTTCATCCCATTCCGAAATATCTAATTTTCCCGCTTTGTCGAGCACACTATTACTAACGCCAAGTTTGCCAACATCGTGCAGTAACGCACCGCGCTTCAACCAGCGCCGGCGCGCTGGACTAAGCTCTAAGGCTTCAGCAATCATATCGGTATACAGAGCAACCCGCGCGCTGTGTCCACTCGTGTAAGGACTTTTAGAATCAACCACCTGCCCAAATGCGGCGGCAATATCATCCAGATAATCGTCGTCTATCGGCACTTCATGCGCATCAGGCTCCAACGCCACCACTTTCTGCGTAATGTCTGCCGACCGTAAATCCCGCCAAAAATTCTCATCCTTAGCAACGGTCTCGAATGCATCAACCAGCAAGGGATCAAACCAAACGCCAGAACGGTCGCGAATCTCTTGCAATGCAGCTTCAGCGCCATCAGCAACTTGAAACACGTCGATCACTTGCGATAATAAAGCGATACGAGAAAAAATCGGGATCGACTCGGCACGCAAACCCTCAGGCCGACCTTGGCCGTTAAAGTGTTCATCCAAACTATAAATACCTTGCGCAACATCTTCCGAAAAACGTAATAAACGAGCGATTTCGGCACCTCGCTGACAACGAGTTGCAATCAATTCTTGGGCGATATTACGACCATCGCGCAAGATCGTTAAGACACTACGAAAGCGCTCTGCTAGACCAGCTTTCAAACCCGTATGTTTCAGCACAAAATGCAGTACCTGCGGCAAACTGTCACCGACCGTTTTGAAGTCACGCTTAAATTGCAGATCATCGGTCAGGTATAGCTCGCAAATGCGCGCAGCATTGCTGCTGCAGCCAAGATCCTTGAGCAGTAAGGTGTAGTACAAGTCCCACAACTGATTTTCTGGCAGATGGATTTCGCGACCGATATGCATACCGATCCAGCAGCATCGTATGCAATGTCCTTCGGGCTGCCCTTCGGTGATGTCGAGTGCGTGACTGAGCGCACTGATGAGTTCAGATAATTTAAGTCCAGGGACTGGGCTGGCATTTGATGTATCCCAATTCGAGCTACGCTCTGGCATGTCATATCCTCTCTTGCTTGCGCTTACCCGACAAGACATCGAGCATATCAATATCGCAAAGAATACATCAAATCCCGAAAATTTGCCGAAAAGAAACTATTCAGATCGGCTAAATCAATCGCAATACCCCTTATTTGCCAACGGCAAATAAAACCGCATTATTGATGGCATACACCTTTCCGTCTGCCCCTACCGCGGTTGGTGTATAGGATTCACCAAGACCACTGGTTAAACGAATTTTTTCGCTGAGTTTATTGGTGGTCAGATCCCAGCGATACAAGTATCCATCTTCACTATTCACGATCACAGATTTAGTAAAAGGATCGACCGCTGCCGTATTGACGCACCATTCAATAAAACCGCCTGGCACATTCGGATCTGGTGTTGGACCTAACAGTGTCAATACTTCCGCCATCACTTTAATGCCGGATATTTTGTCGTTTTGCTCGGTGTGTGGATCAAGAATCGCAATTTCATTCATGCCGTTACCAGAACCTGCACGCTCGTAATTATTGTATTTCACCATCAAGAGATAGGTCGAAGTCCCTTTGTAGCTCGGTACCAGATTCGCTGGGACCACAGAAGCGGTATCGTCCCAACCAAATGAACCAGGAATTTTAGTTTGCGACAAATCGGCATTGAAGTGCAACAACCAACCACGTGCATTATGCGTCCCATACGTTTTTTCCAAGACGCCAATATAAACATCGCCGTCTGGTGCGACCGTGGGTGAAGCCGTGCTGTCATCAGAAATATTGGCCGGACCTTTTTCATTTGGATCAATTAATTGAACTTTCGATTTCAAAGCTAGGGTCGTACTATCCAAAGCCAACAAATAGCCGGTCTGACGTACACCAGTCGCAATATTGTCATTGACGACGACATAGATCGTTTTTTGATCTTTGGAAACGGCGATCGCACTATTGGTAGCGACTTTTGCGACTCCAGTACCGGGCACAATCGCACTAATATCTGTCGTCACCGACTTCCCATCGGCACCGATGCGCGTGACACCACTTTTTAGACCAGCCGGATTACCTGCTGCGGCAACAAAACCAAAGTAAATATTACTTTGTGCATCGCTGGAAATCGGCGTGTTGATCACAATCGCTTTATCTAAAACGCTCTTATTGGCGGCGTAGACGCTATCACCATAAAACACGATACTCTTCAAGGTCCCGGTTGCTGCATCGGCATCGTCACGGTAAAGCACTTTGCCACCAGCACCTGGCGCATATAGACGATTATTCGGCGCTAAGCTAATGTTATAAGAGGGTGTCCAGCGATACGCTGGCATAACATAGTCAGTATTCTCAGACCAAATCAGCTTACCATCGATCCCACTACGCGCTTCAAAACGATACACGGGATCGGCGGCAGTTTTGACCGGTAAAATCACGGTATTTTTCGCGGTAATCACTGGTGAACCGTAGTGCACTAACAAATATCCTTGCGCCGAGTATTTGGGTGCGAGATCGACTGGAGTCTGCCAAACGATGCGTGAATACGCCTGCGTTGCAACGCCAGACAAGCCCTCATGCTGTGCATTGCCACCAAAATTGAGCCACGGTGGACCGCCGACAGCGGGATTAGCAGTGACAGCATTTCCTCCTGAACCACCGCAGGCAGCGATGACAGAAACGGCAATGATGCTCACTACGCTTGTCAGCAGCCATTGTTTGCTGAGCTTGTTTTTTGGTTTCATTTCCCGCATTTGATTGTCTCTATCAATTATTATGTGAACTTGCTTAAGGATTTCACTACGAATAGTAGTAAGCGGAAAGTAGATTGACGCAAAATAAGAAAAAATTCAAGTAAGATGACTCACTCCCACAGCAAGTGTCGTCTCTGTGCTTTTTTTGAGTCACAATTCATATTGTTCGCGCACGCAATTTCACTCCGAATTTTGTCAATCACTGATGTTTAACATTTTTTTCTACTTGATGCTTGTTGCGGTTAGCCTTTTTGGCTGTCAGCGGCAAGAGAATTCAAACCCACAACAATCTGGCGCAATGACAACAAAAGTCGAGACGCCAGCAATGGAAAAAACGTCTTATCCCCTGCTTTTTGTCACCCAAGTACCGACAGCTCACGATTTCAACAACCGTTTATCCGCCTTCGCCAATCACCGAACAACGACCGCAGATGTGCCACGTGGCGGCGATTTGATGTTGCTTTATCCGGATGGGACGATCAGAAATCTGACACAAGAAGCCGGTTTTGGCATGTCTGGCTTACAGGGACAGAAAGCAATCGCGGTGCGAGAGCCTTCGGTTCATCCCAGCGGTAAAAAAGCCTTGTTTAGTCTATTACTCGGCTCACCCAAAAAAAATCAAACAAACAATCACTATCGTTGGCAGATTTATGAAGTCGAAGGTCTGGCAGCAAATGACAAGGCAAAGATCCGCCGACTTGCTAAACAAGATCCACGCTATAACAATCTTTCGCCGATCTATGCTGACGACGACAGCATAATTTTCACCTCGGATCGTCCACGTACCGGCGAAGCCCATCTCTATCCACAACTCGATGAATATGAAGCGACACCGAGTATTTCAGGGATATGGAAACTCAATCCAGCGAGTGGACAATTGCAACTATTGAGTCATACGCCAAGTGGTGCGTTTAACCCCATTATTGATAGTTTTGGTCGGGTGATTTTCACGCGCTGGGATCATCTGCAACAAGATCAGCTTGCCGACAGAGATCGCGATGCTGATCGCAATGGGGTTAGTTTGCCATTTCAATCATTTAATTTTTCGGACGAATCTGCCACCGCCAAAGCATTGCAAGAACGGGTTGAAATTTTCCCGGAATCACGCGTAGGCAGCAGTGGCACTTACGGCGATGTCAGTCCATATCGCAGCAATTTTTTTACGCTTTGGCAGATTGATCAAGATGGGGCGAATGAAGAGACCGTCAATCACGTCGGTCAACATGAACTGGCTTTCGGTTTTGCGACACCCAGCTTTAGAAATGATATGAATCTCAGTCGCAGTACTAACGAACAATTTTATGCCAATCGACAACCACTACGCCGCGAAGGTGGGCTTTTTCATTTGCGCGAAGATCCGCTAGAACCAGGTACTTTTTTTGGCATTAATGCCAGAGAGTCAGGCTCATTCACTACTGATAGCATCGTCAAAATTAGTGCAAGACCAGACTTAAATCCTGAGCAAATGCAGGTGATCGCTGTTACCAAGATCGATAAAAGCGACAATTTACAAGATGGTCGTTATCGTAATCCTTTGCCCTTGTCCGATGGTCGATTGATTGCCAGCCATACTAGCCATCAACTTCCCCCGGATGCAGAATCCACCTTACAAGATCTTCGGATCAAAGTGTTAGAACGACATCCAAAAACCGGTTTGTACACCGCCAAGCATGCCTTAACTCAGGGCATACACAAAGAGTTGAGCTGGTGGGATGGCAAACAATTGAAGCACTTCAAGGGCGACTTATGGGAAATCGAAGCGGTTGAACTCAAGCCTCAAAAGAACATAACACCACCAACAAAGTCGCTAGAATCGCCGGAGCAAGCCATCTTTAAAGAAGCACAAGTCGATGAATCCACACTTCGACAATGGTTAACTGACCAAAACTTAGCGCTGATTATTACTCGGAATCAAACTAGTCGCGACCGCGCTGACCAACAACAACCCTTTAATCTGAAAGTGCCAAATGGCGTCAGCACGGTCTCAAAAGCGGCGACTAGCGGCGTGATCTATGAGATACAACATTTTCAAATCTTACAGGCGGAACAAATTCGTGCCTACCCAGATCGGCCTGGTCGTCGCCACTTGGCACAAACCATCACAAACTTTCATCCACTCAATATCCAAGAACCAGACATTGCCAGTAGTGTCATCATCGCCAAAGATGGTTCCACCGCCGCCTTCGTTCCCGCTGCCCGAGCACTAACGTGGCAAACCACTGACGCCGAAGGTAACGCGGTCGTACGCGAACGCAACTGGGTTACATTCAAAGCCGGCGAGATTCGCGTCTGTGCTGCCTGTCATGGTGTGAATCAAAGAGATCAGGCAGATTTTCCGGCACCATTCAATAAGCCAGAAGCGCTTCGCGAATTACTCACTCAATGGAAGAAAATCAGTCAAAATGCATCTTCGCTCAGCAAATAGTCTTCAACACCGCACAAAGCACCGAAAACGCCAAGCTACAAAGCCGTCAGAAATTTACTGAGCAAATGTAACTTAAATACTGCATTGCAAAAACGGACAAATTCAGCCTCTCTTGTAGCTAAAAGCCTTTATAATCAAGGGTTTTTGCTAGTTTGCTTCCTTGTTTTATGGAAACATGTACAAACAAAGCCTACAACTAAGCATATAAATTGCAATTTACTTAAGAATTTTCTGACCTATGAAGGTTTTTCGTGGACTTCCAAATGCTGCCGCTCGCGCACCGTGCGCTCTGGCCATTGGCAATTTTGATGGCGTACATCTTGGGCACCAAGCCTTACTGTCTGATTTGCGCGCAGCAGCCACACGTCTAAACATCGAAGCCGCCGTGATGAGTTTTGAACCTCATCCACGCGCATTCTTTGCACAACGACTCTGCGATCTGTCAAAAGCCCCAAGCCGCATTGCCAATCTACGCGACAACTTATCGGCGCTTGATCAAGCAGGTATAGACCGCGTAATCGTCGAACATTTCAACGCCCATTTCGCAGCACTCAGCCCGGAAGAATTTATCCAAAAGATTTTAGTTGACGGCCTGCATGTGAAATTGGTGATGGTCGGTGATGATTTCCGATTTGGTGCAAAACGAGCCGGCGATATTAATACACTAAAAGAAGCTGGAGAACGCTACGGCTTTGTGGTGCAAACAATGAGTACCGTAGAACGACAAGGTGAACGCATTTCCTCCTCTGCCGTACGTGATGCTTTAGCTGCAGGTAATTTCGAAGAAGCACAACATTTGTTGGGACGTCCGTATCAAATTTCTGGTCACGTTATACACGGTCAAAAGCTAGGTCGCACCTTGGGATTTCCCACCTTGAATTTGCGCATTGCGCATCATAAACCTGCGGTAATGGGCATTTTCGTCGTGCAAGTACATGGATTAAGCGAACAGCCTTTACCAGCGGTTGCCAGCATGGGCGTGCGCCCAACGGTGGACGACAGTGGTCGCGTACTACTCGAAACGCACATCCTCGATCAACACGTCGATGCCTACGGCAAAGTCATTCATGTCGAGTTTTTACAAAAGCTGCGCGACGAAGAAAAGTATGTCGATTTACCGACTTTAACTGCCGCCATTAATCGCGATGCCGATCAAGCGCGTAGCTATTTCAAGAGACGCGTTGGCTCAGCGACGGATCGAATTTGAAGAACGCTCGGCAAGTTCATAAAAAGATTTAGGATGAAAAACTAAAAAAGATTTCGCCGCAGAGGCGCAGAGGACGCAGAGAAAAGCATCAACACTATTTAGATTTGTCATTGCCGCGTAGGCGGGAATCCAGTGGCGTAAAGCCGTGGTCGCCGAAAGACGCTGGACTCCTGCTTCCGCGAATGACATAAGAATCTCAGCGTACTCTGCGCCTCTGCGGCAAAGACTTTTGAATTTCATCCAAAGAATTCCAAAATTTAATTTAAACGAAGAAAACTATGTCTAACGATAAGCAAGCAAAAAAAGACGGCGGCAAGCCGGCAAGCAAGTATCCAGTCAACATGACGGAAACTCCCTTTCCAATGCGCGGCGATCTCGCTAAGCGTGAACCGCAATGGGTCAAGAGCTGGCAAGAAAAGAAAATCTACGAACGTGTGCGCAAAGCCGCCAAGGGCCGTCCACAATTCATCTTGCATGATGGTCCTCCGTATGCGAATGGCGATATCCATATCGGTCACGCCGTCAACAAAGTATTGAAAGACATGATCATCAAAGCACGCACCATGGCTGGCTTTGATGCGCCTTATGTGCCAGGCTGGGATTGCCACGGTATGCCTATCGAAATCCAAATCGAGAAACTGCATGGCAAAAACCTACCTGTCGCTGAAGTGCAAGAAAAAGCCCGCGCGTACGCAGAAGTACAAATCGAGCGCCAAAAAGCCGACTTCATCCGTTTAGGTGTCTTGGGCGAATGGGATAATCCTTACAAAACCATGGCCTTCGGTAATGAAGCCGATGAAATACGCGCACTCGGCAAACTGTTCGAAAAAGGCTATGTCTACCGTGGCTTAAAGCCAGTGAACTGGTGTTTCGATTGCGGCTCTGCTTTGGCAGAAGCAGAGGTTGAATACGAAAACAAACGTGATCCATCTATCGATGTCGGCTTTCCGTTCGCTGAAAACGACAAGTTAGCGAAAGCTTTCGGCCTCGACAAACTACCTCTGGAAAAAGGTTATTGCGTGATCTGGACCACGACCCCGTGGACCATCCCATCCAATCAAGCTCTGAACATGCATCCAGAGATCACTTACGCTTTGATCAAAACCGAACGTGATGGCGAACCTTGTCTGATTTTGATGGCAAAAGACTTGATCGAAACCGCCTTCACCAATTGGGGCATGCAAGCCGAAATCATCGCCACTTGCCTGGGCGAAGCGCTGTCTGAAATCAAATTCAAACATCCTTTAGCTGCAATGCATGAAGGCTATGATCGTTTTTCACCTGTGTACTTGGGCGACTACGTCAGCACAGAAACCGGTACCGGCGTGGTTCACTCTGCACCTTCATACGGTATCGAAGATTTCCAGTCCTGCAAAGCGCATGGCATGAAAGATGACGACATGCTGAACCCAGTGATGGGCGATGGCCGCTACGCATCTTGGCTGCCGTTCTTTGCAGGCATGACGATCTGGGAAGCCTCCAAGCCGATCTGCGATAAATTGCGCGAAGCAGGTACTTTGTTCTCACTGAAAATGTTTGACCACAGCTACATGCATTGCTGGCGCCATAAAACGCCGATCATCTATCGCGCGACTTCACAGTGGTTCGCGAGCATGGACAACACACCAGCCGATGGCGGTGCCAGCTTGCGCGAAACCGCATTGAAAGCGATTGATGAAACTGCCTTTTTCCCAGGATGGGGTAAGGCTCGTTTGCACGGCATGATCGCGAATCGTCCTGACTGGACTTTGTCACGTCAGCGTCAATGGGGCGTGCCTATGGCTTTCCTCTTGCACAAAGAAACCGGCCAAATCCATCCACGCACGCCAGAGTTGTTAGAAGTGATTGCGAAGCGCGTGGAAAAAGAAGGTATCGAAGCCTGGCAAAACATCACGGTCGAAGAATTGATCGGCGATGAAGCAGCGCAGTATGAGAAAAATCGCGACACCTTAGACGTGTGGTTCGACTCCGGCGCAACGCATTTCACCGTCTTGCGCGGCTCACACAAAGAACAATCCGCCTACCCTGCTGATCTCTACCTCGAAGGTTCGGATCAACATCGCGGCTGGTTCCACTCTTCTTTATTGACCGCCTCTATGCTCGATGGCCATGCGCCTTACAAAGCTTTGCTGACACACGGTTTCGTGGTCGACGGCGAAGGCAAGAAAATGTCGAAATCCAAAGGCAATGTGATCGCGCCACAAAAAGTGTTCGATACTTTGGGTGCAGACATCTTGCGCTTGTGGGTGGCATCAACTGACTACTCTGGCGAACTCTCGATCTCCGATGAAATCTTGAAACGCGTGACTGAATCTTATCGTCGTATCCGTAACACGCTGCGCTTCTTGCTGGCGAACACCTCAGACTTCGATTTCAGCAAAGATGCGGTTGCAACGAATGATTTATTCGAAATCGATCAATACGCGATTGCGCACACAGCAGCCTTGCAGAAAGAAATCTTGGCGCATTACGACGCTTTTGAATTCCACCCTGTCATCAGCAAATTGCAGTCATTCTGCTCTGAAGATTTAGGCGGCTTCTACCTCGACATTTTAAAAGATCGTTTGTACACCAGCGGCACGACATCATTCGCACGTCGCTCAGCACAAACAGCAATCTGGCACATCACGCAAAGCTTGTTGCGCTTGATGGCACCAACGCTGTCATTCACAGCAGAAGAAGCATGGCAAAGTTTCGCCAGCGCAGAGGCATTTACAAGCAGCGACGAAACCATCTTCACGCAAACCTATTACGAGTTGCCAGCGATTGCGAATAGCGAAGCACTGGAAGCCAAGTACGCCAGTTTGCGTGCAGTACGTGCAGATGTGACTAAGCAATTAGAAGAAGTCCGTGTCTCTGGCGCGATCGGTTCTTCACTGCAAGCGGAAGTTTTGATCAAAGCGAGTGGCGATAAGTTTGGCGTGTTGAGTAGCTTAGAAGATGATTTGAAATTTGCCTTGATCACTTCTGCTGCTAGCGTTGAACAAGTCGCTACAGAAGCCGACGAAACTGTCGTGGTCAGTGCATCGAAATATCAAAAATGCGAACGCTGCTGGCACTATCGTGCAGATGTCGGTGTCAATGCTGAACACCCAACTCTGTGCGGTCGTTGCAATAGCAATTTGTTTGGTGCGGGTGAAGTACGTAAGTACGCGTAATGTAAGAATGTTGGGCGGGTGATGAAACCCGCGCCGCCAAGCCATACGGCACCTGAGCAGCGCGGATTGCTTCCGCCCTACAAAAAATCCGTTGTCGTTCCTGCGAAAGCAGAAATCCAGTGTCTTTTGATGTATCGAGAACGCCACTGGACTCCTGCCTTCGCAGGAGTGACGACAAGAAATCCCCTCTCCCGCAAGCGGGAGAGGGTTAGGGTGAGGGAGTTTCAGAAACTGCAAAGTCTAAATTGGGTCAATCAATGAAATTAATTACATAAAAAAACGATGCCTCAATTGACTTTATCCGAATCTGAATCACCCTCATCCCCAACCCTTCTCCCGCCTGCGGGAGAAGGGAGTTAACAACGAAAGCTGTCAAACCTATGGCCACGAAAAAAACCAACACCTTCTCAAACAAACCTAAATCCTCCAACGGATTATTCGGCATTTGGATGGGGCTCGCAGCCATCGTCATTTTGCTCGATCAAGTCACCAAAATCACGATAGAAAAAGCCTTTCACTACGCCGAACTATATCCAGTGACCTCGTTCTTCAATTTAACCTTGGTCTACAACAAAGGCGCGGCTTTTAGTTTTCTCGCCAACGAAGGCGGCTGGCAGCGTTATCTATTCACTGCAATTGGTGTTGTCGCTTCCATCGTGATTACGGTGCTGCTCAAAAAACACGCCTCACAAAAACTATTTTGCTGGTCACTCGCGCTCATCATGGGCGGTGCTATCGGCAATGTGATTGATCGTTTGTTGTATGGTCATGTCATCGACTTCTTAGATTTTCATTACAAAGACACCTACCACTTCGCGGCATTCAACTTAGCCGATAGTGCGATCTGTTTGGGTGCGGCTTTGTTTATTCTCGATGAGTTACGACGCGTAAAAAAATAAGGAAACAATCATGGCTTCCCGACTCGCTGGTAAAAAAATCGTCCTTGGCTTAACTGGTGGCGTAGCCTGCTACAAGGTCGCCGACCTCTGCCGCTCGCTAGGCAAACTCGGCGCGACTGTGCAAGTCGTGATGACACAAAGCGCCACGCAATTTATTACGCCAGTGACGATGCAAGCCTTGTCGGGCAATACGGTCTACACAGATCAATGGGATGCGCGCATCGCCAACAACATGCCGCACATTGATCTCACACGCGATGCGGATGCGATATTGATCGCACCTTGCAGCACCAATTTCATTTACAAATTAGCCCATGGCGCATGCGACGATTTGCTGTCCACACTCTGCATCGCCCGCCCCGCTCATCTACCTTTATTTATTGCACCAGCGATGAACGTAGAAATGTGGAGCAACCCAGCGACGCAACGCAATGTGGCACAAGTTAAACAAGACGGCATCATAGTCTTCGGCCCTGCTGCCGGCGAACAAGCCTGTGGCGAAGTCGGAATGGGTCGCATGTTAGAGCCAGTGCAAATTTTGGCAGAACTAGAAGCAGCATTTCAAAGCAAGACACTGGCGGGCAAACGCGTACTCATCACCGCTGGCCCGACCTTTGAACCGATTGACCCCGTGCGTGGCATTACCAATTTATCCTCAGGAAAAATGGGCTATGCGATTGCCCAAGCAGCTTGGGAAGCAGGTGCGCACGTAAGCTTAGTTTCTGGCCCAACAGCCTTAGAAGCCCCTTACGGCGTACAACGCCAGCAAGTGCAAACCGCACAGCAAATGCATGATGCGGTGATGGCTCAGGTGAGCACTCAAGACATTTTCATCGCAGTAGCCGCAGTAGCCGATTGGCGCGTAGCGAATGCCAGCGATCAAAAAATCAAGAAGACCAGCGATAGCGACACGCCACAACTGCAATTCGCGCAAAACCCAGACATCCTCGCCAGCGTCGCAGCACTAGCAAAAGCGCCCTACTGCGTCGGCTTCGCAGCGGAATCGGAAAACCTGCTCGAATACGGCGCTGCCAAACGCATCAAGAAAAACATCCCACTCCTAGTCGGCAATATCGGCCACCAAACTTTTGGCAAAGACGAGAATGAATTGGTGTTGTTTGATGCGAATGGACATCAGGCATTGCCTAAGGCGGATAAGCAGACTCTGGCGAATCAACTCATCTCCGAAATCGCAAAAAGAATTCAAACGAACTAAAACAATATGAAAAACATAGACCTAAAAATCCTAGACCCACGCATGAAAGACCAACTCCCTGCCTACGGTACACCGGGCAGCGCGGGCCTTGATCTACGTGCGTGCATCGACGAAGCCATCACCATTCAACCCGGCGAAACAGTCTTGATTCCAACTGGCTTGGCGATCCACATTGGAGACCCAGGTTACGCCGCCATGATCTTGCCACGCAGCGGCATGGGTCACAAAAACGGCATCGTGCTTGGTAATTTGGTTGGTTTGATCGATTCCGATTATCAAGGTCAGCTCATGATCTCGACTTGGAATCGCGGGCAAAATGCCTTCACTTTAAATCCTATGGAACGTCTCGCGCAGTTGATTATTGTGCCTGTGTTACAGGTCGGCTTTAACATCGTTGAAGAGTTTGGCGACAGTGAACGTGGTGAAGGTGGATTTGGTAGTACGGGGAAGCATTGAGGAACTAAAGCCCTTCTCCCGCAAGCGGGAGAAGGGTTGGGATGAGGGTGGTTCAGCAAGCAAACATTTTGGCGTACTCGAACAAACATGAAGTAATCAAACAAGCTGTGCAGATTTCTGAGCCTCCCTCACTCCAACCCGCCCGCGGGAGAGGGAGCTATGAAGTAAATACTGGTCTGGTAACTATTTAAGAAGCCATCAACCGTTTTACCGTCACTCCTGCGAAGGCAGGAGTCCAGCGACTTTCGTTGATCAACCAAAGACGCTGAATTCCCGCTTAAAGCATGCGGGAATGACAGACTTTGCAGTAAGCTTAGTTTTCGTCAGTCCACCGAACTCGAAACAAAAGAAACATCAGAAACAAACAAGCAATAACAAAGCAACACCCAAGCCCAACTCAAAAAGAGCAACGGCAATTAAGTAACCAACACAAATTGGTTTTAACGGCGCAAACGGCTATCATATGCGCCACCCGAGGATTTCTAAAAATCTCATTTGGGGATGAGACGCTAGGCGTACACCGGAGCAATATGTCAATATTGCGAGGATGTACAACAACGCGGATCGCCCCATATGAGGTTTTGAGAAGTTCTCGAATAAATATTGGAGAATAAAGTATGGCAACTTTCAGCGTTAAAGACGTCCTCAACGGCAAAGCCCCGAGTGACACCAGTGTTACCGTTCAAGGTTGGGTTCGCACCCGCCGCGATTCCAAAGCTGGCGTATCCTTCCTGGCATTAACCGACGGCTCTTGCTTCGGCACTTTGCAAATCGTCGTACCAAACACTTTGGGCAATTACGACAGTGAAGTTTTGCACCTGACAGCAGGCGCATCTTTCTCAGCGACTGGCATGGTCGTGCCATCGCAAGGCGGCGGTCAAAGTTTTGAAATGCAAGCGGAAAGCGTGCAAGTATTTGGCTTGGTCGAAGACCCTGACACCTACCCAATTCAACCAAAACCGCACAGCATGGAATTCTTACGTGAAAACGCCCACTTGCGCGCGCGTACTAACATCATGGGTGCTGTGGCACGTACACGTCACTCCATCGCACAAGCGATTCACCGCTTCTTCCATGAGCAAGATTTTTACTGGGTTAACACTCCTATTCTGACGGCCTCCGATTGCGAAGGTGCAGGCGAAATGTTCCGCGTTTCTACGCTGGATATGATGAACTTCCCTAAGACACCAGAAGGCAAGCCAGATTTCAGCAAAGACTTCTTCGGCAAAGAAACCTTCCTCACGGTATCTGGTCAGTTGAACGTCGAAACCTATTGCATGGCTTTGTCCAAGGTCTACACTTTCGGCCCAACCTTCCGCGCAGAAAACTCCAACACCAGCCGTCACTTGGCTGAGTTCTGGATGATCGAGCCTGAAGTCGCGTTCGCTGATCTCAAACAAAATGCCGACCTCGCTGAAGCGATGTTGAAATATGTCTTCACTGCGGTCTTGAACGAACGCGGCGACGATATGGCCTTCTTTGAAGAGCGCGTAGAAAAAGGCGTGATCGCCAAATTAGAAAACATGATCGCCAAACCATTCGTGCGCATGGACTACACCGAAGCGGTCAACATCTTGCAAAACTGCGGTCAAAAATTTGAATACCCAGTCGCATGGGGCACCGATTTGCAATCCGAACATGAACGCTACCTCGCCGAAAAACATGTAGGCGGCCCGGTGGTTCTGCAAAACTATCCGAAGGACATCAAGTCTTTCTACATGCGTATGAACGACGACGGCAAAACCGTGGCAGCGATGGATATCTTGGCACCAGGCATCGGCGAAATCATCGGCGGCTCACAACGTGAAGAACGTCTCGACGTATTAGACGCACGCATGGAAGAAGTCGGTCTCGCGAAAGAACCGTACTACTGGTACCGCGACCTGCGCCGCTACGGCACAGTACCACACGCGGGCTTTGGTTTAGGTTTTGAACGTGCTGTGTCTTACATCACTGGTGTGGGTAATGTACGCGACGTGATTCCGTTCCCGCGTACACCGGGTAACGTCAGATTCTAATTTGTGTGGTTTGAGTTTGAATGAAAAAGGGCGACTTTGGGTCGCCCTTTTTATTGGTATTTTGATGATTAAACTCGCTGTTTTGAAATTCTGTGACGTGCACTTTTTGTCGATTTGCTTATACCTCAAGTCTATACAGTATAACTAATTTGAATCAAGCGTCATGCGGGTTTCAAGAGACTTGAAACAAATTGTCTTTTTTAACGAGCCAAGTTAATATGCATTTTTGTCAAATTAAATTAAAGTTGAACTAAACCGCTACGCGGTGGGCTGTTCCTCAACGAATTATCACTAGTAAAAAGTGTATGGTTTTCTACTCTGAAGCTGGGAATGTCCCCGGTTTTGGTAAAGGAAATCATCATGAGTTCA
>NZ_JACOFW010000027.1 GCF_014284305.1 Affinundibacterium seohonense
TTTACCAAAACCGGGGACATTCCCAGCTTCAGAGTAGAAAACCATACACTTTTTACTAGTGATAATTCGTTGAGGAACAGCCCACCGCGTAGCGGTTTAGTTCAACTTGTTTTAAAGTGAAAAAACCGAAGTTAACACAAACGTACAATTTGAGCAACACGGTTCCAACCCTCTCAAGAGGCTTATGTTTACTACTTCCTTCTTGTTATACTGCATGCATATACAGCACAACAAGAGAAACCTAGATGCGAGCGGAACCGACACATCTCTTAGATCAAGTGCGCAAGAGCATATGTTATAAACATTACAGTCTCGCGACAGGAAAACTGTATGTTAATTGGATCCACTTTTTATTAAGACGAAGGCCACCCCATCCAATTGATCCAACACAAACTTTACATCCCGCATTGCACAAATTTCTTGCATGCGCTTGCCATTTGATAGATAATCTAAATACGAATTGTTCTTATTTAGATTAAGTCCCGACTTCAAGGCAAATCACCATGAATACGCTGCAGGCTCCTCAACTTCCACGTCAATTTGCCACCGGTACGGTGATCACGCTTTTGCATGTGGCTTTGTTTGGTTTAATCGTATTGAATCCGGTTAAACATTTTCAGGCTGCGCCTAAGGAAACTGTCGTTTTGATGGTGCCAAGTATGTTGCCGAAGCCGGCATTGCCAGTGAATAAAGTGGTGATGGAGTCTGCGACAAAACCGAATAGCATCGCCGCACCTGTCGTCCCACAAATTGCTGTACAGCGTGAATCCCAAGATGCGATTACGGTTGCGCCTGCAGTCGCTGAAATCGCTCCTCAAACGACACCTGCGCCAGTAGCACCTAGCCCAATCATTGCCAAAGCTGAGCCTGCCGGTCCTAAGGTCGTTAGCGCCGTTGAGTATATCAATGCGCCACAAGCCGACTATCCACCAATGGCGCGTCGCATGGGTGAAGAAGGTCGCGTCGTTATGCAGGTTTTAGTCAACGATAAAGGTCGCGCAGAAAAAGTCGAGATTTTGAAATCTTCTGGCTTTGCGCGTTTAGATGAGTCTGCCAAACTCGCCCTGCTACGTGCGCTTTTCAAACCGTATGTGGAAGATGGCAAAGCAACGATGGTGTTGGCAACGGCAAGCATTAATTTTTCGCTGCGCGGCTAAAGAGAATTTTTGCACTTCACAAATAAAGAAAATGCATGTCGAGAGACATGCATTTTTTGTTGGTGCCCACTGTACAAGCGTTGGCATCAGCTCACTTTCGCTGCCACACTTGCCAGCGTTCTTTTCCTTCAAATACGGCTAGCGAATCACTGACTTCTTTGTCTTCCACGAGCACAAAATCATTTTGCATCAACGCGTAGAACTCGCTTGGATGGGTACGGAAAGGCGGCCCTTTTTTACTCGCATTGTCTGCATCATCGATTAAAAAATAGCCGATCAATTGTCCGCCGCTCGCTAGCAACTGCGCCCAACGGGCGACCACAGCCGAACGCTGCGTTGGCGGCAAAGCGCAAAAGAACGCACGCTCATAAATCACTGACAGTTGTGCACTCGGTGTATAGCTAAAGAAATCCGCCTGAACAATGCGATCTGCCCACGGCGACAATTGCGCCTTCGCAGTAGCGACTGCCGCTGGTGAAAAATCGATGGCGGTCACTTGCCAACCAACTTCAGATAAAAATCCCAGCTCGTGGGCATGACCGCAACCAGGAATCAAGCACACAGGCAAACTTGACTGTGTTTGTCCGATCTGCCGCACATAATCCTGCAAATTCTGTGGCACAGCACCACGATTCCAAGGCGTAAATCCTTGTTCAAAACGCTCATCCCAAAATTCGGGATGGCTCGGATTACGACTGGCAAATTCTGGCATTACACCACCGGCACCATGAAGAAATTCACATACGAAAAGGCCAGTATCACGCCTGCCACCAAACCAATGCCGAAATAAACTATCGTACGCAGCAAACTGTTGGTCGCACGTTGTTCCGCAATCAAACTCACCAACAATGCGTCATTGTTTTTACCCTCCGCCGCTCGGCTCAAGGCTTGATGCGCGAGACGTGGTAATTGCGGGAAAATATTACTGTAACGCGGTGCTTCTGCTTTGAGCTTGTCTATCAATCCGCGCCAACCGACCTGCTCACTCATCCAGCGTTCTAAGTAAGGTTTAGCGGTCTTCCACAGATCCAAATCCGGATCTAGCTGACGTCCCAAACCTTCGATATTGAGCAAGGTTTTTTGCAGCAAAACGAGTTGCGGTTGCACTTCGACATTAAAGCGGCGTGAAGTTTGGAACAGCCGCAATAAGACCTGACCAAAAGAAATATCTTTCAATGGACGATCAAAGATAGGTTCGCAACAAGCACGCACTGCCGCCTCAAGCTCATCAACGCGCGTTTCTTTTGGCGCCCAACCAGACTCAATGTGTGCCTCGGCCACGCGCTTATAATCACGTTGAAAAAACGCTAGGAAATTCTGCGATAAATAATCTTTATCGTAATCATTAAGCGTGCCGACAATACCAAAATCGAGCGCAATATAACGCCCTAAAGTGGCAGGCTCGATGGATACCAAAATATTCCCAGGATGCATATCCGCATGAAAGAAACCATCGCGGAAAATCTGGGTAAAGAAAATCGTCACACCATCACGCGACAACTTGGCCAGATCAACACCGGCTTCCTGCAGCTTATCGATTTGGGAAATCGGAATGCCCTTCATACGTTCCATCACAATCACGGATGAGGAGCATAAATCCCAGTACATTTCAGGTACGATCAATAAATCCGAGTCGGCAAAATTTCGGCGCAATTGACTACCATTGGCCGCTTCGCGCATCAAATCTAATTCATCATGCAAATACTTATCAAATTCACCGACCACTTCTTTGGCTTTTAAACGTTTGCCATCCGCCCACAAAAACTCTAACCAACCAGCAGCGATTTTCATCAGGGCGACATCGCGATCGATGGTGTCTTTCATCCCAGGGCGTAAAACCTTTACGGCGGCTTCACGACCATCTTTTAGGGTCGCAAAATGCACTTGCGCGATTGATGCAGAAGCGACTGGTACACGCTCAAAGCTAGCAAACAATTGATCAGGATGCGCGCCTAGGGACTTGGTAATTTGTGCCACCGCCAAATCAGGATCAAACGAAGGCACGCGGTCTTGTAGCAACGCCAGTTCGTTTGCGATGTCTGGTGGCATTAAGTCACGACGTGTTGACAGCACCTGACCAAACTTGACAAAAATAGGGCCCAAATCTTCTAAGGATTTACGCAAACGCTCACCACGAGGTGCAGACAAATCGCGCCAGAACAAGAGTGCTTTAATGACTTTGGCCGTGCGCGGAATCCGCAAGCCTGACATCGCGATTTCATCAATACCGTATTTCAGAACGATGCGAACAATTTTAAACAAACGTAGGGAATTTAAAATCATTGCTTAGCTACCTTCATCTTTTCTAATCGTTCTAGTCGTTTCATCAAACGCTCAACATCATCACGGGTTTTGCTCACTTGCTCACCAAACGCACGCACCGCTTGCGGGCGCACTAACATGGGATTTTCTTCTAAAAAATATTCAGCCAGATTTTCTTGTAGGTTTTGATGTGTGCGTTTCGCGTTTTCAAGCAAACTTTTACCAGTCGCCACCATGCGCACCGCAGTCACATCGCCAAATAATTTACTCAAATCTTCTTCCGCTTCCCACCGTAAATCTTGACTCAGTTGCGACAAGGTATTGGCAAAATCAGCATCGCCTTCAATCTTGACATAAGACACCGCGCGTTCACGATTTTGTGCGATCAATGGCAAGTCAGCTGGTTTGATTTTTAAAATCACTTGGTCAGGATTCGTTTCGCTGGGGTCTTCAGCAGCCAGCAACAATCCATCTGCGCCGACTTTGACACGCAACTGAAATAACTCGATATCAATACAAGCAGTCCTACCCGCATGTTTTTGCAGACGGGCTGCAGCCCATGGCTCTTGTGCCAACAAGTGATTCACAAACAGGATAAATGGAGTGGAAATCATAGGGATAAAATAAAAAACCGCGCATGACATCATGCGCGGTTCTTAGTTTAACAGCAAACCCTTAAAAGACCTTCAATCCGGCCAATTTCAAGCGTTTTTATCAGATACAAGTTTGTCCGAAAACAAGGCTGTACCGACATTCGACCAATTAATTCAACTGCTGAATACCAGCCAACAACCAACCACCTTGACCATTCACTGGTTTTGCCAAATTCCAAACTTCAGCAAATGCCTCAGGGTTAGTCGCGTTGCCTTCTTTGACCATACCTGTGAATTTCACACTAGCGACATAGTCATACGCTTGGGTTTCGATGCCTAACAATTCGGCATCCAAGGTCACTACATCCGTTTCATTCTTCGCTGTACCACGGTCTTGCAATTCCAGTTTCATTTCTGCAAACATTTCTGGTGACGTGAATTCACGAATATCATTGATATCACCACGATCCCATGCTGCTTGCAAACGAATGTAATTTGATTTCGCATGACGCAAAAATCCTGTCACATCGAAGTCGGCTGGGATAGTCCAGTTGCCTTGATTGGCTACTGGAGCCGCATCTGCACCTGCGCCACCAAAATTCGCTGTACTAACTGAAGCCGGTGTAAATGCTTTTGGCGCATTGTCATTCGGTGCATCCACACGCGAACCGATTTCAGGTAAAGCATTGTTATTTGGCATACCAGCATACGCAGGCTGTTGGTTAAACATGCTTGGCGCATTGCCTGCTGCATTACCAGCTTTTCTGCGTGTGAAGAAACGATACGCCATAAATGCCAACAAACCGATCGCTGCGAAAGTCAAAATTGAGCCCATCGCACTAGCCAAAGCGCCACCCATACCTAAAGAAGAGAACAAACCTGCCAACAACGCTCCACCAATCAAACCGCCCACGATGCCTTTCCAAGGAATCGATGGCTTAGGTGGCACCGCTGGTGTTGCCGCATTTGGCGCACCTGGTTTAGCTGCTTGAGCAGGATTTGCCGCGCTTGCCGCTGGTGCTTTTTGTGTCACATTATTTGATTGACGTCCAAAAGAGCCTTTCTTACCCATACGCTGTGCTTCAGCATCCGCAACCACCATGGTTGTCGCACCGAACAACAAAGCGACACTTAATAAAATATGTTTCATACAAATCTCCTTTTTATACTGCAAACTGTACACAAACTATCCGAACCGTTTTCAAACCACTTACAAACCTTCAGCAATCAATCTGTTTTGATCGACTGCCTTACAATTTAATTCCTGTGTGCAAAGCCGCCACACCTGCGGTCAAATTAAAATACTCAACGCGCTCCAAACCAGCTTCTTGCATCATGCCTTTCAGGGTTTCCTGATCGGGGTGCATGCGTATCGATTCAGCTAAATAACGATAACTGTCCGCATCATTCGCAATCTTTTGTCCCAACCAAGGCAGCACCTTGAATGAATAGACGTCATACGGTTTTTGCAAGGCATCAGGGACTTTAGAAAATTCCAACACCAACAATTTTCCGCCTGGCTTCAAGACCCGACGCATTTCCGCAAGCGCCTGATCTTTGTGCGTCATGTTACGCAAACCAAATGCGACACTAACGCGATCAAAATAATTGTCTGGAAACGGTAATTTCTCCGCATCACATAACAAAGTTGGGGTAATCAAACCTTTGTTCAAGAGACGATCACGACCTACGCGCAACATCGACTCATTGATATCGGTATGCCAGACTTCACCCGTTTTTCCTGCCTGCTTTACAAATTCTTTAGCCAGATCACCGGTTCCACCGGCAATATCGAGCACCTTGAATCCGGGCCGTATGCCTGCTTGCGCAACCGTGAAGATCTTCCAAACACGGTGCAAGCCAGCGGACATCAGATCATTCATGACATCGTATTTGGCTGCAACAGAATGGAATACTTCTGCCACTTTATGGACTTTTTCTTCTTCGGCGACCGTGGTGTAGCCGAAATGGGTAGTCGACCCATCTACTTTGTTTGCTTGCTCGCTCATCTTGATAATCTGCAGAGAATGAAAGATTATGATTTCTACGCATTGCTTCAGACTTGTCGACGAGACTGAAGCCGCGTTGTTAGAAATCGACAGGCGCGATTATAGAGCTGAATCAGGAATCTGATCAGCACCTAGCGCGATAATTCGTCGGTAGAAATTTCAAAAAATTACCTACGAACCGCATTTTGATCCGGTTTTAGGTGCAGGAATGGCGTCACGCCCCTCTTCGCCAGCATAACCAGCGGCTTGCAGGCGTGCTAAATAGTCTTGCCACAATGCTGCCTGATGCATGCCCAACCAATACAAGTATTCCCAAGTAAAGATACCTGTGCTGTGATCATCGGTGAAAATCGGTTTAATCGCGTAATTACCCACCGGTTCGATGCCAGTAATGCTGACCAAGCGTTTGCCAATTTGTAAAACCTCTTGCCCTTCGCCATGACCGCGTACTTCGGCTGAGGGTGAATACACGCGCATTAATTCAAATGGCAGCTCAAAACGTTTGCCGTCATCAAATTCGACTTCCAACAAACGCGATATGGTTCTGGCGTTCAGCGCTGTTGGATGGATTTTATGGGAAATTGGTGGTGGTAGTTGGTTCATGATTTTCTTATTTGATGGGTAATCAATTCAATTGGCTGCAGACTCGATCACTGTCATTCCTGCGCGCTTTTGGCAGGAATCCAGCGTCTTTCGTTGATCAAGCAACGCCAATGGGCTCCTGCCTTCGCAGGAGCGACAGCTAATGTTTCCTTAAAATAATTTAAGTCGCAAACTCACGTCGCAGAACTTCACGCAATTCGGGCAATAAAGCACGTTTCGTCTCAACTTCCGCAGAAACTCTATCCGTGGCCGCCCACACAGGATTCGGAAAGTGCGCGTCATCCTGATAACGTGGAATCACATGCCAATGCAGATGCGGCACCATATTACCTAAGCTTGCGAGATTGATTTTATGCGGCAGCATGACATCGCGTATCGCTTGTTCCACTTTGCAAACCGCTTGCATCAATGCGGAACGATCCACGATGGCTAAATCGGTCATTTCTTTAACATGCGCATTCCAGATCACACGGCAAAAACCAGGGTAGTTCGCGTCATCAACCAAGATCACGCGGAATTTAGGCGCGTTGACGATAACATCCTCATGTTTAGCAACACATAATTCGCAATCAGCCATTACACCAACACCCTTTCAATACCGCCGTTATTCGCATTAGCCACATATTCTGGCATCCAATTCTCCCCCAAAATATGTTTGGCCATCTCGACCACAATATAATCCGCCGTCGTAGCGGAGTCTTCGTTATAGCGCGACAAACCTTGCAAACAAGCCGGGCACGAGGTCAAGATTTTTACGTCACCATCAAAACCATCCGCACGTAATTTATCCGCACCTTTGAGCATTTCCTCTTCTTTGCGGAAACGAATTTGTGTGGAAATATCCGGACGCGACACGGCTAAAGTTCCAGCCTCACCGCAGCACCGATCATTCTTCTCAATCTTGGTGTCATCCACGGTCGTGATCAACGCATTCACCGTTTTCAACGGGTCTTGCAATTTCATCGGCGTATGGCAAGGGTCGTGATACATATAGCGTGTGCCATTGACAGCTGCCAGCTTCACGTCTTTCTCCAACAAGTATTCGTGAATATCGATAATGCGCGAACCCGGGAAAATTTTATCGAACTCATAGCCTTGGATTTGGTCGTAGCAAGTGCCGCAAGAGACCACCACAGTTTTGATATCGAGGTAATTCAGGGTATTTGCCATGCGATGAAATAGCACTCGATTATCGGTGATAATTTTTTCGGCTTTATCAAATTGACCTGCACTGCGTTGCGGATAGCCACAGCACAAATAACCTGGCGGCAAAACGGTTTGTACGCCAACATTCCACAACATGGCCTGCGTTGCCAAGCCAACTTGTGAAAACAGACGTTCTGAGCCACAGCCGGGGAAATAAAACACCGCTTCGGTATCTGAAGTCGTCGTCTTCGGATTGCGGATGATAGGAACAATTTTATCGTCTTCAATATCCAACAAGGCGCGTGCCGTTTTCTTCGGCAAATTGCCTGGCATTTTCTTATTGATGAAGTGAATCACTTGCTCCTTCATCGCTGGTTTACCGATACTTGCCGGTGGTGCTTTAGTTTGTTTCTTCGCGAATTTTTTGAGCAAAGTGTTGCCCCAGCGTTGAGCGCTCACACCCATGCCAAAGATGACCTGACGTGCTGCCTTAATCGTAGCAGGGTCTTTCGCATTCAAGAAAAACATCGCAGATGCAGTGCCAGGATTAAAGGACTTTTTATCCATCTTGCGCAAGAGATTGCGCATGTTCATGGAGACATCGCCAAAATCAATATCGACTGGACATGGCGTGACGCACTTGTGGCAAACCGTGCAGTGATCGGCCACATCTTCGAACTCTTCCCAATGTTTAATGGAAATACCGCGACGTGTTTGCTCTTCGTACAGGAAGGCTTCTACCAACAAGGATGTCGCCAAAATTTTATTGCGAGGCGAGTACAATAAATTGGCACGAGGCACGTGAGTGGCACAGACAGGCTTGCACTTACCGCAACGTAGGCAGTCTTTCACGCTATTGGCGATCGCACCGATATCACTTTGTTGCATGATCAGGGATTCATGCCCCATCAAGCCAAACGAAGGCGTGTAAGCATTACGCAAATCGGCCGCAAATTCAGGTAAATTTAAAAGCTTACCTTTATTGAAGCGCCCTTCTGGATCGATACGCAATTTATACGCACGGAAATCTTTAATTTCGTCTTCGGTCAAAAACTCTAACTTGGTAATACCGATACCGTGTTCGCCCGAAATCACACCATTTAAAGAACGTGCCAACACCATGATCCGTGCAACCGCATGATGCGCGACTTGCAGCATGTCGTAGTCGTCTGAATTAACAGGCAAATTCGTATGCACATTGCCGTCACCCGCATGCATGTGCAATGCGACGAAGACGCGACTACGCAATACTTTTTTATGTATCGCGGTGCATTCATCCAAGATTAATTTGAAAGCCGCACCATTGAAAATCTGGCGCAGCAGCGCACGCACTTCGGTTTTCCAAGAGACGCGGATAGTGCGATCTTGCACCACGTCAAACAAAGTCGCATCAGGCTGTTTTTGCAGACGTTGTTCGAACACGAAGTCGAGTTTATCCAATCCCAATTTACTCAATTCAACACGCGCATCGCGCAAGGGTTGATCGAGTTGCGTCAACAAATACGTCCAGCGCGCTTGTATCTCACTCAGCAATTGATCAGCTTGCGAAACGCGATCTTCGAGTAATTCTGCGGCGGGAATATCGTCGCCATCGGCGTCTTCGCTCTTACCCAAAGGCAGATTGCCGCGCAACACAAACTCTTTCAAAGCGGCGACACATGCCAGTTTATTTTGGATCGAGAGTTCAATATTGATTCGTTCGATACCGTCGGTGTATTCGCCCATACGGTCGAGCGGAATCACCACGTCTTCATTAATCTTAAACGCATTGGTGTGTTTAGAAATCGCGGCTGTTTTTGCGCGATCTAACCAGAATTTTTTACGTGCTTCCGGACTGACAGCAACGAAGCCTTCACCGACGCGGGCGTTCGCCATGCGGATCACTTCAGATGCTGCTTGCGCGACCGCATTTTCATCATCACCAACGATGTCGCCAAACAGCGCCATCTTGGGAATCACACCGCGTTTTGATTTAGTGGTGTAGCCAACCGCTTTCAAATAGCGTTCATCCAGATGTTCAAGACCTGCGAGAATCGCGCCACCTTTTTTAGTTTCACCATCGAGATAATCTTTGATCTCAACAATGCTAGGAATCGCATCGCGTGCTTGTCCGAAAAACTCCAAACAAACTGTGCGGGCGAATTTCGGCATCTTGTGCAAAATCCAGCGCGCGGATGTAATCAAGCCATCGCAACCTTCTTTCTGTACACCTGGCAAACCCGCGAGGAATTTGTCGGTCACGTCCTTACCCAAGCCTTCTTTGCGGAAGGTGCGTCCTGGGATATTTAAGAACTCCGTTTTGAAGGGGGTTTTCTCACCAGGATGTGTCCATTCCAATTGGAATTTAGCCAATTCGATATCATGAATTTTGCCGAAATTGTGTTCAAGACGTGTGACTTCCAGCCAATCACCATTCGGATCAACCATGCGCCAAGAGGCTAAGTTGTCGAGAGCTGTGCCCCACAACACGGCTTTCTTACCACCTGCATTCATCGCGACATTGCCGCCTATGCAGGAGGCTTCGGCTGAAGTTGGATCGACGGCGAAGACAAAGCCTGCCTTATCCGCAGCATCCGACACGCGCTTAGTCACCACACCAGCGCCAGAATAAATCACAGCGTAATCGCGATCCGCACCCGGCAAGCGCATCATTTCCACTGCGCCTAATTGTTCCAGTTTTTCGGTATTAATAACCGCGGATAATGGTGTCAAAGGAATCGCACCACCGGTGTAACCTGTGCCGCCACCGCGAGGAATAATCGTTAAACCTAGCGCAATGCAAGACTTCACCAGACCAGCCATTTCATCTTCGGTATCCGGCGTCAATACGACAAATGGATATTCGACGCGCCAGTCGGTCGCGTCAGTGACGTGCGAAACCCGACTTAAACCATCAAATTTGATATTGTCTTTCGCCGTGTATTTCGCCAACAGCTTGTTGGCTTTCTTGCGCAAGTCGTAGGTATCACGGAATTCTTTAGAAAAATCAGCGACCGCTTTGCGTGCGGCATTGACCAAAATTTCTACTGAGTTACTGCGATCTGCATCTTCAGAACTCACAGAATCAGTCGCCACCCGACGTTTTTCCACTTCATGCAAGCGATGGTTCAAAGCGTCGATCAAAGCCTGTCTACGCTTAGGATTCTCCAGCATATCGTCTTGCAAATAAGGATTGCGACGTACCACCCAAATATCACCAAGAACTTCATACAACATACGGGCAGAACGACCGGTCTGACGCTTGCCACGCAAATTGTCGAGCAAAGCCCAAGCGTCTTCGCCAAGCAGGCGAATCACAATTTCGCGGTCGGAAAACGAGGTGTAGTTGTACGGAATTTCACGTAAGCGGGTTGGCGCTGCGTTAGTTTTTCCATCACTGTCGTGATGAGGTGGAAGGCCTAAATGGTGGACTGGAGCATTCATCTGCAAATGGTTAGACGGATTTTAAAAACTAATTCTAGCCTATTGCGGTGCACCACGCAGGAACAGCCTTTACTTTTTTGCGGGTATCTTTTGATATATTGTGAAAAAGCCTGAGAAAATTCCGCATTCTCTCAAAAACCTTGAACATTTGGTATGGAAAATGTTGTTTTAACCGGATATTACACAGCAGTTGGAATAACAGATCAGCTCAAGCCAGCCAAACAGAAATGCGATGCCAAAACCCTTCGGGGACACTGAGAAGTAAATATGTCATGCTGAGATAACGCAAAAATTTGCCAATCGCCATATACAACATACAAGGCAAGGCTGGCAGCTTAAGCCAGCCGCCTAAGGCGCAAATCGGATCGCCGATAACAGGCAGCCATGCCAACAGCATGGTTTTTGCACCGTATCGTTCCAGCCAGGAAAACCATCGACTACTCCGCTCTCTTGCGAAGGTCTGCTTGGCCTCATAGCCAATCGCATAATTCACCATGCCGCCCAAAGTATTACCCACGGTGGCAACCAGCATGGTTAACCAAAACAACTCTGGGTTCGACTTGATCATGGCGAACACAGCTGGCTCAGAACCTAATGGAATCAAGGTCGCCGAGACAAAGCTGATGACAAAAACCGCCGTCAAACCAATTTTTGAGATGGCGAAAACACTAAACAACCAGGCAATAGCCGCTTCTATCATGGCTTTTTCATTAGGGATGAGGATGGATACATTATAATGGTTCGAACAGGACTTAAAAATTTTGCACTTATTTTACCGTCATTGCCGAGCACTACCCTTGCTGACAGACTGAAATAGGTTGGTTGCTTGCGCCATCGCGCCAGTGACACGGTCGATTCTGTACTCATCAACGCAGAATCGCTACAAACTCTAAAAGAGAATGTTGCATGATGTCCGAATTTGACATTTGACTCTCGTTTTTGAAAAAAGAATTCATCCATGGCTACCGATTACCTGAAAAAAATCCTCACTGCCCGCGTCTATGATGTGGCATTTGAAACTCCTTTAGAACTCGCTCCTACGCTGTCCAAACGTATGGACAACCACATTCACTTTAAACGTGAAGACATGCAAAGTGTGTTCAGTTTTAAGTTGCGCGGTGCCTATAATAAGATTGCGCATTTGACGCCAGCACAACTGAAGCGTGGCGTGATTTGCGCCTCGGCTGGCAACCATGCGCAAGGCGTAGCTCTGAGTGCCAAGCGTGTCGGCTGCAAAGCGGTGATCGTGATGCCAACCACCACGCCGCCAGTCAAAATTGACGCGGTGCGCGCCCATGGCGGCGATGCGGTAGAAATCGTCTTACATGGCGAGTCATATACAGATGCCTATGACCATGCATTAACCTTAGAAAAAAAACGCAAACTGACCTTCGTTCATCCGTTCGATGATCCAGACGTCATCGCGGGTCAAGGTACGGTTGGGATGGAAATTTTACGTCAACATGCAGGCCCTATTCATGCCATTTTTGTCGCGATTGGTGGTGGTGGTTTGATCGCCGGTGTTTCGGCTTATGTGAAAGCAGTCCGCCCCGACATCAAAATTATCGGCGTGCAAACTGTCGATTCGGATGGCATGTATCGCAGTCTGAAAGCGGGAAAGCGAGTGACCTTGACGGACGTTGGTTTATTTTCTGATGGCACTGCCGTAAAGCTCGTCGGCGAGGAAACTTTCCGTCTGGCGAAACAGTACGTCGATGAAGTGATCTTGGTTGATACCGATGAAGTCTGTGCTGCAATCAAGGATGTCTTCCAAGATACTCGCTCAATTTTAGAGCCAGCCGGAGCACTCGCGGTTGCAGGCTGCAAGGCCTATATCGAACGCGCCAAGGCCAACAAAAAGCCGTTAAAAAATGAAACCATGGTGACCATCGCTTGTGGCGCCAACATGAACTTCGACCGCTTACGTTTTGTTGCAGAACGCGCCGAAGTGGGCGAAGCACGTGAAGCCGTGTTCGCTGTGACTATCCCCGAAATTCAGGGCAGTTTCAAACGTTTTTGTGAACTCGTTGGTCCACGCAATGTTACCGAATTTAACTACCGTATCAGTGATAAAAAAGAAGCGCATATTTTTGTCGGCGTGCAAGTCACCAATCGAGAAGAGTCAAGCAAAATCGCGAAGAATTTTGTCAAACACGGTTTCCCTACTTTGGACTTAACCGACGATGAATTGGCTAAACTTCACATCCGCCATCTAGTCGGCGGTAAGAGCGAGTTGGCAGAAAACGAATTGCTGTATCGCTTCGAATTTCCAGAACGTCCAGGCGCGTTAATGCGCTTCTTAAATAGCATGGCACCAAACTGGAATATCAGTCTATTTCACTACCGCAATCATGGTGCTGACTATGGTCGTACTCTAGTAGGTTTGCAAGTACCGAAAAAAGAAATGAAGGCTTTCAAAGAATTTTTGAATGGCCTTGGATATCGCTACTGGGATGAGAGCGATAATCCGGTTTATAAACTATTCCTGGGATAAATCCTTGGATGCTGGATATGACATATCACTTATTAAGTTAAGAAATAGGTTAAGAAATGTAGGACGGGTGCAACCCGCGCTGCCAGAACCTAGTGCAACGCGAACCGACCTATGTGCGGCGCGGGTTGCACCCGCCCTACATGACTGCCTCAACTTGATGACGCAATGTTCATCATCCAGCCATATTTTTTGATGGAAAAACACGCACTATGAGCACTTCCAATAATTCACCTGAACAATCACAACTAGGCAAAACGTCGGCATATCAAACGCAGTATGACCCCAGTTTAATTTTTCCAATTCCACGCGCCGAAAAACGCGCCGAAATTGGTTTGAAAATTGTCGATGGTAAGGCAATCAATTTACCGTTTTTCGGCATGGATCTTTGGAACGCCTACGAAGTCTCGTGGCTAAATATGCGTGGCAAACCGCAGGTCGCTATTGTCAGTGTATTCGCACCAGCCGATTCTCCGAATATCGTCGAGTCGAAATCTTTCAAACTGTATCTGAACTCGTTTAATCAGACCAAATTAGCGGGTGCGGAAGCCTTGTTGAGTTTATTACAAACCGATTTATCCAATGGCTTCGGCGCTCCGGTACAAATTACCATCACGCCGCAAGAACATTTTGGCAAAGCCGCATTTCGAGAATTAGACGGTTTATTACTCGATCGATTGGATATTGAAGTTGACCAGTATTCACCGATGCCAACAATTTTAAGCGCGGATCACAGCCAATCGGCGGTCGAGGAAACCTTGGTCTCGCATTTACTCAAATCCAATTGTTTGGTCACGGGACAACCGGATTGGGCCAGTGTACAAATTACCTATGTTGGTGCACCTATCGATCAAGAAGCCCTTCTGAGATATTTAATTGGCTTTAGAAACCATAACGAATTTCACGAGCAATGTGTAGAACGCATATTCTGCGACCTAATGCAGTATTGCCGCCCGCAAAAACTGTCGGTGTATGCTCGCTACACACGCCGTGGCGGCCTCGACATTAATCCGTGGCGCACCAATTTTTCAACGGGGAAAATGCCCTCAAATCTGCGTAGTGCACGTCAATAATTTAAACAGAGAACACTACTTCAAATCGATATAACACTGCGATAAAACAACGCTTCTGTCTCTATGCGTTCTATACTGCAATACACTAGCGAGCAAAAGTCGACATCGTTACGCATTGATGCTTGCTCAGCGTGTTCGCATAGAGTACATTTACTTGTTTTTTTATTTAGCTTATTCGCGTTGATTTTCGCTTGGCTGTTTCGTTTCTCTACTTAAATTATTGGTCTTATGTATTCCGTTAATTGGCAAATGCTCTTAGAGCAACACGCACAAGATGCTGTCATCGTTCTAATTGATGGAACCATAGTCCATGCAAACCAGTTAGGAATTAACCTACTCAGTGCAAAAAATCTGAATGAAATTGCGGGCCTGCGGTGGACCGCATTTTTAGAGTTTAGCCATCCGAATCAAGTGAAAACCCATCTGCAGGCTGGGAGTAGTTTACTACCCAATGCGATCGCGGAATTTTGCCAACTCAAAACTCGCCAGTCCCAAGTTCTGGACGTCGAAGTTCGGTTACATAGCTTTCCTGTATTGCGCAACACGGCCTATATTTTGCGACTGCGCAATTTACAAACACAGCCTATTGCAAAGTCTTTCCACGTTCAACGAAGCGCTGCGGGAGCACCACAAAATAGCTTGAGTCATGAAGCCTTGCATCATGAAAAAGAAATTTTGGAAATGATCGCGCTCGACAATCCACTCACACAGATTTTGCAAGATGTGTGTGACCGCATGGAGCGTCTGTTAGACAACGGCTCTATGTGCACCATTATGTTGTTTGATCAGGAAAGCCAAAAACTACGGTTGGCTGCGGCACCGAGTATGGAAGCCGAATTCCACAATGAAATGGACCACATCGAAATCGCAATGGGTAATTGGTCATGTGGTGTAGCAATCCAATCGGCAAAAATTAAGATCGTTGACAATATCGAGACCAGCGAACTCTGGCAATTTCACCGCCATATTCCCTTGCAATATGGCATGCGCTCATGCTGGTCAGTACCGATTAAAACGGCTTTCAATGCCTTACTTGGAACGGTCGATTTATATCATCGCAATCAAAGACGCCCAAGTGACGATGAGCAAACTTTGATTATGGACGCCATGCATGTTATTGCATTGGCGATCGATAAAAAGAATATGGAACATAGCTTAGCGACCAGTGAAGATCGCTATCGCTCTGTGGTCAACAATTTGACCGAAGGCATTATGGTGATTGCCCCAGGTGGCAAAATTCTCACTTGTAACCCCAGTGCACAACGTATTCTCAAAATTCAAGATATTGATACAACCGGGCGTCGCCATCGTTATTTCAAACGGATTTTTCGTGACGATGGTAGTGAAATTCAAATAGGCGATGATCCGGCCTCGATGGTGTTGAAAAATGGCGAAGCCATCTCTAATTTATCGATAGGCATGCAGTTGCACGACAATGCCACCGTTTGGCTATTAGTGAATGTTCAACCTATCCATCATGCCCGTAGCAGCAGTAAAACCGAAGCGGTATTGATTTCGTTCACCGACACAACGGAAGTCAGAGAAACCGAGCGTCAGCTGCAATATATCGCGACCCACGACGCTTTAACAGGTTTACCAAATCGCCACCAATTACAACAACGGCTAGCCAATGCTCTAGCGCACACTTATGAGCAAAAAGTTGCAGTCATTTTCCTAGATTTAGATCACTTTAAAAACGTCAATGATACCGCTGGTCATGCTGCGGGTGACGGCTTACTGTGCGATGTTGCCAAACGCCTTAGTTCGTGTATTCGTGCGACCGATATGCTGGCACGACTTGGGGGTGATGAATTCGTGATTGTGGTGGAAGAGTTCGATACGGCCCAACATCTGAAAGAATTAGCTGATCGGATTTTGACTAAAATGCGAGAGCCTTTCGTCATCGATCAACATCAGTACCATCTAGGAACGTCGATTGGTATCAGCGTATTCCCGCATGACGGCACCGATGGTCCGACCCTTTTACGTTGTGCCGATTCGGCGATGTATTTAGCGAAAGAGCTAGGGCGCAATAATTACCAATTTTTCACTTCCGATTTAATGATACGGGCGCAGCATCGTTATACCTTGGAAAGAAACTTGCGTCGTGCCCTGGTTGATGATGAATTCCTGCTCTATTATCAAGCCAAATTAAACCTAATAGATGGCAGCATAGTCGGAGCTGAGGCCTTAATTCGTTGGCAAATGCCCGATATGGGACTGATCGCGCCGAACGAATTTATTCCCTTCGCCGAAGAAATCGGTTTGATTGTCCCGATGGGGCGATGGGTGCTGACTAAAGCTTGTGAACAAGCACAGAAATGGCGTCAAGAGTTTGAAATTGATTTCAAAATCAGCGTCAACATTTCACCTAAACAATTTCAGGACCCCAAATTACCGCAATTTATTTTGGAAGTTTTGCTCGCCTCTGGCTTACCAGCTCACGCCTTACAGCTTGAGATTACCGAGGGTTTATTAATGGTCGAGGCCGAGCATCTAAGCTTGGTATTTGATGCCATTAAAACCTTAGGCATCAGTATTTCTTTGGATGATTTCGGCACTGGCTTTTCGTCTTTATCGTATCTGCAACGCTTTCCTATCGACAATCTCAAGATTGACCGATCTTTCATTCGTGAGATCCCAGAAAATCAAGACTCAGTGGTGCTTACCAAAGCGATTATTGCGATGTCTAGCGCATTAGGTATGAGCGTCACTGCCGAGGGTGTTGAAAATATAGAACAAATGGATTTCTTGAAAGATGCCGGCTGCGATGAAGTTCAAGGCTTTTATTTCAGTAAACCAATTTCTGTGGAACAGTTCACACAACTTCTTAGTCAACACCGACACAAAGCTAACAGCGACATGAAGTAAACCGGAAAATCCGTGCTGAAATTCGCTCAGCGCCAAAAAGAAGCCTATAATCGCGCACTAAGTTCGACAGCGACAACAATTTGCAATCAAATCCATGCAAATCGTATGTAAAAAGCTGCAAGACATTTACGTCAACAAGCACAGGCCATTTCCGCCATATGACAAATATCGCAAAAATTCTGCCCCAAGAAAATGTTTTATTAGATTTAGATGTATCGAGTAAAAAACGGGCATTTGAACAAGCAGGTTTACTGTTTGAAAACAATTGCAGCATTGCCCGCTCCACGGTTTCTGAAAATCTATTTGCCCGTGAGCGCCTAGGCTCCACCGGGCTAGGACACGGCGTAGCGGTTCCCCATGGTCGCATCAAAGGTTTAAAACACCCTATCGCTGCTTTTGTGCGATTACAGGAGGCGATTCCTTTTGAGTCACCAGACGGCCAGGCAGTAAATTTGCTGATCTTCCTCTTGATGCCGGACAATGTCACACAACAACATTTAGAAATCCTCTCAGAGATCGCTGAAATGTTGTCAGACGACGCATTTCGCACTTCACTACAGGTGGAACAAGATGCGAAGTTAGTCTATGAGCAGCTCACCACATGGGAACCCAAAGGCCTATAATTGATCGTTTCGCTGTGTTCTAAATGCGAATGTGGTAAAGAGATTTTTATCGAGAATGACCTCGCTATACTTACTCTTCACTCCCCCTTGATCAGCTACGGAACTATCCTATGCCATTGACCACAGAATTAACGATACAGAAGATTTTTGATGACAATCGCGATACCTTGCAATTAGGCTGGTTTGCTGGATTCTCTGGTAGCGATAAACAAATCACAGATGATGCCACCGCCTCTTCTGATCAAGTTGGACATCTCAACTTAATTCATCCTGGTCGAATTCAAGTTCTCGGCCATCAAGAAATTGATTACTTTCACCGATTGTCCCCAGGCTCACGGGCAAACCTGATCAAAGAATTAGTTGCAGGTCATCCCCCAGCGTTAATCGTTGCACAAGGTTTAGAGTCACCACAAACTTTTTTGAACGTCTGTGACGACAATAATATCCCCCTGTTTTCTACACCGTTGCCAGCTGCACAGGTGATCGATTATTTACGGGTATATTTATCGAAAAAGTTAGCGCCGCAAGTGACTATGCATGGGGTGTTTATGGACGTGCTTGGTGTGGGAGTCTTAATTACAGGCGAGTCAGGTTTAGGCAAAAGCGAGCTTGGTCTGGAATTAATTTCCCGTAGTCATGGCCTCGTGGCGGATGATGCGGTCGAATTTTCACGCATTGCACCCAATATGATAGAAGGCCGCTGTCCGCCAATTTTACAAAATCTGTTAGAGGTTCGTGGACTAGGCTTGCTCGATATTAAAGCCATATTTGGCGAAACCGCTGTGCGCCGCAAGATGCGTTTAAAACTCATCGTCCACCTAGTTCGCCGCAGTACCTTGGAAGAAAATTACGAACGCTTACCGATCGACTCTCAATCACAAGATGTGCTGGGTCTACAAATCAGAAAAGTCGTTATTCCTGTCGCTGCTGGGCGTAACATCGCGGTGTTGCTGGAAGCAGCGGTGCGCAATACCATATTGCAATTACGTGGCATCAATACTTTGGAAGATTTTATGGAAAGACAGCGTCGTGCTATGGACGAAACGCTGGGATAAAACATCATGCGTATATTATTGATTTCAGGAATTTCGGGTTCGGGCAAATCTGTGGCATTAAATGTTATTGAAGATGCTGGTTATTATTGCGTAGATAATTTGCCACCGAATCTATTAATTGATTTAATAAAGACCCTGGAAACAGATGGCGTCAAAAGTGCCGCGATTGCCATCGACTCACGTAGTACGCATCAATTACAAAACGTCGCCACTACCATTGAACAATTGCGACAACTGGGTCATGAAGTCAAAGTGCTCTTTTTAACAGCCAACTCAGAAACCTTAATTGCCCGTTTTTCCGAAACTCGCCGCAGTCATCCACTTTCACATCACTTACAGGCTACGCATATCACTGATTGCAACTTAAGTCTGACAGAATGTATACAAGAAGAACGGGAGCTTCTCTCTCCCCTACAATTTCTTGGACATGTCATCGACACATCGAATTTGAGTGCTAATCATTTACGTAATTGGATTAGAGACGAGATCGCGGTTGAACACGCCTCACTAATACTCATGTTTGAATCATTTGCCTTCAAAGTTGGCGTACCACTCGACGTCGATTTTGTGTTTGATGTCAGAATCTTACCTAACCCCCATTATGATCATGCCCTTCGCCCTTTGACTGGGCGCGATCAACCTGTGATCGAATTCTTAGAAACGCAGGCTATGGCGCAAGAGCTTTATGACGATATTTTAACTTTCATCGACAAATGGCTCCCCTCATTTAAACGTGACAACCGCAGCTACTTGACGATCGGCATTGGCTGCACTGGCGGACAGCATCGCTCAGTCTATATGGTAGAAAAACTGGCGAAGTATTTTCAACAAAAAGAGCGAGTTTTGATTCGTCATCGCCAGACACATTAAATGTTAAGCCGCAAAAAAAGCCGTTCAAAATGAATTGAACGGCTTTTTTCATCATCATTGACGGATTTATTCCATCACAACTTCACGCATTTTACGTGAAACAAACAACAAGCTAACAGCAACAATCACACAGCAAACCGACAAAGCAATCGCAATCGCGTTGAGACTCACCAATTCACCTTTCAAGACCTGATTCATCATTTGCGTTTGCGCCATGATTGGAACCCATCCTAACCACGCCGGTTCTTTACCTGGATTGAGCAGAAAAAACATCGGCATAAAAGATACCACCAAGCTAAGCAACTGATTACGTACGTTAGCTTCTTTAAAGGTTTTACAAGTCAAGGATAAAGCGACCTGCAAAGCCGACAATGCTGCAGCGAGAGGAATCAGCACAACTAAGAAAGCCAATGCATCTTTCCAAGCAAACTGAAACTCGGCACGTAAAGCTTCATTGGCAATCAACGATTGTGCCGGAAAGAAACTGCTCACCGTCAAGATCACTATCAATACACTGACCGAAGCGACCGCTGCCGTCTTACCAATCGCCAACTGTAGTCCAGAAACCGGATTCATCATTAGCGGTTCTAAAGAGCCACGTTCACGTTCACCAGCAGTACTATCAATGGCGGCAAACATGCCACCCATCACGATTGCCATAATTAAAACCATAGGCAACATGCCGGTAATTGTCACGCGACGCTCATCTGGGCGACTGATATGGCGCTCTTTCACTTCCACCGCTTGCAATACCTCAGCCGAAACACCTCGCATCATCAAGGCCAAACCGGAACGTTCTTGCACATAACCATTGAGCAAAGTACGCAATGGTCGCAAACCCATTTCTGCTTGACGATTTGACGTGTCATAGGCGATTTCTAATTCCACCTTTTTCAGCTGCGCTAAATTTTCTTCAAAATTGTCTGCGACGATCAATACTGGCTTGGTCAATTCCTTATTACGCGACTTTTCTTCGTAATCTGCCGGTGCTTGCTTAATCTGATAACCTTGACGCAAGATGTAATTTTCCAAACTCGGTGCATCTTTCATATTGACTGCCAACACACTGCGATCCACCGCTTGTGACTCCACCTGCGACATTACCGTAGAAAATACAAACAACAACAACGGAACCAATAACAGTGAGCTAGCCAATACCATCATCAAGGTGCGACGATCACGCATGGCATCTGAAATCTCTTTAAAATAAATCGCTAATATCTCTCTCATACGAGACTCCCTTGATTCAATGTTGAAGTGTTGCTTGCGCTATTGCTAGAACTATTGTTTGAATGATTATTGTGAAGATTGACCTTATCCAAAAAAGCGAGCTTAACAAACGCATCTTCAAAATCAGGCTCCTTTGCCTGCTGCATTAATTCAGCCACTGTCCCCGACGCCACTGTTCTGCCTTGCGCTACGATCACAACCGTATCGCATAAACGCTCAACCTCTTGCATGATGTGCGTAGAGAACACGATGCATTTTCCGCCGCCTTCTGGACTTCTTAACCAACGCAAAAACTCCCGCAAAGCACGTGTTGCCACCACATCCAAACCATTAGTCGGCTCGTCCAAAATGATATTTTTAGGATCATGAATCAGCGCTCGAGCCAAAGCAATCTTCATTCTTTCACCTTGGCTAAATCCCTCAGTGCGGCGCTCTAACAAATTATGGATTTCTAACCAATGCGCTAGTTGATCAATACGGGAAGCAATCATTGCCTTGTCCATGCCGTGCAATTTGCCGTAGTACTGAATATTTTCACGAGCGGTCAAGCGCGGATACAAACCACGTGCGTCCGACAAAATTCCCAAACGTGCTTGCGATGCAGTTTGCCCTTCTTTGACTTGAACATCATCGATCTTGATAGCACCGCTATCCATTTTCAACATCGACGCTACCATCCGCAAACTGGTGGTTTTACCGGCACCATTGGCGCCCAACAAGCCAAGAATTTGACCATCTTGTGCAGTAAAGCTGACACCATTGACGGCCTTCACTTTTTCCGCAGTACGCTTGCCTATGCCAAATTTAGGCTTACCTAATTTGACAAATTCTTTATGCAAATCTTCGACAATAATCATCTTATTCTCCTGCTTTCTTGACTTCACCAGCGTTAGCATTATCTGCGCTCTGCACTGGTGCTAACCAAACTAGGGGGCGTGGGATTTGACGGACACAAGACGCATCAACTTTTAGTGCGTCCTCATCAGTTTTAGCACCAAGGAACTTATCGACAACGTCACGAACACAACCGTGCATTAACAAACCATGTCCAACATTCTCAACACTAATATGGCGCGCCTTACTTCCCAAGGCTTTAGTAACTTGATCACCATTGCGCGTCGGTGTAACTGGATCAATACCGCCACTTAATAACAAAACAGGCGACTTGGATGGTGGTGTGACAAAAAATTCTTTGGGGATACTTGCCCGTGGCCAGTTCGCACAAATCTTGTCATACATATTCCCCATCACCTTCGTGAACTCGTTCGCATCAGCATTAGTAGCGCGCGGCTTTGCATACGCTTCGCCACACCATACGGAATAATGCATGCCCATAGTCAGTCCGCCTGGCGCTGGCAGATTAAAGCTACCACTCATGGTTAATAGAGGATCTAATTTTCCTTGTTCCGCTTGGGTAAGCGCATACGGTAAAGCGGCGGTCATCGTCGGCGAATACAAGGACTTGAATACCATAGCGATGATGTCATCCGGTGCGATGACTGCGCTCAAGCTAGTGCCAAGGCGTGAATGCGTGAAAGTATAAGTACGCGGTGCAGCGCTCATCAATCGCTTCCATGTGCCAGCTAAATCGGGATATGCGGTGTTGCAACGGACATTTTTTAGACAATCCGCAAACACACCGTCCAGCGCAGGTTTGGCATCGCTTGCGAGTAAATCTAAATCGGGTGGCACCACACCATCAATCACCAAACGGCGCACAGCTTGTGGAAATTGACGCAAATACTCTAAGCCGACGCGGGTGCCATAAGATGCCCCAACCAGATTAATCGCGCTATAGTTTTGCGCTATACGTATCGCTTCGATATCTTGTACCGCGATACTGGTGCTAAAGAACTGCAAATCACCGTAAGGCAGTTTTTGCAGACTTTGCATACATGACTGGGTCAATTTGAATACCGCATCTTTGTCGAGAATTTTGGTATTGTTTTCCAACTCAGGACAGCGCAATGGCGCACTCTTACCGGTGCCGCGTTGATCGACAAAAACCAGATCGCGACGACGATTCAATTTACCTAAAACAGTTTCACCAAATCCAGCGGCTTCTACTGCACTTTGGCCTGGGCCACCAGCGAGTAAAAACACGGCATCAGGCAATTTATTTCTATCTTTAGATGGCAACACCACATAATGCACATCAATTTTTTTACCATCTGGTTTAGCCGGATCCAGTGGGCGTTGAATTTGAGCGCACTTTACCTCTTGTGGAAAACTGGCAATGCGACAAGGTTTGGTATCGGCTAACGCAATCGCTGGCAGACTAAGCGCAGCAAGGCCGAACAAACGAATTAGATTAGACCTATTCAAAATAACTCCTTTCATTGGGTTTTCTTCAAACAACAAATAACAGATCATTCATAACAATCTATGGCATTAGTGTGGCTTGCGGACAAAACGAAGTAAACCATGATGTGATGAAAACCCCTCACTCGCGACGAAACACGAATCGCCGCGGATGAAATTCGAATAAATTAGGGGCTTTTCTTAATCAGCGGTGAGGTTCAGCAATATTGCTTTCACGGGCGCTGGCAGAGCGAGTTGCTCTATATTGTCTAATGATGTCCAAGCAAATCCCCCATCACTTGCAAAAGGAATCTTGCTCGACAATTTGAAATGTATGGCATGAATTTGCAATTTAAAATGGGTAAAGCCATGCTCGAAAGGCGCTAACAGCGTGGCGGATCTCAATTCGCCAAAGTTACTCACGAAGCGCTGCGCTTCCGCACTATCAAGATACGATAATGCGTCATTAACAGGTTCAAGCGCTTCGGCATGCATCAAGGCCCCCTCACGCATACCATGTAGTTCGGGCAGGGAGACCAAGCCACCCCAAATGCCAGAAATGGGGCGCTGTTCCAACAAGATTGCACCATCATGCTCAAGCACGAGCATGATGCTGTGTTTTTCTTTCTGTTTAGTCTTCGGCTTACGTATCGGCAGTTCTGCGGTTCGTCCCTGCGCAAACGCGATGCACCTAGCCTGAAATGGGCAACGCTGGCAATCTGGCTTACCGCGACTACAGAGCGTCGCCCCGAGATCCATCAATCCTTGGGTATAGGCTGTGATATCTGACGCAGGCAGAAGCGCTTCTGCACGCAACCACAAATCATCTTCTACCGATTTAGTACCGGGACAAGCAGCTATACCAAACACGCGGGCAAACACGCGCTTCACGTTGCCGTCTAAAATCGCTGCGACCGTACCATAAGAAAAAGCAGCGACAGCGGCCGCAGTTGAGCGCCCTATGCCGGGTAGCTCTTGAAGTAACTTTGGATCACTGGGAAATCGTCCCTGATATCTCTCCACCACTTGCTTGGCACATTGATGCAGATTGCGGGCGCGGGTGTAATAACCTAAACCCGCCCACGACGCCATCACCTCTTCGACTGGTGCTGCTGCCAAATCTTCGACTGTAGGGAATTTTTCCAGAAAACGCTGATAATAAGGAATGACAGCGGTGACCTGTGTTTGCTGCAACATAATTTCAGACAGCCAGACTTTGTAGGCATCACCAGTTTGCTGCCACGGCAAACTATGGCGACCGTGCTGCTTCTGCCACGCAATTAATTCTGCGGAAAAACTGGGATCAAAATAAATCGAGTCGGCTGGTGCGCTACGCTGATTGCGCACTTCTAGGTTTTTTTTCATGAAGCTTGTTTAGGATAATGCTTGTTGATGAAACTGCGAGAATTCAAATCAGACATGAACAAGGTTTATGGCTTTGCAGGCGTCATCGTATTAAGGAGACGCTTACCCGCATACTTCATCACCAAACCTTTTGGCCCGACAGCCCAACCATGTAAAGCGTCGGCGAAACCGATCGCATTCAGAGGCGTCTCACCCAATACCTCCCAAGACTTTCCGCCATCACGAGTCACACCAGATCCGGCTAAACCGCCGACGACAAACGTTCTGGATTGACCTGGTATCGCGATCACTACCGATAAAAAACCTGAGGGTAAGGCGGGCGCTGCTGACCATGACAATCCACCATCCTGACTGACTACCGCATTAAGTCCTTCACCTTTGGCTTTTTGATAGTCGCCGCCGACTGCGAAACCAAATTGCGTATCTGCAAATGCCACCGAGAATAAACCTTTAGGTGGTGCTCCAGCGGCAATAGCAGTATCGGCAACACGCCAAGTCTTACCACGATCAGCAGAATGGAACACGCGTGTTTTCTCTGCACCACCCGTTGCAAACCAGACGTCTTGCGTTCCCACGACAGAAACACAAGTTCCGCTAGCAGCAAAAGCACCTTCATTCGGCAATGCGGCTAATTGATTCAAATCTTGTGCAGCGTTTTTCCAGCTTTTGCCACCGTCATTGGTAATTAAGACTTGAAATTGCCCGTTCACAGGATCGCCAAAAACAACACCATTTTGTGCATCCCAAAAATCAATCGCATCCCAAAATCCGCTCGCTTCACCGTTAACGATCATCAACTCCCAATGCGCGCCACCATCAGTGGTTTTATAGATCGTCGAAGCCTTACCTGGGCCAGCGCTCATAGCAATTGCGTTCTGTTTATCAATACCTTGAATATCACGAAAATCTAAGCTAATCGTTTCTGGCAATTTGGCGCTAATCGAGACGTTTTCCCAGTTTTCACCATCGACGGTACGGATCACCGTGCCTTTTGCGCCGCTGGCCCAAGCTACGTTGCGATTGAGTACCGACAAACCACGTAATTCGACCTTCACACCGCTGTCAATTGGTTTCCATGCGTCTTGCGCGCAAGCCATCACGGATACGCTGCTACACAATACAAATATCGACATGCTAGTCATTAGATTTTTGTGTGGCCATGCGGGTGTCATCTGTTTCATCACATTCTTCTTTCTTAAAAATAGAAAAACGCTGATAAGTTTTCTTACCAGCGTTTTGATTTACTAGGTCAATACCAAGCCAGGTCGCGTTAAACTGCGGTCACTTCCGAAGCCAATGCCTTCTGAATGTTATGACGCAAGTCTTCTAAGGTTTTCTTCTGCGCCTCGACCTCGGTCATCATCGCTTCAAAGGTCGAAATTTTTTCTTCTAAACTATCAGTCGCCACATGAATTCGCTGTATCGATTGCATGCGGTTTTTCAATTGATTTTTATGCTCACGGATCTGCGCTTCGATCGGTGCCATGACGACTTTTTGCCAGGCTTCGACATCACGATTCGCTTGCGAAAAACTTTGTTTCACCCTTGCTGAAATCGAGTCAAAAAACTTCTGCATCAACACTTTTTGCGACGTCGTCATCAAGGTAATAGCACTAAATTGTCGCAGAAAGACCGATTCAATCGCACTCACCTCTTGCATATATTTATCGAGCGAAAAAGGCATAGGTGCGGTCAAAGCCAAACCATGTTCGGTCGAAAATTTTCGATACATGATCGCCATCATTTCGGAAATTTCATCCGTCTTACGGTTCGACGCTTGCAAATTGGTTTTGATCTGCCCGAAAAAATCTTTGATGGCTTCTTTTAGGCCCATGGAGAATCTACTGGCCTCCATCGCTTCACGTGCGGTCTTAATTTCTGCCCTTAACATTTCCATTCCGAGCGTGGTATATACCTCGGTGGACAACCGGGTAAATACCGCACGTGTGCCCTGCATCTTCATCAGACTAGCGTCAAATTCTTGTTTTTCCAGTGTGACCCGCTTCATCATGTGTTCAACCACATTTTGATTTTTACCGCGTAAGCTTTTCAGTTCATGCAATTGCTCACCCACACCGCGACCGCGAGCAGTAATCACCGCATATTGTCCATCGGTGATTTCTTGAATGTCACTGGCTAATTGCGCGCGAATAATGCCTTTTTTGGAAGGAATTAGTTCTTTTGATAGAGCATATTCCAATTTCGGCAGGCGACTTTTAGCCAACAAAGGAGCGTCTTTATTGATCTTTGCAACCAAGCCCTTTTGCGCAGAAATTGGGAATATCTGTTTTTCTTCCAAACTCAAGGTATGGGCTACTGAGGACACCTGACTGCGAATCTGCGTTTCAATCTCTTCTGGCGTCCGCAGTTCATCCCACATGCTATCGATCTTATTTAACACTACCATACGCCCCGGACCGCTTCCGATGTGGTCACGCCACACTTCGATATCGCTCTTGGTAACGCCAGTATCCGCCGCCAAAATAAATAATACGGCATGAGCATTGGGAATCAAATTTAAGGTCAATTCGGGTTCAGTACCAATCGCATTCAGACCTGGTGTATCAACAATAATCAAACCTTGTTTTAACAAAGGATGAGGGAAATTAACAATAGCGTGGCGCCAAAGTGAAATTTCGACCAAGCCGTCTTCATCGACTTCCAAAGCCGAGTCAGGATCGGCTTCATCGTACAGGCCATAAGACTTCGCCACGTCTTTAGTGACTTTTTTAGTCAAACTGACTTGCTTAAAGGCTTCCAACATACCTTCACCAGACTTGGTATCTAATGGCAAGACGGTCCAAATATGCTGGTGACCTTTATATTCGGTAGTACTTAAAGTTTCGCTGCGCGTTTCAATGGGTAACAAACGTATGCAAGGCGGCATACTTTCGTCGTAGAGCAATTCGGTTGGACACATCGTGGTGCGTCCTGCAGACGATGGCAAAATTCTTTGTCCATAATCGGCGAAGAAAATCGCATTGATTAACTCTGATTTTCCGCGAGAGAATTCGGCGACAAAAGCAATGGTTAACTTATCGTCAATCAGACGCTCTTTTAGGCGCAAAACGCGTTGGTCGAGAATATTGTCAGCAAAATCCGAACCAGCAATCCAAGCCCGATATTTCTCGATGGCTTGCGCGACACCAGTTCGCCATTCACTGTACTCTTCAAAATTCTGAACCAAATTACTCATAGCATCCTCAAAATTATTCTTTTACTGCGAGTGAACTCGTGAGTTTCACAAGAAACACAACAATATGCCATTCTGGCTCATTTTTGACAATTTACACAATAAAAGCTGCTACGTTGACCTTGCATGATGTGTCTAATTGTCCCTTGACAAACACGGCAAGCTTCTCCTGCTCGGTCATAAACATAATAAGACTGTTGAAAATAGCCGGTTTTTCCATCTGCGCCGACAAAGTCTTTCAAGGTGCTTCCGCCCTTTGCAATAGCCTCGGTCAATACTTGCCGGATCGCCACCGTCAATGCCTGATAGCGTTTTAGACTGATGCGATTTGCTGCGATTTTTGGATTAATCCGCGCCCGAAACAGGCTTTCGGATGCATAAATATTGCCCACACCGACCACAATATCGCCTGCCAACAAGACTTGTTTAATAGCCATATGACGCTGACGACTCTCACGAAATAATAACTCTGGCGTAAATCGATCGGTCAGTGGCTCGACGCCTAAACGCCGCAATAACAGGTGTTCTTCCCAACCGCCATCGGCATTATCATGCCAAAGTAGCGCACCAAAACGGCGTGGATCGGTCAGACGTATCATTTGTTCGCCGAGCACAATATCGACATGATCATGTTTTTGGGCGGGTGTATTGACCGGCATGATGCGCAAGTTACCCGTCATACCGAGATGAATCAAGACACTGCCATTTTCAAAATGCAATAACAAATATTTACCACGGCGCCCGGTAGCAAGGATGGTCTTCCCAACGATCAATTGCTGTAAATGATCAGGAAATGGCCAACGCAAGCCATCACGTCGCAATACCACATTCGTCACACGCAGACCTTCGATATGGGGACTAAGGCCCAAACGGGTGACTTCAACTTCAGGTAATTCAGGCATAAAATTTTCTCATGAAGGCTTTTAACGCTTCTAATGCGCCCAAATAGGCACATCATAAGCACATCACATTAAATGTGATTTACAAGTTGACACAATAGGAACGGCTTTTCAGCGTAAAATCATTTGCAGGCATCCTGTGATATGCACCGACAGCTATTGTACTCAGACTTAGGCACCGCTTCACACCTCCTCTTTTTTATTATCTGAAACGCATGAAAATAAACTCTTCCCAATTACCTACTCTCAGCCAGATCATAAGCTCGCTCTTTATCCTTATAGCATCCAGCGAAAACGTCTTAGCTGCACCACAAAACCAAGACCAGCAAATCCCCTATGCCAAACCGGTCAAGAGTAGAAGTAATGTCAAACCCGCTGCTACAAGCCAGCACCATGCACAAGAAGATGTTAGTTCGCAGGAGACTGCTGGTCAGTCAGCAACCGGACTCAGCAAAGACATCCTCTACAAATTAACCGCATCAGATATCGCTCTACAGCGTGGTGAATGGCAAGCACCATTTGTCACCATTATGAGTCTAGCGCAGCAGACGCGCGACCCAAGACTAGCGAAGCGCGCGGTCGAGATTGCTATGTCTGCGCAACAAATTGACGAATCCATGGCGGCCGTACGACTTTGGCGCGAACTTGATGCTAACTCGCAAGAGGCGGATCAAACGTATTTGAGTTTGATGGTCATTAAAAATGATTATCCCGCGCTGGAAAAGTTTTTCCTTGGACTCCTGAAGACAAGCAGCACTGAAAGCCGGAGCGATATCATTTATCAAGCACAACGCAGCTTGAGTCGCACACGTGAACAAAAAACGGCATTACTGAGTTTAGAAAAAATTCTGGCGGATGATGCGACCACCATGCCTGGTCATATCGCCTTATCTCGTGCTGCCTACCGTAGTGGTGATATCGAACGTGCGCAACAAGAAGCAAAAGCGGCACTAGCACTTGATCCAAGCTCGGAACTTGGCATCCTGACGCTCGCCCATGCGACTGAAAAGACAGCTGCTTTTGCACTGATCGCCAATTTTTTAAAACAATATCCGCGCGCCAAAGAGGTCCGCTTAGCCTATGCAACAATGCTGGTAGAAAGTAAGCAGCTGGAACTGGCAAAAAACGAATTCCTCGGCTTTCTGCAAGCGCCCGATCAAAGCAGCTTATCGCGAAATCAAATTCTCTACACCTTAGGAAGCATAGAGATGGAGATGGGTCAATTAGATGTCGCTGAAAATTATTTTAAAGAATTAATCAGCAGACTCAGTAGCGAAGACGATGCCAGCTCCGCCTATATCAGCATGGCACAAATTGCCCTGCAAAGAAAAGATAAACAAACTGCCGATCTTTGGCTCAGTAAAGTCCCTTTTGACGATGGCAAAAACCCAGCCTGGTTCAATATTCAGATGCGCCGCGCATTACTACTAGCGAGCGATAAAAAGTTTCTTGAAGCCCGTCAATTCTTACAAACTGTCACAGCGAGCAAAGATATCGAACAAGCTCAATTATTACAAACTGAAGCGCAGATCATGCGCGATGCTGGACAAACGACCGAAGCCTTCGTGTTATTACAAATGGCTTTGGGTGAGTTCCCACAGAGTACTGATCTAATTTACGACTATGCCATGTTGGCCGAGTCCTTGAAATTTTATCCAGAAATGGAAATGGCGCTCAAACAATTGATACAAATCGCACCGAACAATGCCTTTGCCTACAACGCCTTGGGTTACTCCTATGCAGATAGAAACCTGCAATTAGATGAAGCGCTAACATTGATAGAAGCAGCAAACCAGTTGAGCCCCAATGACCCTTACATTTTGGATAGTCTAGGTTGGGTGAAATATCGTTTAAAACAATATCCAGATGCAGAGCAATTTTTACGCCGATCACTAAGTATGCGACAGGATGCTGATGTCTCTGTGCATCTGGCCGAGGTTTTATGGGCACAAAGCAAAAAAGACGAAGCAATGCAATTATTCACCGCGGCACATAAAAAAGATCCGCAAAATAGTTTATTAAAAGATACTTTGCAAAGACTAGAATTGACACTGCCATAATGTCATTTATTTACCAACAACAACCAACATAACATATGCATAAACCCAAGCTGCAATCAGATGGTTTTCTGCCACGCGCTATTGCTGTTAGATTTTTTTTAGTCGGTCTATTGAGTATCAGCTTAGGCGCTTGTAGTACGACGCAGGTGCTAAGCAGTAGTCAAGCAAATCAAACTCGATCCTTGCAAGAGCAAGTGCAATTAGTCGGCAGAATTTCAATTCAATACCAGCAAAATGACCAAGCCCAAACTGCCAGTGCTGGTTTTGAGTGGCAGCAAGCACCACAAGACTTACACATCAGCCTGAGCTCACCACTAGGTCAAACCATCGCCACCATACATGAAAATGCACACGGAGCAAGGCTAGAACAAGCCAAACAAGAAGCACGCACAGCCAGCAACATTGAACAATTGTTAGCCGACAGTCTAGGTTGGTCGATTCCCATCGCTGGCTTGAAGGGTTGGCTACAAGGTTTTGATATACAGGCCAATGGTAAAGCGATCGCAATACCAGTTAAAGACTATGTCGCCCTACAGTCGCAAGGTTGGCAACTACAATTCGTCAGCTGGCAAGCAGATACCGGCGTGATACACCCTAAACGTATCGACCTGCAACGACATACGGAAGAGCTGGGAGAAGTTAAAATTCGCATTGTCGTCGATGAATGGAAATAAGATATTCGTATGCATAGCGCTATTACAACCACTGCTGCCCAAACTAAGCTCTTAAATTGCCCCGCCCCCGCTAAGCTCAATCTTTTTTTACATATTACAGGTCGTCGTGAGGATGGCTATCACTTGCTGCAAAGTGTATTTCAATTAATTGATCGATGTGACACTCTAGATTTTGAAATACGTGATGATGGCATCATCAAACGCGAGAACGAAGTTGCAGGCGTGCCCGAAGAATCCGATTTAGTAATCAGAGCCGCACGTCTATTGCAAAGACATGCGGAGCTTAAGCTAGGCGTTAACATCCGCTTACACAAACGTCTACCCATGGGTGGTGGAGTTGGCGGCGGCTCGTCTGATGCCGCAACTACCTTAATGGCACTAAATCATTTGTGGCAATGCAACCTAGATAAAAACGACTTAATGCAACTGGGTTTACAACTTGGCGCAGATGTTCCGTTTTTTATTTTTGGGCAGAATGCCTTTGTTGAAGGCATAGGCGAGCAAATGGAAGCCGTTACCACACCAAATCAATGGTTTGTCGTGATAGAACCCGGTGTGCATGTGCCAACACCGACAATATTTTCAGCCAAAGAGTTGACAAGAAACACGAAGCCCGTCAAAATAACGGACTTTTCCAATGCAGCGAAAGTTGAATGGAAAAATGACTTACAAGCTGTTGCTTGCGCTTTACACCCTACAATTGCCGATGCCATCAACTGGCTGAAACAATATGAAATTAATCAGGGTGATGCCAAGATGACGGGATCAGGTTCTTGTGTTTTTTGCGCTTTTCCAAATGAAGACGCCGCAACAAAAATATTACAACAAGTACCTCATCACTGGACATCATGGATTGCTAAAGCCTTACAACAGCATCCTATAAATTTATCAAATGAATTTTTAGGGTAATTCAAAAAAATTTGGTTGATTGCTGATTTCAAGATAAAATAGTGGCTTCGCTGATTATCAAACGAATTTCGAAAACGAAGTAAGCAATTGATAAACGGTTGTGTAGGGGAATCGCCAAGCTGGTTAAGGCACCGGATTTTGATTCCGGCATGCGAAGGTTCGAATCCTTCTTCCCCTGCCATAAGATACGAACCGGATACAAGCCGCCGCATACAAAATGATGCGGCGGCTTTTCGGTTTTTTGCGGCAGTATTTTCAGTAATCATTACAACAAGAAATTAAAACGTGATACTGGGTATTGTTCTCTTGAAGCGGCTTTTTTATTCCCTTAGGTGATCTCATGGCACACGCTCTCGACAACATGATGGTCTTTACTGGTAATGCCAATCCTGCTTTAGCGGCAGGCGTTGCAAAGCAACTCGGCATTCGTCTCGGTAAGGCTGACGTCTCCAAGTTTTCTGACGGCGAGGTGATGGTCGAAATCAATGAAAACGTTCGTGGTAAAGACGTATTTGTATTGCAATCGACTTGCGCACCAACCAATGACAATTTGATGGAAATCATGTTGATGGTTGATGCCTTAAAGCGCGCTTCAGCTGGTCGTATCACAGCCGCCATTCCTTACTTTGGTTATGCGCGTCAAGATCGCCGTCCACGCTCTGCGCGCGTTGCGATTTCAGCCAAAGTCGTCGCGAATATGTTGGAAGAAGCTGGCGTTGGTCGCGTCCTGATTATGGATCTGCATGCGGATCAAATCCAAGGTTTCTTTGATATTCCAGTCGACAATATTTACGCATCCCCAATATTGCTGGGTGATTTGGTTGCAAAAAATTACGAAGATTTATTAGTTGTCTCACCTGACGTTGGTGGCGTAGTTCGTGCCCGTGCTTTGGCAAAACGTTTAGGCTGCGATTTGGCGATTATTGATAAGCGCCGTCCAAAAGCCAACGTGTCTGAAGTGATGAATATCATTGGTGAAGTTGAAGGCCGTAACTGCGTGATCATGGATGACATGGTTGATACCGCTGGCACGCTAACCAAGGCAGCTGAAGTATTAAAAGAGCGCGGTGCGAAGAAAGTTTTAGCGTATTGTACACATGCAGTTTTGTCTGGCCCAGCGATTGATCGTATCAATAATTCTCCTCTCGATGAATTAGTAGTGACCGATACTATTCCTTTGTCAGAAGCAGCGCAGGCTTGCTCTAAGATTCGCCAGTTGTCTTGTGATAGTTTGCTGGCAGAGACGTTCCGCCGTATTACCAAAGGCGAATCCGTTATTTCTTTGTTCTCTGATTAATTAGTCGAGAAGAATATTTAGTTTTTCGGCTGGTATATATTAAATATGCATCAGCTTTTTTCACTTTCCTGGTCGCGGGAAAGTCAACGCAGACTAGCTCATGAAAATCATGAATAGCTTGCTTATTTTGGAGTATTAAAATGAAAGTAGTCGCATTTGCACGTAAAGAACAGGGCACCGGAGCGAGCCGCCGCCTGCGTAATGCTGGTCAAACACCTGGCATCATCTACGGTGGTACTGAGCCAGCAGTGAGCATCTCATTGGATCACAATGCGTTGTTCCATGCATTGAAAAAAGAAGTGTTCCACTCTTCCATTCTCGACATGGATGTAGATGGCAAAGTTGAAAAAGTATTGTTGCGCGATTTCCAGATGCACGCGTTTAAACAATTAGTATTGCACGCTGATTTCCAGCGCGTTGATGCAAACAAAAAGATCCACGTTAAAGTGCCTTTGCATTTCGTGAACGCTGACGTTTCTCCAGCAGTAAAATTGTCTGCTGCAGTCATCAGCCATGTTGCTGTTGAATTGGACGTAGAATGCTTGCCAGCAGACTTGCCAGAATTCATCGAAGTTGACTTGTCTAAAGTTGAAGCTGGTCAATCCGTACACGTATCTAGCTTGACATTGCCAAAAGGCGTGACAGCTGTAGTACACGGTGATGACGCAACAGTTGCTATCGCTGTTAAACCAGCTGGCGCAACTTCTGCAGAAGCTGACGCAAAATAATTTAGAAGAGTTTTCTCTTTTAGATCGAAAGCCACCCTCGCAGGTGGCTTTTTTTATGCCTCGTTTTATGTCTCGTTTTATACCTCGTCTATCTCCCAATTATCATTTTCTTATATCGAACTAACGACAAAATCCTCAAGCAAGTCTCGACATATGTCGCCGAGTTAGCGACAATCAGTTTTCCACAAGGAAAATCGTTTTGCCGTTTGGTTTTCCATAGTACGACCTCCATCGCCTAAGGAATTTGCTGTGCCATCATTCAAACAATTTCGCCTCACCCTATTGGCAACGATCTTTGCCACCGCACAAATTGCTTTCATCCATCCCAGTCACGCTCAGGGTACCGGAGCACAGATTCAGTATGACACTAGCTACGATATCCTCAGCCCAGTCAAAGCAAAGAATGGCATCGTCTCCAGCGAACAAGGATTAGCCAGTCAGGTCGGTTTAGACGTATTAAAACGTGGTGGAAATGCTGTTGATGCTGCGGTGGCAGTGGGTTTTGCTTTGGCGGTCGTATTGCCACATGCAGGAAATATTGGTGGCGGCGGCTTCATGTTAATTCACGATGCCAAAAGTGGTAAGGACATTGCCTTAGATTTCCGGGAACTGGCACCATCTTTAGCACATCGCGACATGTTTCTCGACTCCAGTGGCAAAATTACTCCAGGAAGTTCAACCTCGACACATTTAGCGGTCGGTGTTCCAGGTACCGTTGCTGGCTTAGACTTAGCCTTGCGTAAATATGGCACGATGTCATTAAAAGAGCTGATCGCACCTTCGATCAAACTAGCTGACCAAGGCTTTGAAGTCACACCAAATCTAGCGCAGTTACTAGAAGCAAGCCGCAATCAACTCGGCAAATGGCCATCCAGCCGCGCTATTTTCTTCAATGGAGAACGTCCACTTCGAGCTGGTGAACAGCTGGTGCAAAAAGACTTGGCAAAGTCCTTACGCTTAATTGCACACCAAGGCCCCAAAGCATTCTACGAAGGCGAAATCGCCAAAAAAATCGTAGCCGAAATGAAAAATCATGGAGGTCTAATCACCGCCGACGACATGAAAAACTATCTTGCCGTTGAACGTCAAGCTGTGACTGGCACTTATCGCGGCTACCAAGTAGTCTCGATGCCGCCGCCAAGTTCTGGTGGTGTCCATATTATTCAAATGCTCAATATGCTGGAAGGCTACCCGCTCAGTAAGCAAGGACTCAACAGCGCCCAAACGATACATACCATGACAGAAGTCATGAAACTCGCCTACGCCGACCGCGCCGAATATCTTGGTGATCCAGATTTCATTAACGTGCCAGTGACCGGCTTAACTTCCAAAAGATATGCGGATGAATTGGTCAAAAAAATCAATCTTGAGCAAGCCACACCATCAGCGCAAATCAAACCAGGCAAACCTTTGCCTTACGAGAGCGATCAGACCACCCATTATTCCGTGGCAGATAAATTTGGCAACGTGGTGGCAACGACTTACACACTCAATCTGTTGTTTGGGAGCGGTATTGTGGCGACTGGTACGGGGATTACGCTCAACAATGAAATGGACGATTTTTCAGTCAAAGCTGGCGTACCAAATGCCTTCGGCTTGGTTGGCGGTGACGCAAATTCGGTAGCAGCAAAGAAACGCCCGCTTAGCTCAATGACACCGACGATGGTGCTAAAAGATGGCAAGCCCTTCTTAGTCACGGGCAGTCCAGGAGGAAGTCGCATCATCACGACAACCTTGCAAATTATTGTCAATGTAATCGACCATCAACTTAATCCAGCAGAGGCCACGATCGCGCCACGGTTTCATCACCAATGGGAACCGGATATGACGCGTTTAGAACGTGGATTTAACGCCGACACATTAGACATTCTCAAATCAAAAGGACATAAGTTTTCAACTGGCAGCTCAATGGGAAGAACGCAAACGATCAAAGTGACGACGGAAGGTTTTGAAGCCTTTGCCGATCCCCGCAATCCTGATGGGCGTGCGCTAGGATATTGACTCCACCTTCAACAAATCAGACCTCAGCTTCAGATCTAGCTGAGGTTTTTTCAAGATAAAGTCAGTAATTGCCCACATTTTATGCAATTGCGCCATAAACTTAATCCATATCAAATTTCCCTTTGTTGCTTGATCTAAAATAAGTTTTTAGTGAACAATAACAGGAGTCCGCGTGGCAATTGAACTTTTCAATAATGGCAAACATAGTTGCATCATGTTCAATGATCTGGTCACCGGTTCCGCCGAAGATGCGGTGCAGGCTAATCAATTTTTGATCGTCTCTCATGGTCAAGGCGCCTTAATCGATCCCTCCGGCAATATTACTTATAACGCGCTAACACTAGCGATGCAAAAGTATATGCCGAAAAAAAATCTAGAATTTCTTTTCGCATCACATCAAGATCCCGATATTATCGGTGCACTTGATAAGTGGCTGTACAGCACCGAATGTCATCTCTACGTATCGCAATTGTGGGCGCGTTTTGTGCCGCACTTCTGCAATCTAAATCGCGCTGATGGTCGTATCATAGGTATTCCCGATGAGGGCATGCCTATACCGATGATGGGTTCGACACTATATGCTGTACCTGCTCACTTTCTGCATGCCGAAGGAAATTTCCAATTCTATGACAGTACCTCAAAGATTCTGTTTTCGGGTGACATGGGTGCTTCACTGGTGGAAGCAAAAAGCATTAGTAAGCCGATTTCTACCAAAACAGAGTTTTATGATCAGCTCCACACCATGAGCGGTTTTCATAAACGCTATATGGTTTCCAATAAAGTCTGCCGCTTCTGGGTCAATATGGTGCGGCAAATGGATATCGCCATGTTGGTACCGCAACACGGTCGTTATTTGACTGGCGAAGCCATTCCTGCTTTTTTAGATTGGATAGAAAATCTGCAATGCGGGATTGATTTATTCACTCAGGAACATTATCGCTTTCGCGCCTTAGCTGGCTAAAATTGCGTTGACACCAAAGACACCATGACAATGGCATCTTTATTGCCAACTAGTTTATCGGCAGAAACCAGACAATGCCCGCAACAAGCCACGTCCGATTAAATAGCTATAGACCATAAAGCAATCTTCATCGGCGTGAATCTGCGCGCCGAATTTCATGCGAGAATATCCCCGCGCCGTTACCTGTTTTTCAAACTTAAAGACATCCCCTGCTTAAGTCGGTCTCCTCATATTAGAGCCCATTTTTCTCAATGGCGATCAAACCAGAAAGATGGGCTGCCTAAATCAAAGGTTTAAAACTGACTCGATTTCGTCAATAAAGCATCGCTCGCGAAAAAGTCTTTAAGAAGGCCTTAGCAAGACTCTACGCTGTCTATCCGCCCGATATTTTTCGGCGAATTCAGCCCTAGCGCATCTCGAAAAACTAATTGTGGAGAAAATATGAATATCGTGAGACTGATTAGCAATTCAACTTCATTGCACCACACTTTTCCATTCATGAATTAGGACGTGCTTGGCGGCGACAAACGAAACCTCTACACTGCCACCTTATGAATAAAATTCTAAAGCCAAAATTATCGCTAGGCTGGCGCCTATTTTTTGCTGTCCTATTATCGATGATCAGCATCGTGACGGTTGCGCTATTTTTGATGCGCGAAAAAGTAAGCAGTAGCTTCGCCGACTACGCCCTGAAAATTGAACTAGACCGCTTGCAAGAAGTCAGTACAGAAATTGAAATGCAGTATGCGCAGCAACAGAACTGGTCATTCTTGCCCGATGATCCGCAACAAAAACAAGTGTGGATCACGCAAGAATTACTGCGGTTGTATCAAAATAAAAATCAAGTTGCAGTGCCATCAACAGCGAAGTCGGCGAGACCAAAGCCACTACCAGTAGCAAAACCAGCCAAGCCCGCAGCGCCCGAAAAACCGCAGCCGCCATCTGCTGCTGAACCAGCAGAGCCTGGCGATCACATCATACTGCCACCGCCACCACCATTGCCACCTCCCCCGCCAGATTTCGTTGCGGTAAACAGCCCTATTGAATTACAAAGTGAGGACCAAATACCTAGCCTAATCAGTCGTATCACCCTACTTGATCAAGAACATCGCTATCTGGCTGGGCGTCCCATCAATCAAAACTTAGGTGGTTCACGTCCTCTGTACTTTGACAAACAGATCATCGCCTACTTATTCGTGCATCAATCCAAACTGCCTAGCGATGCGATGTCTAAAGATTTTTTACAAGAACAAGCCGACACCATTGCAATCATCATTGCCCTTAGCATAGGATTAAGTGGCATAGCAGCACTCCTATTGGCCTTGCATTTTCGCCGCCCTATTCGTCGCTTAGTCAATGGTGCGCGGTCTTTGTCTGAAGGGCATTTTAATACCCGTCTCAACAGTCAGCGTAGCGATGAGCTTGGTGAACTGGCGCATAGTTTCAATCAGCTTGCTGAAAAATTAGAGTTGGCAGAACAAAGTCGTCGCCAATGGGTCGCGGATACGTCTCACGAACTGCGTACGCCGATCTCGGTATTACGTGCGCAATTGGAAGCCTTACAAGATGGCATACGTCTGGCAACCCCAGACAATATCGCTTTGATGCTACGTCAGGTTTTATCGCTCAATAAGCTGATCGATGAATTATACGAACTCGCCAAATCGGATATTGGGACACTGCAATATCAGATGCACGAAACAGATTTGTGGCAACTGATTGCCGAAGAAACTGACAACTTTAAAGAAAAGATACAGCACGCTGATTTACAGTTAATGTTAGGTACCAAGCCCGCACGAAGCTTGATTGAAGCTGATAGCGAACGTCTGCGGCAAGTCATCCATAATTTATTGGAAAATGCCGTCCGTTATACCCATGCCGGCGGGACGATCAACATTAGTGCTAGTTGCACAGCAGATCAGCTACACATTCAACTAGAAGATAGTGCACCAGCGGTTCCGCCCAACGCTATCACCCGCTTAGGTGAACGTTTCTATCGGGTCGAAGGTTCACGTAATCGTGCCCACGGCGGTTCTGGATTGGGTTTGGCTTTATGCCGCCGCATTCTGGATGCGCATCATGCCACCATAGAATTTTCACATTCCTCCTTAGGTGGCCTTTGCGTTTCCATGCATTTTCCGCTGTCTGAAAATAAGTTGTAGCCCTCTTTTCAACCACCTGTTAATGGTAACAAGCCGCAGCAAGGCACCTCAACAAGAACACGCACTATGACTATACAAAACGAAATTTTGATTGTGGAAGATGAAGCAGATTTAGCGGCGTTGATTGCTGACTATGCACAAGCTTCCGGCTTTCAAAGCGAGATCATTGCCAATGGAGCGCAAGCATTAGCGCGACTACGCGTGCGGGTACCGCAATTGATCGTGCTCGACTTAATGCTACCGGGTTTAGATGGATTACAGCTATGCCGCGAAGTGCGGCAATTTTCACAAGTGCCGATCATCATGGTCACAGCCAAAGTTGAAGAAATTGATCGTCTCTTAGGTTTAGAAATTGGTGCGGATGACTATCTATGCAAACCCTTTAGTCCGCGTGAATTAATGGCACGCATCAAGGTCATTTTGCGTCGCAGTGAAACCAATCTGTATGAAGCAAAATCAGCACCAAACAAAGCCCCTGCGATCTGTATCAATGACAAGGCGTGTAACATTCTGCTGAACCAGAAAACCATGGACTTAACCCGAACGGAATTCCTGTTGTTCAAACACTTTCTACAACATCCTGGTCAAGTTTTTTCGCGGGCCCAATTACTTGACTACGCAAGTCAAGACAGCCTAGATGTGACGGACAGAGCCATCGATAGCCACATCAAAAATCTGAGGAAAAAGATCGCGCTGATTATTCCTGACAGCAACCCTATCCATGCAATCTACGGCCTTGGCTATCGTTTTGACGGCTTTGATGGACCTGAGGACAATGAAGGTAAGTAGCTGCCCACAATTTCTCCATAATTCATCGCCATGATGTCTCCATTGGCAGCATTGATACTGCCAATAAATATTCAGCGGATTCATTCCAATGAATTCGAATTGGCTAATCAATAGGAGATCGCATGAAACCCTTAATCACTATTATTTTATTTGCTGCACTAGGCGCCACTGGTTTGAGTATGGCGCAAAGTAAAGTACAAATAATTACAAAAGACCACAAACGTACTGTCGTGACCATCACTTGTGATGGAGATGATGCATCCAAAGATAAATGTAGAAAATTTGCACCACCGCCACCACCTCCAGCACCACCGCCACCACCGTTACCCAATTTGCCAGAGCCACCAGAGCCTCCGGAACCACCAGAACTACCAGAGCCACCAGAACCACCGGTGATCAGCATTCCAGATGAAGTGCATCAGGCTTGCAAAGGCAAATCCGAAGGTAGTAAGACTAGCTGGAATATAGATAAGTTTGAACACTATGCTGGTGTATGCATCAAGCGCAATGGCAAGATGGAACTCGATGTGCAGAGAATTACGATCAACAAGTAAAATATTTGTTATGACATACTACTGAAACTTGTCACCTTAGGCAACGACGTAACAAGTTTCAGTGATTGCGTTTAGCCCCCCCTCAAAAACGCAAGGCAGGCTTCCTTGAATTTTTCTTTATTCACGAAAACTCTAAAATTTTGTTTTCGAAAACTCAGCCCAAATTGTTACGCTATTTTGTGGCACTACCGTTACTTATGACAAAGGTCAAATTCATCTCAAGACGTGATGATTTGATTTTTTCCAACACCTCGGTGCGGATGTATTGCAGAGCGTGATTTGATCTACGTCAAATTGCTTGCATTCACTTCCAAGATGTACCGTCACCCCGAAATAGTCGCATACGCCGCAAGCCACATCCAGCTTAGCTTTTTCCAGCCCGACCATGTCAACTAGTTCGTTTAGCCTATATCCAAACGCAACTAGCGGATTGACCTCGTTGATCAGTTGTCTAGACTAAGCCCTATACTTTTCTATAGGACTAGCATGATGACTTCACTATCTTTAAAAACAGCACCAGCGACAATACCTTTGAAACAGATGACACTAGCGGTTGGTCTGGCTTGTTGTTGCGCAATGATTCCTTGTGCTTCAAAAGCACAAGCACAAACAACAATTGGTGACCTCGCAAATTCGGCAACACCTTCACTGACTAAACCCGCCCAAGTCGTGGTCATCAGCGGTGCCCGTTATGAACAATTTGTCGAAAATCTGCCGATGGCTATCGATGTGATTGACCAAAAGGAAATCGAACGTTTGGGTATTACCGACATACGTGATCTGGCAAAAAATCTTGCTAACGTCGACGTCAAACGTGCACCAGCACGCTTTACGGTAACAGGTGTCGGTAATTCTACTGGGCGCGATGGCAATGCCGGATTTTCGATACGCGGTCAGGACGGCAATCGCGTGCTGATGTTGATCGACGGTATGCGTTTGCCACGTAGCTATATCAATGGCAGCAATGCTTTTGGGCGAGATTCGATTGCGGTGAATTTAATCCGACAAGTCGAAATTGTACGTGGCCCGGCATCGGTCTTGTATGGCTCAGATGGGCTGGCAGGTTTGGTTAATTTTATGACTGTAGAGCCACAAGATTTTCTGCAAGTGAAGAATGCTGCAAGCAAAGATCTTGGCGGTAAATTATTCGCCAATTGGAGTGGTGACGATCATAGTCGCAGCCTTGGCGCTAGCTTAGCAGGTCGTGCCAATACGCAATGGAGTTGGCTGATAAGTGCGAATGTGAGTAAGGCAAAAGGCTTGGGTAATATGGGGACCAACGATGTCCCGAATATCGACAGAACCACGCCCAATCCTCAGGAGGATCAAACGCAATCGGTCTTGGCAAAACTTGTCTATCAACCGAGCGCCAATCAAAAGCACAGCTTAAGCATAGAGCATGTCGATAAAACCTCGGACTTTGAATTGTTATCGAGTCGTGCCAAATTGCCGATGACGACGGCATCTGCGGTGAAAGGCGAGAACGTGCATAAAGAGTCAACACGAGATCGCCTCACCTTGATTGATCGCTATGACATCAAGAACGACTGGATCGATCATTTGCAAAGCAATCTCAGTTACCAAGACAGCAGTGCACAAGATGATGGCGTGACTCATCGAAATACCTTGGCCGATCGCGTACGTAAAGTGTCGTATGCAGAGCAAGCCTGGCAGTTTAGTCTGTTAGCCGATAAATTATTTAAATCCTCGCCAAATTTTGCGCAGCGCTTGAGTTATGGTTTTGATTATTCGCGGATAGACGTGAGTAATTTTTTTGATGGGATTGATCCCGGCAATACCGATTTTATGCCGCGTAAATATTTTCCAGATACACGCGATTCCAGTCGTGCGGTCTTCTTGCAAGATGAAATTTTTGCTGGTTCTTGGATTATTACACCCGGTCTGCGCTACGACCATTTTAATTTAGATGTCAAGACCCAAGACGGTTTTGCGCCACCAGCTAAAACACCCGCTAAGTCTTTATCCGGTTCCGCAGTCGTTCCGAAATTAGGCATGTTGTACAAAGTCAATGCCGACTGGAATGTGTATGCCAGTTTTGCCGGTGGATTCCGTGCGCCGAATGCACAGCAAATTAACGGTGTGTTCGATAGTTCGACGGTACCCGCCGTGTTGTTGGCGAATCCAGATTTAAAGCCGGAGAAAAGTCAGAACTTAGAAATCGGTGTGCGCGCTCTGTTTGAGAAATTCAATCTTGATGTCGCACTGTTTAGCGGCCGTTATCAAGATTTGATTTACGATAAAAAACCTTTGGGTGGCAAAGGCATCGCAGGTGATCCGGCGATTTTTCAAACTGTGAATGTGGATAAAGCGAAAATTGAAGGTTTCGAAATTCGTGGACAGGTGCAATGGACAGAAATCGCAGGCGGTAAATTGAGCTCACCATTTGCTTATGGTAGAACCCGAGGCACTGATGAGGTTGCACATACACCGTTGAGCTCGATCAATCCCAGCAAGTTGTACGCGGGCTTACGTTATACCAATGACAGTTGGGACTGGCAATTGAATGCCCGTCACCAAGCAGGCAAAGAAGAAGCGGATTTGAGTAGTCCGTATTTGCCAAAGCCCGCTGTGCCACCACGTGTGCGCCAATTCTTGGTGTCAAGTGTAACGACCTTGGATATGCAGGTTCAATGGATAATGCAGAAAAACTGGCGGGTTAATTTAGGTGTCGACAATATCACTAATAAAAAATATTGGAACTGGAGCGATGTTCAAGGCTTAGCGGCGACATCTGTCGTGGTCGATGCTTACACGCAACCGGGGCGTTACTATCATGCTTCTTTAGTGATGGGGTTTTAGATCGCTGCTTTGATTGTGGATGACGCATATTGCGAATAAAGGTGAAAATTGTAGGGCGGGTGAAACCCGCGCCGCCAGCAAGCCAAGCACCTGAGCAGCGCGGTTTCACCCACCCTACAAAATCGCACAAACCAATGTGTAGTTTAGCAATCAGATACGTCGACATAAAGTCGGTAAAAGCGCTGGTCAGCGATTCACACGTTGACCTGTTTTCATATCGATCAAGATGATTTGCAATGCTGGCTCTGTGTTCGTCTGGCCGAAAATCTTCATTTTTAGATGGAGAATAGAAGTCATTTCAGTGTTTTCAATCGTGCTTTCACATGGATAAACAACATGCGCGAATTGCAGCTCAGCGATCTTGCGACGTATATCTAGATTAATGATTTGCATTTTTCCGTACTGATCCGCGCCTGTCGCATAATTGCCACTGGCATCAAATGTAAAACAATCTAACGCTAGCTCTAATGGAGTCTTACGCGGTGCGAATAATTGGGTATCGGCGATGCCTTCGCCCATCTGGTAATCATGTACCCAGCCTTGATAGACGGGTTCTGCTTTTGGGTTATAACTTAGTTCCCACAATTCCGCGATATCGTTGAAGACTAGGATAAAGCTTTGACGTTTGGTGTTTGCGTAGAGTGCGCTGATGGTCGCTAATTTTCCTTCTTTGTTTTGTAGCTTGAGTTGCCGGATGACTGTGTTGCTATGCAGATCAATTGCTTGCACTCGATGATTGATTTGGTCGATGCTGAGCGCATACCTGCCATTTTCAGAAACTAGATTTGGTGACGCCGTCGTTTGTGCAAACAGACCTAGCGGTGCTAATGACAAGAGCGTACAACCCAGATGCTTGAGCAATGTTTGCATACAGTTTCTTTAACCCATAAAAAAGCGTGCAGATGTTCTGTCTGCACGCTGGTTTACTTCAATATCAGTAATGCTTGATGTCGCTAATTCAAAGCTAACACATATTCCACCATCACTTTAATATCGGCATCGCTGACTGCTTTGTTCGGTGACATAGGGATCGGTCCCCAGACACCGCTGCCGCCGTCTTTCACCTTTTTGGAAAGGAGAGCAACTGCCTCAGCATTGCCTTTATATTTCTTGGCAATGTCTTTGAACGCCGGGCCAACGATTTTTTTATCGACGCCATGACAGTTCATGCAGTTATTTTTCTTGGCCAGATCGGCACCTGACTCTGATGCCATGACTGGCAAGGCAGTCATAGCGCAACTAGCCAAAAGTATGGAGAGTGTGAGTTTCATCATTGGCTCCTTAATACACATCATGTTGAGTATTGTTGACGTTGAATTTACCCGTTGGCGTAATCAGTTTTGGATCGCGGATAACGGCTTTTAATTTTCGGGTTTTGTCGTCAACGATCACAATTGCGGATTCTTTGTCTTTGGCGCTCCAGACCGAGAACCAGACTTCATCGCCAGCTTGGTTGTATTCAGGTTGGACGATGCGTTTTGCGCCATCGCCTAAGCCTGACCATTCACCGATAGGTAGAGTGACGAAGCCTTTACCAAAATTATTGATGTCAAACACCGCGACAGATTGACTGAGCTTTGGATCAGGATTTAATGGCGTGTCTACCCACAGATTCTTGGATTTTGGATGGGTCTTGATAAATAAAGAACCACCGCCTTGACCCTTAATCGTATCAACCACTTTCCACGCCTGAGCTTTGTGCTTAATCGGATCAGTACCAATCATGGAGATGCTTTCATCACCCAGATGGCTGGTTGCCCAGACTGGACCAAACTTAGGATGAACGAAATTCGCTCCGCGACCTGGGTGCGGTGTTTTGCCGACATCAACAATCGCGGCCATCTTGTCTTCTTTGGTATCGACCACCGCGATCTTATTCGAGGCATTCGCTGCCACTAAGAAGTAGCGGCCAGTTGAGTCAAAGCCACCGTCATGCAAAAATTTTGCTGCATCCAATGTGGTAACTTTCAGATTATTCAGATCTGAGTAATTGACCATCATGATTTTGCCGGTTTCTTTGGCGTTGATCACGAATTCGGGATGATAGTGCGACGCGACAATGGATGCCACACGTGGTTCAGGATGGTATTCGTTATCGACTGTCATGCCGCGAGTTGACACGATCTTCAAGGGTTTGAGGGTCTCGCCTTCCATCATCACATATTGTGGTGGCCAGTAAGAACCCGCCACGGCGAATTTATCTTCATAGCCTTTGAATTTGGATGTTTCTACAGAGCGTGCTTCCAGACCGACTTTGATTTCCGCGACGTTATCTGGTTTCTCCATCCACAGGTCAATCAAATTCAAACGTGCATCGCGACCGATCACATACAGATAGCGTCCAGATGCAGAGATGCGTGAAATATGTACGGCATAACCAGTTTTAACGATATTGATGATTTTCTTCGTATCGCCATCGATCAGCGCCACTTCGCCAGAGTCACGTAAGGTGGTCGAGAAAATATTCGCGATATTGTATTTGTTCATCTTCTTGGTTGGACGTTTATTGGGTGGAATAATGTCCTTCCAAGTCGCCAGCATTTCTTTCATGCCGAATTCTGGTGGAGTTGGTGGTTCTTGCTGAATATAGCGCGCCATCAAATCGACTTCTTTTTCGTTCAAATCACCAGAGGTGCCCCAGTTTGGCATACCCGCTGGTGATCCGTAGGCGATGAATACTTTCAGGTACTCCGTACCTTTATCTAAAGTGATATCGGGCGTCAAAGCTTTGCCCGTTGCGCCTTTACGCAACACACCGTGACAGCCAGCGCAGCGTTGGAAATAGATTTGCTTGCCGACTTCAAACTCGGCAAGTGTCATCGCCGGCGCTTTGGGATTGATGTTTTGATGCATGGCTTCGCTTGCTAATGGCGAACCGCCCGCCTGATATTTCAGCTCTGCCGCCGAGTGAGTTTTTTCTTCTTTCTTTTCTTGTGCGTAAGCGAAGCCGAAAGTAAGCGGCAAGCAAGCGATGGCTGCGACCAGAGGCCGAAGCATAGGGGTTTTATTGTTACGTAGATTACTTAACTTCATTGATGTAAACTTCATTTTAGGTCCTCTTTTTTTGATGAACTGAAGATGGCATTTCCTTAAAAACTGATTCCGATATCTCTGCTGTATTGATTCATTAATCGACTCAATGATTGAGTAGCTATGATGCATATCCAATTTCGTTACCGAGGCCGAAGCACATTTGTGCAGTGCGGACAATGTCAGGCTACGCGTCTGCTTTTGGTAAATCATTGACGACGGTCAAGAAAGAATTTGAAACGAGGAAAGTCTGCGATAGATCAAACTTGCAATGAGCTTTGTTGGAATTTTCAGAAAAGAGAGAGATAAAAAACAACGGCGATTTGTCGCGGTCGAATTGAAGTGAAAAATTTGGTTTATAGGAACTCATGAGGAACCCAAGCTTAGTTGATTTTTGACCAAGCTTTTTCTCATCCTTCGCCTGAATCGGCTTTTCAAATTAGGTCATGGCCTAATTCAATATCAAGCCATGACCGTACAGGACTACCAGTACTAATTCAGTTCACGTAAGCGATGTAGCGCGAGTGATAACCAAAATTCGCTACCATAACTTAGACACAAATTATGTTCGTACTGCTGCCAGCCCGGGTGTTTCGGTTGCAGTTGTAAAGCCTCAAGGTATTCGCACTCTGCAACAAAATATTGACGACGGTACGGTAATAAAAAACTACCCGGATGACTCGTGAGATAATCACTTGCTTCAAAATAATCAGAAAACCAGTGATTCGTGAAACCCATATCCTGATGCCAAAAATCACCGACATCATCACCGTGTATCGCTGCGCCAGAGAAGACGTGATGGGCGTGCTGCCAATCATGGAAACCATATTGTGCTGCGATTAAATTCAAGCAATGCTTGTGTTGCCATTGTGCAGGCATTACCCATTGACGCTTACGGCTTAACTTCGCTACCAATACCAAACTAGCAGGATCGCTAAGCTTTAGTTTTTTGTGCAAAAAAGACGCCCGAGTTTTGAGTTCGTTTAATACGACATTCATGACCGTTCTCCTAAGAACGGGTAGGCGCATTGCAAAGGATAATGTGTTAAAAATTTTGAAAATGACATGATCAATCTCCGTCTCGTTTATTGACGGCCCGCTGACGTCAAACGAAATGGTGAAATCACATCAAAAGAAGGATTGAGGGTGAACGCGTCTTGTGCGGGAGGGCGCCCCTTCGCACCCTGGCGCGGATTGTAGAGCGATTGCTTCAGTTATGTCAAATAAGTTCGATGCAGCTTTGCGGTATCAAATGCACGTATAGGCGCGGTAATCATGCTTAACCGTAGACGACTTATCCCAAACTTACTTGCTGTAACGATGTTACTCAGCACTCCTTATTTTGCCCAAAGCGCGCTAGCGCAACATGGCGCAATTCAGATGCAAGGCCCAGTGCAAAATCTGCCGCCAGATTTTATGGTTGATGCAAAAATGCGTGCGCAAATTATCGACAATCTGAGCAAAAAGATGCGCGCTTTCTACGTTTTTCCAGAGATCGGCGAGAAAATGGCAGCGGCCATTGAGTCACATGATAAGGCCGGCGCGTATACACATTTAAGCAGCGCCAACCGACTTGCCGCAAAACTGACCGAGGATCTACTCGCGATCAGTCACGACAAACACATTCGTGTAATGAATAGTCCAGACAAAGTGGACGATGATATAACGGCGGAACAACGCGCTAATGACAAACCTAGTGCAGAGGAATTGGCAAGTAACGCCGAGTTTGAACGCTCACGTAATTACGGCGTAGAAAAATATGAACGACTACTAGGCAATATCGCTTATCTTGAGCTAGGTGGTTTTTTGAATGCACAAACTAGCGGTGAGGTGGTCGCTGCAGCCATGACAGTCGCCAGTGGTGCCAATGCCCTGATTATTGACTTGTGTCGTAATGGCGGCGGTGATCCTGCGATGGTGGCACTCATTTGCAGCTATTTGTTTGATCCAGAGCCTGTCCATTTGAACGATCTATACTTCCGTGAAAGCAATCAGACCCGTCAATTCTGGACTCACGCGGTGGTACCCGGCAAGCGTTTTGGTAAAGACAAACCAGTTTATGTATTAACCAGCGAGCGTACTTTTTCGGCTGCCGAAGAATTTAGTTACAACTTAAAAAACCTTAAGCGTGCAACCTTGATTGGGGCCACCACGGGCGGTGGTGCTAACCCCGGCGATTCTTACAAATTAGCAGATCATCTGACCGTGTTTATTCCCAATGGGCGTGCGATTAGCCCTATTACCAAAACCAATTGGGAAGGTACTGGTGTTACGCCGCATATTGCAGTACCAGTCGATCAGGCATTGTTGACGGCGCAATTATTGGCGATGAAACCCGTGTTAGATACTATCAAGGAAGATTGGCGCAAACAGCCTTTGCAACGCGCAATTGACGACGTGCAGTCAAAATTGAATGCCATGAAAACTAAAGCAAAGAACTAACAAAGACGAATTTCTATTTGTCTAAGTGATGCGCTAGCTGATGACAAGGCTAGCCTCTCATAGCTACGATAATTGTTACTCTTGCGTTAATTGCGCATACAGACGCGGTAACAATTGAGGCAGTTCTGCTGCGTCTTTGACGACGATATAGCCTTTCGCACCGAACAGATGTGGCAAGTAGTCTTCGGCCTTTTCATCGATCGTCACACAAAAGGGTATTAACCCCAACTGACGTGCTGCACGAATCGCGACCCGCGTATCTTCGATGCCATAACGTCCTTCATATTGATCAAGATCATTGGGCTTACCATCGGTAAGAATTAAGAGTAAGCGCCGGGAGTTTTTCTGCTGTTGCAAAATCGCTGAGGCATGGCGGATCGCTGCGCCCATGCGGGTGTAAAACCCCGGTTTGATGTGTGCCAGACGACCACGTATTTGGTCGTTGTAGGGTTCATCAAAACCTTTGAGTAAATGGAAGCGCACATGGTCGCGCCTTACTGAAGAAAAACCATACAGAGCGAAGCGATCTCGTGTCGCGGATAACGCTTCGCACAACAAATATAGACTGTCTCGTATCACATCAATCACGCGCGCCTGATTGTTCACCCAGGTATCGGTAGACATCGATAAGTCAGCGAGCAAGAGACAAGCCAGATCGCGGCTTTGCTGACGATTGTCCAAGTATAAGCCGGGACTAGCGACCGTTAGTCCACGCCGGTTTGTACCGCGTCGTTCCGCACTGAAGCGCACGCAGGCATCGATATCAATATCGTCGCCACTCAGTTGTCCGCGCAGACGTTGGCGTTCTGGCGTTAAGCTTTGAAATTGTTGACGAAGTCGCTTAGCTGTACTGTGCAAATGTGCGGGCAAGGCTAGTCCTTCGGCGTTGCGCGCTAACAGCATTTGTATGCAGGCATGTTTTTCTAGAAGTTGCTGCTTCTTGTAGTGCCACTCCGGGTACATAATACCATCAGCGAGTAGCAAATCATCGTCAGCTTCGGCTGGTAAATCGAGATCGAAACGCACACGGCTAGCGGTACTCTTGCCATCGTTTGCGACGCTGAGGACGTCAAAATCATTCGCCGCTCTTTGCGCATCGGGATTGTCGTCTTCATCGAGCGGTCGATTCACTTTCACATATTCTGCCCAAGAGAATAAACTCTCGGCGCGAAATAGCAACATAAAAGGACTAAGGTTGTCGGGCATGTCGGTGCGCTCAGCCATACGTTTGCGCTGCTCGCTATCGGTTTGACCTGCGCTGCCTTGGGCTTGTTCTGGCGTGACTTTGCTGGCCGGTTTGTTGTTCTTAACATTGCTGTTGGAGGGTGAATGTAACCAAAGAATTACAGGAACAACATTGAAGTCTTTGCGTCCGACTTTTTTCAGATCAGACAGCACACTTCCGGGTTCTAACAATGCCTGACGGATTAGTAATTCATTTTCTGCTTCTTGCTTTTTTAATTTTGTCGGATCAGGCCGACGTGCGAGCGTGGCATGCACCAATCGTGCATAGCGCTCCTGCAATGAGGGAAAAGCGTTTAACAGTGACATGGTTGCTGATTGATTGCGTTGTAAATGGGGCGCTTCCGGGGTGACATCATGCGCAACTAAGGCTAGCAACCATAAATACAATTCACGATTGAGTTCACGTTCTGGAAAATAATCAATACTCGCAGGTAAGTGCAAAGTCGTTTCATCAGACCACGTTAGTTCAGCTTTCTCGCCGATACCGGCAATACGTTCAAGCCAGCCACGACGCGCGCCATGTGTGCTGGCGGAACCGGATTGCAAATTAATTCCAGGATCACCACCGAGGGCACGAAAGAAGGTTGCGGCGATGTTTTTCATCTGCGCCAATTCAACCCGAGCTTCTGGATAACCTTGATACGCGACACGGGTGATCAATTTATCCCACAGCCCGCCTATATATTCTTCCATTCGTGTGCTTTCATGATTAAGGTGCATACATCTTTTGTAGATCCTATGATAAAGAAAGAGTCGACAAGCAAATAACAATCCTTAAAATAAAAGCTCGACCAATTAAATCAAGGAGAACGACATGCTTGCGACTCTTAGGAATGATTTTACTGCAGAAAAAGTGG
>NZ_JACOFW010000028.1 GCF_014284305.1 Affinundibacterium seohonense
GGAGAATGGGTTCTGTCGCGTTAAAAACTGCAAGTCGAAATTTTGGCAGGATTTATATTCGTTCTCACACTGCACGGATTTGTCCTGCCAAAACATAAAATTGGTGGGCAAAAGACATCTCTTCTGAGCCAGCTAAATACGATTGACCTTTGCGAATCATGTGTATTAATTCGATGCCGGCCAGAACGCTTTTTGCGGCCTTAAATGACTTGAATCCAAGCATAGGTTTTGTCATTCGCTTCACCGCGCGATGGTCTTGTTCGACGATGTTGTTGAAGTATTTTACCTGATGAATGATCATCGGCATTTCCATAGAGTCATTGATTTGATCGATTGCAGCTTTGTTCGAACCACTCTTGTCCATCCTGACCTTTTCTGGAATACCGTTAACCTGAATTGCCTTGTCGAAGAAGCGCATGACAGCGCCTTTATCACGCTTCTCTGTCAATAGAAAGTCGATCGTTTTGCCTTCTTTATCAACCGCTCTATAAAGGTATTTCCAAACACCTTTGACTTTGATATATGTTTCATCCATACGCCAACTTGTCCCAACTGGACGCTTGTGTTGGCGAAATATCTTCTCTAAAATCGGCAGAAATCGGATCGACCAACGGTTAATGGATGAGTGATCGACAACGATACCTCTTTCCTCCATTATTTCTTCAATATGCCGATAACTTAATGGTTATGCTGCATACCAGCGAATATAAACTAAGATCACTTCTATTGGAAAGTGCAGCCGTTTAGTCTTATTCATTTCAACTCTATGATCATAGAACAGCAAAGGCTACACATAGCGCTATGATTCCTCACGTTAATGCGACAGAACCCATTTCGAACTCGATCACGATTTCGAGCACCCTCTTAAATAAAAAATTTCCGTCTCCAATGGCCCGCGGATGCTAACGAAATCAGAAGTCGCATTGCTGCGGAAGAGCAAGCAGGAAATAGCCGAACGGTTTAGGAAAAAACAGTAATTTTATCGCTGAAAATCTATGCATGAGCTCAAGATATGAATGTCTCGCTTGGTGACTCCGGAATCGGAAAATTCCTGCTGCCAGCGGGATATAACCGCTCGCACTTCTTCAATGATAGTGTTAGCTTCGTCTGGTTTTAGCAAAAACCGACCGCATTGTGATATTGCGTTCTTGGTTGTACTTGCAGCCCCTTGGGCTCCAACTCCAATAGATTGAGGTGTGGTAGCGGCAGCTGAGTGAGGAACTATATCGAATGCAGGAGATAAAACATAACGACCAGGCGACTCCATCAATAATGCATGGTTACGAAGATGATCATCAACGTTACCGATAAAAATGTTAAATATCATTCGCCTGTAAAGTTGATGACAATCTAGCTGTCCCAGTATATTGAATGGCCTCATAGCCTCTGCAATACCAGCATACGAGAACGTCGTAACGAGTTCTCGTTTATCGATACCGAGTGCAGAGGGAGCTAGCAGTGAGTGAGCACTGATGTAATGTTTCCGCGCTCCTCCTTTTGTTCTGTCAAAGCGTTCTATAAGGAATACTGGGCGATTAGCTATATTCCGAAGCTCGAAGTCTGGAGTATTTATTCCAGCCTTATGAGCGAGGCGCATTGTTGCATATTCGACTGACGGCACATCAAATACGTCATCTGGTCGAGAGAATTTCGCGATATATTCCATCCCTTCATGGACCACAACTGTTTTAGGTCGAAAACCGCCAAGACTACTGCCAGGTGCTAGCAAACGTATATCTTCTTCCGTCAACTTTGTATCTGGATTTATCGTCAATTCGTCGATGGTGATTTGAAGTTTCGCCGAAAGGTCTTCAAGTCGACACGCGATAACTCCTAAATTGGGTTTCTCTGTGTGGTGCTGCGAAAACCCAATGCAACCTGATCCATAGTGCCATGAGTGAAGGAACCATTCTATTGAATTGGCCGGTAACGGTTGATTATTGCGTTTCAATATACTTGCTGTGAGCTTTACTCCCCAAGCATTGGGGCCTGCATCGGAGAGGACTCCATACGAGCTATCTGGTTGTCGAGGCACTTCTTGTCGTTCTTTTGATAACTTTAGATGAATAGGATCAAGGGCAAATGCCCCTTCTTTGTCAACATAAAATCGTCCATAAGCAAAATGTCCGTTACCAATTTCATCTAAGCCAAAACTACCAACTGGCACAGGATTGTACGGATATCTGCAATCAAAGACAGTGCACGAGTCAATCATTAGAAATCCTGGTCTAGTACTGGTACGTTAATGACCCTCCGATGTTCTGGCGTGTCAGGTTGACTGAGCACAAGCTCAACATCCGCAAGTTCATTTAGTGCTTCAAGAACGCTCAGTAATACACCAATAGAAGCACCCAAGTCACCACGCTCTAAACGTCCCAGTGTGGTTCTGTGGATGCGACAGATGCGTTCCAAGTCCGAAAGACTTAGCTTCTGGGCCTTACGGGCTCGACGAAGCCGTTCTCCCAAGCGCCGCGCGCCTTCAGTCACTGAATTGGATGCAAATTGAGAATTTTGTCGCATATATACAATTTTTTAGTCAATTAGATGTATATATACATTCTACGCATGTTTCCATCTTATTTCCAATTAATTAAATATTAACTATCTCGTTATGATGCATATATACATCATAAATTAAAATGAAATGCATATAAGCGCCATTTTTTGCGCGCACTCAAATATCCTTAGGCTATCTTAGCCTAATTGAATACCAAGAGCACTTAGGTTTAACAACGTAAATCAGTCCAAGAAAATATCCGCACCCCCGGCTGGTCAAAGTTGAGTGCGCGCCAACATGCATTGGACGCTTTTGAATTAGGTGCGGTGAATTATCTAGTAAAGCCTTTACAGCGAGGGCGTTTATTGACGACCATCGAAAAATTGCAAGCTAAAGTTGGGAAAAGTGCCGGGGTCATTCCTGATACTGTTTGGGACAAAATAGTCCACATAAAATTAGAGACAAAATACTTGCGATGGATACAGGCATCTGTTGGTAATCTACTGAGGTTAATCACAATCGAAGAAATATTTATCTTTCAATCAGACGCAAAATGTACGCGTGTTGTTACAGCTCATCATGAGGCCTTCATTCGTAAGCCGATTAAAGAGTTAATCGATGAGCTTAATCCAGAAGACTTCATTCAAATAAGCCGTGGTGCTATCGTCAATCTGCGATGGATCGAATCGATATACAGAGAGGATGGCCATATGGAAGTCAGTCTTAAAGAGAAATCCGACCGGCTCTCTATGAGCTCCTGCTATCAAGCCGCATTTAAGCAAATGTAAACTCTCAAAGCATTTTGAGAATCGTTTTATGAGGGGAAGCCAAAACCTATTACCTTCTGGTTGTGCGAGGTTTTCGAGCTGTCGCTAGTGGATGGTTTAACTCCTTTTTTGAGGTTCTGAAAATCGCAACGAATGGTGCAACCCTAAGACGTACATCGTCCTTTGCCTATTTGACTTGACACATGGCTTGGCGGTCGACTCGAGTCAAATCCACGTTCGCCGCATTTGCGAGTTTCACATCATCAAACGTAAACCCGTACTTCGCTTTCACATCGACGCATAAGCCTTTATTGCCAGCAACCGCTAAACAATTACTCTGTATGTACTCTCCTTTCACTTTAGTGCGATCGGCAATTAAGAGCTGCCCGTTCATGATGACACTCAAAATATCGGCATTCGTTTTTTTATAAATCGCCTCGCTCCCTTCGGCACTAGCATCATCAACGACAATAATGTTGGCCAATTTACCGACAGAAATTGAACCAGCGATGTTGTTGATGCCTAATGAAACCGCAGCCTCCGATGTCGTCATTTTCCAAAGTTCATTACCACTCACAGGACGTGATGATTTTTGACTAGTGTATGAATGTGCACAGTTCATTTCCGCAAGTATGTTAAATGAGCCTGATGGTGACCAATCGGTGCCTAATGCCAATGAGACTTGCTGATCGATCAGTTTAATCGGGTCCAACGTGGTGCCATAGAGGGCTAAGTTTGAGCGTGGTGACCAGATGACGGACACTTGATTGTCCTTGATCGTTTTCGCGCCAACTATCTCTAGCGGAATCGCATGAATCATGGAGAATTTACGGCGAGGATCTGGAGAGTCTTTGATGAATTTGAAGTACGCCAAAATTTCACCTTCCGCCACACAGTTCGATCCTTCGCCAATATGCGGTACATAAGGGGAATTGAGAATTTTATCTTTTATACCGCCTACATTAGGAAGAGTACTTGAGCGGTCATCACAATAAGGTTTGAAAGCGGTGGCCATATTGTTTGTAAACGGAAATGTCGCAAGGTCAGCATTGAATTTGGCTTTCTCATCGCTGGAAATGTTGGTAAGCAAACCATCAAAATATCCGCTCCCAGCAATCACTGTCTCGCCAGCGAGAAGATGCCTTAACTCAATCCAGAATAAAATTTTGGGGTCTTGTGTGGACTTATCGTATTTCAGCGCGTATTTCCCATGCAAGCCCTTTTGCCACTCCTCACGGTGCAAATAATCAGGTAACAATATAGGATCGGGGTACTGATAGCTAAAACTCGTATGCTCGTGGGCATTGATAAAGCCTGGCGCGAAATAGGCGTTTTCACACTTTAAGATACCTGTGTTTGGATATTTAATCGCTAGTGAACTGCTTGTATTAATATCGACAATTTTATCATCCTGAATGTAGACAGACTGATCTTCGATCCGGAAGCTTTCGTTAAGCATTTTCCCCTCAATGACTAAGCCAGGAGAAGTGCCTTCACTAAATTGGCAACGATCAGTCGCAACAAGCTTTGTTGATAAAGAAGATGGTTGGATGTCAGAAGAGCTTACCTTGCTCGTTTCACGAATCGGTTGGCTTGAACAAGAGATCAATAGCAAAACTGAGAGGGAAACTACTATTGTTTTCGGTGTTAGGATCAGAGCCATAATCATGATACGTCTTTCTGAAAGTGTAATTAGAATTATTTAAATAGCACCACAAAAAGACAATACATCAAAGATAGTTTTCGGCGGATCTTTTCGTCTGCGGGGAACATATGGTATTGTCAAGTTAAGTTCATAAGGATGATGATAACGTATTAACTCATCAAAACCACAATATTATCGCCATCGATTTCCTGCCGAAATTATTAGCCGCTGCGTGTGGTTCTACTTTCGGTTCAGTTTAAGCTATCGAGATGTCGAAGAAATGATGGCTGAACGTGGTGTAACGGTCAGCTATGAAACCATTCGTGATTGGACGATAAAATTCGGTGGTCTGTACGCAAAACGTCTCGAATCAAAAGCCAAGAGACCGGGTGACTGCTGGCATTTAGATGAAGTTTTCCTGACTATCAACGGCACACGTCAATACCTTTGGCGCGCTGTTGATCAAGATGGTGAAGTCCTTGATACTCTGGTTCAACCCCGTCGAAATAAACACGCGGCGAAAAATTTTTTTCATAGACTACTGAAAAAATTGAAATACGTTCCTCGCCTCATTAAATACTGCGCCAACACCACAAGGTGTTAAACAGCGCAGTCATTTTTCCAGTTTTTGTTAATTTCAGTACACTGGAAAATCGCTCCAATACGCTTCTGGTTAAGGATGCCAAGAAATGTATGGGGTGAATATGCAAGCTGATTACTGGAAAATGTTGGGCGCCGTTTGACAACTAATGCTATGGAGGTTTACGTTAATGCGTTAAAACCCTATCTTTTGGGATGTGAACGCTTTTAGACGCTGATAATCGAAATACCGCGCATTGACTAAGGGAGTAACGTATGAGCACAAAGAAAATAGATACCGCCAAACTTGATAAAATCGTCGCTGAGGCTAACCGCAACTCTGCTGAGCGAGCACAAGGTTATCGTGAACGGTCGCTAAAAATGTATCCATGGATTTGCGGACGATGCATGCGCGAATTCAATCACAGTAATGTCTCGCAATTGACTGTGCATCATCGCAATCATAATCATGACGACAATCCAGCCGATGGCAGCAATTGGGAGTTACTATGTTTATATTGCCACGACAACGAACACTCTCGCTATCTTGAAGCTGATCAACAAGGCACTTCGGGTGAAAACAAAATGAAACATGCTACACATAACCCATTTGCGGCGTTGCAAACGTTGATGAAAAACAAACCGTAGATAAAAAGTCAAACCTCGTTTTTGTGACAAGCAAGCGGTTTTCCGTGTTGACACAAAATTAAACCCAGATTTTAGTTTTACGTACCCAGTTTAATCCTGCGACTGGTAGCTAACCTATCAACCAGCTTGCCGAACAACGAATAGTGCGTATTGACAACAGCTACACGTTTGGCTATTTTTTGTGTATCGATTGTGTATTCACTCAAAGGAGGAAAGCATGCGCGACGCCGCCATTAACATACGGGCATTGCCCGAACAGCGAGATTTGATTGATCGCGCTGCAACTTTGCTGGGCAAAAACCGTTCGGACTTTATGCTTGAGGCCGCCTGCGACAAAGCGCAGGCAGTGGTACTTGACCAAGTATTCTTCAACCTGGATGCCGCCAAGTTCCAGCAGTTCACTGCAATGCTTGACGCTCCGCCTCTTCAAAATCTAGGGCTTGAGCGTCTCATGGCAGTGGCGCCTCCTTGGGGCGCAGTCAAGGCATGAGCTTGCAACTCACCTCAGCCCCTCGCGGCCACCCAAATTTTGGATGAATTTAAGTGTGGCGAGGCCGTTCTAGATGAGTGGCTCAAGCGACGCGCAATGACCAACCAACTTAGCGGTGCCAGCCGTACATTTGTAGTGACGGATCAGGACAGCCGAGTTTTCGGTTATTACGCTATGGCCGCAGGAGCCGTCTCCCATCACATGGCAACCAGCTCTATGCGCAGGAATATGCCTGATCCAGTTCCGGTGATGGTGCTGGCTCGGCTGGCGGTTGATTATCGAGCGCAGGGTATCAAGCTCGGCGCATCCCTGCTGCAAGACGCCGTCAACCGGGCGGTGGTGGTTTCTCAGAACGCTGGTGTCCGAGCGTTGTTAGTGCATGCGCTTCACGACCGAGCCAAGGCGTTCTACGAACACTATGGTTTTCAGTCGTCGCCGTTACATCCGATGACGCTCATGCTGAGATTGAATACCGGCAAGCCATGAGCGGCCGCGTTTTGGAAGGCAAAATAAAACAAAAACTACAAAGTCAAAAGCCTCCGAACGGAGGCCTTGGTGCACTTAAAAGTTGAAGTCGATGGTCCCTCAACAAGAGTGGGACGAACCGGGTGCAAAGTTGGGTCGTCATTTTTAATGGTTTCACCTCGGTTTCCGATTTCATTCAAGGATGCTAGCGACTAAAAATTTTCCTGACGTAGACGGAAGCAGTTATACCTACACTTTTCCTATTAAAACAGAATTCTTGCAGACAAATTTACCAATCGAAAAAGAGTCGTAAATATGACTATTGAATTAGGGGAAGTCTAGTCCGACCAAATTGAAGATTCGGGGGAAAGCGCTACCAGAAAATAACGATCAAATGAGGCAAACAAATGTGTAAAGTTTTTTAATGATTGTAGGAAACAGGTTAAACTCAATGCATTATGTCTACATTAAGTCGGGCTATGAAATACTCACGTTATTTTTTTGTCGCTATCTGTTTAATCATCGGAATTTTTGCTTGGATCTTAATGCAGAAAGTGCGAGGACCTACCTTGCCCGGCTATCAAGTAATTGAGCAAACCTTGGTGCAAACTGTAGTCGCCACTGGTCGGATTGCCGCTGTATCACGTGCGCAAGTTAGTAGCCCGGTGACAGGCGTTATCCTTGAGCGGCGGGTAGGAGAAGGGGATTCGGTAAAACCTGGAAATGTATTAGCGATATTGCGTGCCGATGATCTCGAGGCTGGGTTGCGAGAGGCCGAGGCGGCCTTGACGCAGTTGCAACAAACATCGCGTCCGCAAGCACAAGCTAGTTTGCGTGAAGCACAATCAAGATTAGCTCAGGCAAGCCGCGAGGCGAATCGGCGTCGTGATCTGTTTCGGCAACGGATGATTACCAATGAATCGATGGAACAAGCAGTTCAAATCGAAACTGCTGCCCGCACTGCGTTCGAACAGGCACAATTCATTGCAAATTCGCTGGCAACTGGCAGCTCTGGAGAGACAGCGGCGCGTGCTCGTTTAGCCAATGCCAAAGCGCAATTAGCAAAGACGACCATTCGCGCTGAAGTCGATGGGACCGTATTAACTAGAAATGCAGAACCAGGGGATTTAGCACAACCTGGTCGTGTTCTCTTCGAAATCGCTCGCAGTGGTGATACAGAAGTATTGATGCCACTAGATGAAAAAAATCTAGAAGTGCTCGCGATCGGACAAGCCGCGACGTGCATTGCCGACGCGTTTCCTTCACGTCCATTTTCAGCAAAAGTAAGTTTCATTGCACCAGGTGTTGATGCGCAACGCGGGACTATCGACATTCGACTTAGTGTAACACCAGTACCGGATTTTGTACGGCAAGGGATGACTGTCTCGGTGAACGTGGAGACCGGGCGCCGCGATCGTGCGCTCGTTGTCACGAACGATGCGCTAAATCAGATAAATGGAGCGAACGCCAAACTATGGATAGTTGAAAATGGTCGCGCCGTACAGCGCAATGTGAAGCTCGGCTTACGTGGTTTAACCCAAACCGAAGTAACGACTGGTTTGCGTGCTCGTGATTGGGTTTTGACCACTGTACCAACGACATTGGTAGACGGGGATCGAGTTAGAGTCAAAGCAACAAGCTCTTCTGTCGACCCTGCGACGCGTAAAGAATTACCAGTAAAGCTGGACTAATGCCAATGTGGACTGAGTGGACCATCGCAACCAAGTTCCTGCGCGAAGGCAGGGCGCAGAGTACGCTGATTTTGATTGGCATCGCCGTCGGTGTTGCTGTAATCGTTTTTCTTACTGCCCTCATCACAGGACTACAAGGCAATATCATTCAACGTACCTTGGGTACCCAAGCCCATATTAAGATTCAACAAACGGAGGAACGTAATCGTATTCTCCCGCCACCCCAAGGCAGCACACAGTTATTGATCGAAACTAAACGTGCACAACGTCTTCGATCCATCAATAATTGGCAGCAGGTCCGTGATGTACTTGACCGACAACCACGCGTAACGGTCGTTTCGCCAGTTATCTCTGGTCCAGCGTTTGCGCGACGTGGCGAAGCACTGCAATCTGTCGCCTTGGTTGGCATTGATGCCTCTCGGTATTTGCGTATTATTCCGATCCAAGAGGATATCGTCTCAGGTGTTTTCCGAATTGGTGCTGGTGATGCAGTGATCGGTAAACAGTTGGCGACTGATCTCGGTATGCGTGTAGGCGACAAGCTTAGGCTAGATGGTGGACAAGGGCGTGATAGCGTGGTGAATGTTGCTGGCATCTTCGAACTTGGTGTACGTGAGTTGGATGCACGCTACGTTTACCTCGATATGAAGCAAGCGCAGTCCTTGCTTGACTTGCCGGGTGCTGCAACGATTATTGATGTGACAGTCGATGATATCTTCGAAGCACAAACGATTGCTGCGCGCATTGCTCGGCTTACTGGCTTAAAAGCAGAAAGTTGGATGGAAACGAACACTCAACTAATGAATGCCCTGCGTTCACAAAGTCTGTCGACGCAAATGATTAGTGTATTCGTCGCATTGAGCGTCGCACTTGGTATTGCAAGTGTACTGACCGTAAGCGTGGTGCAACGTACGCGCGAAATTGGAATCTTGCGTGCGATGGGCAGCACCAGGCAACAAATGTTGCGCGTTTTTTTGATTCAGGGGGCATTATTTGGCATGGCGGGTTCTCTACTCGGCGTGGTTGTCGGCTATGGGTTGGTTGGCGCATTCAACACCTTCGGGCCGAAGCTGTTTTATATACCAGTTGATCCTTGGCTGCCGGTTGCTGCGACTGCACTAGCGACGGTAACAGGCGTGCTTTCAGCTGCGGTACCAGCAAGGCGTGCCGCTGCGCTTGATCCTGTGGAGGCGATCCGTCATGTCTAAACTCGACGCTAACGAACAAATATTACGTCTTGAAGGTCTAAGAAAAAGTTATAACGTCGGAAAATCCACTGAGGCTGAGGTGTTGCATGGTCTTGATTTAATCTTACAACGCCGCGATTTCGCTTCTTTAGTAGGTGCATCCGGTTCAGGAAAAAGTTCACTTCTCAACATCATTGGCTTATTAGATCGACCGACTGCAGGCGAATTATATTTACTCGGTGAGGCAACAAGATCGATGGATGATGCGCGGCGTACCGCCTTACGAGGAAGCACCATCGGCTTCGTATTTCAGTTCCACCATTTAATTCAGGCATTTACAGCTTTAGAAAATGTATTAATGCCGTTGATGGTAGCCGGCGGAAAACCAACAAAAGATCAAATTGCGCGCGCGCGTAAGCTACTCGCCGAAGTCGGACTCGATGGCTTAGAACAACGCAAGCCCGACCAATTATCCGGAGGCCAACAACAACGCGTCGCCGTTGCTCGCGCATTGGTTACCAATCCAGCTCTATTGTTAGCTGATGAACCAACCGGTAATCTCGACACCAAATCCGCAGCCGAGGTATTTGCGCTATTTCGTAAGTTCAACAGAGAATCCGGCTGTGCAGTTTTACTAGTTACACACGATCCAAGATTATCTGAACAGTGCGACCGTACAATCAAATTAGTCGATGGCAATATCGAAAGTGATGTTGGAAGTAGATAGCGCCCAATAGGGTTTTGTCGCGTTAATAACTACAAGTCGAAATACTGGCAGGTCTTATATTCGCTCTCAAGCTGAATGGATTTGTCCTGCCAAAGCATAAAACTGGTCGGCAAAAGACATCTCTTCTGTGCCACCAAACATCAGCTGGCCTTTGCGAATCATGTGCATTAGTTCGATGCCAGCCAGGATGCTTGTCGCTGCGTGAAATGATTTGAAGCCAAGCATTGCTTTTGTTATTCGTTTCACTGCGCGGTGGTCTTGCTCGACGTTGTTGTTGAGGTATTTCACCTGGCGAATGAGCATCGGTACATCCATCGCATCATTGATTTCATCGATCGCTGATTTGTTTGCTCCGCTCTTGTCCATCGTCACTTTTTCTGGAATGCCGTTATCCTGCATCGCCTTGTCGAAGCAACGCATGACTGCTGCTTTATCACGCTTTGCAGTCAATAGAAAGTCAATTGTCTTACCTTCTTTATCGACTGCGCGATAAAGATATTTCCAAACACCTTTGACCTTAATATAGGTTTCATCCATACGCCAGCGTGTACCAACTTGTCGCTTATGTTGGCGAAATACTTTCTCTAATATCGGCAGAAATCGGATCGACCACCGGCTAATGGAGGAATGATCGACACAGACACCTCGCTCTTCCATCATTTCCTCAATTTGCCGATAGCTTAACGGGTATGCTGCATACCAACGGATACAAACTAAAATCACTTCTATCGGAAAGCGCAGTCGCTTCGTCGTTTGTATCTTTACCTGCGTATTTTGAAAACGCCAAAGTCTACACTGAGGCTACGATGCCTTATGTTAATGTTACACAACCCTACAACCGCCCTCCTGCACCTCATTCTTACCTGCGGTAAACCACGATGTGTACTGGACATTTGTCCTGGCTTAGGCGCCTTAAAACATGCAGTGTGTGATCTACAGCCAATTGCGCTAGCTCCTTTTGAATTTTGCTTAAACTATCTGTAGTAGATGGAAGCAATTATGCCAAAACATTGAATGGATGCTCTGCTATGGGTAGCACAATTTTTTAAGATAAATCTAAAATCAGGATTAAACTGGAAAAACATTCCCGCACAATCATGAGTAGTCCATTTTGCAGTGTCATTTCTTAGTTAAAGCGAGAGGGAAACCAAGATGCAACGTCAATATCGGAACGAATGGACTTCCACAGTTAATGCGAATGTAGGCGGCAGAACGCCAATGATACTTTGCTTGAAGGGAAATTGATTTGGGTTGAAAAGAATTTGACTCAAATTCAACCTGACAGACACCCTAGAAAAACTGGTAACTGTCAGATCGCGTATGAGCTAATACACCTTACTCCAAAAAGAGTGCATTCCATGAAAGGCTAAATTTAGCCAAGTATTTCTTCAACCTATCCGCATCATTTGGTTTTTCTTTATAATTACGCGAAGCGGCATACAATTTTCTCCCGGCATCGGAAATGGATTTCGAACCTTTACACACGCCTAATACGGCTTTGAGTTGCATCGCATCGAACAGGTCAAGATTGTCTAGTTCCTCTGGTGCCAGCACTTTACTTAATTCAATGCCTTCTGAGGTGTCATGTTGTTCGTAGTGTCGCCAGAGTTTTTTTAGCCGCAGAATTTCGTCCGAAACAACGGTGTCCGTTATGCGACCAGCGTCGGCAAGTGTGGCCATGCGCGTGATCGAAGCGGATAGGTCGCGAAAGTTGCCTTTCCATATTGCTTCAGGTGATACGGCAAAGCGCATATAGCGTTCACGCGCTTCTTTATTGAACCTCACCATTTGTCCTTGCTCTGCACTGAATTGCCCCAACAAATAATCGATGTTAGGTTCGACATCCTCTAAACGTTCTACAAGGCTGGGCAATTCATAGCTCCATAAATTAATTCGCGCATAGAGGTCTTCGCGAAATCGCCCCTGCATGACTTCTTTCGATAAATCACGATTGGTGCCTGCGATGAGCTGAAAATCACTTTGTACTTCATTGTCGCTGCCTACCGGCAGGAATCGTTTTTCTTCAATCGCCATCAACAGCATCGCCTGTTCATCTAGCCCCAATTCACCGATTTCATCGAGAAATAATAGGCCCTTATTGGCAGCACGCAAAAGCCCAGGGCGATCAGAAGCTGCACCGGTGAAGGCACCCTTGATATGGCCAAACAAAGTGGATGCCGCGCCATCCCCATGCATGGTCGCGCAATTGATCTCGACAAACTTTCCCTGTAGTTTGTGACGCGCTTTTTTCAATTCAAAAACGCGTTTAGCAAGAAATGATTTGCCAGCGCCGGTTGGTCCCATGAGCAGTATCGGTGCTTTGGATTTGATGGCGACACGCTCTATTTCATCAATCATGCTATTGAAGCGCGCATTGCGAGTCGAGATGCCGGACTTAAGAAAAGCAACCCCTTCTTCTTGTTCGCGAGAGAAGCGCTGAGCGATCTGATCGTATTTTGATAGGTCTAGGTCAATTAACGCGTAACTACCTGGATCGCCAATTATCTGACGGCGCGAAGGGGATGTTTGCAAAAGCCTGCCGGGAAAATAGAAGGCTTCCGTCAACAGGTACATACAAATTTGGACTACGTGTGTACCCGTCGTGATATGGATCCAGTATTCTTCATTGTCTGTATCGAAATGAAAATTTCTCGCAAAATCAAATAGGCAACTGTAGACCTCTTCAAAGTCCCATGGGTCGGACATCGCTAAATGGCTCACTTTGATCTTGGTTTCTGGCGAAACGGCGTTGATGTCTTTGCTTACCTGCTCCACCAATGCTTCATGCTTGCCGCTATAAAGCAATTCCAATCGGTCAACCATCATTTCTTCATGCTGCATTAAGGCGACCGTTGGGCGCCATTTCTCCCATCGCCCACTTCCCTTCCCGCTATCGAGTTGGGTGCCAACAAAGCCAATCACCACGATCTTCTTTGGTTTCATTTTGGATAAACTTTTCTAAAAAAAGATAATTTATCACTAAATGCGAATAATGCAAAGCGCTGACAAAGAAGTTTGGTAGTTACCTATGTCTTTATAAATCAATGAGTTATCTACTTCAAAAAGCTTAAGAGCCATTTCTGGCACGCTCATTGCAATACATAGAGCAAGAAGCAAGCACCTGTAACGAAAAGCAAACTCACTAAACACAATAATTAGATGGAAATGAAAATGGCTAATTCCCAATTGTTCCAAAGCATCAAGGGCAGATTTCTACCAAATGCCAACACTAATAATTTTGCAGGCGCACCGGCTTATGCACTAAGCAAACAGCAACAGTTAGCACAATACGCCGCAACAGGGTGTCTTAATGCGACTTTCTATGCGAGTGCTGAAGCGCAACTAGAAACAGTGATGCAGCTGTGCTCTGAACTAGACGCACAATTTATCGCGCAAACGGCCGTGTATTGCCGTGAACGCGGTTATATGAAGGATATGCCTGCGTTGTTGGTGGCGGCATTGGCGGTCAAAACGGCTCCTGAACTGCCTCGTACATTCAAGCGCGTGATCAATAACGGCAAGATGTTGCGCAACTTTGTGCAGATTATCCGCTCAGGTGCGACCGGTCGTAAATCGATGGGGAGCCGTCCTAAGAAATTAGTTCAGGCGTGGTTGAATTCTGCAACTGAGAAAGAATTATTGGCTGCAGCGGTAGGGAATAACCCATCGTTGGCAGACGTGGTGAAGATGGTCCATCCGAAACCGGTGGAAGCATGGCGTGAAGCGTTCTTCGCTTGGTTAATTGGTAAGCCTTGTAACGTCGCTGCTTTGCCTCCGTTAGTAACGGCATTCGAAGCGTACAAGCAAGATCGCACACAAGCAATACCAGAGGTGCCTTTTCAGATGCTGACGGCGATGGAATTGAACGACGCGGCTTGGGCAAAAATTGCATTACAAGGTGGATGGCAAATGGTAAGGATGAATTTGAATACGTTTGCGCGACAAGGTGTATTTGCTTTGCCTGGTATGACGGAAGCAATCGCAGCCAAGCTGAAAGATGCCGATGCGATTGCGAAGAGCAAGGTGTTCCCGTATCAGCTCATGGCGGCTTATTTGGCCTGTTCCAATGAAGTGCCTATTGAAATTCGTGAGGCATTGGAGGACGCGCTGGAAATAGCGTTAGTGAATATTCCTGAAATAGCTGGCAAGGTCGTGGTTTGCCCCGATGTTTCTGGTTCGATGCAATCTGCGGTGACGGGTAATCGTGGTTCAGCTTCATCGAAGATACGCTGTATCGATGTAGCCGCTTTGATTGCCGCTGCAGTCTTAAGAAAGAATCGTGATGCGATGCTGATTCCATTTGAAGTGGACGTTGTGGATTGTCGTATAAATCCGCGCGACACAGTGATGACCAATGCACAAAAGCTGGCATCGATCGGCGGCGGTGGAACGAATTGTAGTGCGCCGCTAGCGCAAATGAACAAAGCGAAGACCAATGCCGACCTGGTTATTTACGTCTCCGATAATGAGTCATGGATAGACGCGACGAGCCGCGGCGCAACAGCGACATTGCGAGAATGGGAAATTTTTAAGCAACGCAATCCGACAGCGAAATTGGTATGTATTAACGTGACGCCTAGTAAAACATCGCAAGTGGTCGAACGTGAAGACATCTTGAATATTGGTGGATTCTCGGATGATGTTTTTAAAATTATTGCCGCGTTTGCAGCAGATCAGTTGAATGCCATGTTTTGGGTGAACGAAATTAAGTCTATCAATATTTGAACGAGTCACTAGGGTGTGACAGGATCAATGGAGATTAAAATGAGTTGGTTAATTAGCGTTAGAAGTGCAAGTTTTGAGCAAAGTGTGAATGCTGGTGTGATTACATCCCTGAAATGTTCGATCACATCAACCCCTTGTCACACCATCGCTCAATTGGATGTCGTACCAAGAGGAAGCGGCAGAAACGCCGGGAAGAAATCCTATTCGCAAGCCGAACAGGTATGGCAACATGTTTTGTCCGACCTGGTAGGCTGTTAAGTGAAGTTTTGCACGAATGCTGGAAAGATTACATCTGGAAGTAGGTATCCTTTTTCGGAAGGCTGCTCAGAGGTTCGAATCCTCATTCTTTCCAACCCTTGTCGTGCTGTTGTTTATGTTTTCGGCGAATGCTGAAAGAAACTACATTTGTCCCTGGTTCGAGCCCAGGAAGTGCAAGCGATTGTCCTTTAGCTCAGTTGGTAGAGTCATGAGAAACGTTTCTTTTATTTTTGTCGCCACCCTTTTTGATGAATGCAGATGAAATTACATGGTAGAGCGCCGAAAGTTATTTCGGAGTCCCTGGTTCAAATCCGGGTTGGTGAAAATCAATAGCTTAGACGATATTTCATCGCCACTTGTCATCCCCTAATTTTTAAGAATGAGAATAATATGAAACACGAAGAATACGATGTCATGAATGTTGAAGGTGGAAGCCACGTAAAGATGTGGACCAAAGGCGTTCCTGTTGAAGATGCTGCAAAAAAACAATTGACCAATACGGCAAAAATGCCTTTCATTTACAAACATATTGCCGTGATGCCGGATGTGCATTTGGGTAAAGGGTCGACCATTGGTAGTGTGATACCGACGCTCGGTGCCATTATTCCTGCAGCAGTGGGTGTCGATATCGGATGTGGAATGATGGCCGCCAAAACCACGTTGACTGCCAATGATTTGCCAGATAACCTCGGACCATTAAGAAGCGCAATTGAACGTGCCATCCCGCATGGAATGTCGCCGAAAACCAGAGGATTTAAAGGGCGTGATAAAGGATCATGGGAGACGCCTCCAACGCCTGTCGATGCAGCTTGGTTGCAACTAAAAGATGAGTTCGATCTGGTATGCCTTAAGACGCCGAAGTTAAAGAACACCAATAACTACCGCCATTTGGGAACTTTGGGATCAGGTAACCATTTTATTGAGATCTGCCTGGATGAATTGAATTTTGTTTGGTTTATGTTGCACTCAGGATCAAGAGGTGTGGGGAATGCGATCGGAACCCATTTTATTGAACTGGCGAAGCAAGATATGCGTACACATTTTATCAATTTGCCTGATCAGGATTTGGCGTACCTGCCAGAGGGTACAAATCATTACGATGACTATGTGGAAGCCGTGTCATGGGCACAAAAGTTTGCGCGAATGAATCGCGAAGTGATGATGCAAAATTTGGTTGCCGCTGTGAGAACGATCATCACCAAACCATTTCAGACGCATGTTGAGGCAGTGAATTGTCATCATAACTATGTGCAGAAAGAACACCACTTCGGTAAAGATGTGTTGATTACGCGCAAAGGTGCGGTATCGGCGAAAGCAGGTGAACTTGGGATCATTCCAGGATCAATGGGTGCCAAGAGTTTCATTGTTCGCGGTAAAGGGAATGCTGATAGCTTCCATAGCTGTAGTCATGGTGCCGGTCGCACTATGAGTCGTACCCAAGCCAAGAAGCAGTTCACGATTGCTGATCAGGTCAAAGCGACCGAAGGTGTGGAATGTCGTAAAGATGCTGATGTGATTGATGAGATCCCAATGGCATACAAAGATATCGATGCCGTGATGGTGGCGCAGCGAGATTTGGTTGAAGTTGTGCATACATTAAAACAGATCGTCTGCGTGAAAGGGTAAACGATGCTTTGCGTACTCCCAAGGCACAATAATCCTTGGGAATCCTCGCAAAAAATTGGATAAGAATAAAAAAGAGAGAAACAAAAATGATAGAAATTGATGGTGCTTCAGGTGAAGGTGGTGGGCAGATTTTACGATCATCGCTCACTCTTTCCATGATTACTGGTCAACCATTTCGGATGACTAATATCAGAGCGAATCGGCCTAAACCAGGATTGATGCGTCAACATCTAGTGGCCGTGCAAGCAGCGGCACAAATCTGCGATGGCGAAATCGCCTCTGCAGCAGTTGGAGCGCAAACACTCGAATTTAGACCTGGAAAAATTAAGGGCGGCGAATATCAATTCGCAATTGGGACAGCGGGCAGCTGCACTTTGGTATTACAAACTTTGATACCTGCCTTACTGTACGCCGACGGCCCATCAACCATCCATATTACAGGCGGGACGCACAATATGATGGCGCCACCAGCCCATTTCTTGCAACGCTCGTATGGCCGTGTGTTGGCAGATATGGGGGCAACGCTGGATATCGAACTCCAGCGATTTGGATTCTATCCAGCGGGTGGCGGAGAAATTCAGGCACGTATAACGCCATGTGCAAAACTCAATGTGATTGAACTGATGGAGTCAGGTGAGCGTATTACTGGGTATGCAGAAAGTTTTATCGCCGGTGTTCCCGTCAGCGTCGCCAATCGTGAATTGGAATGTGTAGGGGCAGGAATGGGCTGGAATGAATCTCAGCTTTTCGTGCGCGGTCTTTCCAACGATCAAGGCCCAGGCAATGCTTTATTGATGACGCTAGAGCAGCGGAATGTGATTAACGTTTTCAGCGAGTTTGGCGAAAAAATGGTGCGTTCTGAAACAGTTGCTAGAAACTTGCTTACGCAGGTGCGACGCTTCATTATTTCTGGTGCCACTGTTGGAGAACATCTAGCAGATCAAATTATGCTGCCGTTCGCTTTGGCAGGTGGCGGGCGCTTTACAACCAATACAGTGACACAGCATGCAAAGACAAATGCAGCGGTTATCGGACAATTTTTGCCAGTTGATATTTCCTTTGACAAAAAGGATTCGTATTACGTTTGTAGTGTTCAACAAAAATCCGACTTACTAGGTTGATTTTTGATAAAACGATAAAGCGAATCCCGTTGAAATAGAGATTTGTATATTTATCCGATTCAATACTTTCTCGATGTCGTTTCAAACGCCTAATTGGTATTTATTTCATAGAAGCCGTGCCATCTCCATATTGATCCACAGCAGGATCTAGATTCTCCGGTGAATGGAGTATCGTGGGTCCTCTGGAGCATGCTTGGCGCGTTAGGTGGTGCGTCAATCCTTCTGATTGAACTGCAGGTGGAATTGTTGCATGCATTTCGCTTAGTAATTCTTCTGCCGCTTGTACGATCCATTCAACAGTACGGTACTTCGGAGAAACGATCTGAATGTTTTGCGAGTCTGTTTGATCGAAGAAGCCATGTTGCAGTTTATGTCTGACATAGGAAAGCGCTGTAATTCCAGGGATGGTACGTTTTTCCAAATAGGCCTGTTTGTCCTCTTCATCATATCGGACTACGCTATCTGGAAATTCGTACCCTTCTTCTTCGAGCAAGGCTTCACAAACGATATTTGCCAATAAAGGCCGAGCATCTTCATGTCCGACCTCAAAAAGCAGTATTTTCTTTAGCTTCTTCAATTCCTTTTGTTGTTCTGTATCTGTCTTTTGGATTGCGATACGCGGGAAGTACTCGTGAATGAACTGATTGGACGTTTTCATCAGTTCGACTCTGGTCAAATTTGGATGATTCTGTAAAAAACGATCATCCATATCCATCATCTTCCACGCATGATTGAGATCGTGAATAAGGAACTCAAGGGGAGATTGCCAGAATTCGTCGACGTACACTGGTTCGGTTGATACACCAATAAAATAGACAGGCGTACCGCGGATTTTCATGAGATCGGTCGCAGAAATATTATCAAAGGTAGGAATAACGATAACTTCCGGAAGCCGACGCATAAGTTCTTCATAGCGGTACCAATATTTTTTTTGAAAATGGGTGCTGAGGTTTTTCTCTGTACGACATGCCACATCAAAAAAGCCCACGGCTTCAAATAGGATACGTACTGTCGAGGCATAGGGACACATCGCGCCATTTTGTATCGTTATATGGTGGAGTTTGTGTGACAACTGATCGCGCATAGAGGCAAGCGCTGGATTCTTCTGGCAATTTTCTTCGATGGACGCAATCATCATCTGACTACGGAAATATTCAACGACCGGTAAGAGTTCTAAGATGGATGTATCTAAACTATCGTTATTTTTCCGGAAACGCACCCGAATTTCCTCATACATGTTCACGGGATTTTTTACCCATTCCCGAATCCATTCATGATGGGATATGCCTTGGGTTTTCGTGAAATTCTTTGCAATGAGTGCCGCAGCGATTTGTTTGTGGTGACCGAAAGCAAACGAGCCCTCCTTCGCATAGGGCGTCGTAATGACACTTTCAGGAAGCCACCTTCCTTCAACCTCTTCGGGATCAGCAATCTCAACGAGGAAACCGACGGTGTCGACAATATGGCGGGGATCAGATGGAACTGCAATGTCTTTAAGGTGATCTCGATAGGCGTGAGAAATCGTCCTATCCATGTAGATGCGTGCTTCATTTCCAGCTTCGCTTCTCACAAAATAGTATTTGCGTCCTTCGACTTCACAAATACCGTATTCGGGATTTACAGCACCTAATACCTTGCCGCCTGCAACTCGAAGTGCTGCAAATATATTGCCTGGAATACCGAGTTCGTTTTGCTCATCATCGTCCCGCACCAAACCGCCCGGCAGTGACATTCCTAGGGGGAAAGTACTTCGATCCAACGTCAAGAATTGTCGATGTCCATGCTCGAATATAGCGCTAATAATGATCGAATATTTGCTAACGCCATTTTCTCTTGAAAGGCTTACTGTATATAGGTTTCCTTTAATTCTGTTCGTCAGATTTGGAGTAGTATTCTCGCAACACGAGATGATCATTTTGCGCGAATATTCTGCTAACATCCAGAAAATGATCCAATACCCTGCTAATAAATTCTACGGAATTTTCACATGGTGCAGCGCAAAATCAACCACTCGAAAGTGATCTCTTCTACACAGGGATCGCTCAGTGATATTGAGCCTAAAAAATGGGAACGGATTGCGTTGATTGACGCGCTTGTTCGGCCGACACTGGAACAGGAATTTGGGAAAATTCAGGCGCAAGAAATCGCAGCAAGACTTCAAATTCACTGGACAACAGTGTATCGATATCGCCGGCGCTTATTGGATCTAGATCTTGCTTCTGCCGTGGTTGGTCGATCACCGGGATTCCCCACCGGTTCCACACGTTTGTCGGTAGCGCAAAAATCTATTGTTGATCAAGTAATTGAACGTCTATCTAGGAAGTTGAAAAAAATTCGCGTCGTTGATGTCTGTGACGAGGTCGCGCGACGCTGCCGAATCGATGGTATTTTGATGCCATCTCGCAGTTCTATTGACCGATGTCTGCGCCGCACGGTGCCCACACTTGTTATTCGGCGCAATGAAGAAACGGATCGTCAAATCACCGCGGCTGCGGGCAACTATTCGGTTAGTAAGGCGCTTGATGTAGTGCAAATCGATCACACGAAGTGCGATATTGACGTTGTTGATAATTTATATCGCCTTCCTATCGGACGGCCTTGGTTATCAGTGGCGATGGATATAGCGACCCGTGCAATTGTGGCGATTCTTGTCACCTTTGAGCCGCCTAGTGCTACGACCGTTGGTTTACTAATTAGTCGAATTGCTCACGACAAATCAACGTGGATCAAGTCACTTGGACTAGAAATAGATTGGCCCATGGCAGGTCTACCACGTAGTCTTCACTTGGACAATGCCACAGAGTTCCATAGTAAAGCGTTATCTCGAGGATGCACCCAATTCGGTATTGAACTTATTTATCGTCCGATTGGACGACCGCAATTCGGAGGTCATATTGAACGCGTCATTGGCACCTTGATGAATAAACTTAAGAGTCTTCCTGGTGCCACTGGCCATTCAGTGAAAAACCGTAAGCACTTCGCTCCAGAGAAAACCGCAGCATTAACGCTAAGTGAATTTGAACTTTGGCTCGCGCTTGAAATTGGTGAACGTTACCATCACACCGAGCACCATGGCCTTAAAGGAGGTACACCTTATGCCGCTTGGCAGGTTGCTGCACCTCTTGTGCGTCCAGTAAAACGGCCTAATGAAGTTTTTATTGCCTTTTTGCCTGCCATACGCCGTACTTTGCAGCGCAGCGGTATCTTGTTTAACCATATCCGTTATTGGAACCCTATCTTGACTCCATGGTTGGCACAAAAGACTGCTGTAACAGCACATTACGACCCGGCGAACTTATCAGTGTTGCATGTGGAGCTGCCTGATAAATCGATCATTACAGTCGGTTATGCCGATTTGCGCCACCCAGCTGTCGCACTGTGGGAAGTTGTGGCGACCTTGAAACATCTTCGTACTATTAATCGCGAAACCATCAATGAGGCGCGATTATTTAAAGCAATAAATGCACAACGCGCGATTATCGATGGAGCATTGAGTAAAACGCGAGCAGCGAGAAAGGCCACGGCAAGAAAGCAATCAGAACAAAGTTCTCGATCCAGTTTATCCGTGGAAAACAACGATAAGAAAAACGGAGTTAAAACGAGTGTCGATTACGGTACGCAAGCGCCAGATTATGCAGCAGAGTTATGGTCACACTTAAAGTGACAGAGTTGAATTAGGGATAAATTGTGGGCGATTTTAAGCACCTTCTTGAAAGTATGCGACCGATCGCAGCGCAAGACAGCGATGCCAGAATAGCGCATTTGCGGCTTGACCGATGGATTGATTATCCACGCGCAGCCCACGTCCTAAAAATCCTCAGCGAGATGTTTGATACTCCACAGCGCAAACGCATGCCATGTTTATTGCTTCACGGTGACTCAGGCATGGGAAAGAGCATGATCATCGAGAAATTCAAACGAACGCATCCTCCAATTTACGATCGAAGTTCTGGTGTAGAGTATCATCCGCTGATTGTGATGGAAATGCCGGCCGTTCCGTCCCAGCGTCGCTTCTATGCCGAATTACTGCAAGTCGTAAACGCGCCCTACGCTCCTTCTGCACGCATTGATGCACTCGAGTTCACGACACTTAAAGTCATGCAAGCGATTCAACCACGCCTGTTGATCGTTGACGAGATTCATAATTTGCTAGCGGGTTCACCGCGTGAACAGCGCGGCGCGCTTAACCTTCTTAAATTTTTATCGAACCAGCTCAATTGCTGTGTCGTCATCGCTGGGACAGCGGATGCGGTATTAGCGTTGCAGAGCGATGACCAAATGGTGAGTCGGTTCCGCCGATTCGAACTTGCGCGATGGCGTGAGAGTGATGAATTTCGAGGGTTCGTCCAAGCCTTCGAAAAAACGATACCAATTCGAGAAAGGTCTGGTCTTGGTGATCAGCCAATGGTGCAGGCTTTGCTTGAAGCTAGTGGTGGTTTAACATGGCTCGTCGCCGATGTTTTGACCAATGCAGCACGTCTAGCAATTCGCTCTGGGAAGGAACGTATAACGGTCGATCTGATTCGAGCAGCTGCGCTTTCTTTTGAAAGCTCCGCAATGTAATCAATATGGAGTTCACGCCAAAACCTCTACCCGTTGTCGTCATGCCGTTGGAAGATGAATGCCTAGGAAGTTGGATTGGCCGCCTTGGAGCATACTATGGCATCTCGGTTTCTACGCTGCTAAAAACTATTCATTTACCTCTACCTTGTAATTATCTAAAAAACTGGTTATTACTTAGGCCAATAAATTTGTCTGATGCGCTTACTATTGCAAAAGCATGTCGTCACTCAAAGGAATCGATTGCCTCAATGGTACCTTCAACAGGCCATATTTTGCATTACTGCGAACTCGGAATTTGTGTGCATTGTCTTGCCGAAGATCATGCGAATGGGCGACCTATATATTGGCGACGTAAATGGCTTGACGCTGTGAGCGTGGTTTGCGATCAACATGAAAGTTGCCTTATACCGATAGAGAGTAATATTTTCCGTTGTTACAACAATTGGACAGGTATTGAGACACAATTACTAAAGGCCACCGAACGCGTATTGCGTGACCAGGAAACTAATAAAATTCTCGACAGCTTTGATAAAACCTCGCCATTTTTGCAATGGTTGTTTTGCGACGAATTGGCACAGCAGATTGCTGGATCGAGATATCGGCTTGATGTGGTGTCTGCACGGCAAGTAGCGAGCGATCTGCTTGATGCTCTTCTTTACGTGAACCCAGCGGAACAACGTTCTTCTGCACTCCATGAATATGCATGGTATTTGAAAATACCATTCGACAATCAACAGCTGTCGATTCATATCAGGTCAAATCACGTAATGAGTTTGAGCCGCGTTCAATCGCTCGAAGTGCGCGCGTTTGCTATAGCAGTCACGGATGCAATAATGTTTTCGAGAGTCCGATGGGGTTCGCCTCAAGCTACGGAAAATTTGACTGAAACAAGTTCCTTTTGGACGAGTTCGCTTTGGGCATTTCTGCCAAAATGCAGTGTCGAATTATTGTCCTTACGCGCTCAAAATTGGCCATCACATTACACGCAAACGTGCTGGCCAGAACTCCGTGGTATGGAAAAAATCGCTATGTCGCAGAGCAGCAAAAAAACTCTTCGTTCAATGATTATCCAAGAAAACGCTCTTGTCATTAAATCAAAATTAGCAGATATTCGATCAAATTAGCACGATATTCGCGCATGGACATCCATGCTCGAATATCGCGCTAACAATGATCGAATATTTGATAACGCCATTTTCTCTTGAAAGGCTTACTGTATAAAGGTTTCCTCTAATTCTTTTCGTCAGATTTGAAGTAATATTCTTGCGACATGAGTTGGTCAGTTTGCGCGAATATTCTTCTAATATCCAAAAAATGATCTAATACCCCGCTAATAAATTCCACGGAATTTTCACATGGTGCTGCGCAAAAGAATCCACTCGAATTTACGACCAAGCGTGCTCGCCGGAACGCATTAGTAAGGAATAAATCGCTATGCTGCAGAGTAGCAAAGGTAGTTCATCTTGCACTCGCTATCCGCGAAAATGCTCTTGTTGTTAAATCAAAGTTAGCAAATATTCGATCAAATTAGCACGATATTCACGCATGGACATCTGTACTATCGACCTTCATTTGCATCAAATGCCGCAAGGTCTTTGCCATCTGTTCGTTCGACTCGGTGAGCAAGTCCAGTTGTCTTTGCATCCTGCCTAACTGCGCATTGTCTTGCTTACCGCCTTCGAAATACACGCGCTTAATGTGGGTGCTCTTGGCCGTTTCGCCACAAGTTTTCATACGAAATTCGAGCGCTTCTAGTTCTTGCTCATTAAAAAATAAATTGATATTGGGCATGCTATATATTTCCTTTCATTTTCGTTTAAAAATCATATACTTACCATCACGATGTTTTATGTATTTTTATTTTACTCGGAAATGTTTTAGGTGCAAGCCTATATTTCATGCGGGTCTTGGGCACATTTCTAATGTGCGTATGGTGTATGTTAAATTCGGACGATTAAATCACCCAAAAACGCCGTTTTTTTGTTGCACATCAAGCCACAATATCAGCGTTCAAGAGCGTATCCACTCATGCTTTTAACCAGCAAAATGCAATACCTTGCAATATTGTGCAAAACAGTGAAAAACTCTGCAATTATCTGCAATGAATTTTGAAAAAAGATGCAAATCTCTGCAAAAGAATGAAAAAAGGTGAAAAAGCATGAAAAACAATGAAATTGCCCACACAGCCAACATCATCACACTCAAGACCTTGCGCGAACGGCGTTTTTACCTGGCACTGGCGCACGCGGATGAACACTGGCAACAGACCACGGCTAGTTTTAGGCTGGAAGAACTCCACGCGACCGAGAACGACGCCGAACGGGCTGGTTGTGTGATCGCTGGGGTGTGGACTTTGGAACAGGCTATTGAGGACGTGCGACGCGCTTATTTGGCGTCGCACTGAATTGCTCGTACTTGTTCGCCCTTCGGTCAGTCTTTAAACTCTTTGTAACTCGCTGGCATCTTCCCGTGCTTGGTCAGTAAGTAACCTAGATCAGGTTCAGTCAAGACAGAATTGGCGTTGCTTAGATTAACTCCCAACTCTTTGAGATAGCTGTGTAACATCGCATTAGTAAATCGGTCTTTGATTGACCTTACTTTATATGCTGCCATATTTTCAAATAGGAACGGCTCGCCGAGTTCGCCAAACTTCCACTTTCCCCCGTCATTCGCAACAAAAATATGCCGCCGTTCTACTCCATTGGAATAGAACTCAAGAATTGTTGCGGGATACTGTGTCACTTGGCCAGAAACGGGATCAATGACTTCGTCTGCCATCACCACCCTTATAGCATCCACGCCTAGCCTCGACGAAAGCACGCTTGGTGGCCCCGCATCGGTTCCACTTACGCCGTTATCGAAGTACAACGTCCAATTCTCATCAACAGGCCAGAACAAATATCTCGTAACTATAGGCGCAGTTCGGGGACAAAGAGCAATTAGGGCATCGCCAAGTTTACCCTGGCGTTTCTCTAACTTAAGCTCAAATCCCCAATCGGGCAGAATTTTTTGCTGCCATGATAAAAAACTCTCCACAACTACTTTGCTTGGGCTTTTCACAAGTCCAAACGATGAGTTAAATTTCCCGAAATCCACAATATTCATTTTTAATTCACCGTTAAGCAAGTAACTTTGCATGAAGGGTCGTTTGCCTTAAGTCTGGCCTCATGTCCAGCTGCCCGATTAGAAGACGCTTTATCAAGTTCAAAATGTTCTCGTCGCCCCCCTGGGCTTGTTCCAGAAATGTCAGGCCGATTAACACCGACTCTTGATCCCAGAGCATTGGTCTGCTGTTGATTGACACGAATATCGGTATAACCTTGTGCCTTCAAGTCGGCGACAATTCTCTGCGCTTCGGCATTTTGCGTCGCACTCAAGCCAATCGCCCGATTCGTTGGTAACGCGGCGGGAGCAATAGGATTGACATTCATATCACGTGGCAACCGAAGCCCCCCACCATAAGGAACACCTTCGGACATCGATTGCAACTCAAGCCCGAAGCCCAACATTGCTAAAATTGCCCGTCCAGTAGCGGTGGTCGCTAGTGCGGCGATGCCGGATCCTCCAACGGCCACACTAGTCACTGCAACCGCTATAGGCTGTAACGGTTCATAAATCTTACCGTTACCAGCCTCCATGTCGCTTCGGTGCTGCTCTACAAATCTCTCAGCAGCTCCGCCGCCTCCCTTGATTGTCGCATCTTTTGATTGAGTATCCTTAGGATTAATTTTACCCTGACCACTCGAATCGAAAACTCCGGTTGCAACAACTTTACCAGTCTTTTCTTCGGTTATGCTGACTCGCTCTAAACTCGTATTTTTTGTCCCTAACGCTTCTGCGGTTCGAGCTGCCCCCTCTGGGCATTGCTTAACCGATGACCCTGTAACCTCTACTTTCTGATTGCAAAACCCCGTAGGATCCGTCAAATTAGTAGGATTATTCAACACATAAGCATACCGATTATAACTCTGCCCATTCATAGGATCCTGCAAAATCGGATCTGCGCTAACAAATTTCCCAATCAAGGGATCATAAACCCGCCCATTCATATGCACCAATTCCAGCGCATCTAACATCTCATGCCCAGTAAACCCGCGGTTGTCTGTCTTACCAGCCAAGCCCGGATCTGTCGGCGTCACACTATCCGCCAAATTTCGGCGCTTGCCCCAAGCATCATAGGCCATCTTTTCTCGGAAAATGCCGTTCTGATCGGTGTGGGCAATCGGGCTGCCTAATCGATCGGCATGCGTCCAGTTGTACTCTGTTCCTGCAGTGCCGCGATCAATCTCAACACCGATGCCTAAAGGCCAGTAGGTTTTGATGGTAGTGACACTGCCTTTGATCTCGACTTCTTGAGCACCAGCGTAGATGACGGTCATTTTATCGCTCTGACCTTGGTTCTTCACTTGCACCGTGCGTTGATGCTCTGGGCCATATTTAAAGTCGCTAGTGATCCCTGCTTTTTCTATGCGGTCTGGCATGTCAAAGCTGGTCCAGCTGATGTTGCGCCCTGCGCCATTGATCAAATTGCCGTTGTCGTCATAGGTAAAGCTGTAGGTATCGCCTATGCTTTTTACTGCATGTGGACGGGCTTCTTCTCCTTGCTTGGGATATTTATAAACCTCATTATTCGCAACATTGGTTTTTGTCAGAATATTGCCTACCTTATCATAGGTAAAGATTTGTTCGGTCGATGCCTGTGGCGAGGTGGATAAGGAAATATTGCTGCTAGTGAGACGATTTAATTGATCATAGCCAAAGTCTTCTGTGACACGCTCTATATCCCAGATGTGATCACGTGTTTTGACATTGCCTATACTGTCATAGGAATAGGTCTCAGTAATATGCACCGCGTTCGCGGCCGTGGTGATGTCAACTGTCCCCATCCGTCCAGTGTAAGGATTGTAGCCATGCTTTTCTTTCAGGCCATTGCCCGAGAGGGTTTCTAACACACGTTGCGACGCATCTTGTTTGACGATAGTTCTGAGTTTAAGACCGCCCCGCTCTATCCAGTGGAGATAGCCTTTGTCGTTGTAGCGACTGCCAAAGTTTTTCTCTGTATCGGTTTTACGTTTATAGCGTTGCTGTATCACTCGTCCCCAGGCGTCGTAATCTAGCTTACTGACATAAGTGCCATCAGTGAGGGACTGCGTGGTCGTGCTTGGTCGGCCTTGGCTGGTGTAGGTGTGAACACGCTGATAGGTTTTATTGGTCGCCGTGCCGGTATAGGCCTCGGCTAGTTGTCCTATGCCTTTGGATGCGGTATCAAAGACCCAGTGACTTTCTAGATCGGTTTCGTAACGCGCTGTCATACGTCCCAAAGCGTCGAACACAAAGGTGGTCGCTTGACTGAACGGGCGTTGTTTTGGGCTGACTTGTTTCCATACTTGCCCAATCGGATCTACCGCGTAGTCGATCTGTCCTAAATCAGGATCATTGAGTTGGGTCTTGCGACCTAGATTGTCGTACTTGACCGTAATGATATTGCCATTCGGATCGGTGGTTTTACTGAGGTTGCCATTGGGTTCATACTCGAACGCCGTTTCGCCCAAATAATGATCGGTGACTTTGATCAATTGTTTGGCGAGATTGCGCAGCTCGACCCGATTTTGGCCAAGCGGATTGACTAGCTTGGTGGTCAATCCTTGGTAGTCCGTCGTTGCCCGCAATTCTGCGCCATTTTCTGCAAAGGTCACCACAGTTTCAACGCGGCTTAAGGCGTCGTATTCTTGACGACTTGCAGGAACACGCGTGGCTTTCTCGAAGTAAGGATGGTAAGTGGTTGAAGCACGTCCTAAGTGATCATAGCTTTGATCAGAAAAAATTGGGGTGCCGTCGAACCCATAGGTTTGCTGACGCAGCACATGGCTGGCGTGATCGACGAACGTGAGCGTCGGCACACTAGTCCTTGAAAGCCCGTTGAAATGCTCGGTAATTTGTACGATGTCGCCAACTGGGCAGGTGTCGTTGCCACGACAGGATTTGACGTAGGACCGAGTTTCGTTACCATCAGCGCGGAGTTCTTTGGTGATGCGACCAAAGCCATTGCTGTGCCATGTGGTGGTGAGTAAATTTGGACCCTTTAAGGTTTTACGCGCACCGGTGCCTGGCTCGTAAGTGTGAGTTTCGGTGTGGATTTCTGTGTCGGTTTCTGTTTGGGTTAAGACATTGGTGACAGTATCGATAAAGCGACCATTGGGATCGTAGGTCATGAGACTACTACGGAAATTGGGGGTCGTGTCTTTAATGTCCGTATTTGGCTTTTTCCAAGTTTCGGTTTTCGTTTTAACTAAACCGAAACTATTGCGCACAAACGTGGTTGTTAAACGCAACAGGTCGTCGTCTTTTTCTATCGTTTGTGTCTCTGGCAAGCCTGTGACTGCATCGTAAGTCGCATCGACATTGCGGGTAATGGCGGTGTTATCAGGTTTGGTCTTTGTCACATCAGTGTGTGTCATTTGACCGATCAACCAGCTTGTCTTTGCATTGTCATATACGCTGTTGCTTGTGGTGGTGAACGGCCCGCCTGTACCAGTCAGTTGCGTGACTTGTTTGGTGAGGTTACCCCAATTGTCACCATAGGTATTGGTGGTTGTAGTGGTACCCAAATGATCGCCAGTTTTGAAATCCCAAGTCTCGACTTTGGTATCTGCATAGACCATTTTGGTGTATGCGTAGATCACATTGTTTTCCCCAAACTTATGTTCAATAGCTTTGCTGTTCCAGGTGTTACTTGATTTGGACAAGACTTTGTTGTTGACCGATACCGTGGCGACATCCACCATACCGGTGTAAGGCCAACCCTGTTTATAAGTGGTGACATTGACTATTCCGGTCTGCTCGTCAGTCACCGTGAATTTGGCAAAGCCTAAAGAGCCGCGACCACTGACATCGATAGCGGCGTCTTCGTATTGATAACGACTAGAACGTTCTGGAGCTACACCATTGGAGTGACGTAGACGACTGGCGATTTTGCCGGTCTGCGGCGTCTTGCGCAGTGGATAGGACAAGTTCTGCGATGCAGATTGCGTGACGATGCCACTTGGGATGCTGTCTGCATACTCTACCGTGGATGTTGCACCTACGCCATTGGTGACGCTGACGATGCGGTCTAGGGCTTCGTTGGGTTTAGCGAGGTCGATTGGTTCAAAGATTTCCCAACGACCATCCTCTTTCCATTCACATGTTGGATAATTCTGACCGCCATAATATCCACAGTTAATCATCTTTCCACTATGATAATAAATCAATTGTGTCCGACCAGTACCCAATAAATCCATTAGGTAAACTTGATCAAGTGGACTAGTTGAATGCGTTCGTGTTGGTAATTGAACTCCACCCCAACTCTCACACGCAATATTGGCATCATTTTCAGAGCCGTCAGACGCTATGTTATCGCCAACGAAATGACACAATTTTATGCTGCCATTCGGTTGTGGTGGCAAAGCAGCGCTATAAGTAATATTTTCTATCAATACGGTCGACTGTCCATCACCAATGAAATTCCCTACGGCTCGTATAGACGGGAAATTATCACCACTAATTTTTTTACGAACATTGCAATCTAAAGCACGTCCGGTTGACAAACAAAGGTAGATTCGTGGATCTTTATATTGATAAATTTTTTCTTCAGGTTTTTGCGGATCAACAGTAATGAATTGGTTTTCATAAAAACCAAATACTAAACTTGCATAACCCGCGCCATTAAAGTCAGCAGAAACATTCGCTCCACTGATTGGAGCATCAAAGTTATATGGAGCACATCCAGTGGCTAAACAAGGTTCAGTACTATTATTAATCGGTACTATAAAATTTTGCATATTTCTGCGGGATACACCAGGCAAAGAAAAACTCTGCATATGAACTGTCGGCGTTAAATTTACCCATGTCCTAGGACAAACATATGGGTCATTACCTTCGGTATAACATCTCCAAAACTTAGGCCGTGTCCAGCGCACATCTTCAGCTTTTCCGACTCCACTAAAATCAACCATCGCTTCAAATGATAGATAGTTATTTAGAGGATCAAAGAGTGGTCCGTCCGCGCGATTATCAAGATTCGTCAAGACATTTTTTGGAGGATTTGGATCTAGAACGCATGCTCCGTCAAGACAAAACAAAGCCTTTTCATTTTGAATATTGCCATAATGCCCAAAACGTCCATCTCCAGCAACATCGACAACCAAAGGCGTTCCATACGCTGTATTTGTACCTATTGCGGCACGATCAGGATCACAAAAAAATGTCAATGTTGTGTTAGGCAAATTTAAGTTCACAGTTTGATTAAACGGCGAAAGACATATTTTTGCGCCCGAAGGCGTCGACACTAAGATATCCGTCAATCCATCACCGTTAAAATCCGCCGAAGTCAACACGACAAAATTTTCTAATGTATTGATGCGATATTGATGTTCAACAAAAGCCGTCCCATTATTATGAAAATAACGATAGCTATTTTTCATAAAACCACGAGGAGAAGGATTTCCAATCTCAAAAGGATCTGTTCCTCTTTTCTCCGTCGCAACTCTTTTCTCTAAAATATCACTGTAACCGTCACTATTAAAATCGCTAAAAACAAAGAAGTCCGCATGATTGACAGCACTACCTAAGCCTCGACTTTGCAACGTATTTGTCGTAAGGATAGGTGCTCCACTCCACATCCCCCTACTCACAAATCCTGGGTTTTTTGATGTATCCGGCTTACCCCAATTAAAGCTGGTTTTCGGCAAACATTCTGTCGTTCCACTCTGAGGGTTTTGCGTACAGGCTTCAACACTTTGCAGTAAGCTGCGACCACTCGTTGGGCTATATTCGTAGGTAAGTTTCGTCTCGCGCACAAATGAACCGCCAACAACTATATAATCAACATTGACTATTTTCCCGGTTTCTTTTTCTTTATCTAACAATTCTTTTGTACTTACGCCATCGTTTACATTTGCTGCAATATAAGTCTTAACATTCACAAGACGATTACGCAAATCATTACGGGTTTCATCGATATAGCGAGTCCAACCATCTTGTCGGTTCTCGTATTTAAATTCGACCGCAGCATGTGCATTCAGGCCGTTACCTCCATACAGAATCACCGCTGGTCGGTGCTCACCAGTTATCTGATGTTGTCCGTAGACGTAGCGTATGTAGTTATTACTACGATCTTTAACGGTATTAATCGCCCAAGACTGCGCTCCATTTTTTGGACTTGGGACAGCTGCGGCAACGCCACTATTAGGCTTTCCCAGAATTGCGTTGACCGTAGCAGTGTCACCACCATAGATCGAAATACGCCCATCTTTGGTTTGTACTTCAAAGGTTCTTGCGCCGATTTCACCGATCGCGGTGATTTTGGTAAAGCTTTCTGATTCGGTGCGGAACTCGGCACCGACAGACCAGTAATTTGCACCACTCAGAACTTTGTTGACGAGAATTAGACGCTGACCATCTAAACAAAGGCGGTCATCTTCATCAAAGCTGATGCGACCGTTGATACCATCTTGGGCAATGGTCATGCCGCAGCGATGGATGCTGGAGAATCCACCTAAATTCCAACCTAAACCGACTCGGCTATTTTGTGATTGGCTGCTGTAGTTTAAGGATAGTTGTGGCTGCAATCCTGCAGTACCTGGTGGCACATCGAGCGGGATGCTGTAGGTGGCAGCACCACTGGCACTCACATTGAGACTACCAGCTAAGGTGCCTGCATCTGGATTGTCAAGGTAAGGAACAGCAACTTCCACCGAAAGCGGCTCCGCCGATGACGGTCCTTGGACCTCAATCCCATTCACCTTCACCAGACTCGATTCACCAAGCATCTTGCCATCAGCATTAAATGCTTGTGCTTTGATCGTCATCAAGCCTAATTGGGTTGGTGTCCAATTATAGGTCCAGTTATTACTGACAGGACCAGTCGCTGGTGGCAATACATTGCCATCCACGGTGAATTTGACTGTCGCGATCTGGGCTTCACTTTGTTGCTTGGGAATCACTTCCGCTTGCAGTTTGATTGGTGTTCCAACTGGTGCTTCTAGATTATTGGTTGGCGATACCATAGCGACAGTCACGGTATCATTGACCGCGCCGATATAGACTAGGTTTTCTGCTGAGTAGATCATAGTATTGCCATGCTTGACTCTGGCAATGATTGGATAGGGTGTTTCTCGCGGCGGGACGTTAGCCTTTTGTGCAAAATACAGCCCTAAAATGGTGTCACCAGTTGCGGGAATCCATTCATCATTGATTTGAAAAGCGACTTCATCGGTTGAATTACCGCTAACGATTTTGGCATTCATAAACACGACAGCAGAGGCTGAGTACCGATCATTGTTTTTCGGTGTGGTCAACCCGATGCGCAAGGCGCCTGGCATGGTGCAGCTGTAGTCGGCGCACGGTAAGGTCGCTTTGATCGCATTATTGCTGGTCGCGACCTCGACAAACAGGCGTCTGCCTTGATAAGCCTGTGCGTACGCATCGAGATTGAGAACGAAGTGGTGGCTTGCGTTTGGTGTGCCGCATATTTCTTTGACCGCTGCATTGGTGGTCTCGGTAGCGACGTTGGCTGTGCCTGTCATAACGACGGTGCCGCCTAAGTTGGCAGGGGCATCGGCGTAGACGGTGTAAGTGAGCGCTGTGGCATTATTGTACTGACAGGCCCAGCCAAATAATTCTAATTTGCTGCTGTCGGTTTGATTCGTGCGAATGCCGCTGATTTCACCGAGCAGTGCGCTGTCGGTGACGTTGACAATGATCTCAGTCGATTCTGAGGTCGTACCATCTTGATTGGTTGCACGTAATTTAAAACGGTAGCTGCCTGCACTGACGGGAACGGTGGTGTTGATGCTTAAACTGGACGTGGTTCCCGAGACACTCTCGACGGGTGTGGCACCATAGCCGCTACCGTTGTTACTAAACAGCTCTAATTTAGTGATTTGTCCACTGCTTTGGCTCGCTTCGCCCGTGAAGGTGACATTGCCGCTTTGACCTGTGGCGACTCGGATGTTGGTGTTGCTCGCATTAAAATTGACAATTACCGGTGGTCCTGCTGGTGGACTAACTGTGGTCAGTTTTTCTGTTACGACTTTGTTGCCCCCGGGACCTGTCGCCGTCCAAGTACAGGTAGAAGGATGTCCTACCCAACTTGAGATAGCAGTGACAGGCGCAGTTGTGCCATTGACGACCGTGGTACCCAAGCCTTTGTAACCACCGGCATTGTTGTCGTCAACCACGCAGTTGTACGCGACTGTGGTGGCGTTGGTACTTTCGATGGTCGTGGTGTAGCTTTGCCCCACAATCCAAGGAGTATTGTTTGGATTACGAGTGATCGTGAGTGTTGGGGCTGGAGGAGCGGCCACTGTCGTGAGTGTTTCGGCTACTTGGGTACTGCCACCAGGCCCTGTTGCAATCCATGTACATTGTGAAGGTTTGTCCACCCATGCCGCCATGGCGGTTGTCCCCGTGATCGTGCCATTTAGCGTTGCTGCCGTCGTATTGCTGGTGTAGCCGCCATTGGAAGTACATTGGTAAGTCACCGAGGTGGCATTGGTGCTGGACACTGTCGTCGTATAAGTTTGTCCTGCGACAAGAGGCGAAGGATTACGCGTGATACTGAGGGTTGGTAATGGTGGATTGACCGTGGTCACCGTTTCTTCCAAGGTGGTGACACCGCCTTCTCCAGTTGCGGTCCAGGTACATAAGGAAGGATTGGCGATCCAATCGGCTGATGCTGTCATCGGTGCGGCACTACCATTAACGGACGCCACGGTGGCCATCTCCTGATACCCTGCACCATTGGCAGTACAGACATAACGTAAGTTAGTCGCACCTGTCGTTGCCCATGTGGTCGTGAAACTTTGTCCTGCGACTAAAGGATTCGGATTGCGCGTAATTTGTATCGTCGGTTTGGCGATGCCTTCGGATAATACTTTGAGGCTGATGTTGATATTGGCAGCAGTGCCTGTATTGGGGATGGGGCGAATAGTCGCGTCATAGATTCCTGGTGCAGTGGGCGTTTTTATCTCGACCCAGCCGCAACTCGCAAAGTCCCCTGCACAGGAATTGGGCGCAGAGACGACTTGTACCCAAGCTGGCCATGCGTAGGTAATGGAACTCACCGCGGTTTGTCCATAGTTCTTCAATTGGCAACGAATCGATGCGCTATTAGGAGTTACCGTAGGTGACACCTCTGTACACGGCATCTTGAAGTCTAACCGAGCTGCTGAAGCCCTTTGTTCCAAATTGACAGGCAACACTGTGACCTTGCCTAGTACTTGCATTTTGATCGGCGTAATGGTGATTTGACCTGTGAAGACACCAGGACCATTGGCTTTAACTTCGACTTTGCCGCAATCGGCTCCAGCTGGGCAGCTTCGAGCTCCCGTCACCGTTACACCAGCCAACGTCGAATAAATAATGTCGTCAGGGCTAACTTGCCCTGTATTACGCATATCGCAACTGGTGATCGCTAGACTCGTTGGAATCGTCGCTGGTGAGACGGTGCTGCAATTACTTAAGACGAGCTCTGCTTCTCTTGGATTAACTTTTAAGACGCCTCCGAAAGCCAATGGTGTGCCTTGGCTTGGAATGATTTGAATTTGGTTGAACAAGGCATAACTACCAGGCTCTGTTCCTGACCGAAGAATCACTACACCACAAATTCCTTTGGAAGGGCAGGTCGGTGGACCTTCAAGTTGATACGTCGGATTAGCAGATTGCGAGTACGTCAACGTGCCAGATGACTCGCCTGTATTTCTTAAATTGCAAGTTCTGGTTGCACGTGTCGGTGATATAGTGGGATTAACCTCCTGACACGATTCTAGGCTCAATATCATCAAGGCCGGATTGACCACCAATTGCACTACCTTCGTCGCGGCCGTACCTGTCGCCGCTGCCACCGTGAGGGTGCCGTTATAGGTACGAGCCACATCACTCGACGTAATAATCACATCACCGCAAGTCGTATTGGCAGCACAGGAAGCTGGACCACTCGCGGTTAAACCGGTACTCGTTAAACCGCTATAGGTAATGGTGCTGGCATTGGTGCCGCCCGTATTAGTCAGGGTACAGGTGGTCTTCGCTGGTGTGGGAGAATTCGTGCTAGTGACATCGGTACATGCCGTTAAGTTGAGCATCGTATCGGTATTGACACGCAAGTTGGACGGCATCGTGATCGCACTGCCGCTATTCGGGGTGATCGTCACATTACCGTTATAGGCTTTGGCGATGGTTTCTGAAGTGGACGTGATCGTGCCACAGTCGGCATTCGCACCGCAGCTCGTTGGACCTACCACTGTTTGCCCTACTGGTGGCGTGTAGCTAATTGTACTAATGGTTGAACTGCCATTATTCCTTAAGACGCAACTTCTACTAGCCGCCGTCGGCGCGATCGTCGTCGCGTTGCTGGTATCACAGCTCTTTAGACTTAAAGCAACGGCCGCTTGATTGACTTGTAAATTGATCGTCTTGTTGACCACCGCACCGGTATTCGGGGTGATCGTTAACGTACCGCTGTAGATACCAACCGCATTTCCACTACGAACTAAAACCGTGCCACAATCGGCGCTAGCCGAACAACTGGTTGGCCCCGTGATATCCATCGTTGCAGGCAAACCAGCATAACTGATGCTGGTCACTGCTGTCGCACTAGCATTGTTTAGCGTACAGCTGGTACTCGCCTGATTGGGAGCCTCGCTTGGATTGACATCAACGCAGGATTTGAGGTTTAAACCGGTCAACGCAGCAACGACACTCAGATTGATAGGTCGCGTAGCAGCACTACCTGCATTCGGGGTCGCGCTCATGGTACCCATGTAAGTACCTGTAGTTAATCTGGTGGTGACCGTCACGGTGCCACAATCGCTATTAGCCGCGCAACTGGAAGGTCCCGTGATATTTGACCCCACAGGTAATCCACTGCTGTAGGTGATGCTGCTTACCGCTCCTCCGGTATTACCAAGCGTACAGGTGGTGCTCGCTCTTTGTGGTGTTACAGTTGGTGTGACATCGCTACACGCTTTAAAGCTTAATACAGCAGGCGTTGTGGTAACGGTTAAGTTAATCGGTAGACTCGCTGCCGCACCGGTGTTTGGCGTAATAGTGGCATTACTGGTGTAGTTGCCGGGCGTTGTTGCTGTGGTGATGCTTACCGTACCACAAGCGAGCACCGTTCCTGTACAACTAGCCGGTCCGGAGATGGTCGTCCCTGCTGGACTTGTATAAGTTAAACTATTGATTGCTGCACTACTCATCTTACGTAGTGCACAGTTCATCGTCGCTGCTGTCGGTGCGACTGTCGGATTGACTTGAGTACAGTTGCGTAAATTCAGAACGGCATCACTAGCATAGACTGCCAAATTCACTGGCAACACGACTGCGGCACCGGTGTTGGGGGTGATCGTTAAACTACCGTTATAAGCACCTGCCGTCGTTCCAGTCGTCATTCTCACCATGCCGCAGCTAGCACTTGCACTACAACTAGTCGGACCTGAGACCGTCATTCCCGCCAGAGTCGAATAGCTAATACTACTAATGGCACCCACACCGCTATTGGTTAAGGTGCATGACATCGTCGATGCTGTAGGGCTACTATAGTTATTCGATGTGCAGTTCGTCAGCGATAACCCTGGAGCAGGCGTTTGCGCTTGCGCACTAGAAAAACTCAATAGACAAAACAGCAAACACAAGACTTGAACAATACGAGATGTCATCATCGGTACCATGAGGAAAATGTCTTACAACAGGAGGGGAAACAGGAATAACCTTGTGTTGCAGGATGAGCAAACAGGTTAGGAGAAAGCACTAGACACCCTGAGCATTTGCTTAAAATACAATACGGGCGGCAGAATAATTCAGTTAGTTGTTATTCGTCAATGCCAAAATAGTATTTATTTCGAAATTAATTTAATTTTGCAATCTAAAGTGGCAAGAACATGCAATTTCAGTGATCTCATCAGGATAGAGTCCATGAAGTCAAAGGACTACCTCAACGTTATTTTGATTTCAAATCCCACGGTTTCTAAGCGCTCTCTCGTCACCTTCTCTTGATGACTTAAATGTACGGTCCTTAAATTAGAATTATTTTCTAATTTTTCTAAAAATGCGACTAATGACGCCGTATTCGTTGCTTCGCCACGCAAAATCACCAAGCGACTGGCTTTATCAGGAAGTAGTTCTAACAATTCAATTTGCTTGTCTGTCGAGGTTTCAATTGCAGCAAAAAGGTGTTTCCAAGGATATTGTTTTTCCTTTTCTAACAACTCCCATTGCTTTTGCTCATCTTGTTGCGTTTTACTTATTTTGATGACCGGTCTTTTTGCCGCACGGTTTTCCATCTCAGTGACTTGCTCTAGAATCCTTGTCTGAACCTGATACAAGTTTACCGCTTTAAAACCAACAAACATTGTCATCCCGATGAGCACGAGTGCAGATAGCAGCCACAGCAGAAAATGTTTCGTCTTTGGTAAAAGGATCTTGGGATTCATTGATGAGGAACTATCTGAAATTGTCTGTTCAAGGTTTGGATTGTTAACTCTGGTAAGGCTTGTTTTATTGCAGTCCACGTTCGCTTTTGAGAATCGTTGTCGACCGCCCAGCAGTTGATTTGTCGACTATCCTCATGCAGGGCGTAAGTCCGCTTAACGAGACGTACAACGGAGGATTCGAACGATTGAGAGACCGGCTCAACGTCCAAACCGACCATCTCGCGGCCATTCAACACAATAGACGAAATACGACTCGGTTCCGACAAGACAATGAGTTGCTTGCCTGACCGCACTCTTGGTTGATTGCCGAAGTAAACCCTTGCGGTCATGGGCATGATTCTCTCAAAAATCAATTGCTGTTGCTCGCACAGCGCTTGTAATTGGCCCAGCCATACCTGACGAAAAGCATAAGCTAAACCAGCATTTCCATAACGAGCAAACTCCGCATGCATCAGCCAATCTTCGTCGATCACTTGATGCTGTTTTTCAAAACAAATTTGGGCGAAATTACGCACTTCTTCTTGTCGAAACAGTTGCTCTTTCCACGGCAATTGGACAATAGCGGCGAATCGATCCGATACAGAAAATGTGACTCGACTCTTTAAATCAATTTGATCTTTATGGGCGTGAATTAACTCAGTTAACACATCAAGTATTTGCTGCTCTACCCGCAAAGGTTCCATAGTAAATGGATGCTCTACGTTTATTCGTCGGTTCTGTAACCAAATATGTCCGGGGAATAAACCAATGTGCAGAGACTTAGGCCACAAAAGTGACACGATTGACCTCCTGTAAAGTGGTGTGTCCTTCTTTGACTAGCTCAAGCGCCACATCACGCAGAAATCGCGTACCTTCTAATCTAGCTTGTTCCTTGAGTGCTCTAATGGACGCGCGAGCAATGATCATTTCTCGAATCTCGTCGGTTAAGCGCAGGACTTCGGCAACAGCTCGCCGTCCTTTATAGCCTGTGTTGCGACAGTGCGTACAACCCCGACCTGCATGAAATCGATAGCTATGAGGATCGGTGATTCCTGATTCGAGTAAGATTTTTTGATCGATTTCCACGGGTTCGTTACAGTGCGGACAATTTTGTCGCAGCAATCGTTGTGCGACGACACCGGTTAATGAAGACACAAAGTTATAGGGATCCACACCCATGTGCATAAAACGGCCAATCACATCAAAGGTATTGTTTGCATGCACCGAAGTAAATACCATATGCCCTGTCAACGCTGACTGCACGGCGATTTGTGCTGTTTCGGGATCACGAATTTCACCCACTAAAATTTTATCCGGATCGTGACGCAAAATGGAGCGCAAGCCAACGGCAAAGGTCAGTCCTTTTTTTTCATTCACGGGAATTTGCAAGACTCCTGGTAATTGATACTCGACTGGATCTTCAATCGTAATAAACTTATCGTGCCCATGATTAATCTCTGTTAACGCGGCGTAAAGTGTCGTCGTTTTGCCGCTACCAGTTGGCCCTGTGACTAGCATCATGCCATAGGGTTCGGACGCTAAACGCCGCAATAATTTTTTGGTCTCGGCATCAAAACCCAAGGAATCTAATGATAGTTTTTGTACACTGTCGATGAGTGCCTTTTTATCTAAGACACGAAGAACAGCATCCTCACCGTGGATGCTGGGCATAATCGAGACGCGAATATCGATATCTCGACCTTTTACCGCAACCCTGAATCGGCCATCCTGAGGAATCCGTTTTTCGGCGATGTCTAATTCCGCTAACACTTTGATACGAGCGATTGCCTGCTCGGCAAGGGAGATATTGTTGACTGACGCGATTTGATTTAATACCCCATCAATACGAAACTTTATCACCAAGCCTTGTGGTAAAGACTCAATATGAATATCACTGGCTTCTAAGCGAAGCGCATCAAACAAGGTGGAGTTAATCAACTTGACCGCCGGGCTTGACTCACCTTGAATTGAAGTCAGCGTCATGTCGGCACTGGCGTCGCGCGTAAGCTCACTGACCTCTTCTAAACCAACTGCGTCGGCCACGGCACTAAAAGCGCCCTCATGAAATTCCAGTGTTGACTGAATTAACTTTGGATCGGCGAAATAGATTTCGGTGATTGCTAATGTCGAAAGCCAGGCTCCGATATTGGTGTCGAGTGGAATTCCGATCACAGCGCATAAATCATTATTGGCATTGTCCCGGTTGATGGTGCCAACTATCACTAAGCGCTCAAGCATTTCTGCATAAGGAACGTAGTCAAATGCGGGATGAATTTTGTGTTCACCCGCCAAGTCGGCGAATGGGTAATCCAGCAATTGGGCGGTTTCTTGCAATATATGTTCACGTGGAAGATCCATGCTCAGCGTCAACCATGACAGCCACTCGGTGACATCAGGAGACTCCTGCTTTGCTTGCAATAATAGGGGGAAAGTGAGCATGCTAAATTCTGTTTTCTTAAGTCTTTTAATTTCGAGCTTCTGATTACTAATTTTTCAGTATTGATATAGGCATCGCAAATGCGAATGTTTGATGTCACTTATACGATATTGGCCAAATCGAAAATCGGGCTATATAGCATCAACACAACGATACCGACAATCAACCCTATCCCCACCATCAACAAAGGTTCAATCAAACGCCCTGCAGCATCAATCCACATCGAGGTTTCTTGATCATAGAAATCAGCGATGCGTTCCATCATCTCATCCAAATTTCCCGACGACTCACCTGCCACCAGTAATCTTTGCGCAATCTCTGTACTTAAACCGTAACGCATTAACACATCAGAAATCGGATGACCTTCGCTCACTTCTTGGATGGTGCTCTCAAGTTGTCGGTTCATCGTCGATGGTAACGATGCTTGAGTCATTCGCATCGCTGTCAACACGCTCACACCGCTCTTGAGAAGCATACCTAAGGTTCGATACATACGCGCCATCTGCAATATCCATACTTTTTCACCAACCCATGGCGCACTAAGCATTTTTTTCGACAGGAACAAACGAATTTTAGGATGCACAATTAGCGTCACTACCGACACTAAGATCCCTAGCAATGAAAGCCACGCTAGCGCCGTATTATTTCTCACAAAAGTACCCCAGGCCTGGACAAATCCTACGGTCGCATTCGCGGTATTCGTATCGTCATAAATTGCACTAAAACGCGGTAACACATACAACAACAAAAAGGAAATCACTAAAAACCCTACACTCAATAAAATGGCGGGATAGGTAGCCGCTGCAACAAGCTTGCCGCGTATTTCGTTCACTTGCGTTTGATACTGAGTAAAACGCTGAATCGCATTCTTGACCGTTCCGGTGGTTTCACTTGCCTTGACCATGGCAATATACAAAGCAGGGAAAGCTGAAGGTAGTTTTTGCATCGCTTCGGAAAGCTGACATCCTTCGTGCAGTGCCTTAAGCAAAGTGTCAAAGATAGAACGATGATGTCCACGCTTATCATTGCGCCCCAGTACTTCAATGGCGTCGACGATTGTCTGACCAGCTTCCAATAAAGAATAGAGCTGCTGGTTAAACACCATCAGATTAAAGGGCTTTTGGCGTGTGGCGGTTAAACGTGGCCCACGTACTTGCTGCAGATGCATAAGACGATGCCCTGCGGCGGCAATGAAGCGACGCGCTTCACTATCGTCGACCGCCTCCACATCGATGAAACTGATATTCATCAATGCATCAACCACCTTGGCTTTAAATTGTTTCGTCATTGCGGGCCGTCAATGTGCACACGAGCTAGCACAAGACTCATTGCCAACTCAAAATATCCGCGTCTTCACCGCCACCACCACTCTTGCCGTCATTGCCATAGGAAATGATTTCATAATCACGGCCATCAGTACCAGGCGACTTGTAAATATACGCTTTACTCCACGGATCTAAAGGAGTTCCTTTTTTGATATATGGGCCACGCCATAATGGCTCATTTGCTGGTTGGGAAAACAAGCTTCCCAATCCTTGTTCGGTGGTAGGGAAATGCTCAGTATCGACACGAAATTGATCGATGGCACGGTCAAACGCTTCCATTTGCGCCTTAGCGACTTGTGTTTTTGATTTGCCGATCTGTCCGAAATATTTTGGGGCGACAAAAGCCGCTAACAAACCAATAATCACAATCACCACTAACAGTTCAAGCAAAGTAAAACCGGATTGTTTTTGGTCGGTTTGTAAAGTCGTACGTGAAGAAATCATAGTAAATCTCTCAAGGTTGATAAATAAAATGCCAGTCGCTGTAACGCGTTGCGCCGGTAAAACTCACTACATCTGCTGGGAAACCTGCCGTCTTGATCGGCTTTGCTGCCGACAAAGAATAGATTCCCATAATGCCCCCTTCTTTATCTCGGACGACTCCCCATTCTTCACTCAAGTTCATCGGATCTCGATAAAGACGCCTCAAAGGTCGAGCGATTTTTGTCGCCCTGTCGTCAAGCAATAAATCAGCCAATTCTTTAGGGAATTTTTTTACTGTCCCTGGTGAATTCTCATAGTATTGCCGGATTGCTTTCTTGTATGCCTGCCCTATCCAAAGCAGCTCAGCTTCCTTTTCTCGCCTCTCCGTCGTTGCGATGTTTTCCATCGCGCGAACTGAAACGATGGCAACTATGGAGACCAAAAACAAGGCGATCAAATAACTAAACCCTTGTTGCTTATACATACTCACCAATCCTTAAACCAGGTGCCGTCACGCGCTTTGTTTGGTGCACTCGATCGCACGTTCGAAATCACACCTAAGCTAGTATCTTCCGGCGGCACCAACACCCAGCTTCGCGCGCTCAGGGTAAACGGATCGATCGGAACACTTCTTAAATATTTTTCTGTGACCAAATCTTCCAATGCATCTGGATACTTATTTTTATCTCCATAATACTTATCGATCGCATCCCGCAATACATATAAATCTTCACGCAGCACCGCTTCTTTCGTCTTATCGATATTACCGAAATACTTTGGTGCAGCGATCGTCAAAATAATAGCGACAATCGCCAGAGCCACTATCAATTCAATTAACGTAAAACCGTTTTTACTCTTCTTAGGCTTATCACCATTGCGCATAAGGTACTCCGTTTAGGCCCGTCTTACTCGACAAGGAATACACATCAAAAACATCATCTCCTTCGCGCGGCTGATCTGGTGAGGATTGAAAGCTTCGCAGTCCCCATGTTTTCATCGCAGGCACACTAGCATCGCTGTGAAACGGATCACGGGGGATCTTCCGAAGAAAATATAACTTCGGTGCATTAGGTCTACTAACATCGCTGATCCCTGAAACCAATTCAATCAAACTTGGAGGATAGCCACTTTGATCCTCACGCAAAGCAATTTTCCCGCTACTAGCCGCCACCTTATACGCATCAATCGCCTGCCGAATATCACGCACAGCGACTCGCAACTCACGCTCTTTTTCGCGTCGAACGGTGGTTTCTACAAACGGCACCGCAACCGTCGCCAAGACGCCGATAATGACGACAGAGGCAATCAACTCAATAAAACTAAATCCTGATTGATATTTCATAAAACGATCATTAGGGTTCAATTTGTAGCTTGTGAATTTGCGGCAACGCAGGTCGATCTACCGCTTGATTCACACCGATCGGCGTCATTCCCAAGACGCCAATTTCCGTTTCACCGGCACTACGCAAGACTTTGTAGGTTACCGATAAGAGCTTTGTTTTTTCTTTGATCTGAACACCTTCGCTATTTCCTAAACCGATTGACACTCTTCCACTTGGCACATCGACCGAATGTCCGAAATTACCCTTCCCGTTCCTACTGAAGTAATCGCCATCTTTCACCGCAATAATCTCAATCTCAGCTGGGTTGAACGATAATTGCATGGAAGCTGCCCGCAGTGTTTGTCCACTTTCGATTTCTAAATCTAGTGTTTGCACGTCGTCTTTCTTGGCTTTTGACGGGCCATGCCAATTAATTTTTGGGGAATTGGCTCCAGCAACTGACGTTGGTATCGACGGTGAGTTCGATGTTTGCGATTTCGCGCTCGCAGACTTACCTGCTGCATCACCACTCTCGACTGGTCTCAACGTCAGTGCTTTGTTTTTCAGCATGGTTTCCGTACCAGACCAAAAACTCTCCGCAGAAGGACTCGCTCTTTGAATATTTCGAATCAACCGCGGTGTGATCGATAGAACAATTTCGGTCTTTTGTCGGTTATCACTCTGGTTGGAGAATATCCGTCCAAGAACAGGAAGATCTCCCAACAAAGGAATTCGATTTGCAGATGAGCGATCTTCATCGCTAATCAAGCCTGCCAAAATCTGTGTTTCCCCATCTCGCAAACGCAATGCACTACTAAAATTACGCGTTCCGATTTGATAAGCTTGTGAGCCATTATTAGTCTTAATTGAGGATACTAAAGAGCTCACTTCCATCGAAATTTTTAGACCAATTTCGTCACGTAAATGAATATTGGGTTCGACCTCTAACTTCAACCCAACATCCAAGTAATTAATATTTTCTGAGACAAAATTACCAGTCGTCGTCGTGGTCACGACTGGCACCTTATCGCCGATCATAATCTTCGCTTTTTCCCGATCACGCACACGAATACTTGGATTGGCTAACAAGTTAGCATCACCGTCTGTTTTCTTGAGATTTAAAGTCGCGCTAGGCATTGTAATTCCGAGCAAATCAGAATTAAGACGTTTCATATCATTTAGGCGTAAGGTCTGACTCGCCGAGGACGTACCATTACCTACACTGCCATTCCCATTGGAATTGATAATCAACTCATTGAGTGGCGCCACGGTGAATTGGCTGTTCACTTGTAAGCCAAGATTGAGCAAACTCGATCGATTGATTTCCAGAACCTCCACGTCGATCATCACTTCTGGCTCTTCGAGATCATGTAAATTAAGGAGCTTTTCAGCTAGTGCAATCGTTTCTGAATTCTCTCGTAGAATCAGCATATTGTATTTGTCATCGACAAAAATATCTTTGACTTTCAACACGGTCTTTAACATATTGGCCGCATTTTTCGCTTCCACGTTCGCCATGTAAAAGGCCTTTACAATTAAATCTTGATATTCTTTTTGCTTTTGACCGGTGTTCGGATAAATCAACACACTGGTCGAATTCAACACCTTTTTATCCAATTGATTGGTCGATAAAATCACATCGATTGCATCATCTAGGCTGGTACCTTTCAGAAACACCGACGTCCGTTGATCATTGCGAACATCACGATCAAAAATGAAATTAATGCCCGTGGTACGGGACAGTGCATCAAAAATCATCTTGATACTATTGTCGCGAAACTCTAGATTGATCGGCTTTTTATAATTGGCACCTAAACTCGGGGTAGAAATCACTTCTTTCGCTTGCAAGGTATCAAGCTCGCGTTTGAGCGCGCGTGCTGCAGGCATTTCCGGTGCATTGCGTAGGGCACGTGACACCCATTCTTGCGCAACCACCAGTTCACCACGTTGCAATGCTTCACGTGCAGCCAATACTTCATCCTTTGCACTCGCAAACCGCAGCACATCTTCTTTTCCGGCTAGCGCGCGTGGATTTTCTGGATCATATTGAAGGATGGTTTGATAGGCCTGCACTGCCTCCTTAGTTTGTCCTAAACTTAAGGCTGTTCCGCCAGTCATGAGCAACTTGTTGGTGGCACTTTCGCGCACTTTTAGCCAATCGCGCCGAAACTCAATGTCATTTGGTTTTAACTTCGTCGCTAACTCAAGCTCTTTGACTGCCGTTGCAAAATCTTGACGGGCGAGCGCATTCATCCCATCGCGATGATGAAAACCGGCAGCGCACCCAGCAAGCAGCATCGCAACAAAAATGCAGAGAAGGCGACTAGAAATAGTCGGAATTACGGTTAATTTCATGCGTGATTTTTCATAAATAGGTGAACGATCATTCATTCGATCGATAAATATTGTTTCTCACCAGTGGGCAAATGTTCGAGCTCTACACTTTGGTCTGTAATTTTGATGACTTTATAGACGCTTTCGATCACCTCTCCCACCTTGGCAATGTGGGTCTGTTCACCACGTCCGAGATACACCACGACGTTACCCTCGTCCGTCAACTTTCCGAGGAAGCGATACGGCAATGGCGGTGGGTCAACTGGTGCTTGCGGAGCGGGCGCGGTTTCAGCGACAACTGTCTTGACGACCTGGTTGACAACAACAGGAACGGGAGTCGCTGACCACCCTCTCGGTGAAAATGGGTCATCGTTTTTATTGCCCAATTCGTCTTCTACATCGACGGATGTGCCTTGCGCCACATTTTTCGATGCGCTCATCGCCTTTGGCACTGTAAGCGGTTCAAAAGTATCGACTTCTGGGGCAATCGGGTAAATGATCGCAGCGATGGTGGCCGCAAGCGAACTCAATAAAAACAACCAACGATATCTTGCAAACATGACCAACTAAGCCTTACTAAAATAGGCTGACAACACGAGTTCGCAATGGAGATCGATAGAGATAATGTCTTCGCGCGAGCAAGATATCCCGTCTAACAAAATATGCGGAGATTGCTCTTGCAAGTGGCTAATCATTTTTTTCAGCACGGGATAACGCGACAACACACCAAAGCTGATGCGATAACGTAGATATGCTTGATTGGTATTATCGTCCAACACATAGGACACTTCTTCCAAGCCCACCTGCATATCTGACGCGACGGTATTTAGAGTTTGGACCAGTTTGGCACTATCGAATGCAGGAAGTTGTATCAGCGGCTGGGAGAGGGCTTCCGCTTGTTTTCGCTCTTGTTTAATTTGTTCAATTTTCGCGATGGCCTCGCGAAGTTGTTGCTTAGGCAAATCTCGCTCTAGCCATAATTTAACGTAGATCCCTGTTAGGGAAACACAGAGTATCAATAGGCTTGTTATCAACAGAGAAAATAATGGTCGTGTTCGATAGCAGCGCAAGCTATGAAAACGAATTGATGAGGTAATCACTGAAAGCATAGAACGAGGAGAAGCAATTACCTAAGAAAAAGATTGAAACAAGTATAGTTTTTAATTGTGCAGTGTTTAATTAGCCGAAATAATAACAGAAAATTTAATTTTTCCATTGAAACAAAGGCAAGTTTTGACTGATATTTGTGATTGACTTATATCGCTGATTTAACGTTTTACGCGATTCTGTTCGTGGAAGTAAAAGTGCCCATTTGTGCGAAGTCAATTTGCCAATCCCTGAACGTACTGAAGTAAAAGTACTAATAAAAACAAAATGTCAGATTCTGCTATCCACGGATATGATTTGGTTGGCAAAATATGGTTATGGTTTTCACCCCGATATTTGCGTAGCAGCCCTCGTTAATCTATACACTGCTTCCACGAATCCAATCCAATTCATAGAAAGATTGCGGCTTGTGTAACAAACTACATTTCTTGAAGACAAAGATGTAGTTTGTTACACTACACACCAGTCAACTGGAACATTTAGATGTGTTTGACTCCCTTAGTGCGGGATCGCCTCAAATAATGAGCTCACCAAGTATCTCTACGACTACCGAGCTTTGCGACAAATTGCGTGCAATTTTTGATTGGTAGTCGTTCCTCTTAAAATTGTGGCGCGTATCAGAATTACTTCACTTTCATCGATGAATTTAAAGTCTAAATGCGTAAATCGATCAGATTTACTTCGTCGGACAGGTAGAACAAGTACTAGGAGCAGAATTGACGTTGCGCGTGTATAAAGTTTTTCATCACGACTACGAATGATTGTTTAGCTTTAATCTGACTCACAAGGACTGTCATAAATTCCGACTACTATTACTTCATAAGGTAAATTCCACTCCAACACCTTTTTACGTCCTTTGGTAGCTTCTGAGGTTCGCCATGAAACAAGTGACAGACTTACCCGAGGTATTCCTAAGACTCGAAAACAATCTCCCTCTTTCGCAAAATCAAGTCTCCTTCCCAATCCTGTATTTTTGCAAAAGCAAAACTGCCATCTTCCACCGGAAATGGTCTTTCATTTAGCTTCATTTGAAATTTCACATAGTTATACCCAACACCACTTGTTGTGATTCTTGTTCGCGTTCCAATAGATTCGATAAATGATCGACTTGCTTCATACATTCTGAAAGCATTGGTCGAATCCTTGGCGTCATATCCGTCGATCGGATGAAGTGTATCGAGCACAGATGTACCATTAAACTGCGTGATTGGATGGATTTCAAAAACGTGGTCTGGATTCGTGTCGATCGCTTTCACGACAGGATTTCCTTGTACAAAATCACTACTATCACCGCCATGTTCATTCCAAATACGCCAAGCCCCCGACATCTGTACGCTAGATCCACTTTCCGCAAAATTTACTGTTTCCAGAAGCAATTCTTTATGTTCTCTCGCATTCATAAATTCCGCAACTAGAGGCAAGGCGATTTCCTTAGGACATCTCACGGCAATATGCATATCACCATCTTTCGACGGTGAGTTCGCCTTGCCTTTCGAATGATCGACAACACAGCTAGCGGAGATGGTCGCTCTGTTCTTATACTTTTTTATGAATGAATTTTTCAGTGTTAGTTGAACCTCTGCAAATGAGGTGGAGATAACGCCTAAGATAAGTAGAACAGAAACGAGCGCTTTTTTGTACTCGATGAATCCAGTTTGTTTCATAAAAGCTCCTTTTGAATGTTGATGGCACAACGCAATTAAATTGCTAACTGTCGAGACTCCATACCACGTCGAATTGACCAAAATGGTTCATCTCTAAAACGAACGACACCCGCATAAGTCGCGTTGAGATGCTGACGATAGCGCCTATGCACTGCGCGCATTTCATCAAGAAAGGCAACTCTGGCTGAGACCATCTCTTCTGGACTTTGTAATATCGCTCGTGCTGCACTTTCAGCTGATGCCAAGGCATGGAAGAGCCCCTGAGACGCTATCGGATCAAAAGAGAGTAAGGCATCGCCGATAGCAAAGAAACCTGGAGCTGTCGCCACCATGGCATCCAGGTCGAGCTTTGCACTAGCTGCAGGACGAGCATAAACCGGCGCTGGCATGCACCCTATAAGAGCCTCGGCGAGGATTGGCAACGCCCGTGCTTTGGCGAGAAGATAGTCTGGTCTTCGCAGAGTTTTTAATTCGGGATCTGCACTATCAAGGTGAAACGCAAGCACGCGGTGCCCTGATGGCACTCTCACGCTGTACCACCAACCGTTATGATCCGCACTGATCCGTGTGCAGTGATCGTCATCATTGCTTTCGCAGGACAGATAGGCGTAAAGGCAGATCATGGGATCGTCGACGTGGCGAGAAATTCCCAACTGACGTGCAAGGTTGGCGCTTTGTCCCGATGCATCGACGAGGATCTTTGCTTGATGAATTTGCCCAGTATCTTCAAGTAATATTTGCCAGCGATCATCGCTTCTCTTGACTTGAAACTGACCACAGCCGTCAAGGAGTGTTGCTCCTGCCTCGACGGCTGCGGCGCGCAGGCCCGCATCAAAACGTTGGCGATCGAGATGCCAACCAGGACCGTTCGGATCGCGCATGGAATCAAAGTAGACAGGGTCATCGCAATCCCACGTTGATATGGTAGCCCTACGCTCAGCGTGCCCTTCGTTCAGAAAACTCTCAAGTACTCCCAGACGGTTCAGCAGTACCTTAGCTGCGCCTGGCAACGACTCGCCAATACGAGGAATTTCTGACGCATCACGGTCTTGTCGTTCCAGCAGCAATACTTTACATTGAGGCTGCAATCGCCGCGCCAGTGCCGAGCCTGCAGGCCCAGCACCAACGACAATAACGTCCCAATTCTCCAGTGGCTGATCAAGTTGCATATCACTAGACAGGTTTGGGTGTCCCGAGTATCGCTACTTTTCGCATCCGACTGTCGGTTTCGTAACGCTCCGTCTCAGTCATATCTTGACCGCCGCGATCTTCGACTTGCATCACTGGAGGAAAATCAGGATCGTTGGCAATCCCTGGACGTTCTTCGACGATACCTTGTTTGTCAAAACTCTTTACCATAGTTTCCAATTGGTTTTCATAACCCACACCTAAGGTACGATCCCAGTCGACTCGATTTTGAAACGCGGCAATACGTTCTTGTCGCGGTAGGTTGATGTCGATCACTTTTTGGTAGTCTTCATTGCTTAATACTTGATTTGGCACTCGAGCGGGCCAGAACGTCGGCAGGAATGGATCGTATTGGCGGTCATAGCCGGAACGACAGCTGGCAGTGTCTGTCTGCCACGGAATTGCCATCCATCGCGTAATTGAGCCTGGAAATTGACTGAACAACGGCCCGTTATAGGACAGTGCCTCCGCTGGGGTGAGCGTACTGCCATAATTGGGTTCTGGATTGTCTTGGCTACGATGGCGCCAACGATAAGGCTCGCTATACATCGTCGCATGTCGCACCGGCCAAGTCATTTCACAGCCAGGGTGGAAAGCATCAGCTAAGCAGAACTCTAGCGCCGAACGGTCAAGCATCGCCGGTTGTTCAGCCAAAGGCACTTCTT
>NZ_JACOFW010000029.1 GCF_014284305.1 Affinundibacterium seohonense
ACGCTTCGCTTCAGCATAATTTGTGCATCACAAAAAATGGGAAAGTGTTGAAACTCGCTACGCTCAGACAACAACACTTTCTTATCCATTTTCTGTGAAGCACAAATTACATCGTCTCAAACGGGGGCAAGTCAAAAACAACTGCAACATCAAAACAACCAATTTCGACGGCCATTCGTTTTTCTATTGGCTTTCTTAGGCATTTGCTTTTGACTTTGACTTTGCTTTTGACGCTCTTCCACTTCTGACACTGCCAATTGTGCAAGGCAGAAATGGGAAGAAGAGAGTCAGATGTTTGAGCGCAGCGAGTTTCTGACTCTCCCCATTTTTGTCTTGCACAATTGGGAACCCGAAGGGCAGTGGCAGCGTGGTCGCCTTTCTTTGCTTACTTTCTTTGGCGAAGCAAAGAAAGTGAGTGGCTGTCGGGCCACTCCCGACCTGCGAACGATGAGCGGACAAGAAAAGCAAATCAAAAACAAAAAAGCCGAACCTATTACAGTCCGGCTTTCGCAAAATACCGTCAAACAAAAACTACTGCCCCCAACCACCCCCAACAGCCTTATACAAAGCCACACCAGAACTCAGCTTCGCACGTTGACTATCAATCGCAGCAATCTCAGCCTGCATCAAATCTCTTTGTGCATTCAATACTTCGACATAGGCGCTATACCCGCTTTGATAACGCAAATTCGACAAACGATAAGTTTCACGCACCGCCGTTAAACGAGATTGTGTTGAAGCATCGATTTCCGCATTGCTCGCTGCATTATTCAAACTATCGTGCACATCGCGGAAAGCATTTTGCACGATCTGAACATACTGCCCCACAGCCTGACGTTTGCGCGCTTCGGCGCCTTCCACTACTGCACCGACAGCACCAGCGCGAAACACGGGTTGTGCCAAGCTTGTTGCGACATTCCACAACAATGATGCTGGGCTGAATAAATCTTCCAACATGCGCGATTCCCGCCCGAGCGCAGTGGTTAAACGCAAACTAGGAAAGTAAGCTGACTTGGCTTGACCAACATCGGCGTTAGCGGCAACCAAAGCTTGCTCGGCAGCGACAAGATCGGGGCGACGCGCCAACAAATCAGATGGTAACTCTGCTGCGGCCGGCAGATTTTGTACCAATTGTTGTATCGTCAAACCACGTGGAATCTCAGGATTCATTACTTGCTTTGGTGTGCGTCCGACCAACACTGCCAATGCAGATTCAACATTGCGTAATGCCTGCTTCGCTTGCGCGAAAGCGATTTCACCAGCAGCGAGTTCAGATTCGGCGTAATGCAAATCGATATCACCAATCACACCTGCTGCATGACGTTTGCGCTGTAAGCTTAAATTCTCTTGACGGCTCTTTAACGTCGTTTCAGCAAATGCTAACTGGGCGTCGAAAGCGCGCAGAGAGAAGTAAGTTTGTGCCACATTCGCGACTAAACTAATTTGCACTGCATCGCGTGTGGATTGCTGCGACAACAAACGTGCTTTCGCGGCCTCATCGGCACGACTCAATTTACCAAACAGGTCTAGCTCATATGCTGCGCTCAATCCAAATTGGTAATTCTCGGCAACCAGTTTGGCATTGGCAGGTAACTTGCCAGAGTTTTCACTGGTGCGAGAACGGCTCACTGCCAAATTCGCATCAACGGTCGGAAAACGATTTGCCAGCGCAATTCCGGCAGTCGCTTTCGCTTCATCCATACGGGCCGTCGCTATCAACAAATCTTGATTTTGTTTCAGTGCGTCGTCGATCAGTTGATTCAACACTGGATCTTGTAGGCCCTTCCACCAATTCTTTAATGCCGTATTTTGCACATTAGAGGATGATGTTGATTGCGGCAAATCCAATTGCGGACGTTGATAGTCAGGTCCGACGGAAATACATCCGGCCAAAGTTAAACTCAACACCAGCGGCAACATTTTCAAGCTGGCGCTTTGAGGAAAAATCTTCCCTAATCTCATGATTTCACCTCATTATTTTCTTTAGCTGCATCTGTACTTTTCACATCATTTTCCACTTTTCTAAATGGATTCTCAAATGGATCGTTGGCATACTTGTGCTCTGGATAATCAAAGTCCGTATCTAAAGTTTTAAAGCGACGGTCATAGATCAATTTAAAGAACAATGGCACCAAGAAAATCGCGAGGAAGGTCGCGGCAATCATGCCACCCAACACACCAGTACCCAAAGATTGACGCGCTGCCGCACCAGCACCACTGGAGAACGCCAAGGGAACCACACCCAAAATAAATGCCAAGGAAGTCATCAAAATTGGACGGAAACGTAAACGTGCCGCTTCGACTGCCGCCGCAACTGGCGCATAACCTTCATGCACTTTCATTACCGCAAACTCCACAATCAAAATCGCATTTTTCGCAGACAAACCTAGCAAGGTAACCAAACCAATTTGGAAATACACGTCATTATTAAATTGACGCAGATACACGGCTAACAATGCACCGAAGATACCAAATGGCATCGCCAACAAAACGGAGAACGGCAAAGACCATTTTTCATATTGCGCTGCAAGGATCAAGAAAATCATCAAGACACCCGCACCCAAGGCCATGCCGCCAGCGCTGCTGCTACGTTTTTCTTGAAACGATGCACCACCCCAGTCATACGTCACATCCGCTGGTAAGACATTTTTCGCCGCACGTTCCATCGCAGCAATCGCCTGACCAGAACTGAAACCAGGTTTCGCATCACCGAGCAACTTGATCGCAGGCAGCGCATTGAAGCGCTGTACAGAATCGGGGCCGGTAATGAACTTCGTCGTTGTGAAGGCACGGATAGGAATCATCTGGCCAGTCGTCGAGCGCACATACAAATTACCGATATCTTCAGGCTTAGCGCGATATTGACCTTCGGCTTGCAACTGCACTGTGTAGACACGACCATTTTTATTAAAGTCGTTCACATAGTAACTACCCAAAGTTGCGGCTAATGTATTGTAGACATCCGATAGGACCACGCCCATTGCGCGTGCTTTTTCATTATCGACATCGACGAACAACTGCGGAGAATTCGCTTGCCACAAAGTTTTGACGCCTGCTAATTCTGGTTGCTTATTCGCTTCCGCGATCAAGGCTGGTAACAATTCGGCCAAGCGTTTTACACCGCCCTCACCTTTGTTTTGCAAATAGAACTCAAAACCACCAGTTTGTCCTAAACCTTGAATTGCAGGTGGGCTGAAAAACAAAGGCAAACCTTCTTTAATACCACCCGTTTTCATAAATGCTTCGCCCACCAATTCTTTGGCCGATTTGTCGCGCTCATCCCACGAACGCAATGGGAAGAACATGGTCGCTGAAGAAGACTTCAAACCGCCACCGCCCAAGAAATCCAATCCAATCAAAGAAAAACGCGTGTCGATATCTTTGCTCGATTCAAGCGCCGTTTCCATTTGCTTAACCATCATATTCGTGCGCTCTAAAGAGGCACCTTCTGGCAAGATTGCGGCACCGATGAAATAACCCTGATCTTCATCTGGCACCAAACCACCTGGCACCGTTTTCCACAGCAAGCCAGCCAAAGCGATCATGCCGACGAACAAGCTCACACCTAACACTGCACGCTTCAAGAAGAAAGTCACACCGGCGGTATAACGTCGGGTCAAATGCGCAAATGCGTGGTTAAACCAATCAAAGAAACGATTGTGATTTTCCGCACCTGGCTTCAACAAAATCGCGCACAAGGCAGGTGTCAAAGTCAAAGCAACGATACCGGACAAAATCACCGCAATCGAAATCGTGACGGAGAACTGACGATATAACTCACCAGCCAAACCGCCCAAAAATGCAATCGGACCAAACGCAGCAACCAAGACCAAGACAATCGCAATCACTGGACCTGTCACTTCTTGCATTGCTTCGATCGCCGCTTCTTTCGGAGACATGCCTTCTTCATTCATCAAACGTTCAACGTTTTCCAACACCACGATCGCATCATCGACCACGATACCAATTGCCAGAACCATACCGAACAAGGTCAAGGTATTGATGCTGTAGCCAAGCATATGCAAACCTGCCATCGTACCGATCAAGGAAACCGGAACTGCCAATGTAGGAATGATGGTCGCGCGCCAGCTTTGCAGGAACAAGTACACCACGACAAAGACCAACACCATTGCTTCGGCTAAGGTTTTTAACACTTCATAAATTGATTCCGTCACGAATGGTGTTGTGTCGTAAGGCGTGTCGTAGGTCATTCCTTCTGGGAATTTCGCCTTCAATTCTTGTAAGGTTTTTTCTACCGCTTCGCGTGTATCTAATGCGTTCGCGCCAGTCTGCAAGAAAATACCGACGTTCGCGGATGGATGACCATTGATACGTCCATACAAGTTGTAATCTTTTGATCCCAACTCAACACGTGCGACATCACTTAAGCGGACAGTGCTACCGCCTTTACCTGCTTTAATGATGATATTGGCAAACTCGGACGGTTCCAATAATCGTCCTTTTGCCGTGACGGTCATCGTCAATTCTTCAGTGTTATTCGGTGGCGCACCAATCTTACCAGCGGCATATTGCGCATTCTGTTCACCCACTGCACTCGCGATATCAGCAACCGTAACGCCGAGTTGTGCCATACGATCTGGACGCATCCAAATACGCATCGCATAATCTTTTGCACCAAACACTTGGACATTGGTCGTACCAGGAATACGCTTAATTGCATCAAGCACGTTTTGCGTCACATAATTCGACAAATACAAATCGTCGTAGCGATTGTCTTTAGAATAGAAAGCAGCAACCACCAAGAAATTCGATGAACTCTTAGATACGGTCACGCCTTGACGGCGCACCTCTTGCGGCAATTTCGCTTCAGCCTGACGCACGCGGTTATTCACGTTAACTGCGGCGATATCCAAATCCGTACCAACATCGAAAGTCACGTTAATCGAAACGCGACCATCTGCTGCCGACACAGAATCCATGTACAACATATTCTCAACACCGTTAATTTGCTCTTCAATCGGAGCCGCAACAGTACGTTCCAACACTTCAGCAGAAGCGCCAGGATAGAAAGCAACAACATTCACCACCGGTGGTGAAATTTCGGGATAACGTTCGATTGGCAAGACGCGCAAGGCGGCCAATCCTGCGATCACGATGATCAACGACACGACAGTCGCGAAAATCGGTCGATTAATAAAAAATTTAGAAAACATAAGGAGTCCTTAAAATCGATAACGATACACACGCATCCTTTACGGACTTAGTGCGCACCTTTCGCGCTTGCGGAAGCAGAAGCTGCAGGGGCTGCTGGCGCAGCAGGTGCTGTGCTTGCGGCTGTGTTTGCGGCTGTTTTTGCATCAATGGCGACAGGTTTCACTGTCATGCCAGGATCATGGGCTTTGATAAATCCATCTACCAAAACGCGCTCACCCGCTTGCAAACCTTTCGTTACGATCCATTCGCCACGCGACCAGCCATCCAACTGAACTGGACGCGGTACCAATTTATTATCTGGCGATACGCCAAATACCATCTTGCCCATAGGACTATCAATCACTGCACGTTGCGGAACCGCAATTGCCGCTTGGCGCGTCGCACCTTGCAACATCACACGTACAAATTGGCCTGGACGCAAAGCACCGTCTGGATTCGCAATCTGCGCACGCGCATCAAAACCACCCGTTGTCGTGTTCACTTTCTCGCTCAAGAAATTCATCTTGCCCGCCGTCGGGAAAATTTCGCCGTTGGCCATTTTCAATTTCACATTGAAATCTAAGCCACCGTTACTGGCGCGCTTACCTGGCAAATGTAATTTACCGTTACTCAAATCCGCATTGAGTTTCAGATAATCTGCTTCACTCACACTAAAATTGACATAGATAGGGTCAGTCTGCACGATAGTCGTCAACAAGCTATCGGCGGGCGTGACTAAACTACCATTCGGCTTCACAGCAACACCTGTAACACCCGAAATTGGTGCGACTACTTTGGTATAACTAAGATTTAATTTCGCCTCATTGACTTGCGCTCGAACTTGCTTAAAGCTCGCTTCGGCCATTTCTAACGCAGATTTAGCGTCATCATATTCACGCTGACTAATGGCTTTCTCGGACGCCAAAGGTGTCAAGCGTGCATATTCACGTTTCGCTTGATTTAACTTTGCCTCACTGACGCCAAGTGCCGCTTCGGCAGATGCCAATTGGGTTTGATAAGAACCCGGATCAATTTGAAATAACACTTGGCCTGCTTTGACTTTCGCGCCTTCTTCATAGACGCGCTGCTCCAAGATGCCGCTGATACGCGCACGCACCTCGGTTTCGCGTATACCTGCTGTTTGCCCGACAAATTCAAAATCTACTGGCAAATCACGGCCTTGCAAAGTCACTACATTGACTTCTGGTGGTGGCATTCCAGCTCCTGCCGGTGCATTTGAAGCCCCTTTATTACATGCAGTCAAACCCAAAACTGGTAAAGCTAAAGCAAGCACAATCGCTAACTTATTGAATTTAAATGAAAAAGCCATCGCATTTTGGCTATTTTTCTGATGACGAATGAAAGTCTTGCTCATGAATTCCCTCTTTAAATGATGATTGCCGTGTGCTATTATATACATACACGAATGTTTGTATAGTTCAAAATTGTAAAATCCGTCAAATATATAAAAATAAAATATCAGGTAGATCGCCTATTTATGGCGCATTGACCGCGACACCGAGGAGCTCCACCATGGTCCGAAAAACCAAAGAAGATACCCAGCAAACTTATGAGGCGCTACTTAATGCAGCTGAACAAGTGTTCTGTGAAAAAGGTGTATCCAAATCGACTTTAAACGATGTTGCCTGCGCGGCCGGTATGACGCGCGGTGCGATTTATTGGCATTTCAAAGACAAAAAAGAGTTATTTCATGCGCTATGTGATCGCGCATTTATGCCGATTGAGATGATGCTCAATGAAATTACCAGCAATTCGATTGATGATCCCATGGCAGCAATACGCCAACTGAACTTACACTTTATAGCGCAAGTGACGGCAAATACAAGACAAACGAAGATGATGGACATCATTTTTCATCGCTGTGAAAAAACAGCAGAAATGCAATCCTTTATACAAGAGCGCGAGAGTCGAAATGAATGCCTAGATAAAATTGGTGATATTTTTCGTGAGGGCGTCAAAAAAGGCATACTCCCACCAGACACCGATATACAAATCGCAGTTCAAATTAACCATGCGTTCTTAATTGGGCTAATACACGAATGGTTAATTGAGCCTAGTGCTTACGATTTGGCTGCACATGCAGAAATGATGATTGATGCCGTATTGTTTGGTCTATTGAATAAGCCACCACTTAAGAAAGTTTCTTAGAAGCCCATCAATTCAAGTAACGCGTTTGGGAAATTAACCCGGTAACTTCCAATCAAAACGCACTGCCATTAATCGTAGAAATAAGGTAACGGCAATACCACTAATGACCGCAAATAACTCTGTTGTTCCAAGCAAAGTTAGTCCTAAGTAAGCCCAACATCCCAGAAAAGCACAAGTCGCATAGAGCTGACCACGACGAAACACCATGGGAATTTCATTACAAATAATATCGCGCAAGACGCCACCAAAAATTCCGGTGATCACGCCCATCATCACGCAAACAAATAAAGGCATCTTCATGCCATATGCCAAGGAAGCCCCACCGACGCTAAACAATCCCAGCCCTAGAGCATCCGCATATAAAATCACGCGCTCAGTCACAACCAAACGCAACTGTCGGAAAAATGGCGAAACCAAAATACAAAAAATAAACACCAAGGTCGGGTATTCATAGTTTTCTATCCAAAACAATGGGCGTCTATCCAATAAAATATCACGCACAGTGCCGCCACCAAAAGCCGTAATAAACGCAACCGTAAACACGCCAACCAAATCCATCTTCTTACGTCGAGCCTCGACCAAGCCAGAGCTGGCAAACACAAAAACACCAATAACTTCAACCACGTGAAGCACAGTGCTCATTCCAGCGGGAATATTTGTTGACATACTTATCCTTAGCGACTCGCGAGTGCGGTCAAAATCGTGCAATCCCATGATTTTATTGTATAATTGCCGGCTTAGCTTGATGCTAAGAAACTTTTTACATGATTTAAACCCTGGCAAGTGATAAGCAATCGGGTCAAGAAGCAAGACGACCGCCGAAGTGCGTATTGGCTACCAAACTATTTTTTGAGGCAAGCATGAGAGACGGTATCCACCCAAATTATCGTGAAGTTTTGTTCCACGATGTATCTAACGATTTCAAATTCATCACACGTTCTACAATCAACACACGTGACACGATCGAATTCGAAGGCACAACTTACCCATTAGTAAAGATCGAGGTTTCTGCTGAATCTCATCCTTTCTACACTGGTAAGCACAAAATTGTTGATACTGCAGGTCGCGTTGATAAATTCCGTAAGAAATTCGGTACTGTTGGTTCCAAGACAGCTATCTCGAATCAATAATCAATTTATTCGCATTCGCAGTAAGAAAAAAGGCAGCTACGGCTGCCTTTTTTGTATCATCAAGTTTTATCAAGTTTTATCAAATAAAAAACTATGAAGCCAGTCCGCCTGCCTGCCGCTGCAACAATTGCCCTTCCACGCTGGAGCATTATTGCGCTCTGCCTACTTTACATACTGCCAGGTCTGATTGGACGAGATCCTTGGAAAGGTGCTGATGCCGCTGGATTTGGCGTCATGTGGACAATGGCGCATGGCACACTCAATGACTGGCTATGGCCGCACGTCGTAGGCCTGCCCGTTCCCGAAGAAGGCCCTCTAGCATTTTGGCTAGGTGCACTGTGCATCAAATTATTTGGCGGTATCATTGGCGACCCCATGGCTGCCCGTATTTCTACAGGCTTAGCTTTTCTTCTCGGCTCGATCTCTGTTTGGTACACCACTTACTTATTAGGTCGCCGTGCAGAAGCGCAGCCATTAAAACTCGCTTTCGGCGGACAACCAGAACCTCGCGATTTCGGTCGCACTTTAGCAGATGGCGCCCTGCTCATCTATCTTGGTTGTCTAGGCTTACTTCTACCAAGCCACACTTCCAGCAGCGGGCCATTACACATCGCTCTCATCGCTTACTGTTTATATGTTTGCGTAAGATTTTTCGACACGCCAAGTAAAATTGGCGCACTAAAAATTGGACTTGTCCTTGGTCTATTAGTATTAACACGCGGATGGGTAATTCCGATCGGGATTTTATTGTCATTAATCGCCCTGTGCGTCTATCGCCAGCAAAAACTCAGTGCACAGTTACTATCCTTTAGTTTACCAGCAACAATTCTGGTCGTCGGCTTATGGATTTTTACCATACAAACCATTCAACCTTACTCTAGCTCACCTTATCAAGGCTGGATGGAGTGGAACTACCGTCAAATCGGCTTCCCTGTTTTAGAGAATATTTTCTACTTCTTCCGCTATGGAATCTGGTTCGCATGGCCAGCATGGCCTTTTGCCGCTTGGGCAATTTATGCGTGGCGCAAACAAGAACGCACACTGCACATTTCATTGCCTTTGTGCTTTTTAACTTGCTTCACCCTGCTCGCGTTACTGAATCGCAGTCACGAAGAAGGCTACTTATTGCCACTACTCCCACCATTAGCCATCCTCGCCGCATTTGGCTTACCAACGATGAAGCGCAGCGCCATCAATGCTGTTGACTGGTTCGCCGTGATGGTGATGACAGGCGCAGCAGGCTTATTTTGGCTCGGCTGGATCGCATTGCAAACTGGTTGGCCTGCACGTACTAGCAAAAAAGTATTAAGTTGGGCACCAGGCTACATTCCTGAATTTAATGCATTCACTTTCATCATCGGATTAGGCATCACAGTGATCTGGTTCCGCATCGTGTATTGGCGCATATCACGTCAGCCTTCTGTATTATGGCGAGCCGTCGTCCTCTCGAGCGGTGGTGTCATTTTGTGCTGGTTCTTGTTGATGTCGTTGTGGCTGCCCTTGGTCAATCATCGCGTCAGCTATGCCACGGTCGCCAAAGAAATGACTGAAAAAATTACCATGCCTTATCGCTGCATAGACAGCAAACTGGCGGCATCACAGCGCGCATCCTTCGCCTATTTCAGCAAAGTTCATTTTGCTGGCTTTGACGAACAAAATTGTGATCTTTTACTCACGCAAGGTAATCGCCGGTTTCAGGGAAAATCTAAAGAACCAGTCGATAAAGATTTTCCAGGCAATTGGGAAATGATTTGGGAAGGCCAGCGAGCTGCAGACAAAGACGAGTTCTTCACGTTATATAGAAAAGTCGACAAACCACAGATCACGAAAGAATCAGAAGACTAAAATATCAAAAACAAAATATGCTGAAGAATTAAGAAAACAAGCGTTTTTGAAGAACGAAACCATAAAATATAACAGCAAATTAGCCTAGGTGCTTGCAAAAATCGGATCACCCTGTCATAATTCTGTTCATGCGTTGCCGAGATGGCGGAACTGGTAGACGCACTGGACTCAAAATCCAGCGCCGCAAGGCGTGCCGGTTCGATTCCGGCTCTCGGCACCACCCAATAGTACAAAGCAGTACAAAGAAGTATAAAAAGCCTGTATCTCCATAGTGAGTTACAGGCTTTTTTCATTAATACGCTCCAAACTGGTACATTGCAATCCAATGATTTTGCATCCATACTTTCATCCATGGATGCAAACCTTAATTCCGCATGGATGCAAAATGCCAAAACTCGCCAAACCACTCACTGACACGCAAGTCAGAACCACCAAGCCCAAAGAAAAATCTTATACCCTTCCAGATGGCGGAGGAATGTATTTAGAGATTAGTCCAGTCGGATCAAAAATATGGCGAATGTCATATCGACAAGAAAATGGCAAACAAAACCGCCTGACCTTTGGCGCATATCCAGAAGTGTCATTAATCCAAGCGCGAGCTAAAAGAGCCGACGCACGCAAATTGCTCTCTGAAGGAATTGACCCAGCGCAATTCAAACGTGAAGCCAAAGTAGCCAAGTCAATAGCGGCAACTCACACCTTCGAAGCTGTGGCGACAACCTGGCTAGAAAAGACCGCCAGTACCAGAGCGTCTACAACACAAGAGAAAGTCACCAACTGGCTAAACAAAGATGTTTTCCCCTATATTGGCAAACTACCTGTATCAACAATCAAACCGACAGATGTATTGGCTGCAATTAGATTCATGGAAGCTCGTGGCGCCATTGACTCATCACATCGAGTTAAACAAATATGTGGTCAAGTTTTACGTTACGCAGTTGCGATTGGATTAGCAGAACGTGATGTAACGAGTGACCTCAAAGGTGCCCTAACCGTTGCGGTAAAAACCAACTATGCCGCAATAACTGATCCGAAAGAAGTTGGCGAACTCATGCGAGCCATCTTCAATTATTCTGGACATCCTTACGCAGTCGCAGCCTTGAAGTTATCCCCTCTCCTTTTCGTAAGACCTGGTGAATTACGTTCTGCCGAATGGACTGAAATCGATCTTGACACCGCTGAATGGAGAATTCCAGGCGAGAAGATGAAAATGAAAATGGATCACATTGTTCCACTTTCCACACAGTCCATTGAAATTCTTAAGAGTGTCCATGCGATGACCGGTCATCGAAAATATGTTTTTCCAAGTATCAGAACTTATGATCGCTGCATGAGTGAAAACACCGTCAATGCTGCATTACGCTCAATGGGATATGCGAAAGAGAGAATGACCGCTCACGGCTTTAGAGCTATGGCTCGCACGATTTTAGATGAAGTATTAGAAGAGCGCGTTGACTTGATTGAGCATCAATTGGCTCATGCGGTCAAAGATCCGAATGGGCGGGCATATAACCGCACTGCTCATTTGCCAGCTAGACGGCAAATGATGCAGCGCTGGTCAGATTATCTTGATGAATTACGGAAAGGGGCAATTGTGCTGCCAATTAGAGCTTAATTTATTTAACATTACACATTGACATCTGAGCCCATATTCGCCGCGCCATGCGCTGCGATCGAGAAGCACTGACGACTCATTCTTCCCGCGGCTATTAGTCTAGTCAAAGTTAATCTCTAAGACTAAATCGTGTTTCGCGCCCGCGCCAAATACTACATAGTCGTGGCAGGGATCATAAAAATACCTAAGCCCCTTAAACACATTAGGTTTCAACTATTGGGTAAAATTAATTACCCCACTCTTAGCCTAGCATCGAATCTATCCACGAAGATCCGATGCGCGCTGCCATTTTGCCATACACAAAGCGATGATATTTTTCAATCAAAATAACTAATCGACAACCTCACCAAAAGTAAATTTATCCCTCTAAATACCCCGCACAAGTGTGCGAACGAACACAAAAACCTTGAAACAATTACGACAGCCAAATATTACTTTAAAGAAATAAAATTCCAATACCCAAGCTGAGTAATTACTCAATAATTGACAGTATCGCTAACTCTTAATTTCATCTTGGACTCTCGACCACAATCGACCAAGCTGTCTCTTGATCGCTTTTGATTGCATTATTTTAGAGGCGGTGTACCCATAACTTAAGAAATTTCGTCGTCCTAAATGAGTATATCTATTAAAAATCTTCTTTTTAAAAAGCGGCTTTTCATCGTCACCTCTCGCTTTACGTGCTTCATTACGTTTCAACATAGTTGATTTAGCAAGACGAATTCCTCGCCTCATTCTATCTGAATATCTTGCAAGCGAGGCAGACCTCAATAGAATTTGATTCCCATCAAAAATAAATCCTAAATATTGCAAAGGTTTATTTGACTTAAGTTGGCCACTGCTGTCACTAAAATCAACCCGCTCTGTCTTCTTTGACTGCAAATCAAGCTTAATTTTTCCAATTGCATTTTCAACAAAGCTGTATGTAACATCCTTAAATGCATCGGGCACAACTAAAAACATATCGTCGCAATACCGAAAATAGCAGCCATTGAACTCTTTAACAAAGCTGTTAACTTCCCGATCAAAATCAAACATGTAAATATTCGACAAGAGTGCACTTATGGGAGACCCTTGCGGTATCCCTTTGTTAGAAGCATGCCTTGTCACGAGATTGGCACCTCGCACTTGGCATCGAAACTGATCAGGTGAGCAAAGTCGCTCAGCCTTGGCTGACAAATTGTTAGTCGATTTACCAAAAACTCGATAGAGGTCAAGCCGGTCAACTTTTGCATAGCGAGTAAGCGACTTAAAAATAGCATAATGGTCGTCTGGCAACTGGGCTAATTGCAGCAATCGAGCCCATGCAGACTTCAACAATTGATGATCTAAGTTATCAAAGAAGCCAGTTATATCTAGACACAAAACATGACAATTTTTTCGCTTCTTTACTTCATCAAAAGCTTCTGCAGCGAATTGGATATTGCTTTTCCCAAGTGATCTAAATGCAATGACGCATTCATTTAATCCATACTTATCAATTGCAGCTTCGTACTGCTTCGACAATTGAAGTGAGTAATATGCATAAATATGGCTATCAACATGCGATGCGTATGAAATCGACCTCTTTTTAGGTGGTTGTTTTTCTATTTTACCCGTCTTACGATTTTGTTTAACTTTAACAGTTTCAACGTCAAAAGTTATAAAAGGATAAAAACTGTGACGCGCAACTTGTGAAGGACTACAAACGATTCTCTTTGCTTTATCAAAGTGAATTTGTTGATCAAAATGAGGATAACCGCGACGACGAAACCAAGGATGCTTTTTTTTAAACATTTACAACCTTAAGTTCTAGCAAACCGAGAGTGCGAAGATGGCGGTAATCTAATAACCGCACTCTCGGATAGACCAAGTTGACTTTCTCGAACCATTTCACCCAGCAAGCTGAGCCAAACCGCGTATGTTAGCAATGATATATACTATTAACTTAGAAATCACCATGAAGCTACAAATGTGCAACCCTGCGATAACTATGCTGTCAATCTGTTTATTGGCTTACCTACCAAATAGACTTGACAACTTGTAATAACCCTTTATGCCAATGCATAAAGCAACCTTAGAATACATTTTATTTGATTTTAAAGCAATACCTATAGTGGTCAGTGCGGCAACGTTTTTCTTCAGAAGCTAAGGTTGGTGCATTCTGCTCAAATACCTCGTAGCTAGTTTTGCAGAATCTGGCAACAAGATACATAATTGTCTACCTTAATGCCAGAATCATTGACCCCTTTCCCATTAAACGTCTAAGCTCCTGCTGAAATTCACTCATAAGCGCCAATCCAACTAAATCTACATCGTAATGCGGGCCAATACACGGCCAATCGCTGATATTTGCCTTACCAATATATGGCACAAACTCAAGAACATTAAAGTTAAAGAGTGAATACATTTCATAGTTCTCTGCGGTGATAGAAAAAGACTGTGGACGAGCCCAAGTCATCGGATGAACACCACGATCATCGGAAATCATAATTTGCAGGCCTCGTCCAATAGTTGGAAATACTTCATGATGAATAAGAGCCTCTAAAACATATTTGGGAGCCATTTCAACGTCATTTGCTACATCAACAAAGCGACTACCAGGTGCCAATAAATCTTCTATTCGAGCTCGAATAAGTTCGGCTATTTCTTTTTTCTTGTCTCCCAAAAGGACACAACTAGCTTTGGAATCGAGATATGCTGAAATCGCGAAGTCAGGAGTGCCGTCTTCACACTTACAAATAAGCTCATTCATTTCGAAACTTGGGAGAATCTTATAAACGAACAATTCATTTTTTTCAGGACATTTGCCAAAAATAGCAACTTCAGCGAATTGAAAATCATTAAGGTTGCCAGTGCGCTCGTTAATCTCTTTCATCATTTTGGTGAGCATTTTCGAAGCCAGCTTCGCTATATCCTCTAACGAAAGGACAGAAGAATCAACAAAGCTATCGACAATTAAATATGGAAGAATTTGTGACAATTGCGCATGAAGGTTGAGTCCCAAAGTCGTACTTCCCGCATAAGCCATACCAATCGAACTTTCAAGCAAAAGTTCACCACCGTCATACGTCGAGAATTCTTTTGAGACCCTGATTGGGATCGAAAATATTTTCGCTCCAGAAGTAATAGCCTCATGGGAAAATGACTTATCAGTCGCGGTAGCGCTGATTCGCGTATCGCCAATTGCCCAAATCTGATCTCGATCGCTAACAGGATGAGAAAATTTATAGATTGCTATAGAAGTCAACGCAACTCCTTATACTGGTCGAAATATACCAATATTTCCAATTGGAAAATTCAGTATGTGGAAATCAAATTACACTTACACAAGGATAAGAATTTCAACCCGGCTCCAACACAAGGTAGCCTTGAAGTGTTTTTCTGGCACAATGTAAAATTTAATATTTTAAACGTAAAATAACATGACAAAGACAATTTCACTACCAAACGGACGCTTTTGGAAAACCCAAACACAAGCGCTCGAACATTTTAAATTAATACTAAACAAATACTCGAATGAAGATGTCATTTCAAACAAGAATGATCACGACGATTTAGTCTCGCTATTAATGTATTACGATTCTGCCCTTGAAGAAAATGAGCAAACAAAATGTGGCTCTGGAATTGACCATTTTAAGCGGCAAAACAACGCCGAACTTGGATGGTCAACTAGTGGTTTTTGGGTGTACCGAACCGATGGAAGCTCCATCGACTTTAGTTATATAAAAGCCGTCAAGAGCATTCCCAAATCATCAACTTAGCGAGGTTAATCCAAGACCATTCTCGAAATAGATACGGTGATATCAAGCTGCAATAAGTTTTAGCCGCGTCATTTCATCAACAATTACCGAACTCAACTGCACTGTTTTTAGGTCAAGTTGAGATAGCCACCTACGCGCCTCACTTACACTCAAGTTTGAATTTGGATAAATCGATTCTAAGGCAGATGCAGCTATCCTGGACAGACCTAACTCAACAAACGACTTTCCGGATGTAGTGGCCACGCCAAGTTCTAAGGCTAATGAAAAATCGAATATTGTAGGAATTAAGTCGCCACGTCCAACTTCAACCAATGCAAGGGTCAATAGATCAATATACGCCTTCCCAAATTGGACGAACTGAAATCGAACAACATCTTCAATGTTTTCAAAAACGTCTCTAATTACATTACTAGCGTCAACGGGTTTAGACTGGCGAACGCGGCTTTTGGGGTCTTCGAGTTTCTTAATTCGTTTTTTTTCGTTTGCTTCGTCTAGGCGCTTCTTCGCATTCTTTATCGCACCACTCAAAATTACAGGATAGGGAAACCCTCGCATCCAAGACACAGCAAGAGTCGCAATATAACCACCAAAATTATCTTTTTGTCCATTAATTTCTAGCAAAATAGTATTAAATATCGCTCCATAATTTGTTGATGCATTCCTCTCGTGAGGATTCACAGGGATTGTGTTTGCATACTCTTCATTTTTAAGACGACTTAGAATTTTTTCGTATAATTTACGCAATCCATATGGATTTATCATCCAATTCGAAGCCAATAACGATGAAGGGAGAGCTACTTCTATTGCCGCTGCCTGGGCCGCTTGCGTTAACTCATTAATGCTTTCCTTAGACAAATCTGGAATGCTTCGCGAAATAAACGCCTCAACATTTCCCTTTGTTGCTCTCGAAATGAGCAGACCAGCCGAAGCCCTAACCGCAGATAAGTGCTCATTGCTTCGGTTCGGTTTTGGAAGATCGTTTTTTAGTCCCTCAATTACCTTACTGTACGATTCAACGATCGTAGTTTTAAAGGCTGGTTTTATCTTAAACCTGACAAATTCATTCATTGATTTATCTTGCCAATCATCATATCCAACTAAAAATACATTTCCCACGATATCCTGTCTCATACGACCTGCCCGTCCCGCAAAATTCCACAACAATGCGGGATCAAGTAATGTTCCTCTTCCACGTGTGGGCGTACCGATAAAGACATTTCTAGCAGGTAGATTTATTCCTTGAAATAGGGTTGTCGTGCATGCCAAAAATTGAAGCGCACCAGATTTAAATGCTTCCTCTAAGGACTCTCTCAAAAGAGTCGGCATTTTCCCATAGTGAAATGCAACGCCTCGACGAACCATAGCTGCCAATTTATACTCTGGATGAATGTGTTTCTCAATAAACGATGCAAGTTCCTCTAAACGCTCATCTTTTATAACTTCCCTTGCCTGAGATAGCTGTGACGCAATAAGTTCTGCATGTGCTGGCCCCGTAGCATAAACTAACGAACCACCAGCCGCGCCAAGTTCCAGCGAAACCGCGGCAAGCCGAGTAGCAGGCACATCAAAACCTCTCGTAGTCTGCAAGATTCCAAGTAGAACTTTATTTTTTTGCGTTAATAGATCTAATCGAAGTTCATCTTTTCCAGAAACTTTATTTACCAAAATTCGGTTCTGTAGAACTGGGGATACGGCTGTCGATGCTATTTTTAAATCCGGCAAGCCAATAATCCTGGCAGCTTCAACAAAGCCCTCAGCACCAGGAGCCAGCATGATCACTCTCGTTACTTGGCTTCTTTCAGACACCTGTTCAAGACACTCCTGCAAAATCATCCCTCTAGATCCATCAGAAAGATTCTGTGCTTCGTCAACCACTAAAAGATCAAATTTCAAATCAGAAATGGAAAGTAGAACTTGTAATCTCTCTTGTGTAAGTATGTAAATTTGCCGAGGATTATTTTCAAAATCCAAAGAAGGAATTGCGGAAATGCGGATACCATCAAAATCAGATAATCTCAATTTTATTTTTTGAAAAACTTCAGACAAAAGTGCACGGGTCGGTGCGATATACACCGCACAAAAACGCTCACTTTTAATCGCTAACCGACATAGATATTCAATTACAAGAAAGGACTTCCCGGCTGAAGTTGGCGCTGATATTGCCAATGAATGAGACGTGGGTAGCTCGGCCCAGACTTCCCTCTGGTAGTCAGTTAGAGAAATTTTATTGCCGTCAACTTCAACAGAGTTCAAGCCTTCAGATACCTCTCGTTGCAACATTCCGAGTAGAGGAAGATCACTCTTTCCATACGTTTTTTCAATATAATTAACCCCCGGAAAATTACCGAGTTCGGTCAAAATTCGAATACTCTTGTCACGCTCTTCGATTCGGTTTTCACTGTTATTCAGAAGTAAGCTATTGATAGCGATAGTTTGAGCCATACCTTTAAAATAGTCATCGTGTGTCTGCGCAAATACAGAAGCACAATAAAGAAGTAAGGCGACACTTTGTCTTTCAATAGGTAATTCAGATGCGACTAATGGCAAAGTGAATGTAGAAGTAGTTCCAGCATTTTGAAGTGCTGAATAAGTATCCCAATAACGTTGATGTCCAACCAATTTCTGGGACAATTCAAGAGCAAATTGACTCATTTTCCCATTACCTCATAAAATTTCTTTCGCAACACATTTACGTCTGGAACCGCAACAAAAAAAACACGACATTTATTTGGATCTACATTTTGCTTTTCAAGATGTTTAAGTGCAGAGCCAAAATGATGCGACAACTCACCTGAAAAATTATTAGAAAAGTGAACTTGATGTGCTGTAACTGCCCCATCGCTTACAGGAATTGTATTTGAGAAATGCTTAGTTTCTGAGTAGCAAACAACTCCAATTGAGCGCTCTCTCCGCGATATCTCAGGCTTGGCAATTGCATCGAAGTGTTGTAGTGCTAATGATCGAGCCTCACCGGTCAATGTATCCAGATTTCCAAGATCTCCCACCAATGAATATTCATGGAGATATTGTTTTTGATCGGTTAGAAATTTACCCGCAGAGTCTGCATAATCAGCAACGCCATCGTTCGCACTGGATGATAATTTTGACTCCAAAAAATATACAGTTAAGGCGTCATTATCAACTACTGCATGGATACCATCCAATCCATGCACTGGCATATTGGATGAAGTTTTTAACGACATCTTTGCAGCCAATTGAGCTGCATTAAGGTAGCGTATCGCGATACAGTATGCGAGAACTTCTCCAACCTCACTTGCTCGATGTGGATGTAACTTATTGAACTCCAAAAATACATTACGAACAATTTGCATTATGTCTACTGTCACAGATAGATCAGCGGAATCAGATTTTAATAATTGTTCTTTAAATTGCTTTCGTCGTTTGCGAGATAACGCGTAATTAACCGACTGTTTCCATAAAAACTGTGCCAACGCATCAACATTAGGCTTTTCCTCGGCGAACCTAACATGAAGCAAATATACCCTCGGATGTGTAACTCCATTTTCAAGAACGTTATCACATGCAAACGAAATCACCGAATCAAGATCTGACTCAACCAATAATTCATCAATTGCGTCTTTGAGGAGTTGAATTTTGTCTTCTTGCATTAAGCAAACCTTCCAATCGAAAATAATTTTTAGCAATTTTCGTAACAACGTCACTTCGAATTTTTATCAAAATACTTTTTGAAGCGAACTAAACATCAAACCCAACCCAAAACTCCTTCAACCAAGCCTTACATTCCAAATAATCCGGGACAATACGCTCAACAGACTTCCAAAACGCAGGTGAATGATCATGGTGTTTGAGGTGGCATAATTCATGCACGACCACGTATTCGACAATACGACGAGGTGCCATGATGACTTTCCAAAAAGTGATTTATTTCAAAGTAGAAGCTATCGATTCGAAACACCAGTCAAAATATCAAACACCACCTTAGCAAACCCAGCAGCCCGTTTAGGATCGGATAGCAACTGCATCATCTGATTCTGATGGGCGTCGCCGCTGTCTAAGATGGCATCGTCAACTGCGCGAGAGAAATCACCCAACATCGCTTGTTCTGCGCTGTTGTTTTCAATCTGCTGCATCACGATGTTGTTTTCTCGGACCTTGTCGCTGATCGTATAGGCGTAATTGACCATATCTTTTTCAGTGAGTTGATCGGTGATGAAAAGCTCGTTTAAGCGATGTACGATTTGGGATAGGAACTCGGTTTGTTTGTCTTTGGCTTTTGCTGTTCCTGCTTCGTCACCAGGCACTAATTTGTATTCTTCAGCGTTCTCTTGTAGCGCCAAATGTTGCTGGCGAATTTTCGATACGCGGTAATGGCTGAGCACAATGCTGGATAAATCGATGTCGTCTTCGTCCACAATGGTTTCGCGCAGCATGGGGCGTAGGTTGCGTGCGTAGAGGCTGAGCTTTTCTAGGTCTTTGTCGTTGTAATCGACAATTTGCGACATGAATTCGTAGAAGCGTACAAAGGTACCGAGGTCTTTCTTGAAAATCTCCAATGCGTCTTTTGCCTTCTTGCAGTCTTTGAAGCTATTTTCCGCGTTAGCGAGTAAGACCGCGTCATTAAATTTCTTAGTGCGCTCAAACATCTCTTTCGCTTGTTTATACGCATCGACCGCGTGCTTATAGCGCTTCTGCCAGCGCTCTACAGCGGGTTTGCAGATATTCGCAATCGCCGCATTGCTTTTGCTCTTTACGAAGAAAGCTTCGCAGAATTGCTCTACTTCCGTCCACGTAAAAATATCGGCGGTGCGCAGTTTGTCGTATAGATCAAAAATCAAATTCGGGTTGGATACATCGGCCAGCTCTGCGGTTTGGAAGTAAGGCTGGAAGGCGTCTAAAATCTCTTGTGGCTCGTTGAAGAAGTCGAGTACAAAAGTGCCGGTTTCTGCCTTACCGGGGTAAGTACGGTTTAAGCGTGACAATGTTTGTACGCATTCAACACCACCCAGCTTTTTGTCCACATACATGGCGCATAGCTTGGGTTGGTCAAAACCTGTTTGAAACTTATTAGCTACGATCATCACTTGGTAATCGTCGGTATCAAAGGCTTTGCGCATGTCGCGGCCTTTGAGGTTGGGGTTCATATTGGTTTCGGTGAATTTCGCACCGATCAAGAAATCAGAATTCGGATCTTTGTCGCTGAATTCCACCTCGCCCGAGAACGCCACCATCGCGTGGATCTTTTGGTAGCCTTGCTGGGTGATGTATTTGTCGAATGCCTGCTTGTAGCGCACCGCTTCTTTGCGCGAGCTGGTCACCACCATCGCTTTGGCCTGCCCACCGAGCAAACCCATCACATGCGTTTTGAAATGCTCGACGATCACCATCACTTTTTGGCTGATATTGTGATCATGCAAGCGCACCCATTGATTGAGTTTGACCTTGGCTTTCTTACTTTCCACCTCTTGGTCGGCGTCTTTCATCTTCATCGCCAAGTTATAGGCGACTTTGTAATTGGTGTAGTTCTTCAACACATCCAAAATAAAGCCTTCTTCTATCGCTTGGCGCATGCTATAGACGTGGAAGGCTTCTGGCTTATTGGTTTTGGAAGCTGGCTCATCTGGCTTAGGTAAGCGACCAAACAATTCCAGCGTCTTGGTCTTAGGCGTAGCGGTGAAAGCAAGATAAGTCAGATTTTTTGAGGCGCGACGTGAAGCGACTGCGGCATCGAGAATATCATCTGTCGTGAGTTCGTCTTCATCGCTGGCTGTGCCATCGACCATCAAGACTTCTTTGAGTTGGCGAGCGGTTGAGCCCGTTTGTGAAGAATGCGCTTCATCGGCAATAATCACGTAGTTGCGCTCTTTCAGGCTCACGCTGTTTTCAATCGCACGCAGTACAAACGGGAAGGTTTGTATGGTGACGATAATAATCGGCTGCGAGTTTTCCAAGGCTTTGGCGAGTTTTTCTGATTTTGAGCCATCGCCTTCTTGATTATTGATACGCCCGACCACGCCATCGGTTTGTTCAAACTGCGCAATCGTGTCTTGCAACTGCGCGTCGAGCACGGTTCGGTCGGTGACCACAATCACGGAATGAAACAACTTATTACCACTGGCATCGTACAAAGACGAAAGCTGATGCGCAGACCATGCAATCGAATTTGATTTACCCGAACCCGCGCTGTGTTGTATCAAATATTTTTGCCCTGGCCCTTCGCTTATAGCCGCAGCCAGCAATTTACTGACCACATCCCATTGGTGGTACCGTGGAAAGATCAGGCTTTCTTTCTTGAACTTGCGCCCTTCCCAGTCTTCTTTATCTTCAATCTGCAAATGCACGAAGCGCCCTAAAATCTTCAGCAGATTGTCTGGCACTAAAACTTCATTCCACAAATAATCGGTCGCGTATTGATTCACATCTTCAGGCGCATCATTCCCCGCACCACCATCATGCGTGCCTTTGTTAAACGGCAGGAAAAAGGTGCTTTCGCCCTCTAAACGCGTGGCCATATACACTTCGTACTGACTCACCGCAAAATGCACCAGCGCACCGCGCTTAAAGGTCAACAAAGGTTCAGGCTTCTTGGTGACAGGGTCGACAGGCAAACGTGTAGTACGATACTGACGCATCGCATTGTGTACCGCTTGTTTGAATTCCGATTTCAGCTCTAGCGTCGCAACAGGAATACCATTGACGAATAAAACCAAATCAATACGCCACTCTTTGGCTTTGACGCCTGTTTCCGCGAGATGCTCGGCCGTCGCCCACGGGCTATACGTCACTTCTGGCACCACGCGCAAACGATTCTTTTTGTAACGCGCCAAGGTATCAGGATTCAGATCATGTTCAGGTGCAAACTGACACATAGAAAAACGCGTGCCACGATCTTTCAAATCATGACGCAAGACACCCAAGGTACCAAAGGTGCGTATCTCTTTGTTTGCCGCATTCGGGTCAGCCTTATTTAATTGTTGCGCCAAGCGCTCCAAAAACTTTTGTTCCGGTTGCACCGGATACAAAGCACAAAACTTTTGCCATTGCTCATCTTGCGTGTCTTTGACAAAGGCAATCACGTCTTCAGGATACAAAGCCAGTTCGCGATTGTAGTGTTCTGCTTTGCCGAGCAACCAGCCATTAGCTTGTAGCTGGCGAATCATGTCATTTTGAAAGGTGAGTTCGTTGGCTTTGCTCATATGTTTTAATGTAAGTTTTTCAGAGTGCTTCAACAACTTGATTCTTTAAATGTCGCGCAACATAATCTATTTCGGGGAACAGTGAGGCTTCTGAAATTGAAAGATTCTCTAGCTGCGCAAGTAAAGTGCTTTTTCCAGTGTTTGCAATTTCTATTGTTACCGGCTTGTTGTTTTCTTTGTAGATATACGAATATGGAATTTCGGCGGGTTGAGTAATCGACTTATTCATTCCAAAAATAAAGAAAGCGCCGCTTTGCTGTGTGATGCGCCTGTTATCAAGCTTTGCTTTTACGCACTGAACTTTAGACAAATCATCTAACTTGATGCGATCTGCGAAATACGGTTTCTCAGCTCTTATTTCATGCAAAAACCGTTCTTTTTCATCTGGATATGTGAAGCTTCTTGGCATCTTGGCCAAATTCCCAATCACCGCGGCAGTATCACTACTAAAAAACTTGATTTCGTCATTAGGCACTTCGTAAATAATTACTTCTCCATCTTTGCCACCTTTGCCACTATTCGATGAACAAGCAAAGTAAAGTGCGACTAGCGGATTAGTGGTAAGGTCCAGCAGACGAGTCGGCAATCCGTAATGTTGCATCTTGACCAAATGTTCGAGCGTACTCGAACAACCAATAAATTCTTGCGGACATTGCATTACCAAATTTTTGAATAATTTATCTTCTTGATCAGCGAATGTTCCCTTTACTGTGCCTTTGGTTATTGCTCGAAACACTGAGGGTATAGCTTTATAAGATGAGTCAGAATGTCCTCGATAAAACAAACTAAAGTCTCTCCGAGGTTCTATTTCCTTAATCCTTTCGATAAAAGCGGAAATCGATGCGACTCGGCTTTTAGACGCGCTCATGCAATTAATTCCTTTTCCGAAACTTTCACATCTCTTACATCAATTTTTCCGGTAACAGCGGCTGAGATTAAGGCTGTGCGGCGTTCTTGCATCAACTGGATCGCACATTCTGCACGTTCAATTAAGCTATCAAAACGTAATGATTCCCGGTAGACAAAGTCAACGATTGTCACTTGCTCATTAACTGGTGGTACTGGCACTTTCATAAATTGAACTTCACCACAATTCAAATGCGGGTGCATTCCCCCAGTACGAAGCGAAAAAAGCACTGATGTACCATACTGACTTTGGAGAGTAAGAGACAGAAAATTGCCATACATGATTTCCTTCTTTGGTTGGACAATAATCAACGCATGACAGTTGAATCCCTCCTCATTTTTTGAGACTAAGCCGACGTCTCCAGTACCAGCCCCTGTCTGAACGATCAACACGTCCCCTTCAATGAGAATTGACTTCGCGTGTTGCTGGCTCCAATTTTCACGAACGAAATACGCGCCATCAAAATTTACAATGCCTTTCTTGATGTGAGTAGCCTGGACGTAGGGCACACCGTCCTCAACCAAAATATCCCTGGTCGGGCCAACATATCCGTTTGTTATTTTCTGTGCGATTTTTGATACCGCAACTACATCCCAATGCGCCGGAACTTCACCCAACCACTCGACGCCAGAGTCGCGCATGGGGGCGTTGGTGTTGAGGCCTTTGGTGACGGCATGACTAATCACAGCCTGCCGTTTTTCTTTCAGCAGCTTGATCAACTCTTGCTGCTTCGCGATCAGGGTATCAATCTTGACGGTTTCGTGGTCGAGGAAGTTGGCGATTTTTTGTTGTTCAGTATCGGACGGGAGTGAAACAAGTATCTCTGCCATTTCGCCGTTCATTATCTTCGCGCCGTTAGTATCTGGACGTTTATAAAACTGAGCGACATATTGAAGGCTGTACAAAAAGAATTTAAGAAGTACAGTTGACCGTATCGGCTGCAATGTTCCGCATACGTTTGTACAATTATGCTTGCCGCCACGCAGGAATATCGTGCCAGCATTTGCGCCATCAGTGGTCCATGTCAACTGATCACAATCAAAATCAAATGTCGAAATAAACCCAAGGCAACCATCATTGGCAGTTTGAGAAGAATAAACAGGAAACTCACCATCATCAATGAGTTCCTCTTGCGAAATTACGCGACCACGACCAATGTTAAAAATGTGTTTAACCTTCTTAACACTCCAATCAAACGGCAAGCGATCTAGCCCGATTACTCCAGACTCCTTGTACACAGGATAAGCCTTATATCCACTCATTCTTCGCCCTCCTGCGCCAAATTCAACATATAAAACTCATGAAGTTTCGCTTGCAGTAGTTTCTTATCTGCAATCATGTAAATCATGAATGCACCTCTTGCAACAGGTTCATGATTTCAGCGCTGACGGCATCGAGATCGGCATCAATCTCCGCTAAATCGCGCGGTGGTTGATATTGGTAGAAATGGCGGTTAAACGGGATTTCATAGCCGACGATGCCAACTTGTTGGTCTTTATCATCCTTCTTGCTGCCATCGATCCACGCATCTGGCACGTGCGGCTTCACTTCTTTTTTGAAGTAGGCTTCGTTGAGTTCGTTCACACTGCAGCTAGGTTCGAGAGCGACGTTTTCGAAGTCGCGTAAATCACCGTCCACTTTATATTCTATGGTTTTGCCCGAATATTCTCCCACCCCGTCAAACAAACCGTAGAGTGGGTCTGGTTTGGCTTTGTGGATTTTTTTGATGACGGCTTTGGCTTCTGGGTTTTTCCAACTAACTGCGGACTCGATGGCTTTTTTGTCTTTGACATCTAAGCTGATGTTGGCTGCTTTCGCCGCTTTGGCGACCGCATCTTCATAGCCATTCATGTCATCAAATTGTGCGCTGTCGATTTGTGCTTGCAATGCTTTGGCTTTAAGCATGGTGGCTTTGGCATTAGTCCATATGCTGCGGTCTAGCAAGTCTTTGATTTGCTTTTCTTTGAGGTCAGCGAAGTGGATTTTGATGTAGCGGCGGATGCTGCCTTCGTGGCTACTGAGATCGCCATAATGAACGCAATCGGGCGCATCGCTCCATGCCGCATTTGGCAGATTGGCGAACTCGCTATATGCCCATTGCATGATGCTGTTTAATGCCCCCGATTCAAAACGCAGTGAGGCGATGCGTACGTCTGAAAATTGATAAGACTGGCGCAGTGGGCGTTCTATGGTGATGCGGCGATAGCCGAATTCGTGGGTTTTGAAGATTTTTGCCGCGAAGGTTTTAGCCGCTTCTGTTTTAGGATTTGCTGATTGACGGCCGCGATTGCTTTTGGCTTCTGCTGGCTTATTTAACTCGCGCGCATCGACTACTTCAAATTCACCGAAACATTTAGTGATAGTGGCGATGTCGTCGCTACTCATTTCATTACGCTTACTGCCTAAAGACTTGCGCATTTTGCCGCAGAGGTTTACTCCATTGATCAACTGCACCTGGCCTTTGCGTGTTGGTGCTTTTTTGTTCGACAACACCCAAACATAGGTTGCGATGCCGGTGTTGTAGAACATATCAGTCGGCAAAGCGACAATGGCTTCGAGCAAATCGGCTTCGAGAATGTAGCGGCGAATTTCTGATTCACCCGAACCTGCGCCGCCCGTAAACAAAGGCGAGCCATTGAGAATAATGCCTATGCGACCGCCGCCATCTTTGGCATCGCGCAATTTACTGATGAGGTGCAGAAGGAACAATAAAGAGCCATCGGACACCCTTGGCAAACCCGCCCCGAAGCGTCCATCAAAGCCTTTGTGATTGTGTTCGTCGCTGATCTCTTGTTCGATCTTTTTCCAATCCACACCAAACGGCGGATTAGAGAGCATATAGTCAAACTTGGTGGCGTGTAGCTGATCGTTGGAGAGCGTATTGCCGAGTTTAATATTGCCTACTTCTTGGCCTTTGATCAGCATATCGGCTTTACAGATGGCGTAACTCTCGGGGTTCAATTCCTGACCGTAGGCGCGCATCACGGCGTTGGGATTGAGCTCATGCACATATTCCATCCCCGCCGACAAGAAGCCGCCCGTACCTGCGGTGGGGTCATAGATGGTGCGGATAATGCCAGACTTGGTGAGCGCCTCATCGTCTTCCATAAACACCAGCGACGTCGTCAAGCGTACGATGTCACGCGGGGTAAAGTGTTCACCCGCGGTTTCGTTCGAGCCTTCAGCGAAGCGACGGATTAATTCTTCAAACACTAAGCCCATGTCGTGGTTGGAAACGGCTTTGGGCGTTAAATCCACAGTGCGAATCTTTTGCACGACTTTGTAGAGCAAATTGGCATCGTTCAACTGACCGATAAATTCAGCGAAATTGAAGTATTCAAAAATCTCACGCGCATCTTTGGAGAAGCTTTGAATATAGCTTTCTAAGTTGGCCTTGATACCGCTCTCGCCCAATTTGGAGAGATCCATCTTCGAGGTGTTATAGAAGCTCAAGCCACCCGTAGCGCGCAACAGTAACTTTTCTTGCGCTTCTTCTGGCAGGTTCATTTTTTGAACCTTCTCGTTCTCGGCGAGCACTGCTTCTTTGCTTGCTTCCAAGACGCACTCTAAACGGCGCAATAAGCAAAACGGCAAAATGATGCGGCCATACTGACTTTGTTTGAAGTCGCCACGCAGAAGATCTGCGATGGCCCAAGATTCGGTGGCTAGGTTGTTGGAGGTTTGTGTCATTGGATGTTTTTTGTTTTGTTATTGTCTTGAGGAATTAAGGAATTGCACTTGGATTTGCAAATTGATTTCTGTTAATTTTACAACAAATGCTTAAAAGCAAATATTACCCGATCACCCCATAAAAACCTATAGAAGCTAGCTACGTTGAGCAAATCATTCTCTTAAATTTAATCAACCGAAAAATCGAGACGACAAAAAATACATGTAAATGAAAAGTATTTACATGTATTTTCTTCTCTCAGCCTGGTGCTTACGTGTTTCTTACCTATCGAGTCTCATACAAAAAAACTTGAGCAATATACGTGCCAATAATGATGTACTAAGTCGACTTCTCCATTTCCCAAAAATGGAACTACCACCCTTTTGAATAATTTTTGGTCACATATACTTCCATTGACCTTTAGCGGAAAGTAAAGCCGCAACTTAATTACCACCACACATAAAAGCCAACTGACCATCCAAACGAGGATTGGTCAGTTGGCTTTTTGTTGTCTTCTGCAATGTCCTTACATCAAATCGGTGCCAAGGCAATTCATTCACTTTTTATGAAAAGGAGTCTATCAATGACTATTCAATGTCCACATTGTCAATCTAGTCGCATCACCACAAAAAACATTGCCCGCAATTCCGCCGGAATCATTGGCGCAGTCGGCGGCTCAGTCAATGGCGTTAGTGCGGCAATCAGCGGTGCTCGCGTTGGTGGCGTATTAGGTGCCGTCGCGGGACCGCCTGGCATGGCACTAGGAACAGTAGCAGGGGCAATTATTGGTGCACTTGTTGGCGGCGCTGCGGGCGGGGTTGCCGGTGCAAAAATTGGCGAGGTAATTGACGACCGTTATCTCGACAATTATCACTGCCTTGACTGTGATGCGCACTTTAATCAACCACTTCAATTACTCGAATAATTCAATATTGAATCAAACCTCATTTAAAGGAAATTTACCATGACACACCTTGTACAAACTATGGCTTACACAGGACAAAAACCTTGGCACGAATTAGGGAATCTTTTACCACGAAAACAATCGATCGATGTATGGGCAAAAAATGCTGGCATGGACTGGGAAATCTGCGAAACACCCGTACGCTACATGGCAGAGCAGGCAGGATCACTCGGCTCCATCATGTCATTTGACGACCAGAAGGTTTTGTACCGCAGCGATACAAAAGCACCGCTCTCCGTCGTTGGCGGACGCTACCAAGTCGTTCAGCCGAAAGAGGTTCTTGAATTCTATCGAGACCTCACAGAAATCTCTGGATTTGAACTAGAAACAGCGGGTGTATTAAAGGCAGGCAAGAAATTCTGGGCACTAGCAAAAACTGGTAAAGAAAGCGTATTAAAAGGTAATGACGTTGTTAAGGGATACATCCTACTCGCCACGTCGTGTGACGGTACCTTAGCAACCACAGCAACACCAACCACGATTCGTGTTGTCTGCAATAACACGCTGGCTTTAGCGATCAATGGCGCCACCAGTGCTATCAAAGTACCACACAGCACCTCGTTTGACGCACACAGCGTCAAAAAGCAATTGGGTGTCGCCGTTTCGCAGTGGGATAGTTTTATGTACCGCATGAAGACCTTGTCTGAACGCAAAGTCAAAAGCCATGAGTCGATGAATTATTTTCTGAAGGTTTTGTGCCAGTCTGATAGTCAAAGCGATGTCTCACAAGGTCTTGTCAACGAGCGCGCATTGAAGAAGGTACAGGCGATGTATGAAGGCCATGGCAGAGGTGCGGAACTCGGTGCAGCATCAGGCACAGCATGGGGCTTACTTTGTGCGATTACTGAATACGTTGATCATGAAAAACGTGCCAGAAGTCCAGAATACCGGATTGACTCGGCATGGTTTGGGCAAGGAGCGACATTAAAACAACGTGCGCTCGATCAAGCAATACAGATGATTAGTTAATCTACATGTCAACACACAACAAGAAACGGCTGAGCTAAACACTCAGTCGTTTTTTTATTCTTAAAGGAATCGATAGCATGAACCAATTAGCAGAAGTACGCACCAACCGCCCTGCTTTGCGCTTGGTATCAACGAAAGATTTAAGCAGAGACGAATGGTTAAATGTTAGAAAGCGCGGTATAGGAAGTAGCGATGCTGCAACCGCTGTTGGGCTGAATCCTTATCAGTCGGCGCTGGAACTTTGGATGATCAAGACTGGGCGTGAGCAAGCCTTGCCCAAACAAGAGGTCAACGATGAATCATCTCCGATGTACTGGGGATCACTCTTAGAGCCGATTGTCGCTGCACACTATACAAAGAAATCAGGTAATCGAGTTCGGAAGATCAACTCCGTTCTTCAGCATCCTGATCCAGACAAAGCATGGATGCTTGCCAATCTTGACTACTTGGTCGTTGGAAGCGACGAAGTACAAGTGCTTGAATGCAAAACGGCTGGGGAATTTGGTGCTCGGCTTTGGCGTGAGGGCGTTCCAGAATATGTACAGTGTCAGGTACAGCATCAACTAGCGGTCACAGGTAAATCTGCAGCAGATGTTTGTGTTCTGGTCTGTGGTCAAGAGATTCGGATATACCGTATCGAACGCGACGATATCTTGATTGAACGCCTGATCGAATTAGAGCGACGTTTCTGGTCATTTGTCGAAAGTGATACACCGCCACCCGTCGATGGATCAGAGTCGTCTGCATTTGCCTTGCAGTGTCTCTTTCCACTTGATTCCGGCGATACGCTCGATTTCACGGCAGATCGCACCATGTCATCTACTTTCGCTGACTTAGTCACGATCCGAAATGAAATTGACAGCCGAGAAAAGATTGAAGCAGAACTTAAACAAACGATACAGCAAAAGATGGGCACTGCTAGCCGAGCGACATTTGAAACTGGAACCGTCTCTTGGAAGCGAAGCAAAGACTCGGTGGTACTTGATATGAGCACTGCATTAAGAGAGATCCCTGACCTTATCAGCAAATATCCATTAGTTCGTCCTGGCAATCGGCGATTCCTTATAGCTACCTAGATGCACTTAGCTTTGAATTTCAACCGTGATTTTTATTACATCAATCTGCCTATGCAACTGCATGGGCATTCTTTTTTGGAGATGAACATGATTAAAGGACTTGCAATCACGCCACCAATTTTAGGCCGTATCAGCATAGGCCGCGTGGTCGAAAAAAATGGCAAAAGACTGCCAGAGAAAGATGATCAATTCACGATCACTTCACAGGTGCAAAACGCAGATGGTTGGGTCAATCATCCAATCGACGAAGCATTGCGTAAAGAATCCAGTAACGGAAAAATTCGATCTATTCCGATCCGGCTGCTGTTTAACGAACCTGATTTAAATCTACGCGCTGAATACAGCTTATTTGACCGAAAATCTGGTCGTCCGCTATGCGTCGGCAATGGTGAAACTTGCAGGCGCTTTACGGGTGAAGGCATCCAATCCTTACCCTGCCCTTCCCCTGATTTATGCGAACTGGCTAAGGGCGGCGCTTGTAAGCCATATGGCCGATTGAATGTCGTATTGGGTGACGATGACGAATTGGGCACGTTCATCTTTAGAACGACTGGGTTCAATAGTATTCGCAGTCTCACAGCACGACTGCATTACTATCAAGCGTTGTCTGGAAACTTGTTATCGTGCCTGCCTTTAGAATTGAAGCTCAGGGGGAAGAGCACGGCGCAAAGCTATCGTGCACCAATTTACTACGTCGATATCACCATTAGGGAGGGCATGAAGTTAATGGATGCAATTGAAAGTGCCAAAGTATTGGATATCCAGCGAAAGCAATTAGGGTACTTACAACCTGAACTTGATGCAGCGGCGCGTAATGGCTTTATCAATGGTGCTTTTGAGGAATCAAGTGAAGATCTCACCGGATTACTTGAAGAGTTTTTCCAAACGTCGGAAATCACGATAGATGGGATCAGCAACAATCAACATCCAACTCAGAACATAAAATCGAGTCTATGTGAAAAGTTGGACAAAAAACTGCAGTTATCTACTGAAAATCAATTCGTTAATTCTTCAACTTAAGCAGGTAAAGAAGACAGATTCGTACCCAATTTGACGTTGTTGACTTGAAGTCGTGATGGTCAAACTGGGTACGAACTACCAATGATCACAATTTTCGTGGGCGACCAGTATTTGATATCTCACCGACCTCACCTTTGAAAAAGGTACGAATGTTACTACCAAACTCCTGCCTAAAATGATCGTTTTCTTTCGTTAGATACGTCACAACATGCTGCCTAAATGATTCTTTTTTCACTTGATCGGAATAGTGAAGCCTACCAATCCCAGAGTATAGATAATACTTACGGTTGCAATTAAAGCAAAGACCACGGCCATCAGTCACCTTATCTCGCCAATAATCACCAATTTTTTGAGCAATCCAAGCATCTTTTTGGTGTTTCGCTCCATTTATGAAAATTACAGTATGAAAATGCAAGCCCTTTTTAGGCTTATATTCTAACGAAATCATATAACCAACAACATCCGCAAAAATCTGATTTGATCGTCGATTATTCAGGAATTTTTTAAGATCCTGGCGAACCACATCCAAGTCCCTTGCCCCAGCATCATCTTCACGATATGACAGATCAACTCGAAGGACGAGCAAATCTGCAAATTTGTCTGTCAACGAGTCAAAATACTTGCATGCACTCTGATAGTTCCTTATCGACTTATAAGCCTGTGCATTTATCTTTTTTTTAAACTCTTTCGATGTCACCTTTTTTCTAACCAGCTCAATAAACTCATTAAACACTTCTCCGTTACAAAGTGTTCCTGAAAAACAGTGCGTTGGATTCGTAAATAAATGACACTCCAGATTCATCTCATTAATGGCATCGAATACCTGGCCAACATATTGATCAAACGATTTGCCTGATAACAAATGGCACTGCTCAATAAACGCTGGCATAAAACGAAAATGTGGCGCGTATTTCTCGTTATGTAAATACCGCTTACCAAAACGATTTGAACGCCACGAGAAAGCTAAAGCATCGTCTTGCGAAATTGATTTGGCTAGCATGTGAATAAAGTACTGGGGGTTACCAAAGTTCTTATTCAAATGCGTTTCATGTCGACCGTCTTTAACAATTTCAGTTGTGTTATCAAACCAGTCATGTGCCTCAAATATTTCACGGTCAACTGGGTTATCCAGTTTAAATTCTTCGTTCAAAATAATTCTCACTTATCCTAAATTAATTGAGTAAGCAGAGAGATCGCATTCCAATAACTAAAACTAAATTTCCAAACATGGATGGATAAAATAAACTTATCACCCAATATGACACCCTTCATTCGTTATTAATAATATTAATAACATTAATAACCTAAACTCCAGAAAGTTTTTTTTAACTTAATTGCCTGATCTTAAAATCGAATATCTTCGGCAAAATATGAAAGAAAATTTATTGATTCCTATGCGAAGTTGCGTCGTATCTGCTTAGTTCGAAATCGCCATGGGGAAACAGCGGATTATAAGGATTTGCGCTGTTTCCCCTAGCTACGCTTAACTTGTATAAGTTTTGCGTAACTTGTGGCATCCAAAAGTACCTTAAATTAAAACTCTATTCATGATTCTTCTTCTGAATCGAGCTCAACTTTTTGGTACGTGAAGAAATCCATTCCTCCACGTCAGACTCAATCCATCCAACAGCAGACGCACCCAAGCTGATTGGTCTTGGAAAGGATTCATCGAAGTATTTGCTGTTAGGATTTAACTTATTATGCAAAGTACCGTTAGAAATATTTAATTTCTCACGAAGACATGAGCGGCGTAAGATTTTGGTGGAAACAGGATGTTGATGATTCATTGAAAGGCCCTCCTTTAAAGTAAATTGGCTTCAACGGAGGCTAGTTTAGATACGATCAAATTTCAAAACTAGGCGATTTGCCTGCAAACAGCCATAAAAATTTTAACGGTGATTTTAATTGGTCAAAAAAAATGGACATACGCATGTATGCCCAAATTATTCAAAATAACACCACATAAAATTAAATTATTCAAGATCATTCACTTTTTTTGAGCTCTCAAAAAAATTCTGAGAATTTGGCATTTGCCTTACCCAGGTGGCGAATGTTCTCACAAACTGTTGATCACTCAACTCTGGATATTTGTTCAACTTAGCAAATTCAAACAACTTCTTTTTAATAACAGTTCTTGCATGCGATACACTTTTCCATGCACTATTGTTTGGTCGGCACGCCTCTATTAATCGATAAGCTTCATGCTTTAACGGTAGATACTTTTTTGCTCTTGCTTCTGCCCCTGACTTAGCATTTGTTTCTTTGATCGTAAATTCAGCAATAGAGAAGGCATTATTGTATTTATCGGCACCAATCATTACGCCATTCCAGTAACGTGCTTCGGCCATAAATTTCCAGGCTTTATCCATATCTCCAGCTCCTTTGGCTCGTTCGGCATCAAACAAGTATGCACAAGAAGTCATCATCGATACATTCGCCATATTTAAGTCTTCACCTGCCTCCAATTTTGCAAAAAAATGATTACAAAAATAATTTCCGGTGATTTGCGGATCTGAATTGATTCGATCTGGTATTTCCATCCAAAAAATCTCTTCATTTGCGTCTGGATTTACATCTAGATAGTATTTTTGCAATCTACTTATTAGAGTCTCACCAAGCTCGTCAAAGTCAATCGACTCTGCCTCTATCTTTTGACTTCGAGTGCCTTCCATTACACCACCCTTCTTTCATTAGATTCATGCAACATTTGATCAGTTAAATTTTCTCAATTTATCAGACAATACAACGCTAAACAAAACTTGGCAAAGAAAGGCCGAACGACTAGCAATTTTTTTGCATCCAAGTTTGCAGCCATGACAACGGGACAATTCAAGAAATTCCTTTACCAGCTTATCTTTTGATTGACTTTTCGATTCCGGCTCTCGCACCAAAAGTATTCAAGCCTCTTGAGAAATCAAGAGGCTTTTTGCTTTGTGTGCTTTATTTGTACTCCCTATCGCCCCTCACTATAGTCTTCGTATCTGTAAGCTCCTTAGAAAAAATACCCCATAAAAATATACACTTTAGACAATTATCAGACATCGACACTTGTCATCATAGAATCTATCAGATAACTCTTCGGTAGATCCCCACCCGCCACAGCCCCTCCCAACACGACATCAATGGTGAAATGCAGCCCTCGAAATGGAAGCGTCATCACTACCAATAAAAATCACAGCAAAAATTTAGCTCGGTGAATATTCCGAAAAGAAACTAAGGTGCAATGAAGCAATAACTAATCTCAATTCATCCAAACTTGGATTTTCATTTGTCAATCTAAAAGCAATCATGGATACTATTGCTCAGCTCTCTGTTTTAGACCTTGTCATCTTCACTGTGCCGTTGAATTTTTAAGGATCGATGAAGCACTATGGCTATATCAAATATTCAAGCTGCAGCGATGGTGTCATTTGCGGACAAAAAAGTTCTGGTGCTAGACGACATGCCTGATATGCGCACCACGATGCGTAATCAGATGCAAGCTTTGGGTATTACCAATATCAATCTGGCGGGGACTGTGCGTGAGGCGCTTAACTATATTAGCCAACGAACTTATGACGTCATTTTGTGTGACTACTATTTGGGCGAGACAACTGACGGGCAGCAATTTTTAGAATATTTGCGCACGACCAATGCCATTAGCCGCGCTACGCTTTTTATCATGATCACGGCCGAGACTGGTTTTAATAGCGTGATCACGGCGGCTGAGTGTATGCCAGACGATTATTTACTCAAGCCATTCACAGGTGAGACTTTAAAGTTACGGTTGGAGCGCTTATTAGAACGTAAATCACGCCTCGCTGCCATCGATAAATTGCAAGATCAAGGTGCTTGGCCACAGATCATCAAGGCCTGTGATGAGATTATCGCTAGCAAAGACAAATACATCATGGATGGCATGCGCATTAAAGGCAATGCTCTGTTGATGCTACACCAAACCGATCAGGCGATTTCTTTCTATCAAAACGCCCTTAAAATGCGCGATATGCCATGGGCGAAATTAGGCTTAGCAAGGGCGTTAAAATTTAAGGGTGAAGGTGAGCAAGCTGGGCAATTATTGGAATCTATTATTGTCGATAATCCGCGTTTGTTAGCGGCATACGATCTCTTGGGCAAAATTCATACGGAAGCCGGCAATTCAGAAAAGGCCTTGAACGTGTTGGACAATGCCTGCAGCATTGCTCCGCACTCACTTGCTCGCCAACGCTCGATTGCCAATCTAGCAGAGACTACGGGCGATTACGATCGGGTTGATAAAGCACTTAGCGTGGTCGTGAAACAAACCAAAAATTCGCCATTGCGTGACCCGAAGGATTACGCCAAATTAACGAATGCTTTAACTGAAACTGGCGAGTTGGAACGGGCTGTCAATATCATCAAAGAAGCAAAAGAACATTTTACCGACTCTGTTGACGTCAAAATGTTGGCTGCTTATGAAGCAGTCGCACAAAGCAAGTTGGGAAACAAGGACTTGGCGAAAAAGGCCTTAGAGATCGCGTTAACGGATGATGGTAACCTACCTTCAGAAGCCACTAGCTTAGCACTAGCAAAGGCTTGCCTGGCGCAAAATAGAACGGAAGATGCGCGAAACATTCTCAAATCGGTGGTACAGAACAATCCAGACTCAAACAAATTGCAAGACGAGATTGCATTGATTTTTAAAGATCACGGTGGCTTGGATGCTGCCCAACATTTGATCGAAACCTCGGTCAAAGAAGTCATTAATCTCAACAACGATGCAGTACAAAAAGCACGTGCAGGTCAATATGCAGAAGCCTCTCAAATGCTTACAGAAGCGGCCTTGCGCTTGCCGAACAATTTACAAGTTGTCTCCAACGCGGCGCTCTCCATTTTAATGGATATGTTCACGAATGGATTCAATCTGGAAAAATCGATACGCGCCAAACAATTTCAAGATGCGGTATTCAAACAAAACGATCAGTATCCTAAGTTGGCAGAAATCAACGCCTTTCGAATTAAGATACAGGCCAAGTACAAGCAGGAAATCAAGGCATGAATGCGCGCGACAGTTTTTCCGAGATTGCAGCGCTAAGCATTCATGACGTCAAAAATAATTTAGCACAACTCGCCGCCGAAGCAGAGGCACGTGGCGACACTAAAAGTCTGGACATCGCCTTATCTGCGTCAGAGACATTGACTCGGCTGCTGTGTTTTTATAAGTCCGAAACGCATCAACTGCACTTACAAATCGACGCTCAGGATCCACATGAGCTGATCGAAGATTTACTCAGTCACCACACTAGCAGAATACAGACACAAACCCATTTACAGATCGTCAAAGACCTCTCCCAAGCACCTACTCTATGGTTCTACGATAAGACCTTGATACAAATGATCTTGGCCAATGCCCTACAAAATGCGCTGCGATATGCACGCAAAGAAATCAGCATCAGTGTGATTGCCCATCAAGACTATCTGGAAATTTGTGTGCAAGATGATGGCATCGGTTATCCATCAAGTGTGTTGGAGAGTCTCAATACATGCAATCCTGTGACTGCACATGGAACCGGTTTGGGGCTGGGTTTGGCACAACGGGTGCTGGCCTTACATACCAATAATGACCGCCAAGGCGAAATCATTTTATCGAATCAGGATGGCGCCAAATTTCAAATGCGCCTTCCATAAAGTTTCAGCAGTCAGCGCACTACAATTTCAGCAACATCCACACTGGACAAGCATTGTGTCCAGTACTTCCCATCGGCTGGGAAATATGTTCAAAACCCATTTTTCTATATAGTCCTTGTGCCGCTTGCATATTGGGCAAAGTCTCTAGATAACACTGGGTATATCCCATGGCCTTTGCATTGTCGATGCATCGTTGAATCAGTAATTTGCCCAAACCCAAGCCACGAGTTTGCGGCAGCATATACATTTTTTGTAATTCACAGACCTCTGCCGGAGCGCCAGCTAGACCAGCAAAACCACCACCAGCGACAATCTCACCATCGATTTCTATCACGTAGTAAGCGCCTTTTTCTTGCTGGTAGTGTTGATACATATAGTCCAATGAAGGATCGGCAAAAGCGGAACCAACTTTAGGAACCTCCATCTCTATCAATACAGCACGAATCACGCGGGCGACTGCTGCGTTATCTTGTTCCTGAATTTCTCGAATGATGGGACGATTTGTGTCCGCTACGGTCAACATTTGATTCATAAACTTAAAAACTTCAAGGCTAAGTGAGAAACAGTATTGTCAGATCGATTGAAAATCCGAATACAAAAAAGAGCATGCCATATCACCGATATCGCCTGCCCTTTTTCCGCTTTTTATAGCATCAATGCCGATTTACAATTTACTTTACAGGCACATAGTTAACCGGAACCCAAGCATAGCCCTTACCTTCACTGCGCACATAGCCTAATCCCGGAAATGATAGATGCGTGGCACCTACCATATAGCCTTGCTTAGCTGCATCCGCATAGGCCTTCAGTCGTTGAGCCATTGCTGCTTTGCTGTCACTATCAAACGAGATTGTCACCGTCGGGTTTTCAAACTGCACCGCGGCAACATGCATTAAATCGCCCCATAGCATGAGCTTTTGACCTTTGCTCTCAACCAAATACACACTATGGCCTGGTGTATGACCGCGTGCTGCGACTGCTTTTACGCCAGGAACTAATTCTGTATCACCGTTGAAGGTTTTGAATTTTCCAACTTTAAGGTAGGGATTGACCGATGCCATTGCTCCCTGAAACCCGCCCTTTGCGTCTGCTGGTGCTTTGTCCAAGTTGGCCTGACTTAACCAAAAATCGGCATCATGTTGATCAGCGCGCACGATGGCATTTGGAAAAGCGAGTTGATCGCCATTCATTAAGCCACCGACATGATCGCCATGCATGTGTGTGATATAGACCTCATCCACTTGCTCAGGTGAATAACCAGCAGCTTTTAAACTGTTTGCCAAGCGCCCGAGAGTTGGGCCAAACAATGTCGCGGCACCAGTATCAATCAGCACTAATTTACTTCCTGTATTAATCAGGTAGCCATTAACCGAAGTTGCCGTTGGCGTACTCAAATGATGTTTCTGTAAGGCTTTAAGTGTCTTTTCTGGCTTGGTATTGGTCAACAGTTTATCGACCGGTAATGCGACCACACCATCTGACAACGCCGTCACTTCAAAATCACCTAACATCACACGATAGTAACCAGGTGCAGCGGACTTTGTCATCGGTGCCTCGGCAAATGCAGGAACGCTTACCAAACTCGCGATCGCTGTCAAAGAGGCCGTCGCTACGGCGAAAGCCATACCAGTTAAACGAAATTTCATAAATTGCTCTCCAAATGGGGTTGATGAAAACTGTGTAGTCACTAGGTCATGTCAATTACATGTTGATTAGCGTTAGCTATCAAACCAAGGCGCACGATTATGACGCCAAATACAAAACCTTGCTGAACACGACACGGTTCACGACTTACGCACACTAATTACCAAATAGATTCTTCAATAAATCTGTTGCCTTATTTTTCTTCTCTTCTTTTTTCGGTGCTGACTTCTCACCCATATCTCCCATACCACCCAAGATCGAACTGAAAACTGACTTCACCCTGACCTTGGTCTGCCAATCTGGCTCCCACGCGATCTTCGGATCCTCGGGCCGTGGTGGATAGGCAAAATAAGCATCCGAACCGTAGGCAATCATACGTAGCATACCTGCACCACTGTCGGGAAAAATACCCTTGGGTATAGCACATTGTGTGGCGCTGGCTGGCATGATCACTTTGTCTTTCACCCATTTATCAGTATCTTGATTCGACTGATAATCGATCAAACCAAATCCAAAATCCGCCAATTCACTCGATGTCCAAACGATCATTTCGCCACTCGCATTGTCACCTGAGTTGCCATCTGTTTTGCCTCCCATCACAGACACAAAATAGCCACGCGCATGCGGAATAGTTTTCCAATCCAATAAGACCGCACCGTCTTTCTTAGTTTGTTTGAGTTCGATCGAGGGCATCAAATCTTGTGGCGCACCCAGACTCACTTTGAAGCTCTCTGGAATACCACTACCAACAAAATTATGTTGACCGATCAAGGACGCGGTATCGGGCACTTTTCTATCGTCAACCTTGTTTGGCCAAGCTGGGTGTCCAGGTTGCGAACGTGCGCCTTTGGTAGTTTTGCCACGCATCACAAAAAACTTCGCGTAATCCTCCATCGAAGCTGTCGCCACATCCAGGGTGCGCGGTTGCCCGGGACGTATGGTTTCTCCACAGCCCCAATACACAGAAATTTTTCCTTTGGGTTTTTCGTAAGTTGGTTCCACCGGATTTTCATCAACCGGCACGTGCTGTTGCACCACTTTTTCAGGAACGGGGGCATTCAATTGCAAGCTCTCACCTAAATTCATCACGGTCGGAATGAATTGTTTTGCCTCACTTAAGCCGGGATTTTTGCTGGTGTAGACAGAGACATCAACAAATCTACCGCTGGCGAATCCTAAGCTATGTGTATTTCCAAAAACATTGCCACGATCACTCGCACCACCAATCGCCCCTTTCGCCAAGCCGCTTAATGCACCAAAAAATCCACCACCAGATTGGGCGCCTTGTGCTGCACCGGCCATTAAATTTCCACCTGGCATATCGCTCGCACTGGTTGCAACATCGATGTAAGCTAAAGCGATAGGTGGCTTAACAACTTGGACAAGCTCTTTTACTGACGCAGCTGCTTTAGCCGGTGTGGCTTTATTTTTCGTCTGGGCAAAAACGCTGGATGGCAAACTAACCAAGCCCACAGCCAGAAGCGATGCGGTAATAACACGCATGGCAGACGAGCCCGTCGCATCGGTTTTAAAAGCGGCAAAGGATTGCATCGATTTATGCATGAGAAAAATAGAGTGGAGATTATTCGTACGACAGTTTTTCATGTTTGACTCCTAATGAGATAAGCAATCAAGAAAGCACGAGGAAGTACAACAAAGTACAAGGAAAAAGACATTTCATCATAGCGCAAAAAATAGGCAGCACCCCAAATTCATCACCAGCACTGTCGCGTAACTTGAACGTCCATAAAAAACTAAGTGACTTCCTTCATTTCATTGACCTAAGACAAAGACGGATCTGTCGAGGATAGCTACCATCTCGCCCATGAAAACACTCGATCTCGTAGCGCCCGCAGGCAGCTTATTCGCCCTCAAAGCGGCAGTCGACAAAGGGGCGGATGCCGTCTATCTAGGCTTACGTAATGCCACCAATGCCCGTAATTTTGGTGGATTGAATTTCACTGATGCCGATATCCGGCTTGGGGTGGAATACGCTCATCAACGTGGCAAACAAGTGCTGTTCGCCATCAATACCTATCCGCAATCTCGTATCGCGCACGAATGGCGCGCCGCAGTCGATACTGCCGTACAGCTTGGTGCGGACGCCATCATTTTGGCAGACCCCGGATTGATGGCCTATGCACGTCGCCGTTATCCGGATGTGCGTTTGCATTTATCCGTGCAAAGCTCATCCACCACCGTGGATGCGATTGAGTTAATGCGCGAACAATTTGGCATACGCCGCGCCGTTTTACCGCGCGTGTTAACGCTGACCGAAATTGAAAAAATCATTCGTCAGACGGACGTTGAAATTGAAGTATTTGGCTTCGGCAGCTTGTGCGTCATGGCCGAAGGGCGTTGTCTGCTATCGAGTTATGTGACAGGCGATTCACCAAACAATAAAGGCGTCTGTTCGCCCGGTCATGCCGTTAGTTGGGAAGAAAAAGATAAGGTCTTATCTGCCCGCCTAAGCGGAACTTTGATTGACCGCTATGCGCCCAACGAAGCCGCCGGTTATCCCACCTTGTGCAAAGGCCGCTTTGAAGTCGAAGGCCAAGTCGATTACGCCCTAGAAGAACCGACCAGTTTGAATGCCATAGGCCTGCTACCGCAGCTACTCAAAATGGGCGTGAAAGCGATCAAGATTGAAGGTCGCCAACGTAGTCCGAATTATGTATCGCAAGTGGTTGGCACTTTGCGTGCGGCATTAGATTCCGCTGAGCGTGATCCTGAGCGATATACGGCAAGGCCGGATTGGAATGCGACTTTGGCGAAACATGCCGAGGGTGCGCAGGTGACGCAAGGGGCATTTGAGCGTCCCTGGAAGTAAGCGCAATTTGTAAATCCAATTTCAGGGCGCATTACGGCGTTGACTATGCTCGCAATACCGACGTATTGCTGTGCTTGGCGCCTAGCCCTGCATCCCTGACATTGAATTTCTAAACTACTCTTGATGTAGCAAATAGCTGGTTCTAAAAAATGAAACTTAACTAGAGAAGAATCAAAGCAAGGATACTCATCGTCATTCCTGCGTGCTTTTAGCAGGAATCCAGTGTCTTCGGTTAATCAACCAACGCCACTGGACTCCTGCCTACGCAGGAGTGACACTGATTAGAGATCGCCGTTAATCATGAACATTCATCAAAACTGATACTGAATTTTGTCCCTTTATATGTCGCATTAGAGAAGAATCAAAGCAAGGATACTCATCGTCATTTCTGCGTGCTTTTAGCAGGAATCCAGTGACTTCGGTTAATCAACTAACGCCGCTGGACTCCTGCCTACGCAGGAGTGACTCTGATTAGAGATCGCCGTTAATCATGAACATTCATCAATACTGATACTGAATTTTGTCCCTTTGTTTGAAAATAGTAACCTATAGAACTTATGAAACTCTCTCTCGCACCACTGTCTTATTACTGGTCTAAAGAAGCCACGATGCAGTTTTATGTCAAGGCGATGCACTGGCCTGTTGACATTATTTATCTGGGCGAAGTGGTTTGTTCGCGCCGCCATGTGATGCGTTTGCCGGATTGGATTAGTTTAGCGAAAGCATGTCGTGATGCGGGTAAGCAGGTAGTGCTATCAACTTTAACCTTGATCGATAACGAAGCGGATCGACGCGCGATGCATAAATTAATTGATGCGGCGCATGCTGAAGACTTGCTCATCGAAGCGAATGATTTTAGCGCCGTGCGTGCTATGCAAGGACGCCCTTTTGTCGCTGGTCCGCATTTAAATGTGTATCACACTGGCACCTTGAATTGGCTACGTGAATTAGGGGCAATTCGCTTTACCCCACCGATAGAATTAAGTGGTGCGGACCTAGCGGCATTGCAAGGGCAACGACCAGTTGGATTAGAAACCGAAGTGCAAGTATGGGGGCGCATGGCGCTGGCCTTTTCTTCACGCTGTTTCACTGCGCGTCATCATCGTCTACGCAAAGACAATTGCGAATTTCGCTGCGAACATTATCCCGATGGCTTGGCATTGCAAACCCGTGAGCACAGCGATTTTCTGACCATCAATGGCGTACAAACCCAAAGCGCGAATTGTCTGGATTTAAGCCCGCAAATTCCTACCCTGAAGAATCTACATGTCGACATCTTGCGTCTGCAAGTGCAATCCGAGCATATGGAACAAATAGTCCACGCCTTCGATAGTGCGCGCCGGCTTGAGCAAGTGGCAGCAATTGGGCCTGCATTCCTACCGCCTCAATCAGCGCGCTGCAATGGCTATTGGAACGGAAGCTCCGGCATGCAATGGCAAACCATTCCAATTCAAGCAATCTAAACTTACTTATGATGAACTTCACTGATTTTCGTTTCCCCCAAGTCTTCGGCAAAATCGGCCAACGCCTCCCCTCACCTGTCGCCAGCGCACCTCTGATGTTGATGTTAGAGCTAGCACGACAACGCAGCTGGCTCATCGCGCCTGAGAATCTCTACGGCAGAACATTTCAAATTCACGTCGAAGATCTCGGCTTACGTCTATGCTTTCGTTGCAACCATGGCCGCTTCAAAGCTATCCCACTTCAAGCCACCGACGTCAGTCTCACAGCCTGCGCGATGGACTTCTTAAAGTTGGCAACCGCCTTAGAAGACGCCGATACCTTATTCTTCCGTCGTCGCTTAAAAATCGAAGGCGATACAGAATTGGGCATTGCGGTGAAATACTGGATCGATGCGAGTGAACGTCCGGCTTGGCTTCATCAGCTTGCAGAAAAATTGAGTGCGGGTGCAACATAGCATCATCTAATCAACGGCGAATCAGACCAGACTCTGATAAGGGGAATATCGGGGAAAAATCATGATCACTCCTCCCCTGTTTTTAGGTCCTTTTCTCGATATTTTCCGCGTATTTTGCAGTTCACTTGTTCTATCCAAGCTTGCCAAAACTGTGATAAATTGCATTTGACACGAAATAAATCAAGGCAATTCCCCATGCGGCAGTCCCTCTTAAAAAGCTTATTTCTACTTTTGTTCACAGGCAGTTGTCACGCTTTAGAGCCTATCCGAGCATGCGGTGGCGATAGTAATTGGCCGCCGATGTCGTATATTTCTGAAGAAACAAAATCCATACAGGGTCTTTCCGTACAGGTATTAAAAGAAATTTTCTTAAAGCCTACTCCTGAGTTCAAACTACGTCCTTGGGCTCGTTGCATGTCGGAAGTAGAATCCTTGCAGGGAAGCGACTTAATTATGTCCAGTTTTAGAACACCAGAGCGCGAACAAAAATTTTATTTTTCTCGGCCTTACTTTAACCTAACCCCGGCATACTTTTTTGCGCGTCAGCGCTTCGCTCAAGCACCGATCACAACACTCAGGGATCTCAGCCAATATAAAGTCTGCAGCCTGCATGGTGCTGCCACATCCTACGTTGGAAGTGCCGCTTCTCAAATCGAAAGTGGAGCTACCAACTATTTGAGCTTGATTCGAAAAATCGATCGTGGACATTGTGAAATTGTTGTTGACATGAAGGAAGTATTCCTTGGTTTATCGAAAATTGGCGTGGCGCCTTTCGACGCCGCACACTATAAGATCTTGGTGCTCCCCGAAACACAGCAACTCCCCTTACATTTCGCCATCAGCAAACGACATCCTAATGCAAAGAAAATTTTAGAAATGCTCAATAAAGGTATCGCTACGCTTGAGAAAAACGGTAAATTAAAGCAATTAGCTGATCGCGATTTTAAGTAATAGGTAGTCTATTTTTGCAGAAATTTCCATCGCCCGCACCTCAATCGAACTGTCTTATCAGTTTAAATTGATAAAAATATTCAAATCCCAATCAAAACTTGATAAGTATCTAGTTTTTCTACATCCAGATCACGCATTCGCTAACACATCATCGCTTCAGGACTAGACTTTCAACATCCATCTTGTTCTCTATCAAAATTCGACGGCGCATTTAAGATTATGCTGATCGCCATTCTATTTGTATCATCCTAGCCTCAAGAGACTGTCATGAAACGCCTAGCCCTCGCCCCTCACCGCCTGTATTTTTTTCTAGGTGCCATTGCCGTCTTGATTCTATTTTCATGGTGGTGGTTGCATGTACAAAGCGGTCGTAGCTTGGCGGTGCCTTTACATGCTTTATTGATGCCTTTGGGTGTATTTCCTTTGTTCATTTTAGGTTTCACTTTCACCGCTGGACCAAAGTGGTTGACGGTGGATGAACCGCCGCATAATTTCTTACTACATGGCGGCACTTATTTCGGGGGCTTGGTGTTGGTGTTGATCGCTTCCACTTTGGAATTGCCACCTTTGCGTATGTCGGGCTTTGCCTTGATGTTAGCGGCTTGGTGTGCGGTGACTTTGCGTTGGGCGCGCTTAATCATCCATAGCCAGGTCAAAGACAAACGACATCCGCAGGCTTTATTGCTGGCCATGACGGGTGGCGTGTTGGCTATATTCTCCGCGTTTTTATGGAGCGCGGGTCTCAACCTTGCTTGGATTGCAGCACGTCAACTTGCCTTTTTTGCCTTTTTGTTGCCGGTGTTTTTGACCGTATGTCATCGCATGTTGCCCTTCTTTAGCAGCAATGTGATCAAACCCTATGCCATGTGGCGCCCTTACTGGTTGCTGGGGTCTTGGATCGCTGCTTGTTGGGGCTTGGCGATTGCAGGTATCTTTGGCGCGCATCTGATCGAAGCATTGATTGCCACTTTGCTCAGTTTTAGTTTCGCCAATACCTCATGGCGCTGGGGTCTATTCCGCAGTTTGCAAAATCGCTTATTGGCGATGTTGCACTTATCATTTGCCTGGCTTGCGATTGTTTTTGCATTGCAAGCGGCTAGTGCTTTTGGCGCACAAATAGGCTCGACGATGGTGCATGCCTTAGCCCTAGGTTTCATGGGAACGATGTTAGTCGGTTTTGTTAGCCGCGTGAGTTTTGGGCATAGCGGCCGCCCTCTGCAAGTGAATAATCTATTATGGACGATTTATCTAGCATTGCATGTTGCAGCCTTGCTGCGCGTTGCTGCCAGTGTGACGACGATTCCGCACATGATGAGCATTTCGGCCGCCATCTGGCTGCTACTATTATTGACTTGGGTTGGATTGATGTTGCCGATCTATATCAACGCGAGAGCCGATGGACAGGCTGGATAATCAATCGATTTCGCCATTGATTTCGGCATCAACTGAATGTCTATTCGCAGGTGATTACGTATGACCGCACCTCTGGCTCTATCCCTCAACCGATACCGACTTTGGTTCCATTAGGTATCGGAATCATGGTATGTTTATGCCCGTTCCCACTCTGGCATCGACACGCACATGCAAGCTCTATCCTCAAACGAAATCAGCGCCGTACGCGCTGCATTTCCCGCACTTCAAATTCCAAATCAATGTATTTTTCTTGATAACGCTGGTGGTTCTCAAGTCTTGAAATTGGTCGCAGATCGAATTCACGACTATTTGTTAACAAGCAGCGTGCAACTGGGCGCTACTTATTCGACTTCTAGCCTTGCCAGCACAAGAGTCTTGGAGGCTAGAAAAGCTGTCGCTGAACTCATCAATGCAACGGATGATCGCGAAGTCGTGATGGGCGGCTCGACGACAGGCCTGATGTTTCAATTGATACAAGCTATCCTTCCTGGAATACAAGCAGGCGATGAAATCATCCTTACCAACACCGATCACGAAGCGAATATCGGTGCGTGGAAACGCCTGCAACAAGCTGGAGCCATCATCAAAATCTGGCAAGTCAATCCACAAACATTGCAACTCGACTTGGACGATTTAGAAAAATTATTAAGCATCAACACCAAATGGTTGGCGATGACCTTTGCCTCAAATGTGCTCGGCACCATCAACCCGGTTGCCGAAGTCGCGCGTCGTGTGCATGCTGTTGGCGGTCGGGTCTGCGTCGATGCAGTGGCCTATGCGCCGCATCGTTTGGTTGACGTGCAAGCCAGTGGTGCTGATATTGTGGTCTTCAGTTTTTATAAAGTATTCGGTCCGCACTATGCTGTGTTGTGGGGCAAATTCGAACTCTTGCTTGGGCTCGCGAATTTGAATCATTTTTTTATCGCCGAAGATAATCTACCCTACAAGCTGCAACCGGGAAATGTGAATTTTGAATTATCGTATGGTTGTCAGGGAATTGCCGATTATTTAGTTGATATGGGTGAACGCTTCGGTGGCAGCGGTAGCCGTCGTCAATTAATGCAATACGCGTTTGATAAATTTGAAGCGCACGAGAACTATCTCGCGCAAAGACTGCTGGATTTCTTGAATTCGAAATCCGGTGTGCGCATCATAGGAATGCGCGAAGTTCATGAAGGCGACGCCACCCGTGTACCAACGATTAGTTTTGTCGTAGAGAATACGCAATCGGAAACGATCGTCAAACACATCGATCAATTCAACATCGGCATACGTTTTGGTGATTTTTATGCGCGTCATTTGATCGAGGCTTTGGATCTGCAACAATACGGAGGTGTCGTGCGAGTCTCGATTGCCCACTACAATACGGTAGAAGAAATTGACCTACTGATTTCGCGCCTAAACACCATTCTCCCCTCAGCTTAAGACCCTACAAACATGCCTTACTCACTCGACAAATTATTGGTTATTGGGATTTCATCGCGTGCCTTGTTTAACTTAGAAGCAGAGGAAGCGATTTTCCAGCAACAAGGATTGGACGCTTATCGCCAGCATCAATTAGCACATGAAAATGAAATTCTCAAACCCGGCTCTGGTTTCGCCTTAGTCAAAGCTTTATTAAAACTCAATCAGCTAACGCCCGGGCAAAGACTAGTCGAAGTCGTCATCATGTCGCGCAATTCGTCTGAAACGTCTTTGCGTATATTCAACTCAATTGCCCATTACGGCTTAGATATTAGCCGTGCGGTTTTGGCGGGCGGTGCATCGTTGTCTTCGTACTTACAAGCATTTAATGTCAGCCTGTTTTTGTCTTTGCATGAGGACGACGTGCAAGCTGCGATCAATGCAGGCATCGCATCGGCACTGCTGTATCAATTGGCTGAAAATGTCGCGGACTTAGAGCAAATCCGCATTGCATTTGACGGTGATGCCGTGATTTTTTCCGATGAAGCGGAAAAAATCTACCAATCACAAGGCATAGAAGCCTTTGAGCAGCACGAGCGTGAGAATGCGAAAAAGCCTTTACCTGAAGGCCCATTCGCCCGCTTGCTAGTGGCGCTATCGTATATTCAAAATAATTTCAAAGCGCCAGACGGTCGCGCTCTGCCATTACGTACCGCCTTAGTCACGGCACGCTCTTCGCCCGCGCACGAACGTGTGATACGTACTTTACGCGCTTGGAATATCGCGATTGATGAAACCTTCTTTATGGGTGGAGTGAATAAATCTGCTGTGCTGGCGGCATTTAAACCGCATATGTTCTTTGATGATCAACATGGACATTGTATGCATGCGTCTAGCGTTGTGCCGACTGGTCGAGTGCCTTACAAACAAGAAGTCTTGTGACAAATCGCGAAGCGTGAAGTTTTATTCCTTTTCTTCACCAAGTCATAACTTTATGTCCTTTGTTCACTCTATCTGAATTGGCTACACTACAATCAAGCTACACTTTGCATTCATCTCACTACCAATAATAATTGACCGCTATGACATCCAACATCCACCATTTACTAACCGAACTCGGGATTAATTTGGCTGACTATCAAGGAAATGACATTCCTAGTATTTCACCAATCAATGGCTTGCCCCTTGCAAACCTACGTGCAGACAATACAGAACAAGTTACCAAAAAAATTGATCGCGCCCACGCCGCTTTTTTGGATTGGCGCAAAGTACCGGCACCACGCCGTGGTGAAGTTATTCGTTTATTCGGTGAAGAGCTGCGCACACACAAAGCGGCTTTGGGTCAAATCGTGACTTTAGAAGCTGGCAAAATTTTGCAAGAAGGTTTGGGCGAAGTCCAAGAAATGATTGATATCTGCGACTTCGCGGTTGGCTTATCCCGCCAGTTGTACGGCTTGACGATCGCCTCTGAGCGTCCGGGACATCGCATGATGGAAGTCTGGCATCCTATCGGTGTAGTGGGCGTCATTTCCGCTTTTAACTTCCCTGTCGCGGTATGGGCTTGGAATGCCGCACTCGCCTTCGTGTGCGGTAATAGCGTGACCTGGAAACCATCAGAAAAAACACCATTAACCGCAGTCGCAACCCACGCTTTGTTTATGAAAGCGGTCGCACGTTTTAATGCCACTGGCAATGATGCACCAGAAGGTTTAGCCGAATTGATTATCGGCGCCCGCGACACCGGAGCGCAAATGGTGGAAGACAAACGCGTCGCCTTAGTATCTGCCACTGGAAGTACGCGTATGGGACGCCAAGTGGCTGAAGTATGTGCCAAACGTTTGACACGCACCATCTTAGAACTAGGCGGCAATAACGCTATGATCGTCGCACCAAGTGCTGATTTGGAAATGGCGGTACGCGCGATTACCTTCTCCGCCGTCGGCACTGCTGGTCAGCGTTGCACCACTTTGCGCCGCTTATTTGTTCATGACAGTATTTACGACACCATCGTGCCACGTTTAAAAAAGATTTACGCTGGTCTGCCGATTGGCAATCCACTAGAGAAATCCACCTTGATTGGTCCACTAGTTGATCAAGCCGCATACGAAGCTATGCAAACTGCGCTGAACGCAGCAAAAGCGGATCAAGGCGAAGTATTTGGTGGTGAACGTGTGATGGTCGCTGGCTCTGAGGCTGGTTACTACGTGCGTCCATCGATCGTAGAAATGCCAACGCAGACTGCACACATGCACCACGAAGTCTTTGCACCGATTATGTACATCGTGCGCTATACCGATTTACAACAAGCAATTAACTGGAACAATGAAGTACCACAAGGCTTGTCCTCCAGCATTTTCACCACCGACATGCGCGAAGCCGAATTGTTTATGTCTGACGTCGGCAGCGATTGCGGCATTGCCAACGTCAACATCGGCCCATCCGGCGCAGAAATCGGCGGTGCATTTGGCGGTGAAAAAGATACAGGCGGTGGTCGTGAATCAGGCTCGGATGCGTGGAAAGCGTATATGCGCCGTTCTACCAATACGGTCAATTACAGCCATTCTTTGCCTTTAGCACAGGGAATTAGTTTTGATATTTAGTACTAAGTCGATTTAAGAAATTAAACTACCGAGGCGCTGCAAGTTGTCATTCCTGCGCAGGCACACTAGTGTCCGGAATAATTTGCTTGACTAAGCTGTAGGGTGTTGCAGGGATTGGTTTACGAGTGTTAACCTCGGTTTGCCGACTAAAAAACCAAACCTGCAACATGTTTAGAATAACCAATTTTCAAGAAATAATGAAG
>NZ_JACOFW010000003.1:0-24377 GCF_014284305.1 Affinundibacterium seohonense
GAGCAGGCGCGCAGATTCCATTATGGCTCGGGCGCGACGGTGCCCAGATAGAAGCCGGATATACGCGAGCAGTTACACCTTTTGTTTGAACAAAAAAATTTGCAATATTGGAGGAGTCCATATACGTCAATAGCCGCAGGCGTATTGCGCCGCATGAGCGTTGATTATGGCGAACTATCATTTTCTTTGATTCGTTTGAATTGCAAACAAACTGCTTCGACGTTTTTTCATCTTACCGTCGGACGGTGTAATACGGCTTCGCCTATTACACCCTATACACTGAACCGTACCGTCAAACAGCGTAACACTGACCTGTCCTTTTAAGCCCTAACCATATCAAGAAACGAGCATCAAATATCAACGCAGTTTTTCTGCAATCACCACTTGGTCCCTATCCCCAATTTATAACTTTGGTGCTTCACCGAGCCTCCTGGATATTTATATAGGTCGTACATCAACCTGCCATTCAAATATACGTTCGTATTGAGCTGGTATCGCAGTCCCGCTTCTGATTGAAAAATGAGATCAACAGGTATTTTTTGTGGAATTAAAAACCCTGCCTTGGCATAAATTTCCCAATTCTCACTATCGAATTTTCGTTTGAAGTCGGTGGAAACTAGCCAAGTGTTGAGACGAAACTGAAATGGCGCGTTACCGATCGCTAATTTATTGTATGTCGCTAAGACTTCCCAACTGCCATTTTCATCTTTCCAAAGATTGCGCCCAAAGCCGACGCCGTTGTAGTGCAAACTACTCGCGCCACTGACTCGATCACGCTGATAAAAACTATTCCCACGTGTGAACCATTCTGGCGTCAAAAAATAATCGATGGAATATTCGAGCTTTTGACTGTCTTCAGTTTTCTCACCGTCTTCACTGTCGTTACGCCGGTTCATGTCAACCGTATGCCGCCATGCGCGGCGTTGCCAACTTAGATTGAGATCCAACTCAGCGTGTTTGGTCTGCGTCTTATTTTGTAGGCTTTCGAGACTGATCTCCGCACGTCCCTGCAAAGTACTTTTTTCGGTGGCATTGCTCAGCGCGTTTGCATCGATACTGTTATTTTGTAGCGGTGCTTCATAGCGCAAATCGACTAAACGAAAGATTTCACCATTCAGCGCTACGGAGGCGACTTCTGCTGGCACCAATCGCCCGTTTAGCCATGTAGGGTGGGCACGCTTTTTGTGCCCACGCGGATGGCTTGATTTGTCGACGAACGCCTTTCTCCCAACCCTCTATTCTTTTCACCTTTTTCAACCGTAACGCGTTGGCACGATGAGGCCGTGCCCACCCTACGAATCGGCTCCCGAATTGCTTTTTTTGATTGCTACACGTTCGTTCTCTTGCTGATCTTTTCGGTTAATATTTACTTATTGCTTTTAACCAAAATATTATGTCGCGCTATCGTCGCTCTTTGCTTGCTGGTGGAACTTATTTTTTCACGGTCGTGACGTATCGCCGACAAGCAATTTTATGCGATGAGATGTTACGCAACGCCTTGCGTTCAGCGATTGAATCTGTTCGCGCTTCACGTCCGTTTACGATTGATGCTTGGGTGCTACTGCCTGATCACTTGCATTGCATTTGGACGCTACCCGAAGGTGACGCTGATTTTTCTGCTCGTTGGATGATGATTAAACGCAAGGTCTCAATCGCTTGTGCCGCACAATACAAACGAGCAGAATGGCTGACTGCTTCCAAGCAAAAACATCGCGAATCGACTATTTGGCAAAGACGATTTTGGGAGCACCAAATACGAGATGATGAAGACTATACAAAACACCTCGATTATTTGCATTACAATCCCGTTAAACATGGCTTAATCAATCAGGCTAAAGATTGGCAGTATTCAAGTTTTCATCGCTACGCGAAGAGTGGTTTATATGACGAAAACTGGGAACGCTCGATCGACCTATCGTAGTGTGGGCACGCTTTTTGTGCACACGAGGTTTGCTCAATTTGCCGACAAACATCGTTCCTTGCATTTAATTCATTTCACCTTTTTCAACCGTAACGCGTGGGCACGATGAGGCCGTGTCCACCCTACGAAATTTATCCAAATAGCGTGTATTTTCAAAAAATGATCTCACAAAAAAATTTTATCAACACTAAACTCGGCCCTCTCCTCCTAATCACCAGTCTCGCATTTCTAGGCTTCACGCAAGGTGCGAACGCAAGCAGAGTTGGAATTAGAATGCCAAGCGCGCCAACACCAGCATTGCCACAAACTACCTGCAAATCACTCGATGATTGGAATGAACCTACGCATGCACGTCGGATTTATGGCAACACTTGGTATGTAGGCACTTGCGGGATAAGTGTGGTGTTAATTGCGACGCCGCAAGGACATGTATTGATTGATAGCGCGCCGGAAAAAGCTTCTGTCGCTGTGCGGCAAAATATTCTGTCTTTGGGCGTCAGACTTGTTGATATCAAAACGATTTTGCTAACGCACGAGCATCACGATCACATGGGTGGTTTGGCAAGTATGCAGGAGGCAACAGGAGCAAAGGTATTAAGTCGTGCGAATGTGGTGGATGTGCTCAAATCAGGCAAAAACGACCGACGTGATCCGCAGTTTAATGAGTTGGCAGGCTTCGATCCGATCGTCAATGTGCATGCATTCGAGGACAGCAGCGCGATCAAAATCGGTAGTACACAGATTCAACATATTCCCATGTCGGGACACGCGCCAGGTGGTTCGGGTTGGACTTGGCAGGAATGCGAAAAAGGTGTCTGTAAAAATTTGGTATTTGCTGACAGCTTAGGATCGATTTCGGACGATAGCTACCGTTACTCAGCACCAGATTCATTAGCAAATGCACTCCGAGAAAGTAGTCAGCGAGTGGCAAAAACCGCCTGCGACATTCTGATTACGGGTCACGGAACGGCAAGTGATTTGTTAGCACGTTTAGATGGTGCAAAGCCACTGCTCGAACCCCAGGCTTGCGTGAATTATGCGCAAGCTGGTGCGCTTCGATTAGAGGATCGCTTGAAAAAAGAGGCAGTTAAATAGAAACGGGGGCACAAAGACTTGGTGCTTTTTTTCCACCAACATCATTCACGCGAATAATTTTTCTAAAATCTTGGCGACGTGTCTTATTTCAAAAAAGCCTGATACAAATTGAAGGTACTGACCAAACTGATTAGGCTACCAACCAAAATCAGCAAGGTTTTCGCTTTCAAATGTTTGGTTACAAAAGCCGCGAATGGTGCGGCGACCAAGCCGCCCAATGCTAAGCCGGCGACCAGTATCCAAACGGTGTGGTCTAGAATCGAAAAGAAAGACGCAGCGACCACCACGGTTAAAAAGAATTCTGCAAAATTCACCGTGCCGATAGTTGTACGTGGATCTTGACCGGAACCAACCAAAGAAGTCGTGACGATAGGTCCCCACCCACCACCGCCAGTCGTATCCATTAAGCCACCGAAGAATGCGAGTGGAACCACTTTTTTGGTATTAATGTCCGACTTAGCCTTGATGTGACGAAAGGCTTTGCTAAATACATAGAGGCCCATCAATAACAGATATACGCTGATATAAGGCTTGAGCGCTTTGCCATCAATGTTACTCAAAATATAGGTACCTACTAACGCACCGATAATGCCAGGCACCAACAAGCCAAAGAATAACTTCTTATTGACGTTACCCATCTTCAAGTGCGCAACACCGGAAATGCCCGTTGTGAACACTTCGGCCAAATGCGTCGCTCCACTCGCCAACGCTGGTGGCGCACCAGCAGCAAGTAAGAAGCTGCTCGACGTAATGCCATACGCCATACCCAATGCACCATCAATCACTTGCGCTAAAAATCCGACGCCAACCGCACTCCAAAACAAGGGATCATGTAATGTTTGCGTAATCAGCGCCATTCCGGTTTGTTCATTTCCGCCGAAAAACAGCCGAAACACCAAATACACAATTAGCCCAATTAAAATCGCTACCACCGCATAACTCAAAATCCGCAAAATCGGATGTTCGTGCGCATGCGTCACTTCATACTCGATAGGAGGCAATGCCAGAGCTTCGTGCTCAGGGTTGACGCTTCTATCATCAAGGTCGATGTGGCGGATTTTCATGTTGAGGTAAGCGCAGTCTTTACTTTAGAAAGCGTGATCATAGCCAAAGCATGGCAAATTCAGAACAACAGAATAAGTATTTGCTTATGTGAGAAATTGCTCTTTCATAAGTATGGCGTACAAAGACTTACTCTAAAAACAATTGATAATGTTATTTGAAACGTATAATCCGTAAGATTTTCTCAATCTTTAACTAACTCAATCGAAACAATTCCGTATGCAAACCATTTATCAGGCAAGTAATAGCGTAGAAGCGCATATGTTAAAAAATATGCTGGAACAAGAAGATATTGCAGCCTTTATTGAAGGTGAATATCTGCAAGGCGGTGTGGGTGAATTACCTTCACATAATTTAGTACGCTTAGTGGTTGCCGAAGCTGATGCCGAACGCGCAAAAGAAATCATTGATAACTGGAATGAAATCCAAGATACAAATCAACCAACAACTGAAAATAAACCGCAACGTAGACTCCCTACGTTTATTCTCGTTTTCTTCGGTATGGTTATCGGTGTAATGATTAGTTTGGCCTTCTTTCGAACGCATTATGACTACGCAGGAAATGACCATGACCATGACGGACAACTTGATGAAAAATGGACATATAGTCCAACGGGTGTTCCTTTGCTTTATGAAGGCGATCGAAACTTAGATAAAAAGATTGACGTCATCACCGACTATAATCGACACGGTTTGCCGGAAGTTTCAGAGTTTGATGATAATTTTGATGGCATCTTTGAGACTACGGCAAGTTTTGATAAGGGTTATATGAGCGTATCAAAAACCGATACCGATGGCGACGATTTTCCTGATTTCATCACAAACTACAAATTTGGCGTCATGACGAGCATAGAATATATCAACGTCTATTCGGGATATCCCAAAAAAATCTGCTCTTTTGATTTAGGTAAGTTAAAAATGTGCGAGATCGATTCCAATCTTGATCGTGCAATGGACAAACAGATTCATTATGATGCAGATGGAGAAGTTAAAATTAAGTAAAAGAAAAATTCACTCAAGGCTCTGCAGTCAATCCTTAGTAGTAACCTATACGCCAATAAAATGTAGTCTCGATGCATCGCTCCCGCGGAAAACACAATTACCTTTGGAGATACTTAGGCGAGTTAATTCTCGACACCTTGCTATGTCGCGGTTTGATCGCGAAGTTCTGCTATCGACTTGGCCTACATGGCAAATTATCCGTCACTAAATACACAATTCAACTCGCACCGTTACGACCACTGCCAGTGCCGTTGACCATTGCTTTTCTAAGTGACTTTCATGCTGGTCCAACGACACATCCACAAATTTTCCGTGATGCTATCGATGTAATCGCGACACACGAAATTTCCCTCCTGCTGTTGGGTGGTGACTTTATATCGTACAAAGCGAAGTACATCGAGGAGTTAATTCCTATGATCGCTGAAGTCCATGCCCCCTTGGGGAAATTCGCTGTATTTGGAAATCACGATTTATGGGTAGATGATGCTTATCTTTGTCAGCAGCTTAATGGTGCGGGCGTGACGGTTTTGATCAATCAAAACGCGAAACTACCAGAGCCATTTTCGATGATATCGGTATGCGGCACCGATGATCCCTGGACGGGTGTAGTTGATATTGAGCAGACGCTCAAAAACACTGAGTCGATACGCTTGTTATTGACACATGCACCGGATGGTTTGCTATTTTTAAACGACGAAAAATTTGACCTGGCTTTTGCCGGACACACGCATGGCGGGCAAATCGCCAATAAACATGGTCAGCCTTTCATGCTGCCGCACGGTCATTTATCTAAGCAATATCATCATGGTCTATTCGACATTCCAGATAATGGGCAACTGATCGTCAGCCGAGGAATTGGTTGCTCAAATCTACCGATACGCATCAATGCAGCACCTGAATTGGTGCTTTGTACTTTGAGTTAAATGACTCTCGATTTATACCGCCGTGCAGTCAGACTGCATAACAAATCAACTTCGATTACGAATAAAGGCACCCGCCGTCGTTTGATAAAAATCGAAAGCTTGAATCAACTTGGTCTTATCGCCATTCACTTTGACGTAGCTGACATGTATCGCCGTTACATCAGAAAATTGGTGATCAGACTTAATGGCATGCTCTAAGATGAGCGCAATCGAGGTTGCGTCTTGCGCTCTCAACTTTCTACTGAGTTCATTGGATCGTGAATTCACAATATTCAAACTAATTTGATGTAAGCCTATCTCAAGATTAATCTCGCTGTCTTGGTAGTGAGTTCGGCTAATTATTAGCTGACGCAGATCGACTTTGTCTTGGCCAACAATCGTTGCTCTCGGCGTCGCCTTGATGATGGATGCTAAGGGATACGATAACATTGGAGCCTGCAAAATGACATTTTCTGCGTTCGCATTTGCGCTTATGTTAGCTACAATCATGCCGTAAACAGTGACGCCCAAAAGACATTTCAAAGCCAGGCTCTTCGTGCTAGACGATGCATTTCTATACTCAGGTGATCTATATTTCATAGTGATGTTCTCGATGGGTCAGTCATATGTCGGGGGGGGAGAAGTCACAGTTTTCGCGCTTATTCAGCAATCTGAATGTACGTTAACCGACACAATCGCTATAAACCAGCCACAATCATGCAGGCCGCAAACTTGAACTCAGCTGCCTTACTGGCGACAAGCACTTTTCTATTCGAACTAACCTGCCGCCTGCTCTGTTGGAAATACAGCAGGTCTTATTACCCAAAGCGTGAAATCGGAATCCGTATCGCGTATATTGTCGGCACGCCTCTCACGTCGACGAGGCGAATAAAAATCGATTCAAAAATCGGAAGGAGACACAATGACACTACTTAATTTATGGCTGCCGATTCTCGTTGCTGCGATAGGCGTATTTGTTGCCAGTAGTTTGATCCATATGGTTTTTAAATGGCATAACTCAGAGTACCGACCATTACCAAATGAAGACGAAGTACGCAAAGTTTTGAACAGCGCACAACTTGAGGCGGGATTGTATTCGACACCACACTGCACAGATATGAAGGAAATAGAATCTGAGGCAATGCAACAAAAGTTTCGCGAAGGTCCGGTGGCACTGATCACTTTACGCGCACCCGGTGCGCCAGCGATGGGGCAATATCTGACACAGTGGTTCATTCTTAATGTAGTCATCGCAGGGCTAGGTGGCCTGCTGGCCTTACAAGCTTATGGCTTACATGCCAATCCTGCAGTTGCGGGTCACTTTGTCGGCATTTTTTCTCTGATCGCGTATGGCTGCGGTACGGTACAGGAGTCCATTTGGATGGGACGGCCTTGGTCTGCTAGCTTAAAGAATTTACTCGATGCTTTGATTTATGGTACGGTCAGTGCTATCGCATTTTGGCAACTTTGGCCCTCGCCTTAGTTCCCTTGCAGAATACAATTTGTTGGCACAATTGCGTTAAAAAATAGATGAGCAATTGTGCCTTTTTAATCACGTTGATCCCAATCATGCGCTCGGAGATATTGATGAATTTTCAGGAAAAAATTAAAGGTAGTATTTTAATCGGTGCTTTATGTGGAACGAGCTTGGTTGGATTTGCACAAGCACAATCACTAGATATTTTGCAAGCTAGCGCACTCAAACAAGATGATTTTGTGGTGACGATGGTGCGTCAATTGGAGTTAGAAAAATATAAGGCGACGATTAAATCATTGACCGAATTTGGTGATCGTCGTCAGGGTACTGAGCGTAATCGTCGTGCTTTAGATTGGATAGAGGCACAGCTGAAGTCCTATGGTTGCACCAACACTGAACGCATGCAATTTGACTATACGCAGGCACCACCGGCAACGCCGGGAGCCGCGCCAGCACCACGTCGCAATGTAATTCCTAGTGGTGGCTTAGGGGGCGCACCGGGTCAAGGTGGCAGCACCCTATTTGGTAAACGCGCAAAAACTGGCGTGAATACCGATCCCCTGCTACAGCCAAATGAAAAATTGCGTGCACTTAACGCAGAACAAACTCCGGTTGGCACTTCACAGCGCGAGAATGTCTATTGCACCAAGATAGGTAAAACGAATCCCGATGAAATGTATATCGTCGGCGCGCACTTTGATGGCATTGGCTTTGGTGAAGCCGCCAACGACAATGGATCAGGAACTGCTTTGGTGATGGAGCTAGCCAGAATTTTTAGTACACCTGGCATCGAGACCGATAAATCGATACGCTTTGTGTTTTGGAATAACGAAGAAAGTGGCTTGAACGGCGCCTACGCTTATGTTGCGCAACGTAAGGATTTGCAAGGCATAGAATCACCAAAAGGCTCAGGTAAGTATCCCGAGCCAAAATGGCTGGGCATGATACAACACGACATGATGCTATGGGACCATGGAATGCCAACCGAAAAACTGGATGAACATGGTAAGCCAGTACTCGGTGCAGACGGAAAGCCTATTTACGTATCACCAAAAGAACAAAGAGCTGAAGCGGATGTCAACATTGAATTTCAATCAACCGCAAAGCAAGCCGAAGGCGCAGCAAAATTGGCATGGTTCTTCCGTGCTGCCAATGATAAATATGCGACCAACTACCCTGCAGCGGTCGGCTTTCATATGACAAACACCGATTCAGTACCGTTTATGGATTTAGTTCCTGCCATCTCCTTACGCGAAAATGAGCGCGGTATGCATATCGGCTCGGGTTGGAACCCGAACTGGCATCAACCTAGCGATGTGTACACAACTTATTCTGATAAAGATTTTATGTTGGGCTTAAATGCGGCACAAACAACTTTATCTGCGGTTGCGATTTTATCTGGCGCAAAACCAATCGCGGTAAAGAAATAGTAAGTAGAATTTATCTTAGCAATGCGGTTTGGCAGACCAATACTTTCAGGTTAAGGTCTGCCAATAATCTCAGCACCAAATCTCGGTGATTTAACGAAATTTATCGTTTGTTAATGATGCCTTCGATCCTAATGCGCTTATACTTCTGGCATTTGTAATTAAAATAGTAATTGTCGTGCTCATTCTTTTCGGATTAGCACATAGGAATTGCATGAACGCTATATTTCGCCCCCACGGCAGGTTTAAAGTTTGGACCGAGGGGCAACTTCTGATCACCGAACTGACAGGTCCGTGGAATCGCGAGCTGGTGGAATACTGGGCAGCGCAAGCCTTTCAATTGGCGAGCACGTTTTCTGCAGAACGCCCTTATATCGGCATTACGATCGTGCATGATTCCATCTTGTGTCCAGCCGATGCGATCGATCGCATTGCGCGTGCAATTCAGGTCAGCCAAACCAAACTCCACTGCATTGAAAACGTGATTGTCGCAGCTGATGATGTTGATGGAAAAGATCTGGTCAAATCGACTTATCATCGTATCGGATTGCGTCATTTTTTTAATAATTTTGACAGCGCCAAGATGTGGGCGGAACAAACCATCACTAAACACACCGCACAATCTACTTAAGCAACGTTAGGGTGTTTTGCTACTTTCCGCGCAAGAAAACCGTCTCCCTCAGCAATAAGCTCTGCCTAACCAGGCTATGCATTCACTGAACTACTTCCTGTTTTGCCCTGAGCTCGGCTATGATGTTCACTATCATTGATGGAGGCAACATGGCGTTATTTGATCATCTCTTGGTTATCTTACTATTGGTAGCAATCAGTGGCTTTTTTTCTATGTCCGAAATCGCTCTGGCAGCGGCTCGAAAAGTCAAACTACAAATCTTGGAAACCGATGGCGATCCACGCGCCAGCAAGGTCTTAGCACTGCAACAAGAACCTGGACATTTCTTCACCGTGGTACAAATCGCGCTCAATGCAATTGCGATTTTGGGTGGTATTCTAGGCGAGCAATCTTTAACACCCTACTTCGCCAAAGTATTTCATTCCCTATTTGGCGACGCGGGCTGGATTGATACTTTGAGTTTTCTGAGTTCCTTCATCTTCGTCACCTCAGTATTCATCTTGTTTGCAGACCTGATGCCAAAGAAACTGGCAATGGTTGCACCAGAGAGTGTGGCGATGTTTGTCGTTGCACCGATGATGCTGTGCGTTAAATTGTTTAAACCTTTGGTGTGGATATTTAACGGCTTGTCGAATTTGATTTTTACGACCTTCAAATTACCCACTGAACGCGACGATCAAATCACCTCTGATGAAATTCACGCGGTCGTCAATGCGGGTGCCGAAGCGGGTATTCTGCAAACTCGCGAACACGGCATGATCGGCAATGTATTTGAACTAGAAAGTCGCACTGTTCCCTCCGCAATGTCTCAGCGTGACAGTATCGTGTACTTAAGCTTGCAAGATAACGAGGAAAGCATACGGCAAAAAATCGCCGAACACCCACACACCAAGTTCTTGGTCTGCGATGGGCAAATTGATAAAGTTGTTGGCTATGTCGAATCCAAAGATATTCTCAAACGCATCTTAACCAATCAAGCTTTTTCCAAGGTTCAAGAGCTCTCATTACGTACTGCTTTAGTCGTTCCTGATTCGCTGACATTGTCTGAGATGCTGGAACAATTTAAAGCCACGCGGGAAGACTTCGCGGTGATCTTGAATGAATACGCCTTAGTGGTTGGCATCATCACCTTGAACGATGTTTTAAGCACCTTGATGGATGGTATGGTGCATCCTTACTTGGAAGATCAAATCGTACGCCGCGATGATAACTCTTGGTTGATTGATGGTGCGACCACCATAGAAGATGTCTGTCGTGCGCTGGACATCGACGATTTACCTGAAAGTGGCAATTACGAAACCATCGCCGGTTTCATGATGACGATGCTAAGGAAAATTCCCAAGCGTACCGACTTTGTAATGGTTGGTGATTATAAGTTTGAGGTGGTCGATATTGATCAGTTCAGGATCGATCAACTATTGGTGGTGAAGACGAATAGGGGCGAGACTGGTTCAAGTAAATCCTGACGTGCTCTTATACTTTCGAATCTCACTTTACTAACTTGTTAGCTTCTTTTTAAACTCCCTTCTCCCGCAAGCGGGAGAAGGTTCACTCAAACAAAAGTAAGGCGCCTATTTAATTTTCTTCGCTGGCGTATTACGTCCACCTTGCGTCAAAATCAATTGCGTGACTTTGCCATCGGCATCTTTTTCGAACTTCAGCTGTCCACCAACATCCGGCGCATTAAAGGTATCTGCACTGATTGGAATAATGTCTACCGGCCCTTGCCCAGTCGCTTGTGTGACATAGCGATTGCCTTCACGCCGCACGTTCAAAACAAAGTTAGGCTGAATCTGATAATCACCAGCGAGTGCTGCAAACTGCTCGGTCGACATAGCAAAGGCTTTTGGCGCTTCAGGTAAAGCTTCATTTAATTTGGGATGTACAACAGCGTTGCCATTTTGGTGTACCACTACATCGCTAACTTCACCCTTCGCATTCCGATTAAATTCCACACGCAATAAAGAGCTCTGATCTTTAAAGAAACCGTTTTGCGAATAAGCTTGCATCTCGGTGCGTGGGCCATCTGTTCGCGTCATCACTAACTTATTTCCTTCACGCACGACGATACGACGATTCTTCTCATCAATTTTGTAGACGCCTACATATTGATTCAAAGTTTTTTCATCGATGCTGATTGCCTTGAATTCAGGGATGGGTTTACCTATTGCCGTAGCAGCCAAACGCGAAGCAATCATTTCTGGTTGTGGTAAACCGCGATCAGCGTTGTGTAACACTGCGACAAACACCTTATCTTTTGGCAGACGCAAAGCAAAAGTGGAGAATCCGGGAATACCGCCGCCGTGCGAAATCATAGGCTGGCCTTCGAATTGGCCTACGCCCCAACCGTAAGCATAGTTGGTGTCTTGTCCATTCTTTAATTTATAGGAGGTAAAAGCGCGTTTCCAGCTATCTGCTTTCAATAATTTACCTGCTGTGATCGCGGCATCCCATTTCGCTAGATCATCTACGGTCGAAGTGAGTGAACCTGCTGCATAAGGTTGCGTCATACTAATCTTCATACTCTGATCAAAGTCATCACCGCGTTGTGAGTAACCCAACGCCCGCGCTTGCTGACTACGTTCGTGACCTTCGTATGCGGTATTGCTCATGCCCAGAGGAAGGAAAATACGCTTAGCAACATAATTCGCATAGGTCTCGCCACTGACTTTTTCAATAATCGCGCCAAGCAAGAAGTACCCCGAATTATTATATTTATAGGAAGTACCTGGCTCAAATTCCAGCGGATCATTCTTAAAGCTATCCACCATTTCACCAACGCTAATATCCATCATCGCTTTTGCCACAAAACCAGGTTTTCCGGTATAGCTTGGAATACCTGAGGTGTGTGTTAACAGATGTTCGATCGTGATAGTTTTCCCAGTCTCGGGGTAGTCAGGTAAGAACTTCGTGACAGGATCATTCAGAGCAATTTTTCCATCTTCTATCAATTGCAAAATAGCGACGGCAGTGAACTGCTTGGTGATCGATCCTAAGCGCATCACGTGATCCGCTTTCAAGGTTTCTTTGTTGCTTAGATTAGCTAAGCCATAGGCTTTACGTAGCAAGACCTTGCCATCTTTCATCACGATCACAGTCGCACCTGGCTGCCCGGCCTTATAGTAAGCAATACCGACTTGATCAAGTTGCTGCGCAATCGTGGCTGTGTCGACAGCGGTCTGCTTCATCTTCGTTGCATCTTGAGCGTAGCCGATTGGAGATTGCAGCAGTAAACACGTTGCGAGCGCAATGGGTGTTAGGGTGACGGCTTTGAATTTGGACATGGTATTTCCCTTCAGAAGATCATTCGATTTGAGATAAGTAAATAGCGCAACTAGATTGTTATTCGTTCGCCGATTCGGTTGTTCACTTACTTAGATGCATCTTAACTGCATAAAACTAGGCGTTTTAAGGTATTCCGATAAAACGCAAAAACAGCAGCTCCAACGGTACTAGTCCGGTCATGAACAAAAATCCAAATGCGAGCTTAAGCATTTGGATTACAATAAAAAAGACCATACCAACCGATTTCCTCGATTTTGAAACCACTCAAGCTATTAATTGTTGAAGATAATCCACATATCGCTAAACAGCTTGGTGATTTTTTGTCTGGCTTACATTGGGAGGTTGATTTTGCCAGCGAAGGAAAACTCGCGATACAGCTAGCCAGCAGTGAACATTTTGACGTGATTCTATTGGATTTAAATTTACCCGACATCGATGGTTTTCAGGTCTGTCAACAAATCAAAGCACTAGCACCAAGTAATGTACCGATCTTAATGTTGACTGCGCGTGATGCTTTTGAAGATAAAGCGCACGGCTTCGCGACGGGTGCGGATGATTACTTGACCAAACCATTTGATTTTCGTGAAGTTGCTTTGCGTTGCGAGGCTTTAAGTCGTCGTCAGCAATTACATGTAAAGCAGGAAATTCAAATTGGTGCTTTGCGATTATTCGTAAGAGACATGCGTGCTGAATATGCGGGTCAGAGCATTCCGCTGACGCAAGTTGGCTTTAAGATTCTGCTCTTACTGGCACAAAAATATCCTGACGCTCTCAGTCGTTCACATATCTTGCATGAGATCTGGGGTGATACCCCACCGCAGAGTGATGCATTGAAATCGCATATTTACAGCTTGCGCAAACAGCTAGAAAGTGTGGCTGGTTATGATCTGGTGCGCACTGTGCATAATCTTGGTTATCAATTAGTGATACACGATGATATTCGCCCGCTTTAACACCAGCATCAAGCGACAACTCTTTGTCGCGCTTGCCAGCTTTACGCTGTTTTTATGTGTCAGTTATACCGGCGTGGCGGTCTTGATTGCCTATGTTACCGAAGATGCCGTGCTTGAAAGTATCTTGAGTTACGAAGCTAAAAGCTTACAAGATCACTATGCAAGAACGGGAATGTGGCTACAGCCGCGTGCAGACTATATGAAGTTAACTCCTTCCTTCGCGCAACTAGCAGAACCGCTCAAAACCAAGGTGCAAGCGGCAAATCAGCGTAACGACACACGAAGTGAAGTCTTCACCAATTTAAGAAAGCACTTCCATGTGATACGCCTCACTGACCATCCGCAAGGTGCTTATTTGGTCGCTGAGGTGAGTCCATTTTTAGTCGTCAACAACTTGTCTAAGAATTTGGCTGACTTTATGTTGGTCGTCGCACTCTTGATGACGGGCGGCGCTTTGCTCTTGGCTTATCGTTTAGCACGGCATATTGCTGCGCCGCTTTTGCAATTAAATGAAGAAATTAGATCGAGCGAAAAGGGTCAAGACGCACCGACATTCGCAGCATCAGATCGTGCCGATGAAATTGGCTACTTAGCCAAAACATTAGCGCATAGTTTGCAGTCATTACAAGAGGCAATAAAACGCGAAAGCCTATTTACGCGCGATATCAGCCATGAACTGCGAACTCCGGTGACCATCATTAAAAACTTGCTACATCGCGATGCTAAGGCTGCTTTGACTCAAGAAGATCGCCAACTACTAACATCCTCGATGACGGAGATCGATCAGACTTTGGAGATATTACTAGCATTGGCGCGCGCCGAGAATTTGGCGCTACAAGAAACTGATTTAATAGCGCATTTGGAACACGCAATTCTAAACTTAGAGAAGACCGCGCAAGCGCATCAATTGCACTTCACGCTCGACTTCGATGAAGCAGTATTTGATAAGAAAACGACTGTAATGGCGAATCCGCATCTGCTGACATTGTTGTTCAATAATCTGTTGAACAACGCCTTGATTCACGGCGGTGATCAAGTTCTCATTAGAATCAATATCGATACCGAAAGTATTGTCATCGGCAATTCCATTACGTCACCAGTGTTAACACACACTAGCGGATTTACTCACGGTAAAAATCTACTCACACGCATCGCTCAGGCGCTCGATTGGCAAATCGATTTTCAACACAGCGCCACCTACTTTGAGGTCGGTATTAAATTGAATTCAACGCATCAATAAGCACATAATTTCACCAAAATTTCACTCTCATCTCCTTACACTAAGTCCACTTCTCGTAGCAAATCTGGCTACTTAATCTTAGTAAAGGAAATGTATGAAATCGCTACAGCTTTTTTTTAGCGCTGCACTGTCTCTCGGCTTACTGGTAAGCGCATCCTTGTGTTCCACACCCGTTCAGGCGCAAGAAAAGGGACTTACACACAAAGAAGAAAAACGCCGATATATCGTCTACACACCAAAATCTTATGCCAGCAATACTGATAAGAAATATGCCTTAGTATTGAATTTTCATGGCGGTGGTATGACGATGCGCGAACAAATGTTGTATACGCAAATGAACAAAGCTGCCGATCAATTTGATTTCATCGTGGTTTATCCACAAGGCTTGGGCAATGTCGGGAAACAAGATTGGAATGTGGGATTTGGCACCTCCTACCAAGATGGCACCGACGATGTCGGCTTCACTGATAGTTTATTAAATCAACTGGAAAAGAATTTACGTATAGATAGTTCGAGAATCTATGCGACAGGATTATCTCGCGGCGGCTTTTTCGCACAACGATTGGCGGCCGAACTCTCGCACCGAATCGCTGCTATCGCCTCGGTTGGTGCAAGCCTGCCCGTTCCAGTTGAGAAAAACCAAGTTGCACGTGGCGAGAAAAAGCCTGTTGGCGTGATGATCGCCATGGGTACAGCAGATCAAGTCGTGACTTATGCCGGCAAACCAGATGGCTATTTATCGGCGCTGGCGACCTATGAATATTGGGTACAACAAAATACAGGCAAAGTCAGAGACACTGCAATGGAAACTAAGCAAAATTTCAATCGTGATCCTAGCGATGGTACTGATGTAGAAATTACCGAGAACAAGACCGGGCAATTTCACACTAGCTTAGTGAGCATTAACAATGGCGGTCATACTTGGGCCGGTGCGGATCCGTTCAATATCGGGTTACCAATTGGAAAAACGTCTAACGATATCAATCTCAACGAGATCATCTGGCAATTTTTTCAGAAGCATCGTCGCTAGTTCTTATTTAGAAACTTAAGCTAAAAAACGTCCCATTGATCTATTACAGAAATGTAAAAAGATCAAAGTAATTCATCCATCTCCAGAAATTTTCTGATTTTTGAATCCAATTCAATCACAGGTACGTATAAGAATAAGTAACGCAATCGGGTTTCGTTCAAAGAACGAACACGCTTATTCTTTTACTTCTGGAGATAGACATGAAACAAACAACTCGCCTCACACATATTGCAGCAGTAGCATCCATTTTAGTTTCACTGACGGCATGCGGTTCCACTTTGATTGCGCCTGAAACACCTGCACCTGTCAGCGTCCCAGCGGGCAACAAGTTAGTCATGATGGCTGTCGGCACTGGCGATTTAAACTACGAATGCCGAGTCAAAGCAAATAGCACGGTGGCCTATGAGTGGGTGTTTGCAGGACCGAACACGGTGTTGACCGACAAACATGGCGTAGTTGTCGGTAAATACTATGGCGGCCCAACTTGGGAATCAAATGACGGTAGCAAAGTCACTGGTAAGCAGGTCGCGATTTCACCAGCTTCTGCAACAGCAATTCCTTTGCAATTGGTCAAAGCGAACGCGGTTCCTAACGCTACTACCATGGGTGCAATGACGAACATCACCTATATTCAGCGCTTAAATACGATAGGTGGTATTGCGCCAACTGATAGCTGCTCCATCGACAATCTGGGGGCAAAGAAATTAGTGAAATATCAGGCAGATTACTTTTTCTATAAAGCCAGCTAAGCGAAATATTTAGTACTTGAATTCCCGTTAAGCGCACATGAGCACTAGCGTTCAATAGTCATCAGGTAATCTGTATTCACATCCATGAGGACGATCATTCCGATCTATTCCTCATGGTTAGAATAATAAATTTCACTTAAGTTGTTTAGCCCTGCTTCACGGCTTTTCTCTGTTTTACGTAACTGCCACATCATATTAAAAATTCTTTCTTGGTTTATGCGAAAATATAGCCACGTAGCTATTTCACAAGTAATCCCTCATTTCAAGAAAGATGATCCTATGATCCAGCTCTATTACTCCCCTGGTACTGCTTGTCTTGCCCCGCACTTTCTTTTGGAAGAATTAGGACTAGCTTACGAGTTAGTTTTGGTCGACACCACGAAACAACAACACCAAGAAGCTGCTTACTTACAGCTGAATCCAAAAGGAAAGATACCCTTTTTGATTGACGGAGAACTGCATCTCAGTGAGAGTGCTGCGATTTGTTTGTACTTAGCTGAAAAGTACGCAGATGGAAAACAAGTATCACATTTTAATCCTGCACTTGGCACAACTGAACGGGCACGTTTATATCAATGGATGTTTTACTTGTCCAATACCTTACAAGCCGAATTGCTCAGCTACTTTTACCCCGAACGTTTGAGTGATAACGAAGCGACCGCTGCGCAGGTCAAGGCACACGCGGAACAACGCGTTGCCGACATGTTGAGTTATATCGACGCACAACTCAATAGAACGCCTGGTGCTTACTTGCTCGGTCAGGAACTCTCTTGTGCCGATCTATTTTTATTTATGTTATGTCGCTGGACGCGTGGCATGACGAAACCTGCTCGCGAATATCCGCATTTAACACCTTACCTGCAAAAGCTATTTGATCGTCCATCGATACAAAACAGTTTGGAGCAAGAAGGAATTAGCGCGCCTTACTATTAAACCCAGAGTTTCCATCGGTGAGAAGTGTCAAACTTCTCACCTTAAGATTGCTAGCAAGCATTCCAGTGCGCCTGACCACTTGTTCTAAATTCCCAACACTTTCTCAGCTGAAAATCCGTTTAGAGACTAATCTCTAATTGCGAAAAATCTGTTATTTCTCATAGCTAAACAAGTTCTTTAACAAGCTTTTTTGCGTGTTTTCTGCGTGCTTTTTTGTTGCAACGCAAATTGACCCTGCTTGATCTGATTTTGATAATCCGTGCAGACCACTTGAATTCAAATCGACGAAATTCAGATTTAGTCACAACAATAACAAGCGGTCATCTACTCACTACGCGATATAAAAAACCATCCGCATAGTGTGCTCGTTTTTTCATCCAAGTTGGTCTCAATGGGAGTCGCATGATGAAGTTCAAACGTTTACTAGTCTCTTTACTTTTACTCGCATCTGCTGTCGTTTCGAATATCGCGAGCGCAGAAAATTACACTTTGTGGGTCAATGGTCGCGGTGGTGGCGGTGTCGTTGGCAATTACGGCAGTTTCACTTATTGGGGCCCCTCCTCGACTGCCGCTGGTGTGAATAAGAAAGCCGTCAATTGGGATGGTTACAACAGCATCGCATCGCAAAACGGCAAAATCCGTGATGCACTCGACTGCTTTTGTACGGGCAATAATTGGTGCTATGTCGCCACCCACAGCGCGGGTGATTTAATGATGGGTTATACACTGGCGAATTACGGGAGTTCTTCACGCATGAAGAAAAATGCGGTAGCAAACTCGGGTGGGCAATGCAGTAACTCAGACGGTACCGCACAGACTGGTTGGAACATCAAGTGGGTACGCGCAGCATCTGGCGCTGGCGGCGGCTCAGAGTTATCCGATGCGGGCTCATGGGCACTCACGGAACCTTTGGTGAAAGATTTGAAGACCACCACGGCTCGAGCGATGTATAACCATAACAATACTGCGAATGTTTGGTTCTACATGTATGCTGGTGCCAAAGGTACGGTGTACTCTGGAATCTTGCCAGGACAAGACGATGAAGCCGTGTCTTATCACAGCACAGGTGGCGTGGCTGGTAGCTCAGGACGGGCTTTGTGCAATCCTAGCGATTGGCTATGCAATGATTTAACGATGGGAACCGCTGCCAACGAAGGTGGTTCCACGAAATGGGCTTTTCACTCAGTCGTGTTCCGAGATGATAACGAGGCCTACAATCATTACGCTAGTGGAAACTGGCTAGGAATTATTTCGGTGGTGAGGACTGCCGTGGTTAACAGTGCACTCTAAGTATTGCCTCCATGCCGCAACAGCCAACTAGCAAATCAAAGCGCCAGTCAGATCGTAGGATCGTGTCTGGCGCAGAGCAGTCTTCGCACAAACTGGGTGTCACTGCAAAATCATTGATCGCACTTACGCTCACCTTGATCTGCGTGGTGGCTGTCCTTACGTGGAAAAACCCTTCGAATGCGGAGAGTTCAAAAACTAACAACCAACAAATCCCGGCACCTTCAGAAATACAATCAGCCAAAGCAAACCTCAACAAACAGCAAGCACCAATCTTGCTCGCCAATCGCGAAGAGATGCACCAAAAGCTCGTGTCGCAGTTAGAAGAAGTCGATCAAACACTTTGCAGTTATCGTGAAGTCAGTAAATATCCACTCACTTCGCGTCCAATCAGCGAACACCCTGACCAAATTTACCCAAATCGAGCGGTCACTGAAGATCACCCTATGCGTTTAGGCAACGGTCGCACGGACAACACGATTCAAATCAGTAGCAGCCAGTCACGCGTATATCTCGCTGCCAATGAGAGTGTCAACTTTACCGTGCAAGCCAGGGATGCCAATCAACAGCCACTGCCACTCTTGGTGACACGGGCGATTTCCCAATCGATCGACTTTAGCAATCAACGGCCGGGTACCCAAGTCCCATTGGGTTTTGCCGACAATGGGCGGGATGGCGATGCCCTCGCGAATGATGGTATTTCCAGTGGCGTTTTTCATCCGGCGAACAGCAGCTTATCGAGCTTTCATGGCACCATCCGTACCGAAATTTACTATAGCGTCAATGGCAAAGCCGGATTCTTATTTTTTGATGTGATTTACTCACCAGAATTACCAGCGAACTGGATCGGTAATATCCGTGACGTTGTAGAAAACGGTTCCCTGGTATTTTATCTGCCTATCGACGTACGCCAGGCTGGTCGCTATATTGTGAATGCTAGAGTCGATGACGCCAAAGGACAAGCATTCGCGCTGCTCAATTTTAACGATCTATTGCCTCAGGGCCGCGGTGAAATTCGTTTAAGTGTCGCTGGCAATTTGATCCGCGATCAGCAAACGAGCTTTCCATTAAGCTTGCGCGATGTTGATGGCTACTTACTCAAGGAAGATGTTGATCCTGATCGTGCGTTAATTCCACGACGCGAAGCGGTAGTGCATCAAACGAAAAAGTATGCGCTAACGAATTTCTCAGAAGCCGAACCCGATACGGAGGAAAGGCGGCGTCATCTGAATGAATTCAAAAAAGATGTGGAGTTAGCCAAAGCAGCCTTAGTGGCATTTGATCCTGAGCAGGCGGGACGAGCATTCCCACAAAGTGCCTGTAGCTTAAAGCGTAATAGTCTTGCGGCTAAATGATTGACGTCTGAACACTCAAAAAAAAAGACTGCACTTTACTGCGCAGTCTTCATGGCGTCATAGTGATCGTATAAATTGTCTAGGTATCGGCATTAATCCGGCTAATTAGCTGCGCCAATACCACCTCAGCCTGATCATTCTCAACCTGGCAAGTACCAGCATTCTCATGTCCACCGCCACCATATTCAAGCATTAGTGCACCGATATTGGTTTTGGAACTACGATTCAAGATCGATTTACCTGTCGCAAATACCGTGTTTTGCTGTTTCAAACCCCACAGTACATGAATCGAGATATTGATCTCTGGGTGCATGGCGTAAATCACGAAACGATTGCCTGCAAAAATAATCTCTTCATTACGTAAATCCAAAACAATCAAATTGCCGTGGACTTTAGCGCAACGCTCGATCTGATCTTTACATTTTGCCGCATGCTCTTGATAAATCTCGACTCGTTCTTTGACATCAGGCAATTCCATGATCTCTTCGATACGATGATTGCGACAATAATCGATCAGATCCATCATCAAATTATAATTCGAGATACGGAATTCGCGGAAACGCCCCAAACCAGTACGCGCGTCCATTAAGAAATTGAGCAAATCCCACTTCTCAGGATTTAACACTTCTTCTCGATTAAACTGCGCCGCATCGCCTTTGTCGACAGCAGCCATCATTTCATCCCAATCGGACGGAAAGACTGCATGCCCGCCGTAGTGGTCATAAACAACTCTAGCGGCAGAAGGTGCGTCCGGATGAATCACATGATTAGTGCGCTCGCCAGGGTTGCGTAGGGTTTCAGAGAAATGATGATCAAAAGCGAGATGAACGCCGGGAACGTAAGGCAGATTGGTCGTGATATCTCTATCATTGACTTCAACCTTCCCATCTTGCATGTCTTTCGGATGAACGAATTTGATGTCATCAATCAAATTCAAATGCTTGAGCAAAACCGCACAGACTAAACCATCAAAATCACTGCGCGTAATCAAACGGAACTTGGTAGGGTCTGCAGACATGTGTCACCTCTTGGTAAAAAGCAGGTATTAGTCTAACTCAAAGTTTTGATGTTTTCGAGAAATATTGCTTAGAAACCGACAGCATACACAACTAATTTGTAAACTATGAGATGTTCTTGCAAGTACCCTAGTCAACCATCGGAATTCATTCACATTTAAGCTAGCAGTGGGTCGATGTGTTTTGTGTGCTTCCTGAGATAAAAAAACCTTCACTATCGACAGTGAAGGTCTGTGCTAAGGAATGGCAATTTACTTGTCAATAACGAACTTGGGTGCGATATACCAGCTTGGTACTACCATCGGCAGGAACACTGATTTTCCAAACCGCCGCATTACTGCTGGCTTTTGTATGTGGATGGCTGCTACTCAAAATTTGCCAATCACCCGGCATCGGTTCCTGCACCGTGATCGTCACCGCTTCTTTTTTCGCATTTTTCAAAGTGATTTCGTAGGCACTTTCAAAGATGTAATTGTACTTTGACGTCCCGGCAATTTTTTTAAAGTCGGTCTGCTTTTTGTCGGCGGTGAGATCAAAGGCATCGCCAAGTTTTAAGCGTACTTTTTCATTCTTTGGCGTGTGATCAATTTTATCTTCACCAATAAACTGCGCGTTGCCATTGCTATCTTTTTTGTAGACGCGAATCACGCCCTTTGGCAATGGCATACCGAGTTGAGCGCTGTCTTTATTATCGAACTCAATGAAGGCGCCAATTTTAATCTTTTGTCCCAGATCACCGGAGGCTGATTGGTAATAATAGTCATTGCCTCGCAATAAAAATTCTTTACGAACGGGAACTGCAGAAGCGGAGAGCAAAGCGACTTGCTTGGTTTGATTTTCTGCGATGGTGGTTGGGCGATTGAGTGTGTACAAATGATACTCAAATAAAGATTCTTCACGCATTTCTGCAACTTTCATCACCGGAGCCGCAGCCATCGCCCTTACTCTTCCACCGTCCATCACCGCTGCTTCTTCTACTTGATTTACATCGCCAGCGACCAGTTGCAACTTCGCATTACGATAACTAGCACCACTGGTATTGGTTAGTGTCACCCATCCGGACATATCTAACTTATCTTCTGCAGGATTGAGTTCAACCACATAATCGGCCTTCCATGCCAAACCACCAGTCAGATAACTCAACTCCACATCTTGTGCTGCGTTGCTCGTATTATTTAAGGACATCACCAAAGTTGGGCGGTCACGTAAATTGGCTGGCACATCGTTATACACAATTCGGCCAGGCAAACCGGTTTCTATGCGATTACCAATTTTCAACACCACGCCATCGTTTGCCGCTAAAACTTGCGCCTGCTCGCTGGTTTCTGCACCGGTAGTCGGATGGGTGCGTACGATAGTGACCGTCTGCCCGACATATTTTTCCAAGAGCTTTTGTGGCGTCAATAAATCAAAATCAAAATTTTGCTCTGTCACTGACAAGCTGCCGGGTGCCGACACGCTGCGCAATAACGCTGTTTCAGGTCGCATTCTGGCACTGACATCACGGAAAGCCAGCGCTGATACGCCACGTTTCAAATTCAGCTTACGCTGATCTTTGACCAAGGCTAAATTCTCGTTATAAATCGTCACAGCAACTTCTCGCTGATCATTAAGGGTACTGCGCTGTTCTAGATCTTGGGCAAATGTATTTGCCGAACATGCCAACAGTAATGAAATACAGCTCAATGGATATCGCATCGTTTTTCCTTCAATCAATTAATCACTTCAGCGTAAACGCTATGCTAGATAAAAATATAAGCGCGGTAATGCGGACATTAGCACACGACTCAACAACTGCAAAAGAATTAATACGACCAGCGTTGAAAAATCGATGCCACCGACAGGAGGAATCAAACGGCGAACAGGTGACAACAAAGGGGCATTTAAGGCCCGTATAATCGGTGCCAAAGGTGCATGAGGGTTAACAAAACTTAGTACAGCTTCCAATACTAATAGCGCCATTAGGCCATATAAGATCCATTGCAATAAGCGAATAACCGCGGCCAATAATAAAAACCCTAAGGAAATTTGACCGCTAAGGATAATCTCCAAAAAGATCGATGTCAGCGCCACCAAGAAAGCTGCAATCAAACTTGCCCAATCCAATCCGCCAAAGCCAGGAATAAGTCGCCGGATCGGCTTTACCAGCCAATCGGTTATTTGAAAAATGGCCTGTCCCAAGGAACTTGGTGGCCGCAATTTTAACGCTTGCAACCAAAACCGTAACAACAGAAAACCAGCAAAAATGCCTGCAACGATTTCCACTACAAAACTAAACATATCATAAAGCATGAACGCGACCTCAAAAAAAAACCCACTGGGTGATTAACACACAGTGGGTATTGTGCCTGAATAAAACCAGGCGTCCAAGTAAGAAAATTACGCTGGCTTTGCACTCGTTGGGAAAGGCCAAGCTGCCGTTGGACTGACAACTGTTTTCGCTTCTGCTGGCGCAGCCGCTGGTGCTGCTACTGCGGCTGGCTTTGCTGCTGCCTTTTTTGCGGCTGGCTTAGCCGCCGCTTTTTTTGCTGCAGGTTTAGCTGCTGCTTTTGCTGCTGGCTTCGCTGCTGCTTTTGCTGCTGGCTTCGCTGCTGCTTTTGCTGCTGGCTTCGCTGCTGCTTTTGCTGCTGGCTTTGCCGCAGGTTTAGCTGCTGGCTTCGCTGCTGCTTTTGCCGCTGGCTTTGCCGCAGGTTTAGCTGCAGGCTTCGCTGCTGCTTTTGCTGCTGGCTTTGCCGCAGATTTAGCTGCTGGCTTCGCTGCTGCTTTTTTCGCTGCTGGTTTTGCCGCTACTTTTGCTGCTGGCTTCGCTGCTGCTTTTTTCGCTGCTGGTTTAGCCGCTACTTTTGCCGCTGGCTTCGCTGCTGCTTTTTTCGCTGCTGGTTTTGCCGCTACTTTTGCCGCTGGCTTCGCTGCTGCTTTTTTCGCTGCTGGTTTTGCCGCTACTTTTGCCGCTGGCTTCGCTGCTGCTTTTTTCGCTGCTGGTTTTGCCGCTACTTTTGCCGCTGGCTTCGT
>NZ_JACOFW010000003.1:24475-297430 GCF_014284305.1 Affinundibacterium seohonense
CGCCGCTACTTTTGCCGCTGGCTTCGCTGCTGCTTTTTTCGCTGCTGGTTTTGCCGCTACTTTTGCCGCTGGCTTCGCTGCTGCTTTTTTCGCTGCTGGTTTTGCCGCTACTTTTGCCGCTGGCTTCGTTGCTGCTTTTTTCGCTGCTGGTTTTGCCGCTACTTTTGCTGCTGGCTTCGCTGCTGCTTTTTTCGCTGCTGGTTTTGCCGCTACTTTTGCTGCTGGCTTCGCTGCTGCTTTTTTCGCTGCTGGTTTTGCCGCTACTTTTGCCGCTGGCTTCGCTGCTGCTTTTTTCGCTGCTGGTTTCGCCGCTACTTTTGCCGCTGGCTTCGCTGCTGCCTTTGCCGCAGCTGGTTTAGCTGCTGCTTTTACTGCTGGTTTAGCTGCTGCTTTTGCTGCTGGTTTCACTACTGCCTTAGTCGCTGCTTTTGCTGCTGGTTTAGCTGCCGGTTTCGCCGCAGGCTTAGCTGCTGCTTTCTTGGCTTCTTTTGCTGTTGCCATTTTGTTTCTCCTTCACGTTAGTCGGAAAAAATCAGATTAAAGTTAAAATCCGCTCGCGTTCTTGTAAGCGGATTATTCATCGGCACAAACATGACTTCTGGTTGCGCTAATGAATTCGGCACCGATCTCTTACAGCGCGAAAAGGCTAATAAGGAGATCATATGGCTTTGTCGTTTGCCCTTTTTTTGTTCTTAATATTAGGCAGACCTTAACGATTTATGACAACAGCCAAAACACTAATCGTAAAGATTAGCGTCGGAATTCTTGTATCAATGAGCAATGACAATCAAGCTGGGAGTTCGACGCTCCAAACACAAAAGCGCAACATCCAACCTAGCTGGAGTCGCGCTATAAAATTTTACTACATCGAATGAGTCTAAACAGTTCATTCAGTTTTGCGAAGCCTTTCTTGTTCAATCACTTTTTCCATATGCTGATCATCATACGGAATTTATCTTGAACATGGTCGACTACAAAAAATTTATTCCCAATTGAGCGCACCGCCTGTTTGATATTCGATGACACGGGTCTCAAAGAAGTTACGCTCTTTTTTCAGATCGATCATCTCGCTCATCCACGGGAAAGGATTTTCTTCTTGTGGGAACAAAACATCAAGTCCGATTTGTTGCGCGCGACGATTTGCGATGAATCGTAAATAGCCTTTAAACATTGGCGCATTCAAGCCGAGCACTCCTCGCGGCATTGTATCCTCTGCGTAACGATATTCCAACTCTACCGCACGCAAAAACAACGATTTAATTTCATCGCGAAATGCAGCGGTCCACAAATGTGGATTTTCCATTTTGATGGTGTTGATCAAATCGATTCCGAAATTGCAGTGCATCGATTCATCACGCAAGATGTACTGGTATTGTTCCGCAGCGCCCATCATTTTATTCTGGCGACCAAGCGCGAGAATTTGTGTGAAGCCAACGTAGAAGAAAAGACCTTCCATTAAACACGCAAAAACAATCAATGAACGCAATAGCGTTTGGTCCGCTTCGATAGTGCCCGTCTTGAATTCCGGGTTAGTCAGCACATCAATAAATGGAATCAAAAACTGATCTTTATCGCGAATTGATTCGACTTCATTATACGCATTAAAAATTTCTGCTTCATCTAAACCAAGTGACTCAACAATGTACTGGTATGCATGCGTGTGGATCGCTTCTTCAAACGCTTGACGCAATAAATACTGACGGCATTCTGGTGCCGTGATGTGACGATAGGTACCGAGCACAATATTATTTGCAGCCAAAGAATCTGCAGTCACAAAAAATCCGAGGTTACGTTTTACTAAACGACGCTCATCTTCTGTCAAGCCGTTTGGATTTTTCCACAGCTCGATATCGCGCTGCATATTGATCTCTTGCGGCATCCAGTGATTCGCACAACCTGCCAAATATTTATCCCAAGCCCACTTATATTTAAATGGTACTAACTGATTCACATCGGTCTGGCCGTTGATGATACGCTTATCAGCAGCATTCACGCGACGCCCGATATCTTCGGCACTCACAACAACTGGCTTGGTTACCAAGGCTGGGTTCAACGCCACATCTTGGGTTTGCTGACGAGTTTGATATTGATCAAACGCTGATTGTGCAGCTGTTCCAGTCGATGTCGCTGGCTGTACTGCCGGACGTGGTGCTGGTGCCGCCGGAGCGACTTCATCATCCCATGAAAGCATGTGATATTCCTTACTATGTTAATTAAAAAGCTGATGCATCAGCATTAAGCATTTACATCACGCATTGGTATTTTTTATTTGTGAAGTTTTGTTAAATACCTGATCTGAGTCGCTACACGTTGATGTCGTAGCGACTCCGCGACTATTTATTGACAGGCTTCACACTCTTCAAAACCTTGATCACCTGGACGCAAATAACATGCGGCACCGTCAGCTTCCACAGCGGATGTCGCTGCGACTTCTGCGCCCGCTGCATAGCCGCTGTGACCACCATCAACAGACACCGCGTTCAATGCGCCAGTCTTACTTGTCGATTTCTCAGTGTGCGTTGCACCTATCGTACGCAAGTAATAAGTCGTTTTCAGTCCACGCAACCACGCTAACTTGTAGGTCTCGTCGAGTTTTTTACCAGATGCGCCTGCCATATAGATATTCAAAGACTGCGCTTGGTCTATCCATTTTTGACGACGCGAAGCTGCTTCGACCAACCAAGTCGGACTTACTTCAAATGCGGTTGCATACAATTCACGCAAATCTTCTGGGATACGGTCGATTTTCGCCAAGCTACCATCGAAATATTTCAAGTCGGAGATCATGACATCATCCCACAATCCACGATCTTTCAAGTCACGCACCAAGTGCTCGTTAATCTCGGTGAACTCGCCAGACAGATTCGATTTCACATACAAGTTTTGGTAAGTTGGTTCGATACATGCAGAGACACCAATAATATTAGAAATCGTCGCGGTCGGCGCAATCGCCACGCAATTGGAGTTGCGCATACCATATTGCTTAATACGCTCACGAACGATGCGCCAATCCATGGTTTCTGAACTATCCACTTCCAGATAGCCGCCACGCTCTTGCGCCAATAATTTTACAGAATCTTGTGGCAAGATGCCGCGATCCCACAAGGAACCAGTATAAGAACTATAACGGCCACGTTCTTCAGCTAATTCTGTAGAAGCCAAATAAGCGTAGTAGCACACCGCTTCCATCGATGTATCAGCAAACTGCACTGCATCCATAGTGGCGTAAGGAATACGCATCATATGCAAACAATCTTGAAAGCCCATGATACCCAAACCAACCGGACGATGGCGCAAGTTGGAATCACGCGCTTTTTTCACCGCGTAGTAATTGATATCGATTACGTTGTCTAACATACGCATTGCCGTTGTGATCGTGCGCTTGAGCTTTTCGTGATCGAGCTTGCCATCTTTTAAATGTGCAGGCATGTTCACAGAACCCAAATTACAAACAGCGATCTCGCTGTCGTTGGTATTCAAGGTAATCTCTGTGCACAAGTTGGAGCTATGCACGACACCGACGTGTTGTTGTGGTGAGCGAATATTGCATGGGTCTTTAAATGTGATCCATGGATGACCTGTTTCAAACAACATCGACAACATCTTGCGCCACAAATCTAAGGCCGCAATTTTTTTTGACAACTTAATTTCACCGGCGGCGGCTTTTGCTTCGTATGCGGTGTACGCCTCTTCGAAAGATTTACCGAACTTATCATGCAGATCAGGTACATCCGATGGTGAGAACAAAGTCCAGTCACCCTTCTCCATCACACGCTTCATAAACAAATCTGGAATCCAATTAGACGTATTCATATCATGCGTACGGCGGCGATCATCGCCCGTATTCTTACGCAACTCCAAGAATTCTTCGACGTCCATGTGCCAAGTTTCGAGATAAGCACAAACCGCGCCTTTACGCTTACCACCTTGATTTACAGCTACAGCTGTATCGTTGACGACTTTCAGGAACGGCACTACGCCTTGGGATTTACCATTCGTACCTTTGATATGCGCACCCAAAGAGCGAACTGGCGTCCAGTCATTACCCAAACCACCAGCGTATTTCGCTAACAAGGCATTTTCTTTAATCGCTTCGTAAATACCATCGAGATCGTCTGCCACTGTCGTCAGGTAACAAGAAGACAATTGCGAACGCTGGGTACCACTATTAAATAGCGTCGGCGTAGAGCTCATGAAATCAAAGCTCGACAACAAATTGTAAAACTCAATCGCACGCGCTTCACGATCGATTTCATTTAAGGCCAGACCCATTGCGACACGCATATAAAACGCCTGTGGCATTTCGATACGGATATCGCGAATGTGGAGGAAGTAACGGTCATACAAGGTTTGCAAACCAATGTAACCAAATTGCAAATCGCGATCAGCAGTCAGCGCGTTTGCCATTTTCTTCAAATCGAACTGTGCTAATTTGGCATCCAACAAACCGGCTTCGATACCTTTTTTGATGAATTTTGGGAAGTACTCTACATATTCATCAGCCGCATCTTTTTGCGCAACTTCTTTGCCAAACACTTCTTTACGCACTGTATGCAACAATAAACGAGCCGTTACCTGACTGTATGCAGGCTCTTTCTCCATCATGGCACGGGCCGCCAAAATTGCCGATTTATGCAACTCCTCAACTGGCACGCCGTCATACAGATTTTTCAAAGTTTCGATCAGAATGGCTTCTGCATCGACTAATTTTTCCAATCCTACGCAAGCCGCAGAAATCAAAGCACGCACTTGTGCCACTTCTAATACTTGGGGCTTTCCGTCGACGATCACATGAATTTGTGGCACAGCAGCGTGTGGCTTACCTGCGGCCTGCGCTTCCAACTGTTGACGACGTTCATCCATGCGTTTGGCACGATACAAAACATAAGCCCGTGCGACGTCATGTTCACCTGAACGCATTAACGCTAACTCGACCTGATCTTGAATGTCTTCAATATGAAACGTGCCGCCATTAGGTTGGCGGCGCATCAGTGCAGTGACGACGCTGAACGTTAAATGTTCAACCAATTCACGGATTCTTGCCGATGCTGCCCCCTGACCACCATTGACTGCTAAAAAAGCCTTAGTCACGGCAATTGAGATTTTTGAAGGCTCAAACCCAACTACCGCGCCATTGCGACGAATAATGCGATAGTCGCTAAAGTTCGCTGTTGGCGCATGTGTATTCGCAGACAAACTCGCTTGTGCTGCGGCAGCATCAAATGATTGGGATGAGGATATTTCTATTGAAGAGTGCATTTCGCCTCCAGGTTCAGGGTCTTATTAAGGGTCTTTTTTAACTAAGTAAGATGAAGATTGCATTCGTGCTGCTAAAGGCTGACAAGGTAATCAACCCCATTTCAACTTCTACTTCTGCTAATACACATCTCGTCTGCTCAATGCCAACAATCAACGACAATACTTACCCAATCGTATTCAATATTTTTGGGTAAGTTCGAATTCGTAAGACGATTAATTCAGCATAATCACATGAAGATGTGAGAAAAAATAATTTTGGGAAACATTCCAAAAAACACTAGATCTAGTGTGTTTATTTTTATTTGCCCTAATTCTAGTGTCTCAAGTGACTAAGCGCAACCGCTTTTTTAAGCCAGCACCGGATATATTTCGTTCTAGGGGCGCGCTTCCATTTGACATTAGAGAGCGCACAAAAGAATGCGGATCGCAGCGTGAGTGAACACTAACCCAGTCTGCCGAAAACTTAAGCAAATTAGAAAGTGCGGCCGCGAAAATAAAGAACAATTGAATCTCGACAAAACAGAAAATGATAAAAATAAGCCACAGATAGACACTATCTATAGCTAGTTTTCTATTTTGAGCGGGAAAAGAATTGTGATGAAATTGGATCGTCAGGCTATTTACCCAAGGTTGTCATTCAAGACGCGTTAATCGACGTCCTCGATTATTGGCGCCTCAATTAGCCAACCGGGCAAACTTTGCTGGTATCGCGACCAACTAAAAAAAGGACCTGGATCCGTTTTACGTCCAGGTGCAATCTCTTCATGCCCAACAATGTGGGACAAGGGAAAGTGTCGAATCAGGCATAGACTCAATTGCGAGAGACTGGAGTATTGCGCATCCGTAAATGGGGTGGTATCGCAGCCTTCTAACTCGATACCGATAGAAAAATCGTTACAGCCATCCCGACCATCAAAATGCGAAAGACCGGCATGCCAGGCGCGTGCTAGTGTCGAGACGAATTGAAGAACTTGTCCATCACGCCGAATTAAAAAATGACTGGACACCTGCAAACCGCGCAAACTATTAAAACTAGGATGAGCATCACAATCGAGTTGATTTTGGAATAAATCGAGAATGTAATTGTCACCGAACTCACCCAACGGCAAACTGATATTGTGAATCACCAATAAATCGACTGGCATATCCGCCGGGCGTATCCCAAAATTAGGCGACATCCGAACCTGAGCTTGTCGACACCAGCCCTGGTCATCAATCGCCCACGCATCAGCAGGATCTTGTGATGAAAATGGCTTAGTCCGAGTCAACATCGCAAATTTTTAATTTCTGAATTGAATATCGCAATTGGCGAAAACTGACGCCCAGCAATTCCGCTGCTTGCGTTCGATTATTGCGGGTTTTCACCAGCGCAGCACGAATCACCTCACGCTCAATTTGCTCTAGATATTCCGGTAGGACGCACGGCAATGCTGGCGCTGAAAAGACAGATATTAGTGGATCAGTTTGGGTCTCGACCTTATTCTCCAAGGATGCAGTAGCTGCGTTATCGGTCAACTCGTTGGTCGCTACTGAACCTAAAGTCCCACTAGCACGCAAGCCTAGATCAATCACGTCAATGCAACCATCATTGGCGAACGCTGCCGCCCGCTCCAAAATATTTTCAAGTTCCCGTACGTTGCCAGGAAAATCATATGCCTGCAAAGCCGACAGGGCTGCCTGATTTAAACTAATTGGATATCCAGGTGTCGCCAGTTTTATCAAAATACATCCAGCTAATTCACCAACATCGCTGAGTCGCTGACGCAATGGCGGCAATAATAATTCAATGACATTCAAGCGATAATAGAGATCTTGTCGAAACTTACCAGCACTCACACAGGCTTCAAGGTTTTGATGAGTAGCGCTCAATATCCTGACATCAACCGCCTCTTCCACCGTAGCGCCGACCTTGCGCACCCGGCGTTCCTGGATCGCCCGCAATAATTTTACCTGCATTGCCAAGGGTAAATCGGCGACTTCGTCCAACATCAAGGTACCGCCATTTGCCGCCTGAAAGAAACCATCCCTATCATCGTTCGCGCCTGTGAATGCCCCTTTACGGTAGCCAAAAAATTCCGCTTCCATCAGAGCTTCGGGAATCGCGCCACAATTGACAGCAATAAACGGTTTGTCTGCTCGCGCACTACTTCGATGAATTTCGCGCGCAGCCAACTCCTTACCACTGCCTGACTCACCAGTAATAATCACTGGCGCCATACTGCGTGCCAGGCGACTAATTTGTGAGCGAACATGCTGAATTTCGATTGATTGCCCAATTAAGAACGAAGGACTAGAAGGCTTGGCAGAAACGATCGCCACTTCCTCTACAGGCTTCACATTCTGCATCTGCAAAGCAGAGCGCACTAATTTTCTCAGTTGATCTAAAGCCACGGGCTTAGAAACATAATCAAATGCCCCGGCTTTCAAAGCAACCACAGCGTTGTCCGCACTACCAAAAGCGGTAATCACTGCGATCGGCGTCGCTTTATGGTGGTTACTGACTTCTTCTACCATCTCCAAACCTGAACCATCAGGCAAGCGCATATCCGTCAACACCAAAGAATAAGTATACTTGACCAGATAACGGCGCGCGACTTCCAGCGACTCCGCGGTATCGACCTCCAACCCCATCTTAATCAAAGTAATTTCTAATAATTCACGTAAATGGGCTTCATCATCAATCACTAAGATGCGAGGCGTATTTCCACTGTGCGGTTCGATTGGACTCATGATTTTTCATTCGAAGAGAAATTAATCACAAAGCGCCCACCAGGCTCTATGCCATAGGTAGAAGTTTCATCATTTCGGTATTCGTAATCGAGCACGGCGTGATTGTTGAGACAGAGTTCACGTGCCATGTACAAACCCAAGCCTGTGCCTTTGCTCGACGTTGTGTAAAAAGGTTCGAACAAATGTGACCGAACAAGAGAGGACATACCAGGACCATCATCTTGTATATGCAGCTCACGCCGATTACCTGACGATATCTTGATAATTAAGCGTATGCATCCGGGCTTGCCGCTGGCATAGCGCACAGCATTTGAGAGTAAATTGGTAATCACTTCATGTAAATGACCGGGATCAAAAACGATATGAAATCGCCCAGTGTCACTCATATGTATCATTTGTTCAGAAATACCACGAGTCTCGACGAACTCTTGCACGATACTTCTTAATTCATCCATCAATAATGTCGGCGTCAAATTCATTTGCGCTTTACGCGACAACTTCAAAATATCCTCGATCAATTGATTCAGCCGCGCCACATTATCTTCGACAATTTTCAACAAGCGTCGTGCTTGAACCTCATTGTGAACATCCTCGCCTAACAATGAGGCTGCGTAGGAAATTGACGATAGAGGATTGCGTACTTCATGGGCAATACTGGCTGTTAAACGCCCCATCGATGCCAACTTTAACTGCTGCGCTTTGTTTTCTAACTCCGACACGTTTTGCATAAAAATAATCGTGCAAGGTGTCAAATGAATATCCAAATGCGCAAAATCATTTTCATCAATCCGCACGAAACGCAGCTTTAAATGTGTCGCCGCCTCGTGTGGCGCTTCTGTCGCCGAATAGCTAGTACTCTGACTACGCTCTTCAACATAATGGCGAATTGTCACAAAAGACGCGCCTTCATTGCGCAGCCAAGTGGTCGTATCTGGACGCAGACCATCTGTCCAAGCTTCTAGGGCGTGTGCAATCGGCTCCAGACTATTAATTTGATTTAATCGTAGTTTATGACTAGCAGAATAACTCAGCTTGGCAATGCCCAACATGCGTTCTGCGGCGGGATTCGATTCAAATAAATTTCCATCTTGATCGATAACTAGCACGCCATCTTCCATATCGGCAATGACAGTCCGGTTGATTGCCTGCTGCAAGGCCAGCTCATAGCCACGTTGATTGGCAAGTTCTTCTTGTCCGATTAAATTTTTGGCTAATCGATTTAAAACATAAACGACAGCGAAGTAAGCTGCACCATATAAACCCGCCTGCGCAACAATATTGCTATCTTCATTTTGTAGAACTTGATAGGTATTCACCAATAGCAAAAATAGCGACACTGCCGAAACAAAGAACAATGCCAACAGCATCGGGGCCAGAATGCCTAGGCCAGCAAGTGGGAATAGGTACAGAATCACTAAACCACTTTTACTACCACCTGCACCGACATACAGCAAAGAAATCACCACAAGATCGATGCTAACTTGCACCACCAACTGCAATAAAAAACGCTGCTGCCACTTTAATTTCAGAACAAGAAAGCCCAAAGCAAGCAACAAGTAACTGACCGCTAGCGTACGCAAGAGCGTTGGTTCAAATAACCAATTATCGGTGAATGCTTTAAAGCTCAGAGACAGTAATAAGGCAAGAGAAACTAGTACCCTCGAAAAATTGAAGGTCTGCAGCGAACGCCATAAAGTCGAACTGATGTCGGTATTTCTGACGTCGTGAGTGATCATTGTGCCATCAGTATTTATCAATTTTTATTGGCGGCATCTGCATGCTCTTGGCTGCAATAATGTTTCGCAGACCGCGTCACTGCTTCAGAAGCAGGGAAATAGATCTGACAGTGATCACAAGCGAGCATCGCTTCAGCTTGCCCTGATGGAGTTCCAGCATGATGAGGCGCCCCAGGAGCTTGTCCAAACGGCCCATCACTCCATTGCGAAGCATCTGACTGCGCAGAGTTCGCAGGTGGCTTATTCGTACGTATACTTTTTCGTATGGCCAGATACACCAATATAGCCAAACCCAACCACATCAACATTCTCATAAGGCGCTCCGATGTAATAACACTTCCAACACAAAGCGACTACCCACATAGGCAAGTAAAAGACTTAAAAACCCGAACAAAGTAATTCGCAATACCGCCTTACCGCGCCACCCACGCCACTGACGCCCAGCCAAAAGCACGGCAAACAAGCACCATGACAGCAAGGACAACACGGTCTTATGATCCCATTTAAAGGCCACGCCTAAAAACTGCTCGGAAAAAATCACGCCAGATAAAACCGTTAGACTCAACAGCACAAAACCAAGCGTCACTAATAAAAACAGGATGTGTTCCATCTTCAATAGTGCCGGTAAGCGATCCAATGCTTTTTCCAACCATGACTGAATTGGCTTACCGCGCGTACGATGTAAATGTAAATCCTGTACATACATGACCAATGCGTGGAAAGCCGCAATCGTCAAGGTACTATAGGCGAGCAAGGCGACCCCAATATGCCAGGGAAACATCGAAGGCTTATCAACTAAATGCACCAAGCTACCAGGAAAAACAAGCGGTAATAAAGCTGTCACTGCCGCCTGTGGCAAGATCAAAACCCGTAGACCATCGAGTGAAAAATTTCTATTTTCCACTAGATATACAAGTACTGACACCCAAATCGCCGCTGACCACATCACTGCAAAACCAATGCGGAAAGCATCGACTGCATATACGCTTAAGCCTAAGGCTAAACCATGAGCACACCAAGCAACCGCAGTCAAACCCAGAGCCAATGCTTTACGGGTATCTGGAATAAATGGACAGACCGCATACATGAGCGCTGCCGCTATCGATAAATAAATTAACATGACCCAAGTTTACACTATGTTGAGCTTATTTTTTTCGCTTTGTGATTAACGCAATTCTGTATTCACTGACAATCAGTCAATCGGGAAAGCAAAAAAACTAGAAAGGCGACTTGATCAAAAAGATCCGCCATGGAAACTTTATACCTCTCAATTACAACAGGCCAGCACTTAAGGTGAAAAGCTTGCTCTAAGCACTTGACTAAGAAAGATCGCTTCTAGATACTGCGAAGCACTCAAGAACCTGGCTGTAAAGTAAAGATAGCCTTGGATATAATGGGTAGTTTAAAAACATGTAGCCTTTTTTGCAGGAATTAAAATGAAAAAATCACTTTTCGCTTTAGCCGCACTCACTCTCACCGGCGGCTTTGCGCAAGCCGATGAAGGTATGTGGATGCCGCAACAGTTACCACAAATAACTAAACAACTCAAAGCAGCGGGTCTTAAATTAGATCCAAAATCCTTAACTAAGTTGACCGAATTCCCTATGGGTGCGATTGTCAGCTTGGGTGGTTGCTCTGCTTCATTTGTTTCCCCTCAAGGCTTGGTTGCGACCAATCACCACTGCGTCTATGACAGCGTGGCACGCAATTCAACACCAGAACGTGACTTGCTGGCGAATGGCTTCCTTGCAAAAACTTTGGCAGAAGAATTACCAGCTGGTCCAGGCTCACGCATTTTCGTCACGACTGAAGTGACCAATGTCAGCGATAAAGTGATCACGGCAGACGTCGCCAAACTGGTTGGCAAGGCACGCGTTGATGCGATTGAAAAAAATCAAAAAACCATGATCGCTTCTTGTGAAAAAGAAGCTGGTTATCGTTGCAGCATTCCTACTTTTTACGGCGGACTAGAATTCTATCTGATCAAACAGATGGAAATCAAAGACGTACGTTTGGTACACGCACCAGCCGAAGGCGTTGGTAAATTTGGTGGTGACACCGATAACTGGATGTGGCCACGTCACACTGGTGATTATGGCTTCTACCGCGCTTACGTCAGCAAAGACGGCAAGCCAGCAGAATTTAGCAAAGACAATGTCCCTTACGTTCCTAAGCACGTCTTGAAATTAGCAAAAGATGGCTTGAAAGAAGGCGATTTCGTCATGGTATTGGGCTATCCTGGCCGTACGAACCGTCATCGTTTGCCGACAGAGATTTCTTACACATTTGATTTCGACTATCCAAATTTCGTCAAAAATTCTGCAGAAACTTTGGCGATTATCGCCGCTGAAACCAAAGACAATAAAGACGCGAGTTTGAAATATGCTGGTATGGTTGCTGGCATCAACAACTACTACAAAAACCGTCAAGGTATGTTGGATAGCTATGCTGGCAGCGATATCTTGGAACGCAAAACCAAAGAACACGCTGATTTGAAAGCTTGGGTCAATTCCAATCCTAAGACCAAAGCAGAATACGCTGCTGACATCGAGAAGATTGAAGAAATCTACGCAAAGCGTGATGCTACAGCGAAGAAAGAATCTTATTTAGCGTCTTCTTCTCCACGTTTCTTGTCCACTGCGCGCACTTTGTATCGCTTGGCTCATGAAAAAACCAAACCAGATGCAGAACGTCGCGCTGGCTTCCAAAATCGTGATCTGCCACGCTTCAAAGCCACCGTTGATGGCGTAGAACGTAGCTACGATGAGAAAGTCGACAAAGCTTTGGTGTTGAACAGCTTAGTTAAATATGCAGCATCACCGGCAGCGGAGCGCAATGCCAACTTTGATAATGCGATGGGTATCAAAGACGGCATGAGCAAAGATCAATTGAAAGCCTTGCTGGATCAAATGTATGCTGGCAGCCAATTTGGTGACAAAGCAGTTCGCTCTGCTTGGTTGAATAAGTCTGTTGACGAATTCAAAGCAAGTAACGATAGCTTCATCAAAGCAGCTGTTGCGATGTACGACGAAAGCATGAAGCGTGAAGCAGCTGATTTGGAATCTGCTGGTATTTCTCAAAAGGCCTACGCTAGCTACATGAAAGCAAAAATCGCTTACATGAACAGCAAAGGCCAAGCAGTTTATCCAGATGCGAACAGCACTTTGCGTGTGACTTTCGGTAAAGTCGCAAGTCGTCCATTTGGCGCAGATGGTACAACTTGGACTGCATTTACGACTGTCAAAGGTATTACTGCAAAAGCGACTGGCACTGGCGAATTCAATGCTCCAGCCAATCAGTTAGCAGCAATCAAAGCCAAAGACTTTGGTAAGTATGTCGATCCGATCTTGAAGACAGTTCCAGTCAATTACTTAGCCACTTTGGATATCACTGGCGGCAATTCAGGCTCAGCAGCTTTGAACTCCAAAGGCGAATTCATCGGCTTAGCATTTGACGGCACTTTAGATTCCATCATCGCTGACTGGGATTACAACAAAGCGTCTAGCCGCTCTATCCAAGTCGATTTGCGCTTTATGCTTTGGCAAATGAAACATGTCGATAAGGCAGATAACTTGTTGAAAGAAATGGGCGCGGAGTAAGCAGCTTAGCTCTAAGTCAAAAAACTGAAAGCCACGTTGATTGAGTTCAACGTGGCTTTTTTATTTGCACAAACACCATAAAAGCTGACGATCTGCCCATAAAACCCGCTAGACATCGAAGGAAACGCCCTCGTTTCGAGTAAAATACGCGCTTATCTAAATCGGTGTAGCGTTCGCAAATCCGGTTGCAAAAATTTCATGGTGCCGCAACGCAGCATCACTGTTGTTATCAAATAGAAGACAAATAGAAGGTTTACTATGCTCGACAATCTGACCCAGCGTCTCGCCAAAGTCGTCAAGACCATGCGCGGTGAAGCGCGTTTAACTGAATCGAATACCGCCGAGATGTTGCGCGAAGTGCGTATGGCTTTACTGGAAGCCGACGTTGCCTTGCCAGCCGTGCGTGAATTGATCGCCCGCGTCAAAGAAAAAGCGATGGGTGAAGATGTCATCGGTTCTTTAACCCCAGGTCAAGCCTTGGTCGGTGTCGTACAGAAAGAACTGGCATCACTGATTGGTGCAGATTTAGGCGAAGGTGCTTCTGAACTGAACTTCGCGACACAGCCGCCAGCAATCATACTGATGGCAGGTCTGCAAGGTGCAGGTAAAACCACGACCGTTGGTAAGCTCGCTTTATATCTGCGTGAAAAGAAAAAGAAAAAAGTCTTAACCGTCTCTGCCGACGTATATCGTCCCGCAGCGATCGGTCAGTTAGAGACGGTGACCGCGCAAGCAGGTGCGGACTTCTTTCCGACTACCATCAATGACAAACCCGTCAATATCGCTTTAGCTGCGCTCGATTGGGCAAAGAAACATCATCACGAAGTGTTGATTATCGATACCGCGGGTCGCCTCGGTATTGATGAAGCCATGATGCAAGAAATCGCTGCCGTACATGCAGCGGTGAAACCTATCGAAACCTTGTTCGTGGTTGACGCCATGTTGGGACAAGATGCCGTCAATACAGCGAAAGCCTTTAATGATGCATTACCTTTGACTGGTGTGGTTCTTACCAAACTCGACGGTGACTCACGCGGCGGTGCAGCTTTATCGGTACGCCATGTCACAGGCAAACCAATTAAGTTTGCAGGTGTTTCTGAAAAACTTGATGGCCTCGAAGCCTTCGATGCCACCCGCATGGCAAATCGTATTCTCGGCATGGGCGATATTCTCGCTTTAGTTGAGTCTGCCCAAAAAGGCATGGATGTCGAAGCGGCGAAAGGCCTGGCAGAAAAAATCAAAGTCGGCGGCAAGTTCGACATGAACGATTTCAAAATGCAGTTAGGTCAAATGAAGAACATGGGTAGCTTATCGAGTTTGATGGATAAATTACCAGCGCAATTTCAACAAGCCGCCAGCGGCGCCAACATGGACAACGCGGAAAAGCAAATGCGCCGCATGGAAGGCATCATCAATTCCATGACACCACTAGAACGCGCCAAACCGGAGCTAATCAAAGCCTCACGCAAGCGTCGCATCGCCACTGGCGCCGGTGTGCAGATTCAAGAAGTCAATCGCATGCTCGCGCAGTTTGATCAAATGCAGAGCATGATGAAAAAACTGAAGGGTGGTGGCATGATGAAAATGATGAGAGGTCTCAAAGGCATGATGCGATAGGCGTCATATAAATCCAATTCTGGGGCGCATTGCGGCGTTGCGCCTCCTCGCAATACCTGAGTATTGCTCTGGGCCGCGCCTTGCACTGCATCCCCATAATTGAATTTCTAAAGCCGCCTATTTATTCACCTTCCGATTCCCAAGCAACTTATCGATATCCTCTCGGAACCTGAGTATTGCTGTGCTTGGCGCCTAGCGCGACATCCCTATAATTGAATTTCTGCAGGCAAATCACTTTGCTGTTTTTTAAAAAAATCAAAGTCGACCGTTGAATGTCGTAGGTTGGAGCTGAACGAAGTGAAGCCCAACATAGTTTGATTATCTCGTTTACTTCGTGTCTTGAATTCCTCTTCAAACATCACATCATTTCTCATTAAAAATACCCTCTTGTTTTGCCTCGGCATCTCTGTATCTCCGCGTTGAGAGGTTTTGATTTTCCATTTTTCAAGACCCAATTTCCTCGACAACAAACCCATCATTTTCTTCACTCTGCAGGGGAAAAACGACATTTTCCCCTCTGAAAACCACGTCTCTCATGATTTCTCACACTTTTTTCGCAAAAAGCAAAAAAAAACACTTGCATCACTCTGTAATCAGCACCACTATAAGCACTGCGTGAAATGGCGCATTTTCCAAGACAATTGTGAAGGAGCCTCGATATGGCAACAGCACCAAAAAAAGCAGCAGCAAAACCAGCAGCGAAGCCTGCCGCGAAAGCAGCAGCGAAACCAGCAGCAGCAAAAAAACCAGTAGCAAAAGCAGAAGCGAAACCTGCAGCAAAGCCAGCTAAAGCAGCAGCGAAGCCAGCAGCAGCACGTAAGCCAAACGCTGCTTTCATGAAGCCTATGACTTTGTCTCCAGTATTAGCAGCGGTAATCGGCGCAGCACCAATGCCACGTACTGAAGTAACAAAAAAAATCTGGGAATACATCAAGAAGCACAAGCTGCAAGATGAAGCAAACAAACGCAATATCAATGCGGATGACAAATTGAAAGCCGTTTTCGGTGGCAAAGCACAAGTCTCCATGTTTGAAATGACGAAACTCATTTCTGGTCATCTGTCCTAATCGGATTTGATTTCCATATTGCTTTGGGCAATTTCTGGGATGTAAGTCTTACTTCCCAAACCCAAACAAAAACGCCCGCATCGCGCGGGCGTTTTTGTTTGTTAAGAACAGTGAATAACGTTCTCAGAGGATATAAAAATCTCTTTGTATACCACGACATTTTTTATAACATCTCCCATGCCGAGTCCAACACATAAGCCGCAAAAAAACCCTAAGCAAACGGAATTCCATCCGCGCAATCGGCATCAGGGTCAATATGATTTCCCTGCACTAATCGCAGCAGATCAAGCGCCCGATGTTAGTGCACTCAGTCGCTTTGTTCGCACCAATCCTTATGGCGATATGAGTATTGATTTTACTGATGCCAATGCAGTCAAAGCACTGAACCGTGCTTTGCTCAAGCTTCATTATGGAATCAATCATTGGGATATTCCTGAACACTATTTGTGTCCGCCCGTACCAGGTCGTGCGGATTATATTCATGGCTTAGCCGATTTACTAATCGCCGCGAATCAAGGCAAGTTGCCCAAGAAAAATAGTGTACATGTCCTGGATATTGGGACTGGTGCAAATGGCATTTATCCACTAATTGGTAGTCGAGAATACGATTGGAATTTTGTTGCTACTGATATCAATCCTAATTCGCTTACCAATCTGCAAAACATCGTTCAAGCCAACCCACAACTGCTAACCAAGATCGAACTACGTCATCAGCAAGATCACGATCGGATTTTTTACAATATCGTCCACCAGGATGAATGGTTTGATCTGAGCATGTGCAATCCGCCATTTCATACCTCTGCGGCAGAAGCACAAAGCGGAACTGACAGAAAATGGCAAAACCTAGGGAAAACGACTAATCAGACAAATACAGCTTTGAATTTTGGCGGACAAGCAGCGGAACTTTGGTGCCCTGGCGGTGAACTGCAATTCATTTCCAAAATGATCGAAGAAAGTCGACAATTTTCTTCCCAATGTTTTTGGTTTAGCAGCCTTATCTCAAAATCCGTGAATGTGGATCCGATCAAAGCCAAACTAAAACAAACTAAAGTGCTACAGCATAAACTAATCACAATGCGGCAAGGAAGTAAGGAAAGTCGTTTCGTCGCTTGGACATTCCTCACACCAGTCCAACAGGCGGCTTGGGCTAAATTACGTTGGCGCTGAACGTCGTGCTGTCGAAAATTGACTTTAATAGTGGGTATAAATTTCACACGTCAAGCGCCGTTTCCCGCTCGACTGATCAACCGATGTTTCATTTCTTTTAGCTAGCAAAGAGGAGGAACACTAGTGAAGTACCGATAGCCCGAGCATGCTCGCAGGATTTTCTGATCTTATTTAAATGTCGTCTCTTACTCGACTGTCACATCATGCTTGTTTCGATCTAAGATCATTTTTCTGCTTTAGACGGATTTTCCGCAATCAATATGAAAATGTATTAGGTCCTGTTAAATCGTAGCTTCTATATTTATTAGGCCACCATGAATCTTGAGTGTAACTTTTCTTTGATTTTTACCTATCCTTCAAATTCCCACTTTTTCCAATTAGCCAGCACAGCATTCGGATATTCGGCGCGACCACGGCTGCCGTTATAGCGCCCCAAAGCCAAATACAAATTGCCGCCCTCCATATCGATATACATGCGCAAAATCGAACATCCATAGCGCAAGTTCGTTTGCATCTGGAATAATTTTTTAGGATCACCGTCGCCGACTACGCGCGACCAGAATGGCATGACTTGCATGAAGCCACGTGCACCGACTATGGATACTGCGTATTTTTTGAATCCCGATTCGACTTGCATCAAGCCGAGCACCAAGCCAGTATCCAAGCCCGCGCGTTTGGATTCGTACCAAACCGTTTCTAGAAACTCTAAGCGGGTTTGCTTATCCGGTATGCGGCGTTTTAAGCGATCTGACATTTCACCTAACCAATGCAGATATTTGATGCGGTCTTCTATCTTGTCGAAAGTCGGTTTCGGTGGGCGTGGATCGGCCACCAGCTTGGCGAGTGCTAGTCTAACGGAATCGGCTATCGCTTCTTCTTTTTGATTGCCTGCGTTCGCAAGCGATGACAGCGTGAGTAGCAGCGCAAGAAGACAAACGCGAGTTTGTTTTTCAAAGAAACAAACTCGCGCTATTGCGTTCAACATGAACTTCATTCTTAGGATGACTTCGCCTGCAATTTAGCAGTGAGGAAACTGAACATATCTGCAACCGCAACATTGCTCGCTTCGGCATCACGACGACCTTTGTATTCCAGATTGCCTTCTTTTAAGCCACGATCACCAATCACGACGCGATGTGGCACACCGATCAATTCCCAATCAGCGAACATCGAACCTGGGCGCAAATCACGATCATCTAACAAGACGTCGACACCAGCAGCCATTAAATCTGCATACAGTTTTTCTGCCTGCTCCTTGACCGCTGGACTCTTCTCCATGCCCATAGGACAAATTACGACTTCAAACGGCGCAATTGCGGTTGGCCAGATGATGCCTTTATCATCGAAATTTTGCTCAATTGCCGCACCCAAAATACGGGTAATACCGATGCCATAACAGCCCATTTGCAATAACTGAGGCTTACCGTTTTCATCAAGAAAAGTCGCTTTCATGGATTCGGAATAGCTAGTGCCGAGCTGGAACACGTGGCCCACTTCGATACCGCGTTGAATTGCGAGCACGCCTTTGCCATCCGGTGACGGATCGCCTGCGACCACATTGCGCAGGTCAGCAACCAGTGGTTCCGCCACATCACGTCCCCAGTTAGCACCGGTAAAGTGGAAATCTTCTTCGTTCGCGCCGCAGACAAAGTCGCCCATCATCGCCACGGTGCGATCTGCCACCACTTTGACCGGCAACTTGGTATTCACTGGGCCGAGGTAACCTGGCTTAGTACCAAAATGTTCGACGATTTCATCCTCTGTTGCGAATCGGTAGTTCGCTAAGCCTGGTACTTTGCTCGCTTTAATTTCGTTCAATTCATGATCGCCGCGTATCAGCAATAACCAGACTTGCTTGGTAACTTTATCTTTCTCTTCAGTCTCAACTGTCAAGACGATAGACTTCACCGTGTTTTGCAAAGGGATATTCAAGAGCTCAGCAACCTCTTCACACTTGGCTTTGCCTGGCGTTGCCGTTTTCGTCAATGCTTGTGTTGCTACTTGGCGAGCATCAAACAAGGACAAGGCTTCTGCTGCTTCCATATTCGCGGCGTAATCCGAAGTTGGGCAATATACCAAAGCGTCTTCACCGGTTTCGGCAATCACGTGGAATTCATGCGAACCCGTTCCGCCAATCGCACCGTTATCCGCCGCGACGGCGCGGAATTGCAAACCGAAGCGATTGAAAATACGGACATAGGCGTCATACATATTTTGATAAGATTTTTTTAGACCATCTAAGTCACGGTCAAAAGAGTAAGCATCTTTCATCGTAAATTCACGACCACGCATCAAGCCGAAACGTGGACGACGCTCATCACGGAACTTGGTCTGAATATGATAAAAATTCAGCGGCAATTGGCGATAAGACTTAATTTCTTGACGCGCCACGTCAGTAATCGCTTCTTCAGAAGTCGGTTGAATGATGAAATCACGACCATGACGATCTTTCACGCGCATCAATTCAGCGCCATATTTTTGCCAGCGACCGGTTTCTTGCCATAATTCAGCGGGTTGCACCACGGGCATCAACATTTCAATTGCGCCAGAACGATCCATCTCTTCGCGTACAATTTTTTCAACTTTACGGATGACACGCAAACCCATAGGCATGTAGTTATAAATACCAGAGCCGAGACGCTTGATCATCCCAGCGCGCATCATTAGTTTATGGCTGACGATTTCGGCGTCGGCTGGAGCTTCTTTTAAAGTGGAAATGAAAAAACGTGTAGCGCGCATGACTTAATTCTTTTCAATAATGGAGGTTTGGAATGACATCAAAATGTTGCCAGCATTGCGCAGCAAAATTCAGGCCTAACTCTGACAAGGAGCGCCATGATTTATGAAACAACAACGCGTGAACTTTTTTGTTGAAGTCCTAGGTTATAATCACCTCAATTTTAAAGGATATGCTGGCTCATGCGCTCACTCTTTGCATTTTTGATGATGGTTTCGACTGCTTAATTGCATTTTTCTCGCTCAAACTCAGATTTTTATCGGTATTTTCTACAAGTCCTGAGTTCCCAGTGTCAAAAATTTCGCCAGTCAAAAATAAAGAATGAGCCCTGACCACGTTTGGGAATAATTAACAATTCGTTTAGGGATACATAAATTCTCGCTGATATCAATCAGTGCTGGAATTTTTTGGTGCGGCTTATTTTTCGTAAATAGAAAAAATTTGTCGCCGGCAAGCCTGAACGATAGTAAATGAATTCCCAAGAAATAATTGGGGTTATACCATGTTGGATCGTGAAGGCTTTAGGCCTAACGTAGGCATTATTATGCTGAACGCCAATAATGAAGTCTGGTGGGGCAAGCGGGTGCGCGAGCATTCTTGGCAGTTTCCACAAGGCGGCATTAAATACGGCGAATCGCCGGAACAAGCAATGTTCCGCGAACTAGAAGAAGAAACTGGCTTACTTCCCGAACATGTCAAAATCTTGGGTCGTACCCGTGATTGGCTGCGCTATGAAGTGCCGGATCATTTCATTAAACGCGAAATTCGTGGTCATTACCGTGGGCAAAAACAAATCTGGTTTTTGCTACGAATGGTCGGGCGTGATTGCGATGTGAATTTGCGTGCCAGCACGCATCCTGAATTTGATGCTTGGCGCTGGCATGACTATTGGGTACCGCTTGATACGGTGATCGAGTTTAAGCGTGGTGTCTATCAAATGGCTTTACAAGAATTATCTCGATTCTTGAATCGTCCTGAGGGACAACGTAAGCCTTTTCATCAAAAACGCAGGCATCTGGAAGAAAAAACAGGTACGGCCAACACTTCTGAAATGAGTAAGTCTGCACCATTAATACTAGATGTAAGTACCACAGTTGAAGTCACTGTTAACATCGCGATCGAGACGAAAATGCCTGAACAGAAATCTGAGATTGAGATCCCCAATAAAGAAGGTTAACCATGCAATTGCACACATCGCTCCGACTTCCCCAATGCAAGCTGCAAGCAATGCTGCGCCGCTGCGGTCTGTGCTTTTTCCTGATGATACCCATCATTTCCTACGCTCAGGAGAATGATGAAAAAATTATCAAACCTTGGGTAGATAGCCCAGTCAATTTACCAGCCGCACCAGCAACCGAAAATTTATTGCGTTTTTACAGCAATGACAATCAAAGTTTCTTCATTGATCACAAGTCCATCAGCATCGTCGCCGATGGCAGCTTGCGTTACACCTTAGTTTCTATTAGTCGGTCCGGTGCAAAAAATGTCAGCTATGAAGGCCTACGTTGCGACAGCAAACAAAAGCGCTTATTTGCCTTTGGGCGTGCTGATGGCTCTTGGTCGAATTCACGTCGCAATGAATGGGATAGTTTCAGCAATGACGGCGTGAATAAACAACACAGTAGCCTTGCTTGGGATTTTGCTTGTGAAGGCGGCAGTCTAGCCGGTACTGTTGAAAATATTGTTCAACGTATTCGTCACAATCAATCATTACGGCAGTTTCACTAATCTGCATTAGTCATGGATTGAGGATATAAAAAAGCCCGATAGATTCAGATTCTGCCGGGCTTTTTCTTTTATTCAAATCAAAGATCGATCAGAACTAATATCAAAACTTATATTCGCCCCACAATTTCAAAGAGGTTCCGCGTAATGGCAATGGACTGCCAGCACGATTTTCTACCTGTGTTTTGCGATTCATTAGGTTGAACAAATTAAAGCCAATCCGCAAATCTTTAAAGCCCGAATAAGAGCCGTAAATATCCACCGTAAAGTCGGCGCCGATCTTACATCCTTCGGCACTGACCTTACGCTCAGCGCAGGCTTCTATGGTGTTAGCAGTATCGTCGGCACCCCAAGCTAACTTACGCTCACTTTGGAAATAACCACGTGCACCAGCGCTCCACACGCTCTTAGACCAATTTGCACTCACGTTACTAACCACACGTGGGTAGTAACGATATCCTACATAATTGTCGCTAAAGCGTTGCTTGTCTGTGTCATACCACAGCGTATCAATCTGTATCGTTGATTCTAAATTCGTAGTCAAACGGCCATATTCACCTAAGTTCCATTGACTACGAATACCCAAATCGACACCTGACATCTTGGTTTTTGTAACGTTGGAATATTGATCACGTACGCCTTGTACCGGCCCCACTTTAAAGCCTAGCGGTACGCCAGCGAGCTGACTTGCGCGTTGACCAAACTCGATATCCTGAGGTGATAGAGCACCACGTACAACTAAACCCGTCGTTGTGTCTTCATGCGCCAAAATGTAATCCGAACCACGTACAGCGATTTCATTGAAACGTGACACATTCCAATAGTCCAAAGTGACTGCAGTGTCTTTCGTCGGTTGCAGCACAAAACCTAAACTATATATACGAGAGCGTTCCGGCTCTAGCTTTGGATTCGGGGTGACAGTCGATGGAAACCCTGTTTCACACCCAGAATAGTAAGCAGTCAAGGCATTGGAGCGGTCAGTCGCATCGCCCAACATCAAGGCATCATATATCTTATTCGCCATGTCGCAGCGTTTAGGATCGTCACCGCTAGTGAACCACGATGCACCGCCATTGCCGGTTTCTGGCAAACTAGGGGCACGATAACCACGAGACATCGTGCCGCGAATTTTCAATTGATCGGACACCAAATAGCTCGCGTTGGCTTTCGGAATAATCTCTAAATTCGTTGGACCTGATTTATCTGCTCGTAGCGCAAAATCCAATTCTAGCTTTTTAGTAATCGGTGCATTCAATTCAGCAAATGCTGCACTGACATTGCGTGAACCATCAATCGATACACCGCTAAACTGAACAATACGTGCTTGCAGAATATTGTCCATACTCTTGTGCAAGAAAGTTTCGTGACGTACATCGGCACCTAGCACCAAAGTCATAGGACCACCAGCCAAGTTCATCATGTCTTTGCTAGCTTTAAAATCTACCCACGACTCACTCGACTTACCATCCGAGCCCATCACTGGGAACATTTTGTCTAATAAAGCCCGTGGATTTTGCTGTCCGAATTTATACTCACCACTGGTAATTGCCTTCTCGTATTCATAACGATCGCGATACAGTTGTTGTCGTTGATGGGCGCGTCCGCCCATGTAACCGATCGCGGCATCCCACTCCCAGCCAGCGGTTTTGCCAAGCAAACCGGCAACTGCCCGGTATTGTTGTGAACCGCCGACATTCTTAAACATATCAGGATGATCGGCAAAACGATAATTCAGCCCAATCGGAAATGAATAGGGATTGTTTGGATGTCCAACAGGTAAAGTCGGATCCACAAAATACTGCAATTCGCCTTTAATCGAGTCGTACCAAGATAAGCTCGAACCAGTGACATTACTGCGGGGAATTGAGGTGTTGTATGTCGATTTGGTATCGGCTAATTGAATCTCCGCCCATGCTGACATGTCCTCAGAGATCTTAAAATTTGCCATGGAATAGAAGGCAGCACGCTCGGCACCAGGCATGGCATCACTATCTTTCCAATAATTGTAACGGCACAAACCATCAATCAAATTTTCTGTAGCGCAGCCTGGCATAGACTTACTGATGCGCGTTCCCGCTAACTTAGGATCTGTATAGTTGCTAGGATAGCGTCCTGTGTAATTACCAGGGAAAGCGCCCGTCGATAATGAATCGATCTTGCCAGTATCTCGCGCAGGATTGAGCTTCAAATACCATTCCGGCAAACGACGATTCACAAAATCATCTTTATAAGAACCACGTTTATACAAATCCAAACTAGCGAATAAGTTATAGCCATCTTTATCGATATCACCGATACCGGCGGTGACGTTGGCAAAGCTCTGATTATTTATCTGACGATTGCTCACCGACTGCTGCTTACTAGCGCTCACCTGCACACCTGTAAAATCTTTACGCGTGATGATGTTGACCACACCAGCAATTGCCGAGGAACCATAAATCGCTGAAGCACCATCACGTAAAATCTCCACGCGTTCGACTGCAGAAGCGGGAATCGCATCCACGTTCACAAAGGTATTTTGCAAACCATCGGCAAAACCGAAGCTAGGCAAACGGCGTCCATTGATCAGCACCAATGTCGCACTCACTCCCAAATTGCGCAAGGAAACACCTGAAGCACCACTTGCCCAAGAATTAGCACCGCTCAAATCTGAAATCGCACTCTTATCATTCGACGTCGACAACTCCAAAATGTCTTTCACCGTCACAGCACCGCTTTGCATAATGTCGTTTTTGGTGATGATTTGCAGTGGTGCAGCTGTTTCAGCATCGATGCGTTTCACATTGGATCCAGTCACAACAACGCGTTGCGAACTGGATTTTTCATCCGCATTTGCTTTAACCGCATCTTGTGCCCAACCTGATGACTGTGCACCAAATGACAGGGCTAGCGCCACCACGATGGTTTTTACTTTGACTCGTTTTTTCAAGATAACTCCTTAATGTTCTGTCGTTTTCAGCTTCAATCTGAAACTGTCTCATGACATGAAATACTCTCAATGTTTTTTTGCCAATGACCACTCCCATTGAAAAGCAACTAAGAATACATTCCTGACATGCGTCGACATTTAAATATATTTACAAAATATTTAAAAGATATCTGAGAAAAAAACAACGAAAATGACAGTAAATTAATTCTATCTGCGACGAAGTTGGTGGTAATCAACCAGAAACCAATGAAGGTTAATAACCATAATAAATGTAGTTTTTCACAACCAATGACGTTATGCCACCATGCAAATGTGTTTGATAAATCTATACTTTACTGATAACTTGCTGATGCAACTTTTCGCCCACCCGATCAGGATAATTATGAAAATCACTATTCACACCACCGTCAAATCCACCCTTAACAAATGCTGGGACGCGTGGACAACACCTGCCGACATCATGCAATGGAATGCAGCTAACCAAGACTGGCATACGCCTAGCAGTACGAATGATTTACGCATCGGCGGCAAATTCACCAGTCGTATGGAAGCCAAAGATGGCAGCATGGGCTTCGATTTCGAAGGCACTTACACCAACATTATCGACTATCAATTAATCGAATATTCCTTAGGCGATCAACGCACGGTCAGCGTGGTGTTCAAAGACAACAATGGCGTTGTCGACATCACAGAAACGTTCGATGCAGAGGGTGAACATAGTGCAGAGATGCAACGTGCCGGTTGGCAAGCGATCTTGAATAATTTTAGACAGTATGTGGAAAACAAAACTGTGTGAAGCTCAGGTTTGAACATCGAGCCATGCCATCAAACGGTTTTCCCTGCGATGCTTACAAAAACCAGATAGCGCCTCACTGTCAGCTCATTGTCGGCTGAATGTCGGCAGCAATTCGTCACCGTCAAACAGAGAATCAATGAATACTCATGGTTCACTTTCGTTGGAGTAAAAAATGATTCTCAAACAATTACGGCTTAGTCGTCATCTCTCCCAAGATCAGTTAGCACAAATGTCTGGTTTAAGCGTCAGAACCATACAGCGGATAGAAAGCGGACATAAGCCGAGTGTCGAGTCTCTTAAATGCCTAGCGTCAGTGCTTGAAGTCGATATTTCAACCTTAAATCAGGAGCAATTTATGATGGACAAAAAATCCGGCAACTGGCAAAACCTGCCTTTTTGGCTAAAGTGTTGGTTTGCCTTACATTTTCTCAATTTGCGCCCTAAGCGACAAACGTCCAAGAGGATAGAAATCATGTCTCACCTCACTGGCTTTAGTTTTTGTTTACTTGGTTTTTTCAATGAAGCGGCTTTAGCTGGTGGCTTAATCATGTTGGCAACCGCCTACTTATTTTATTTTTTGAGTTGGCAAGGTGATCAATATGGCATTTGGTATGAAGACGCGGAAATAACGACGCAATAAGTCTGATCGCTTTCGTCTGGGGTTTGGGCGAAAGCGATTTGAAGTTTCATTGATGTATTCTCTCAACAGCGCCATATAGTGCAACACACCACAAAGATAGGAACAAGCTCACTATGTCCAATTTACCTCCAACGTGCTTGGTACTCTTCGTCGATGATGTCGCCAAACTTACTGCCTTTTATAGTAATGTCGCGAACATGGCAATAAGACACCAGGACAGCGCCTATGCGGTCTTGGGTATCGATGGTTTCGAACTCATTTTGCACGCTATGCAAAGCGAGTCACCGCCGATCATTGCGACAAGTCACATTACCGTGCGTGAGGATTCCTATTTCAAGCTTTGTTTACCAGTAAGCGATATCGCCGCCGCGCGTGCCACTGCAAAGGCATTTGGCGGAGCAATCAAGGCCATAGAACACGAATGGGTGTTTCAAGGAATTCGTGCTTGTGACGGCCACGACCCTGAGGGCAATGTTATTCAATTACGGATGCTGGTTGCATGACAAAACACCCCTGTTTTGCAAAACAAGACTGACCTTTATTCACACAATCAAAACCCAAACGTCTGGCGATAAAATTGAAAAATATTCTCCTCTCTTTGCTTTTAGCACTCATAGCCACAAGCAGTTCAGCAAGCCAAGCCCCGCAAGAGACTCGTGCAGAAATTGAGACTCTGTTCCAAAAACTCCAAGCTGCAAACTGCCAATTCAATCGCAATGGCACTTGGTATTCAGGTGTTGAGGCAAAAGTACATCTCACAAAAAAATTGGCTTATTTCGAAAACAAAAACATGATCAAGAGCACAGAAGATTTTATTACCCAAGCGGCATCGCTTAGCAGTTCGAGCGGGAAGGCGTATCTAGTTAAATGTGGAAACATGCCAGCCACCGAAAGTAAGATTTGGCTGCAAGAGCAACTAAAAATTATGCGCTCGCCAAAATGAAACGCGCCCTCTTCATATGCACCCAAAACCGACTTCGCAGCCCGACTGCAGAACAAATTTTCGCATCATGGCCTGATGTCGAAACAGACTCTGCTGGTTTGGGCAACGACGCCACCACGCCACTCTCCTCAGAACAAATCGCCTGGGCGACGATCATCTTCGTGATGGAGAAAGCGCATCGCAATAAGTTGTCGCAGAAATTTAGACGCTATCTCAATAATAAGCGGATTATTTGTTTGGATATTCCGGATGAATATGCGTTTATGGATCCGGTGTTGATTACGATTTTGAAGGCTAAGGTTGGGAAGTTTTTGATGTAAACCTCAATTGGATCCAGTTAACGATTTCAAACCTGAAAGTTCGCCATAATCTGACTCTCTTAACAAGTAGGTGCGATTAGCAAAGCGTAATCGCACGCATGACAATCGACGAATACACTTTACAACAAATAAAGTATGTCCAACTATCGAAGAGCCTTTATTCCAGGTGGCACATGGTTTTTCACAGTCAATTGCCTGCAAAGGTATAACAACGATTTGTTAATTCGCGAAATCGATTTATTGAGACAAGTTGTCAAAACCGTTCGCGCTAAGTATCCATTTCACATCGATGCTTGGGTCGTTCTACCTGAACACATGCATTGTGTGTTTTCGCTACCAGAAGGTGATAGCGATTTTAGCCTGCGTTGGCGCTTGATCAAAAGTGGATTCTCTCGTGCCTTACCCAAAACCGAATCCCTATCGCCAGCACGTAAGGCACATGGCGAACGCGGGATCTGGCAACGTCATTATTGGGAACATTTAATTCGTGATGAATTGGATTATCAAAGACATGTCGATTATGTGCATGTGAATCCTCTGAAGCATGGCTTGGTGTCCCGTGTTTGTGATTGGCCTTATTCGACTTTTCATCGTGATGTTGAACGAGGAATTTATCCTTTGAATTGGTGTGGTGATGGAGAAATTAGTCTTGATGGTAGAGATTGACCTATTGCATGCGTGCGATTACGCTGCGCTAATCGCACCTACGGGAACTTAGGTTGGGAAGTTTTTGATGTAAATTGATGCGTGTTTGCGATCGTTCAGATTCGACCTTTTCGTTTGCTCAAGCTTCTGTTGGTCGGGTGTGGCCCGACAGCCAATTACCTTTTTTGCTTCGCCAAAAAAGGTAATCCAAAAAAGGCGACCGTAGACTCGCCCCTTCGGGGTGCTTACGCTTCGCTTCAGCATAATTTGTGCATCACAAAAAATGGGAAAGTGTTGAAACTCGCCTTCGGCTCAGACAACAACACTTTCTTATCCATTTTCTGTAAAGCACAAATTACATCGTCTCAAACGGGGGTAAATCAAAAACAAAAATCAAAAACAACGACCCATAACTGCAAATAGAAAATTGAAAGACCGTCGTTACCAATTGTGTTGGTTTTGGTTTTGATTTTGACGTTGTTTTTGACTTTGTTTTTGACGTTCATCCACTTCTGACACTGCCAATTGTGCAAGGCAGAAATGGGAAAAAGAGAGTCAGATGTTTGAGCGTAGCGAGTTTCTGACTCTCCCCATTTTTGACTTGCACAATTGGGAACCCGAAGGGCAGTGGCAGCGTGGTCGCCTTTTTTGGGTTACCTTTTTTGGCGAAGCAAAAAAGGTAACTGGCTGTCGGGCCACCCCCGACCTACAGAACTCAAAGCGACAGCAAACGTAACGACAAACACGCAACACCGAAACACAAAAAAAGCCCGCAAAATCCAAAGATCTTGCGGGCTTTTTCACAAGCAATCAAAACACAGAAAAGCGTATTACTCCACCGCTTTAACCATATCCTCAATCACCTTCTTAGCATCCCCAAACACCATCATGGTCTTATCCATGTAAAACAACTCATTATCCAAACCAGCATAACCAGACGCCATAGAACGCTTATTAACGATAATCGTTTTGGCTTTGTAGGCCTCAAGAATCGGCATACCAGCGATAGGTGATTTTGGATCTTTAGCGGCCGGATTCACAACGTCATTCGCACCGAGAACCAAGACCACATCGGCTTGACCAAATTCGCTATTGATGTCTTCCATCTCAAACACTTGGTCATACGGCACTTCTGCTTCCGCCAATAAGACGTTCATGTGACCAGGCATACGCCCTGCCACTGGATGAATTGCGTACTTTACCGTGATACCTTTGTGCGTGAGCTTTTCCGTCAATTCTTTCAAAGCATGCTGAGCACGTGCTACCGCTAAGCCATACCCTGGAACGATGATGACCGTTTCGGCATTACCCAACAAGAAAGCGACGTCATCAGGGGAACCCGATTTGACTGTGCGTTGTGCACCACCGCCAGCGGCTGCTTCTGCTGGAGCGCCACCGAAGCCGCCCAAGATCACGTTGAAGAAGGAACGGTTCATCGCCTTACACATGATGTAAGAAAGAATCGCACCAGACGAACCGACTAGGGAACCGGCAATAATCAACATGGAGTTATTGAGTGAGAAGCCAATACCCGCAGCTGCCCAACCTGAATAACTATTCAACATCGACACTACCACTGGCATATCTGCACCGCCAATAGGGATGATGATGAGTACACCCAACACAAATGCAATGACAGTCATCAGGATGAATGGTGTCCAAGCTGGAGCCACGCCACCATCAAAACAGAATACCAGGCCCAAACCGACCATCGCAATAGCCAAAACCAAGTTCAACATGTGTTGACCAGCAAAACTCACTGGAGCACCTTGGAATAAACGGAACTTGTATTTACCAGACAATTTACCGAAAGCGATTACCGAGCCTGAGAAGGTAATCGCACCGACGAAGGTACCGATAAATAGTTCTACGCGGTTGCCAAATGGGATCGCGAATGAACGATCTGTAACAATGCGGAAAATCCAAGGTTCAGAAACCACCGCTACCGCGATACATACAGCAGCTAAACCGATCAATGAGTGCATCGCTGCTACCAGCTCTGGCATCTTGGTCATTTCTACACGTTTCGCTAAAGTTGCACCGATACCGCCACCAACCACGATACCGAGTATCACTAAACCGTAACCGAGACCAGCGCCGCCAGCTTCGTTTTTCAACTTAACAATCAGAGCAACTGTCGTGAAAGCGGCAATCGCCATACCGATCATGCCGAAGGTATTACCCTTGCGTGCAGTCGATGGATGAGATAAACCTTTGAGCGCTTGAATAAAACAAACCGATGCGATCAGATAAAGCATCGTCACGAGATTCATACTCATTATTGTGCCTCCTTCTGTTCGACTTTGGCTTTAGGCTCTTTTTTCTTAAACATCTCTAGCATCCTTTGCGTGACTAAGAAGCCACCAAAGACATTGACCGCAGCCAACGCGACTGCCAGCGTACCCATCACTTGCGCGAGGACACCTTCGGTCAAGCCTGCTGCCAACATCGCACCAACGATGATGATGGCGGAGATCGCATTGGTCACTGCCATCAGAGGTGTGTGCAATGCAGGTGTTACGGTCCAGACCACGTGGTAACCGACATAAATTGCCAGTACAAAAATGATCAAATTAGTGAGTGTATGACTTACTACATCCATGACGTTCTCTCTTTATTTACGTTAAAAGGGACTTCAGTTGTAATGCTGTTCAGGTTCACTTTAGCTTCAATGTCATTCCCGCGAAGGCGAGAATCCAGCGGCGTAAAAGTCAAAAGACACTGGATCCCTGCCTACGCAGGGATGACGCCTCAAAGTTTCGTGCTTAAACGAGCAGCATTAAGCTTCAGCTATTCTTTACTTCCATCACGTTTGAAAATCTCTGCAAATCAATATTCTTTTAAGCTAGTGATCTTGTTCTTTGCATCAACGAACACGACCTTGGGTTTGAAGTTCGCTGCGACTTCATCGTCCATCGGTGCGTAGGTACAAATAATCATCAGGTCACCAAGCTGTACGCGTCGTGCTGCAGCACCATTCAGGGAGATCTCACCGCTTCCGCGTTGTCCTTTAATCGCGTAAGTTGCAAAACGCTCGCCGTTATTGATGTTGTAGAGTTCAATCCGTTCATGTTCTTTAATGTCAGCAGCGTCGAGCAAATCCTCGTCGATGCCGCATGAACCTTCATAGTTCAAGTCACATTGGGTCACAGAAACGCGATGAATCTTGGCGCGTAACATATTTCTTTGCATAATTTCCTCAAAACTTCTATTTAAAACTTACTTACTACAACTGATGATAAAACCGGATTAAATCCTTTTTTCGCCGCAGAGGCGCAGAGAGCGCAGAGATTTCTCTTTATCAAACTCTGCGTCCTCTGCGCCTCTGCGATTCAAATGTTTTTCATCGTTTTCAAATTTATTTCTTCAACACTTCGCCACCAGAACACATCATGGTCGCGACGACGATTTCATCTTCTTTATTGATCGCCAGATTCGCATCTTTATCGATGATCAATTTTAGGAAATCGAGAATATTGCGTGAATATAGCGCGGATGCATCTGCCGCCACCAGTGTCGCCAAATTCGGTTCACCGATGATGTGTACGCCATATTTCGTAACGGTTTTATTCAGCTCTGACAAAGGACAGTTACCGCCTTGCTCAACCGCCATATCGACAATCACCGAACCCGGTTTCATCGCTTTGACTGTTTCTTCAGAAATCAGGATTGGCGCTTTGCGACCTGGAATCAACGCTGTGGTAATGATAATGTCCGCTTGCTTGGCGCGTTCATGTACCAAGGCAGCTTGACGTGCCATCCATGCGGCTGGCATAGGACGAGCATAGCCACCGACGCCTTTGGCGATCTCACGCTCTTCATCGGTTTCATACGGCACGTCAATAAACTTCGCGCCTAAGGATTCGACCTGTTCTTTCACAGGTGGACGTACGTCAGAAGCCTCAATCACTGCACCCAAACGCTTTGCCGTCGCAATCGCTTGCAAACCAGCCACGCCCACACCCATGATCAAGACGCGTGCCGCTTTCACGGTACCTGCCGCGGTCATTAACATCGGCATAAATCGTTGGTAAGTATTCGCTGCCAGCATGACGGCCTTGTAGCCCGCGATGTTCGCTTGTGAAGACAAGACGTCAAGTGATTGCGCACGTGTAATACGTGGCGCTGCTTCCAAAGAAAAAGCAGTAATGCCATGCGCTGCCATCGCCGCGATATTCTCGGCATCAAAGGGATTGAGCATGCCGACGATCACTGCACCGGATTTGATTAGTCCACGCTCTTCCGCAGACGGTGCACGCACCTTTAGAATCAAATCTGCCGCAAACGCATCTGCCGCATTAACAATGGTCGCACCTGCCGCTTGGTAGGCTTCATCAGTAATCGATGAAGCAATACCAGCTCCGGCCTGCACAACGACTTCATGCTTGGCGCTCACATATTTCTTAATTGTTTCTGGGGTCGCCGCAACGCGCGTCTCGCCCGACCGTGTTTCGGCGGGAATGCCGATTTTCATAAAGATACTCCTTTTTATTTTTGATACCGTTAGGTTCAATGGCAAAAGTGGTTACTTCAGGTATTTCATGTTACGCAGATATCCTGACTTTTGATAAAAGCCCAGACCAATTACTCGGATTATTTGAAGCGGTTTTACAAATTACTGCGGACACTCATACTAATTTGAACTGCAGGGAGATCATACATTTGATATTCGACAACGATATTACACGAAAAACGCACCATACTGGCACAGGATACGCACCTTAAACTACCACTGTATGAATACCACTCTGCCTCGACAAAGCGACTTCCCACCAGCTTAAACTCCACAGACGTAAGGCTAAACACAGATGGCGTAAGGCTTGGCGAAGGAATTCATGTGCGAAGGCCAGTCTTTTTAGACTTTCACATTCATTTTAAAAATAACAACTAGTTTGATGGATTTTCTTATAGACAGAATCTTTATTAGTAAATTCGAATCGTAAATCGGGAGCAGTCGCGGGTGAATTAAGGACTGGCGAGGTAAAATGCCACCCTAATTCGTTTTTACGCTTTTTCCTCACTACTCAAGATCCCAACTTATGTCAGACATTTGGAAACCTTCAGTCACTGTCGCTGCCATCGTTCCGCGTCAAAACGGGGAACGATTAGAATTTTTGATGATAGAAGAGACAACACCCGATGGCGTACGTCTCAATCAAGCAGCAGGTCATCTCGATCCAAATGAAAGCTTAGTGCAAGCGGTGATTCGTGAAACCATGGAAGAAACCGCGCATGAATTTGTGCCCGAGGCTTTGGTCGGTACGTACATGTCGAAATTCATTTCACCGAATTCAGGTAAAGAAGTGACGTATTTGCGATTTGCTTTTTGTGGCAAAGTGGTCGCGCAATACGATCGGCCTTTGGATCACGGTATTTTGCGCGCATTGTGGATGACTTACGAGGAAATCTTGGCGTGTCAAGAAATGCATCGGAGTCCATTGATTTTGCAATGTTTACAGGATTATTTGGCGGGACAAAGAGCACCTTTGGATTTGATGTATACGCATCCTAGTGTGATGAGTGTTTAGGTCAGTTAACAAGTAAGTTAGAAGAGTTTTCAGACGTTTCTTTTCATTTGAACCGCCCTCACCCTAGCCCTCTCCCGCTTGCGGGAGAGGAAACCCAAACCAAGATAGCGTAAGTTAGCTAGGCACATGCAGATGTCGAAACATACAAATATATACAGTATAAAAATTAGCAGGAATATTCATGAGTAAAAAACGCGTAGTCATCGGTATGTCCGGTGGTGTAGATTCTTCGGTCTCTGCCTGGCTCTTAAAAGAACAAGGTTACGAGGTAATCGGCCTATTTATGAAGAATTGGGAAGATGATGACAATTCTGAATATTGCTCAACCCGCGAAGATTTAATCGATGCGGTGAGTGTTGCCGACGTGGTGGGCGTTGATATCGAAACGGTCAACTTCGCCAGTGAATACAAAGACCGCGTGTTCGCTGAATTTTTACGCGAATATCAAGCTGGGCGTACGCCGAATCCTGACGTGCTGTGTAATGCAGAGATCAAATTCAAAGCCTTCTTGGATCACGCGATGAAGCTAGGCGCGGACTACATTGCGACGGGGCACTATGCTCGTGTGCGTGAGGTGAATGGCGAATTTCAGTTATTAAAGGCACTCGACGCCAGCAAGGATCAGAGTTATTTTCTGCATCGATTGAATCAAGCACAACTCAAGAACACGTTATTTCCACTCGGCGAAATCAATAAAACTGAAGTACGTAAAATTGCAGAGCAAATCAATTTGCCGAACGCAAAAAAGAAGGATTCGACCGGCATTTGTTTTATCGGTGAGCGCCCTTTCCGTGAATTTTTAAACCGCTATTTATCCTACGCGCCGGGCGAAATTCGTACACCGGAAGAAGAGATTATCGGTAAACATGTCGGTCTAAGTTTTTATACTTTAGGCCAACGCAAAGGCATAGGTATAGGCGGCATCAAGTCGCATCAAAATTCCGATGGGAGCAGTGATGCCTGGTATGTTGCACGTAAAGACGTAGAAAACAATCGCGTGTATGCGGTACAAGGACATGATCATCCTTGGCTACTCTCTAATGCGCTCGAAGCTGCGCAAGTCAGTTGGGTTGCGGGTCATGCACCCAATTTAGAAAAGCTATCCGCAAAAACCCGCTACCGTCAACCAGATATGGCATGTCGTTTTAGCGGCAATAATGAGCTATTTCAATTGCATTTTGATGAAGCGCAGTGGGCAGTGACGCCGGGACAATCTGCGGTCTTGTATGACGGCGATGTCTGTTTGGGGGGCGGAATTATCAACTCCGCTTGGGCATAAAAAAAGGGCGGGTACAACCCGCCCTGCCACCTAAACGCTAATCGTTTGCAACAACTAGCATCTTAATGCGCTTCATGTGCTTCATCGCCTTCCGCGCGTGCTTTTTCAAACGCTTTACCAAAGAACAAAGCATTTTCTAAAATACGGCGGCTGCCTAACCAGCCACTTCTAAAGCCTAAAGCAGCACTCGCCAAAATCACACTACCACTACCGACGCGTTGAGCTGTGATCGCTGCAGATCCAGCAATCCGTTTGGCATTTTCTGGAGACGCATATCCGCTCAATACTGGTGAGCTAGTGTAGGCAGCGACGGTACCATAACGATCGCCTTCTAACTTATACACATCGGCTTGGCCGCGGAATACGGGCAAGATGTCGCGAGGAATACCGGCAGCGATGGGATGACTGCGATCAATCTCCGTTTCGAAGATCACGCCTGCAACCAAATCTTTGGCAGCGTTTGCATCTTGGTCTTTATAGGCTAAACGTCCTTCCTTGGCTTTCTTATCTTCTGCCTTATCGGCATCCGATTTTTTGCCTGCATCGCCTTTAACTAACTTCGTTTGCAAATAGGATTGGCTGCTCGCCCAATTCAATGCACCCTCAACGCCAATGATGACACCGCCCTGCTTAACAAAACGCTCGATATTTTTATTTGCTTCATCTGACAAGCGATACGTACCATCACTCATCACAATATGCGTATAGCGTTCTAATTGTGTAGCGGCTAAACGATCAGTGCTGAGCATGGTTGCTGGCAAGCGAAGGTGCGTATCAATCCAATGCCACAATTCACCTACTGAAGTTGAATCCAAACCTTGACCAGTTAACACTGCCACGCGCGGACGTTCTACCGTTTTCAAACTCGCGCTACCTAAATCAACGCCTGTACCACCTGCGCCCGAACTTAATGCAAACACTTCAACGCTATGATTTGCCGTCGCTTTACGGATAATTTCTGCGACATTCGCAGCTGACGTGTTTTGCATCGCGACTGGAATAACGATACTGCCGATACCCAAGTCCTTAGTACCATCTGTCGTCTGTACGCGCATCGGCTTAGTTACCGTACGTAAGCGCAAACCAGTCTGACTTAATTCCGCGAGCAAAGGCGCAGCATCATCATTGACCCATGAAAAAGCGTAAGCAATATTCGACTCTGCTTTCAAACTTGCCTTCGGCAAATCCTGTACTGGCTCGCCAATCACATCACCCGCGCTTTTGGCACTTGCCAAGTCATACGCTTTGGTCACACTCCACGCAGAGACATCGTAAAAGGTATTGTCCTTAAACTGCGTACGCAATTCGGTAATCCCTTCTAACAGACGGCTTTGACGCTGATTAAGTGGAACCGCGATCGCATTACGTGCGTCATAACGTTGACCATTGATGGTGACGCTGCCTTTAACTTGATGCACGGCGATACCATGTTGTTTCAACAGATTCGAAAAATCGCGTAAGCGGGCTGGATTATTTTCAGCGGCAAACAACATCGCGCGATTGGGATCGGCTTGCGCCATTTTCTTTGCTTCGTCATAGAAGTTCTTTTGATGCGCAATCAATTGATCGCGAATCGCATCTGCAGCTTGAATTGTGCTGAACGAAGTCGTAATCTGATTCGCAATCGTGTGATCAAATTTCAGTAAGCCATTGCGTGAATCCTGAATATGACCACGTGAACTAGCTTGTTCAAACAAAATACCAACACTGCCTTGCAAGTCTGGATAGGTCGACCCTTTACCGTAGTAAAAATCGTCAAAAGCTTCGCGGCTGAAATACAACTCACCGCGTGCATCCAAGGCCTGCGCATGAAACTTTGCAATCGCCTCGGTCAAGGTTTGATTATTCGCCGGTGTCAAAGGATGGGTGCGGGTTGGCACGCCGGGTTGGAAGAAATAGGTTGCATCTGTGCCTTGTTCATGAAAATCACCGAACACATGCGGACGCCATGTTTGGAATGTCGCAACGTGTGCGCGGGATTCTGGATGTTGCAACCATAACCAATCACGATTGAGATCAAACCAATAATGATTACCGCGACCACTTGGCCAGCCTTCACGATGCTCTAGCGTATTTGGATCGCTGACCAAAGTCTGACCACGATTGCTATTCGCCCAGTTCGCAAAACGCGCTAAGCCATCGGGATTCAGCATAGGATCGATCACAACCACGGTGCGCTCTAACATCTCGTTGACGGATTTATCCATTGAACTTGCGAGGTGCCATGCCACCGCTGGTGCGGCGTTTGCTCCACTAGGTTCATTGCCGTGTACGCTGTAGCCAAGATAGACGACCAAAGGTGTATCGCTTTCGCCACGTCCACGTGCTGCTTCAATCTCGCTCAAGCGTTGATGATTTTTTTCGCTCGTGATAATCACATTCAAAATCGGACGGCGCTCGTGCGAATAACCAACTACACGCACTTTGACACGTGGCGATTGGCTTGCCAATAATTGATAGTAGGAAGTTAGTTGCTCAGGACGCGCATGCCACTCACCCAACTCAAATCCTAAAACCGATGCTGGTGCACTGATCTTGTCGGCACGAGCATGTGCAGGAATAACCGATTGGGGCGTTGCTGCATAAGCCGAATAAACAGGTGCAGCACTAAGTGAAATACAAAACGCGAGGCTGACCGCTTGAGCGATTTTTTTAAGGGACATGGGATTCCTTTTTGTTGTGAATTGCAGACCGGGTGTTGAGCTATGATGCAATGACTTACAGCATTAGCTTAGCGGCTTTGGAGCAATTTTCTAACAATTAGTTCAAACTTGCAAAATAACATTTACTAACAAGCTAGTTCGCACTAAGTGATTAAGGAAAGCATGCCTCTTTATCGAGAAATCGAAAGAAGTCTAGTTTTCAAGCGAAAAAAATCCCTCAAAGCCAACGAAGTTTGAGGGATCGAAAAGTGTTGATAATACGTTGTTGAACAGCTTTATTTGTCTAAACGCTCTATCCCAAGCATTTTCAATACATACTTTTCATAGATGGGTTCTGAGTTACCGGTTTTCATCTTGCGAATGAAGTATTTTTCAAATGCGATCTTAGCGTAGTGTACCCACTTACCTTTTTTAAACCAGTTCACATTACGCGGTGGCATTTGCGGTAAGGCGACGAAAGCGGCACCGGTATCGCCCATATCCGCCAAACAGATCGCATTCCAACTACCTTTCGCGGTTGCCGGCTCACCTTTCAGATCAGCTTCAATATTGTGAACGATGGCGGTGATCATGGTTTCTATCATGTAACCAGTTTTCGGCGCTCCAGTTGGAACGGGTGTAACTTCAACTGGCGGAATCGCAATACAGACACCAGCTGAATAGATATTCGGATATTTTTTGCTGCGTTGATGATCATCAACCAGCACAAAACCGCGTGGATTACAGAGACCTTCGACGGCAGCTATCGGATCGACACCACGGAAGGATGGCAACATCATGCTGTACTTAAATGGCAGCTCGTGTTCTTTTTTGAGATTGCCCATGTCGTCCATTTCACTGACAAACATCTTGCCATCTTCAACCCGCGTGGTTTTCGCGTTGCAAATCCATTTGATGTCATTATTGCGAAATTCACTCTCCAACATCGATTTTGAATCGCCAACACCACCCAAGCCTAAATGTCCAATATAAGGCTCACTAGTCACGTAAGTGATCGGGACTTTATTGCGCAATTTACGTCGTTTCAAATCCGTACTGAAGATAAAAGCGAATTCGTAGGCAGGGCCAAAACACGAGGCACTAGGCATCGCGCCAATAATTGCAGGGCCCGGATCATCTAAGAATTTTTGATAAGCAGCATAGGCATGTTCTGCATGATCGATCGAACAAATTGATTGCGTAAAGCCATTCACTGGCCCTGCGCCGGGCACTTCGTCAAAGGCCAACTTGGGGCCCGTTGTGATCACTAAGTAATCATAATTGACCGTACTTCCATCCGCTAAGGTCAGCGAATTTGTCTCTGGCATTAAAGCCGTCACAGCTTGCGCGATGAAATTGATGCCCTTCTTTTCCAAATAAGGACGAATCTCGAAGGTAATGGCTTCGCGTTGTCGCCAACCCACAGCAACCCAAGGATTCGACGGCACAAATTGAAAATAGTCGACTGCGTTAATCACCGTAATGCGATGTGCATTACCCAGTTTTTCACGCAATTCGTAGGCCGCAGGCATACCACCTGTACCTGCACCGAGAACAATAATATGTGCCATGTCTACTACTCCTAAGATTGATTGAGTATCAAAAACTACCGCATCTACAACATCCCTTATAAATACTGCTTGGCCCAAGCCACGATCTGTGCGGCTGGCATCACACCACTTTGACGCGCAATCTCCTGCCCGCCTTTAACCAACAACAAAGTTGGAATGCTACGTATCCCATAACGTTGACTAGCGAGCGGTGCGGCATCGCTATCGACTTTAATAAAACGAATATCCGGTGCCATCTGCGCTGCCTGTTCAAACTGCGGCGCCATCGCCCGACAAGGACCACACCACGCCGCCCAAAAGTCGATCAAGACGGGCAATTCCGTCTGCGATAAAAACTTCGGCAAAGCCTGCTCGCTAATCGCCACGGGATGTGCAGCCATCAATGCATGACCGCACTTACCGCAAACCGGCTCATCACGCAAACGTTCATTCGGAATCCGATTCGTTGCTGTGCAACTGGGACAAACTAAATACATGGTTTGGCTCCTATCAATTCTCCAACTTGCAAACTCGATGGTGGGTTGCAACCCGCCCTATACTTCTCAACCGTCAAAGTGATGTGCGATTTAATCGCCAGCCTTCAATCCCAACTTACGCATGATCGTTTCCATCAAACACCACTTAGTGATCCCGCTCTGCAAAATATTGACACCAACAAAAGCAGTGAATGCCAAGAACCATTGATTCATAAAAATCGGGCTACCAGGAATACCTAAAGCCAAGCTCAACAAAATAAATGTACCTGCTACTACGCGAACCATTTGCCATGAAGTCATGTTATTTCTCCTCAATATAACAACGTAAAAAATTAAACTTGCTCTGCTACGACATCTGAAGCCACTTCCGAAATCCCTGCTTCATGTTTCTTGCGATACGCCATGAAGTACAGCAAAGGAATCACGACCAAGGTCAACAAAGTCGAGACAAAAATACCGAAGATCAATGAGATCGCTAAACCATTAAAGATAGGATCATCGAGAATAAAGAAAGCACCCATCATCGCTGCCAATCCAGTTAATGCAATCGGTTGTGCGCGTGTAATTGCCGAGCTCACCACGGCTTCTTTAAACGCCATACCTTCGGCAATTTGCACATGAATAAAGTCGACTAACAAAATGGAATTGCGCACAATAATCCCCGCTAAGGCGATCATGCCTATCATGCTCGTTGCCGTATATTGCGCACCCAAAATCGCATGTCCTGGCATCACACCAATAATCGTCAGTGGAATTGGTGCCATGATGATGAGCGGCGTCAAATAAGAACCAAACTGCGCAACCACCAACAGATAAATCAAAATCAAGCCAACCGCATAAGCCGCACCCATGTCACGGAAAGTTTCATACGTGACTTGCCATTCGCCATCCCATTTCAAACTAAAGCCGCGATAAGGATCTTGTGGTGCGCTAATGAAAAACTCCTCTAACTTACCGCCACCTGGGGTCACGATCTTCGCGATTTCACTACGCATGGCAAACATGCCGTACAGCGGGCTATCAACTTTACCTGCCATATCCGCAACCACAAAATTCACTGGCAAACCATCTTTGTGATACAGAGGTTGTTCGCGCAAAGTGTCTGTCACAGTCACAAGTTCGCGAATCGGCACAATGCCGCCTTGGGCATTCTTTACACCTAAGGACAACAAGGTATCGAGACTACCCTGCTCGCTAATTGGCAAGTGCAAATTCGCTGCGACTGGATATTTGCTTTCATCATGCAGGTAAGCAGCAGAATCACCCGCTAAGCCTGCACGCAAAGTCATCACGATGCTGGACTGTGCGATCCCTAGCTGCGCAGCTTTCTTTCTATCGACGATCAACAACTTGCGCGGCGCATGCAAAATACTGCTGTCATCCACATCAACAATGCCCTCGGATTTTTCAAACACGGCGCGTACTTGCTTAGCGACCTGACGGCGCTCTTCATCGCTAGGACCATAAATTTCTGCAACGATCGGTGCCAAAACAGGTGGACCAGGTGGGACTTCGACGACTTTCACATTGGCTTCTGGATCTAACTTTTTCGCCAAAGCTTGTAATTGAGGACGAACACGGGTTGCGATCACATGACTCTTATCGGAGCGATGACTTTTATCGACAAGATTGACTTGAATATCACCGACCTCGCCACCTGAACGCAAATAGTATTGACGTACTAAACCGTTGAAATTAATCGGCGCGGCCGTACCTGCATACGCTTGATAGTCACTAACTTCAGGAACCGTCTGCAAATAATTGCCGAGTTCACGCAAGACCGCTGCCGTTTTTTCGGCTGGCGTGCCCGCAGGCATATCGACGATCACTTGAAATTCAGACTTATTATCAAAAGGCAGCATCTTCAATTGCACCCATCCAATCACAGGCAAGGCAACAGATAAAGCAATCAAACCAGCCACACCAAGACCGAGCTTTTTACGATTCTTGCTGCCGGTTTTGTCGTCCAAAAATGGCTTAAATATCTTGCGGAAAGTTGGCTCCAATTTGCTCGCCAAACCATCGTGCGCATGATGACCTTCTTTCATACAGATACGTGCTAACCAAGGCGTTACGACAAAAGCGATCGCCAATGACAACAACATCCCCATACTTGCGTTAATCGGGATTGGGCTCATGTATGGACCCATCAAACCACTGACGAATGCCATCGGCAATAAAGCGGCAATGACCGTAAATGTCGCCAAAATCGTTGGCCCACCGACTTCATCCACTGCACCTGGAATAATTTCTGTCAGCGTTTTATGTGGGAATAAGGCTTGATGGCGATGGATGTTTTCCACCACCACAATCGCATCATCGACCAAAATGCCGATAGAGAAAATCAAAGCGAAAAGTGAAACACGATTGAGCGTAAAGCCCCAAGCCCAAGAGGCGAACAAGGTTACTGTCAAAGTCAAAATCACCGCCGTACCAACGATGGCGGCTTCACGACGACCAAGTGCGATGAAGACTAATGCGACAACGGACAAGGTCGCAAACAACAGTTTTTGGATAAGCTTTTTCGCTTTATCATCTGCCGTTTGACCATAGTTACGACTGACAGACACTTCGACATCAGCAGGGATTACTGCATTCTTCAATGTCTCGACGCGGCTGATGACAGTATTTGCCACTTCAACGGCATTTTGACCTGGCTTTTTCGTAATCGCGATGGTGATCGCTGGATACTCCGCGGCATCTTTACCAGCAGTACCGTGCCAAACGTATTGACTCGCTGGCAATGCACCATCTTCAATCTTTGCGACGTCTTGCAAGAAAATAGGACGTTTGTTTTTCACGGCAACGACTAACTCACCAACGCTTTGCGCATCACGCAAAAATGGGCCCGCTTCAATTGCAACGCTTTGATTACCGGCGCTCAATTCGCCACTAGGCAGACCCAAATTTGCTGCACGCAAAGCGCCTTGCAAATCCATCACGGTCAAATCATTTGCAGCTAACTTAGTTGGATCAAGTTCAATGTTAATCGCACGTCCGGGTCCGCCTATGCTGACCACTTCACGTGTTCCTGGCACGCGCTTGATATCTGCCTCAATGCTATGCGCGACACGTTCCAAAGCGGCTGCGCCAGTTTCGGTATTCTTACTCCACAGAGTTAAAGAAACGATAGGCACATCATCGATGCCTTTCGGTTTCACTAAAGGCTCGAGCGTACCGAGATTTGCGGGTAGCCAATCGCGATTGCTGTGAATGGTGTTATACAAACGCACCAAAGCTTCAGTACGTGGCACACCCACTTTAAACTGCACAGTGATAATGGCAATACCGGGACGTGCGACAGACATCACATGTTCGACATCGGCAATCTGACTCAAGACCTGCTCAGCAGGAATCGCCACCATCTGCTCAACATCTTTCACTGATGCTCCTGGAAATGGAATCAGCACATTCGCCATCGTGACATTAATCTGCGGCTCTTCTTCGCGTGGTGTCACCATGACTGCAAACAGCCCTAGTAAAAAGGCGACCAACGCCAACAGAGGCGTAATTTGCGATGCTTGAAAAAATGCAGCAATCCTGCCAGATACGCCCATTGTTTTCGCTTTGATCATATCGTTGTCAGACATGTTCGCTCCTTCTTGTTGAGGTAGGTGCTGATTCGTTTATTGGCTTACTGGTTTGCTAGCGTTTGCTGCCGCTAAAGGATCGATGGCGATCATTTCACCTGCCGCGACACCACTAAGAATTTCTTGTTCGTTGAGTAGCATCGGACCAGGTTTCACTTGACGCAAGATCGGCTTTCCTTGCGCGTTGATCACATACACAGCATGTAATTCAGCACGACGAATAACCGCGCTGCGTGGCACATACAAACGATTGACGCTCGCACCTTTCGCAGTAGTCGAATCAGCATTCAAAGATAAATTGACACGCGCAAATAAGCCGGGATTGACTGCCTGCACATCTGCTGGCAGATCAAAGCGCACTTGTACCGTATGCGTAGCTGCATCGGACAAAGGCAGGATCGTCATTTTTCTAGGTTTAACAAAGCGCTGCGCTGCTGGCAAAGATGGAAACTCGATTTGCAGATTTTGTTCAGCTTTCAATTGACTGATACGTGCTTGCGGCACGGTGACAATCACGCGTAGTTCCTTAGGGTCATACACGGTCATAATTGGTTTACCTGGCATCACCATTTCACCGACTGCGGATGGCATTTCGGACACGATGCCGTTATATGGCGCATTGATGGTATAAAAGCCAGATTGCGTTTGCACCGCGCCAGCTTGGGCAATTTGTGAATTCGCTTGCGCGCTGGCAGACTTGAATTGCGCTAAAGCGCGATCCAATTGCGCTTGGCTAATGTAATTTTTTTCGAACAACAATTTTTGACGTTCGTAATCTTTCTCTGCAACCGCAAGATTCGATTTAGCTGCATCGACTTGGGCTTTGCTCGCATTGAATTCTTGTTGTGCTGCACGTGCATCCATGCGCACCAGCAATTGACCCGCTTTTACCACATCGCCCGCTTGCACTGGCAACTGCACAATCGCACCGGCAATCTGTGCCGAGATCACAGTATTTCTGACTGCCTCAACCACGCCATCAACACTTAAATTGCTATCGCCGTTCACAGCTCTCACCGCAACGGACTTTAAACCTGAGTTGGCAGCGACATTCGTCGATGCTAGGTTTACTGCAGGCTTTTGTGCTAACGCCTGAGTTTGCGAGAAAGTGGCAAGAATCAGCATGAACAACACGGCAGGCTTACGTAGATAATTTGTCGACAACAGTGTCATGGTGGTGACTCCCCTAAATTTCGGAATAAATCAAAAGTAAATAGAAGACAAAAATTAAATTGCTATCTCATGCCACACATAATATACTTATTTGCGCACATGCGCAAATAGTAAATAGACTTTTTGCGCAAATAGACAAAAATTTATTATAGAGGGTATCATGATGGATCCATTCACTCAGACATGTACAAATATGGAAGGTTTATCAGAACTTGCGCTAAATCACGTTGCCCAATACTTTTCCGCACTTTCAGAGCCGACCCGGCTCAAGATTTTGAATAATCTGCGTGATGGGGAAAAAAATGTTGGTGATTTAGCGAGCGCATGCGACTGCTCACAGGCAAATGTCTCCCGCCACTTATCGACCCTAGCAAAACACGGCATGGTGGTGCGCGAAGGGCGGGGTACCGCGGTGTACTACCGCATTGCAGATGATTCTATTTATGCCTTGTGTGATTTAGTCTGCGGCAATGTGGCGCGCCAGTTAGAATCACAAGCCTCGTTATTAGGTGGATTGCAGAGTAAAAAATCTGATGGGCTAACGACACTCAACGCCGTAAAAGCCTAGAGCGATTTCCATAGAAAACTCAGAGCAACCGCGGTTAACATTGCTGCAAAAATTAACTGCACTGTTTTTGAGTCCAACAGATTCGCCAACTGTCGTCCCATTAATACGCCAGCAATAGAAGCGCCAGCAAACCACAAAGAAAATAACAGCGGCAGCTCGACGCCATGCAAGACTGCAGAACTCACCCCGACTGCGCCAACCAATGCGATCACCATCAGCGATGTTGCTGCTGCGCTTTGTATCGTTAAATTCGTAAAATGCCGCAATAAAGGGACAATAATAAAACCACCACCGACGCCCAATAGGCCAGTTGCGAATCCTGCGCATGCGCCAATCAGTCCGATGATCATCGCGGTCGCCCAACTCCAGTTAAACCGTCCAGTCTGATGATTGACCATCGCCATGGCATCACTTTTCACAGAGGAACTCGCATTGGTACGCACTTGTAAAATCAAACGTGTCACAACCACCATCAACACCGCGGAGAAGGCTAACATCAAGCCTCGCTGGGACATTTTCTGTGCAAACAAAACACCCAGTGTCGTCATCGGTGCTCCGGCGAGCGCCATCAAGATTGCCGCTTTATACCGAACCTGCCCACGACGCAATCCGTCAATCGCACCAATCAAAGCCCCCAAGCTCACTGCAAGCAAAGCGACTGGCATCGCTTGCTGCATACTCCATCCTTGGCTATACACCAATGCGGGCACGGCAAGCATACCGCCGCCAGCACCAGTTAAACCCATGATCAACCCGACCACGGTGCCAATCAAAATAATCAGTAATAGTGTGAGTAAGCTCATGGCTTCCGTATTGGGAGGAGCAAGGTCCAAAAAGATGATTTATCAAAATCAAAAAGAAAAAAAAGGCAGCACTCGCCTTTCACGAACCACATTATGTGGCAAATCAAAACAAAGCGAAACAATTGTGGTTTCAAAGGCAGTTATTAGAAATTATCTTGCATTCAAAAACTGGTTTGCTATGATGACCCATCACTATTTTGTAGTAGCACTTTCGCCGAATGAATCCTCAGATACAAAGTTTTTTTGATTCCAATACTTGCACCGTCAGCTATTTAGTCTTTGACCAAATAGGTGGGCATGCTGCGATTATCGATCCTGTGCTTGACTACGATCACAAATCTGGCCGCAGCAAAACCGTGTCCGCAGACAAACTCTTGCACGCCTTAAGCCATCAGCAGTTAACACTCAGCTGGATCTTGGAAACCCATGCACATGCCGATCACATTTCGGCGGCACATTATCTGCAACAACAGGCTGGCGGCAAAATTGCAATCGGTGCGCACATCAACCAAGTACAAACCGTTTTCAAAAAACTTTTTCATCTGGAACCCGAGTTTGCAATCGATGGTTCGCAGTTTGATCACTTGTTCCAAGAAGATGACGTATTCATGATAGGCCAACTTAGCGCCAAGGCCTTGTTTGTACCGGGACATACACCAGCGGATATGGCATATCAAATCGGTGATGCAATTTTCGTCGGTGATACTTTATTCATGCCTGATGTCGGTACCGCACGCTGCGATTTTCCCGGTGGCGATGCAAAGATGTTGTTTGCTTCGATCCAAAAGCTTCTGGCATTCCCTGGCGATACCCGACTTTTTATGTGTCACGACTATCCGCCAAACAATCGTGAAGTCGACTTTCAGACCACAGTCGCAGCACAAAAGGCCAATAATATTCACGTGCATGATGGCATGAGCGAAGCGGATTTTGTTGCGATGCGTAGCAACCGCGATGCAACGCTAGACATGCCTTTATTGATTTTGCCCGCAGTACAGATCAATATCCGTGCGGGAAATCTGCCACCGCCAGAAGCCAACGGTGTCAGCTATTTAAAGATCCCTTTTAATGGTATTTAGCGATCAGTATTTAGCTTTACGTGACAACTGTTGATGCACAAATATTTCGAGTTAGTTGTATCAAATCGTTTCATTTTTTCGCTGTATTTTCTCACTTCAATCAACTCAGGAGAGCACCATGAAAGTCAATGTCGGAAGTACTGATCGTTTAATTCGTGTCGTTGTTGGCGTCGCTTTAATCGCTGCCGCAGTGACCGGCTATATCGGCATGTGGGGCTATATTGGCATCGTACCGATCTTAACTGGCACCTTGCGTTTTTGCCCGGCCTATATGCCCTTTGGTATTTCAACTTGCCGCAAAGATTAAAAAGCAAGATTTAACGCGATTGAACACGATTTAATTCAGGAGCTCGCATGAGTGTCAACATTCCCAATTCAAACACATCCAATCCGATCCGACGTATTGCCATCACCACTGGTGGCGGCGATGCGCCAGGGCTAAACGCCGTGATTCGAGCGGTTGTCCTATCCGCATCGCAACGTGGTTGGACGTGTTTTGGTATTCGGGAAGGATTCAATGGCATTCTGCGGCCCGATCGTTTTCCCATTGATGGTGTGTTTGCACTTGGCAAAGATCAGGTACGCGGTATCAACCATTTAGGCGGCACCATACTTGGCACTACTAATCATGGCAATCCTATGCGCTTTGTCATGACAAATGCCGACGGTAGTGAATATGAAGTTGATCGCACCGATGACATTATTGAGCATCTGCGCGGGATGAATATCGATGCTTTGATTTGCATTGGTGGCGATGGCACCTTAACCATTGCGCACGCACTCCATCAACGTGGATTAGCGCGCGGTCTGCGCGTGATTGGTGTACCGAAAACCATCGACAACGATTTAGATAAAACCTACACCACCTTTGGTTTTGATACCGCCGTCGCATTTGCTACTGACTGTATCGATCGCTTGCACAGCACCGCGGAAAGTCACCGTCGGATTATGGTGGTCGAGGTAATGGGCCGCTATGCGGGCTGGATCGCATTACATGCTGGCATGGCGAGTACTGCGCATGCCATTTTGATTCCAGAAATTCCTTATGACATCAATCAAGTGGTACAAAAAATTCATGCGCGTACCAAGGCTGGACGTCACTACAGCATCGTCGTGGTGGCGGAAGGTGCGCGCGCCAAAGATGGTCAACGCGTACTAGAAGAGCAAGCGCACTTGGGCGGAGTCGAGCGCTTGGGCGGCGTGGGCGAGCAACTCGCACGTCAACTAGAAGCCATCACCGGCAAAGAAGCACGTGCCGTGGTACTAGGCCATTTGTTACGTGGCGGTAGTCCAACTTCATTTGATCGACTGTCCGCCATGCGCTTCGGTGCGGCTGCGGTACGGGCTCTGGATGAAGGCTACTCGGGCATCATGGTCGCGCTGGCATTTCCGAATGTGGAATATGTCAATCTAGATGAAGTCGCAGGCCGCATGAAAGGGGTCCCTCTAGATGGCGATACGCTACAAACTGGACGTGACATCGGCATTAGCTTTGGAGACTAAATTCTTGTTATCCAACATAAATTGCGCAAACTGTACTGGTGCCAGAGGACGTGCAAAATAATAGCCCTGCACTTCATCACAATGTTGTTGATGTAAGAAAGTCAGTTGCTCTTCGGTTTCAACACCTTCCGCGATCGTCTGCAATCCCAAGCTTTTTGCCATACTGATGACGGCACTGACAATCGCTTTATCTTCTGGATCACTATTAATATCCCGCACAAATGACTGATCGATTTTTAATTTCGACACTTTGAATTTCTTTAAATAGCTCAATGAAGAATAACCCGTTCCAAAATCATCAATCGACATTCGCACACCACGTAAATGCAGATCGTTCATGATGGCAATCGCGCCGGGTGGGTCGATCATGGCAACGCCCTCTGTTAATTCTAATTCGAGATAGGTCGCTGCTAACTGTGACTCCTGCAGTATCCGCGAAACTGTCCCCGGCAAATCGGTATGCCGAAACTGGATCGCAGACAAATTGACGGCAATACTCAGATCGGCCCATCCTTGCTCATGCCAAGCTTTGGTTTGCGATACCGCTGAGCGTAGTACCCATTCGCCAATTGCCAAAATCAAACCTGTCTCCTCCGCTACCGGAATAAATTCAGCAGGAGAAATTGATCCTAGCTCTGGATGCGTCCAGCGCAGCAACGCTTCGCTGCCGATGATTTTCCCAGTAATCAGCGACATTTGTGGCTGATACACGACGTGCAATTGATTGCGTTCTAAGGCGTAACGTAGCGCATTGACCAATTCAAGATGACGTCCAGAGCGTGCCTGCATTTCTGGTGTGAAGAATCGGTAAATACCACGACCGTCTTGCTTGGCCCTATACATCGCCGTATCGGCATTACGTAACAGAGTTTCTAAGTCTTCCCCATCTTCAGGATAAACAGCAATACCAATTGACGTTGAGATATTTAAATCATATTGACCCAATTGATACGACTGACTCACCGTGTGCAATAACTTTTCTGCGACCCGTTCGGCACCAGTTTCATCAACACCAGACAATAGTAAAATAAATTCATCCCCGCCCAAACGCGACACCACATCATCTTCGCGTAAGACGTCGCGCAAACGACGCGATAATTCTACTAACAGGGCATCACCGGTGCTGTGTCCCAAAGAATCATTGATATTCTTAAAATGATCTAAGTCAAAGAACATTAAGCTCAGTGGACTGCCCTTGCGCCGTGCGGATTTGATCGCCAATTGAGCTTGCTCCTCAAGCAAAACGCGATTGGGTAATCCTGTTAACACATCGTAATGAGCCAGATATTGAATACGCTCTTCCGTACGTTTTTTTTCTGTAATATCTTCTTGCAAGGATATGAAATTGGTAATCACCCCATTTGCATCGCGCACCGGCGAAATGTGCGCAAGTTCGATATATTCCTTGCCGTCCTTATAGCGATTGGTCAGCTCGCCTTGCCAACTGCCGCCGCTGCGCAAGCGATCCCACATATCTTCATAGGTAAATAACGGTGTATTTCCCGACTGCAAAATATTTGGGCGTTTGCCAAGGACTTGCGACAGCGTGTGGCCGGTTTTATCGACGAAGGCTTGATTCACATATTCGATTTTGGCCTCGGTGTCGGTAATGATGATGATGTTAGGACTCTGCTCCACCGCCTGTGACAATTTGCGCAAATTACTCTCGATGCGATTTTTATCAATGGCAATTGCCAGAAAATGTGCTGCCATTTCAAGCAAACTGATATGCCACAGCTCTGGTTTAGTCGGCACTTTGTGATAAATCGCAAAAGCACCGAGGATTTGATTATTGGAGGATCGAATAGGTTCCGACCAACATGAAGCCAGACCAGCGCGGCCAGCGATCTCCTTAAAATCGATCCAGTATGGATGGGTGGCAATGTCTTCGACGACCGTGCGGGTTCCTGAAAACATCGCATGTCCACAAGAGCCAACACCGTAGCCAATTGCCAGACCATCAATAGCTTGGGAATAAAAATCGGGCAAATGAGGCATCGCACCGGCGTGAATATGAATCTGATCCGCATCCAAAGTTAGAATCGAACAGGCACTATCAGGTAACACCTGCTCCAGTTCAAGCACGACATCATGAAACAACTGATCCAAATAAATTACGTTGTTAACACGCTCAAGCAGATACGTTCGTAAGGACTCGAGCTTGCGAGAACGCTGCCGACCGAGCTCCAATTCAAATCGATTCAATGCAAAACTCAAGTCCATTGCCAACTCAAGCAACAACACTCTAATTTCGTCATCAAAGGCTTGCGCACTGCCTGCATACAAATTCATCACCCCATATACAGATCCATTTTTGAACAGCGGAATAGCAGCTGCAGACGCCAGATTAAATTGCACAGCTTCAGGCGATTGCACGCTCTCTTGCGACCAAAGTGCGCGTGCGTCTAATAGAGCGTTGACACATAAATCACGGGGCTCATCAGGTGACTCGAGGTGAAAGAGGCGTTCTCTGAAAAGCACAGTACCAATGCCATCCCAGGCAAGCGGACGGATTGTTTTTGCTTCCTCATCTAGCACGCCGATCCAAACCATTTTGATTCCCGCGTATTGCAAAATATTGCGGCAAATTTGTAAAAATAACTCTTGCTCAGAATGGCTACGAACGATGGCCTGATTGCATTGGCTAAGAACATTATAAAATTGTGTCAGCCTCTTGTTTCTTGCCTCGACCGTTTGTCGTTGCTGCTCAATTTGATAGAGCGCCTGCTGGGCAATACCAACGAGACCGAGGACACTTTTTTCCATTCCCGGACGTAAAATAATCATCTGTTTGAAATCAGCTTTTCCTAAGCTGTCTAGATGTTCTTTAATTTTAGTGACTGAGCTGCCTAGCGTTTTTTGAAAATCATGATATGCCCGCCACAATAAGAAAACGACAGTCAGACACACCACCATAAATACATAACGCATCTGCAGCGCAACCGTCTCGGCATATTGAACATCACGCAAAGTTCTCGCTTCCAACATTTGATGAAATTGGGCAATGGGCTGCATAATTTTGCCTTTTGCCTCGTGGTATGCCTTATTCATCAACAAATCGATAGGGCGCTCACCTTTATTCAACCAATTTGACCGTTCCTCATCAGCCAAGGCCATTGCCTGTTTTTCCAGCAAAGTCAATTGATCTGAAGTCGTTTTAGATTCTGCCAATTTTGCAAACTCTTCACTATTGACCCCGGCTTGTCGAATCAAATCGAGTAACGCAACCCGTTCACCGCCAGCAGCATCACTTCGACTCGTGTCATTCACAGCAAGATCCCAATCAGTGCCTTGATAGGCTGGTGGCCGGACTTGCTGTCCCTCACGCACCGCCAAAATATCAAAATAGGATTGTTTATAAATCGGATCGCCAGTGACCACATAGGAGCGTGCCATACGCGTCAGATCATCCGAGGACTGGCGCAATTCAACGGCTAAGGCATGCGATCTGAACCGCAATTCATTCATATGATCGAGCTGCTTCTCTGAACGTACATACACGGTGAAGCTAAGGCTCAGTAAGGCCAGCATACAGAGCGTCAACCAGAAATTCTTCATAAATCTAAAAAAACTAGTTAACGCGATCATTGAATTTATCACTGAAAGGTTGATCGGATGAATATGGCAAATGGTTAGAAAATTAAAATTTCTGTCATAGATGAGAGACAGTAACGACATTCCTGACAGTATTTATTTATAACATGTCAAACTTCAGTTACCTTGAGCTAAAACAAGCTTGATGTCTAGTCGGAATATGCAAAACAACAACAGCCACAAGACACTCGCCATTTCGAATTTGCAGCGAGCTAGCGCGGGGGCCAAAACCATAAAACTTTAAGCAAAACAGGCTTCTCATTTCTACTTAAGAAATTTACGTCGCATACCGCGCCGCTGAGCCATGGCAAAAAAAAGGACCCCTAATTTGGCGTCCTTCAAGCATCGTGTTCTAAAACAAATTGTCGATTAAGTCACAATAGCGACTCAATGCTCGTCGACTTGTTCTTTAGGATGCACTCTGACCAAAATAATACGTGGACCATTCATCTTTTTGACGACGACATCAAATTGCGGGAATTCTATTTTTTGACCCTCTTCTGGCAAATCCCCCAAAACTTGCATAATCAAACCACCAATAGATTCAACTTCCTCGTTGTCCAGATCGATTCCCAGAGCAATACCTAAGGTAAACAAAGGTAAGCTTCCTTTACCAATTAAAGTACCGTCATCTAGCAAAGTCCAGTCATTATCATTTTGGCGGAATTCGTCGCGAATTTGTCCTACCAAGGCACTTAATAAGTTATCCAAGGTGAGGAAGCCCACGGGCTTACTGTCCCGATAACCGACCATCGCAAAGTGCGGCGCACCTTTACGGAATCGGCGGAATAGCTCCAAGGCTGGGGTGTTAGGAGGTACATACTCAACGTGGCGTAAATGTTTGCTTAGATCATCTAGAGATTTGCCGCTTTGCTGGGCTAAGAACAAATCCTTCAAATGCAACATACCCAAGACTGTTTCTCCATCCGTATCGATATAGGGATATCGACTAAAGCGATTTCGAGCGGCCGTTGCCATGTTGTCTTCCAGACTCGCATCTTTATACATAGCGACCACTTCATTAATCGGGCGCATCAAATCAGAAATTTCGAGATCACCAAAGTCCAACATCTGCGCCATGATGCTCCATTCATCAGGCGTCAATTTCTTGCTGGCATGACTGCCGCGCAAAATCATTTTTAATTCTTCTGGAGAATAGTGGGCATCGCCACCATGGTTTGCATCTAGACCGAGCCAACGGAGTACGGCGTTCGCGCTTTTGTTTAAAACCCAAATGGCGGGAAACATCGTCCAATAAAACAAATACAATGCTGGTGCCGTCCACAGTGACACCCTTTCCGGAGTGCGGATCGCCATCGACTTCGGCGCAAGTTCACCGACCACAATGTGTAAAAAAGAAATGACAAAGAAGGCAAAGAAGAGAGAAATTCTATGTATCCACTCGGCAGAATCGATCCCGACGGAAATTAGTATTGGCTCTAGGATCCGCGCGAATGCGGGTTCACCAACCCAGCCCAAGCCAAGCGACGCTAGAGTAATGCCGAGCTGACAGGCAGACAAATACGCATCGAGATTTTGATGTACTGCAACTAGCAAGCGTCCGCGAAAACCACCAACTTTTGCCAGACTTCGTACTCGGGTTGCCCGCAACTTCACCAATCCAAATTCGGCCGCCACAAAAAAACCATTCAGCAACACTAAAAATATTGCTGCCACGATATACAAAATATTATCCAACGCCTAACTTTCGAAAAGAAACAAGCCTCTACTTTACCCTAGAAATACGACAAGACTATGGCAAATCCATAAGAATCAGTCTGTCCAATCAGAAAGTGATAGAACAGCAATCTGCCATTCACCCCCCATTTTCGACATTTCATGATTGTTAAATTCTGTGTCATCGCATCTTGGTTGACAATCGTTAATGCAAAAGTGACACTCCTACTCGCTCCATATTCCAAGTCTATTTTTACCAGGGATCGTTCAATGAAATCAAAATACCAATTTGCCGCAGCCGTAGCACTATTCGCGTCCAGCACTTACCTGACCACAGCACAAGCCCATGAATACGATGCGCTGATCAAAGCTAAAAAATATGCAGAAGTCGAAAAAGCAGTAGCCGCCAAACTCGGCACCGACGCCAACAATCCTGATGCACTGATTGCGAAAACCGAATTAATCCTAATCGAAGGCAAAGAGAGTCGACTTGATGAAGCGGTCAAAATCGCCGAGCAATGCATCGCTGCCAATCCCAAAAATTCTGAATGCCACGAAGCTCTAGGCAATGTACTCGGCACCAAAGCGATGCGTGGCGGCGTGATGTCTGCGATCACCTATATCGGCAAAATTCGTGACTCCTTCAAAAAAGCCATCGAGCTTGACCCAAACAATTTTAGTGCCCGTGCTTCTTTAATGCAGTTCTATTTACAAGCGCCCGGCTTTGTCGGTGGCGGCACTGATAAAGCAAAAGATTTAATTATCGAAACCATCAAATTTAGCCCAGCTGCCGGTGCCTTGTTACAGGCATCACTAGATCTGCATGAAGACAATTTTGATCGCGCCTCATCGACTGCACTCGCTGTCAATACTGCAAACTCCGAGGCGTTGGCGAAGCATCAAAGAAACGTGCTTTCCAGTATTGGTCATGCTTTAACCAATAACAAGAAAATGGTAGAGGCCGAAAGAATCTTCCGCGAACTGTGTAATCGTTTTCCTGACTCAGCAATGGGATTTTACGGAATGGGTAAGGTTCTCTTAGAACAAGGCAAAGCAAAAGAGGCGATTCCCCACTTTGAAAAATCGGTACTCATTGAGGCCAGTGCGAATGCGTTTTATCGCATCGGTAAAGCTTGGCAAAATTTAGGTGACAAGGTCAAAGCCGTTACGGCATTTGAACGCGCACTCAGTTTTAAACCTGAGCTAGCAAAAAAACCTAAGGCTGACGCGGAAGATCAGTTGAAAGCCTTAAAAGGCTCATAGAAGCGCTGATAATTGATAATTAGCCACATATGACTGAAAAAATTACCGTAGTTGAAAGTCCGTCCATTAGGACACATTGACCTAGTTTGACAAGCATCAAGCAATCCTTGAATAGGCTGCACTGACAGCCTATTCAAGGCACATCCCCACTACAATACGGCTTCTGCTCTGCTGAGTTTCGCTTGATAAGAAGACCGCAATGTCAACTCCCCCAATTATCCCTGTTCCACCAGCACCACCAGTCGCAGTACCCCATAATCTTTTTGAAGATGTGCTGGCTATTTTTACTGGTACCTTATTGGTGTCACTCGGTGTGGCTTTGTTTAATCAAGCTGGCCTATTCACGGGCGGTACAGCGGGTCTGGCCTTTCTGATTCACTATGCAACTGGCTTATCGTTTGGTACTGTTTTTTTTGTCGTGAACTTGCCATTTTATTGGCTGGCATGGAAGCGCATGGGTTGGCGGTTTACCTTAAAGACATTTATCTCAGTCGCCTTGGTGTCGCTGATGTCGGGCTTACATCCTAAAATGGTACAACTTAGCCAGTTCACGCCTCTCTATATTGCCCTCATTGGTGGCTCATTAATGGGTGTCGGCTTTATCGTTTTATTTCGTCATCAGGCCAGTCTGGGTGGTATCAATATCCTGACCTTGTATTTGCAAGAAAAACATGGCATCCGTGCTGGCAAACTACAGATGGGCATTGATGTATGTATCGTATTCGCCTCGTTTTTATTGGTCACACCGATGGCGATGCTGGCATCGATTTTTGGCGCTGTAGTCTTAAACCTGGCGATTATGCTCAATCACCGTCCGGGTCGCTATTTAGCAGTGTAGTTCGCCCGAATGTAGTTGGAGTCATTCCTCTAAGTTTTGCCTACAAATGCAGCAGGCTTGAAATACCCGTGTAAAATTGGCGTGCTAAGCACCGCCTACAGAAGCGCTGCAATCCATCAAGCCAACCGAGGAAACCCAGATGAATCAAGTCGTCATCAGCGGCACAGGTCTATACACGCCTACCGAATCAATTTCTAATCAAGAATTAATCGCCAGTTTTAACGCTTACGTTGAGCAATTCAATCAAAGCAACGCCGCTGCGATTGCCGCTGGTGAGATCACCGCTTTAGAACCATCTAGCGAAGCGTTTATTGAAAAGGCTTCTGGTATCAAATCCCGTTATGTCATCAACAAAGCCGGCGTACTAGACATCAATCGCATGGTGCCGCATATCGCCGAGCGCAGTGATGACGAACCATCGATTATGTGTGAAATGGCGGTAGCGGCGGCAAAACAAGCATTGGAACGTGCGGGCAAAACCGCTGCCGATGTCGACGCAGTTATTTGCGCCGCCAGTAATATGCAACGCGCCTATCCGGCAATGGCAGTAGAAATCCAAAGCGCACTCGGCATTGATGGCTACGGCTACGATATCAATGTCGCCTGCTCTTCCGCCACCTTCGGCATTCAGGCTGCAATGAGTGCGATTCAAAGCGGACAAGCGCGTGCGGTATTAGTCGTCAATCCAGAAATTACCAGCGGCCATTTAAACTGGCGTGATCGCGACAGTCACTTTATCTTTGGTGATGCCTGTACCGCGATTTTATTAGAGCGCGCTGACCTCGCGACATCGTCACATCAATTTGCGATTTTGGGCATGAAACTCAAAACCCAATTCTCCAATAACATTCGCAACAACTTTGGTTTTTTAAATCGTGCGGATGAAAGCGGAATTGGTAAAGTCGATAAATTATTCCGTCAACAAGGACGCAAAGTTTTTAAAGAAGTTTGTCCAATGGCCGCAGAGACCATCACCAATACCGTGCAAAGCGCTGGCTTGGAAGTCGGTGGTGTACAACGCTTCTGGTTACATCAAGCCAATCTGAATATGAATCTCTTGATCGCCCGCTTAATCTTAGGACGCGATGCGACTCCAGAAGAATCACCGACAATTTTGGATACTTATGCCAACACCTCTTCTGCTGGTTCCATCATTGCGTTTCACAAGCATCAAGATGACTTGGCGAAAGATGCGATTGGCGTCATTTGTTCATTTGGCGCTGGCTACTCTATCGGCTGCGTGGTGGTCAAGAAGCTGAGTTAATCTCGACAAAATTCGATTCAATTCAACAAATAAAAACGCCAGAATTCACACTCTGGCGTTTTTTATTTTGGCACCGACAGCTTATTTTGGTGTCGCCGCTTTTTGTTTCTGTGCGCTCGCTACCAACCAATCCAACACCGGCAACAAGGCTTGATTGGCTTGATCTTCGCTAGGACGACCATGTTCACTGCCCGCCATCGACGGTGATGTCTGGAAGCGTCCATCGACAATCAAAGTCGGCCATGAAGTCACTTCATAGTCCGACATCACGCGCTGTGAACGTCCCTGCTTCGTTTTCACGGTGAACGAGTTATAAGCACTAAAAAACGCCGCCTTATCGATATTCGTTTTATTGATGAAATCACGTACCTGCTCGTCTGTCATCAAACGATTACGCTGCACATGGTAGGCCTCAAAAACTTGATTGTGTAATTCATCTGCCTTACCGATAGCGTCCAGCGCGAAGAATAATTTTTGCTGCGCTTCGACACCGGGATTTAAGACGTGAATACGTTTAAATTGAATTCTATCGCCCTGCTTCTTTACCCATTCGGCTAAGCTCGTTTCTAAGTGATGGCAAAAATGGCAGTAGTAGGCAAAAAATTCGATGACTTCAATCTTGTCACCAGCATTGACTGGCTGGGCTTGCGCTAATACGCGATATTCTTTACCAGCTTCTGGTTTCGCGATACTCGCATTCGCTGCGAAATTAACCAAACCCAAACCCGCCCCTGCGAGCAATTGAGAAAATCGACGACGTGATAGTTGAGTAAGCTGCATGGTTCTCATCCATAAAGTGAATCAAAAAACACAGTATAAACGCAAACCCTAATTTCTCATGTGGCTTTGCAACGACTCTCAAACCCCACGTTGCAGACCTATCCAAGCGCCATAAGCAGGCAAAGTTATTCTTGCGCCGTCTTTATGACCGACTAAACCATGGCCGGACAAAGCAATCGCTTCTTGTATCGCCAACCAGTCAAGATGCTGCGGCGCTGTCGATAAATTAAATACCGCAAACACACTAGGTGCACCAGGTAAATCGCGACTCAGAGCTAATAGTGGTTCGGGTAGATCATAGAAACGGATGTCCCCACGCATGAGTTGTGGAATGCTTTTACGCCATCGCATGACCCTACGAACAAAGTGCAAAACCGAGTCAGGATCTTTTTCTTGCTCATTCACCGCCAAAGCAAAATGCCCTGTTGGCACTGGCAGCCATGGCTTGCATTCGGAAAAGCCTGCATATGCAGCGGTGCTATCCCACACCATCGGCGTACGACAGCCGTCACGACCTTTGGATTCAGGCCAGAAAGTTAAACCAACTGGATCTTGTAAGTCTTCATAAGCAAGTTCAGCTTCTGGCAAGCCCAACTCATCTCCTTGATACAAACAAGGCGTGCCCTTTAACAGCAATTGCAAAGTCAAAATCATTTTGGCAAAACTCGCATCCGCCTGCGCACCACCCCAGCGCGTCATGACACGTGCCACATCATGATTACCAACTGACCACGAAGCACCGCCCTCCTTCACGCGTGCTTCAAAGGCTTCCACCTGTGTACGGATATGTGTCGCAGAGAACTCAGCGGTCAGCAGATTAAAGCTATACGCCATGTGTAGCCGCTTGCCACCTTCGGTATATTGCGCCATCACTTCGAGTGCATCATCCGCCCCAATTTCACCGATAGAAATCGCCTGATACTCATCAAGCAAGATCCTGACGCGCTCTAAAAATGCCAAATTCTCTGGACGCGAATTATCATAAATATGCGCCTGCATGCCATACGGATTCGAAGCCGCCACATTCACGGTATTCTGTTTCTCAGCAACAGGGTTACTCCGCAATTGCTGATCATGAAAATGATAAATACAGGCATCCATGCGGAATCCATCAACACCGCGTTCCAGCCAGAAACGCATGTTCGCCAGATGGGCATCCTGTACTTCAGGATGATGAAAATTCATATCTGGCTGACTGGTCAAGAAATTATGCAGATAGTATTGGCAACGACGCGTATCCCATTGCCACGCCGATCCGCCAAATATCGATAACCAATTGTTTGGTGGTGTGCCATCAGGCTGAGGGTCTGCCCACACATACCAATCCGCTTTAGGATTATTCCTGTTGCTACGACTTTCGACAAACCAAGGGTGACTCTCAGCGGTATGCGACAGCACCTGATCGATCATGATTTTCAAACCCAGATCATGCGCACGCGCTATCAATGCATCAAAATCAGCCAATGTGCCAAACAGCGGATCGACATCACAATAATCCGCAACATCGTAGCCAAAATCCTTCATCGGTGAAGTGAAGAAAGGAGAAATCCAAACGATATCGACACCCAGACTGGCGATATAATCTAGATTCTCAGTGATGCCGGGCAGATCACCAATGCCATCACCATTGCTATCTTTGAAGCTACGCGGATAGACCTGATAAATCACGGCTTCGCGCCACCAGTCTGGCTTGGGTGAAATCAGATTTGTCATACTCATTATCAAGTCAAAAAAGATAAAAAAAGCCCCTCACTTACTCACGCAAGGAGGGAGCCGAAACTCATCATCGAATTATTTCCCCTCCGATGTGAGCAAGAAATTCTGTACAAAAAAACGAAGCTCTCAAAAATGAGATGAACTACTTCGCTTAAGCCCCTCTCCCGCAAGCGGGAGAGGGGTTCTAGCTGATACCCATTTTAATTCAACACTTACCGCGCCACCGTCAAAGTCTCACGTGCAGCCACTTGTTTTTCTTCGCCAGCCAGCCGCAAAGTCAAACCAACATCGGACTCATTTTCTATCATGACAGCGTCGTTGGCAACTGTCACTTTCAACAAAGCACCACGGAAGGTAATTCTGAAAGAATAGCCCTGCCATTGCTTAGGCAAACTTGGATTCAAACACAAAACGCCTTGCTGCACACGCACACCGCCAAAGCCTTCAACCACTGACATCCAGGTGCCAGCCATCGAGGTGATATGCAAGCCATCATCCGTATCGTGGTTGTAGTCATCCAGATCCAAACGCGCAGTACGCAGATAGAATTTGTATGCCAAATCGTCATAGCCCAAGGACGACGCCAAAATGGAATGGATGCACGGTGACAATGAAGATTCATGCACGGTCAGAGGTTCATAGAAGTCAAAATTCTTCTTAAGCGTCTCTTTATCGTAGTTCGCTTCAAAGGTATAAATCCCCTGCAAAACGTCGGCTTGCTTAATATAGCAAGAGCGCAAAATTCTATCCCACGACCAATTTTTATGAATTGGATATTCACCTTTAGGAATCGCTGACATCGGCAACAATTCTTTATCCATAAAGCCGTCATGCTGAATAAACACACCAGTTGGCGCATCGACTGGCAAGACGATTTTTTCTGCGACATCGGCCCAAATTGTTTCTTCGTCTTCGTGCCCGCCCAATTGGGTTTTAGCGACGATCTCGGCGTAACGTGCAGGATCGCTCGCTTTAACTTGCGCTAAGGATTCGCGGGTGTAATTCAAAGTCCATTGCGCCAGCAAATTGGTGTACCAATTATTATTGACGTTATTCTCGTATTCATTTGGCCCCGTCACACCCAACATGATGTAGCCATTGCGACGATCTGACCATTGCACGCGTTGACGCCAGAAACGTGAAATCGCGATCAAGACTTCCAGGCCGTACTCTGCTAAATAACCAACATCACCCGTATGATTGATGTAGTTGTATATCGCAAAACTCATCGCGCCATTGCGGTGAATTTCTTCGAAAGTAATTTCCCATTCGTTATGGCACTCTTCGCCATTAATCGTGACCATAGGATACAAAGCCGCGCCATGCTTAAAGCCCAGCTTGGCGGCATTCTCAATCGCGCGGCCGAGATGCTTGTAGCGATAGACGAGCAATTGACGTGCGACTTTTGGATCGGCAGTTTTCAGATAAAAAGGTAAGCAATACGCTTCGGTATCCCAATAAGTCACGCCACCATATTTCTCGCCAGTGAAACCTTTCGGGCCGATATTCAGGCGCTCATCTTCACCTGTATAGGTTTGATTCATTTGCAAAATATTGAAACGGATCGCTTGCTGTGCAGCGACATCGCCATCAATCGTGATATCGCATTCCGCCCACTTTTTCGCCCATGCCGCGCGCTGCTCACTCAGCATGTTGTCAAAGCCCTTCGTCTGCGCCGCGGCAGCACTTGCTTTCGCAGTCGCCTGTATCGTCGCCTTCTCAGCATAGAGTGAAGAAACCACCGCAACGTACTTAATCAAGCTAACAGACTGTCCCTGCGCGATATCAACATGCACGACATTCGCGACAAATTTTTCTTTCGAGATTGGTTCCGCTTGTAACGTCTGAGATGCACCATCAATTTCCAATGACAAAGCAAACGCCGTCGCCACATGAAACGCAGTCTTCTTAGTTTCACCAGTAATCGCGGCAACACCCAATTCTGCGCTACGTGAAATCTCTACCCAAAACTGTTCGTCGTAATTGGAATCTTGATTCACCACATTCAAATCAAGCAAAGGTGTGAACGTGAGCTTACCGCTGAAATTCAAAGCTTTGACCGAATAGCGAATCACCGCATTGTCGGTATCGACGATGCTGGTGAAACGTGTTGACTGCACCTCGATTTGCTTGCCGGAAGCTAAGGTCGCCACAAAGCTACGTTGCAAGATACCTTCTTGCATGTTCAACACACGCTTAAAATTCGCTACGCTCGCCGTTGCCAAATCGAGTTCTTCGCCATCGACATTGACGTTAATGCCGATCCAATTGGTCGCATTGAGCACCTTGGCGAAATATTCTGGATAACCATTTTTCCACCAACCGACACGCGTTTTATCTGGGTAGTAAACGCCTGCCACATAGCTGCCGCGCAAACTGCTGCCACTGTATTTTTCTTCAAAATTGGCACGCTGGCCCATCTTGCCATTGCCTATCGAAAAGATACTTTCGGAGATACGATTCAAAGCAGGATCAAAGCCTTCTTCGATGATATTCCACGGGTCTTTTTTGATGTAATCTCTCATTGCTATTTCATCCGTCTTGGTTTTATTTTGTTCGTTATTTTGTTCGTTATTTTGTTAGTTATCTTCTTCAACTACGCGAATCTGGCAAGCACATCTGCGATGCTCAAACCTGCAAAATTCGGCAACACAAAATGCGCCTGATCTAGTACGGCCGCACTGCCGATACCCACCACTTTCATGCCCGCATTACGTGCCGCCTGCACACCTGCCACCGCATCTTCAAACACGATGCACGCGCTAGCAGGCACTGCTAATTCTTCCGCCGCTTTTAAGAACACTTCAGGATCGGGTTTGGCTTTACTGACTTTATTGCCATCGACAATCGCATCAAACTGATCGAGCAACTGTATGCGCTCCAAGATCAAGACCGCATTTTTACTCGCTGATCCCAGCGCCACTTTGATGCCCTGCGCGCGCACTGAAGTCAAAAACTCGGCAGCACCTGGCAAAATTTCTTCTGGTCCGATTTGCTGTATGTATTCCAAGTACCAACCATTCTTACGCACCAAGGCCGCATCAAATTCCGCGTCATCAAGCTGCTTGCCACCCAAGCGCAAAATCAATTTCAAAGACTCAACCCGACTGACACCTTTAAGCTGCTCATTGTCATGCTCAGTAAAATCAAAACCCAAACTATTCGCCAAACGCTTCCAAGCCAGATAGTGATACTTCGCGGTATCCACAATCACACCATCTAGGTCAAAAATGCAGGCTGGTTTCATAGACTTACTCATATTCTGGAAAATTAAAAAGCGCTGATTGAATGATTTTTTGTGAATTTTTAATGGGTTAATTCAAAGCGCTTTGGATTGATTTCCAGTTTAATTCAAAGCGCTTTGAAAAGTAAAGCAAAAAACGCGAGGTTTTGTTGTTTTGTGGAATTGAAGGGATGGCGCTTGCTCTGACCTATAGACGAAATCACTACGCAACTGCCGGAAAAATAGCAGTTACAAGATTCACCGAGCATTTGAAACATCATTGTGATTCTTACATTTGTATGTTAACTTCGTTTTCTTTCACATTGAAACAAGTTAGATCTCGTATGGCTCAATCACCTTACTTTGTAGAGACTCGCTGGGGCGGGAGTGAAGATTCCCCACCCGTCAAACGTCTGGCTGAAATCGTTGATGAACTCAACGTCAATGATAGTGAACATCCCGATACATGGTTAGTACATGAGGAAAGCGGTTGGACATTGCGGCTGGATGAGGAAGGTTTCGCTTATTTGGACGATCCAGATCTTTCAACTATGGGACACATGAATAGCGTATCTCGCGCTAAAGGACTGGAATTGTGGATTAAATTTGTGGAAGCAGGCCCTAAAGGCGTTGAATCCTTTACTTGGGTTCAAGGACCTAGAATATTTTCAGAACTAGAAATCAGAAACCAACGCATCGAATCTGAAAGAATTATTCTCGAAAGTGATCGCGAGTTTTTTCAACAGTTAGGAACTGAAGACCAAACTCAGAGTGGCAAAAATGCCAGTTGTACACGTGGGCGTATCGAGTACAGCGTATTTTGTGCTGTTCATCACTTCGAGCAAATCCGAAAGCGCCCATGCCCATTTGTATAGTCTTGGCGCAGAAATCTAGCCTTTGATCGATTGAACAAATGACGGCGGTTCAAACTTGAACACTTTTACCAACGCACGCTCGCCCCTGTTAGCCTCTCATCTCAAACGCAAAACCTGAAGTTACACAACCCAAATCAGTCAATGAAAAAAACAAAAATACTCATTTTCCTTCTCTGCGCAGCCCTGACAAGCTGCGCAAGCATCTCCCCAAAACAAGAACTGATAGACAACCCCACTCCCCTGTCACGAGAAATTTTCAATACGGTATCCGCCGAGCAATTTGAGAGCGCCAATTTTGTCTCTTCACGCGGTGCGCAATTACCCTATCGCTTGCTGCGGCCATCAAAACTAATTCCAGGAAAAATTTATCCGCTAGTAGTCCAACTGCATGGATCAGGAGAAATTGGGACTGACAATGTAAGCCAGTTAGATCGACTGGCGAAAAGCTGGGCAATGCCGGATGTTCGCGATCGGTATCAGGCCTTTATTTTGATTCCGCAGTTTTCAATCAGAAGCGCGAACTATGGTCCAGCTTCACCGGGTCAACATGCTGTGCCTTCGGCTATGTTGAATGACACAGTTGAGCTAATTAAGCAATTTAGCGCAGCAAATCCCGTGGATAAATCACGGATCTACGCCTCGGGATTTTCTATGGGTGGCTCAGCAACTTGGCTGTTGCCAAGCATCGCACCGGGTATGTTTGCAGGCATTGTTCCCATGTGTGGAATCGCGCCGCCTAACTCTCTGGCAAACAGTTTTACGAATCTCCCTATCATCGTGATTCACGGTGACGCAGATTTAGAGAACCCGATTACCGCTGATCGACGATTTGTCCAAGCGATTGCTAGTCAAGCTGGGCAGCAAGTCACATTGAGAGAGTACAAAGGGCTGAAGCATCAGCCACCTTCCGATGTCTATCCCGGATACTGGTGGCGTGATTGGTTATTTAGTCAGCAGCTCAAATAAGGTCTATTTCGACGGACTGCTGATTTACGATAACTGCAAAACAGCGTTGTCCGTCGTCGCCTAAATTCAGCCAGCTTTGTCACACATCTTACGGCAGCTTGCAGCGCAATCGTGACAAGCCTTGACACAGGCATCCATGCCGCCAACGGCTTCACAGCTTTTGGCGCAAGCCTCACAAATATCAGCGCAAATGCCGCAAAGCGCTTGATGGAATGGTGAACCAGATAAATGCATGTTGGCGGATGTTTGACAGATCGCAGCGCAATCCATCATTAGTCGAAAATGCGTGGCTTCGACATGCGCTCCGCCCATCTCCAGACAATGCATCATCGCCGTGTGCAAACAAGTCGCGTGGCAATGCGTGCAGGCTTCAATACACGATTGCATCTCTTTATTGTGGGCAGTGTGGTCGCTCGCCATGATTTGATTCATTTGTGGTTCTCCTAAAATGGTTAATTGGAAAGAGCTACGATTCACCGTAAAAGCAATCGGTCGAGATGCTCCTCTTTCTACTGACAATAGGAGATTGATGGGTAAGAGTCTGTTCGACAACGTACGATTATTCTCTTTTTGGACTATTTCTCATCAGCTTATTCATTGCATGATCTAAAAAGTTGGCAGACAGGCTGCATACACCTTACTATCTAGCCATGCGATCAAGGCATATCGCGATTCAGTCGTTTTTCTTCTCAAACAGGAGGCAACATGCAAAGAGTCACAGGCATAGGCGGTATCTTTTTCAAAGCTAAGGATGCACCGGCATTGCAGGCTTGGTACAAACAGCATTTAGGCATTGATGTTCAGGCTTGGGGTGGCACAGCTTTTAGTTGGGCGGACAAGGAAGGCAAGCCAGTCGGTGGCACCACGATTTGGTCTATCGGTGGCCAAGAGGGAGATGCGTTCGCCCCCAGCTCGGCACCTTTTATGATCAATTATCGAGTCGACGATTTGCTTGGCTTAGTTGAGCTACTGAAAGAAGAAGGCTGCCATGTGCTCGATAAGATAGACGAATCTGAGTACGGTAAATTTGCCTGGGTGATTGATCCCGAAGGCAATAAAGTTGAGCTCTGGCAGCCGCCGCTAGGTCAATAACCAACATTCAGCCAACATCCTACTCATGCCAACGAACATCATCACCGTCGCCGGTCGTTTCTCAATTTTTATACTCGTATCACTAGTCGCCTTCACGGCAATTTTGTACTTCGTTACTCGCCATCGCGTACGACGTCCTCAAGGTTTCAAGGTGATCGCAGTCGCACTTTTGGTCGTCGTTGGCGGCATGGTGTTTGCTAAATTTGGAAACAATGCAGGTTTACCGTGGTGGATTTATTATACGGTTCCCGCACTTGTGACCTTGCTAGTGCCGCCCTTGTCTTTTAAATTCAATGGCAAAGAATTGCTGCAGTATTTGTTACTGGCCTTTCTATCATCGCCAGCGATTCATGTACTGTTTTCGTTTTTCTTTGACTGGCACGAATATATGCCTTTCATCCATATACCTTCGCTGCGCTCATTGCTTGCCTAAATACATGCAATGAACGGTTAGTGGAATACGGCTTCGCCACTACTGACGGATAAATGTCAGCAAATCTTGTGTGAATTTTTCTCTATGCGTTGCAAACAAACCGTGTGGCGCGCCGGGGTATTCAATCAGCTTGGCGTCCTTGATGCCTTGTGCAGCCAATCTAGCCGAGGCTTCAATAGGTACGGTCTTATCTTCTGTGCCGTGAATAATTAAAGTCGGTACTTTAAAATGCGCTAAGTCACCGCGAAAATCCGTGCTTGAAAAGGACTTTAAGCATGCCAGAGTCGCTTTGAGACTAGCCTGCATAGCGATATTGCGCATATTGTCTAACAGCTCATCACTGATCACATTGCCGGGCGTATCCGCACCGAAAAAAGCACGAAAGAAGCTAGTGAAAAACTTGGCACGATCTTCATTGATTTTCTGCGCAGTTTCATCAAATGCCGCTTGCTCAGTGCCGCTTGGATTGTCGGCCGTCTTTAAGCGAAAGGGAACGATAGAAGATACCAGTGCCGCTTTTGCCACTGACTTACCACCATGGCGCGACATATAGCGAGCGACTTCCCCACCGCCCATAGAAAATCCTACGATGATCGCGTTCTGCGCTTGTGTGTATTCAATCACGGCAGCAAGATCGTCGCTCAAAGTATCATAATCGTAGCCATCCCAGGGTTGGGCAGAACGGCCAAAACCACGACAATCATAGGCAATCGCGCGATATCCTGCATCCGCGATTGCCATCGCTTGTGCATCCCAGCTATCGGACGATAAAGGCCAACCGTGAATCAAAATGATGGGCTGACCTGCACCCCAGTCTTTTACATAAAGCTTAGTATGGTCTTTTGTATCAATGTAAGTCATGGCCCAGCCCTTTACGTGAATCAGTGCGGATAAATTCGAATCGCGATACCTTCGAGGCCGAATATAGGCGGTCAGCATACGTTTGACCGTACGACAGCGCACCCAATTAAGAAGAAAAGTACGATCAAAGAGGAACCAGTAACGTATTAAAATGTTGCCGGCATTAAATGCTTAGGTTCTACCCACGGGACAGGCTCTATAATGGCCGTCATTCCATTTTTATGAAGCACTCAAGATGATAGATGCACTGATCGCAGGACGCCTATATGGCATCGCTGAACAAAGAACGGGCCATGCGGGTTCTAGCTACGTAACTTGCAAAGTCAAAGCAATGACAGATGATGGCGATGGCATCATCTGCAATGTGATTGCCTTTAACGATGTTGTGCGCGAGGCTTTGCTCGGTTTGGAGGATGGTGCGAGTGTTAGTCTGTCAGGTGCATTGACACCCAAGGTCTGGACTGACAAGCAAGGTAATGCACGTCCAGCTTTAGATTTAGTCGCGCATAGCATACTGACGTTATCGCAATCTGCGTCTGAATAAAAAACGGCGACTTGAATGTCAAGTCGCCGTCTGTATTTTATTTTGAGCGTTTTATATTAAGTCGTACTTGACTCGAATTTAGCTCAAAATTAGCTCAAATTTGCTTCGCCTTCACGACCATCTAGTCATTGCTAACCAAGCGACCATCGGTCAATCGTACCCGATCGCCTTCGCGCCACTCTGGTTTATTGCTTGGCTTAAAGGTGCGAATGTCACCGTTTTCCATTTTCACAACGACTTCGTAGATGGTTTGCGTGTTACGACTTTTTTCGATCTCGTTGCCAGCGTAACCACCACCCACAGCACCAGCGACTGTCGCTAGTTTACGTCCATTACCGCCACCGACTTGATTACCGATCACACCGCCAAGGACAGCACCTGCCACGGCGCCAATGCCGCTACCCTTTTCTGCTTTTTGTTCATAACTAGTAACAGAGTCAACCACACCACATTGCTGGCAGATCGACTTACGTGGCGCTTCTGCGACCTTCACTGGTTCGCGAACTTTTTCTGCCGGACGCGCTGTTACGGTTTTATTGCTATTGGTGGATGTTTGACGTGACGCAGCATTGTCAGTTGAGGCGACTGGTTGAACTGGAGTCTCTACAGCATCCTTAGATTGTGCTGATGCGACATCCGTGGCCAAGCTGTTAGGCATAGAATCTTGTTTGACTTCACTCTTTGATCCTGGCAGTAGACCTGTCATCGCTGCGACGCCGACCAGACTAAAGATAATAACGGCAATGGCGGCAATCGCCATTAATGGGTGTAAAGTTTTTTTCGATTGGTTATCGCTCATTTTGGACTCTTATTTGATGTGGACACGCATAGTAACGGCTATTTCACTTTGAAGGTTGACCAAGTCAAGCGAATGCACCGCATTCATCCCAAATGGGCAAACGCTAGTGTCAATTTTTAAATAATGCATTTAGCAACGCTGCGATCATCATCGAAGGTAAAAGCGTTCAAGCACAGCCAACGGTAATGCAAGCGAATTATGACTTTTAGCCAGAGTTATCGATGCAAAAAAAAGATCGATATTGTCATCTTCGCCGAACTCTCATAAGATGCATTCCTCACTGTTTTATTTATAAGGATATCTATGTCCCCTACAAACTGGTCTGCACTCGGCGTCTCTATGATCATGGCGATGAGTAGCACACAAGTCGCTGCACAAGCGAGCAAAACTCTATCAGCACCCATCGCGGCCAAAGCCCAGTGGTCTGAAGTCCGCCACGGTGAGACGGTCACCGATGATTACCGCTGGTTACAGAAAAAAGAAGATCCAAACGTCATCGCCTATCTGAATGCAGAGAATGACTACACAGCGGCCCTGACGGCAGGTGTGCAGCCTTTGGCCGACAAACTGTTTGCCGAGACCAAAGGACGCATGAAAGAAACGGATCTGTCTGTGCCTGTGCGTCGCGGCAAATATTATTACTATTCTCGTACGGAAGCTGGCAAGCAATATGGCATCAATTGCCGTCGCCTGGCCGACGCGCAAATGAATTACGATGAAAAAGCCGCAGAAGAGATTCTGTTGGATCAAAATGAATTAGCCAAGGGTCAAAAATTTTTCATGGTCGCGGGCACTTCGGTGAGTCCTGACGATCGCTACCTCGCCTACTTGACCGACACCACGGGCTATCGCCAATTCAAATTACAAATCAAAGATTTAAAAACTGGTGAACTCTTAAGCGACACCGCTGAACGTGTCACCAGCATGGCGTGGGCAGCAGATAACAAGACCATGTTTTATGTGCAGGAAGATGCGACAACCAAACGCTCTGATCGCTTATTCCGCTTTAGCCTCGGTGAAAAAGCGAGCGAAATTTACCATGAAAAAGTCGAGCAATTTGGTATCGGTGTTGGCACTACCCACGATAGAAAATTCATCCAACTCCAAGCCTACGCGACGGATACCAGTGAAACATGGATGATCGCTGCGGACAAGCCACAAGCCGCATTCGCATCCGTATTGGGTCGTACGAAAGGCCATCGCTACAATGTCGAACATCGTGATGGTAGCTTGTTTATCCGCACCAACAAGAACGCGAAAAACTTCCGTATTGTGACGGCACCTGTCGGCAAAGTCGCAGAGAAAAATTGGAAAGAAATCGTTAAGCACGATGACAAAGTTCTGGTTGGCAACTATGAAGTGTTCCGTGACTTTTTAGCGGTGACTGAAAAAACCCAAGCGCTCAATCGCACCCGCATTTACAACTTCAAGTCCAGGCAATGGAAGAGCGTACAGTTCAATGATGAAGTGTATTTAGCGAACACCACAGGCACGCCAGAATTCACTGCGCAAAAACTGCGTATGTCTTACCAATCACCCACCACACCGCCGATGGTGATGGACGTTGACATGGCGAGCGGTGAGCGCCAGATCTTGAAACAACAAGAAGTGGTCGGTGGTTTTGACGCCAGCAAGTACGAAGCCCGTCGCTTGTGGGCAACAGCAAAAGATGGCGTCAAGGTGCCATTGTGGGCCGTGTATAAAAAGGGCGTGAAGTTTGATGGCACTGCCCCTACCCTGCTGTATTCCTATGGTAGCTATGGTATTTCTACCGAAGCGACCTTTGCCTTGAGTCGTTTAAGCTTACTCGACCGTGGTGTAATTTATGTGCAAGCCCACATTCGTGGCGGTACCGATCTGGGTGAACGCTGGCACGAAGATGGTATGTTGATGAAGAAGAAAAACACCTTCACTGACTTTATCGCTGCTGCAGAATTCTTGATCCAAGAAAAATGGACTAGCAAAGATAAGTTAATTATTCAAGGTGGTAGTGCTGGTGGTTTGCTAATGGGTGCCGTCGTCAATATGCGTCCTGACTTATTCAAAGCAGTACACGCGGCTGTTCCTTTCGTCGATGTGATGAACACGATGATGGATTCCAGTTTGCCATTGACGACAGGTGAATATTTGGAATGGGGCGATCCAAACAACAAGGCCGCCTACGATTACATGCGCAGCTATTCTCCGTATGACAATATCGAGAAGAAAGCTTATCCAGCCATGTTGGTCACGACGGGTCTAAACGATAGCCAGGTCATGTATTGGGAACCAGCCAAGTATGTTGCAAAATTGCGCGCACATAAAACGGATAACAATCCCCTGCTTTTAAAAACCAATATGGCAGCCGGTCATGGCGGCGCATCGGGTCGTTATGATGCAATCAAAGAAGGCGCATTCAATTATGCGTGGATGTTGTCGCAATGGGGTATTCACGAATAAGGTAGTTTTTAAGAATATCCAACGAAAAACACAGGGATGATCCAGCACGGATATCCCTGTGTTTTTTTTCAGCTATAGGTATACAAACTCTACGCGCCTGCCGAAAAATAGTCCCTCAAATAATCTTAATGAACCATCAAAATTAAATACGTTTAAGATAAACACATGCAATGCTAGTATCAGATTGGTATGAGCCTCGACTATGACGCTCGTGTCATCACAACTCACATCACTTTTAGAGGTATTCAGCATGCATGACAAGGTTCTGAAATTCGTTTGCAATATCGTTTTAGGTACTACTCTTTTAGCTACCGCTTCGAGCAGTTTTGCAGTAGAGAAGGACGCTCTTCTGCCAGCTGGATGGACAGCCCTACCAAAAGAAAAATCTAGCCAAGGTGGTCTGGTCGCGATCGAAGGTTTTTTCACTAGTCCCAGGGTCAAAACAAAAGCCATACTGGTTGAGAACAAGACCGAAGGCAAGTATGGGCTAGCGGTGACCATGCCAACAAATCAAACAGCGAAAATTATCCAAACTTTTAAAGACATCTCTCCGAACCCACCGAGCCTCAGCGTGATCAAAGCTGGGAAGTATCATCCTACCTGCCAGCCAGAAGTGACAAAATGTGATGCGTTTGTCGTGAAAAATCAAGCCATTGGATTCGCGTTTAATGAGTCCAGCGCGCAAATCATCTACTTCGATAAGAATAAGTTTCACGCCGTTTTTGTTGCTGATTGAGCCTCTTGTTTGCAGCAAATTTGCCATCCATTTGTTACTCGTTTCTTAATCACTCGTTGTGTATGTTTGGCTTTGACAATCACTGTGTATATCCGTAATGATGACAACTTCGTGTAGCGATAAATTCTTTATTCCCTAGACTACACCCAACTTCACTATCCAAGTTTAACTATCAATTCGCGATGTATGTATGCCAACGCCAGCCTCCGTGCTGGCATTTTTTTTGCTTATTCATAAAAAGACATGCCAAGACACGTAAAACTATTGACACCAATAAATACTTTAGAAAATAGACTTTTTAATACAATTACTTTAGTCTTCGTTGCTCAATAAAATTTATTTTACAAAAACAATATTTATCAACGACGCATAAAGTGCAAATGACGCATGCACCTACGTCCACCAATGGGAGAACTTTATGGATTTCGCGACACGAATCAAAACTTGGGCAACTAACAACCTAGCTTTCATCTTCGGACTACTGCGCACTTTCAAACCGAATCTGATCATCAAAGAATTTGCACTGATCACGCGTTTTAGTGATGTACAAGAAGCCTTATCTCGCCCTGATGCACTAGGTGTCACTTATGCCGAAAAGATGGGTAAGATCACCGGGGGCAGCAATTTTTTCCTCGGCATGAACGACACCCCAACCTATACCCGCGATGTCTCAAATATGCGTTTAGTCGCACGTCGTGACGATGTGGCACAAGTGATTGCGCCTATGGTAGAAAAATTCGCCCAACAGCTAGTCGCTAAAGCCGATGGCAAAATCGAAATGGTGAGTCAACTCAGTAGTATCGTGCCTTGCCAATTTAGCGCAGAATATCTGGGGGTGGCCGGTCCAAGCCAGCAAGAATTATTTGACTCGACCAGCAGCATGTTTGCTTATTTATTTTATCCAGACAATCCTGACGAAGTCGATCAAGCCGCACTTGCCAACAGTGTCAAAACCTGCGCCTATCTTGATCAACTGATCGCACAACGAAAACAAGAAGCCGCCGACGGACAAGTCAAAGACGACATCATAGGCCGCTGTCTGAAGTTGCAAGCTAGTGGTACGCCAGGCATGAGCGATCTAGAAATTCGCAATAACATTATCGGCATCATCATCGGCTTAATGCCCACCACCTCGAAATGCGCGGTACTGGTGATCGACTATTTGCTAGATCATCCAGAGCTACTCGCCGGTGCGCAACAAGCAGCGCTTGCGAATGATGACGAGACACTACGTAAAACTATGTTAGAGGCCTTACGATTTAATAGCTTTGGTGCTGGAGTATTTCGCATTGCGAATGAAGACTATGTGATCGCCAGTGGCAGTTTCCGTTCTAAAAAAATCCCCAAAGGCAGCAAAGTGCTGGTGGCTTTGCAGTCAGCCATGTTGGATGGTCGTGAACTCGATGACCCTAAATCCTTCCGACTAGACAGACCCGATTATCAGTACATGCATTTCGGTTACGGCATGCATACCTGCTTCGGTCAATACATCAACATGGTGCAAATCCCCATGATTGTCAAAGCACTCTTACGTTGTAAAAATTTACGTCGCGCTGCTGGCGACGCTGGCAAGGTCAAGTATCAGCAAGCCTTTCCGGTCAGTTTGCATTTGGAATTTGATCAAAGCTGAATGACTAAAATTCGCAATACCAAATCGCGAGTTGTTATCCCGTCTTGAATTAAGGGCTGCACATCATGAATAACAAGCATCAACTCCTGCACGACATCTTCAGTGCCGAAATTGAAGAAATCAACCAACGAAAAATCTTAAGCAAAGATGGCGACATCATTTATCGTCGCGACCATGACTTAATCGATTTTGAAGCCATTTTACTGCCGCATGATAAGCGTTCAAAAGTGCTCAATGAGGTCATAGAGGAGATTAAAAATAGTCAATCTGCTTGGGAGGCTGATCAATCCGTCGCCCATCGCGGTCTGATCGGTCTGGCATTCTCTGGCGGTGGCATACGATCCGCGACAGTCAACCTCGGCATCTTACAAGGATTACGTAAGCTAGGCTTACTCAAGGCGGTTGATTATCTATCGACCGTCTCTGGTGGTGGCTACATCGGTTCTTGTTATAGCGCAGTCAATGCAGCGCAAGCAAAGTTACATACGCAGGCGGACGAAAAAACCCAAGCGATCGCGCACGATGCCTTGTTTCAACACCAACCCGGCGTGCCCGAAAATCCAATTTTCCGCCATTTACGCAATAACGCTAACTACATGGCTCCCAATGGATTGATTGATGTACTACGGGTTCCCAGCGTATTTTTGCGTGGTATGGCGATCAATTTCTTTGTCGTCTTTCCTTTCCTTTTATTGTTCGCCGCGCTCAGTGCAATTCTACTTTCCGCGCCTATCAATTGGCACCATCAATTAGCGACCTTGATTCGCGATCTTGGCATACCCTTGAGTAAAAGCAGCGAGCGGTTTTCTTTGACCATTACGGTCATCATGCTGACGGGTGCGGTCTATCTTTTGTCGCCTCTGGTAAGCGTATTATTGCAATCCCAAATGCAGAAAGAAAAAGGAAATGCTGGCTGGTTGATTCGTAGTCGCGCCAGTCGTTTTTTAGGCTGGTGTTTGGCCGCAATTTTTGTCTGTGCCGCCTTGGAACTACAACCCTGGGCAATAGAACTTTATCGCGACAAGCTCGGTCAACAATTCAGCTTTCAAGAAATCGCCTTGCTAGGGAGCTTTGGCAGCCTCGGTTTAAGCGCGATTGCGGCCAAACTTTTGCCCAAGATTGCTAATGTATTTTCGCGCATGGGGATTTATCTTTTGGGCTTAATCGGCTTCTTAGTATTTTGGCTGTTTTATCTGCATCTCAGCAATGATCTACTCAGCGCAATGCCCACGCAGCAAGCTGGTTTTGCATGGGTCAGCCCAGCGGGATTTACCGCCATCGCGATGCTTCTGCTGGGTTTTAACTGGCTCACTGGCGATGCCAATTTCACTAGTATCAGTCGTTTTTATCGTGATCGTTTAAGCAAAGCCTATATCTTTGGCTTCAATGCCAAAGACGAAATCGAACAAACTGATGATCTGAAATTATCGGCATTAGACTCCAATTTTGCGCCTTACCATCTACTCAATACCACCTTAAATCTAAGTCGCACCAGTCAAGCATATTGCGATGACCGACGCGGCGATTTCTTCTTTTTTAGCAAGCGCTATATCGGCAGTATGAGTACCGGCTATTGCCAAACTAGCGAAATGGAGACACATACACCCGAGCTCAATTTGGCTACCGCAATGGCGATCTCCGCAGCAGCGGCAGCACCAAACTTAGGCAAGAGCACTATTAAGCCGCTGGTGTTTATTTTGGGCATGCTCAATATTCGCTATGATTATTGGTTGCAAAATCCCTATTGGATCAAGCAAGGAAAGGCGTCTAGTGATCGCCCCAACCCTGGCTATTTTTTACGTGAACTCGCCAGTAATTTAAGCGCAGATACGGCATACGTCAATTTATCCGATGGTGGTCATATTGAAAATCTAGGCATCTATGAATTGATAAGACGTGAATGCCGATTAATCATCGCAGGTGACAGCGAAGAAGATCTGGCGCTCACGTTTTCTGGTCTTGCGGATCTTATTCGTCTAGTACAAATCGACTTTGGCGTCATCATCGTGATGGAAGGATTAGACGATATCCGCAATGGCAAACAACACTACGCCATCGGCACAATTTACTATTGCAATGAAAAAGTCGGCAAATTAATCTACCTGAAAACCTCGCTGTTAGGTGACTTCAGTCTGCGCGATAGCTTGGCACCCGATGCTTATCTCACGTCCCAATTACGTAGCGACGATGTGGCATTTGATCACAATCCCTACATCGCCCATTATAAAACGCAGGATCCGACTTTCCCACATCAATCCTCGGCCAATCAGTTCTATGACGAAACCCAATTTGAATGCTACCGCGCTTTGGGTTTTCAGATTGCGACGACGTCGTTGGGGCAACGCTAACAAGATAATTGGCACGGCTTTGCTTCACGACCAATTGCAAGATTGTGGATCAATCTAAGTATTGAGAAAATTAACTCATAGACGCTAGTGTCATTTCCACAAAGGCAGGAATCCAATGGCGCAAGAACCTGAAGACGCTGGATCCCTGCTTTCGCAGGTTCTACACCATGATGTTTTGGACTTCACTAAGTGGCAAAAAAGGGGCACGAAGCCCCTTTTTCTCGATCAGTAAGAACAATCACCTTCTTACATAAACACATCCTGCTGCAAATGAATACCAACCAACATATCATTGCTCGCGAGTGCAATTGGCGTCGCTGGTGGCACGGGCGGTATTGATCCAGGTAAGCTATTACCAAACAAATCCGCAATACCTGTACCGCTGGTTTTCAGATTCAAGTTCAAGCTGCCTGTACCCACAATTTGATCAATGTACACACGATAAGCGCTGCCGCTCAAAGCCGTGATGGAACTCAAATGCGCAGTTGCACCGCTGCCAGAGCTCAAGAAGAAATCATCAAGCGTCACACCAGTGACATTCTCGTTAAATTTCACAATATAGCTACCCGTTGTCACCGTCGGACGTGGTGAGCGTAAGGTTTCGATCGAGCTGATGAATGGTGCCATGTCATCGTCCAGACTGATCGTCAGTTTTTTGGTGAAACTCAAACCATTCGCGTCCGTCGCTTGCACCATTACGTAGTAGTCTTTTTCTGTCATTGATCGTGGATCGATCACTTTCAAACTATTACCAACGATGCTGAACTTCGCATTGTCGTTGCCAGCAGTGGCGGCCGTCAGTGCAAAGCTGTGGGTATCGCCGACATTGTTGTCCGTTGCCGATAACAAGCCCACCGTCGCATTCCCGCCTTCGGATTGCGCCACAAACGCATCAGACAACAGAATGTTAGTCGGTGCGGTGTTGACACTGCTGGTGATCACGGTGGTCGTGCTATTGATCGCTGTGCCGCCATGTTGATCTTGTACCGTAATGGTAAACGTCGTGGTCTCGCTGGTGTTCAATGCCAAACGACTAGGGTTTGGTTCGAACACCAAAGCACGAATCGCTGCCTGCATTGCTACTGGTGACACCGCATCATGCACATAACTAACGCCGCCATCATTGGTATAAAAACCCGCCAATGCCATCGAGTTCGCGGTGAAGCTGCCTTTCAATGGATTGTCTAATGTGATGGTGGCGGTTTCCAATGCACCGACATCGGGGTCAGTGACCGATATCGTTTTGAATGGTTGAATTCTTTGTACATTTGTCGCGGTTTGTCCGGCCTGACTTCCATCGACTGTTGGCGCGACATTTGATGAAACTAAGGTCACAACCGTGCTACCTTGCACCATCGCGTTACCAGCACCACTGCCGTCGTTAAAGCGCCATATAATCTCAGCGCTACCAGAGGCATTATTGGTATTGGCGTAGGTAATCTGTTGTAGTGCGGCGTTGACCAATGTCTGCGTCGCACTGGCATTAAATGCCAAGCTCAAATTGCCGCCAACATTTGTGAAGCTACCAATATCAATCGCACCAACGATGACACGACCACCACTCAATTGTAAGCTGCCACTACCTGCAAACACATCTTGCGGATTCGCCCCGCCATTGCGCGCTAGCGTTATGCTACTGCCAGCGTAATTTGTCGCATTCAATTCTTGGTCGGTGATTTGGACGTTGTTGTCGAGGACAACTGCGCTGCCGTTGTTTGTGTAAGTTGGTGTGGCGTCTAAGGTATTGTCGGTGTTAAACGTCGTATCTAGACTGCCATCCCTGTTGTAGCGCACAAGCGAAAACCAACCGCCACCTCCCTGCAGGATCTTACCATCCGCTTGCACCATAACGCTCGAGCCTTCTTCATAACCACCTAGATCGGTAATGACCGTGCCATCAGTGTCAAAAGTAGTATCCAGGCTACCGTTACTATTGTAGCGCAGTAGGGCAAAATCTCCCCCGCTTGTCCCACTAAGAAGAATCTTGCCATCCTCCTGCATTGCTATGCTGAAGCCTTGACCATAGTGACCTAAATGCGTAACGACCTTGCCTCCAGTACCAAAAGTCGTATCTAGGCCACCGTCACTGTTGAAACGCACTAAGGTAAAATTATCGTTGCCATTGCCATTCTTGCTGACTCCACCCAACAGAATCTTACCATCTGTCTGTACCGTAACACTGTAGGCTACATCTCTATCACCGATCGCGACTGTGACCTTACCGTCAGTATCAAAAGTCGTATCAAGGCTTCCGTTACTGTTGTAGCGGACAAGTGCAAAAACATTATTCCCGCCAATTTGGCTTTGTCCAGCGAGCAGAATTTTGCCATCTATCTGCACTATGATACTGCGGGTGAAATCCCAATCAGCTAAGTGAGTAGTAACTTTTCCGTCAATATCAAAAGTTGTATCGAGACTACCGCTACTATTGTAGCGTACTAAAGCAAAATCAGTATCAGCGGCTCCACCTACGAGAATCTTGCCATCCGCCTGCAGTGCGACACTTTCAGCAACATCAGGAACATTCGAATAACGACCAACACCGACAGTCGTAGTGAGTTCGCCATCCGTACCAAAAGTTGAGTCAAGACTACCATCACTGTTGAAGCGCACTAAAGCAAACGCCAATTTACCACCACTTTGGCTAGTTCCCGCAAGCAGAATCTTGCCGTCCGCCTGCACCGCAACACTAGGGTATGTTGTGCCATATTGAATACCCATTGCGACGTTGACTTTACCATCTTCACTAAAACTTGTATCTAAAGTGCCATCAACGTTGACGCGCATGATTGAAAAATCATAAATACTGCCACTCCAACTAGTTCCGCACAATAGAATCTTGCCATCCGCTTGTAACGCCAAGTCTTTTGAATCATTAACATTATCATTGAACGCGGCGACGAAACTGCCACTCCCAAGGTTGAAAGTCGGTGCATCATTGACTCCCAATACATTCAAGTTAAAAGTCGCAGCACTAGCACTCAAAGCTAGCCCATCGCTGACCTTAAACTGAAAAGTCGAATGCCCAATCCCACTCGCATCGGCCGCTGGCGTGAACACCAAATAACCCGCATTGATATCAGCAATACTAATGAGCTGATCATTCGCCACATTCACGCCTTTAAGGCGCAGCGTCCCTATCGTAGGTGGTACTGTGATTTGCACCGCTTGCAGAGTGTCGCCGCCATCGCTATCGACAAAATTAAAATCACTAGCACTAAGAACGTAACGAGTATCTTCGTTGGTATTGTGCGTGCTGTTACTGGTTGTCGGTGCAGCATTTGCCATGTTGTTTCCTTGTTAGCAGTTAGTGGAATCGTGTTTAATTCAATGACGTAATGATCGAAGGCTCTGTCAATTCATATGCTGATAAGATGCCAAATTCATATAGATCCTAGCTTGGCGACATGTGAGTCAATTGACTAGTGCTGGCAATATCAACAAAGAACGACAAACTATAGCAAGTTTTGAATGCCAGGTGTTGAATTGCCAAGTGAAAATAGCCTGTTTTATCGCTATTGACTTGAGAAGAAAGCTGAGAAGAAGATTAAAAAGAAGACTAAAAAGAAGACTGAAATGCGACCGGCCATCCCAAAGCACTAGCTTGTCGAACGGTGCAGACGAGGGCAGCAATATTCATTTTAGTGAAGCTCACGTTCCTCTATAAGTTAACAATCCCAGACACGAGATCAATCACATCGATCGCATCGAATGCATCAAATGTTGATTGCTGTGTTTTCGTTTGATCCACGGCTGTTAGACTGTTTCCAATCTTTTCCAAGCGATGTTTTGTCGGCAAACCAAACTGCAATATCATCTTTTCCAACTCGCCACTGTCTAACCAAATGCCATCGCAATGCGGACACACATCAATTTCGATTCCCTTAATATGCATTAGCATCATGGTGGTACATCGTTTTGGACATAGGCGTGGCGTATGCAGATTGGGGGTATTGCCTGCGATCTCTCGATGGACTTGTAAAGCAGCTTGCGCTTTGACTTGGCGAAAAAAATCACCTGGAATAAATATGCCATGACAAAGCTGGCAGCGATGGGAGCTCAGGCCCTCGACTAGTTTTTCTTGCAAACGCGATTGGTCGACTGGACAGTACATGTTTTCATCCATGAATGAGGAATGATAGGGATCTCGAATTACCAAAACTTCGTCGCAGCTTAGCACTACTTGGCTAGCGAATACATGAGTATTACGTGTCGACAATTACCGATAGTCAGGTGCTGCCAAGTTCTAAGAGAGCATCCAAAATCAATTTATTCAATGCTATCATCGCCCTATCTAAGAACTGACTATCGTCCCCATCATGACACCCCTCCCGCCTAAATATGTTGCTTCCAATCGTCCGGTCAATCAAAGGACCAGCCCACCACCTGATCCGGCGAAAGCAGCGATACATCCGCGCGTGCAAGAGCGAATGAACGCATTGAAAGCGAAACATCAATTCGGCCTTCCCTTGACGGAGCAATTACTTAGCGTCTACGGAACTGCAAAGCCAACACAACTGACTCTCACCAAGATCACCGGCGGCCTGCTGCTGGCACTTTCTGGCACAGGCTTGGCGTTCGCCGCCATCGAAAAATCGATCTTCCTCACCTGCGCGGCAGCATCAGGACTTTTACTTGGACTATTTGTTTTACTTCGACCAGGTTTACAAAAAACCGACGATACGAACCAGCATACCAACTTGTTTGATCCAAGCAGTGTGGCAGCCTTTGACCGTGCTTTGGAACAAATCAGCGATGAGCTTGATGCCAAGTTTTTGACGCAATTAACATCGATCAAAGCGCAAATCATACGCATCGCTACACTCGCGAGTCGCCCAGATGTGAGCGCACAATTTTCTATCGAGGACCGGCATTATTTAAGCGAAAGTCTGCGTCGCTACCTACCTGATACCCTGCAAAGTTATTTACAAGTACCGCTCAATGCGCGGGCTAACAAGATGGGCGACTTGAATCAAAGTCCCGACGAATTATTACATCAACAGCTCAATTTATTACAGCAGGAATTTGATAAGCGCGAACACAAATTGATCGAGAATACTGCCGAACAATTACAGCATCAACAGCGTTTTTTGGAACAAAAAATCAAGAATTAAGTTAGTGTCATGACGATCGTAACATAAGCCAATCAAAACCCTCTTCCCCATACTCACCGCGTTTTTCACCGCATTTTTCACATTCGATTCACACGTAAGTCACACTTAACTTACATGTAAACAGACTGCTATCTTTACTTTTTTATAGCGCCACTCCTGCATTTCCAGCAAAAAATGTTTGGCATAAAACATGCTAATGCTTATGTCGAGCAGATCGACCAAGGCGACTCTTGAGCCGGTCTGACAATCGACTGTCGATGAACTTTTACCGGTTCACAAGCACATGGGGAAATTCAAATGACGAATCAAAGTGTAGTGGTACATGCCAATCAAAGTTGGCTCGATACTGGTATTACCGTCTCGCCATCCAGCTCTCTGACCATCAGTTTTCAGACCGGCGCATGGACCGCAGACCCAAGTACCAATCATCAGCAATTATACGGACCCGCTGGAGACGCAGCGATCATCATTCCTGCGTCGGAACCTGGCTATCCCTTGGTTGGCGCGGCGATGGGCGCATTGGTGGGTCGTATAAACGATGGTCCCGTATTTTTGATAGGCGCTGGTCCTACTGTCTTGCCTAGTGGGCAATCTGGCAATTTATCGCTGTGCATCAACGATGACATTAACCATCTCTACGGTGCCGGACTGGCTGACAATCTCGGCCAAATCACTGTCTTCGTGTACAGCACCAACACCTTGCCGATGCTAACCTACCCAGTTATCAATGAACCCGCACAAGTATCGCCAGCGGCAGCCGGTAGTGCGCTGGGTCCATTACAACATTTGATCGGCACCTGGACAAATCAGCTCAAGGACACCGATGGTCTTCCGTATTCTTACAATGTGATGCCATTGCCTCAGGTAGATCCCAGCTCACCAACGGGATACATCTTAAAAAACTTTGCTTATTATGAGGAGCTAACTTTCTCCGCGATACACGGCAGCGCACCGAATCGCGGCGGCCTTGGCACACAGAATTGCAATGTGCTGTTCTACGAACAACGTGTGTACTTTGCCGAAGGTCCGAATAAAAATGCATTGGTGCATGCAGAAAATGGATCTCTGTTATTCATCAACGATCAATTACAGGCACTTGGCCCGTATGGTAATGGCGATCAACCGGGACTCGGGAATCAAACTGTTGCCAACAGTGTCGCGCCGACTCAGCAATTTAATCTGATTAAACAAATCTCAGTACCCCATGGGAATTCGATTTTGGCTGCAGGCACCTTTCAAGCACATACAGGCGCACCGCAAATTCCCGTCGTTTCTAGCTTGCCAAGCGGTGTGCCGACCACACAGTATGGGCAAATCGATCCGATCGCCAATCCCAATCCTGGCTACACACTCAATCCTAATCAAGCCTTAGCAGATGCGTTGTTGGCAGCACCAGTGACACAATTTATTGCACTCAATGTCAGTAGCGGCAACGGTGGTGGCGGTGTGACGAATATCGGCTTTGAACAACAGCATGCCAACGTCGATCAGTATTCGTGCACTTACTGGATAGAAGCCCTCAACAACGCCACGGAATTTACGCAACTGCAGTACTCACAAACCATCATGATGCGTTTGCCAATTGCTGGCGACATTATCAGTTTTCCACACATCACCACGAACACCCTGACCAAAATACAATAACGAAAGGAAGCCTTATGTCATCAATGACCCATCGCCATCTTGAGCAAGTTCCAACTGATCGCGCCGCCTTGCATCAGTTATTGCAATTGGCTGTCGAAGTGGAGCTCTTCACGATCCCTCTATACATGAGTTCACTGTATTCGATCCGCGGTATGTATCTGAACTCACCGACAGGTCAAAGTATGTGGCCAGGCATGAAACCAAACTATCAGGTCAGTTCCGCTAATCAGTATGCCTATAACGCCATCTTCAGTGTGTATATTCAAGAGATGCTGCATCTGCAATTGGCCAGCAATTTATGCACGGCTGTGGGATTTACGCCGCAATTTCCAGCACTCGATTACACCAGTTTTGGCAGCTCGATTCCCTGTATCGGTGATTTAAAAAATGTCAAAGGCTACGAAGATGTGCAAGTCAGATTGGGACCACTGGATCACAATCAGATGAAATTATTCTTAGCCATTGAGATGCCAGACTGGGAAGCCAATGACGATAATAATAATCGCCCCGCTGTGCCATTTCCTGTGGGCGCCAATGGTAAGGCAACGATCCCAGCCTCATTTGGTTCAATCGGACACTTATATCACTGCATAGAAGCCTACTTTGATCTTGAGTACGATGATAAAACCACGTTGTGGGACAAAGTGTTTACCGCTGATTCCGTACAAGTCGACATGTTCAATTTTAAATCGCAAAAAGAGCAGCATGCGGCTAGAGAATATCCTCAATTTCCCGTCAGCTTCAGCAGCAATTTAACAGCAAAAGACGCACGCAAAACGGCACGTGAAATGATCAGCGCGATTTTGGATCAAGGTGAAGGTGCCGTGGCCAACTCGGTGGTACCAGGTCGATTCGTCCCGGCTGAACAAAGAATGGAAAAAGACTACAGCAAAAGCAATGCGATCGTACGTGCGCAATGGGATAAACAAAGCCATTATGATCGGTTTGCACTGGTGTACTCTTGGTTGGACATGATAGAAACTTGGCCGACTTGGTTAGCATCACGCCCAGCGGGCGCGGCATGGACTGCCGATGACCTATTACTGGATCCGACGACTGCCACCTCAGCCGACATCGCAGCGGCACAGGCGCGCGCCACCGCCATGAATGCCGCCAGCACCGCAGCAGAAATCGATAATGCACTGAGCCATAGTTACTGCAATCTGCTGGCCGCAATTGAATCCGCATGGAGCAACTCAGCGATCAGTTTTCCGGCAGCCGCGATGCAAGCCTTGTCAACCCGGGTGGCAACTGTTTGGGCCACTGGTGGCTCACCGAGCTTCACACCTGTCACCCCTAGCGTCATTGGTAATAATGCCCACGCCTGCCAAGGCTTAGATCCGAATAATCCTGGTACCAATAATTGCGCCAATGCGGTCATCCACACTTGTGCAGGCTCCAATAGTTGTGCCAATCAAGGTGGTTGCGGCTATCCACCGGATACTAGTCTGCCCGACTTTAATTCTGCAGCTGGCAATGGCGGTTGTGGCGCACCGATCCCAGTCGCCCAGATTCTGCATAATGGCACACCCGCCATCAACGTCAACGGTACTAACATCACCGCCAGCACCGGACAGAGTGTGTACGATACGGCGTGGACGGTCTTCCAGGCACGCTTTAGCGGCAATGAGAGCGTGCAAAAAGCGAACAAACCAACACCGAATAGCTTGCGTATCGTACTGCCACCAAGCTAGACATTGAAGTCGATGACATCAGCAACTTTACCTCTTGCTCAAGTCGCTTGGACGACGAACGATAAGCAATCATGTAGCGGAAAGCGCAAGCCGGTACCCAACTTAGGTTTGGGTATCGGCTTGCGTCCCTGCCATTTTCAAGATGTTCTGCGTCACGAGCCTGGGCAAGCTACAGGCACAACTCACGCACCCGATTGGCTAGAAGTGATTTCCGAGAATGTCATGGATGACCACGGTCAGGCGCGACAAATTTTGCGGCAAATTGCCAAGCGATATCCCTTGGTATTTCACGGCGTCTCGTTATCGATAGGCAGTAGTGACCCTTTAAATATGCTGTATTTGCAGCGCCTAAAAGACTTGTGCGCAGAGTTTTCACCCGCCTGGATTTCGGATCATTTGTGTTGGACTGGTGTTGGTAGCATTAATAGTCATGATTTACTGCCACTTCCCCTAAATCAGGCAAGTCTGCGTCATGTGATTTCGCGCGTGCATCAGGTACAAGAGATATTAGGTCGCCGCTTGATTCTCGAGAATCCAAGCAGCTATCTCCACTTCAAAGAATCTGATATCCCTGAATGGGAATTTTTCAATATGCTTTGTGAGGCCACTGGCGCAGGTATCTTGTTAGATCTAAACAATGTCTATGTCTCCGCATTTAACCTAGGATTTCAAGCGCAAGATTATCTCAATCATCTCGACACCCACCATGTCACCCAAGTGCATCTGGCAGGACCACGTCATTATGGAACGCATATCATCGATACCCACGACAGCCCGGTGGTGGACGAGGTATGGGGTTTGTATCGCCAACTCGTAGAACAAACCGGTGCGATTTCTACACTCTTGGAGTGGGATGCCGCCATTCCAGAATTTGCCGATCTGATGATGGAATTAGACAAGGCTCGCCACATCACAACTGCACAATTGTCAGCCAGATCCACGACCAACAAACACGACTCAGCTTTGCCATTGGAATTATGAGCACGGGCATACAGACACATCAACAAGACCTGATAGCCTGCATCACTAGCGGCAAGCAGGAGGCGTTCACTCAGGCGGCTCAACACTTACGTCCGAATGCGTTCCTGAGTGCGACCCAGGCACTCGCCATCTATCGCCAAGGCTATCTTGCGCGCCTGTTGGAATGCTTACGTGCTGACTTCCCGCTACTCGTAAGCCATCTCGGCGAAACCTTGTTCAATCACTTTGCCACCGAGTACATCGCAGCACACCCTCCCACGTCCTACAGTCTGTTTGATCTAGGAGAACAATTTCCCGTGTATTTACAAAAGAGTTGCCCAGATTTAGCGCGATTAGATCGTGATCAGCGAGCACAATGTTTACTCCCCATCGAGCTAGCCAAACTAGAACGTCTGCAGCTACAAGTGCTGCGGGCTCAAGTCGATCACGACGCCATCATGGATGAACCAGACTATCAATCTGAGCAAGCCTTATTGGATTGTTGTGTGCGTGTGCCGACTACCTGTGCGCTGCTACAGACCGAACACCATTTGCCCGAGTATATCCAAACTTTAAAGCGAGCCGATGCCAACAAGGACCAAATCCAAGCACAAGTCGCTACGACTTATATCGTGGTGAGTCGCCCTCGTTATGTTGTGACAACGCAGGCACTCACAGACTGGCAGTACATCTTTTTACAAACGATACAGTTACTGTCGACACCACATTCAGCACTTAGCATCGCCGATTTGATAGGACACTTAGAGGCTAGAGAAGAGATCAGGCGAGAATTTTTGATAGCAAATTTGTCGCTATGGTTACCTGTGGCTGTCAGCAAGGGCTATGTTTCTATCGAAAACCATCGCCTTGATTCCGCACTTAGTAAAGCCAAGCAATTCGTTTGATGGGTGAATGCTTTTGGTTACTGAAGTCACGAAGGTAACTAAAGTACCTAAAATGAACAAAGCCTGCAAATGCTTTGCAAACACATGCGCAATGTATCGACGAACGTCTTACGAAGCGTTAGTACCACAAGGGTGAGTTCACAAATCGATCTGCAGGCTTTAGGAAGTCAGGTCGGACTTGACTATCCTTACATCGATATTACTTCAAACGCATATCATTTTTTACTGCCGACACGCCTTTGACATTGCGCGCCAAAGAAACTGCCTTATCGATATTCGCGATACTGGTAACAAAGCCGCTCAATTGCACTGTGCCTTTGAAAGTCTCGACATTAATTTCAGCGGACTTGAGTGTCGGCTCATTCAAAAACTCAGATTTCACTTTGGTAGTGATCCAAGAATCATCGATATATTCGCCGGTACTTTCTTGCTTCTTGGTCGCAGCACAGCCTGCTAAGGCTACTAATGAACTGGCGAAGATCACTGCAGCGATTTTTTGAATTGTTTTCATATAGTCTTTCTATTGGATTGAGTAAATAGTGGGTAGTGACGAGTTATGACATCGAACTCTGGCACAAGGGGTGTCAACATTTTGCAAAAAGAACAGCAAATAATCTTACTTACCGTATTTTTTCTTGGCGTTCGCAACACAAGCATCTTTTGCATTGCCAGCCAAGCCATCGCATTTTTCTAAAGCGACTTTATATTCCGCATTGAGTTTGTCAGCGGCTTCATCTTTACGAGCATCGAGTACTTTCTTGTCAGCTTTGGCAGTTGCCATTGCCGCGACTTTGACAGATTTGGCTTTCTTGATGCAGACATCTTTGTCATTGCCAACCATGGATTTGCACTTCGCTTCATCCACTTCGTAATCCGCTTCGGCAATCTTTTTGATGGCAGTCGCACGGGCACTTATCGTGTTGTGAAAATTGGCATAAGCATTCTCTTCCAGATGCACACGGACAGCAGTCGCCTCTGCTTGGCAAATATCTTTAGGATTGTCTGCCAGCGTTTTACATTTAGCAGCAGCAATTTTGTAATCCGCCTCTGCCTTAATTTTTTCATTCTTAAAAATTGTAGCGGCATCAGGTTCGGCGGCATCAAGTTCGGCGGCAATGGCATTGACACTGAAGCCAAACACACTGGCGCAGACCATTGATATCAGTAGAGTTTTTTTCATTTTTGCTTTCGTTATTAGAACAAGTGAATCAAAGGAATAGGCTTCATCGCCCGCACAGCTTATTGCGTCAGCGCCCAAGATAAATGCATCGACCTAGTCTTTATACCGAACTACAAGGACGCCCTCTGTTCGCTATCCAACATAGTATTTTTTTTGCTTGGGTGCGTTGGCGAACAGAAATGATTTCAATTTTTTTCTATTATCAGGAACCTAACCAGGAGCGATCATGAAAAGAACCACCCTACCCCTCGCACTAATTTGCATTGCCAGCTTAACGGCCTGCGCAAATAATGCACCGTATCAAACCTCCCGTCCGTATGAAAATGGACAAACGCAATACGGTGCGCACGGCACCATCGAATCAATTAATTGGGTGGGCAATGACCGTCCAAGTAGCGGTGCTGGTGCCGTGGTCGGTGGCATTGTCGGCGCGATCGTTGGCAATCAAGTTGGCGGCGGTACTGGGCGTGCAGTCGCCACCGTGGCTGGCGGTATCGGCGGTGCTGTGATTGGCAATAATTTAGAAAAAAATCGCAGCGACAATTTTTATCAAATTCGAATTCGTATGGACGATGGCGGCCATCATGTTGTACATCAAGACGACATCGGCAATCTGCGCACTGGCGACAGAATACGTATCGCCAATGGCCGCGCCTATTTGTTGTGATCCTATTCGAAAACTAGAGCCCCTCGTTTTTCGTCTTCAACGATACAAAGGAAACTTATGTTGTATACCCTCGCCATTATTCTGATCGTCCTATGGCTATTAGGATTTGTCAGTGCTTATACCCTCGGTGGTTTTATCCACATTCTCTTAGTCATTGCCGTGATTGTCTTATTGGTCGGCTTCATTAGTGGACGCCGTCGACCGTAGACGATTCCTACGCGAAATAGATGGATTGTGATACTCATTTTTACTATGTTGGCTTACGAAGGAAACTATATGCTATCCAGAATTGAATATACAGAAAGAATGCGACAAGAACTCGATGCACTAAATATGCAATTGCATAAGCTCGAATTGTCCGCACTCGACATGCAAGAGGATGCTCGACTCCGTTACAACTTGGAAATTGACAAAGTAAAATTTCAATCGATGCTGGCAAAAGAAAAGTTTGAAAATCTGCTGCTGAGTAGTGAATCATCATGGAACAACATGGTGACCGAAACAGAAAAGATTCGAGACGCCTTTGTGAATTCCTTTCACTATTTCAAATCTCAAATTTGATCTTTTTCTGAAGACCTCATCATGTCACTCATCATCTTATTAATCTTAGTGCTGTTACTGGTCGGCAGTTTTCCGACATGGCCGCATAGTAAAAATTGGGGCTATCGCCCAAGTGGCGCTCTGGGTATTGTCGCTCTAGTGCTAATCGTATTGCTCATCACTGGTCGTATGTAATATCTGCCCAGATCAGCAAACTCCTACTTCCGGCGATACGATGCTATCGTCACTTACTAGAAAGTCATCCATGAACAAAGATCAAGCAAACGGCGCCCTTAAAAATATCGGCGGCAAAGTTCAACAAGAAATTGGCAAAGTCACTAGCAATAAGCAACAACAAGTGGCTGGCTTAAAAAATCAAATTGTCGGCAAAGCACAAGTCGTGGTTGGCGATGCCAAAGCGGCGATTAAGGATGTACAAAAATCGGCTAGCAAAGCGATGAAAAGATAGTTTGCACTTGGTTCAATCTGAGGTCTAATCAAAGCAGCCAGGCTTGCAATGCGGTTCAGTTAAATGCAAAACTTCGAGGCGTTATCTATGCGAAGGCAGGGATCCAGTGTCGTTAGGCTTTTACGCCACTGGATTCCCGCCTTCGCGCACTGCTGTCCGGAATAATATTTGGGATATTAGGGAAATGCTGATGATGCTTGAGTTGCACGATGACGTTGTTTGAATGGACTTGAAAAAGAACGATAAGTGGTGGCTGTCAAGTTTCCCTCTCCCGCGAGCGGGAGAGGGCTAGGGTGAGGGTGGTTCAGAAGTTGCATCGTAATTTTTAAGGCGAGGTGGTGAAGAAATCGCTTTTTAAATTCTTAAATATCGTTAATCGAACCTGAAACTCCCTCATCCCCGCCCCTTCTCCCGCTTGCGGGAGAAGGGAGTATCAAAATAGAACTGTCAATAAAATTATTCCGGACAGCAGTGCGCCTTCGCGGAAATGACGAGAAATAAAACAAGAGCTTAACTGAACAGCATTACAGCCATATTTGGCTGTTTTTTTCGCTGATTCTTTTTCACCAAATGCATTCACCAAACTTCCTCACCAAATCGATGACAAAAAAAACACCGCAATTCAACATTACGGTGGTCTGCTAGATTTGCAAAGGAGGACTTTGTTACACGAAGGATTTACATTTCTACCGGGTGATAGTAGGTATGCATATTACTCACCCAAGTCTCATCGGCCATATTAGGCCAATGGTCGGAATTGAATCCTGGCGCATTCTCAAAACGTGCTTTGGCCATATTCATCGTGAAGCGTTTATTCTTAGGATCTAATGTCAGCGCGCTCCAAGGTACCGCGAATAACTTTTCACCGATGGTGAATACACCGCCCATCGACATAACTGCATAGGCGATTCGTCCGTTCGGCACGTCCAGCATAATCTCCTTGATATCGCCAAGATGCTCTTCTTGCAGATTAAATACGGCATCACCAATCAAGGTATCAGCGCCCATTAAGCGTGGACCAGGTCCATACTCTTCGCCATTTTTGTAAATACCCAACATGTCACGATTTTCATAATTCATCTTGTAACCTCTTTGTGTTTAAGCGGAAGTGCTGCGTCAGTGTCCGCTAGTTTCTACTCTGCTTCGGTGCGCTTACGTACATAACTTCGACTCGATAAAAAATAGTTCTGTCGCTATGCGAGCAAAGCTAATTTCTGCTGTTGCGGCTCCACATTCTGTTGCTTGAAACGACGATTCGTTTGCTGCAGATAGGCTTGAAATTCGCTAGCGACCTCTGGATGCTTGAGGCCAAATGCCACACTGGCCTTCAAATAGCCGAGCTTTGAGCCACAGTCATAGTGGGTAGCAGCAGTGGTATAAGCAAGTACGGGGAAATCCTTGAGCATCGCGGCAATCGCATCCGTCAATTGGATCTCGCCGCCAGCGCCCTTACCAATGTGTTCGAGGTAATCAAAGATCTTAGGAGAAAAAATATAGCGACCAACCACGCCTAGGTTCGACGGCGCGCAGTGTGGCTGCGGCTTTTCGACGATGCCAGTCATGCGATGCAGATGTGGGTCGGGATACTGCGTATCGGACACAAAGTTGGTACTAAAATTTGAACTCAATATCATTTCCGGACTAAATCGATTCATGATGCTAACGATGCCATATTGCTGCACCAGATGATGCTCAACTTCCTGCACCGCCACCACGCTTGATTGATGCAGGTAATATTGCTGCGCCATTTGCGCAATCGCAGAAGGATAGCCAGGATCAGCATCCATCAGATCGTCTGCCAACAGGACGGCAAAGGGATGATCGCCGATGACCGGCCGTGCGCATAGTACGGCGTGTCCTAAACCCAATGCAGCGGCTTGTCGGATATAAATGCAGTGGACATGTTTGGGAATCACGTTTTGTACTAAATCCAGCAAAGCTTGTTTGCCCGCAGCTTCTAATTCAGCTTCAAGTTCATACGCGGTATCAAAATGATCTTCGATAGCACGCTTATTACGACCTGTCACAAAGATCATCTCTGTGATGCCAGCTTCGACAGCCTCCTCTACCGCATATTGAATTAATGGTTTGTCGACGACCGTCAACATTTCTTTTGGTTGGGCTTTCGTGGCAGGTAAAAATCGACTGCCTAAACCTGCCACAGGGAACACCGCTTTTTTGATCTGCATTTTTTACTCCTGGTTGGCGAAACTCCACAATGGGTTTGATTCGCATCATGTGTAAATAGAAGGTGAATAGTTCGCAAAGCTGCCACGAGGCATGGCTTGGCTTGATTGACATCTGGTGCTGGTATGTTTCCCGACCGCCAGCCCCGGTAGTTTGATAGCTGTTAAGACTACCGAAACGAGGTTGCCGATTCGGTGCGCTATCCCACACAATAATTTTGTCGTTGATTTTCTAATGTGTGTTAGCGCACCGTAGCTCACGGAGAATGCTAGTAATCTGACTCTATGGTCAGCATTTTCTTATCTGGACTATGGATAGAAACCTGCTGATCCCAGTCTCTCCGTAAGCCTTTACACACTCGCTAAGAAATGAGAAAAGCCATGCACATCCTCAACCAATATCGTTACCAGAATCTGCCAGTAATTGATGGTTTAGCTGCCCTTCCATTACTGCTGTCGAGCTTGCTTCTGGTGAGTGCTAGTGCGGTAGCACAGAGTCCGTCTGCCAACTATCAGGATAGAAACGACCGAAATGCAAGCCCGCGCATTCAAACTTTTTATGTCGATGAAGTGAGACGATTGGGAGCTGGTGTTGATCTCAATTTTAGTATGTATGGCACTCCTGGCGGTCAGGCGAGTCTGCGCATTGCGGGTGCCACCCGTAATCTGAATTTAACAGAAGTCGGGGTTGGCGAGTACGAGGGAACTTACACGATCAGTGCCCGCGATAGAATCGCCGCGCGCAGTCAAGTGACCGCCAATCTACGCGTCGGTAATCAGGTTAGTAGTGAGGTCTTAAATGAGTCGCTGCAAATCGGGGTGGGTTATCATCCAAAGAATGACGTCTCCGGCAAACTCGCTATACAAAATTTCCGCTTCGATGCGTCTGAAGACTTAGATCCAGGCAGTAATTTATCTTTCTATTTGAATGGCAATCCGGGTGCCAGAGTAGAATTATCGATCAGCGGTGTCCGCGGCAAAGTGTTAATGTCGGAATCTGGTAGTGGTGAGTATGCGGCGAATTACATCATACGCAGCCGTGATCAAATCACACCGCGTAGTGAAGTCATCGCCTATCTGAGCTTACGTGACCGCACCATCAGTCAGCAGTTGGCGCGAGGTTTGAGCGGCAATATATCGCAAGTCAAGTCAACGCCACCAATCAAGAAAAACAATTGTTATAACTGTGGTCGAATAGAAGCGATCAATATTATCGAGACACGTGGTGAAGGCGGCTATTTAGGAACCATAGGTGGCGGTCTTGCTGGCGCTTTAATTGGTAGTCAAGTGGGTGGCGGCAATGGACGAACAGCGGCACAAATTGCAGGTGCCATTGGCGGTGCCTATGCTGGTCGGGCAATCGAAGGAAATAGCCGGAAAACCAGTCACTTTGAAGTCATCGTTCGATTGCAAACAGGCGCTACCCAGACCTTAAGTTTTGCCAACGACCCAGGCTTTCATGTCAATGATCAGGTCAAAATCGATAACGGTCGCTTAATTCGCAATCCTTAATTTTTATGTAGGTGTGCTGCAATTTGCCGCATACCTGCACGCATGTCCAACCCACCCTTCATTTCAACAGCAATCAGAAAGCTAATTATGTTGCCTGCCATCGCTCACTCTACTCGACATGCTTTTCAACACAACGAACTTCGATCAAAAGAGCTTTGGTCTAGCGTGCAGGAGGTGTGCGATTTACTGCGCATCAACCGGCCGCTGGATTTGTACGAGGACAGCAGTCGCTTTCAGCATGTACGCTTCAAGGCAGGACAAACTGTTAATCTGAATAATGATCCTTTGGAAAATTTGTTTTTAGTGAATTGTGGATTCTTGAAATCCTCGATGACGGATGACCTTGATAAAGAACTGGTGTTGAGCTTTCCGATGAAAGGCGATCTGATTGGGGTTGATAGCATTCATCTTCAGCACCACCAGTCCCAGACCATGGCCCTATCGGATTGCGACATCATCTTGGTTCCCTATTCGACCTTACAAGAATTATGCAAAAAATCAGAACAGTTTGGTCATGCTATATTGCAGATCATGAGCCGAGAGATTGTACGTGAACGCTATATGCTAGGCGTCCAACGTAGCTTGAGCGCCGAAGCCAAAGTCGGTCGATTTTTATACATGATGGGCGAGCGCTATGCACAACTTGGTTACTCCTCACGTCGCTTTAATTTACGCATGTCACGTAATGAAATTGCGAACTATCTCGGCGTTGCCATCGAAACTGTCAGCCGCATACTCTCCGTGTTTCATCGACTAGGTGTCATCACCGTCAATCAACGCGAAATTGTGATTATTGATCCAGCTTTTCTGACTGACCTGTTGAAATTTTCGTCCACCAAAGATCGCTCTGCAGAGAGATGTACGCAAAAAAGCCAGCTGGGTACAGTCAATAAGTTCGCCAAGCCTAAACAACAACAGCGGCAACAGCCCGAATTGGCACTCTCTTAGTATTACCGCGATCGATCTTGGCACCGTCCAAGCGTCTAATTTCTCAACCTTGGTGATCAGGCGGAAGCAATGCAATATTCTGACAAGCCGCCTGGATCACAAAGCTGGAATCACAGCAACAACGTAGATAAACAAAGCCTCACTAAGGCCACGCCTTTAGCGAAGCTGGGCAGCTATTGTATCGTTGCCAGTTGCTGCTCATGTAGCGTATTGACACCTCATGCACAAGAGCTAACACCAGAATCCAAAACAGCATCCATGCCCAGCAATCGTACCGACGATGATCATGATCGTAGCGCCTCCGTGCGAGTAGGTAATTTAACGCCAGACGCCAGCCAAGCTGATCTGATGGTGAGAAATGCGCAAGGACAATTAACGACAAAAGCCAGCGCGGTGTTATTAAAAAAACGCTGGCGCGGCGCCTATCAAGATTTACGTACACTCGCCATCTTGGAACAAACCGTCACGGGCAATCCTTTGATTGACGGCAACCAAATCACGCTCTTGCATGACGGGCCGCAAACGATGGCAGCAATGATCGCCGCGATTAAGACTGCGAAAAAACACATCCATTTAGAAACTTATATTTTCGATCAAGATCCTTTGGGGGATGGCTTTGCCAAGCTATTAATGGAACGGCAAGCCGCTGGTGTGCAAGTGCGGATTATCTACGATAGTGTCGGCACGCTGGGCACCCCACAAGCCTTCTTCGATGCGCTCAGTGCGAGCGGCATTGAGTTACTCGCCTTTCATCCTTTTAATCCTGTACGGGCACTGAGCGAAGCGGTACCGTGGTCACCAAACCAGCGCGATCATAGAAAATTGCTGGTGGTCGATGGGCAAATTGCATTCACTGGCGGCATCAATATCAGCAATAGCTATGCAACCAGTTCCTTATTCCGTTCAAAGCAACGCGGCAATCCAGCGGTAGGCTGGCGCGACACCCATATACAAATGGTCGGACCCGCCGTGGCAGCGATTCAGTGGGTGTTTTTAGATACCTGGCTGGAGGAGAAAAAACTGGATTTCGCCGACTTGCCGGTGGCTGACTTTTTTCCGCTTTTACCGCAAAGAGGGACACATCTAGTACGCGTCTTAGCCAGTGGACCGCAAGACAATCAAGATATTTACCAAGCCTATTTGGTAGCGCTAAATCAGGCTCAACATCGGATACACATTACCTGTGCTTACTTTGTGCCTGACAAGGCAATCCTCGCGGCCTTAGGCGCAGCGGTCAAACGTGGAGTCGATGTGCGATTAATACTACCCGGCGTGAACGACAACGATTTGGTTTCTCAAGCCTCAAAATCCTACTTCGCTGAGATGTTAGAGCAAGGCGTACAGCTGTTTCAACTGAAAGTGGCAGTACTACATGCGAAAACCGCGGTGATTGATGGTCAATGGTCTACTGTGGGCTCGACCAATATTGATACCCGCAGTTTTTTACATAATCGTGAGATCAATGTAGTCATCTATAGTCCGGCATTTGGACAAGAGATGGAAAGTGCTTTTGCTGAAGATCTACGTTCTTCTATACCGGTCAGCCAAGAATCGTGGGCGCAACGCTCGCTGCTTGACCGTATCAAACAATGGTTTGCGCGGCGTCTGGCATATTGGTTATAAATCTAACGCAAAAAAAAGGCGCTCGATTGAACGAGCGCCATGGCATAACAAGCTAGACTTACTTTTTAACACTCATGTGGTTCACTACACTCACCACACCTTCAACTGTTTTTGCGACATCACTGGCGTGTGAAATTTGCGTTTCACTATCCACATAACCGCTCAGTTGTACTTCGCCTTTAACGGTAACAACGGAAACTTCACGACTTTTCATGATCGGGTCAGCCAGCATTGCGGACTTCACACTCGCGGTAATGACGGTGTCATCAATTTTATTGCCAACGGATTGGGTGCCGTCTTTGATACTCAACTTATTGTTCACATTACGAACGCCCATGACTGCTTTTGTGACTTCGACGCCACGATCCATTTGTGCCTGGGTATCGACAAAACCACTCAGCATGACATCGGCTTTAAATGTTTCCACTTTGATGTCCAAGCTTTTGACATACTCATCGGCCATTAAGGCTGATTTCACTTTGGTGGTTAACACCGCATCATCCACTTCGGTGCCGATGGTAATCGACGCCGCAGGTGCGACCGGCTCCGTGGATCGGTTGCATGCAGCCAAGCTGCCTAACGTCAGGCTAACAGCCACGATACCAAACAATACATTACTGCTGGTTGATTGTTTAGCGGTCTTTTTTTGTGTAAGTAGTGCAGTCATGATAAATCCTAATAGTGGAATGAATAAAATAGAGACGAGATGGCATCTTGCAGGTGTTAGCGGCGGCGACCGAGTAGGACGCCGATCACTAAACCGACACCGACCGCTGCGCCTATCGCACGCCACGGATTTTCTTTGACATAGACCTCGGTACAGTCACTTGCTTCTTTTGCCGAATTGATGACGCTGTTCTGTGCTTCATGGAGCTTTTTACTTGCAACTTCTAAAAGTTCCATCCCGCGCTTGATCGCTTCGTTTGCTTTTTCACCGGTAAGTGTTGTTGCTTCTTCAAATAACATTTGTGCGTCCTTAACTAGTTCGTTGAAGTCCTGAGTAACAGCTTGGTAGCTGCTATTAAATTTGTTCTTAGCCATAATGTGCTTTCTGAGTTCAATGAATTTGGCGTTTCTGCATGCTCAATTAACGCGGTGCGATCTTGCCGCTGTCATCTGACAAAATAATTTCTACGCGGCGATTCAAACGACGCTCATCCGCAGTCTGATTACCAGCCACCGGGAACGATTCACCATAGCCGCGACTACTGATGCGATCACGGCTGACACCCATGCCGTGCAAGGCACTTCGCACCGCGTCACTGCGACGTTCAGACAAGGCTTGGTTGTAGGCATTTGTTCCGACGCTATCGGTAAAGCCTTCAGCCAAGGCCATGCGTTGCGGGTTTTGTTGCAACACATCCGCCAATTTCTGAGCGATACGCATGCCTTCTGGTGACAGACGCGATTGATTGGTATCGAATAACACGTCGCCAAAGGTAATCACGATGCCACGTTCGGTTTTCTTTGCAGCCAGCTCGGCTAACTGCGCTTCCAGCTTCGCTGCTTTCGCTTGGGCTTCTTGCGCCAGACGTTGCGCTTCTAAGGTGTCGTTTTGCGCCGCTTGCGTTGCTTGTTTGGATTGCTCTGCGCTTAGCTTCGCCTGATCTGCAGCGATCTTAGATTGATCCGCCGCATTCTTTGCTCGCTCGGCTTCTAACTTAGCTTGATCAGCTGCTGCTTTTGATTGATTCGCTTCTTGCGTACGCTGATCTAGTCGCAATTGATCACGTTGTTTGTTGCTATTTTGTACGTCCGCTTCGGCTGATTTTTGCTTAGCAACTTCTTGCGTGGTGGCGATTTTTTGTTTTGCCAAATAAGCCAGTGAGTCAATCTTTTGTTCACTGTCACGATTGAGCGCCGCTTCATTCGCAACCGCCAGCGCTTCACTAGCGTGTTTCATCTCTAAAGGTGCATACGTACCGACTGCCGGATTATTCTGCGCCATCATAAAGTCGCTGCGAGTCTGGTCTAATAATGTAGTGGTTTTGGGTGTTGTGCTGCATGCAGCCAACAACACGCTAATCGCTATTGCGATTGGCGTCATGATGCGGGTGATTGATGTTTTCATGAAATTTCCTAAGTAGATATTAAAGGCGTTGGTGGTCTTGAGTCTGAGCAAGTGGTTTTATTTTCGCAACGCGTTCGCACGATTAAATTCTTCGCGCATGATACGAATATCTTCTTGCAATGCATCAGCCGCTACCTGCGCTTTCGCAGAGTTCGCCTTACTTTGCGCCAGCTTGGCATCGACCTGCGCTTGATTCGCCAACTCGATCGCTAAGGGATAGTCTTTCGCTGCCATCGCGGCATTCGCCAGACGCATTTTTTCACGTGCGGCACTCATTTCTACTGGTGCAAATTCTGCACCGCCAGCGCCAACGGCGTTATCAACCGCCGCTTTGGACACGGCAACATCAGCGGTCGCCGGGGTTTTCATACTGCTGCAGCCAACAATTGTGATCAATAATAAGATAGTAAGTGGACTGAACAATTTTTTTAGATCTTGGTTCATCGTGTTTCTCCAGTTAGACGGTAAGTACATTAAGCAAAGTGCTGTACCGTTATAAGTGAGAACACACGACAGTTCTGTTCGCTGGCGAACGTAGCATTTATTTAGGCAAACTTTCTGTCGAATTTCTAGCCCATGGCATCAAATACTGTCGTTCTTCAGCAAAATTAAAACAACATGCGTCTTGCCATCGTCTTGCATCGTGATGAAGTCCTGATGTTGTGCAAGACCGTCCAGACGCATTCCAGCTTCGCCCGTAGCTGTTTGTTGAACGGTGATTTCATAGCGACTAGATTGATATTGATAGCTCATAGAAAAGCCATCCCAAGTCGCCGGTATGCATGGTCGTATGCGCAATTGGTTCGCCCGGATATCGAGTCCAAGCAAAGACTCCCACATCAGTCTTAGCATCCATCCGGCAGAACCGGTGTACCAGGTCCAACCGCCACGGCCAGTGTGTGGTGTGACGGCATACACATCAGCAGCTACCACGTACGGCTCAACCTTATAACGCGCTATCGCGGCTGCAGAATTGCCATGCTGAATGGGGTTAATCATGTGCATCAATTCCCATGCCTGCGCACTGCGTCCTAACTTGGCCAAGGCCATCACTGCCCAAATCGCGGCATGCGTATATTGACCACCATTTTCGCGCACCCCGGGAACATAGCCACGGATATAGCCAGGATTCGGTTCTTCCTGATCAAATGGCGGTGCCAGCAATTGCACCAATCCTGCCTCTTTTTGCACTAGTCTGTCCAACATGGACTGCATCGCCATCGCATTACGTTCTGTGCTGCCAGCACCGGACAACACCGCCCAGCTTTGAGCAATTGAATCAATTTGGCAGGCATGATTTTGCGCTGATCCCAATGCGCTGCCATCGTCAAAATACGCGCGCCGATACCATGCCCCATCCCAACCAGCGCTCGCTATTGCGGTTTGTAGTGCGCTAGCGCGGTCCTGCCATGTCGCGGCTAATTGTAGTTCGCGACGTTGTTGCGCCACGACAGAAAAATCTTGCAAGCATTGGTAAGCGAAGAAACTTAGCCACACACTTTCGCCTTTACCCTGCACGCCAATTTGATCAAAGCCATCATTCCAATCACCTGAACCGATCAGACACAAGCCGTGCTGCCCCAAACGATTACTATGTTCCAAGGCGAGTACACAATGCTGATATAAGGTGGCGGATTGGGATGTTGGTGATGCCAGATCATAATAAGAATCCTCTTCCGGATTGAGCGCTCTGCCATCAATGAAGGGAATCATTTCATTTAGAATTTGCTGATCACCGGTGACCGTGAGATAACGCACGACCGCAGCGACTAGCCACAAGAAATCGTCCGAACAACGCGTGCGTACCCCACGATTGCCGGGCGGATGCCACCAATGCTGGACATCACCTTCGATAAATTGACGCGATGCCGCTAAGACGATGTGTTGGCGCACTAATTGTGGCTGGCTATGCACCAGCGCCATACTGTCTTGCAATTGATCACGAAAGCCAAACGCACCACCCGATTGATAAAAGCCGCTACGCGCCCACATTCGGGCTGACAGCGTCTGATATAACAACCAGCCATTCGCTAACAGATCAAAGGCAGGTTCATGGGTCTTCACTTGCATCGTGTCTAAGGTCGCGGACCAGTAGGACTTTACCTTTGCCAATTCTTCATAGGCGCAACTGACGCCTTCAAACTTTGTCAAAAATTCTGACACCGGTATCAGTTTGACGGCTGGCTGATGTTGTGTGCCCTGATCCAATGCACCAAGCATATAAACCAGTTCACACACCTCGTTTGGCTCCAAGCTAATCACATATTGAAACGCGGCACAGGGATCTAAACCGGCTCCGGCCTTGCCAGCTAGTCCACGCCTTTCCATCGCTTGCGGATGGTCTAAGGAGCGATTGCGCCCAATAAATTCTTTACGGTCAGCCGTCCAATGCGGTGTTGATTGACCTGCTCGTCTTTGATGGCGACTCTGCGTTTGATAAAAAGCGGTAAAGTCAGCAAATTCCGCATGATAAGGATTACGCGCCAAGATGGTGTGCGTGCCAGCATCAAGATTGCTCTCCTGCCAGGTATGAACATGCATCTGGGTTTTGGCACGGATATCACCAAGCACCCATTCCACATAGCTGCTCACCGATAACTCTTGGGTTTCGTCACCGATATTTTGCAGACGTAAAATCGTATATTTAATAGGCACATCAAGACACACAAAGACCGTCACCTTGCTGGCAATGTGGTCCTGCTCATGCTCGAATTCACTAAAGCCAAATCCATGACGACAAAGGTAATCCCCCTGCCCTGCCCTGCCCTAGGCAAGGGCGACCAGAAAGTACCGCTCTGTTCGTTGCGGATATATAGCATTTCTGCACCCGCATCACTGACCGCATCATTGTTCCATGGCGTCAGGCGATATTCATGGGCATTGCTAACCCAAGTATATGACTGGCCACTCTCCGATATCACGGTACCCAGTTGTGGATTAGCAATGACATTCACCCACGGTGCTGGTGTTTTACGGTCGTTACCACTGCGTATCACATAGGATTTTCCATCTAACTCAAATCCCCCGTAACCATTGCTTTCCAAAAGCTCAATGTCCAATACCGCCGGCTTATCTTTTGAAAATGGATGCTGAAATCCAGATTTATCTTTACCCGTCAGTGGAAGATGGCTACGCTTCGCTTTGACGCCCTGACCGAACAGATTTGCCAGATAACTGGCATTTTGATTGAAGGCCTCTAAAGCGGGCAGGATGCGCTCAACCAGCGGCCTGCGATTCATTTGTTCGAGTAAGCTACCTTGCTGGTCGCTCAGACAAATTCTCGCGACATTTAAAAAGAGATGCCGATCTTCCAAAGAAATTTGATCCAGAGCGCGGACAAAAATCCCGCCTTGTTTAAGGTGATTTTGCTGCTTATTTTGATGCAGTAGAGGCAGCGCGGAGATCAGTCCCACAATTTGCTCTTGTAGAGCCTGGCGATAGCCATTGTGCTCTTCATTCCAAATCACCAGATCCACTTCCAAGCCTTTGGATCGCCAATACACGTGCGCCGACACCAATTGCTGTATCAGTGTGAGATTCGCCTGATCTTTGATTTGCACCAACACAATAGGTAGATCGCCAGAAATCGCATAACTCCACAGCGCCGATTGCTGACGCCGATTCAATTGCAAAATCTCGGGAGCGGCACGTAATAAGGGATTGACGTAAATGATAGAGCTAGCTAATCGAGTATAAGTTTGTGCCTCGCTTTCACTAATATTGAGCTGACGCAGAGTAACCTGACTATGAGTCCAAGAAAGCTCAATGACCCGATCAGCGAGATGACGATCTCGATACTTATCGATCAGCGTCAAAGCATGTGGACGGTCATGGGCAACGCCCGTGACAAAATCGACACTAATGGTCTGTTCGGGTGCCAGGTGCAGTAGAACGCGTATCGCCACGATAGGATCGAGCACGGATCCCTGCGATTGACTCAATGCCCCAAAATGCTGCATGGCTTGTGGGTCGCGTAAATCGCGGGTACGTCCAATAAATTGCGCGCGGTCAGTTTCATAACTAATCGCCTCTATCTCTACTCCATGCACCGCTACCAGATGAAACAGGCAAGGATGAAATTCCTGATCCGAACGCGGGCGACGTTGGCACAAAATCGCTTGTCGTGCAAATTCGATTTCGGTTTGGACAAATAAGTTACTGAAAGCAGGATGCAAGTTATCGGCCGCAGCCGTATTCAACACCACTTCGCTATAACTGGTAAGTTCCAAAATACGCGGTCGCCGAGAACGATTCGTAATGTGTGTACGGCGCAATTCAATATCATCTTCGGGTGATAAAACGATTTCAGTATGCTGCAAAAATTGGTGGTCAAGACGGCGAAATTCTGCCCGCCCTTCTGAGAAAATCACCTCCATTTGCTCTGCCGGCACCAAAGTCGGTTGATAGGTACTGGACCAAAAATTTTGAATCAGACGTGCATTGCTATCGAACTCTCGCAGATAACAAAAACTACCCCAATGATCGCGCGTACTATCTTCACGCCAACGATTCAGCGCCAGGTCATTCCAACGACTGGCACTGCCGCCGGCGCTGCTGATCATCAAATGATAACGACCATTGGATAAAAGTTGTACTTCGGGTGTCTGGTGATCTGGCTTATGAATCACGCGCACCGCCATTTCCTGCAAATTGGAGTTATTGCGAATATCAGACAGTTCACTAGTATTCGCGTAGGTAGCATGACTCTTAGGAACACGTTCATGCAACAGCGGCAAACTCGCCTGCAAACTCGGCTCCATCACAAAGCGTCTTTGTAGTGGTTTATCCAGTAACAGATAAGCCAAGGCCAGTAAGCCCATACCCTGATGATGACTCATGAAAGAGCGGATCAAGACATGGGTTTGTCCATGTGCCAGACGTGATTGGGTGTAATCGATCGCTTCATAAAATCCAAAGCTGCCTTCAAAGCCCAAGGCGGACATCGCCTGTAAATTGTCGCAGGCTTCTTTCGGCATCACCATCAAAGCCATCATGCTGGCATACGGCGCGATCACCAAATCATCGCCTAGTCCACGCTTAAAACCAAGGCCGGGAACACCAAAGGCGCGATATTGATAGTTGAGGTGCGGATCAACCTGATTGTATCCAGACTCTGAAATACCCCAAGGTACTTTTCTCTCAACACCATACGCGATTTGTCTCTGCACTGCCGTGCGATAGGTTTGATTGAGCAGCGTATGCGAAAAATTCGGCATCACTAACAGTGGCATCAAATACTCAAACATCGAACCACTCCAGGACATCAGTATCGGCTCACCATTCGCCAGCGTCAGTTGCCTGCCGAGCGCGAACCAACTCTCTTGTGGTAAGCGGTTTTGTGCGATGCCGACGAAGCTGGCCAGACGCGCCTCGGATGCCAATAAATCATACGCATTGTTATCCAGACGGCTGTCAGTATGGTTATAGCCTATCGCTAGTAAATGACTATTGGTGTCGTACAAAAAACCTAGTTCCATCTGATTAATATCATCGATCCGCGCGCATAGGGTCTGTATCTCTGACAAGCAAGCTGAAGCACGCAAACTTGCGAGTAAGGTCAAGCGCGTAATTTCCGCGATGATCTCTTGGTAGTTGGCTGGTTTATCGCCCTCAAAACTGTCAATACTGGCAGAAAAATCTTCATGCAATTGCACCAGATGCTGGTGACTAGGAATTCGCCGCAATTGGTAAAAATGCTGCATCTGCTCGGCAGTTAAGTGCTCCCCCATCGTTAACCAAGGACAGTGCAACAAGAGATCATCTAGCCCATCTACCACTTGTTCAGTCAACGCATCAACCCAGAGCTGCACTCCGTCCTGCTTTGCAGATAAGGGCAGTTGCTGTGCGTGCAAATGCAGACTTGTCGGTAACTCAACACACAAACGCTGAATCGCCTTTAGGTGATCAAACGCATGAAATAGATTATTAGCTTGATCTTGTTCGTGTACCGTATTCTGCATGCAGATATGGTCGAGTAACTGCCGTAAGGACTCGGTTCTCTGCATGTCACTTTCAGCGACGTGACTGCAAAGTATGCTAAAAGTATCTTGCAGGCCGTCAAAATAAGTCCAGCGAAAAATCTGACTACTCGCCATCCCTGACAGTCCAGTGCGCAACACCATTAAATGTCCGGCTAAATTCCCGCTATCGACCGTGGAAACATATTTTGGCAACAGTGGACTTAGATTCTCAGTGTCATACCAATTATAAAAATGCCCTTGAAAACGAGCTAATTTCTCCATCGTCGTAATGCATAACTGAGTGCGTTTGACTAAACGTCCAGCAGAAATAAAAGCGAAATCATAGGCAACTAAATTTGCCAATAAAGACAGACCGATATTCGTTGGGGAAGTCCGGCGAGCCTGCACCGCAATCGGGAACTCTTGCACATTATCGAGCGGCAACCAATGGTTCTCTGCATTGACGTAGCGTTCAAAAAACAACCATGTCTTGCGAGCGAGTTGGCGCAAATATCGACGCTCCGACTCATCCACCTGACTGATATTCAGATGTGGCGTACGACTAATCCAAGCCGCAGTCAGCGGCGCACCTATCCATAGCAGTAAAATCACACTCGCTGCGGGCAGTGCCTCGGGACGCCAATATGCCAGCGCGACAAAAATCAATATACCGCTGACCGGGGAAAACCACATACTGCGACAAGTTGCCCGCCAAGCATTCCCCGGATGTCGATTGGTTTGACTTGAAGGATTCCAATCGAGTAGCTGACGTCCGGAAATTCGGATACGCCATTGGGTACGACCAATAGCATCAAGATTGCTGAAAGCCTCAAAGGGTAAAAAGCTGATAGCAAGAAAAATTTGTGTCAATTGCTGGCGGGTATGCCACAACCAATCTTTACCCATCGCGCGCCATGCAAGCTCGCGATGCGGCTTGATGATGCTCAAACTGGAACGCGCAAAGTTTAAGAATTGCGACATACATAAGCTGATCAGCGCAACGATCAAACCAAATTGTGGCGAGGCCAACAAGAACCAAGAGAGCACCATTAGTACACTCAACACCATAGGAAGCACACTGCGACGCAAGTTATCAAATAACTTCCACCGTGAGAGTAAGGTCAAAGGATTATGACAATAGCTTGTGCGGACATCATTCGCCCTGTCATAGGCCGGCACTTTCGCCAACAACCACGCCGCAATTTGCCAATCACCCCGTATCCATCGATGGCGCCGCAGCGCATCGGCTTGATAACTGGCAGGCTGTTGTTCATGCAGTTCTACATCACTGACTAAACCAGCGCGGGCATAGCAGCCTTCCAATAAATCATGGCTGAGAATACGATTTTCTGGCAGACGATCCTTTAAGGCCAGCTCAAAGCTGTCGATCTCATAGATCCCCTTGCCGATAAAAGAGCCCTCACCAAACACATCCTGATAAACATCAGATACCGAACGCGTATAAGGATCAATCCCCACTTCACCAGCGCATAGTAGTTCGTAGCGTGTGGCATTTTCATCTGGCAAGCTGACGGCAATTCGAGGCTGCAAAATGCCATAGCCCGCCACTACACGTTGCAGTTGAACGTCATATTTCGCCCGATTTAAGGGGTGTGCCATGGTCGCAATAAACTTACGCGCAGCGTCACGCGGCAATCCTGTATCGGCATCGAGTGTAATGATGTAGCGGATTGGCGGCATGAGATCCGGCGCGCCAACAATGTGGGTGAAAGCCGCAGCGCCATGGCCACGCAAATAAGCATTTAAAGCGGCCAATTTGCCGCGTTTGCGTTCATATCCCATCCAGCATTGCTGTTGTGGATTCCATAAACGTGGTCGATGAAATAGTAAGAAATAATCGATCACTTGATCCTGCGTCACAGGGGTCAAACTTTCACTGATATGACTACTTCGTAAAGGATTTTGCGAGTGACGGTATTTTTGATTCAATAAGGTAATACAAGTTTCCGCATGCAATAACAAACCAGCATCCTCCGGCAATTCTGCACTGACTGCATCGGCAAAATCGGTCAATAAACAAAACCGTAAATGCGGATCGCGATTTGCCAAAAATCGTAGCTCTAAAGTATCCACCAGCTCATCAATATTTTGCTGACTGGTCATCATGCACGGCACCACAATCATACTCGCCGAAGCAAGGGGCACACCCTGACTAAAATCCATTCTCGGCAACGATTTTGGCGCAGTCATCATGGTGACTAACCAATTCACCGTCGTGACACCGAATTGACTCATCGCGACGATACTTAAAACTGTGATCGTCGTCAGCAACACAACGGATTCCCCCTCAAGTCGCATACTGCGCGCTAGCAGATAGAGAGCACCTATGCTCAGTAGGCCGATGGCAAATAGATAAAGGCCGAGGGGAAAACGCATCAAGTATCGACGCCATTGCTGCTGCAGGGGTAATTTGAAATCCAGCAATTCTTCTAGCGCCAACTTACCGTCACCAATCAGATAATAGCCAGGGTGCATCAGTCGTACATCCAACGATGATTTAATTTCCTCCAAAAAAATTGCCGATGCGGGTGCACTCGCACTCTGACCATCAGTGCTCTTGCGCATCGCTCTAACAGAAAGATCAATGGCAATCTTGGCGACTTCCAACTCACTGACTGGGCTATGTCTTGCCAACTGTTCGACGGCGTGACGATACTGATCGCGCGTAGCAAAATCCATCTCTTGATAAGTCTTACTAGGATCTAAACGCAGGCATTGTTCGACATGACTAAGATGTTCAACAAATAAACGCCAATCGATCGCCGATAACAAACGTAAGCTGGCGATACTATTGCTAACAGAAACCTGATCTGCGGCTTGATGCTGTGCATCAGCTTGCAACATCGATTCTATATTTTGATTGGACTCCGCCAAGCTTTGCGACAACCAGCTAAGTGGTAACAGCAGACTGGGATTTTGCGCTTGAATTCTCCGAACAAATTCAGCGACAAAAGCACTTTGCATGGGCGGATTGGTGTGCGCCATTTCAGCGACCACTAAGATCAATTTATTCGGATCGTCCTCAGCACATTGAATGAGCCGCTGCGCCCACTCACACGCCAGATTGCGATGTATTCGGGATTGTTTGATATACAGTGCCACACGCCGCAAATTCTCGATCAACGCCAGCCTGAGCATAATCGGAATCGCCCACAACTCTCCCAGCATCAAACTTTGGGTTTCCTGATACGCGCTAATAAAACCGCGCAAACTATCTGGATCAATCCGTCCGTCACCATGGGCAATCGCTTCCAAGGCCAGATCATAAACACGTGGCAAACCACGTGATTCACCATGCGATAAGCGTGGCAATTGCTGACTATAATCTTTAGGAAGATGGCGCTGGGCTGTGTGTATCTGCTCTTCGATCACATAAAAATTATCCAGCAACCATTCGGCTGCTGGCGTCACTTGATATCCCGACTGGGTGGCGGCAATTAGGTGGGCACAAGCATCAATAATGCTTTCTTCATTATCAGCAAGCCGACGCAATAATTGATTGCGCCCTGACTTTGCTGCCAGCCGATGGTGGTGCGCTAAATGGCGTCCATGTTGCTCCATTTGCTGCGCACTAAACAGCTCTGCTCTCAACGGATTTACATCATCATGCGGCACGCGTTTTGCGGTTGAAAAACGCTGCCAGACAGATGATATTGTCGCCTTAAAAGCGGGGTACAAATCGCCTTTAGGGATATCGAATAGAGATGAATTACTCTTCTTGGTTTTCAAAGCTTGCGTCCCATCTCTGCCGTTGGCGTAGTTTAAAAAGCTGATGCCCGACCGCACTTCGGCTTGGAACCAGCTTAAATGAAACAGAGATTTTTCTAAGTGCGTTTCCGCACATAAACAGGAGCAAAAAAAGAACTAAACTGAGGATAGTGCTGTTCAGTTAAGCCTAATTCCACGTATCTTCATTCCCGCAAAGGCGGGAATGAAGATACGTAAAAGACTAAAGACACTGGAACCCTACTTTCGCAGGGCTGACGCCTCGACATTTTGAGATTAACTGAACAGCATTACTAAACTGAGGACAAATTACACACTACAAACTACGCAAACTTCCACTACGAGCATGACATCACCAATACCAACATTGCTAAACACGTTCAGGCAATCCAGAAAGGATGCCAACGTAATTCGTCAACGCTTCACCGATACAAATGTCGTCTTCGGCTATCGTATAGAAGCAAATATCTTTGCTATGCGTACTGGATCGAACCTTCACCACGGCAATTACGCGGCGCAGCTGGCCACTGATTTCAACGTATCTCTGCATGATGATGGCATCGGCCAAGAAAGCATTACCAGAGCTGCTAAACTTCAAACTGGTATATTGATCTTCAAGTTCTGCCGTCATCAAGACTGTCACACCCATGGCAGTCAAGCTAGCGACCATGCGATATAGAGCCTCGCGAAAATCTTCACGAAATACCGCCGACAACGCTAGTTCAAAACCCGACAGAGAATCAATCACCAAACGCTTGGCCTGTAAGCGACGCACATTTTCTACCATGTCATGAAAAATTTCATCCAACGACAAATCCAAGCTTTGGGTGTTAATCACGCCAACATTGCCACTCTCTATCATGCGTTTAAGTTCTTGACTAAGTAATTGATGCGGGCTTTTTTCAAATGCAGCGATCACTCCTTTTTCTCCCACACGTACACCCTCGGCCAAAAATTGAGTCGCTAATATGGTTTTACCAGAGCCAGAAGGTCCCACCACTAAAACAGAGTAGGCTTGCGGTACCCCACCGCCCATCATTTGGTCTAATGTCGTATTGCCCGTTGACATTCTGATCGCGTCACCTTGCACTTGACTAGCACTATTATTAAGTTCAACACTGGCAACCGCACGTGAAAATACCTCAATCCCAGAATCGCTAATTTTGAACGTATGCAAACCCGGACTCTGCGCCTGACCACGCATCTTAACCACCTGAATTTTACGTATCATGGAATCACGATAGGACATCTGCGACATCCAGATGATGCCATCAGCGACGGTGAATATCGGACTCGATTCCGCTTCTTGAACGAGATATTCCCCGATCAAAAAACTCGTCGCTTGCCAACTACTCATTTGCATACCTAGTTGCTGCACCAAGTGTTGCAAGCCAGATATCCCTGGATCGTCAGAGCGCGCGCTCTGGACGATAGAGCGAAACGAATCGACAAACACCAATCCTGGCGAAAACCCCTGCACTTCTTCAATAATACGCGACAGCACCCGATCAAAATCCCCATCCAATAAATCTGCCGCGAGATTCACAAACTTAATCGAGCTATTGACTTTGGCAAAATCAAAAAAGGGAAACTGTTGCTGATAGCGAAGCATTTTTAAGGGTGACTCACCGAGTACCGTAAAGAAGATCGCACGTCGATCAGGATTCGCTAATGCAAACATCATTTGATGTGCCAGCGTGGTTTTGCCGCTACCAGGAGTCCCCGCCAATAAATTAAATGAAAATTCCGGTAAGCCGCCGCCCAGCAATGCATCTAAGCCGGGCACGCCTGTTAGTAATTTTTGGATACGAACAGGCTGATTGTCGATCTCACTCATGGGGTTGCTCCGGGTTATACAATTTTGAAAATGGAATTCGATGTTGCGAACTTCTAGTATCTTGACTGCGATCTGACATGGCTATGGATCACCTCGGGGATCGTCACTATCAGGTTCGACTTTCGATTCAGCATCAGGCAAAATCGAGCCCCATGCGACCTGTAAAATATTTTGCGTTAATCCAGCACCGATCAAGCCACCCAATAGACGTATAAACGTGTCGAGTAACATACGGCTTGCGCGTTCCGCCAAAGCTAATTCCTGTTGGTCTAGTTGTGACCGTAGTTCATCAAAGCGCGTGCCAGCCTGTGAGGATGACAGGCGTAATTGCAACCAGGGATAATCTTCCTTCAACAAGTAAACACAGCGTGAATATAGAGACTCAAAACCGGCTTCTCCAATAATGCTGATCAGTTCACGCGCGAGATGCTCCCATAATTGCAAGGTGGCTGCGCCAATCTCATCGGGCTGCCGCTCAAAGGCACGTTGCAACCATTTATGATGATGCGTAAACTCATCTGGTCTAGGTAGCGTCATAATTAAAAATTAGAAAAGTGTTTCAAGTTGACAGCCAACCTGCCATCAAATTCAGCAGTGTATCGGTTGCAACTGGTTTTACCAAGAAATGATCAAAACCAGCTTCTATTGCTTGCTTTCGGTCTTGCGCCTGGTTGTATCCTGTGTACGCGACAAGACAAACCGGGCGCTTCGTTTTACTCTTACTTGCACTGACCGCAGGGATTGCGCGGATATTTCTGGCAATTTCAAAACCATCGTGATTCGGCAGTCCCAAATCGCAAAAAATCAAGTCAAACCCATCTTCACCGGCATCGTGAATTAGTTGAATGCCATGAGCACCATTAAGTGCCGTACTGACGCGATGGCCTTCACCGATCAATACCTCTGCCAGAACTGCCAGGGTATCGGGATTATTTTCGATGATCAAAATGCTAAAGTGTGGTCGGTGGCGTGACTGCCGAGTTTCGCTTAGCTGCCCAGACGTCGACACTGGCAATGAGGACGACAATATGGAAAGCGGTAGTTCCACCACAAACTCACTTCCCAAGCCTATCCCCTCACTCTTCACCTTGACGTCACCTTCATGCATACCGACGATGCTACGAACCAAAGCCAAACCGATTCCCAGCCCACCTTGTGCCCGATCGATCGATTGATAGCCTTGAGAAAATAATTCAAAAATTTGTTGTTGAATATCAGCAGCGATACCGATCCCATTATCTTTGATGCTGATTAAAATACGATCATGATGTTTTCTAAAACGTATCGATATCGTCTCGTACTCCGGCGAAAACTTCGAAGCATTGATCAGTAAATTACTAAACACTTGTGATAACCGCAAAAAATCAGCATACACCGTCATCGGCATCAATAATGGCTCACAATCGAGAAGCTGGTGCCTGAGTGCAATCGAAGGACTACTCACTTCAATCGCATTATCGATAATTGATTTCAACGTGAACTCTTGCTTGTACAAACTAATACGTCCACTACTAATGCGGGAAGCGTCCAGTAAATCGTCAACCAGATGACCTAGCTGCCCTACTTGACGCGCGAGGATACCGTGTAATTTCGGTAAATTGTCATGACTATCGGTGAGCTTAGCAATTAATTCGGTTGCCATCGCGATTGGCGCTAATGGATTGCGTAATTCATGCGCCAGCATCGCTAAAAATTGTTCTTGCTTCAGTTTTGCTTGCTCTGCGGCTTCTTGCATTGTCTGCGCGTTCATAGACGCAATCACCAGGTGTTGATTGGCTTCGCGCAGCTGCAGAACGAGTTGTTCTAAAATATTTTTGTCATTAATAACATCAAATTGATTTTCTAGGCGCGATAGCAATTCGGCGATGGTGGTACGTAATTGTGCTGTCTCCTGACTATGTTGATTGACCTGTTTGAGATGACTAATCTCCAACAGCGTGATGAGATTATTCTCAATATTACTGCCTCGGGTGGGATTCATATCATCAATCCAAACCATCAAAAACTGTGATGGTTTCAGTTTCGGACATGATGGCAACGATCACCCATTTATCTGATATGGAATTTCTCTCAGTGTCACAGGCAAATGCGCGCCACTCAATACCGATTGGACTATATTCACCAGCCTGAATTCGCAATTGTGTATTCTCGCGCAGCATCCCGGTCGTCACAACAAGATTGGCAAATTCTTCATTGCGGGTATGCATATCGCTTAGCCCCCAATGGTGTAAATCAAAGTTAGCAAGATCTTGATGCGCAATGCCAAACAAATTACAGGCAGAAAGATTGGCATCCAACAGGTTTTTGGACTCACCATCAAACACCATAATCGCTAGCCCTACACTGTTAAGTGCCATGCGTAAATAAGTAGATTCAATATTCGCTCGTTGTCGATCATTGAGCTCCATACCGATACCACGGTAACCAGTAAACCGCCCCACGTCATCAAAAATTGGCTCACCACTCACCTGCAAGAACTGATGGCTACCATCGTTTAAAATCCGTCGGTAAACATAGTTAAGGAAAGGCGTACGGCTTTGTATTTTCTCGTGCAATTGCGCATATTCAGCCTGATTCCAGGCGTCATCATTGACGTCATCGCTGGCATCAAGCTTGGCATCTTCTGGCTCTCTGCTCGAATTCTCTAGAGGCTCACTTGCAAGCCCATCGTCGCTGATACTGCGTATCCCTAACATCTCAAATACGGGACCTTCCGCACTGATGTAATTGCCATTTGCATCTTGCTCCCAATACCAATCGGAAGACAATTTAGTAAAACTCTTGAAGCGAGCCTCACTTTGGCGCAATTGCACGGTTCGTTCTTCCACTCTTTTTTCTAGAATGAGGTTGTATTCAGCGAGTCGCTTATACAGCAAGCGCACTTCCAGCATATTCGCGATACGCGTTTGCAGCTCAACTAGTTCAAACGGTTTACTGACAAAGTCTTTTGCACCTGCCTGCAAAGCCCGTAGTTTTTCTGCTGGCTGTGCGGTGATCACCAATACTGGCGTATAGGATTGCGGTTCAACTTCTTTCAGTGCTTGCATTACGGCAAAGCCATCCATTACCGGCATTTGCAAATCTAATAGGATCAAGTCAAACTGGTGTTGCCTGTGCAATTCACAGACGGCGGTGGGATCGAGCGTGGAAAACACATGTTGATAGCCGATATTGGCGAGAATTTTTTCAAGCAAGGTGACATTTGCGATCTGATCATCGACAACTAAAATTTTCGCCTGGTGTATCTCGGGTTTCACTAACATGATTTTCTTTCAATGTGACTTATCGCCACTGCGGATAACTGACGCGTTCGATGAACTCGTTGTGGCATGTTCAAGAGCTTGATTTAAGGCGTTCATAAACTCATCGACCTTGATCGGCTTAGTCAGATAGCGATAAAAGCCGGCCTGCTGTCCATTCTCAATATCTCGCGGCATCGCGTTGGCGGACAAGGCCATCACAGGAATGTGCTGGGTCGCGGGATCGTTCTGCAAAATCTTTAAGGCACCGAAGCCACTAATGCCGGGTAGATTAATGTCCATCAAAATGACATCCGGTTTGTAAACCCGTGCCATTTGTATACCGAGGTGTCCATCGATAGCGGAAATCAAACGTAAATCGGGACAACGGGCGACTAGCTGCTCAACCAAGGCCAGATTAGCGGGATTATCTTCGACATATAACAAAGTACGTTTACCCAAATCCGGCGATCCAAGTTGTTTATCTTCGTCCTCACAGATAGGTAAAATCGATTCAAAATGGGGCAACTTGGGCATCGCCGAGGCATTAAGTTCTATCCAGAAAACACTGCCCACACCAACCTGGCTCTCGACCCCAATTTCGCCCCCCATCAGCTCGACCAACTGTTTGGTTACGACTAAACCGATACCGGTTCCTTCTTCACTGCTAGTCTCCTGCCCCAATCGATTGAATGGTTGGAATAATTGTTGTAACTGTTTGGAATTCAGTCCAGCTCCAGTGTCGGTCACATTCACGCGGATCCTGGATTTACTAGCCAGCTGGCACTCGATAAACACCTTACCATTATCGCGATTGTATTTGATGGCATTCGACAGCAAATTAATCATCACTTGTTTGACCCGCATACGATCGGCATGTACATAAAACATTTGATCAAGTTTTGGGAACTGCATACTGATATTTCGTTTTTGCGCCTGCGGCTCTATCATGGCCTGACAGTCTTGCAAGACCTCAGTCAAGGACATCGCTTCTTGCGAAATCGTGACACGTCCGGACTCGATCATCGCCAAATCAAGGATTTCGTTGATCAACTTCAGCAGATACCAGCCAGCTTGCAAAATTTGATCAATCGATTGTTTTTGTGCGCAACTTGGCGCGGGTGTTTCTGATGCCATCAATTGCGCAAAACCCAGAATGGCATTGAGCGGCGTGCGCAGCTCGTGGCTCATACTCGACAAAAATTCTGACTTGGCTAAATTGGCTTTTTCGGCAGTGGCGATCGCCAAATTAAGCTCGACGTTGGTCACTTGTAATGCCAGTTCAGATTGCTTGCGTTCGGTGACATCGCGCGCTGCCGCGAATACGCCCTGTAGATTGCGTTCACGATCATAGAAGGTGGTGGCGTTATATGACACCACCGTTTTTTTACCATCTTTTGCTTGGGCAGTGAGCTCAAAGTTTGTCACTTTTCCCTCTTGCATGACTCTGGCAATCGCTGTTTCAGCTCGCTCGGGTTCCGTAAAATAATTTTTACACGGCGACCCTATCAACTCCTCTCGAGTACAGCCGGTGAGTCTTTCCATCTGCTGATTTACATCGCTTATCAAGCCATCGGGATCTGTCGTCATCAAGGCATCGATATTCGACTCAATCAAGGAACGGGTGTAGAACTGCAGGTCACGCAAACGCTGATCGGTAATCGCCTGTGTCGCCTCAACTTGTTTGCGCGCACTATTGTCGATGCCGATTAAGAGATAACCAATCACCTTACGTTCCACATCACGCAATGCTGTCACTGAGACATTGGCGGGAAAGCGCGTACCGTCTTTACGCACATACGTGAGGTCATAGATATCTTCGATACCGCGCGACGCCTTGTAAACCAGGGCTTCAAAACCTGGCAAGATTGTCGTGCCCATTTCTGCACTGAGCTCTTCGGCACGCTGTATGACTTCCTGAGGATCTGAAATATCAGCAGGACTAATCTTATCCAGCACATCGAGCGCGGTATAACCAAGCATGCGTTCAGCGCCAACATTAAAAATTTGTATCACGCCCTGCGCATCAGTCGCGATACTAGAAAAATTGGTACTGTTAAAGATCGCGTCTTGCAAAGCGCCTTTTTTCAACAAGGGCAATTGTTGTTCATGCAGCGTGTACTCTTCAACTAGGCGGTGGTGGATACTTCTCTGTATCCAAGCCGACAGTAAGCCCGTCACAATCAGCAGCGAAATAATGACGAAGGCGATTTGCGTAAGTCGAGCCAACTCTTCACTCTGCTGCTGATGCAAATCATCTTGAATCTGACGTTCCAATCCCAATACAAGGCGACGAATATCGCTGGCTAATTCGAGACCTTTATTGAACTTCGGTGCGGCGTTGGCAAACCCGCCAGCTTTAAAGGCTTTTTCGCTATCAATTAAGGTGCTAACCCGTTGTTCAACAATACTATTAATGTTGTCGATATCCGCTTGCATTGCGGTCTTACCTAGCACCAGATTTTGTAGGTTTGTCCGATCTTGGGTCAACTCTTGCAAGAGCACATCTCTTTGCTGCAATAAGGACGGCTCCTGGGTCAAAAAATAGGCCCATTGGCGATTTTCCGCCTTATCGATATGGGAGCGTAGATTTTCCAAGCCAAGAGTCAATTGATGAACTTGCTCGAATTCTTTAATTGAGACAGAGGATAAACGTGCGTTATTCCAAGCAATCACGCCGGATAATAATAACAACAACATACAAATCTCGAACGCCAATAAAGTCTTGCGTTTGAAATTCGGACTTAAATTCATTTTGAGTATATCGATCATGCGTTTTACCTGAATATGGAATGTGATTCTGCTTGCGATGGCGTCAGCGTTGATGGACGTCCGACAGCAAGCGTTTTACTTCTTTTCTGACGACCGCATAGCACTCACAAACTTGCTGCTCCAAACCAGCACGCTGTAACACAGTGATATGTCCGCGCCGATAGCTGATAATGCCTTGGGCTTGTAGTCTGCCAGCGGCTTCGGTGACGCCCTCGCGCCGCACCCCTAACATACCGGCGATCAATTCTTGGGTCATGGTGAGTTCATTGCCGCTTGAACGATCAAGCGTCAACAATAGCCAGCGGCACAATTGCTGATCAACACTATGATGACGATTACACACTGCGGTTTGCGACATCTGGGTAATCAGCGCCTGCGTATAGCGCAATAGCAAGCGCATGACGGCACCACCCATTTGAAATTCTTCTAGCAAAATAGTGGCTTTGATGCGAAACGCCAGACCTGCGGTTTGTATGACTGCGCGACTGGGTGTGGTGTCTCCACCCATCAATAAATTCACGCCCAATACCCCTTCATTGCCAATCCCCGCGATTTCAGACGAACCACCGTTTTCGAGCAAGTAATGTAAAGAGATGATGGCGGTAGTCGGAAAATAAGCGTGACTGAGTTTGCCGCCTGATTCGTGCAATACATCACCAAGTCGCAATTGCACTGCTTCTAGATGCGGAGAAAGCCGATCAAACTCTGGTGCGGGAAGTGCGGCCAATAAATGATTTTGACTAGGTGTTGCCGCTAACAGCAACTTAGTTCCAGCCGTGTTGGTGAGATTAGGATGTAAAAGCAGACGCGTGCTATTGATGTTTGGACTGGACATAGGTACTTCACTTTTCCAGTCTGATTAAGTTGGCGATGTCGCCATCAAGCTTCATATAGGCTGAACTTCGTTCAGTAAATCTTGGTTCCCGTGCAAAAACGACCAGGAAGCAGCTGGTGGAAGGTAACACACTCTCTACCTTTCAGCCCACTTTAATTGATCCACGAAATTTCGTATGTGGGATAGCGCACATAGCGCCAAAACGTCTCGCGCTGCATTCAAGCTACCCATCAATGCAAGGTCGCGTAGGCAATCGTGACCATCGCGTTCCCCCCCTGGTGGCAGACGGCACACCTCCTCTCAATGTGAATAGGTTTGCAAGTTTCTAAACAAGGGTTTGTGGCCAACTAAGCGATTTAACCTGTCTCACGATTCCCTATGTTGGTCAGCGTACAGATAGAAAGCTACAGCATCGCCAAGATGAGGTTTGGATTTTAGATTGCGATGAAATCCTTGCGTCTTATGCCCGCTTCTCATCATGGGAATAAGCCTGTTCCTACCCTAACCACATGATATTCCTGATGTTCATCAAAGACGACATAACCGCATTGATAACGAATCTCAATTACGACAAACCATTAAAAGAGGCAACAAATGACTATTCAATCGTACTTTTCTAAACCGTCAGCATGGCTACCATCGTGGCTGACAACATGGTTACCCATCTTCCTGATTGCTGCACTAAGCACTGCCTGTGGCGGTAGCGGTGATCAAGGGCGCGAGCCAATTTTAGGTCTTCCGGCTGCCAATTTAGTGGCGCTCAATGTATCACCGGCAAATAGTTCTATACAAATTGGCGGCATACAACAATTTGTCGCGACCGCCTCATTTGCGGATGGTAGCTCACGCGTAGTCAGCAGCGAGAGTAGCTGGACCTCCAGTATCGCAGCCAATGCCAGTATTTCCAATGCCGGTCTGGCACAAGGCATTGTGGCTGGCAGTACAACCATCACGGCGAAATATGCAGATAAAACGGCAACGGCTAACTTAACAGTCATTTCGGTGAATTTAGTGTCGATCGCTGTGACGCCGACGAATCCTACTGTGCCCGTTGGGAATCAGCAAATTTTTAAAGCAATCGGTACCTACTCTAATGGCACCAGCACAGATATCTCAGCAATCACGACATTTAGTGTAAGTAACCCAGCCATTGCTAGTATCTCTGCATCCGGTACGGCTACCGCCGTGAGCGTAGGCGCCACACCAGTAGTTGCCCGCTCTGGCAGCGTAAGTGGAACTACTAATTTAAATGTGAGTCCAGCGGTATTGATGCAACTATCCATGGCACCACTTAACCCTAGCGTACAAGTTGGTGCAACACAGGCCTTAGTGGTTACGGCAAGCTATTCTGATGGCAGCACCATGAATGTCAGTGCCAACAGCACCTATGTCGCTGCCACAACGAGCGTCGTGAGTGTTGTCGCAAACACTGGCGTGGTGACAGGTTTAACCACTGGTAATAGTGTCGTTACAGCGACCTTCAATGGTAAAACAATCAGCACAACCGTCACAGTGACACCGGCGCAATTAGTCTCGATTGCCGTAACCCCAGCAAGCGCATTAATTAATATTGCAGCGACACAAAATTTTGTGGCGACCGCAACGTATAGCGATGGCTCCAAGGCAAATATCAGCAATACCGTGATTTGGACCTCAAGTGATATCAGCAAAGCGACTGTCCTTTCTGGCGGCACAGCAACAGGTCTGGCAGTAGGCTCCAGCAATATCGCCGCAACTTTTCAATCTAAGTCAGGCAGCGCGCTACTAACTGTGATGTCAGCACCCGTGATCACTGGCGTGACAGTCACACCTGCCACCAATACTGTCGTGGCTGGTAGCTCAAGAAACTTTATTGCGACGGCAACCTACTCGGATAACAGTACGCTAAACATTACCAATACGGCGAATTGGAGCTCAGCGCAGCCTTTCACGGCCACAGTGAGTCCGAATGGTTTGGCAATTGGTGTCAGTGCAGGTCTTGCTACTATCGTCGCCAAGGCAGATGGCTTTACCGGATCAGCAGAATTGACTGTCACACCGCTATTGGTCATGACGGCCATTACCGTCACGCCATCAAATTCGAGTGCAACAGTGGGTGCAAACCTGCAATTTACTGCAACCGCAGTCTTCGATGATTTGAGTACACAAAATATCAGCGACACCGTGGTCTGGAATTCCACCAATCCGGCTGTTGCGACCATCAGCAATTCGGCACCTAAGGGCTTAGCTAGCACCTTTGTGGTCGGAAACACGACGATTACAGCGACTCAGGGCAGTCTCAGTGGCGGCACGAATTTCACCGTTACCGCTGCGTTAATTACCGGCATCAATCTGCGTAGTGCTGAGAGTTTTGCGGTTTTGGCTGGGAATTCAATTACCAATAATTCTGGTGGTTTAACTCTGATCACTGGCGACATCGGATCACCATCGCAAACGGTAGATCCGGTACAAACCGCGGGCTATACCAACTATAAATCTGGCGCGATTTTGGCAACTGCTTTAGCCGATGTTCAAACCGCGATCGCCGATGCGAATGCACGTAGCTGCGATGTCAATTCCGCTGCCGGCATTAATCTTGGTGGTCAGACTTTGCCACCAGGTGTGTACTGCTACGCTGATGCAATTACCATCACCGGTACGTTTACGATGAATGGCCCGGGCTTGTATGTGTTCCGTACCGGTTCAACATTAGATAGCTCGTCAAATTCGATCGTCGCCTTGAATGGTGGCGCGTCGGCAGCCAACGTTTTTTGGGTACCCATCGCACCAACCACTTTGGGCGCTAACAGTGCTTTTATTGGCACCATCATGACGAGCTCTGCCGCCATTACGATGGGCGATATGGCAACACTGCAAAATGGTCGCGTCTTATCGGCCAGTGCTGTGACGCTTAGAAATAATGTAATCACGCTCTAATAGCCAGTTTCCCCTACATTTAAACCACATCAAATCGCCAGTGAGAGCCACGAATCCAGTGGCTTTTGCTGCAACCGGAGAATTACATGAAACAAAATAAAAAAGTCGGCCTACTCGGTCTTGTCACTTGTGCCTTGCTATTTAGTACACAAGCGAATGCCCAAATGTTCGACCAAGACAGTCAAACCAAAGAGTGGTCAAAATCAGCTTGGTACATAGGTGCAGGGCTAGGACAGTCACGCACGTCTATTGACGAACAGCGCTTGGTTCGCAGCTTGATGGATAACGGTGCGAATTCCGTGATGTTCACCAAAGACGAACGCGATCTTGGCTATAAGCTTTTTCTAGGAAAACAACTTAATGAGAACTTCGCTATAGAAGGTGGCTATTTCAATTTAGGTGAATCGAGCTTTTCTGCACTAGGGAATCCGGGCACACTCCATGGTCGCGTTGGCTTTCAGGGTGTGAATCTGGATTTGCTGGGTCGGGTGAACTTCACCGAGCGTTTTGCTTTCCTCGCGAATATCGGCATGCATTACACCGAAGCCAAAGCCCATTTCAACGGCGATCGTCTCTACGCAGTAAGCGATCCCAATCCTAGTGAACGAAAACTCAATGGCAAGTATGGCCTTGGTCTGGAATACCAATTGACAGAGGCACTCGCCGTGCGCGGACAGATTGAACGTCATCGTGTCAACGACGGCGTGCAAAATCGCGGTGACGTCGATCTGTATTCAATCAGTCTGGTCTACAAAATGGGACAGCCCGCTCCGCAAACCCGCCCGGCCTACGTTGCGCCAGAGCCTATGCCAGCACCAGCCCCAGCGCCATTGGTCATAACTGAAACAAGACCAGTACAGGAGGTCGCCAAACCAAGACCGGTGCCAGTCTCAGAAAAAATCAACTTCTCCGCCGAAGCTTTGTTTGATTTCGATAAATCCATCGTGAAACCCGAAGGAAAAGCTGCACTCGATCAAATGCTCGACTCCCTTAAAAACATGAATACAGAAGTGATGGTCACCGTAGGTCACACTGATTCGATTGGCAGTGATGAGTATAACCAAGCCTTATCCATTCGCCGTGCCGAAGCAGTCAAAGCCCACTTGATATCACGCGGCGTCGGTGCTGATCGCGTCTATACCGAAGGCCAAGGCGAACGTCAGGCGATTGCCGACAACTCCACGAGTGAAGGCCGGGCAAAAAATCGTCGGGTCATCGTCGAAGTAGTTGGATCACGTCGATAATCCATCTCATAAGAGAGGCGATGATCTGTCATTGCCTCTCTTAACAATTAACTGGGAATCTATCATGTTAAAAAAAATCGTACTGATTGCTTGCTGTTCACTCACGTTGATGAGTGGCGTCAGCACAATTGCAAGCGCCCAAGATCTCAGTGTCGTGATGCGCTTCGGCCCTCCTGAGCCACGCACCGAATACAGACCACGAGCACGAAACGGCTACACATGGGCAGATGGGCATTGGGAGTCACGCGGACGCCGACATACTTGGGTCAAAGGATACTGGCTGCGCAATCAACGCGGCTACAATTATGAACAAGCACGTTGGGAGCAAGATGGGAATCAATGGCGAATGCACCGCGGCAAATGGCAACGCAATCAATCTGATCGCGATCATGACGGCATCAAGGACCGCAACGACAGACAGCCGAACAATCCTAGACGTCATGAATAATACTTTGACTTTCAATCACTAAGCTCACGGCTTTTGATACCGCAACATAGGCTTTTAGCAAGAGGCCGCCACACACTGAATTCAAAGAACAAAAGTCAACAATAAATAAATCTGCAGACAATTATTCAGGGGCATAACTTGGCATTAATAAGGTTTTGAAACTGAGTAATAAACGCGTTTTTATCCGCATATAAAAAAACCGAAGCACAGACGATGTTTCTCGTCGATGGGCTTCGGTTTATTTTCTAATATGACCAGCTAAAATCTCAGCCCAATTAATCACTGATATTAATCTCGCGTCCCTAGAGAATTACCCTGCGCGAGCAGTGCTCGCTTTGCACCTGAAAAACAAAAAAGCCGCTAAGTCTTTAAACTTAGCGGCATTATCTGGCGTCCCCAAGGGGATTCTCCTACACAAGCGCAGGCCGCGGAATCGCTTGCAAGCGATTCCCTTCGAATCCCCGGCGCGAGCAGGGCTCGCTTTGCACCTGAAAAACAAAAAAGCCGCTAAGTCTTTAAACTTAGCGGCCTTATTTGGCGTCCCCAAGGGGATTCTCCTACACAGGCGCAGGCCGCGGAATCGCTTGCAAGCGATTCCCTTCGAATCCCCTGCGCGAGCAGTGCTCGCTTTGCACCTGAAAAACAAAAAAGCTGCTAAGTTTTTAAACTTAGCAGCTTTATCTGGCGTCCCCAAGGGGATTCGAACCCCTGTACTCACCGTGAAAGGGTGATGTCCTAGGCCTCTAGACGATGGGGACATAAATCTGTCCTTATTACTGACCTTTTTTACTGCTTTTACCTGCTTTATTTCGCTTCGTTATTTACGCTTGCGATCAAGTAAGACCAAGATTATATACTCAACTTCTTCATTCCTGCAAGCATTTTTCTGAAAAACTTAAAAAATACTTTGATGATTTGAATCTATAAACTGATCGTGGTGGAGGTAAGCGGAATCGAACCGCTGACCTCTTGCATGCCATGCAAGCGCTCTACCAACTGAGCTATACCCCCGCACAAAACAGAACCGCGAGTATAGCAAGTTTAAGCTTTGATTGTAAAGCTTCATACTTGGCAATCTCGCGGTCGCAGCGCATCTTGACCCGTTATCTTTAGGCTTTACCTAGGCGCGCTAACACAACTTCTCTGCCGAACAATTCAATCACAGCATCGATCGACGGCGTTTGCAATTGGCCAGTCAATAGCAAACGCAGTGGCATCGCAAGTTGAGGCATCTTCAGGCCATGCTTGGCTAAAGTCTCTTTCATCATTGCGGAGATTGCGGCCTTGCTCCACTCAACAGTAGCACATGCTGCAGTGAAATCTTGTAAGGCAGGACGAATCGCATCAGTAATATGCTGCGTGACCAAAGCCGCATCAGGCATAGGCTGACGATAAAACAGCATCGCTGCTTGCGCTAGTTCTACCGTGGTGTTGGTACGCTCCTTCAACAAAGCAATCACAGCATCCAAGGCTGGTGCATCTTGAAATTCAGCACCGGCTTTTTCCATATCGGCACGCACTAATTTCGCTAAGCGCTCATTGTCCGCGGCTTTAATATAGTGATTATTCAGCCAAGCCAATTTTTCTGGATTAAATTGCGCGGCTGAGCTGGACAAATGGGTCAGATCAAACCAGCTAATCATTTGCTCCATACTAAAGACTTCGTCGTCGCCATGACTCCAGCCTAGGCGCGCCAAATAGTTAAGCAATGCCTCAGGCAAAAATCCCTTATCTAAATAATCCATGACGCTGACAGCATCGCGGCGCTTGGACAACTTTTGTCCATCAGTTCCCAAGATCATTGGCACATGACCATAGAACGGCAAAGGCGCACCGAGTGCGTTCAAAATATTAATTTGACGCGGTGTATTGTTAACATGGTCATCACCACGAATCACATGGGTGATTTCCATATCACTATCATCAACCGCAACGCAGAAGTTATATGTCGGTGTGCCATCAGGACGGGCAATCACCAAATCATCCAATTCACGGTTAGCAATCGTAATTGGGCCTTTCACGACGTCGTTCCAAGTGACTTCACCATCCAACGGATTCTTGAAACGAATCACCGGCTTACGATCTGCTGGAATGGCTGGCAAAGTCTTGCCCGCTTCTGGACGCCAAGTGCCGTCATAACGCGGCTTGTCGCCCGCAGCACGTTGACGTTCGCGCATGGCTTCAACTTCATCCGTCGAACAATAGCAATGATAGGCGGCACCATCTGCCAACATTTTCGCCAACACTTCACGGTAACGATCCATACGTTTCATCTGATAAAACGGACCTTCATCGTGTTGCAAACCCAGCCAATTCATGCCATCCAAAATGGCTTGAACTGCTTCTGGAGTCGAACGTTCCAGATCCGTATCTTCAATACGCAAAACAAAGGTGCCACCAAAGTGGCGAGCAAATGCCCAACTAAATAAGGCAGTACGGGCACCGCCAACGTGTAAATAACCAGTAGGACTAGGCGCAAAACGTGTGCGCACAGCGGCCGTAGCTTGAGGTATGTGAGATGCAATCATGGATAGCTGGCGAATTTTACAAACACGACAACAACTATTGCCATCATGTCTAAAAATATCGCAGGAAAGTGAAAAACGCTATTTTACCGCCTTCACCCATTTCAAGATACCTCCATCCCACCAGCAAGCACTCAACATGGGGCTACGCTATCGGCGATCAGGCGTTGCGGGTGAGACAGTAATAAAAAATGCTTGCCAGAACATCGCGAAAATAGACTCATCCCCAACTGCTGGGCAACTTGCAATCCCATTTCCGTGGTTCCTGAGCGCGACAGTAAGATCGGAATCCCCATTTGCGCGCCTTTAATCACCCTCTCTGAAATTAATCGCCCCGTGGTGTACAAAAGTTTTCTCTAGCCACATCTTACCTGCGATAGCATCAACCGCATTGCGTCGTCCGACATCCTCAACAAATTACATCAATGTCGCATCAGCGTTGAATAAGGCGCAGGCATGGACAGATCCTGCTTTCTTGTAAATGGAGGAATGGGTGCGTATGGTATCGACAAGCTGGGTAATCGCACTCTGCTTGACTCTCGCATATCCAGGTAAGTGAATTTCATCTAGTGAGTCCATCAATGCGCCAAATATGGTTCCCTGCCCGCATCCAGTTGTCACGACGCGCTTTGCCGTACGTTGCTCTATTTGATCTATGCCACTTTTAGTCACCACTGCGGCAGCGCCCACCTACCAATCGACCTGTATCGATTCAAGTTCGCCAATATCGCGAATCAATCGTTGGTTACTTAGATAGCCTAATACTAGCAATTTGGATCTGCGCTTGGCTCAATAAGGGACTTGATTAGAAAGTTTACAGACATCATCGATATTGGCGTGTGTGGGCAATTAAGAGAGTGTGCGAAGCACAAGTTTCATGCAAATACACCACTACAGCTTTTTCCCATGAGCACGAGGCTCTACAATGTTAGTATCGCATCAATGATACCGTATCCTTTACATCGTGAAACCACAATCGACAACACGTCAAGCTCCCCTACCAACACGCCATGGCGTGAGCCCGAGTTACATCTGGATACCCGAGGGACATTGGGAAAGCGCGCTGCAATTTTTGACACAACAATTCCCTGATATACCCCCAAAAGTGTGGCTGATGCGCATGCAAAAAGCCGAAGTGTGCGACGGCGATGGGCAAGTTCTCAGCCCTGACAGCCAAGTCAAGCGCGGCATGTGCATTTACTATTACCGTGAACTTGAAGATGAAATCGCGATTCCATTTCAAGAGACTATTCTCTATCAAGATGCGCACTTACTAGTCGTTGACAAGCCCCACTTTTTACCCGTCACACCTGGTGGAAAATATCTTCGCGAAACTTTACTGGTCAGACTCAAATGCACAACGGGAATCGAACATTTAACGCCGCTACATCGGCTAGATAGAGAGACGGCGGGTGTCATGTTATTTTCCACGCAGGTACAGAGCAGGGGAAAGTATCAAACTTTATTTCAAGGCAGACAAGTCAATAAAACTTATCATGCCTTAGCAGCACACCTCAGTGAACAAGCGTTCCCCATTCACAAAACAAGTCGAATGGTCGAAAGCACGCAGTTTTTTGTCATGCAAGAAATCGACGGCGAGCCCAATAGTGAAACGATGATTAGTATATTGGAGCGCCGTGGCGCGCATTCGGTTTACCTTTTGCAGCCAAGCACAGGAAAAAAACATCAACTACGCGTACATTTAGCAAGCCTAGGAGCGCCCATCATCAACGATCAATTCTATCCGGTGGCACTCCCGCAAGGTAGTGATGACTTTCAGAAGCCGCTGCAACTCTTAGCAAAATCGATCGCGTTTATCGATCCGATTTCGGGTGAACAACGGGAATTTCATAGCCAACTTCAACTTTAAGCGGCATTGTCTTGCTGAGAATTTTCCGATTTTTAAGTCGCTTTTCTAAGGCAGAGCGTTAGTTCGCATAGTCTGCAATCAGCGTCATGGTGCTGAAACCAGCGATTGACACAAATCAAATCAAGTGCAAGGCGGTTGACAAGAATCCTAGCGCGAAGTATTATCTCACTTCTCGGAGTGTAGCGCAGCCCGGTAGCGCACCTGGTTTGGGACCAGGGGGTCCAAGGTTCGAATCCTTGTACTCCGACCAAATTTGAAGGATCGTTGAGAAATCGACGATCCTTTTTAGTTTCACCAATTTCGAGAAAGTAATCGACTCGATTTGTTAGCAGTTTTTCGGAGTGTAGCGCAGCCCGGTAGCGCACCTGGTTTGGGACCAGGGGGTCCAAGGTTCGAATCCTTGTACTCCGACCAAGATGAAGCCTCGTTGAGAAATCAGCGAGGCTTTTTTGTTTCCCCAAGCTTTGTTTCGTGCTCAGAATCACGCTATCGGCATCACGCTAGCTAGACAACATGAAAACGCGCCAACACACGAATCGCCTCACCTACTTGCTTGACTTCGTGAATGATCAAATTTTTTGCCTGATCGACTTTCTGCAATTCAGGCAATGCGAACATCGATGCACCCTGACCAAGTAATTTGGGAGCCAAATACAACAATAATTCGTCAACACATCCGGCCTCGATCAAGGCACCACTAAGCTTAGCACCTGCTTCAACATGCACCTCATTGATTTGCTGCTGGCCTAAGGCAAGCAGCACTTCTGGCAAGTTGACCTGAGTCCTTGCGTCCTGCTGCCTCTCCGGCAGACAATGCAAATCCACGCCGAAATCAATCAAATGACGCTCTACTTCCACATCACGTGTTGCATGAAAAAGCGTGGCCTTCGAATTCTTCAGAATCTGTGCGCCAATCGGGGTTCGTAGTTGAGAATCCACGATAACTTTGCGCGGTTGAAAACTTGGCTGCTCACTGCCACCAGGCAAACGCACATTGAGACGTGGATCATCCGCAAGGACTGTCCCAATTCCAGTCAATATGACGTCAGCACGGGCGCGCCAACGATGTCCATCCTCACGAGCCGCAGCATCGGTAATCCACTGGCTACTACCATTCGGCAATGCCGTGAAGCCATCGAGACTCGCCGCCATCTTCAAACGCACCCACGGCAAGCCGGTCTCCATACGCTTAAAGAAACCCAGATTCATTTCGCGCGCTTCTGTCGCCATTAAGCCATCTTCAACCTCAATGCCGGCCTCACGCAACATCGCAAAGCCTCGCCCCGCGACTTGTGGATTCGCATCCTTCAGCGCAGCAACGACACGCGCCACACCTGCCTCAATCAAGGCATTTACGCATGGCGGCGTTCTACCAAAATGACTGCAGGGTTCTAGACTGACATAGGCCGTTGCGCCGCGCATATCCTTGCCGCGACTGACAGCGTCGCGTATCGCCATCACCTCGGCATGTGCTTGACCGACCGGCTGGGTACAACCGCTTCCCACTATCTCCCCGTCTTTCACCAACACACAACCCACCTTAGGATTAGGCGAGGTCGCCATCGTTGCCGTGGAAGCTAACTCCAAGGCAAGACGCATGTATTCATGATCTTGGGGTGAAAATGGCATTAAGTATTTTGTACGGTAATGGTTGGGAATTTGCTGCTCATATCCTTGGCTTTTTCGGCCACTTTGATCGCCACTTTGCGCGCGATATTTTTGTAAATTTGCGCAATCTCGCCGTCAGGTTCTGCCACCACGGTTGGTTTACCCGAGTCTGCTTGCTGGCGAATCGCCATGGTCAATGGCAAGCCACCTAGAAATTCAACGCCGTATTCTGCACACATTTTTTCGCCGCCGCCAGCGCCAAATATCGCTTCGGTATGACCACAGTTGGAACAAACGTGCGTACTCATATTTTCAACAATACCCAAAATAGGAATCCCGACTTTTTCGAACATTTTCAAGCCTTTACGCGCATCTAACAAGGCAATGTCTTGCGGTGTGGTGACGATGACTGCGCCAGTCACTGGCACTTTTTGCGAGAGCGTCAATTGAATGTCGCCAGTACCTGGCGGCATATCGACGATCAAATAATCCAGATCGCGCCAATTCGTCAGCTCCAGCAATTGCTGCAATGCCTGCGTCACCATAGGGCCGCGCCACACCATCGGAGAATCGGGATCCACCATAAAACCGATCGAAGACACTTGCACTCCGTAATTTTCAAGTGGCTCCATAGTCTTGCCATCAGCCGATTCTGGACGACCATCGATACCCATCATCATCGGTTGCGACGGGCCATAGATATCGGCATCCAGCAAGCCAACCGAAGCGCCTTCTGCCGCCAAGGCCAATGCCAAATTCACTGCGGTTGTCGATTTACCGACACCGCCTTTACCCGAGGCAACGGCAATGATGTTTTTCACATTTGGCATTAATTTGATGCCGCGCTGTACCGCGTGGGCAACGATCTTACTACTCACGCTAACCTGAACCTGCTGAACACCTGGTAGGCCAGAAACAGCCTTCTTAATTAAATCAGACACCAAAGCAAATTGACTTTTCGCCGGATAAGCCAACTCAACATCGAGGCTAAGGATGCCAGCTTGCACTTGTATATTCTTAATAGACTTGGTCGACATGAAGTCTTTTTGCGTATTCGGATCGATCACCGATGACAAAATAGCCTTAACTTGCTCAACTTCTTGATTTTGATTTATGACAGACATGCGATTCTCCATTCAATTTCCGCAAGTCTAACGTAAATTGATCACAGACTTTCAGATAACCCTGCCACCAAGCCGTGTTTTATTCCGCGAGAATCGACGCAATTCGACTCCCAAACTGACACTTTTTTGCAGGCGCTGACAACATTCTGACAAATTTTGTCAGTAAATTTCAAAAAGATTACGCTTTAACGCTGAAAAACCCGCATTTAAGAACTGGCACAGCTATTGCACTAATAAAATCGTAGCAAGCGGTAACACCGAATCTTTAACTTAATCCAAGGAGCATTATTATGAAATTCCAGCGCGTACAACAAGGTTTTACATTGATCGAATTGATGATCGTTGTTGCAATTATCGGTATTTTGGCTGCGGTTGCATTGCCAGCGTACCAAGATTACACAATTCGTGGTCGTGTAACAGAATTGGCAATTGTTGGAGCCAGTTTCAAAGGAACAGTTACTGAAAATATTTCAAACAACGGCGGCACTTTACCAGTAAATGCATGCCTAGGAATTGTAGATACAACAACAGCAACAAAGAATTTAGTCTCAGCGGCATGCACACCGGCGACTGGCGTAATTACCGTGACAGGTACTGCTGCGACACAAAATACTGTCCTCATTTATACTCCAACAGCTGCTTCAGATATTATCAGCTGGAAGTGCACCACAACGACACCGATCAAATATGTACCAGCAGAATGCCGCGCACCATAATAAGATAATATTTATCTAGTTACCTTATAGATAAATAGTTTATTTTAGTTAAACCCCCGACCATACTTTTGTTCGGGGGTTTTTTACATGCCGATCAAACGATCAGCGCGTCTGAGAAAAAGTCAAAAACGTTTTTAGAAAAATTGATGGCGAAAAGCTTGCTTATAGAATTCATGCCTAATCTTAAGGAATGCTAATGCATGGCAGTCCCTTTTATTTAGAAACCACATTCCCGTTTGTTTTTTCAATATCCAAGCTTAAATTTACCTATTAGCAGTGCATTAATAGAGCTAAGAATTCATACGAATTCATAGCTTCACTGCTAAAATACCCACTTTATTCCTCAAATAAAGCAATCATCCATTATGAACCGCAAGCTGTTCGTCACCACCGCCCTTCCTTACGCTAACGCTCCCTTCCACCTCGGTCACATCATGGAATACATCCAGGCTGATATCTGGGTACGTCACCAACGAATGTCGGGCCACGAAGTCAATTTCGTTTGCGCGGATGATGCACATGGTGCGCCGATCATGATTGCCGCCGAAAAAGCGGGCATTACACCACAAGAATTCGTCGGCCAAATCGCAGCGGGTCGCAAACAATATCTAGACGGTTTCCATATTGAATTCGACAACTGGCATTCGACCGATGGTGCCGAAAACCACGAATTGTCTCAAGACATCTATCGCAAGCTCAAAGCGGCCGGCTTTATCACGAGCAAAACGATTGAACAATTTTATGATCCAGTCAAAAACATGTTTTTGCCAGATCGTTACATCAAAGGCGAGTGCCCGAAATGTGGCGCTAAGGATCAATACGGCGATTCATGCGAAGTGTGTTCCGCCGTCTATGCACCGACAGATTTGAAGTCCCCGTACTCGGTGTTGACTGGTGCAACGCCTATCATGAAATCGTCTGAACATTTTTTCTTTAAATTATCTGACGAGAAATGCGTAGAATTTTTGCGCGGCTGGGCTTTGCAAGACAATCGTCTGCAATCAGAAGTCGCCAATAAATGCAAAGAATGGCTAGAAGGTGAAGGCGGTCTCGGCGATTGGGATATCAGTCGCGATGCGCCGTATTTCGGCATCGAGATTCCTGATCAACCAGGCAAATATTTTTATGTATGGCTCGATGCGCCAGTCGGCTACCTCGCGTCACTCAAAAATTATTTCAATAAAACCGGACGTGATTTTGATGCCTTTATGGCAGATCCGACTACCGAGCAGATTCATTTTATCGGTAAGGATATTACTTACTTCCATACTTTGTTCTGGCCTGCCATGTTGAAATTCTCTGGTTATAAAACACCAGACAATGTGTATGCACATGGTTTCGTAACGGTCTCCGGCGAAAAAATGTCTAAGTCACGCGGCACCGGCATTTCCCCATTACGCTACCTCGACATCGGGATGAATCCAGAATGGCTGCGTTACTACTTCGCAGCAAAACTCAATGCCAAGGTCGAAGATTTGGATATGAATCCGGATGACTTCGTAGCACGCGTCAATTCGGATTTGATCGGCAAGTACATCAACATCGCAAGTCGTGCAGCGGGCTTTATTACTAAGCGTTTTAACGGCGTCGTCAATACAGCATGGGCGACAAGTGATGATGCGTTCATCCAAAATCTACGCAAAGTCTCAGGCGATATTCAAGCTTTGTATGAAGCGCGCGAATTTGGCAAGGCCTTGCGCGCGGTCATGGAGCAAGCCGACATCATCAATGCCTATGTGGATGCAAACAAACCTTGGGAATTGGCAAAGCAAGCAGAGAATGATGCAAAGCTACAAGAAGTTTGCAGCCGCTTGTTAGAAGCTTTCCGTATTTTGACCGTATTCTTAAAACCGGTGTTGCCACAGCTAGCAAGTCAAGTTGAAGCGCAATTGAATATTGCTCCGCTCAACTGGGCTAGCGTCAATACGCCACTACCAGATCAGCACAACATCAATCCTTACGTGCATTTAATGCAGCGCGTTGATATTAAGATTTTTGATCAATTGTTTGATGCGCCAGTGCCAGTTGTTGCGTCTAATGCTGTTGCAGCAACTTTGACTGAAACCCATCCCCTCCCTAGCCCTCCCCTTGAAGGAGAGGGAATCGTCAGTGGCGCTATTGAGGATATAGCGCCTGAGATTAAAATTGATGACTTCGCCAAGATCGATTTACGTATCGCTAAAATCGTCAACTGCGAACACGTTGAAGGCTCGGACAAGCTCTTACGTCTGACACTAGATGTGGGCGAAGGCAAAACACGTAATGTATTCTCCGGTATCAAGTCTGCCTATCAGCCAGAACAATTAATCGGCAAATTCACCGTCATGGTCGCCAATTTGGCACCACGTAAGATGAAATTTGGCATGTCCGAAGGAATGGTCTTAGCGGCTTCTGCAGCTGACGAGAAAACCAATCCAGGTTTATATATTCTTGAAGCATGGCCTGGTGCAGAGCCGGGTATGCGCGTTCGTTAATTTCTCTTTTACGCTATGGACATCGTCATACGCGAAGCCAATACGGAAGATGCGCCTCTCTTGGCGCATCTGACCCGAACTTGCTGGGCAGGTAAAGTAGCAGCGACCTCGTCCGGACATCATGAGAGTAGTGACAAAGTCGCCGAAGAATTGAATCAAGGCGGTGGCTTTATTTTGCTAGTGGATGAAGAGCCTGCCGGTTCGGTGCGCTGGCTCCCCGTCGATGGTGAAACCAGCACCTGGGAAATGCGTCGTATGGGCATCCTTCCTGCTTTCCGTGGTGAAGCTCTCTCGCAACATTTACTCGAAGCCGTCATTCATCAGGCACAAACCTCCGGTGTAGAGGAATTGCGTCTAGGCGTGCGTACCGACCAACCACGTTTGGTTGATTTATATACGGCCTACGAATTTGAACTTGCACCTGAACTCGAATACGCGCATGCCAACCCGAATGAACCTATGCCGCATGTGATGCGACGATTTCTCCGTTAATCATTGATCTTCGACTCCTGAGCAATCTCAAGACTCGACACCTCCCACTGGAAACAATATGAGCCCAACTATCCCACAGCGATTAGCAGATTTGCGAATGGCAATGTCAAAACACGCCGTACAAGCCTGTTTAATTCCCTCTGCCGATCCGCATTTATCCGAATATTTACCCACCCGTTGGCAAGGCCGTGAAGTCTTTTCTGGATTTACAGGCTCTGTCGCGACCTTGATCGTGACCTCCGATTTTGCTGGTCTGTGGGTCGATAGTCGTTACTGGTCACAAGCGGAAATTGAATTGGCTGGAACCGGCATCACGATGATGAAAATTCAATCCGCTGCAGCGACCGCTCACATTGATTGGCTGGCACAGCATTTACAAGCCGGCCAAACGCTAATCGTCGATGGCAATGTATTAGGCTTAGCCAGTGCCCGCGCTTTGCAAGCCGCGTTAGAACCTAAGCAAATTATTCTCAATACCCAACTCGATATCTTGGATGAAGTCTGGAGTGATCGTCCCGCCTTACCAGATGCCCCCATCTACGAGCATCTCGCTCCTTTTGCCGTGGTCAACCGCGCCGACAAACTTGCCGCCGTGCGTGAACAAATGCAAGCTAAAGGGGCGAACTGGCATTTTGTCTCAACCGTCGATGACATCGCTTGGCTCTTCAATTTGCGTGGCGCTGACGTTAACTATAATCCTGTCTTTGTGTCCCATGCATTGATAGGCTTGGATAGTGCAACCTTGTTTGTGCCACTGAATAAAGTATCTCCACAAATCACTGCGAGTTTGTCCAAGGACGGCATCACTTGCCAGCCTTACGAAAACGCAGCCAGAGCACTACAAAATCTCAATGCCAGCGCGACCCTGTTGATCGATCCACGCCGCATTACTTATGGTTTTCAGCAAGCAATTGCGAAAGACGTCAAGGTCGTGGAAGCACTCAATCCCTCGGTCTATAACAAATCTCGCAAACATCCTGCAGAAGCGCAATTCGTGCGTGAAGCGATGGAGCAAGATGGTGCAGCCTTATGTGAATTTTTTGCGTGGTTTGAACAAGCACAAGGACAACAACGCATCACAGAAATCACCATCGATGAACAAATCTGCGCGGCTCGTGCGCGTCAGCCGCATTTCATTTCACCGAGTTTTGGCACTATTGCTGGATTCAACGGCAATGGCGCAATGCCACATTACCGCGCCACCGCGAGTTCGCATGCGGTCATCGAAGGTGACGGCTTATTGCTAATTGATTCCGGCGGCCAGTATCTGAACGGCACCACCGACATCACCCGCGTGGTTCCGGTTGGCACCGTTTCCGCAGAGCAGAAGCGTGATTTCACGCTAGTATTAAAAGGCATGATCGCGCTCTCGCGCATGCAATTCCCCTACGGGACTTATTCCACGTCACTCGACACAATTGCCCGTGCGCCGATGTGGGCGGAAGGCATAAATTACGGTCACGGGACGGGACATGGCGTTGGTTATTTCCTCAATGTGCACGAAGGTCCACAGTCCATTTCTGGGGCGATTCCAAATAGCGATATGGTGATGGAAATTGGCATGATCACTTCCAACGAACCGGGAATTTATCGCCCAGGAAAATGGGGTGCGCGCATAGAAAATCTCTTGCTTTGTGTACCCGCACAAAACACTGAATTCGGAGAATATCTGCAATTCGAAAGTTTAACCCTGTGTCCTATCGACACCCGTTGTATCGCGCTCGATTTGATGTCGCAAGATGAAATTGATTGGCTCAATGCCTACCATCAAGACGTCTTACATCGCCTCTCACCACGCGTACAAGGCGATGCTCTCACTTGGCTCAAACAACGCACGATGGCGATCAGCAAATAAAAAGGTCTATGTATGAGCGATACACCGAGTTACCTTGTCGTACCAGCGAACAAAGACGATTTTGCTGGCATCAAAACACTCTACTTACAAGTAGCGCGACAAGGTGGCGGGATCGCTCGTACTGAAGATGAAATTACCGACGACTATATTCGTCACAATTTGGATACCGCACTAGCACGTGGCATCAGTTATATTGCCAAAGCCGGATCAACGGTAGTCGCTGAAATCCATGCTTACATCCCCGTACCAAAATTATTTTCCCACGTACTCTCCGACCTCACTATTGCCGTTCATCCTGATTATCAAGGCGTGGGCGTTGGTAGAGCGATTTTCACTGCTTTATTGGACACCGTTGAAAACCAGCATCCCAACATTTTGCGTGTCGAGTTATTTGTACGTGAATCCAATCTCAAAGCGCAGGCGTTTTATCAAAGTTTAGGATTTCAAATCGAAGGCCATTTCGCACAACGTGTACGCCGCCCCGACGGAAATCTAGAAGCCGATATTCCTATGGCGTGGTTACGCCCCGCATAAGCCCTCATTGTTGCTGAGCGACTGGGGCAAATAGTTTGCGAAACGCGATCAAGGCCGCGGGATGATAAATCGTCGCATGCGTTTCTTTGGCAAAATGTTCGTAAGTCCAATTTAAGCCCTTCGGTTGCTGAAGCTTCAGCATCTCTGCAAAGCTCTTAATCACCTGCTCCATCCCGCGTTGTCCGCTGCTGGCAAAATATAGGTTCTTTGCTAGTTGAGGATTTGTCTTTAATTTTTCAGCAAACCTCGCCGTCAAGGCTTGGTCATTCCACCATAAGCTAGGATCGATTGCGATATAGGTTTGAAACATCTCAGGCGTATGAAACAAGGTCTCAATCGTGAACAGTCCCGCCAAAGATTCACCCACTAATGCGCGTTCTTGCGTCGTGCGATAACGCTGCTCAATTTCAGGAATTAACTCTTTCGTTAAGAAATGGCGATACAAGTCTGCGCCACCCAAATTAGGAATCGCTTTTTTATCCAAGTCGCTATCACTAGGCCCTGTCAAATCGCGACGACGTACGGTGTTTTCAATCCCTACCAGAATAAATGGACGCATCGTGCCATTGGCAATCGAGACTTGCATCAGACCAGCGATATGTAGAAAGTCTTCGGCAACACCACCATCGGGCATGTATACGACGGGGTAGGATTTTGATCGGTCTTGTTGATAGCCGTCAGGTAAATAGACATTAATCCGTCTGGTTTCTTGCATGGTTTTAGAGACTAGCTCTATGGATTCGCCTATGACTAGGGGATTGACTGTGACTTGGGCTGTGGCGGCGTAAGTAATTGTTAGGCTGGTGGTTAATAGGATGATGGTGATTAGGTGTTTGATGTGCATGGTGCTCTCTCAGCTTGATCCTTGAATTGTAGATTGTCGTTGGTTGTATCTGTTTAGTGTTTTTTCTGTTGATTTACTGCCTGTAGGTCGGGGGTGGCCCGACAGCCACTCACTTTTCTTGCTTCGCCAAGAAAAGTAAGCAAAAGAAGGCGACCACGCTGCCCCTGCCCTTCGGGTTCCCAATTATGCAGGACAAAAAATGGGAAAGTGTTGAAACTCGCCTTCGGCTCAGACAGCAACACTTTCTTTATCCATTTTCTGTCCTGCACAATTGGCAGTGTCAGAAGTGGATGGAAGTCAAAAGCAACGGCAACTTCAAAACAATCAGCATCGACGGTTAATCATTTTTCGTCTGGCAGTTATAGGTCGTTGTTTTTGACTTTGTTTTTGACTTTGTTTTTGCCTTTGACCTACCCCCGTTTGAGACGATGTAATTTGTGCTTCGCAGAAAATGGATAAGAAAGTGTTGCTGTCTGAGCGCAGCGAGTTTCAACACTTTCCCATTTTTTGTCCTGCACAATTGGGTAGCCGAAGGCCAGTGGCAGCGTGGTCGCCTTTTTTGGGTTACCTTTTTTGGCGAGACAAAAAAGGTAACTGGCTGTCGGGCCACACCCGACCTGAGGAGGTCAAACACCCCAACGTCACATTTTCGCAGCACCACACATGCTTCCAAACAAAACAACCGATGTTGGGCTTCACTACGTTCAGCGCCAACCTACAAAACCAAAATCAAACTTATCGCTTCTTCATAATCGAGCCCAACACCCCACGAATAATCTCACGTCCAACCTGCGAACCAATGGTACGCACTGCCGACTTCACCATCGTCTCTGCCACATTATCGCGACGACGTATCCCAGATCCACCAAACAAATTCCCAAACATACCGCCTAAAGCGCCCGCAATTCCACCGCCCTCAGCTTCTTGTTGTGCGGGTGCAGGCTGTTGAGAGTGCGGTTGGGGAGACTGTGTTGACTGCGAACCGGCCGAACGTCCCCAAGCTTCATTATCATTAGCAACTGGCGGCGTCGCCTGGCTACTGCCTTCGCTAGTTTGTGACACACGGCCTTTAATTTTTTCATAGGCGGATTCCCGATCAATCGCTTTTTCATAAACGCCAGCAACGATAGAGTTGGCGATGATAGCCTGCCTTTGTTCATGCGTAATTGCGCCAATTTGTGATGCTGGTGGCACGATAAAACCGCGCTGTACGATATTCGGACGACCTTTCTCATCAAGGAAAGAAATCAAGGCCTCACCGACACCAAGCTCACTAATCACGGCAGCAGTATCGAGCTCAGGATTCGGTCGGAATGTTTCCGCAGCGGCTTGCACTGCTTTTTGATCACGAGGGGTATATGCGCGCAATGCGTGTTGCACGCGATTACCTAATTGGCCCAACACAGTATCGGGGATATCCAGCGGGTTTTGCGTCACGAAATAAACGCCAACGCCCTTGGATCGAATTAACCTGACCACTTGCTCGATTTTTTGCAATAAGACTTTTGGCGCTTCATCGAATAAAAGATGCGCTTCGTCGAAGAAAAATACCATCTTAGGTTGTGCGACATCACCGACTTCTGGCATATTTTCGTAGAGCTCGGACAACATCCATAGCAAGAAAGTCGAATACAACCGTGGCGATTGCAAGAGTTGATCTGCCGCCAGAATATTAATAAAACCTTTGCCGTTCGTATCGGTTTGCATCATGTCGTCAAGATTGAGCATAGGCTCGCCGAAAAATTCCTCGCCACCTTGTTCGGCCATCGCCAACAAAGCACGTTGAATTGCGCCTATGCTGGCAGCGGAAATGTTGCCGTATTCGGTTTGAAATTCAGAGGCGTTGTCACCCAAATATTGCAGCATGGCGCGCAAATCTTTAACATCCAATAATAACAATCCATTGTCATCGGCAATTTTAAAGGCGAGTTGCAATACGCCCTCTTGCGTTTCGTTCAAATTCAGCATGCGACCGAGCAACAACGGTCCTAGGTCAGAAATCGTGGCACGCACCGGATGACCTTGTTTACCGAATACATCCCAGAAAGTCACTGGGCAGGCTTGCCATTCTGGCGCTTCGACACCTAGCATCTGCAGGCGCTGTTGCATCTTTGGCGACAATTGGCCTGCCTGCGACATCCCCGACAAATCACCTTTCACGTCGGCCATAAAGACTGGCACACCAATATCCGAAAAAGACTGTGCCAGTACTTGTAAGGTCACGGTTTTGCCTGTGCCTGTAGCGCCAGTAATGCAGCCATGGCGATTCGCCCAGTCGGAAAGCAAATGGAGATCAATAGTTTGATTTTTTGCAATGGATTTGGCGACTAAGAGTGGTTTTGACATGATTTGCCTGGGGTGAAATTGAATAAAAAGAGATAATTGTTCAAATCGACTTCGAAAACTTATGCAAACCATGCCGCCCGACAAAGCTCTGGGCGGTTTTGCATAAGTGCTCTATGTTAGAATAGCGGTCTTCATTATAAAACCAATCCTTTGCAAAGTTTCCATCGCGACATGTCTGAATTGTTAGCGAATGATAAAAATTACCGCAAGTCAGTGTAAATAAGTGCAAAGAATTGCCAATTTTAGAAAGAGCAATCATGGCAGGACATAGTAAATGGGCCAACATCAAGCATAAAAAAGCCGCAACTGACGCGAAGCGCGGCAAGATTTGGACACGCTTGATTAAAGAAATTACGGTTGCAGCGCGTATGGGTGGCGAAGATGTCAACTCCAACCCACGCTTACGCTTAGCAGTCGATAAATCCTTCGATGCAAATATGCCAAAAGAAAACGTCACGCGCGCGATTCAACGCGGTGCGGGTACGCTGGAAGGCGCCAACTATGAAGAAATTCGCTATGAAGGCTATGGCATAGGCGGCGCGGCGATTATCGTTGACTGTATGACTGATAACCGTGTGCGTACTGTGGCTGAAGTCCGCCATGCGTTCAATAAGTTTGGCGGCAACATGGGCGCAGAAGGTTCTGTCGCGTTCTTGTTTACTCATTGCGGTCAAATGTTTTTTGCTCCTGGCACTAATGAAGATGCATTGATGGAAGCAGCCTTAGAAGCTGGTGCTGATGATGTGGTCACCGATGACGAAGGCGGCATTGAAGTCACTTGCCCGCCACACGACTTATCCGCGCTTAAAGATGCTTTAGAAAAAGCGGGCTTTAAACCAGAAGTCGCAGAAGTCGTGATGAAGCCGCAAACAGAAACGGTGTTCACTGGTGATGATGCTATCAAAATGCAAAAAATTATTGATGCGCTAGAAAATCTTGATGACGTACAAGAAGTATTTACCAACGCCATCATCGAAGATTAAGTTTGGCGTCTCGCATCCCGCATTTGCGTGGCAAATCAAGATCAATTGATATTTAAGTTCAAGAGTAAAAAATGAAAATTCTCGTGGTCGGCTCCGGTGGTCGTGAACATGCATTAGCGTGGAAATTAGCGCAATCAGAACGTGCGCAAACAATTTTTGTTGCGCCTGGCAATGGCGGTACAGAGCTCGATAGAAATCTAAAGAATATCAATATTACTGATCCGCACGCCTTAGCAGAATTTGCGATTCAAGAACACATCGGCCTCACAGTGGTGGGACCTGAAGTGCCACTCGCGGCGGGTATCGTGAATATTTTCCGTGAAAAAGGCTTGAAAATTTTTGGCCCAACGAAAGAAGCGGCACAGCTTGAAAGCTCGAAAGATTTCGCTAAAGCTTTCATGCACCGCCACCATATTCCAACCGCGGAATACCAAACTTTTTCCGACTTGCAAGCAGCGCATGACTACCTGAATCAAAAAGGCGCACCTATCGTCATCAAGGCCGACGGTTTAGCTGCTGGTAAAGGCGTCGTCGTTGCGATGACCGCTGAAGAAGCCCATGCTGCCGTTGATATGATGTTGTCCGACAATAAGCTCGGTGATGCGGGTGCGCGTGTTGTGATCGAAGAATTTTTGGCAGGCGAAGAAGCGAGCTTTATCGTGATGGTCGATGGCAAAAATATTCTGCCTTTAGCAACTAGCCAAGATCACAAACGCTTGCTCGATCAAGATCAAGGTCCAAACACCGGCGGTATGGGTGCGTATTCCCCAGCACCGATCGTGACGCCACAATTGCATGCTCGCGTGATGCGCGAAATCATTCAGCCGACGGTACAAGGCATGGCAAAAGATGGCATCGTATTTACTGGCTTTTTGTATGCTGGTTTGATGATCGATGATCAAGGCAATCCTAAGACTTTGGAGTTTAATTGCCGCATGGGCGATCCAGAGACGCAACCGATTATGTCGCGTCTCAAAACCGATTTGATCACGGTGATGGAACATGCAGTGAATGGCACACTTGACACGGTCGAACTCGAATGGGATAGACGTACTGCAATGGGCGTAGTCATGGCAGCTGCTGGCTACCCTGATGCGCCAGAGAAAGGCGCCGATATCACGGGCATTCCTGCTGAAACTGCTGATTGCATTACTTTCCATGCGGGCACGGCATTAGCTGGCGGCAAGCTTAGCGTATCTGGTGGTCGTGTGTTATGTGTGGTTGGTCTTGGCGATACGGTCAAAACTGCACAGAAACATGCCTACGATGTTATTGAAAAAATCCAATTCAAAGGCGCGCAATATCGTAAAGATATTGGATGGCGTGCACTGAATCGTAAACACTGAGCGTAAACACTGATCGTAAGCACTGAACTTCGGGTATTGTCATTCCCGCGTAGGCGGGAATCCAGTGACGTAACTGCTTAAAGACACTGAATCCCTGCCTTCGCAGGGATGACGCTAAAATATTCTAGGTTCTACCCACTACATATCGCGACACCTTTGCTTTTCCTACGAACCACTACGTTGGAAGGCTTATAGAAATTATTTACAAATCATGACCGACGCTAATTCCGTTAAAGAGTATTTACTAGGCTTACAAGCTTCCATAGTCTCAGCTATGGAAGAAGTCGATGGCTGCCGTTTTATCACCGATAGCTGGGAACGTCCTGAAGGTGGTGGCGGGATTTCACGGGTCATTGAAGAAGGTAATGTATTTGAACGCGGCGGTGTGAATTTTTCCCATGTCATGGGCAAAAATCTTCCGCCATCAGCAGCGGCAAGTCGCCCAGAATTAGCCGGTCGTCAATGGGAAGCCATGGGCGTGTCTTTGGTACTGCATCCGCGCAATCCGTATGCGCCGACAGTCCACATGAACGTGCGCTTTTTCACTACCTATGCCGAAGGTAAAGATCCGGTGTGGTGGTTTGGCGGCGGCATGGATCTGACGCCGTATTACGGTTTTGAAGAAGATGCGAAACATTTCCATCAAACTTGCAAAGATGCCTTAACACCTTTCGGTGCGGACTTGCATCCTCGGTTTAAAAAATGGTGTGACGAGTATTTTTATCTCAAACATCGCAAAGAAGCACGCGGCGTCGGTGGTATTTTCTTTGATGATTTTAATGAACAATCGTTTGAGCAAAGTTTTGCCATGACCAAGAGTGTTGGCGATGGATTTGTCAAAGCGTATCGCCCGATTCTCGAACGCCGTAAAGATATTGCCTTTGGCGAAATCGAACGTGACTTCCAGGCATATCGTCGAGGCCGTTATGTGGAATTCAATCTGGTATTCGATCGCGGCACTTTATTTGGGCTGCAATCGGGTGGTCGTACTGAATCGATCTTGATGTCGATGCCACCGATCGTGAAATGGCGCTACGATTGGAAGCCTGAAGCGGGTAGCGCAGAAGCCAAATTGGCGACTGACTTTTTGGTACACAAGGAATGGGTGTAAAATCCGCTCCTTCCAATTCTGCCGCAGCAACAACTATCCAACGCTCGGTGTTGGTCTTTGGCGGTAGTTTTGATCCCGTCCACAATGGACATGTCGCTCTGGTGCAGCATTTTGCAAAACTGCTCAAGGTCGACGAAGTGCGCTTAGTCCCAGCAGGCCAACCTTGGCAAAAAGCAGGTTTAAAGGCAAGCGCCGAACAAAGAATTAAGATGTTGGAGTTGGCATTTGATGAGCAATTATCTGTGCCCTACAGCATCGACCGACAAGAGGTAGAACGTGCCGCTGCGCAGATTCCCAGCTACACGGTTGAAACTCTAACTAACATGCGATCTCAATGGGGTAATGCTCAGTCAAATGAGGAGATCGCGCTTATTTTGCTAATTGGTGCCGACCAATTTCACAATTTCGCAACGTGGAAAAACTGGCAACAAATTTTTAAATTGGCACATATCGTCGTTGCCGCAAGACCAGGCTACAGCTTGCAACTCGACACATTACCCAGCGAATTTGCCGCGCTCTGGCAGCAAGCAAATGGCGCTATTGAAGATCTTAAGCAATGCTCTTTTGGCAAAACCTGGCTAGAAACTAATCTAGCTTGGGATATTTCTGCAACACGAATTCGCGACGAATTGCAGCAACAAGGGCAAACCAAGGAAACCACCTCGCTAATTCCACGCAAGGTGTTAGACTACCTTCAAAACGAGTGGATTTACAATTAGCGCTAACCTCAGTGAATCAACAGCACGAATTACAGTAGGATCGGCTTCAAACTCACGATGAAGCAGGCACCAAGAATTCAAAATTTAGATAGATAGGGCATTATGGATATCAAAAAACTACAAACTTTAGTCTTCGACGCATTGGAAGACGTGAAAGGTCAAGACATTCAGGTCTTTGACACCACTGAAATCACCAGCTTGTTTGACCGCGTTTGCGTGGTATCTGGCACCTCTAACCGTCAAACCAAAGCACTTGCTGCGGCAGTGCGCGATAAGGTCAAAGAAAACGGTGGCAACATCGTCGGTATGGAAGGTGAAGGCACGGGTGAGTGGGTACTGGTCGATCTGGGCGATATGGTCGTTCATATCATGCAACCAGCGATTCGTGCTTACTACCGTTTAGAAGAACTCTGGGGCGGTAAAGAAGTCAAAATGGGTGCTGCTAAGCGTACTTCCAAAATGACGGCTGGCCCTATGGATGAAGAGAAGCCAAAACGCACACGTTCTAAAGCAGCTCCAGTTGAAGTGACGCCAGATATGATGGCAATTCAAACGACTGTGGAAGATGAGAAACCAAAACGCAAACCACGCGTGAGCAAAGTGGCGGCGGAGTTGGCAGGTGAAAAACCAGCTCGCAAGCCACGTGCTTCTGCAACTGGCGATGCCGCAGTGAAAAAACCACGTGCAGCGAAGATCCCGACTGGTGGTCGTATCAAAGTTGCAGCAACGAAAACTGCCACAGCATCGTCGAAAGAAGCAGCCGCGAAAAAAGCGACTACGCGTCGTAAAACCGCTGAGTAATTTTGATTGCAAGAAATTCTTGAAAAGAACGGGGAATAATCAATTCGGTTATTCCCCATTTTTTATGGACCATCAACATATTTTCATCTCTTTCTCAAATCCCCCGTTGTGAGCGGTCACAACACAACGCCAACTTGCGCGAGCCCTATTAAAACAACAGAAGCTAGTGCCAAAACGAGTGCCATAGCGAAGTACAGTGCGGACATTCCAGACCTAGGGTAACTCCCTACTTAGCGCGCCAATTGGCTTATTTTTGAGGAGACTCCAGCCGGACGACAAACTGTCTTGTCGTTTCGTATCATTTTGCTGCACGGTGTAGGTCCATAAAATTTCAGTGAAACTAAGCTTAAATTGCTCCGTCGGCAAATCATCAGGATGCGTTTGCAATTGAATCTCGCTCACCAAGGCGTCTTTCAGCGTAATCGTGATGATATTTGCGGTTTTATCGCCAGAATTGCGGGCAATAAATATCTTGGTTGGTTGATCTGCACCGGCTCCTATCACAGCAGCGCGCAAACAATAGTCATACAGTTTCACCGATGTGTTATCGACATATTTCACCAGCGTGAATTCAGTGATCACCGGACGACCCGAGGTGCGAGCTTGATTACTGACATCTGTGGTTACTTGCTGCTTCATACCTTGATGTAGTGACACTAGCTCAATACAAAATCCGGTCGGCCCGGTACCTCTGTCAAAACGGGAGTTAACAGTCTCGGCGTTGTCGCTGCCGCTAAATATGCTCTGATCACCCGGCTGTAATAAAATTAAATCCATAGCAACTCCTAAAATAGGTCAACGTACTGGATTTAACTTGGAAGATTGGCGACCAAACGAATCGAAGCGGCCAATTCTTCCAATTGAAAGTGCGGTTTCAAAAACACCGTGGCGCGATAGTAACCAGGCTCGCCCGGCACGTCTGTGACCACCACACAGGCTTCGCGTAATGGGTAGGCTGCTTTCGCTTCCTGCGAGGCGTTATCGTCCAGCAGCACATAATTGGCAATCCAAGCATTAAGGTAGCTTTCGACATTGCCTCTTGTCAGGAAACCTCCAATCTTCTCGCGCATAATCACTTTTATATAATGCGCAAAACGTGAGGCAGCCAGCATATAGGGCAGCATCGCCGAGATTTTTGCGTTCGCAATGGCCGAGTCAGAAAAATGTTTCTTTGGCAAATTAGTGGTTTGACTGCAAAAAAAGGCGGCTTTGCCAGTGTCCTTGCAATGACACAGAGAAATGAAACCCATATCATTTAATTCTTTTTCACGCCTATCGCTAATATATATTTCGGTCGGACAAAATAATTCGGTCGCACCGCTGGTGGTAGTGTCGGTGTAACTTGCCAAGCCTTCGACCAAGCCGCCCCCCTCTACGCCACAAATGGCCGCCGTCCAGTTATATAAAGAAAACGCATTGGTAATGCGCTCGGCCAGCAAATATGCCGGATTGCCCCACAAAAGATGATCGGCCTCTGGATCGGCATAGCTGATGGCTTCGCCGGTTTTGGAAAAGCGAATCGGATTGAGTGCGCTGACACCTTCTTCGTCAAAATTGACGCCCTCACACGGTGTAGCATTGCGTTTCCCAGGTGCGCCATAAGGTAGGCGCAACAAGACACGCGGCAAGGTCAAGGTGACATAGCGCGAATGTTCCATTTCACGAAACGCGTTCCACCCGTTCAGTTCGTGACTTTCAAAAGTCTCCTTGAAATCAGGTGGCTCGTCTAACTGATCAAAGCCACTCAAACGGTACAGCTCCTGTGATGCTTGGGCGATGAAGGGCGCATGCGCCGCAGCTGCCACCTCTGCTATTTTCCCCAAAAAATCCAAGTCACTGCCGCTATTGCCGAATGCATAATCACCCACTAGCAAGCTGTAAGGATAGCCGCCGTAGGTGCCGTATTCGGCTTCATAGATCAGTTTGAACAAGGTGTTTTGGTCAAATTCGACCGTGTTCATCATATCCCTGCGTAACTCTTCTTTTGTGGCATGGAAAACGCGCAGCTTGAGCGTGGCGCTTGTTTCGGTATTCATCACCAAATAGTGCAGGCCGCGCCAAGTCGCTTCGATTTGCTTGAAGCCTGGGCAGTGCATTACGGCTGATAGTGTACTGCTGAGTTTTTTATCAATCAGAGCCAGCAGTTCATCGATCACTGCAATCGCACCTCGCTGCTTCGCTTGCGTCATACGAGCGGCAGCAGACGCATCGCTCTCCGAAAAATACAAGTTCATTTGTTTAACGAAAGGAGCTAGCGTCATCTTCCACGCTTCAACATTCGAGCTAGAGATTTTGGCTAACTGAGTTGCACATTTCTCCATAGCATCAGCATTGATCGCGTCAACTGTGTCACTCACGGGAACGGCGGCAATTGGCGGGTCGACATTGGTTTTCGCCTCAACCGAGTTGGTTGCCTCTACCTTCGCTACTGCCGGTCTTCTCGGTTGCGCTACATCGATTAAGGCATCGAGTGGACGTGCAAGAGCATCATCTAATTCCACGTTGGATTGGAGATCACGAATTTGGCTGCGTTCATTGTGAAGGCTTTTGAGTGATGGCAAGGCATCAATCACTTTCATCGGCTCAAATGCGTCGATGTTGGAGAAGCTCATTACCTGATCAAGCGAATTACCGCTGAGGTGGCTGCTGAGGGGTTTTAAATTCACCCGTGGCAAAATGGTGGCCATCACGTCGTTGAAATTGTCACGATCAATGTCGATCATGCTACGCTTTTTTAAGGGTACTTGCGTATCCGGCTCTTCCCAACTGCCCTTTAAGTCAGCGAAAATACCCACAATAAAAGGCAACTCTTTTTTTTCGATGGCCCCGCCAGTTTCCACATCGTAGGTAATTTTTACCCGCGGTGGCCTCACACGCAGGAGTTTTTTTTGCACACTTTCAGTCATATTTTAGCCTAGCTCTCACGTCATAGATAAAAGTCGATTACCGCTCAGACTGCATGCCATGGCAGTAAAAAAGTGCTACGAGCCCACTGTTGCCATCTTCCGTTACCGCCGTTGCGCAGCCAGAGACCATCGTAATACTGCTGATAAAAGGGAATGCCGAGCGATTTGTCGCCACCCTACGACATCCCGTTTACTGACAGCAAAATACATGCGAGCCGCGCTGGTACAAAGACGCTATTGACGGATAGAAAACTGAAACCACCGAGCCGAAATATTCTACCTTAACCCCGTGAGCATAAGTGCAAGTTTCAGTCCATTCAGATCTGTTTACACATCACTTTTTCACGCGCAATATAACTGGGGATAACTGGAATCAGATCAAATTACATGATTGAATATTCATTTTCATGTTCTAAAAAAAACTGGGGAATGTCCTGCGACACTCCCCAATTAGTAGCAATCAATTTTTCAGCATGCGACTCAACAAACTACGCAACATACGAAATAGAAAAATTATGCCGCATCATTCAACACTGGATAATCGGTATAGCCGACCGCGCCAGGTGTATAGAACGTAGAAGAATCTGGCGCATTCAATGCTGCACCAGCCTTGATACGTGCAGGCAAATCTGGATTTGCTAAGAAGCCGGTACCAAAGGCGACTGCATCTAACAAATTATTTGTGATCGCTGCTTCTGCTTCTTCACCGGTATAGCCCATGTTACCAATCAATACGCCTTTGTAATTCGCACGTGCAACTGGCATCACGTCGGCTTTTTGCACTTGGAAAAAATCGGCGCGCATTACATGTAAATAAGCGAGATTGAAGTCATTCAAACGTTGGCTCAAATACGTGGTCCAAGCGACTGGGTCGCTATCGATCATGCTGTTGTAACTATTTAATGGCGACAAACGTAAACCCACTTTATCTGAACCAATTGCCGCACTAACTGCCGTAATCACTTCACATAAAAAGCGGGCACGGTTTTCTAAACTACCGCCGTAGATGTCTGTACGTTTGTTGGAACCATCACGTAAAAATTGGTCGATCAAATAACCGTTCGCGCCATGAATCTCAACGCCATCAAAGCCAGCAGCAATCGCATTTTTTGCACCTTGGGCAAAATCCTTCACGATACTTTGAATCTGATCGATCGTCAGTTCTTGTGGTACGACGTGCGCTGCCTTGCCATCCACCGTATGCACTTCGCCTTCGATAGCAATGGCACTTGGAGCGAAAGTTGGCGCACCATTGTTATACGCTGGATGAGCGGCACGGCCAGCGTGCCAAATCTGCATCACGATCTTGCCGCCTTTGTCGTGCACGGCGCTCGTCACTAATTTCCAAGCTTCGATTTGCTCGGCACTGTAAATGCCAGGTTCAGCCGCAAATGCCGACGTGTTCGGCGTCACCATCGTGCATTCCGTAATGATCAAACCTGCGCTCGCACGTTGCGCATAATACTCGGCCATCAAGGCATTTGGTAAATGCTCAACACCTGCGCGCGTGCGTGTCAACGGGGCCATCAACATACGGTTATTCAATTCTAATGAGCCAGCTTTGAGTGAGGTAAATAACATGGAATATCCTTTAATAAATAGACGCGTGATGCGTACGGTAAAACTGAAAATAGGTAAATCTAAAAACAAGTAAATCTAAGAACTATTGGTCTACGTTGAAAGACCTAACAAGTGTTTGGTTGATCGCATGGCGGACTCCAAAGCACTAGGATCGCGTCGAAGCTTGGTAAGCAAACTGGCACCGAACCACATTTCGTAGAGCGTTTCGGCACACACTGCCGCATCGAGCGAAGTCGGTAATGAGCCGTCGGCTCTTCCCTCCTCTACACACTGGGCGAGGCGCGCAATCACACGATCGGTGCCCTGATGCAAAGCGAGACGCATGGCTTCTGACAAATCGGAAACTTCGCCAGCTAACTTCACCGCCAAGCATTGACACTGCATATCTTTATCCGCCAAAGAAGTCAGCCAACCATTCCAATACTGCATAAAACGACTTGCTGCGGATTCGCCATTGGCCTTCAGTAGCTGCTCAACTTCCAACAAATAATCTTCAAAGTAGCTGGCAATCAAAGCTTCACCAAATAATTCCTTGGATTTGAAGTAATGATAAAACGAGCCTTTAGGCACATCCGCAGCCTGCAAAACTTCATTCAAGCCAACCGCGACAAAACCTTTCCCCAAAATAATGGGTTTAGCCGTATCGAGAATGTGTTGCCGAATATTTAAGCGTATTGGTTTCATGCGTTGAATTGTAACGCAAATTAGACCAGTCGTCTTGAAAGTGAATTTTCCTTGAGTTTCTTGGTGTATTTAGTCTGAATCCGATAAAGACAAGGGGAGCGCCGTATAATTGCAAAATCGTATAAATCACACTCATCAACATGCAACTCATCATCGCCGCCGTCGGCCACAAAATGCCCTCTTGGATAGAAAATGGCTTTCAGGAATACGCCAAACGTATGCCGCCTGAAGCCCGGATTTTTCTCAAAGAAATCAAACCGATCGAACGCTCAGGCAGCAAAACCGCCGAAACTGTGATGGCATTGGAGAGAGAAAAAATTGAGGCGGTGATCCCCAAGAATGCCAAAATCATTGCACTCGATGAACGCGGCAAGGATTTGACCTCCGTCGGCCTAGCCAAACAACTGACCGATTGGCAGCAAGAAGGTCGTGATGTGGTGTTTGTCATCGGCGGTGCGGACGGTTTAGACGCAGAATTCAAGGCAAAAGCTGACGGTTTGATTCGTATCTCGAGTTTAACTTTGCCGCATGGCATGGTGCGTGTATTATTAGCAGAACAACTCTACCGCGCCTGGTCGATTACTCAGAATCACCCTTACCATCGGGTATAAAAAACGTAGCGACCGCGCCCCGCATCAGGATTTTAGCTATGTCGCACCACCAAAAAATTTATCTCGCGTCTAAAAGCCCTCGCCGGCGTGAATTGCTACGCCAAGTCAGCATCGACTTTGAGGTTTTACTATTACGTGACGCGCCTCCACGTGGCCCCGATGTCACTGAAATCGTGCTTCCGGGCGAATTACCTGATGCCTATGTCGCCCGTGTCACGCAAGAAAAAGCACAAGCAGCATGGGATGCGATGTTATCGCGACGCTTATTTCCGCATCCCGTACTGGCCGCCGATACAACCGTCGTCATCGCTCAAGAAATCTTAGGCAAACCCGCCAATCGTGAAGAGGCCATTGCCATGCTGAGCAAACTCGCTGGCAACACGCATCAAGTGCTCACAAGCATCGCGATCAAGTATCAACATCAGCTTTTACAATGCACGCAAACTTCCGAAGTGACATTTGCCGCATTAACCGACGCGCAAATCGCTGCCTATTGCGACAGCACCGAGCCTTATGACAAGGCAGGCGGCTATGGCATACAAGGCATGGCGGCGCGTTTTATCACACATATCAGCGGCAGTTATTCCGGCATTATGGGTCTCCCTTTATACGAGACCACCGCCCTACTCGACCGCTTCAAACTGAATTAAACTTTAAAATCCAATAGAAACCTAGCCATGAGCGAAAATCTTTTAATCAACGTCACGCCGCAAGAAACCCGCGTGGCCCTGATTTTTCAGGGAGCAGTACAAGAGTTGCATATCGAACGCACGCTATCGCGCGGTCTGGTCGGCAATATTTATTTGGGTAAAGTCGTGCGCGTTTTGCCCGGCATGCAATCAGCCTTTATCGACATTGGCCTCGAACGTGCCGCGTTTTTACACGTCGCAGATATCTGGGATGCACGTCCACAGGGGCATGAGGGTAATTCCAATAATGTGCCACTCACTCCCATCGAAAAACTCCTATACGATGGTCAGGCAGTCACGGTGCAAGTCGTCAAAGACCCAATCGGCACCAAGGGCGCGCGCCTCTCGACGCAAATCTCGATTGCAGGTCGCATGTTGGTATTTTTGCCGCAAGACTCCCACATCGGCATTTCACAACGCATAGAGAACGAAGAAGAACGCGAAGCCTTACGCACCAAAGTGCAAGGCTTAATGTTGGAAGATGAAAAAGGCGGCTTCATCGTGCGCACCATGGCAGAAGATGCTTCCGAAGAAGATCTGCGCGCCGACATCGAATACCTGCGCCGCACTTGGTCCACCATCACCAAGCTCGCCAAGACCAAACCGCCGTGCAGCCTTTTGCATCAAGATTTGAATCTAGCGCAACGCGTTTTGCGGGATTTCGTCAACGAAGAAACCAGCAGCATACAAGTCGATTCCCGCGAAAATTTTTTGATGCTGCAAGAATTCGGTCGCACTTACACGCCATCCGTATTGCCCAAGCTCCAGCACTACACAGGTGAGCGTCCGTTATTTGATCTCTACAGCGTCGAAGAAGAAATCGAACGCGCGCTCGGTCGTCGCGTCAATCTCAAATCCGGCGGCTACTTGATCATCGATCAAACCGAAGCCATGACCACCATCGACGTCAACACCGGCAGCTTTGTAGCAGGTCGCAATTTTGATGATACGATTTTCAAGACTAATCTCGAAGCAGCACTCGCGATTGCCCGTCAACTCCGCCTGCGCAATTTAGGCGGCATCATCATCCTCGACTTGATCGACATGGAAAGTCAGGAACACAAAGATGCTGTTTTGGCGGAACTCAACAAAGCCCTAGCACGTGACCGCACCAAACTTTCGGTTTCCACGTTCTCCGCATTAGGCTTAGTCGAAGTCACACGCAAACGCACACGCGAGTCGCTGTCACACGTCCTCTGCGAACCTTGCCCCGCTTGCAGCGGCAAAGGCCAAGTCAAGACCGCCCGCACCATCTGCTACGAAATCCTGCGCGAACTTTTGCGTGAAGCCAAACAATTCAACCCAAGAGAATTCCGCATCATGGCATCGCAAGTTGTGGTTGATATGTTTTTGGAAGAAGAGTCGCAACATCTGGCAATGCTGGGGGATTTCATTGGTAAGCCGATTTCACTGCAGGTGGAGAATGTGTTTCATCAGGAGCAGTACGATATTATTTTGATGTGATGTTTCGATAAATTTCTATAACGATGCAATATCAGTCACTCTTGGTGGCTGATACTTTCAGTGCACCCTTCAATTCAATCATACACTTCATCAATAGTTCTCATGTTGAGACTAAACCTTCAAGATTGTGTAACCACGCATCAAAATGTGGACACTCAGCTCGTATAGCATCCAAACCAATGTCACATGCAATTAAAGGACCATGAAATGTCTTTTGATACCCAGACATGGCAGATAGAATTCGTTTCGATGGAGCTGTATGCGGACCATCGTTAATATCCTCCGGCGCATTCTTTTTTCGAGCTAAAATCAAGGGTTCCAATACCCTATCATCATCAGTCCACTGCTTAAAAACTTCCAACTTAGAAAACAGCAAAGCCTCAAATTCATGTACAAGTAAGTTAGGAATAAAGTTGGGTAAATTAACTACCAAAGCCAACTCGTCTTCCAGAAATTTTGCCTTTTGCCGCCCATTTCCACTCATTGGATAAACCGGACTTCTTTTCCCAGGGAAATCCTCTGGTAGTGCGTAAAGATCAAAAAGCGTTGTTACATAAGCAGCCTCATCTTGCTTACACAATTTCTCAATTTGAGGTCTCGTTTTTGCAAAGCTAATCATTCCTCCTTTATGTCCAGCGCTTGTACTGACAATAATTGGGGTTAGATAGAGACCTATTCTGGCATAAAACGGTACCATCAGTTCATTAACAAATGCCTCCTCCGTCTGCCCTTCCACTAATAGATAAACACGGCTCATCGCCCCGGCCTCCCACCTAGCAGATTTTTCTTCCAAAGGTCTCCAAGGTTGTATTCCGATAGCCATTCAGCCAATTTCACAACGTCGGGACGGCTAAAAATTGACTCACCGCCACGCTTATCTACAACAATTAGATCTTGGGCTTCGAATTCATTCACTAACTCTACCGATTGCGTCGAAACGATCAACTGGTGCTCTTGAGAAGCAGACTTCATTAGTCCACCAAGCACTTTAATTGCGAAAGGATGCAAGCCAAGCTCAGGTTCGTCGATCAACACGGTTTTTGGCATAAACTCTTCGGGTTGCAGCAACACCGAAACCAAACAAATAAAACGCAAAGTACCGTCAGATAACGCACTTGCACTAAACGGCTCATCTTGTCCCTGTTCTGTCCATTCAAGTTGGATCTTATCTTTATTATCAACGGTAGCACGTAAGTAAAAATCACCAAAGAACGGGGCAGCCAAGCGTATTGCTTTCACAATACGTTGATAATGCTCCGTATGATGATTTTTCAATCGCAACAAAAACGCAGCTAAGTTGCGGGCATCCTCCCTTAAATATTCATTATCGTTCACATTATGAATCTGTTTAACTAAAGCACTGTGGCTTGTATCATGGAAGTGGTAGAGGCGCCAGCTCCGCATGGCTGGTATGACATAAGCATAAATTGCAGTTCTCCCTTTCTGACTCTCAGCATACGACTCGAAATGGCCTGAGGCTGGTCGCCAGTCTCCATGTTCATTCCACCAAAGTGCCTCTCTATGGAAAACCATTCGATTATCAAGGGTTGGCCGTAAGCTAAAACGATAGCCATTATTTCCGAAGTACAGTTCTGCCCTCAGTTCTTCGGTTTTTTTTCTCCCATAATGCAGCATTGCATCAGGTCCACCGGCTTGTCCTACAGTTGTTTGTAACTGTTGATCGAGTATCCGACCAATTAGGCGAAAAAAACCGATGAAATTCGATTTACCAGCGCCGTTAGCACCTATCAGAACGTTTAATCTCCCCAACTCCAAATTGCATGTAGCAATGGACTTATATCCGCATATGACAAGTCGGGATATCTGATCAGAGTCATTCACTTGTTTCATTTTGTTCAAACTTCATATTTAGCGTTCATAGGCTCATCACATTAATCTGCTTTATTAAAAATAACAGGTCGATGCCATTTATAGAGTTATTTTATCAACCAATGTAAACCATTCAATCATTCTGGATTTTACCAATCAAGTAACCAAACAATTAACATCTAATTCAACTGTATGGAATAATCTCATTTTTATCAATACTTGTGTCCATAAAAAGCGAACTCAATCAGTATCGCGTTGAACGGTTTCGATTCCAAAAATACGAATGTGTTGCGAGAGCCAATCATAGTATGCACGTCGAGATTCAACATGCGCAGGTTTGTCATGATGTCGTCCCGCCTTAACTTGCAACTCACTTGGCGGCTCTATGCGAATATCAATATCTTCCGAAAAGCGATGGATAATGCCAAAGCCCTTAGATAATGACGTACCGCCCTTCAACTCGAACTGGAATTGCGACTACTGCAAACCCCACAGGCAATGCATAATCCAATAGTCCTTTTCAACGAGTACGGGCGCTATCCCGCGCTTCTGCGCAACAATGGAAAGAAGCTCGTTAAAGTCGCTGCGAGTATGCAAAAGCTCAAGCATGATCAGATGAAAAACGCCAAGCTATAAAACGTTTCTTTGTAGCGACAGAAGCGAAGGCAGAAACAGCACGCTTCAACTTAGCCTGATCGAATAAAGGTAGTTTTCGCTCAACCATTTGAAGCACTTGGTTCTTATCCTCTGCGAATTCATCCAAATTATTAATCACATCAACCAACAAAAATTCAGAAGTAAGCTTTTTCGGAAACCGTGGCTTAACTCGAAAATCAAACTGACGATTTCCAAACGAAAACACGCCGTGCCGTTTGTGATTGTAGACAATGGTTTTGTTATAAAGCTGCGTAGTTCCTACGCCCAAAGCGTTATAACTTGATGGGGAGAACACCAAAAAATCCTTGTCACGCAAAAAAGCAGTGACCAATTCATGATCATCCGGTGGAAGTACACCAAACACCGATTTTTTAGGCACGTAGTAAAGCCCTTGCGCCAAGCGCTTCAAAAAACCATCAGCAACTAATTCGCTCAGGTGCCGATCAACCGCATTAGATACCTGCGCCAAATCCTCACGACGATACACCTTGCCAGCGTGCAAAGTCCTCGCCACTTGCCTCAAGGCGCTTTGTTTTGACCGCAATGGGCGTTCTAAAGTCGTATTTACTAGTTCCACCGAATGAATCCTCATTGACGTTTCATGCAAATTATAGCCATTATCAGCTTATTTTGCTGGAATATGCAAAGTTTCTTTAGCGTTTGCTCTAAGCAGCCACAAGAGTGAGCACGCTTTTTGTGCCAACGCGGATTGTTTTATTCATCCATAGCCACATCTATTCGCACCCAATCAAGTACACACAAATATGTGCTACACTCATTTATGTGTATTTATTCTTATACTTATTAAGAGGTCATTATGGCTGAAACAGTTAACTTTACCGGCTCAGTAGACCGTGAATTACTCAAGCGCGCCAAGATTATTGCTGCAAAATCTGACACCTCGATCAACGCCCTTTTCAATGCAGAGTTGCGTTATTTGGTTGAAACATTTGAAGCGGCTGAGGCATCGGATAATCAGAATTTCAAGACTTTATTAGATTTTTCTTTGGGGCGTATTGACGACCATGCTGCCATGGCTGCATTGGGAATTGATAGTGATGAGGATTTATTTTTGTTGATGGCACAGGCACACTTGCCGATGCCACGCTTGCCTGACTCAACGACTCAGAGCATGGTAGATAGTCTTCACGCTTTATTACCTTGATGGAGTTGGATTTGAGAGAGACAACTCCTGTTCTACTACTACCCGATGCTGGACCGTTGATTACGCTTGCTTACGCAGAAGCGTTGGATGCTATTTTCAAACCGGGCTGGTCAGTGCAGCTCGTTGACATGGTGCTATACGAGCTGACACGCAATCAAACACCCACTAGTCAAATAATTTCTGATTGGGTCAAGACAAATAAACTGCCGATCGTGGAAACAAAAACGCTCAAACACTTTAAGCAGAATCTTGCATCGGCCTCAGCACCTCAAAAGAAATCAAATCTCGGTGAATTCGCGATCCAAGAAGCGATGAATGAATTTGCGCTACGGATTCCTCCCCCGACTGGCGTATTTCTATTTGAAGATCACAAAATCGCGCGTGCCAGTTTTCTATTGCCTGACAACTGCCGTAAAATTAGCACGCGTGCATTTCTACTTTTTTTAGAACAAAAAGGATGGTTGGAATCAGCAGCGGAAATTGAACGGAAAGCGATTATTAATGGACGTAATTTCTCTCAATTACGATTCCCGCCTGCTTAATTTGGATATTGTCCCCAAAGCTCAAACAAAATATTTCGCCGCTCGCTCCAACGCACTCACATCCTGCACAATCTCCCCAGGGCGATTGCCATAACCAATCAAACTGCCATTCCACGGCATGTCCATATACCCCGCTGTCAAGCGCAGGCTATCGACTAAAGCTTGCGCGTAGCTTTGATCTTCATCCGCTGTCACTGTGACATTCCACAAACGACGACCGCGCATTTTTTCTTTGAAGTCATAACCAGGTACGCGCATCCAACCAGACCAGTGATCGAGGTATTTCTTGGCTGACGCTGGCAGGCTATACCAGTATAGCGGCGTCACAAACACCAAATCCGTCGCAGATAAAGTGGCGTCGAGCAATTCACGCATTGCGCCTTGTGGCGCAGGATACTCGCCGTCGCCAGTATGCCGTTGGTCGACAAAATCCGGCATGTCGTAATCATGTAGATTGATCCATTCTTGCTTGACCTCGGCAGGCAAGAACTTTGCCGCGTAGCGAGCTAATTGTTCGGTATTGCCTTGCGCTCGACTGCTCGCAAGTAAAAATAAAAAACGTCGTGGATGGGATGTGATCTGTGTGTTCTTCATGGTTTGCTCCAAATAATTCAGTATTAAAAACTCGATGGAGTCGCAGTGTAGGTGTCGCTGATGCCGCTGACAAATGATGATTTTTGCGATTCGGATTAGTTCTGCTAAACTGAACTCATGACGAAATCTATCCACATCCGCTCTGCTCCACTCGGCGCCATTCGTGCTTTTGAGGCGGCCGCACGGCTTGGTAGTTTTAAATTAGCAGCACAGGAACTCTCGGTGACACCCGCCGCGATTAGCCATCAGCTCGCGGCTTTAGAAGACTATTTAGGCACCGCGCTATTTGTACGTTCGAATCGTTTGGTACAACTGACAGCGAAGGGCCAACAATTATCCGAGCAAGTGAGCGCTTCGTTTTTACAATTGCAAATCGCCTTGGAGCAAGCACGTGCTCCCGATAGTGATAGCCAAGTTTTGGTGGTAAGTGCTGCGCCATCCATCGCAGCGAAATGGCTGGTGCCGCGCTTGAGTCGTTTTCATACGCAATATCCTGAAATCGATTTGCGCTTATCGTCTGAAAATCAAACGCATGATTTGATCAAAGATACCAGCATTGATGTGGTATTGCGCTATGGCAAAGGTGGCTACGAGCAGGCATCAAGTGGCACAAAGAAAACTCGATTGCATGCGGAAAAATTGTGGGAAGAGACTTACTTATTTCCAGTATGTAGCCCGACGTATTTGCGTAACGTGACGACATCTACGAAAAAATCTAAGCACAGTTCACTGCAAAGTTTGACGGATTTGACTACCCACACACTGCTTCGCTTACCACTACCACCCGATCATGAAACCGGTGAAGTAGGTGAACGCTGGCAAGCTTGGTTGAACAGTCTCACCGAATTCAAAACCTTGGTTGAAAGCGATCAAACCGCTCTACTTGCGCATGCGAAGAAAGGTCCATTCTACAGTCATGAACATTTAGCCATCGACACCGCCAAATCGCATCATGGGATTGGTCTCGCGCTAGACGTGTTAGTGATTGAGGATTTATTGGAAAAGAAACTAGTGCGTCCGCTTGCCATCCGCAGTCGTGATCCGTATTCACACTGGCTACTTTATCGCGAACAAGATGCGCAACGAGCGAGTGTTCAAGCGTTTGCGCAATGGATCAGAGAAGAAGCTGCCTTATCATTAAAAACACTTTCGACCTGTCGTTCGCGCTCATGGGCTTAGAGGATAATCCCAAGAATGATCGTCTTTTCGCTTGAGCAAAAGTCCAATAAAAATTAAATAAAAGTCATATGAAATCAAGTGTCGTTATCAGTTCTTACTCAGAAGAATGGCCGCGTATTTTTGCACAAATCCGCGAAGAGTTATTCACGGTCTTTTCTTCGACAAACACCCAGATTGAACATATTGGCAGTACCGCGGTGATTGGGCTTTGTGCCAAACCCGTAATTGATATTCTGCTTGGCACAAACGCACTAAGCGAGATTGAATCAAAGATCACTTCTTTAGAAGCGCTCGGATTTGACTATGTCTCCAAATATGAAAAAGAGATTCCGACACGACGTTACTTTGTGAAGTCTCCAGCAAACAGTTTGCGCATTCACTTACATGGCGTAGAAATCGGTTCACGTATTTGGTGCGAGCATCTACGGTTTCGTGACTTATTGCGTGCAGATTCCGCGTTGCGTTCTGAGTATCAGCAATTAAAACGGCGCCTCGCTGCGCAATATGTTGATGATAAGGCTGCTTATACGGATGCCAAAGCGCCTTTCATTCAATCCGTATTGAAGACCTCGTCGTAAGCAGGAAAGACTGAAGTTTGTAGCAAAAAAAGTGTCCACACAAAATACAAATAGACGACAAATTAAAGCTAGCAAAAGCAGCCTTTTCAACAGAGAATCCTGATCATGATTGTGGTGTGAAATTATGGTGCAGCTATAGAGCGCGCATATCAGCTTTCGGGTAGCAAGATACTTTCAATTAGATTCAAATTTCTAGGATTTTGTATGCATCGTTTCGATTCCAGTTTTGTTGATACAGAAGGTTTGACGCAAGCGCTCAGGCTAATGACTTCAAGAAGTACAGAAGTGTCTGATCTGCCAACTAACTTACCACTTGTTGGTCTAGGAGAAGTTGAAGTATTGAATTTGCTTGCACCTCAGGTACTTGGTCACGCTGCACAGCTAGGTGCACATACATCGATGGCACACATGGACCCACCAACTCCATGGATTACTTGGGCGATGGCAATGTGGAATGCCAGTCTCAACCAAAATTTGCTGCATGAAGCAACTTCACCGTTTGCCACCCAAGCGGAAAAGCAGGTATTCGATTGGCTAGTCCCGTATTTTGATATGCAGGGAGGTCACTTTTGCTCAGGCTCTACCATCGCTAACTTAACTGGCATTTGGGCTGCGCGTGATGTTGCGGGAATTCGAAAAGTGGTGACATCGCAAGCAGCTCATCTGAGTGTAGAAAAAGCGTGTCGCCTACTTGGTTTAGAGCTGGTCAAAGTTGGTCTTGATACACAGGGACGCTTGGATGTTGATCAACTCCCCAATTTAGAAAAAGCCTGCTTGGTATTGAACGCTGGCACTACCGCAACGGGCGCGATTGATCCCCTAACACTAAGTGGTGTCGCCGCATGGACGCACATCGATGCGGCATGGGCTGGACCACTGCGCTTGAGTCCCAAGTATTCTGATCGTTTGAGCGGCATAGAGAAAGCTGACTCGGTGGCGATCTCTGCCCATAAATGGCTATTTCAACCCAAAGACTCCGCCATGATTATGTTCCGCGACTTAAGCACGGCAAATCAAGCAATCAGTTTTGGCGGCGGATATTTGGCGAAACCCAATGTCGGCGTGCAAGGATCACGTTCTGCTGCTGCAATTCCTTTACTTGCGACGCTGTTAGCGTGGGGACAGAATGGTCTTGCACAACGACTTGAATTTTTGATGCAAGCTGCTGATACGCTCGCCCAGAATATCGAACAAACAGACCATCTTGAGTTGTGGAATCCACCCCAAACGGCAGTTAATGTCTTTCGACCACGTCATCTATCCACCTCAGAATTTCTTGCTGCACTGCCTGCTGGTATGTTGTCTAGCTGTGTATTGGACGGGCAAATGTGGTGTCGCTCAGTTGCTGCAAATCCGCTAGTCGATGTTGATCTTGTCACTGCGCAGATCATCGCGGCTAGTCAAAAAAGAACGTAACTTCAGAATTTCAAAAGCGACTTGGCTACAAAGAGTCTTTGTCGACTTAGACTAATCAGGACATTTCACGTCAACATGAAAAATATCCTAGACGATCGCACAATCACAAGCCTCCTACTTAGTCATTAAGACTGACTTAAAAACTGATCGTCATTTAAATTAAGCTTGATTCTATATTTCGATAAATATAGAATTATCGAAATCAAACAAATTTTGATTAGGGCTTACGCAAAATTGCGCTAGCTAGGCGCGTCGCCGAAAGTACAAATTGTACGGCGAGGCGACTGTAAAGACGCTAGCGTCTGTTTTGCGTAAACCCGATTAATGAAACCCAATCTCAAAAGCATACATGGAAACCAAATCCGCCATCACCGCCCTCGCCGCACTGGCACAAGAATCACGGCTAGCAATATTTCGTTTGTTGGTCGCCGTTGGTCCTGAAGGCTTAGCCGCTAGCAAAATTGCTGAGCAACTTGAGGTGCCTTCTTCTTCTTTATCCTTCCATCTAAAAGAGCTGTCGCATGCTGGCTTGATCATGGCGCGACAGGATGGGAGGTTCATCATTTACTCGGCTAACTTTGCAGTCATGAACGAGTTATTAGGATTCCTGACAGAAAGCTGCTGCGGTGGCAATCCTTGCTCGACCAATTCCACACTAGCTTGTGATGCTGCAAACTAAAAAACACGCATATCTACTATTTCTACTTTTCTCGGTAAAACCAACATGACAGACAAAACCTTTAATGTGCTCTTTTTGTGTACCGGTAACTCAGCACGCAGCGTGATGGCGGAAGCCTTAATTACGACCATGGGTCATGGACGCTTTCAAGGCTATTCTGCGGGCAGTTTTCCAAATGGCACGGTGAATCCTTTTGCGATTGAGCAAATTGAGCACACAGATTATCCCGTCACGAATTTACGCAGCAAAAGTTGGGATGAGCTTGCTGCGGCCGATGCGCCTCAAATGGATTTCATTATCACCGTATGTGATAACGCTGCTGGCGAAGTCTGTCCGATTTGGCCAGGGCATCCTTTGACTGCGCACTGGGGTTTCGAAGACCCTGCTGCATTAAACGGTAGTGATGAAGAAAAGCGCGCACTGTTTCACAAAGTTTTCCGTCAAATCATGGCACGCATCAGCATTTTTGTGAGCTTGCCGTTGTCCATGCTAGAGAAAAATGCGATTCACCACGAGATGAAAAAAATCGGAGAAACCCAAGTATGACCGCTGGCAATTCTATGTTAAAAAAACTCGTCGCTGAATTTCTGGGAACCGCATTTTTACTCGCCGTTGTGGTCGGCTCAGGCATCATGGCGCAAACACTTTCTAGCGGAAATACTGCTATCGCTTTATTAGCGAATGCACTGGCGACCGGAGCAGGTTTAATTGCTTTAATTCTGATGTTTGGTAATTTATCCGGCGCACATTTTAATCCTGTGGTGACCTTGTCCGAAGCATGGCAAAAGAACTTACCTACACAGTTCATCCTCCCTTACATCGTCGCGCAAATTCTTGGCGCTTTTGCGGGAGTCGCAGCAGCGCATGGTATGTTTGATTTGCACATATTTTTTGCATCGACACATATACGTACAGGCGCATCACAATGGTGGAGTGAATGCATTGCGACGTTTGGTTTAATCGCCGTCATCATCAGCACCTCTCGTACGCGACCTGCCACTACGCCATTCGCAGTAGCGGCCTATATCACGGCGGCGTATTGGTTCACTTCCTCTACATCCTTTGCCAATCCAGCTGTGACTTTAGCGCGCTCAATGAGCGATACTTTTGCTGGCATACGCCCTGTCGATGCGCCGGGCTTTATTGTGGCGCAGTTAGTCGGTGCTGCTTGTGCGACTGTTTTATTTAACTGGTTGTATCCGAAATCCTCCTCTCAATAATTGTCACTCAGGATCATCACATCATGAACGTTTTATTTCTCTGCACGGGTAATTCTTGCCGCTCCATTTTGGGCGAAGCGACATTCAATCACTTAGCACCAGCGGGTTGGCGCGCGATGAGCGCGGGTAGTAAGCCGACTGGGCAAGTGCATCCTCGTTCGCTGGCATTATTGGCGCGTGAAGGTATTAACACCGAAGGCTATTTCAGCAAATCTTGGGATAACTTACCCGCGACACCCGACATCGTCATCACGGTCTGCGCAAGCGCAGCAGGCGAAACTTGCCCTGCGTATCTAGGGCCTGTATTACGCACGCATTGGGGTGTGGAAGATCCCGCCCATGCGACCGGTACCGATGCCGAAATCGATGCGAGTTTTATGCAGGCCTATCGTATTTTGCGCGCTCGGATTGAAGCTTTCTTGGCTTTACCGCTCGACACCTTGCAGCACGATAAAGCTGCGTTAAAGGCAGAGATGGATAAGATCGCCAATATCATGGCTTAATCCACCAACTATGCGTTAGCGCAAAGTGTGACTGGATCTATATGCTGTAATGTGCATCGATTCGGTATGTCAACATTGAAACTGGAAAAGCAGTATGAAAACCCTACAAATCTTTGACCCCGCCATGTGCTGCAATACGGGTGTCTGCGGTGTCGATGCAGATCAACAATTAGTCAGCTTTGCCGCGGATATCGATTGGGCAAAGAAGCAAGGTGCGCAAATAGAGCGCTTTAATCTGGCACAACAACCGATGGCATTTGCTGAGAACGCAGTCGTAAAAAGTTTTTTAGAGCGTTCGGGTCAAGAAGGTTTACCTTTGATTTTGCTCGATGGTGAAATCGCGCTCACGAATCGTTATCCACGTCGTGCGGAGTTGGCACGTTGGCTTGGTTTAAGCATCTTGCCTGTTTCTGTTAGCACAAGCACTAGCGCAAACTCGACAGCGTCTGCGCCTTGTTGTGGTGAAGGTCAAAGTTGTTAGCCTCCATTTTCGTTTTACCGAATTGATGCATTTATTCACGACTGGAGTCGCTTGTGAAATTTCTTGAACAAACCCCTGCGTTTCTATTTTTCACAGGTAAAGGTGGCGTGGGAAAAACCTCGCTCGCCTGTGCGACGGCCATTTACTTGGCGGATCTTGGCAAACGCGTGCTGTTAGTCAGCACCGATCCAGCGTCGAATGTCGGCCAAGTGTTTGGCATCGCGATCGGCAATCACATCACGCCTGTGAGTGCAGTTGCAAATTTATCTGCTCTAGAAATTGATCCGCAAGCAGCAGCGCAAATCTATCGCGACAAGATCGTTGGCCCGGTGCGTGGGGTCTTACCAGATGCAGTAGTCAACAGCATCGAAGAACAATTGTCTGGGGCGTGTACCACCGAGATTGCCGCTTTTGATGAGTTCACGGGTTTGCTCACCAATCAATCTTTGATCAGCCAATTTGATCACATCCTATTCGATACAGCGCCAACGGGTCATACCATACGCATGTTGCAATTGCCTGGTGCATGGTCCGACTTCTTAGAAGAAGGCAAAGGCGATGCATCGTGCTTGGGCCCGCTAGCTGGATTAGAAAAGCAACGCGAGCAATATCATGCTGCGGTGGAAGCCTTAGCTGATCCACAACGCACACGCATGGTCTTGGTTGCGCGTGCGCAAACGGCGGCTTTACGTGAGGCAGCACGCACACACGAAGAATTAGCAGCGATTGGATTTCAACATCAATATTTAGTGATCAATGGCGTGATGCCAGAAACCGAGGCGGCACATGACAAGTTGGCAGCAGCCATCGTGCAACGTGAACAAAGCACGCTAAACGCGATGCCTGCAGTGTTGGTCAATGCACCGATTGACTATGTTCCTTTGCTAGGCTTCAACTTAGTTGGCTTGCCTGCGCTGCGTGCTTTGTTGAACCCATCTTCTGCGGCAATACCGACGAGCGAAATATCAACAAGCGAAATATCAACTACGCCAAGCTGCCCAAACTTATCCAGCTTGATTGATGATTTAACAGCCGATGGTCATGGTTTGATTATGACTATGGGCAAAGGCGGTGTCGGCAAAACCACAGTGGCAGCGGCACTCGCAGTTGAGTTGGCGCGTCGTGGTCATGCAGTACATTTAACGACCTCCGATCCCGCAGCACATGTGTTGGCGGCACTCGGTGGCGAAGTCGAGAATATGAGCGTCAGTCGTATCGATCCACAAGCCGCGACGGAAGCTTATCGCGCGCAAGTGATGGCGAGTAAAGGGAAACATCTGGATGATGCTGGTCGCGCCCTATTGGAAGAAGATCTGCGCTCGCCATGTACCGAAGAGATTGCCGTGTTTCAAGCTTTCTCACGCGTGATTCGTGAAGCCGGAAAAAAGTTTGTCGTAATGGATACCGCGCCGACGGGGCATACTTTGTTATTGCTCGATGCAACGGGTGCTTATCACCGCGAAATCGCGCGTCAAATGGAAAGCACTGGGGTGCGTTTTAATACGCCGATGATGCAACTACAAGATCCGCAGCAAACCAAGATACTAATTGTCACGCTGGCAGAAACCACGCCGGTGTTGGAAGCGGCAAGCTTGCAGCATGATTTACGACGTGCGGGGATTGAGCCTTGGGCTTGGGTCATTAACAATAGCCTCGCCTTAGCGCATCCCACATCAGCCTTATTGCAACAACGGGCACACAATGAATTAGCGCAGATTCAAGCAGTGTCGGAACAACATGCTAAGCGCTGGGCGGTGATTGCCTTACAAGAACAAGAGCCAGTTGGGGCTGCGCGTTTACAGGCTTTGTTGAAAAACCCCATTGAAGAAGCTGTCAACAGCACTTATCTCTCCTAGGTTCCTCTCCTTCAAAGCAGTGGTAACGATACAAGTTGCAGCCACACAGATAGTTCCCTCCCCTTCAAGGGGAGGGCTAGGGTGGGGATGGGGTGTTTGAGTCATTTCAGAACTTTGTCGTCTTTTAAATGCGATTGATTAATGGCAATTGAACTGCGCCATTTGAATCTGAACCTCCCTCACCCCTACCCTCTCCCGCATGCGGGAGAGGGGGGGGTAATATCCATATCGTACAACCAAGATTCATTGATCTGGTTTTTCACTTTTTCTCAACATAGAAACCCATTTCAACAGTGAGGACTTATCGGTTATCATACAAGAAATGACTAAGCCTCCATCCTACCGCATTTCGTTTTGGTTTAGTCTCAACAAACAAAGATCAATTTCAATATGACCAGCACAAACGCCAACCCAGTCCCCATTCGCAGCAAACCACGTAATCTTGCCAGCGCAGTGGTCGATCACTTAACGACACGCGTTAAGAGCGATGATTTAAAAGTTGGAGAAAAGCTGCCGACAGAATCGGAAATCATGCAGGTTTATGGCGTCAGCCGCACCGTTGTGCGTGAGGCGATTTCGCAACTGAAAGCAGCCGGCTTAGTCGAAACGCGGCACGGCATTGGCACTTTTGTACTCGCACCTTCGCATCATCTGGGCTTACAAAATTCGTCGATCGTGACGGTACGCGACGTACTCGCGGTATTAGAAATTCGCATCAGTTTGGAAACCGAAGCCGCTTGGCATGCCGCCGCGCGCCGCAGTGAAGCACAGGTCGAAGAGATGCGCGCGGTCCTGCAACAAATGCGCGCCACGGTCGAGTCTGGCGCACATTCCGTCGATGCCGATGTGCGCTTTCACTTATTGATTGCCCAAGCGACTGGCAATCCTTATTTTGTTGAGTTACTTGGGCATTTGGGACACACCTTGATTCCGCGTGCACGTTTGAATACCGCGCAACTCAATCAAGATGATCCATCTGCTTATTTGGTGCGCGTGCATCATGAGCATGAGGATATTTTTAATGCGATTTTGCGTAAAGATCCTGAGGCAGCGCGGGCGGCTATGCGGACGCATTTGAGTAATAGTCGGGAGAGATTGAGGTTGGCGCAGGAGGTGATTGAGGGGGCGGGCTGATTTTCTTTTCTTCTTTTAAATCATTAAATTCGGGCTCTACACTGTCTGTATTCCCACCAATTGTCAGCTATTTTCATCGTTCACAGGTCGGGTGTGGCCCGACAGCCAATCACCTTTTTTGCTTCGCCAAAAAAGGTAATCCAAAAAAGGCGACCGTAGACTCGCCCCTTCGGGGTGCTTACGCTTCGCTTCAGCATAATTTGTGCGTCACAAAAAATGGGAAAGTGTTGAAACTCGCTGCGCTCAGACAGCAACACTTTCTTATCCATTTTTTGCGAAGCACAAATTACATCGTCTCAAACGGGGGTAGGTCAAAAACAAAGTCAAAAACGACGACCAACAACCGACATTAGAAAATGAAGGTTCGATGATACTGATTGTTTTAGTGTTGCCGTTGCTTTTGGTGTTGTAGTTGATTTTGATCTTCATCCACTTCTGACACTGCCAATTGTGCAGGACAGAAAATGGATAAAGAAAGTGTCGTTGTCTGAGCGAAGCGAGTTTCGACACTTTCCCATTTTTTGTCCTGCACAATTGGGAAGCCGAAGGCCAGTGGCAGCGTGGTCGCCTTTCTTTGCTTCCTTTCTTTGGCGAAGCAAAGAAAGGAAGTGGCTGTCGGGCCACACCCGACCTTCGGACCACAAACCATTCGCGAAAATAAACATTACCCAAGAAAATTCAGCCCCAAAAAAATAACCAAACTTGCTGAAAACTTTCGCCCGAGTCCCTAGTAATTACCCATCCCCATCCCAGCCTTCCCCTTGAAGGGGAAGGTGCGCCAAAACATTCAAGCAAATCCTTTCATTAAGAACAACAAAATCTTCACCATCAATAAATTCGAAAAAACCCTTTGCAAAAACCAATTTTAAGTTGTACGATGACGTATCACTTAAATTTAGACCCATGATTTTTTCCAATTCCACCCAATTTCCTGCATTTATCACTGGAGACACTATGCACCCGCAAGAACTCAAACAAATCCTCTCGTCTGGACTCTTATCCTTTCCTATCACCGACTTCGATGAAAATGATGACTTCCGTGCTGATACTTATGCTGAACGTCTGGAGTGGTTAGCGCCGTATGGTGCGAGTGCTTTGTTTGCCGCGGGTGGGACAGGTGAATTCTTTTCTTTGACACCAGGCGAATACAGCGATGTGATCCGTACTGCAGTTGATACTTGCCGTGGCAAAGTGCCAATTTTGGCGGGTGTCGGTGGCCCCACACGCACTGCGATTGCGTTAGCGCAGGATGCGCAGCGTTTAGGTGCTCAGGGTTTGTTGTTGTTGCCGCATTATTTAACCGAAGCTAGCCAAGATGGCTTGATCGAGCATGTTGCCGAAGTTTGTAAATCCGTCAGTATTGGTGTGGTTGTCTACAACCGTGCTAATTGCCGCTTGACACCAGACTCTTTGGAAAAACTAGCAGCACGTTGCCCAAATCTCATCGGTTTTAAAGACGGTGTCGGTGACATCGAATTGATGGTGTCCATCTGGCGCCGTATGGGTGATCGCTTCAGCTATCTCGGCGGTTTACCGACAGCAGAGATTTTTGCTGGTGCTTACAAAGCGATCGGCACACCAGTGTATTCGTCTGCGGTATTCAATTTCGTTCCGAAATTGGCAATGGATTTTTACCATGCAACTGCGGCCGATGACTTCGCAACGACGAATCGTTTAATCGATGAATTCTTCCTCCCATACCTCGATATCCGTAATCGTAAGGCTGGCTATGCAGTGAGTATCGTCAAAGCTGGTGCACGCTTAGTTGGTCGCAGCGGCGGTCCAGTGCGTGCACCGTTGACTGACCTAACAGCGGAAGAAGATGAAATGCTGTTAAAGTTAATTCGCGCGCAAGGTCCGCAATAAACGTCGAAGTCAGCGTAAAAATAAGCACGAATGATGACGATTTCCATCAAGACTGGGCGCAATCGCCCAGTTAAAATGAAATGTTCATCAACGTAAGATTACGAATCAAGGAGTAATGCATGCAAATCACAGGAAGCATGGTCATCGGCCAGGAATCCCTATTCGGTAGTGCGGGCACGATCAAAGCGATCAATCCCGCCACTAACAGCGAATTCGAACCCGCATTTGGTTTGGCGACCAAAGAGGATGTCGATCAAGCATGTCAATTGGCAGCAGCCACATTCGATAGCTATCGTGAAACCACCCCGGAGCAACGAGCGACATTTTTAGAGAAAATTGCTGAAAATATTTTAGCACTGGGTAACACGCTAATCGAACGTGCGCATCAAGAAACTGGCTTGCCAGTAGCGCGTTTGGAAGGCGAACGTGGTCGCACGATGAATCAATTGCGATTGTTCGCCAAAGTTGTGCGCGATGGTGCCTATCTGTCTGCAACACTTGATTCTGCCTTGCCAGAACGCGTTCCGCCACGTCCTGATTTACGTTTGCGTAAAATTGGATTAGGCCCAGTTGCGGTCTTCGGCGCAAGTAACTTCCCGTTAGCATTCTCCGTTGCTGGTGGTGATACTGCATCCGCTCTCGCAGCAGGTTGCCCAGTGGTTGTCAAAGCACATAGCGCGCATCTCGGTACGTCCGAATTAGTCGGTAAAGCGATACAGCAAGCTGCGAAAGATTGTGGTTTGACCGGCGTATTCTCCATGTTAATTGGTGATGGTCGTCAGATCGGCCAAAGTTTAGTCGCCCACCCTGCAATCAAAGCCGTCGGCTTCACTGGCTCTCGTCAAGGTGGTATGGCGTTGGTGCGTACTGCCGCAGCACGTGCGGAACCGATTCCTGTATATGCGGAGATGAGTAGTATCAATCCTGTTTTCTTACTGCCCGATGCATTAAAAACCAAGGGTGCGAGCATTGCGCAAGGTTTCGCCGATTCATTGACGATGGGTGCGGGACAATTCTGTACCAATCCTGGCATGGTCATCGCGTTAGACAGTCCAGAGTTACAGGGCTTTATTGATAAAGCAAGTGCGGCATTACAGGCAAAACCTGCAGCCACGATGTTAACGCCAGGCATTCATCAAGCCTACAGCTCAGGTGTTGAACGCTTAAATCAAGTCAGTGGAGTCGCGGTTTTGGCACAAGGTCAAGAAGCGACGACACCGTGTGCAGCACGCGCTAATCTGGCAGTCTGCCATGCAAAAGATTTCTTAAATAATATTGCATTGCATGATGAAGTTTTTGGTCCATCTTCGCTCTTGATTCGCTGCAAAGACCTGACCGAAATGCAAGCAATTGCTGAACACATCGAAGGCCAATTAACGGCGACTGTGCACGCAACCGCAGCAGATTACGCGATTGCTAAATCCTTGTTACCGACCTTGGAACGTAAAGCTGGTCGTATCTTGTTTAATGGTTTTCCAACAGGTGTCGAAGTCTGTCACGCGATGGTGCATGGTGGTCCTTTCCCATCGACTTCGGACAGCCGTTCAACTTCGGTTGGTGCCAGTGCGATTGATCGTTTCTTGCGTCCAGTTTGTTATCAAGAGTTCCCTGCTGAACTCTTGCCAACCAGCTTGCAAGATGCCAATCCTTACGGTATCCCACGTGTGGTCAATGGTGAATTGACCGTGCAAGCCAAGTAATCTGTAAAAGAGTTCCCTCTCCTGTATTCGGGAGGGGAAATCAAAAAATGTAGGGCGGGCGCAACCCGCGCCGCCTGTCGATGGCTCACGCCTGCGCAATTTTTAAACGACGTGAATTGCACCAGCCCTACAAATCGAAATCTAAATCGAAATTCAAATTAACAGCACTGCCAAAAACAATAAAACCGGAGACACCTATGTCAACACATGCACAAGTCCATGCCACAGGCATAGGCAAATACCGATGGACCATCTGCGCACTTTTGTTTTTTGCGACGACCATCAATTATTTAGATCGTCAGGTCTTGAGCTTATTGGCACCTGACTTGAGCAAAGAGTTTGGTTGGACGAATAGCGATTATGCGAACATCACCGCTGCGTTTCAATTTGTGTATGCGATTTCCATGTTGTTTGCAGGTCGTTTCATTGACAAAATCGGAACAAAAAAAGCCTTTGTTCTCGCCATTACCGTATGGTCTCTTGGTGCCATCATGCATGCGTATGCGATCTTTTTTGGTGAAGCCATCAACAGTATCGCGACTGCACTAGGACTCGCAGCCGTTCCCGTCTCGATCGCAGGTTTTATGATTTCTCGTGCCGTTTTGGCGTTAGGTGAAGCAGGTAACTTCCCAGCAGCGATTAAAGCAACCGCAGAATATTTCCCTAAAAAAGAACGCTCTTTTGCAACTGGCATATTCAATTCTGGTGCCAACATTGGTGCCGTGCTGGCACCGATCACCGTGCCCTTGATTGCTGCAGCATGGGGTTGGCAGGCGACCTTCATTATCGTTGGCGCAATTGGTTTTATTTGGCTTGGTGCATGGATGGTGTTCTATGACAAACCAGAAGAGCAAAAACGTTTGTCCGCAGAAGAACTCGCTTACATCAATCATGATCAATTGACAGATGGCGTGGTCGAGAGTAATGACGATGGCAAGAAATTTTCTTGGTTCCAATTACTCGCGTATCGTCAGACTTGGGCATTCGCCTTTGGCAAATTTATGACCGATGGCGTTTGGTGGTTTTTCTTATTTTGGTTGCCTAAATATCTTGCTGCGCAATACGGTATGAAAACGACCGAATTCGTGATTCCATTGGCAGTGTTATACAGCATGACCATGGTCGGCAGTATCGGTGGTGGTTGGTTACCAACCTACTTTATCAATCGCGGTGATGCGCCTTATGATGGTCGCATGAAGGCGATGTTGATGATTGCGATTTTCCCGCTGGTCGTTTTATTGGCGCAACCGCTCGGCTATCTAAGCTTCTGGGTACCCGTGATTTTGATCGGTATCGGCGCTTCGGCCCATCAAGCTTGGTCAGCAAATATTTTCACGACAGTGTCTGATATGTTCCCGAAAAAAGCCGTCGCCTCTGTTGTCGGTATTGGTGGTATGGCGGGTGGTTTAGGCGGCGTTTTGATCACAAAACTCGGTGGCTGGTTGTTTGACTACTACGGAAGCCAAGGCCAATTGCAAACTGGCTACACGATCATGTTTGCGATCTGTGCACTCGCCTATTTAGTCGCTTGGACTGTAATGAAAACATTGGTACCAAAGTACAAAGTGATTAACGATCTCTAATATGCCAAACGTGCTTACTCCTGACATCATTCGCGTTACGACGCCACAGACAAACATCCGCTGTGGCGTCGGTGAAAGCCCCATCTGGATTGCGCACGAAGCAGCCTGGTATTGGGTCGATATCACAGCAAAGACTATCTGGCGTTTAGATGCTAGGAGCGGCGCAGTATCAAGCTGGAGCACTGCTGAAATGATAGGCTGCATGGCTCCTCAAGCTAGTGGCGGCTTTATAGCGGGAATGGAAAGCGGCGTATTTCATCTCAACGTAGTGGCAGGTGGAATCGTCGACGCACAACATCTAGCAGCGCCAGCAACATCGGCAATGGGAATGCGTTTCAACGATGGTCGCTGTGATCGCCAAGGTCGATTTTGGAGCGGCACCATGTTGATCGATATGTCAGTGCCACGAGCTGCTGGACATTTATATCGCTATACCAAAGAACAAGGCATCTCAGCTCCCTTCATCTCGAATTTATTTGTCCAAAATGGGCTCGCGTGGTCACCAGATGGTCGCACCATGTACCTTTCTGATTCACATCCAAACAGCCAACTGATCTGGGCGTTTGACTACGATACAAATAGCGGCACGCCCCACAATCAACGCCTCTTTGTTGATATGAAAACGATGGATGGTCGTCCCGATGGCGCGGCTATCGACATTGAAGGTTGTTATTGGATTTGCGCCAATGACGCCGGATTGGTTTTGCGCTTTACCCCAGAAGGAAAACTCGATCGACAAATCGCGGTGCCAATGAAAAAACCAACCATGTGCTGTTTCGGTGGTGACAAACTGGACACCTTGATGGTTGCGTCCATCGCAGCAGGGCAAGCGGCGGATGACGAATGGGCTGGTGCCACTATCCTGCTCAATCCGGGTGTCCAAGGCTATGCAGAAACCGCTTTTGCTGGATAAGCGTCGCTGAAATCTGTAGCGACATCAATCGTACATACGCAAGAACTCTGCTAAGGAATTCCATGAACTGCTTTGACAAAGCACTCTGCTGCTTGTTTTCGTCGATCTTATTGCTTGCTTCGCCAGTGCATGCTCAGAATAAAAATCGACACGATACAAAACAAGTCTGGGAACCTGATCTCGGCAATGGCCGCTATCGTAATCCGATTATTCATGCAGACTATTCTGATCCCGATGTGATCCGCGTCGGCAACCAGTACTACATGATTGCATCGAGCTTCAACAGCGCGCCGGGTCTTCCATTGTTGCAATCGAGCGATATGATTCACTGGAATCTGGTCGGACACGCCTTGCAGAATTTGATACCAAATGAGACCTTCTCGACGCCGCAACATGGTAAAGGCGTATGGGCACCGAGCCTACGTTTTCATGATGACAAATTTTGGATCTTTTATCCTGATCCAGACTTCGGCATTTATGTCATGACCGCGAAGAACTTTGCTGGACCGTGGACATCACCACATCTACTCGTTGCCGGTAAAGGTTTAATCGATCCGACACCATTATGGGACGATGATGGTAAGGCTTGGCTTCTGCATGCATGGGCGAAAAGCCGTGCGGGATTTAATAATCAACTCACTTTGCGTGCAATGACTGCAGACGCCAGCAAACTCCTCGATGACAAAGGCACGCTGGTTGTTGACGGCAATCTTCTACCTGGCTATAAAACCTTAGAAGGTCCAAAGTTTTATAAGCGCAAGGGCTGGTACTATATTTTTGCGCCCGCAGGTGGTGTTGAATTTGGTTGGCAATCGGTATTCCGTTCTAAAAATATTCAAGGCCCTTACGAAGATAAAATCGTTTTGGCACAAGGAGATAGCAAGATCAATGGTCCGCATCAAGGTGCATGGGTCAATGCGGAAGATGGACGTGATTGGTTCTATCATTTTCAAGATAAGCGCGCCTATGGCCGGATCGTCCATTTACAACCAATGCGATGGGAGCAAGATTGGCCAGTGATGGGTAACATGAATGTGAAAACGGGCATAGGTGAGCCAGTAATGGAATGGGAAAAACCCGTCATATCAACGACCGCCGCATCTCGCAACAATCCAGCAACGTCAGATGACTTCACGTCAAGTGATCTCGAATTGCAATGGCAGTGGCAAGCAAATTGGTCGCCTAGCTGGTTTTCGCTGAGTGCACGACATGGCTACTTAAGACTGTTTAGTTTGCCATGGTCGTCTGACAAAAGCTTAGCTCAGTATCCGGCACTACTAATGCAAAAACTGCCCGCAGAAACCTTCACCGTCGATACGTCAATTACATTAAATCCAAACGTAATAGGACTCACAGCAGGTTTGAGCCTCTTTGGCATGGACTACGCTTGGCTAGGTTTGAAGAATACCGGGCAGGAAAAACAAGTGAAGCAAACAATCATCTACGCGGAATGCAAAAACAGTCAACAATCGTGTAGCGAGCATCAAATAGAGATCGCCGATCTTGGTTCAACGAATGCAAGTACCGAGACAGAGCTAAAGCTCTATCTACGCCTGCAAGTCAAACCGGGAGCGCAAGCCTTGTGGTTTTATAGCGTCGATGGTAGGACCTATCATTCTGTACTGCCGGACAACGTCACCTTTCAAGCTAAACCCGGACGCTGGGTTGGCGCAAAGTTAGGCTTATTCAGTTTGCAGACAATCCCGACATCCAACTTCAGTTCGCTCAATAAGCCAGTGAACGATTCGAAATCGAGTCATGTCTATGCGGACTTTAGTCCAGTGCAATTTCAACGCTAGTGAGAAGATCCGAAGAGGCTTTTCAACAAATCGGAACGCTTACCGGATTCAGTCATATCCAGCCAAATTTCTCCAGTAAATTGCGGCGTTTCCTTGGGAACGAGAATCAATATCAACGTACTCAAGGACATACTCTGCGCACTTTGAGTCGCGGAAGCAACCGGCTTCATTAGACCACATCAATGCCTTAACAAAGCTTGACTCAGAATTCTTTCAGCTTGTGCGAAGTTTAATTCACTCATGTTTTTTTCTATAAGAAGGAATGCTTCCATTGATATTTTTTGGCTTAGCGTTTCCTTTAGGGTATCAAAAACATCGCAAGCAGCGAGATCATTCTGTTGAAGATACTGTCTAAATTGTTCCATTCTTGCGGACTCGTCATCGATGGAGAGTGCCGTTAGGTTTGGCGTGCTTAGACCTAAGCGTTTTTCACTTAGCCAATGCTGTGCTGCCTCAATTGTTTTCCGCAATTCCTGTTCGACAGACGTCAATAACATGTCAACATTGGCGCCACCATCCCGAATCTCGTTTTCAGCCCGTAAGGTTTGCATCGCAAAAACCTTGGCACCAAGTGTCCCCACAGACCCTCGCATCGTATGGAGCACTCTAGTGGCGACTTCTGGCTGTTGTGCTTCAAACGCACGCCTAACGTCGAGCATTTGCGTACTAGCGCGCTCTACCATAGAACTGATCGAATCTAATATCCGTTGCAAGTGTTTAGGATCAGCCGCAGCTAAAATTTCCAATGAGCGAGGATCAAAAACTGATGAATCCGAAGGATTTGCGGAAGTGGTCGCTAATAAGTCTTCCTTCACTTTCTCGTTTTCCATTTTTGCCTGATTCAATGCCATTGGCAAGACCTTCGAAATTGCCAAAAACATTTGTTCGACGTCGATCGGCTTCCCGACAAAATCATTCATTCCAACTTGTAAGCAACGATCGCGTTCAGAGCTCATGACACCTGCCGTCATTGCGATGACCGGAATTTGCAGATGCAATTCATTACGTATGATGCGCGTCGCGCTAATACCATCCATGATGGGCATTTGCACATCCATCAAGACTGCGTGATATTTGTCTGCGTGACTTCGCAAATGTTCGACCGCAAGATAGCCGTTTTCTAACACATCAACGGTCGCACCACCCTGCTCTAAAAAGCCTTTAGCAACAATTTGATTAAAAGGATTGTCTTCTACCAAAAGTAACTTTGCGCCTTGAATTTGATTGGCTCGTGTCAATATCGCTTTACTATAACGGGGCATCACTTCTAGGCCAGAACATAACAGGATCGCTTCATGCACGGTATCAAATACGCTTGATCCCGTGATCGGCTTCATCAAAATTGCATCGGCATAATCTGCAGCTTGCTCTTGTAGCATTCTGTCTCGACTAAATGCGCTAACCATAATGATTAATGGTGTTTTGCCCTTAGGGAGTATGTCACGCAACAACTTGATGGTGACTAAGCCATCCATCATCGGCATTTGCCAATCAACGATAATGGCATCAAAATGTCTTCCTTCGGCGAGTCGAGCACTTACGATATCAATCGCCTGTTGTCCATTCGTCGCAGATTCCGTATTCCAATTCCATGAACGCACTGTCTTGCAGATGTAATGATTGCTCGTGGAATTATCGTCGACGACCAAAAGATCTAGTCGTTTTTGAGTGGCAGAGCTCACAGTCGTCGTATCATTGACAGCAATCATCGGCACCGTAATCTGAAATTCACTGCCAATGCCAAACCGACTTTTCACGTCCATGTCGCCGCCCATGAGATTGACAATACTCTTCGATATCGACAGTCCTAAACCTGTTCCACCAAACTTTCTCGTAGTAGAGGCGTCGGCTTGAGAGAAAGGCTGAAATAATTTTTGTAGCTGCTGTTTATCCATTCCTATGCCAGTGTCACTGACTGTGATTTTTAACCAAACGCGATTAGTCTCAAGATCGACCTTATCTTGAATCGTATCGACGAAAACGGCGACCTCGCCTTTCTCCGTAAACTTCAGTGCATTGCTCGTCAAATTAGTCAGTACCTGCTGCAATCGCAGTTGGTCACCGATCAAGCGCTTTGGCACATCTACGCCCATTCCGATGGCAACCTCAACATCTTTTTCTGCTACGGACACCGCCATCATGCTTGCTAGTGCGCCGAGTACATCGTCAAGAAGAAACTCGGTATTCGACAGTTCTAAGCGATTCGCCTCGATTTTAGAAAAATCCAAAATATCATTCAAAATCCCCATCAATGACTGCCCGGAAACTTTGATCATATCTAAATATTTGCGCTGTTCAGAACTCAGGTTCGTTGTAGCAAGCAATTGCGACATGCCGAGCACCGCATTCATCGGCGTGCGAATTTCATGACTCATATTGGCAACGAAATCACTCTTCGCCTGACTAGTCTGTTCTGCGCTTTCTTTAGCTTGAATCAGCAAACGCTGTAGTTCTTTTTCATCAGAAATATTGTTCGCGATACCAAGGAACCCGACTATTTTTTCATCTAAGCCAAAGATCGCTGTCACCACGAGTCGTACTGGAATCTTTTTCCCGGATTTGTGCACATAAGTCCACTCGCGCTTTTCGTTAATACCCAACGTGGCTTTCAGAATAAATACGTCAAAACCTTCAACAGGGCGACCAAGTTCTGCACTCAATTCTCGGCCTCGCTGCATAACTTCCTCGGGTAGATGCAGCACGGCCGGCGTTATTTTGTGCTCCATTTCGGCTGCGCTGTAACCCAACATTTTTTCAGCGCCAGCACTGAAAAGTGTAATCGTCCCTTGCAAATCAGTGGCGATAATAGAAAATTCCGTCGCTGAATCAATCACTGCCTGGAGGCGCTCTTGTGCAATGTATTCTGCTCGTTGCGCCTTCTTGATGTCAGTAATATCGCTGACGAAGGCATAAACCCCTTCAATTTTCCCATCACGAAAACTTGGTACATAAGACGCTAGACTGTCGCGAGCAACGCCATTCGGACTCACGATGGTACGTTCAAACATTTGCGGTTCACCACGCAATGCCGCTTCCATGTAAGGAATATTTTTTTCGTATAAAGCGTCACCAACCACGTCGCGCACATGCATGCCTAGTATGTCCTCGGGTTTCCAACCAAAATAGTCTATGTATGCGCTATTCGCGAAGCGGTTTTTTAATTCTAAGTCCCAAAAGCCAATCATCGCGGGGACATTATTCACAATCATTTGTAACTCAAGATGTTTACGCTGCAAGGCAGCCTCAGTTTCCAGTCGTTGCTTGTCCTGACGCCGAAATAAATTCATGCTTCCGACCAAAATCAATACCGGAATAAAAGTCACCAAAATCGGTAAGTAGCTCAAGAACGACAACACATTGCTGGAATCAAACGCTTTTTGAAAATAACCTAAATGCAACATCACAGCAATCACTAACGACTGCAAGAAAATCAATCCAGAAACGACGACTGATGTTGTATTGATGGCGGCAAACACCAAAGGGATGACTAAATAAATGAAAGGAAAAGGTAAGTAACGAAGCGCAAAAAAACTAACGAAAAGAACGCTAATGGCATAAAAGAGAGACGATTTTTTTGTATCTAACATTAAGTAATCGTGATTTATTGAAACCCATCTGCGTCTTAGCAACAGCAGTAATGGCAACAGAGAGATCGTTCCAACCGAAGAGCTAACAAACCATGTCGGCAAAATCACTGCAAATGGTGCGAAGCCCAAGAGGGCTAAGGTGCTAGCACCAACTACGGCACCGATTCCGCTCGGCAAAAGGCAAACAGCGAATACAAATCGCAGCATCGCATCTGGTGACTGTTCAAAGTCCGATTGCATCTTCAGTCGAGCAGCCGACCAAGGAGCGACTAGCATTTCAACGACGTTTGGAATGACAAAGGCGATCGACAGCCACCACGAATTCCCCATCACCCAATTCGCAAAAAAATTGGCGCCAGCGAAAATCACGGTGAGATACCATTTCTCCTTATTTTGAAACTGCAACAAACAAGCGATGGCCAAGGCATTGGCATACCAAAAGTGCGCGACATTGCCCGCTTCTTTTGAAAAATGGATGGAGATCGACGCCAGAATAAAATATACCAAGCCAATCGCTAAGGCCTTCGTGGTGAAAAATCGATTACCTGTCGAAAAGTTTGTCATCCGATATTTTCCCAATAAATAATAACTAAGCCCTGCCTAGTTCTTACTGCGATTGACTTTGATCTTGCCGCGAAAAAATTTCAAAACGGTTCCGATTAAGTGTCTTTGCCCGGTAGAGAGCTTGATCAGCATGATCAAGCAATGATTGGGGTGAGGAATCTATTGTCGGAATAGCATAAGCTAGTCCAACGCTAATGGTAATGTATTGGTAGATTTCCGAGGTACTGTGTGGTATCTCTAAGACACGGATTGACTCACAAATCATCTGACCATACTGCTGCAAAGTTTGCTCATTAATTTGTGGCAACACCACAACAAATTCCTCACCACCATAGCGGGCAACAAATTCACCGGGTCGTTTGGTGACGGCTTCGATTGCTTGCGCAACTGCCTTTAAAGCGATATCTCCTGCAGCATGTCCATAAGTATCGTTGTATCGTTTGAAGTAATCGATGTCGACAAGGGCGATCCCTAATGGCAATTGGTGACGCTGCAATCGACTGTATTCGGCCTCGATGGCTTTATCAAAATAGCGACGGTTATACAGCCCCGTCAATGCATCGTGCTGAGCCAGTAACTCCAATGCAGCAGAATCATGTATCAGACGTAAATGGGTTCGTACACGCGCTTGCACAACCGGTGGATTGAGCGGCTTCGTAATGAAATCGACCGCGCCTGCATTTAAGCAGGCGATTTCTGTATCCATCCCCGTATTAGCAGTGACGAAGATAATTGCGCTTTTACTGGTCGCCTCATCGTTTTTTAAGTAGCGGCATACTTCATAGCCATCCATGGGTTGCATACCCACGTCAAGAAGAATCAAATCGGGCTTCTGCTCTTTCGCTATTTGTAGACCTTGATCACCATTGACTGCAAATAGAATTTTGCCAAAGTCTTTTAAGATATGACTCAACATGCGAATCAAATTCACATCATCATCAATAATTAAAATAGTGCTTTCTTTAGGTAAATAAGCAGGCATACGCTAACTTTTTGTCTAGATCGTTTTTAGGAAAAACTATTATTTCCAAAATACAACGATACATGAATTAAGTGGTAAAGCCAAACAAAGTTCCGCTAAACGTGGCAATAACTCCGATTTAGCCATCACGCGAAGCAATTCATCAAGGATGTTATCCCCGCTTATAGAGCACACTATTGATCATCACATTTTTCAAAACTAGACCCTTTACGTTATATAAATAGAGAGGACTTACCTTGTTGACTGGTGCACCAAAATCACAATCTTCAATCAGAACTTGGCTCACTGGCAAAATCTTTGGCGCAGGCTGTGGTCCATTGTAATCAGAAGCGACCGGGCCCAATATCACTAAAGCTTGATAACAAGAATACTGGCTATTCGCTGGTAGGTTCGCCTGTTTGACACTGACATTCCCAACCTTGACCTTGGCGATATGGATATGACTCACTTCGGGTGGTCGGGTGCGCACATTGTCCGCAACGGGGGCGTAGTCACAATCGAACACGATGACCCCACCTGCTGCACTAGCGATCGTTTTTTTGGCGAACGGTGAGTTGGGTAAAAATGCATAATACGATGGACTCGTTTGTACACCATTCGGTATCGAGACATTCCGCACATAAAAATGTTTAAGAAATCCACCGCGATTCATATTCGTTTTCAGACGTATCGCGATATTCAATGGATTACTCGCCCAATGCTTATTCTCGAACAACAGATTTTGCGCATAAATATGTTGGATGCCACCGGCCATCTCACTTCCCAGCGTGATCGCGCCATGCCCACTCTGCATCGTGCAATTTTGAATCACAATATGCTGAGATGGGCCGTATTGTGTATCGCGGTTTTTACCTGCTTTGATCGCAATACAATCGTCACCCGAATCGAAGGTGCAGGATTCGACCAAGACATATTCACAAGCTTCAGGATCAAAACCATCACTATTCGGACCATGACTATTCGCTAGTACTTTGTCGATTTTTAGATCGCGACAATTGACCGGATGATGCACCCAAAACGGGGAGTCCTTCGCTTGATAGCCACGCAATAAGACCTTGTCACACCCGATCAATTGAATCAACGGCGGACGCAGATAATGTCCCAGTCCAAATACCCGCTTGGGCAAAGGGATATTCGCCTCGGATAGGGCTGGCAAATAAGCCGCGTCCGCTCGCCAGCGATCACCTTCCCCTTGAATCAGTTTAGCTTGCGGCTCCGAGATCGAGGTCAATTCAGCCAAAGCATTCGCATTCAAACTATTCACTGCATTCTCGGACATCTTGCCTGCTTTAGCATTAGGAATTGAACCTTGACCGATCGAGTTGATGGTGCGCTGTTTGCCTTTCCAAGTCCACCAACAATCACCATCCTCATTAAAGGGCACGCCACCTTGACCGTCCAAGACACTGGTCCAATCCTCTCCAGTCAAGGCAATATTTGTTTGAGCAAAGGAATACACCATCGGCGAGTAATTCAAGCAGTCATTACTTTGCCAACGCGAAATAACTAAACGACCACGTTCACCACAATCGACACTGCCATACTTCGCATAGTCAGTGGGTTGATGACTAAAATAAATATGCGCACCTGCTTGCAAATGCACATGAACGTTCGATAACAAGACAATCGGACCCGCGCAATACCAATCACCTTTCGGGATCACTACGCGACCGCCGCCCGCTTGGTGACAAGCTTGAATCGCCGTGGTGATCGCTGGATAGATATCAGCCGCATCTGCTACTGGACTTGCCAGCGCGCCCTGCTCTTCAAATGATTTCCAAGCTTGTACTTGGCGTAATGTGCAGGTTTTGGCTCCATAGTGCGTGATCAAAAAATCTTCATCACGAAACACAAGTTCTTTTTGAAAGCGATCGACAATGGCTTGCGCCGCTTGCCAAGGTGCTTTCATCCATCCATCTTTGTTGTATGCTGCCGAAGATGAATGCTGAGCGCCTTGTCCAGCCATCGCAGAACCGGCGAGCGTCGTGCTACTGATTGCCAATCCACTCTGAGAAATTTGACGTAAAAATTGACGGCGTCCAGCACCTACTTTTTGATCTGACTTTTTTACTACCATTGGATTTTTTGCGTTTTTCATTGTTGTCTCGCTGCCGTACTAGGCGTCAGTTGAACGTTATTAAATTCGCCCAAAAAGCTAGCAGCGACGCCTGGAGCCAGACTATCCGGATCCCGATATCCTAGTTCCTGATCTGGTTGCAAGCCTGCATCTAGCAGATTGCGCCAGTAGTCCGACACTGAAAACTGCACAGGTCGAAAAGCCAAGCTGCCTTTTTTATTCCAATCAGCCCACGGGTGTTGCGCCTGTATGTGTGCACCAATTCTCGAATTAATAATGACTGTTTTACCGACCGTTTCTAACACCTTTTTCGAGATGGTTCCGATTGGTGCCTGATAACCATCGAGATCGGCCAAAGTGCAGCGATAAGATACGACGTTAATGGTCGCGTATGGCGTACATTTTTGTGTATGGAACCATTGTCGACCTAAATAAAACTTGCCCGCCAATGCGTTCGTACTACCATCATTGGTAAAGTCGACTTCATTAAAAACAAAGCCATAAGGTGTGCGTATATTGGTATTCGGCGCGGTGACGTAAGACGTTGAGCGATCGCCTAGAGACTTAATTTCGGAACGATAGAAGTACGCCGTGGTATCACCAAAAATAAAATCCACATTACCTTCGACATAAGAACGATGAAAGAAACTACGTGCAGTATGTGCAATCGCACTTGATTTCAAAAACAAAGTATCTTGAAAACCAAGTATGCGCACATTGTCAAATTGCACCTTGTCTGCGCCTTCAAGCATTAAGGCAACTGCTTGATGCTGTACCACTACGACAGGAGCAGTGCCGGCGGTCGCTCCGCACACGGTATTAGGGCACTCAGCATTGGTATCGACCTGATCTTTATTGTAGGTGTTTTGGAAGGTGATATTTTTCGCTTGGAATCCATGTCCACGTATCCATGCAATCGCCGAACCACTGGTGCCTATCACAGGGCGGTCTTTTAATGATGCGTACATCTCTTGAATACTACGATCAACTTGCGCGAACTGTGCGCCATAGCGGTGAATGTATGCGCTGCCTAATAGTGCCGCGTGCGCACTAGCGGCAATCTTGGTTTTCTGCGCATCACTTGCCTCAGCATACAAGGTGATCGGCAACGCTGTTACTGGCACGTACATCAATTCGCGATAAGTTCCTGGCTTGACCAGGATATATAAGCGTGGTTTATTCGACCGCGCAGCAACGAGTTGACGTCCATCCAACACAGCTTGATTGATGGCAGCCTGCACAGTGGTAAATTGCGTTTTGCCATCCGCGACCACATTCGCGTCCACCACGTAATCGACTGGCAAATTAGCTGAGTTCACCAAATCCTCTTGCAAAGGATTCCAAGGATCGATCACCGGCTTGTCCGCTGGACCTGTGGTGCGCATGACATTGTCTATCGTGTAGGCTTGTGCCTGCTGACTAGTCAATTGTGGACGAAAGTTGATTGGTGTGTGCGCAGGGAATTCGGGAAATCGATTCGCACAAGCTGAGCCAGATGAGGCATCCCAGACAACATTGTCTGCCTTATCTGTGATCGCGACGTTTCTTTGATCGATCGTCAAATTTGCGAACTGGATCAACTGCGGTGAATTTGCGACAATGCTACTTTGCTTAAATTCCACAGACAAAGGATGTGCAGCGTCGAAAGCGCGTAAGACGATACGTCCAGCGCTAATGCTATGGACGCGGTCAAACACGATATCGCGATACACGGGGATTTTATCGCCCATCGCCTTTTGATCGTAACGTGTATCCAGATCAATTGGACGTTTGCTATTGCGTATACAAACATCTTCGTAACGGACCTGCTCCACCACACCACCGCGTGAGGCATCGCTCTTGATTCGCAATCCAGAGGTGGTGCCATCTAAACTCAGATTTTTCACCAAAATACGTCGTACACCGCTATTGGTTTCACTTCCAATCGACATGCCATGACCACTATAAAAATGGTTATTGATGATAGAGACATTTTCAGTCACCCCACTATTGCCGCCCTTGATCGCGATATTGTCATCTCCCGTACGAATGTAGCTGTGCGCGATGGTGATATTGCGGGAAGAGATCGGATCAATGCCGTCGGTATTGCGTGCATCAGCAGGCGTATCGATCTTGACACCCCATGCGGTGAATCCATCGGATTGACTGACTGTCACATGAAAATTGGGGGAGTTACGTAGGCGTATGCGATAAAAGGTAATGTCTTCTGATTTCTTAATTTCGATCAAACGCGGAATATTGTGTTCATTTTTTTCACGCTGCGCGCGGCGTGCCATTTGCCACCAAGTTTCGGTTTTTCCCTGTACGATTTGTCCACCTTGTCCATCGATGACCCCATCGCCATAGATACCACTGCCGCGTGCTTTATCTATCGTGATAAATGGCATGCATGTACGACCTTTCTCGGCGTTGACACCGCAAGTGTTTCCGCCTTTGTCATACAAAGTCGCGTCGGTGCTTGCGTACAAAGTTGCATCGCGATCAATCATTAATCCGACCCCACTTGGAATTTGTATTGGTCCAGAGTGAAAACTATCTTTCTCATTATTCGCTGCAAGTTGTACTGCGTGCCCTGCTGGGCACGCATGCAAAGCAGTCTGAATTCTTGTGGTGTCTAATTGGCGTAATCCTTCAGCATAAACTTGTGTTGCGGTGAGTACCGTACACACTGCGGGCATACGTGGCTCGCTAACCTGCCGAGTATCTTGTGCCCACGTAATTGGGACATGCAATGTACTCACAAGCGCGAGAAGGAATAAACGATGCTGCTTTGGTATTGGATTCATTTGATTGATCTGTTTCATATTGATTATTCCCCAACCGGTTTGAAGAACGCACTGATGGCAATGATGTGCTGACGCATTTGACGTTCAAGCATATTCGCAAAGTAGGTAGCGCCTTTGATGCCTACATGGGTACGATCAAAAGCCGATTTCGCTGCACCTTGTGGCTCTAGCTTATTCGGATCAGACAACGCATGCGCATCGACTTTTGGAGGTGGTGGCGCGACCGCCAACGTGTCTGCCTCGGCCTCGCCCATTGCTTGTACGGCGGCATGACTCTCTGCATTGAGAGGTAAAAGCAAGGTGTGCGTTTCCTGCGCCACTTTCTCTATCGCATCGGCCCAAGGCTTCAAATTGTTTTCCAAGACACCTTCGCGAAAACTACGTCGAGTCAATGGCGTAACCAAAACAGGCACACCGCCCCACTGCTTTACCTCGCTCACATAGCGCGTCATATTGACTGGAAATTCGCTCACTAAATCAGTTGAACGTCCTGGCTTACCAGGTTGGTCGTTATGTCCAAACTGAATCAAAACATAAGTCGCAATACCACTGCTGGCCGATTCGGTCAGCAATTCTTGCACACGATTCCATAAGCCTTCCGCGCGAAAACTACCAGAGCTGCGACCACCGCGCGCCAAATTCACACAATCGACTTGGGGTTTAAAACGCGCGCACAGCGCATCGCCATAACCACTTTTTGTCGCCATCGTCGAGTCACCCACGAGGATCACGCGTAGGGCTGGGTTCGCTGCTAATACTTGTGTTTGGGCACTCACTAAATTGCTCATGGCAACAACGAAGCCAAAACAGCTGATGCCGAAAATAGTACGAATACGATTCATGATGTAGCCTTGTTTCATAGGGAGTTCATCTTTACGATTAAGATATTTTTTATCTGCGTAAAAAAGCCCAGTATCACCTTGATCACCTTGATCAATTTGAATACTGGGCTTTACACATGTTAGAACTTAAAAAGCTCTCTCTAGTTTAGAAAGTATAAGTCACACGGGTATTGAAAGCGCGACCTAATGGACTAGCCGCACTACTCAAATAGCCGGTATAACCACTGTGATTGGTCACTGGCGGATTTACGTCAAACAAATTGTTGACACCAAACACAATACTCAAGTTTTTAAAGCCTTTGTAGCTCATGGTAAAGTTGTACATCGTGTAGGCTTCAATATCGCGATAGTACTGTGCTGCTACCAGATTCTGATCGTGATAACCGGTGTTGTAGTTTTGAGTTAACTGAGAAGACCAGTTACCCTTAGACCACGACAAAGCAAGGTTATGCTTCCAACGGAAGGTGATAATTGGCAAGCTACTCGTCGTACCATTGCTCGCCAAACCGAAGCGACCGATATTCGAAACAAACTCCCCACCTTTTTCCAATTGATTATCGAATTGTGTCAAGTAGGTCCCGTTCAACTGCACTTTGAACGTCCCTAAATCGGATTTAGGGAAGGTGTAATTGGTGGCCACGTCAATCCCTGCTGCCTTTTGCCCGCCCAAATTCATTGTCGTGTTTTTGATGTACAACAATTTTCCCGTCGCATCTCGCACAAAGAATTCTGCATACTTGCTTGGATTTAAGAAATAAGCTTGCTCAGGCAAATTCGCCAGCATGTCATCCATATTCACACGCCAGTAATCGAACGACATGGTCAGATTTTTCATCGGTTCGAGCACTACACCTAAAGTGCCACCAACGGAAGTCTCTGGTACTAATTCCGCATTACTACCTGTTTGTTTCGGCAACTTCACGTTACATACTGTCGCTGCCACCAAACCTGGCAAGGGCTTACCCGTGTTAGCAATCGCCGGTGTCGCACTTGGGCATTGCAAAGGATCATCCCAGTTCGATGATGTCGTTGTCGTCGCGCCTGGCAAACGATAGCCGTAACGATCAAACAAAGTTGGCGCGCGGAAACCAGTATTTGCCGAGCCGCGGAACATAATTGTTGAGTTTGGTTGATAACGGAAGCTCGCCTTAGGATTGATGGTATTGCCAAAATCGCTGAAATGATCGTCACGCAACGCTAAGTTAAGATTTAATTCCTTAGTTACAGGAATTTCCAATTCCGCAAACAAAGCAGCCACATTGCGAGCGCCCTGACCACGAGATGGTGTCGATGCAGCGTAGGTCGCGGCTAGACCCACATCAGTCTTCACATCTTCTGTCGTATCGCGATGAAAATCTGCACCCAATGCCAAGCCAACAGAGCCAGCGGACAAAGTCATAATCGGTTTACTCACTGTCAATTCCACGCCTGTGAAAGTACTTTGAGAAACACGTAACTTCTGGCCATTGAGCGAAATACTATCAAGGTAAGCTTTACCCGTGGCGTCTTGAACACCGAAAGGATTGAGCACACCGCTGGTAATGCCAGACAATAACTTCGGACCATCTAAAGAACCTGAATCAAGATAGCCAATACGATCACTGACGCCGATCACTAAACCAGCTTTGTAATCCCAGCCGCCAATTACACCTTCATCCGAAAAATTCAGACGCTGATTAATTTGTTCATCCTTCGTTTGATAAATGCCCGCATCCGCCACGCTCCATGTGACCAACAGCGGTGCCCCGTTGGTACCAGCAACCGCTGGCACACCGCCGCTACCACCCGGATACCATTTACTCGTGGCAGGCAACAAGGCTGTTACGCCGTTGGCAGCCAAACTTGTGGTCGGAATCTTGGTTCCAAAAATTTGACCTTGACCACGTGAGTAGTCAATCGAGAATAAATGATCGTCCGAAATTTTCTTGGTGGCTTTCGCAAAAAAGGTCAATTGCTCACGGCCATAAATCGCGGTGTTGTAAGTGCTGTTATCGATCACACAGGTGTTCTTACCACCTTTAATGGAATACGGTGCCAAACAACCTGTCGCATAGTAAGGGTTCGCCGCGACGAATGCCTTGTTACTAGGAATCGTAAAGTTAGCAGGACTCGCGAAACCACCACTCGCTAAAGAAGGCGCACGACCTATGCTGGTCAACAATTCTGTCGACGTGAGTTCGGCGCGATCCGATGCGGCCAAACGACTGCGACGAAGTCCATCCATAGTGGCATAAATATTCCAACCGTCTTTTTGCAAGTCACCAGCACCAACTGTAAAACTGATACGTTTTTCATCACCACCACCATCTCGTTGCGGATTCAGAATCTGACCAGTAATCGAGGCACCTTTAAAGTCACGCTTGGTAATAAAGTTAACCACACCGCCAATCGCATCCGAACCATAGATCGACGACGCACCGTCATTCAAAATCTCAACGCGTGCAATCGCACTCATCGGAATCACATCGAGATTGGCATAGCCATCGGCAATCGCTTCGTTCGCAAGGCGACGACCGTTCAACAACACCAAGGTGCGGTTCACACCCAAACCACGCAAATTGACATTGGTACCTGAGCCAGCATTCGACGGCGCTAAGGAATTTGATTGCGGCAAAGCCATCATCAAATCTGCCAAGGTTGTCATTCCACGTTTTTCAAATTCTTCACCAGATACGCTGGTGATCGGTAACGATGCTTCACTCGCTAGGCGCTTGATGGAAGAGCCGGTAACCTCGACGCGTAGGGGTTCCTGCGCGGAAGCTTGCTGCATCAGACCGATGACTGCAATGGTAATTGCGGACAAGGCCAAGTGTTTTACTGGTGATTTCTTTGGATTTTTCATACTAGCTTGCATCACTGTCTCCTACTATTTATCAATTGAAGCCCATCCATCGCCGAGTATTTTTTCTCTTTGTATGGTGAGACCTTAGTCGGCGTACCTCGCGTACCCGTTGCCGTCGCGACGAAGGGCAGTCTTGCTGCACCGAGGTCTGACCGGTCACTATTTACTACAAATTCTTTTACCAATTACCCACGTGAAAACGTTCTCGTTACACGCTCAAGATGCGCTCGCATGGCGCGTCTTGCTTCTGCGGGATCATGCGCGACAATCGCTTGCAAAATTTGGCGATGATCGCCCAAAGTTTGTTGACGTAACTCATCCGTCTGAAAATGTTCCTTCAAGCGATGCCACAAACTTCCGCGTTGATTCCATAAATAATCCATAGTGCCGACCAAGGCACTGTTACCAGTTGCCCTTGCAATAGACAAATGAAAATCACGATCCGCCTGCTCATGACTTGCTGGATTGTGATGGTGCTTTTCCATTTCTAACAGCGCTTTCCAAATCGCATCAATGGCCGCATCTGTCGCAACGCGGGCCGCAATCGCTGCAACTTCGGCTTCAATCAAGCGCCGCGCCGACAAGACTTCAAAAGGCCCGGGGCCGACTTCAGGAATCGCCTCCTCAATTTTGTCATCGCATAAATACACACCAGAACCGCCACGCACCTCCAGCACCCCACCCAACTCCAAGGCCAAGACAGCCTCGCGCAACGAGGCACGGCTCACCTGCAGTTGTGATGCCAGTTCACGCTCAGAAGGTAAGCGTTCTCCAGCAGTCAAACCAGTTTCAAGAATCAAGCTTTGAATACGGTCTGCCACGACGCGATAAAGTCGCGGCTCGTGGTCTATCGTGGAATACGGTTTTTTGCTTATCATCCGATGGTTCTTGGCTTCACATTCATTAGCGACTTTCCCTTGTCTCGTTTTTGCCGCATTTGGTAAGACCATTCTAATGTGGTTAGACCAATTTTGCAATGTGGACTAGCCAAATTATTTTTTTGGTGGCATACTCACCACATCAAGAAAGCTCCACAGAGAGTCGAAATGGATATCGCTACAAGGCGAATCTTTTTCCTTAAACCATACATTAGCCCTGTAATTACCAAGAAAATTGAGGCTGCGGCATGGCACGCCAAATCCGCCAAAAATAAGAGAATCACGTTTTTGCACACACAGAAAAACACAGCCACTGGCCTGACCAGTACTTTCTCAATTGAAATTTAGGCGTTGACGTGCACTGCAATTTAGGTAAAAAGATCCACGAATAAAAAGACTGGAAGAGAGGAAAAGATGGCTGCAGATACACAGACCCCCTTATTCATACGCATGCATGAAAGGGATAATGTCGCCATCGTCGTCAATGACGGCGGCCTGCCAGCGGGGACACAGTTTCAAAATGGCTTAACGCTATTAGAAGCCGTACCGCAAGGGCACAAAGTCGCACTGATTGACATCGCTAAAGGTGATGCAATTACCCGCTATAACGTCACCATCGGCTACGCGCTAGCCGGCATTGCAGCTGGTAGCTGGATACAAGAAGCCTTGGTGCAATTGCCACCAGCGCGCGAACTACAAAATTTGCCGATCGCCAATCGCAAACCGCCTGAGATGCCCGCATTAGAAGGCTACACTTTTCAGGGGTTCCGTAATCCTGATGGCAGTGTCGGAACCCGTAATATTCTGGCGATCACCACCACCGTGCAATGTGTGGCTGGGGTTGTCGAGTATGCGGTGAAACGAATTAAAGAGGAGTTGTTACCAAAGTTTTCCAACGTCGACGATGTCGTCGGCCTTGAACACACCTATGGCTGCGGGGTTGCGATCGATGCCCCAGATGCGATGATACCGATACGCACCGTACGCAATATCAGTCTCAATCCCAACTTTGGTGGACAAACCATGGTGGTCAGCTTGGGCTGCGAAAAACTCCAGCCTACGCGCCTTTTCCCCAAGTCCATCATCCCGATTCAGACACAGACTCAAGAACAGGCAGAGCCTGATGTCGTATGTTTGCAAGATGCTGGACATATCGGCTTTCAAAGCATGATCACTAGCATCATGCAAACGGCGGAAAAACATTTAATCAAGCTCAATCAACGTCAACGCGAAACTTGTCCTGCTTCCGAATTGGTGGTCGGCGTGCAATGCGGTGGCAGTGACGCCTTCTCTGGCGTGACGGCAAATCCAGCAGTCGGTTACGCGACAGATTTATTAGTGCGCGCTGGCGCTACTGTGATGTTTTCTGAAGTAACTGAAGTGCGTGACGGCATTGATCAATTGACCTCGCGCGCGGCTACACCAGAGATCGCTGAAGCGATGATACGTGAGATGGATTGGTATGATCAGTACTTAAAACGTGGTGGCGTTGATCGCAGTGCAAATACCACGCCAGGCAATAAAAAAGGTGGCCTCTCCAATATCGTTGAAAAAGCCATGGGCTCAATCGTCAAATCTGGTAGCGCAGCGATTAGCGGGGTTCTCTCACCTGGCGAAAAATTAACGCAAAAAGGCTTAATCTATGCCGCCACACCTGCCAGCGATTTTATCTGCGGCACATTGCAAACGGCTGCTGGGATGAATTTGCATATTTTCACAACGGGTCGTGGCACACCTTACGGCTTAGCTGCAGTACCCGTCATTAAAGTCGCCACCCGCAATGATTTAGCCAGACGCTGGCATGATCTGATGGATATCAATGCAGGCCGTATCGCAAGCGGCGAAGCGACGATAGAAGAACTGGGTTGGGAGCTATTTCATTTCATGTTAGAAGTCGCTAGCGGAAAAAAAACCTGGGCAGAATATTGGAAACTGCACAATGCGCTAGTGTTGTTTAATCCTGCACCGATTACTTGAAATTGTGACTGACAATACAAAAATAATTACCGTGATAAGTTCCCTCTCCCGCATGCGGGAGAGGGTTAGGGTGAGGGTGAGGGCGAGGGTGATTCAGGAACGAATATCAACTGAAGATATCTAAATTTTTCACGAAATTTTGATTTAGTTTTTCAAATGTCTTTGGTCAAAACTGAACTCCCCTCATCCCCAACCCTTCTCCCGCCAGCGGGAGAAGGGAGTTTAGCAACATAAACTAGCTGAGTACAAATATGACGACAAACCAAAAACCATTCAAACGTATCTTATTAACTGGCGCAGCCGGCGGTCTAGGACGTATTTTGCGTGAGCGGATCAAGCCTTGGGCCGAGATCTTACGCTTGAGCGATATCAGCGACATGGGTGCAGCACAAGAAGGTGAAGAAGTGGTGCAATGCGATCTGGCCGACAAAGCCGCAGTCCATGCATTAATGGAAGGGGTTGATGTCGTTCTGCATTTTGGCGGCATCTCGACTGAAAATAACTTCGAAGCCATCATGAGCGCGAATATTCAGGGTACCTACAATATTTACGAAGCCGTCCATCAAGCTGGCGTGAAACGCGTGGTATTTGCGAGTTCCAATCACGCGGTTGGTTTTTATAAAACCACGGATTACATCGACGCCAATAGTCCACGTCGTCCTGATGGCATGTACGGCATTAGCAAATGTTTCGGTGAAGATTTATCGCGTTATTACTACGATCGTTTTGGCATTGAAACAGTGTGCCTGCGCATCGGCTCCTCATTCCCCGAACCGATTAACAAACGCATGTTGGTTACGTATTTCAGCTACGACGACTTAGTGGAAATGTTGCGTTGCTGCTTGTTCACACCGCGTGTTGGCCACACTATTGCATTTGGCATGTCGGACAATCCGGCCAGCTGGTGGGATAATCGCTACGCTAGCCATCTCGGTTATCAAGCCAAAGATAGCTCAACACAATTCGCGCATAAATTCCCTGATAGCGGTGACTATCCAGAAAAAGACGACATCACCACCATTTATCAAGGTGGTGGATTTTTGTTGACTGGGCCGCAATATAAATAGTCTTCGCTGGCGTTTAAAATTGAAAACTTGCGCATAGGTGTAAGCGCAAACTCGAATTTTTTAGCAATTAGAATAAAGATAGAAGCCTCACAAGATCTTGCTCTTGTGAGGCTTCTTTTTTTCTGAGTCATCTCCAGTTTACGTCACTAGATAATCCTGGCATTTTTTCGTTCCACCAATAGCAACACCAAATGTCGCAAGTGAAAGTCCACGCACTCACCACTCATCACCATTTAGTAACAAGCACATTTTCCGAGCGTAAAAATGTGGCTACTGACAAACACACTTTTAGTGACTAGAGTTTTTACCAATCAAACCTAATGACATGTTTTATTTTGTGAATACGAATTTCACAAACTCTTTTTTACTCTTACCGAAGATTTTCGCCAGCACTCGCGAAGCCTTGGTCCGCGCTCCAAACGACTTCATACAAATCCGCATAGTTCTTTTTCCTTTAAATCGGGTTTTGGCTTTAACAAATTCACATTTAATACGATCACGGTGTACAAATTCTCATACAACCGTATTTGGTGCTGAAATTCATCTAACACTATCCACAAGGAATCGAACTATGAAATATCCTCTGAAAACCTTGGCAGCCAGTATTGCCATGCTGACCGCTTTACCAGCTCTGGCACAAAACCTAGGCGCCAACCGTGTTGCTTTCGATGCACAAGCAGTCGCCAAAGCGTCCGCAGCAAAAGAACCAGCGGGTCTGCGCACTGCGGCACTTCTTGGCTTACGTACTCTCATCAACGACTTAAGCAAAGATGTGCCCGCAGGTACTTTGCCTGATGGTTTTCCATTTGATATCAATGATCTTTCCGAATTAAAGACGGCAGAATTAGGCTTGGGCTTTGAAGTCTACTCTGCACATCCACAAACCATGCTGGCTGGTGGTCGTCCATTTGATCAGATGTTGATGGGTACGGGCATTTGGAATTTTGTCGTGATGGTCGACAAACATCCAGTCGCCTTACTCGAATTGGAAAAGGTGCTTGGGAAATGGCAAGTCAATGGCGCAGGTGGTTCGAAATTGGCACAGGATGTCTATGCTTCCACCCAGAATCATGCTGGTAAGAACGCGTTCCGCTTCGTTCGCATTTATCAAGCGACTGCAGATTTCTTAGAGGTCAAAGATATGGAAGGCAAACCGCGATTCGCCCCGTTACTGGCAGCCCGTCAATCTTTGCGCACGTTCAATACAGGTGCAGAAACCCAATTAGCCAACCCACAAGATCTGCTGCCGAGCTTGCAACAAGCGGTACGCAGCCACCTTGATCGTTTCGGCAAATAAGCTAACTCGATCATCATCGATAACAATTTACAACACGATCAATCCGTCTCGGAGACAAGACAATGAAAAAAATATTACGCAGCTTACAAATTCTCTCGGTAGTTGGTGTCCTCGCAGCCAGCAGCTTTGCTTCGGCACAAACCAAGAACCTCAATGTACCTTTAAAGGTGCAGGAACATAGCCAATGGTGTTGGGCTGGTGCCAGCCAAATGATCTTAAATTTCTTCGGTAAAACGCCGACCCAATGCGCCGAAGCGAATTACGCCATCGGTATCAACTATGCTTGTGGCAATACGACTTTCAATTGGAATAGCACTGCTAATCAACCGAAACCTACCAATACGATTACGTATATTCTCAATGGTTGGGGCGTGAGTTCCTCAGTCGTGGGCGTGCTTTCTCAAGCGAATTCAACGGCCAAAATCAACGCCAATCGTCCTTACTCTATTTTGTGGCAGTGGACAGGTGGTGGCGGTCATTTCGTCGTGGTCAAGGGGTATACCAATAATGGTGCAACGCTCTACATTAACGATCCATGGCCAGGCAATGGTTCTTATGTCAGAACCTATGCAGCGACAAAATCAGCATCTGATCGTTATTGGTATAACACGGCTGTGACCAACTAATTTTTGAAGCCAGATTAAGAAACACGCAAATTTAATCTTCACATTTGCGTGTTTTTGTTAACTAACTATCTCACAAGACTTCCTGCAAAACCAATAACGGTAGCGTTTGCCCAATTAGCACAGACCGGTCCCGAGGATTTCTTTTTTACACCTGTTGTTTTTAGCATCAAAACCTCGACCCCACGAATATCCAGCTCAGGTTTAACCACCGCTGGCGCCAAGATAAGGCCGCTATCAAATAATAAGCGACCATCACCGTACACTTGGAATTGCAAACCGCCATTTTGACGACATGCATCATCAATGCCGACGTCGGCACGGAAAGTTTGCCAATGGCCTTGCAAGCGATACGTGACCTCGCTAGCATCCACCACGCCTAAGCCTTTACGGAATTTTAGGCCATTCATTTGCATCATGCCCTCGGCGTTACTTGGCGTTTTGCTGTTCACTTTATCTTTCAACACAACGCTTTGCTTTTGCACGGCTTTGGATGGCAGCGCAATTTGATCTGACAAAGCCAATTGCAGTGTTGGCTGATCGGGAGTCTGTTGCTCCAATAAGGCAAACTCAGAAATCGTAATCGGTGGCACTGCTAAAGGCGTGAAGGCATTGTAAGCACGAGGTGCGCTCGCCGCATCGTTGCTGGTCAAGATCATTGGATCTTGCGCGTTACCATCTTCATCTTGATCATGCGTGCTCAGAATACGGAATCTAAATAGACGCCCGGCTTTCGCGGCGAACTCAACTCTCTGCTTGCCTTCTTGTTTTTTCAAACGTCCGGTGAACACGGGCTTAGCCCATTCACCATTGCTATCGCCCAGATAAATTTCAAAGTCTTTGACCTGGCCAGCTTCCCAATGTTTGTCACTACGCGGCGCGATTTCAAAACCTCTGATCATGCGGCGCTCACCCAATGCCAGCGTGAATTCATGTGCGCCCGTTTTTTGCGATTGATCACGCAGGGTTCGGAACCAAGTACCTGGTTTGCCATCGAACGCGTTTTCCAAAGGATGACCAGGTTCTTCAGCGGGTCGATTAAGTACAATCACAGTGTCCGCCGCCACCACATCGCCGCTTGCTGGTGCCGCAGGATAATCAGCAGTCGCTACGAGACTCGCATTCGCAGCGATCGCCAAACGCACTTGCAGAGCTTGTCGTATATCGAGTTTAGCTGTCTTAACATACACCACGCCATACTTTTGGGTTGCATCGTAAAACCAAGTACCAACTGTACTTGCCGCATCAAATTCTGCGCGTGATTTAGCTTCGACTACATTTTGCCCTTGCAAAAATACTTGTTGAGGTTTCACCCGAGTGTGAATTTGAAATTCTTGTACGCGGTTTTTTTCTATACCTTGATACTGACCTTGCACACCGTCGAGTTGCAGCGTAATGTCACCCGCAACTCCACGTGGTGCCGTCACACGCAAAGTTTGGGTACTCTGTTCACCTTGCTGATATTGGCGAGTTTCACCATCATCTTCGTACAAGGTGTAGGTCGAATCACCGTGCGGGTAGATATCCCAGGTCAAGACATCTTTGGCGACCTGACCATCGTACAAGGCGCTAGGATACATAGGTAAAATCGCACCAGCGCGCACAAATACGGGCAAGCGATCCAAGGTCACTTGATAGTCGATGACTTTGCCCTGCCCGCCCACATCGACTACCCGACCATCGGCATAATCTATCCACTGTCCTTGTGGCAAATAGATTCCCTTACGCCAGCCTTTGCTCGCTGCCTGACTACGATACACGGGTGCGATCAACAAATCTTTACCTAAAAAAAATTGATATTTGTAGGCCTCGTTATTGGCATTCGCATCTTGCGGATAATCCCACATCAAACCACGTACCAGCGGTGCTCCCGTTTGTTCTGCTTCTTGCGCCAAGGTATACATATATGGCATCAAGCGCATTTTGAGTTTCAGATAATCGCGATTAATGCTGCGATATGGCTCATCAAATGCCCAAGGATGTTTACGTGAATTTTGTGACCAGCCTGACATGCCCATCAATACTGGCGTAAAGGTCTTCCATTGCAAATCACGGGTAAAGGTTTCCGGACTACCGCCAAAGATGCCATCGACGTCACCTGTCGCGTAGGCTTGACCCGACAAGCCAGACCCAATCAGCGTTGGAATATGCCAACGAATATAGTCCCAGCTACCGCTTTGATCGCCCGTCCAGGTCACAGCGTAGCGTTGCATCCCAGCCCAACCCATTACTGTCCATAAGAAAGGGCGTGAATTAGAATTATCTAAAATCCCCTGCGCTGCGGCCTGATTGGCGTCGAGTGCAAATTGATAGCCAGCACCAGTCCATGCGACATCAAGCTTTTGCGCTCGACTTCCAGCCGTGCCGACTTCCCATTTGATTTTATCAACACCGTTTTCTGTCCAGAGTCCCGTGCGGAAACCATATTTTTTCAATCCAGTGACCACGCCTTCGAGATCGGTGTAGCCACAGCCATAACCATCATTCGGCAAAATCCAACCACCCGGCATATCGTGCTCACGATATTTCGCCGCAACAGACAGCACCACATCTGGGGTTTTACCGGTCGGACCATCGCTCCAGCCTTTTGGTACTGTGCCCGGCTTCTTAATATTGTCGCCATCGTTATAACAATCTGCATCGCCATATTCATAGGCCCAACGTGGCAACATTTTTGCGCGTCCGGTCAGTTCGGTATAAGCATTCAACACGTCTTTGATGTTCTCGCCGACAAAGTAGTAGGCATCAAAACGCTTTTCATTGTGGCTTGTTGTAATGAAATCATTTGCACGGAAATCGTAACTGCCGTTGCTCCAGGTATTACGCAACACGCCATAACCTTTGTTACTCATATAAAAAGGTGCCGGACTCGGTCTGTCGTTTTCTTCCCAGCCGCCGGAGTAAGACACTTCCAAACTCTTACCTTTAAACGCATAGCTACCGTTTTGCTGACCACCGCCAAAAAAGTATTCATCAGCGCTGGTGGATAAAGTTTGAAAACTGCTTTTTTCGGCAATATCGAGTGACTGCATTTCTTGCCATAACAAGCTCTTGTTATCGGCTTTATACAAAGCTAAACGCAACGGTTTTTTGTAAATACCCAAAGCCATTTTAGTGGTTTGCAATAACTGATAGTCACCCTTATCAGTGAGCTGATAATCAACGTTGGCATAATTCTTTTTCAGTACAATCGGTGCGGCCTTATCACCAGCGCCAATCAACTTGCCTTCACTGCCAGCCCATACGCGAAACATATCTGGACGCAGCAAACTGATTTCCAACAAATGCCCTTTGTCAGTGACAATCTTGACGCTACTGGTGTTGGCAGGTGTTTCAATCTGGCGCAGATTGCCGACTGCTGCGGCATACGCACTAATTGGCAAAGAGACGCTGGTAGCAAATGCGGCAGCAATTGCGGCTCGCATGAGACGTCGAGTAAACAACTTGGTCGTGGTAGGCATGATGAGAATCAATTCAAGAAATGTGATGAATCTCAAAACTGTAAAGGTAAACACGAATCGCCAACAGCGAGATTTATTACCATGCTCATCAAGGGAAACTAAATGTCCAGCCTTTTTAAGCTTGGTGCTTTCGGACCATATAAGCGATGCACATAATGCTGCGTCATACGCGCGACGTTTTCACGTGAGCGTGTGCCGATCACAATAATTTTCTCGGCCTGTTTTGCGCACGCTAGTGCCAAATCTAAACAATGCTGGCTATCACCAAAAAAAGCGAGCTCTTCGAATGGCGTCTGCGATGCTAAATTCTTGTCTACGCGCTTTGGTAATGCGAACACCACACAACGATGAGCTGCAGTATTGCTAGAAAAACTCACGTCCAAAATTTTTGAACACAGTTCTTGCCTTAACTGATCCGCAGAAATATCTGCGCCAAAAGTCTCAAGCAAGGCTTTTTTGCTGCTCAAGAAGAGCACATCTTTTTGAAATAGGGACATCACAAGACCTAACGTAACTTAACGCGCTTGCGCTTCGCTAATTAGCCATTGATGAAAAGCGAGAAAAGCGGTGTTTTCTTTCATATCCGCAGCATAAATTAAGTAGTAATCTAGGCGCAGTGGTGTCTCGACATTAAACGGGCGCACCAAACGTCCGGCGGCGATATCGTATTCGACTAATAAGGATTGCCCGAGTGCGACGCCCTGTCCATCGATCGCTGCCTGCAAAGCCATCAGCGCCAAAGTAAATAATGGTCCCTTGCGCACATCCTTATCGTTCACACCCAAGGTTGAAAACCAAGATTGCCAGCTAGGATAATCAGGATCATTCATGGCACTCACTTCGTGCAGCAAAGTTTGTCTACTCAAGTCTGCTGGTGTGGTCATTGCTTTAGCAATCGCCGGGCTGCAGACTGGAAATACTTCGGTCGCGATGAAAGGTTCAATCCGAAAATCGGCAAATTGCGTGCGCCGAAAATCAATCGAAATATCGCAATCGCGATAACTACGATCAACTTCTGACACAATTTCAACCCGAACTTGTGGATGACGATTTAAGAAACGATATAAACGCGGCACTAGCCATTTAGAACCAAACGATGGTGGCACACCAACCCGCAGCAAGACATTATTATCATTGAGCAGGGTATCGGTCGCTTGCTGAAAAATTTTGAAACCTTCGCGTATGCGCGGCAAATAGCGTTCGCCTGCTTCGGTCAGTTTTAAAACATTATTACTGCGCTGGAACAAGTCTAAGCCGAGGAAGTCTTCCAGCAATTTGATTTGATGACTGACCGCGGCATTCGTTACATGCAACTCCTCCGCCGCACGCGTGAAGTTCAAGCGTCGCGCCGCGACTTCAAAAACCTTTAATGCGTTTAATGGTGGAAGACGTTTGGACATAGTACCCTCATTGAAAAACGATACCATATCAGAAGTTCATTTAATAAAACTTAATGAAGGATTGAAATTTAATTGTTGTTCTGATGCCGCCCCGGTTTCTCCCAACAGTGCTAACATTTTGATCACGACTTTTTGATCAGAAAATTGACCATCCACAAAAACGCAAGTTACGATCAGATAGTCCGACGATCTCAATATAAAAACCCAAATAATTATTAAAATAATCAGTAAATTAAAATTTTCTCCTTAAATATTTTTTAATGACGTCTCAAATATTCCTCGCTTGCTCAGCCTGCTCTAGCCCGTTAAGCTGCGATCATTCTGTTGAAGTCGGCATAAACCGCCGTGTTCAATTGGGCTCATGGTTCGCGTTCGCTCTTTATTTACTGCTCATTTGCTCTTTAGGCAGACAATCACGGCAACATCTGTGAACGCCAACATTGACACAAATTGACTTCATCCGTGCGTCACCCAAAATTTCACTTAGGTCTTATTTGACATGACTCATATTATTACTATCGATACCGGCACGACCAATACCCGTGTAACACTGTGGCAAGACGGCGATGTGCTGGCTCATCAAGCATGCGAAGTCGGCGTGCGCGATACGGCGATTACCGGCAGCCGAGAAAAGCTACAAAACGGCGTGCGCGATACGATTAACAAAACACTGGCCGCCGCCCATGTGACCGAAGAGCAAATCGATCTGGTGATAGGCTCGGGCATGATCAGCTCAAATGTTGGCTTATTTGAATTACCGCACGTCTTAGCCCCCGCTGGCTTACAACAATTAGCGCGCGGCATGGTGTCGGTGACGATACCCGAAGTCTTTGCCAAGCCAATTTGGTTTGTACCCGGTGTACGCAATGTGGTCGACAACATCGGCCTGCATAATTGCGAAGCCATGGACATGATGCGCGGTGAAGAAGTTGAAGTCATGAGCGTGATTGAACAATTGGCGATCACTGGCCCGGCCATGATGGTGATGCCAGGTTCACATTCTAAATTTGTCTGCATCGATGATAAAAATCGCATCACAGGTTGTGTCACCACCCTGGCTGGCGAATTGATGTATGTGATCACGCACAACACGATTTTGGCGCAATCTTTGGATTCACAGTTTGCCACCTCCATCAGCGAAGAAATGCTGTTAGCTGGTGCACAATCGGCGCAAACAATCGGCCTCGGTCGTACTTGTTTCAATGTACGCACCCTCGATCAATTCACGATTTACGAACGCAATGACCGCGCCAATTTCTTACTCGGCGCCATCCTCGGTGCCGATTTACTGACATTAAAAAACAGCACTGCAATCAAGATGATGCCAGGTACGCCAGTCGTGATCTGCGGTAAGCCGATTATGAAAGAGGCTTTAGCAATCTTGATCAAAAACGATGATTACTTCTCTGGAAAAATCACCGTCGTATCCGATGAAACCCAGGCGCATTTGGCTGGCCAAGGTGCCATCTTGGTTGCGACAGCACGCGGCTTGATCAAATAAGTTCAGTAAATAAGGGAATTCACCCATACGGCTATTGGTACGAGGCAAGTATGCTTTGCCTCAACTGCGATTCAGACACAACGATAATTTTTTACGAGTACACCATGACTAAAGACATCACACGCTTCGGCAATATTCCCTCGGGCGCTGGCGGTCAACGCTTGCCATTCTCACCTGCAGTACGCGCTGGCGATTTTGTATTTTGCTCAGGTCAGGTCGCCATGAAAGACAACGGCGAAATCGAAACCGGTGGCATAGAATCACAAACCCGTCGCACGATGGAAAACGTCAAGAAGGTTTTGGCATTGGCTGGTTGCGACCTAAGCGACGTGGTGAAAGTCAGCGTTTGGCTTGATGATACGCGCGACTTTTGGACCTTCAATCGCATCTACACAGAATACTTTGGCGACCATCCACCAGCACGCTCTTGTGTGCAATCAGCGATGATGGTGGATTGCAAAGTGGAGATAGAAGTGACGGCTTATAAGCCGGTTTAAAGAGACAAATTAGTGCGATGACATCCCCTCTCCTACAAGCGGAAGAGGGTTAGGGTGAGGGTAGTTCAGAAGCTGCAAAGCTCTTGCATGCCATAAAACAAGATACAAATTTGTGCATTAAAAAATTTTATCCGAATCTAAATCCCCCTCATCCCCAACCCTTGTCCCGCTTGCGGAAGAAGGGAGTTGCAATTTAATTTTATTGAAATTTATTCAGGACGGTCGAAGGATCAAATTCGAGATAAATCTGAACTGAATAAGTCAGTTTTTTGGAATACGGTAAGGGTAACGCACCCTATCGTGTTGTAGCACTAGCGTTTTCTTTCAAGGATGCCTTAACAATGCCAGCTTACCGCTCACTCTACACTTACGCATGGGATATCGCCGACGTCGGCGTCACGCAATTTGTTGATGAAGTGCTAGCCATGGGCGTCACCGATGTGACTTTGGCGACCGCTTATCACGCGGGTAAATTTATTCGTCCACATGCAAAAAAACCACCTTATGTCATCTTCCCTGAAGACGGCGTCACCTACTACGATCCTGATGTCAGTCACTATAGCGACATCAAGCCACAAGCGCATAGCGACGAGGCAATTCGTGAGGTATTACCGGCATTATTAAAAGATGGCAGAGTCAAAGTGCATGGCTGGACTATACTCTTACATAACACGCGTCTAGGCACCGCATTTCCCGAATACACTGTCAAAAATGCCTTTGGTGATGGCTATGTATATAGCCTCTGCCCTTTTCAAGACGCCGTATTCGACTACGCTGTCAATTTGTGCGCAGACCTGACGCATCAACACGCACTCAGTAGTATTGTGTTGGAATCACCGGGTTGGCAACCGTATGGCCATGGCTATCATCACGAATTTGCACAAGTCGCTACCAATGCTTGGTTAGATAATATGTTGGGCATGTGTTTTTGTGACGCCTGCAAAACCGCGGCCAAAGGCAAAGGCATACACGTCGATGCCTTACAAACTCGCATACAGAACAATATTAAAAACTATCTGGCGTTACCTGCCGATGCGAATGCGGATCAAGCTGCCAGCTGGACTCAATCGGAGCTGTTAAGTGATGCGGATCTACTTGCCTTTATCAGCATGCGTCAAGATCGCGTCACGCAATTGGTCGCAGCAATTCGCGCAGCAATTCCAAGCTCCTGTGAACTCGCCGTCATCCCGACAGTCCAAAGACCCACCTCTGCTTGTTGGACCGAAGGAAGTGATCTGAAGGCCTTATCGGAAGTTGCCGACTATATCGAAATCCCTTTTTACGAACCAAACGCCAATCGCGCGATTGCCGATGCATGGGAAAGCCTACGTCAAATTGGCAACTCAGAAAAAATCCGTGCCATCTTACGACCAGGTTTTCCAGATCTGAATCAAGGCGCAGAATTAGGCGCCGCGATTGCTGGCATACAGGCATTAGGCATCAAGGATTTTGCGTTTTATAACTATGGTTTATTACCGCAATATCAGCTCGATCACCTGGCAAAGACTTTGAAGGAAATCACGTAAATGACAACTAAAGTGGCACGCAATATCCTCATCACCGGCGCCTGCGGCGGCATCGGCCGCGCACTCTGCCAAGCCTTTGTGAATGCAGGCGATCACGTCTTTGCCCAAGACCGTGAAGCAAGTCAGTTAGCGGATTTGGTCGCACAATTAGGTGCTGATAAATGTAGCGCAGTCGTGGCCGATATCACCAATGCCAGCGAACTCAAACAAGCATTAAGCGGCGTAGTAGCGACACGCGGCGACGTCCACGTATTGGTCGCCAATGCGGGCGCTGCCCAAGCGTTGACGCTGCAAAGTACGACCGAAGAAAGCTGGAAGCAAGATATGGATCTCAACTTGAATGGAACTTTCCATACAGTTGAAGCAGTAAGACCAGCGATGCAGGCAGCGGGCAATGGCAATATTGTGATCATCGGTAGCGTGAATGGCATGACCTCGTTTGGACATCCAGCGTATAGCGTGGCGAAAGCTGGTTTGATTAGTTATACCAAGGCTCTAGCAATGGAGTTCGGCAAGTTTGGGATACGAGCGAATATGGTTTGCCCCGGCACGGTGAAGACCCAAGCTTGGCAAGCTCGTGTGGATAAGAATCCGCAGGTGTTTGAAGATTTGAAGAAGTGGTATCCGCTGCGGGATTTTGCGACGCCTCGGGATATTGCGGATGCGGTACTGTTTTTGGCTTCTGATGCGGCTAGGGTGATTACTGGGGTGGTGTTGCCGGTGGATGGTGGATTGATGGCGGGGAATCAGGTGTTTGCTCGGGAGTTGACGCAGGAGGAAATTTAGTTGTTTGTTGTTGATTTGTGTGTTGGTTTGTGTGTTGGTTTAGCTGATAGGTCTGTAGGTCGGGGGTGGCCCGACAGCCAGTTACCTTTTTTGTCTCGCCAAAAAAGGTAACCCAAAAAAGGCGACCACGCTGCCACTGGCCTTCGGCTACCCAATTGTGCAGGACAAAAAATGGGAAAGCCTTGAAACTCGCCTTCGGCTCAAACAGCAAGGCTTTCTTTATCCATTTTCTGTCCTGCACAATTGGCAGTGTCAGAAGTGGATGAAAGTCAAAAACAACTTCAAAAGCAACGGCAACACCAAAACAATCAGTACCGACGGTCGTTCATTTTTCTTATAGCAGTAGTAGGTCGTTGCTTTTGACTTTGATTTTGTTTTTGTTTTTGACTTTGACCTGCCCCCGTTCGAGACGATGTAATTTGTGCGTCACAGAAAATGGATAAGAAAGTGTTGCTGTCTGAGGTGTAGCAGGGAATTCGAGGCGCATGCGGCTCGTTTGCGGAACGGTGTTCGCTTGCAAGCGAACACTCCTAAGAACAGTTTCAACACTTTCCCATTTTTTGTGACGCACAAATTATGCTGGAGCGTAGCGTAAGCACCCCGTAGGGGCAAGTCTACGGTCGCCTTTTTTGGATTACCTTTTTTGGCGAAGCAAAAAAGGTAATTGGCCGTCGGGCCACACCCGACCTGCGAACAACGAGCAACAGAGAACACAGTTACAGAGACGAAACAAACGATAAAGAGAAATAAGATTTAAACAAACCCAAAGAGACACTCTCAACCCACCGAGAGCCATTAACAAAAACGGAAAAACCATGACCAACAACGCACCAGCACCACAATCCAAAAAGCAAGTCGTAGTCGCCATGTTCTTCATCGCCCTACTCTTCTTCATCCTAGGTTTCGTCACCTGGCTCAACGGCTCGCTCATCCCTTTCCTCAAAATCGTTTGTAACCTCAACGACTTTCAAGCTCTCTGGGTCACCTTCGCCTTCTACATCGCCTATACCGTGATGGCATTACCATCAGCGGCAGTACTTAGTCGCATCGGCTACAAAAACGGTATGACCGCCAGTCTTGGGGTGATGGCTGTGGGTGCGTTGATGTTCATCCCAGCAGCAAAAACTAGCTACTACGGTCTGTTCTTGCTCGCCTTATTCACACTCGCTACCGGCATGACCTTGATGCAAACCGCGATTAATCCTTACATCGTATGTATAGGTTCGCGCGAGAGTGCAGCGATGCGTATCAGCATTATGGGACTATTCAACAAAGGCGCTGGGATTGTGGTGCCTATGGTGTTCACTGCGCTGATCTTATCTGGTATCGATCAATCCTCAACTTCTACCGCTGCACTAGCGGCAATGGATCAAGTCGCGCGTGAAGCTTTGCGTGCCGATCTGGCATCGCGCTTGGTAACGCCATATATCGTCATGGCGATAGGCTTGGTGATTTTTATGGCAATCATCCACTTCTCTTCTTTGCCTGATTTGGACCTGCAAGATGAAGATCAAAGCAGCACCACGCGTTTTGGTGTTCTGCAATTTCCGCAATTGGTATTAGGCGCGCTGACGCTGTTTGCTTATGTTGGCGTCGAAGTGATTGCTGGCGATACGATTGGTTTGTATGGACAACATCTAGGTGTGGAGCACTTTTTGAAACTCACTTCTTATACGATGGGTTTTATGGTTTTGGGTTATTTGCTAGGTGCGGTAGCAATTCCTAAATTTTTGTCGCAAAAAAATGCATTAATTCTGTCTGCAACTTGCGGTCTCCTTTTTGCCCTTGGTGTCATGAATAGCTCCTCCACCGACAGCAGCATTGCACAAGCCTTGATTGGTTGGGCTGGCGTTCCTGTCGTACCGAATTCTGTGATGTTCCTCGCCATGCTAGGTTTCGCCAACGCACTGGTCTGGCCTGCGGTCTGGCCCCTCGCCCTCGAAGGCTTGGGTAAATACACCGCGGCGGGTTCAGCTTTACTGATCATGGGTATCGCGGGTGGTGCGATATTACCTATGGCCTACGGCCACTTCTCAGATACGAGCGGTGCGCAAAACGCTTACTGGGTGATGTTACCTTGTTATGCGATGATCTTGTTCTATGCGCTGAAAGGCCACAAGATTAGTAGTTGGAAATAATCTCTCTCATTTTTTATTCAAGCATTATGTTAAATCTCAGCACATTAGAACAGCAAACCCTGTTACCCGGCACCAAAGGCTTAGCGTTAAGCCAGTCTTTGCAACAACAAAACATCGCCCAACAACATTGGAATGTGCTGAATGCGGACACCAGTTTTCCAGTGGCTGTGTTGAAACAATCAGCCTTGCAACACAATCTGCAATGGATGAAAAATTTCTGTGACACCATGAACGTCGTGCTTGCTCCTCATGGTAAGACCACGATGTCACCACAGCTATTTGACATGCAATTAGAAAATGGTGCTTGGGGAATTACGCTGGCCACTGTCAATCAAACTTTGATCGCTCATCGTTTTGGCGTACGCCGCGTACTACTCGCGAATCAGTTGATCAGTCGCAGTGATACACAAGCCGTGCTGGCATTAATGAAAGCGGATCCACACTTTGAATTTTTCGCATTAACTGATTCCCTTGATGGCGTGCAGCGTATGGCAGAACAAGTCCAAGCAGCCGGACTAAATCGTCCTCTGCCTTTGTTGGTCGAATTGGGTTTCGCCGGTGGTCGCACTGGCTGCCGTAGCCAAGATGATGCATTAGCAGTTGCACGAGCAATACATCAAAGCCCTTACCTGCAACTGGCAGGCATAGAGGGTTACGAAGGTCTGTTAGTCGGTAAGCACAGAGATCAAGATTTGGTCGCCGTCAAAGCGTTTATCAATGATTTGATCACACTCACGCAGCGAGCCGATGCAGAAGGTTTATTTGCTGGTGAGAATATTTTATTATCCGCTGGCGGCTCGGCGTATTTTGATTTGGTTGGACGTGGTTTTGAGCAGACTTTGCTTCTCTCGCGCCCCGTCACTTCGATTTTGCGTAGTGGCTGCTATGTGACGCATGACCATGGCTTCTACAATCACTTATTACACGAAATGCAGGCGCGTGAAAGTGCGGTTGATATCGACAATCTGCGCCCTGCTTTGGAGGTTTGGAGCATGGTGCAATCGCGCCCTGAACCAGATCTGGCGATCCTAACCATGGGCAAACGCGATGCGTCTTACGACATTGATCTCCCTTTCCCGGTACAAACACACCGACCTGGCAGCACATCTGCACCACTAGATTTACCCACAGGTTGCAAGATAGAAAAAATGAATGACCAGCACGCGTATTTGCGCCTACCGAAGGACAGTGCGATTTGCGAAACACTGCAAGTCGGCGATCTGATCGCCTGCGGCATTTCACATCCATGTACAACTTTTGATAAATGGCCCGTAATTTTGGTCGTCGATGATGACTATCAAGTGCAATCCGCGATCAATACTTTTTTCTAAACTGTAAGGCGGGTGAAACCCGCGCCGCCGAACTTTAATAACTACAGCTCGGCGTACATCCGAGCTACAAAAGCCATGACTAAGCCGACCTACGACATCATTATCCGCAACGCCGACGTCATTGACGGCAGCGGCACCGCGCCCTATCGTGCCGACATCGCGATTGTCGATCAAAAGATCGTTGCAATCGCACCAGCACTGAGTTTGCATGGCTATGAAATCCTCGATGCTACTGGCTTGGCGGTTGCCCCCGGCTTCATTGACGTCCACACCCATGACGATAGAGAAGTTTTAGATGCGCCAGCGATGCTACCAAAACTGACGCAAGGCGTGACCACCGTCATCACCGGCAATTGCGGCATCAGCTTGTCACCATGGCTGGCAAATAAAATACCACCAGCGCCGTTAAGCTTAATCGGCACACAAAAAGATTACCGCTACGCTAGCGTTCAAGATTATGCCAAGGCTGTGAAGCAAGTACAGCCAGCAGTCAACGTTGGGATATTAATCGGGCATTCAACTCTACGCGTGAATGCCGTCGCCGATCTGAATCGCGGCGCCAATGCGGATGAAATCAAGCTCATGCAAGACCTGCTCGCCGAAGGGATGCACGCCGGTGCATTAGGCTTTAGTTCAGGCCTGTTCTATCAAACCAGTAAAGCAGCTGACAATGCCGAAGTCATCGCCTTAGCCAAAATCAGTGCGGCAGCCGGTGGTGTATATACCTCGCACATACGCGATGAATACAATGGCGTACTCGATGCCTTAGCCGAAGCTTGCGATGCGGGTAAAGAAGCACAATTACCTGTCATCCTATCGCATCACAAATGCGCAGGTCCCGCGAACTGGGGACGCACCACAGAAACCTTGGCCTATGTTACCGAACGTCGAAAAACGCAAGCAATCGGCATCGACGCTTATCCCTACACCGCAGGCTCCACCGTACTCGATCCCGATTATGTCGATGGCGTGATCCGCATCATGATCAGCTTTTCACAGCCACATCCAGAAATGCAAGGCCGTGATTTGGCTGACATTGCAGCCGAGTGGCAAGTTGATCAAAAAGAGGCGGCACGACGTTTGCATCCTGCTGGTGCCGTGTATTTTCAAATGCGTGAAGATGACGTGGAACGTGTTTTAAGCTATCCACATACGATGATAGGATCGGATGGATTGCCACATGACAGTCACCCACATCCCCGTTTGTGGGGCGCTTTTCCCCGTGTACTCGGGCATTATAGCCGCGAGAAAAAATTATTCACTTTGGCAGAAGCAGTAAGACGCATGACCACACTTTCCGCCGATCATTTCGGTTTGAAACAACGGGGCAGGATTGCGCTCAATTGCTGGGCTGATTTGGTGGTATTTGATCCTGCCACGATCTCTGACCAAGCAACGTTCGCATCCCCGAAGCAAGCCGCAACTGGGATACATTGGGTACTCGTCAATGGAGAAATTGCGTTGGCAAATGCGAAGCCAACTGCGAACCGAGCTGGTCGTTTTTTAGATAGACAAAGCGAACGTTATTCGACGTAAGTAGAAATAGCACGTGCAGCGAATGACTAATTGCACAAAAAAAGCAACTGAATTGCACCAGTTGTGCCTTTACGTTTGAACTCAGCGGACTAGCCAGCGTAGCTGGCGCAGGTCCATGCAATGAATGGTTAAGCCGCAACACGCCCATAAGCTACTTAGAGGCGGGTATCTGTTTTAGCTCACCCACTCCAAGTTCCTTTGCATTCGGCAGTTTCCCTTCTTTCTGCAATCATTGGATGTACTGAAGCGGAGATTCAGCGCATTGAAAATCAGGATGGGTAGCATTTGGCGCTGATGTCACATCACTTGCGGCGGTTTGTTCCTCCAGCCGACGCACAAGCCGCGCCTCGGTTGGCAAAAGCTGTAATGGATTCTTTATGGGTTTAATAGTTGCAACCGGATCGACTGATTCCTGCCTCATATCAAAGGTGTAAAGGAGCCTCTTTTCTCCCCCAACATATGCGTAAGCGTACGCAATCAAAACCTTCCCATTGATCTCGCCTTCAATTAACACCGGTGCGAGTAGTGGATTTAACGAGCAAACACCAAGATTGAACATTTCTCCAGAGACTTTGCCTCTCTCCGATGACATCGTGAGTTCGAGTGGCAAGTCTGACTGCCGGAAGTCTTCAATATTTCCTTCCTCTCGACTCGACCAAGTACCAGTCCATTTCGCATCATCAAAGTACCATCCAAGAAAGGTGTTGTAGGTCGTTCTTACCTCAGATGGTAGTGTGCGCATGTTTTTCAGACTGTCAACACCCTGAAGTAATACAAAAGAGCCTAGCGCTCCCATAGCTGCAAATGCTCCAGCCCAGAGTACTCGTGAGCTAAGAAATGCAGGCCCGCGGCCAATCTTTGGTTGGGGCAATTCACGGCGACGCCAAGGTAGTTCGTTTTTAGGTTTCACTTCGTAAGTTCGCTCTTTGTCAGTAGTTGTTGCAGCTTAACGTCGAATTGAAAGGCGCGCGCACCGATCAATATATTCTAAAGAGATGCTTATATGCGCGTCATTTTCGAATGTCATGTTAGCACTCATTTGCCCCATACCTTTGCGCTGGAAGCATCGAAATATGAAACAGAGAGGCCTACCTTTCCTCGACGGGCGTTGATCATTTGATTGGCGCGGCGGGTAATACGCTTATTCGCCTCACTCAAAGGGTCGCCATAAAGGCCTATGTAAACATGCGCAATCTTGCCCTTCTCAATACGTTTGATGTAGTGCTCATCGTTTTCGGCCAACGAGTGTCCGTAGATAAATAACGCACCTCCAATGCTACAAAAACTGCGGTAGGCTTTTGCCAAATAGTCGTTATGTCGTATTCGCTCATACTTTTCGGCACTCGTTCCTTCAGAAACAAATATTGGATAAAAATCTTTGGAGAGTGCGTGCCGAATTTGATCAATTAGTCTGACCCCGGTGTTATTCCATGTGTACTTCTGAATCTCCGTTCCGGCATCAAAAACATGCAAAGCTCCATGAAGAAAGTGGGTGTTCTGCTCATGGCTTTGGCTTGGTTCCCAAACAACGTAGTCAGCATCGTAATCATCTGATGATTTCCGAAACCCATCATCCGACCATGAGTCCTCGCCCTCTGGGGTATGCATAAGCACCCAATAGAGGAGAAGATCGTAATTGAAAGTGTATATCGAAGTGAAATGCGAGATGAACTCTCGGCACGCTGCATATTCCACTTCAGTTAACTCACCTGGGAAGGACGGATGGCTGTTCGCAATTGTCTGTACGAGTAGTTCACGAAGACCGTTGGCATCACTCTCCAGCATATCGAGAAATGATTCTGCAACGCCACCGTACGCCGACAATATTTTCTTGGTATCTCGAAGAGCTTTGATTACGCGTTCAAAATCTTGCGTCCCCAACGCTTCGAAGGCAAGTTTCGCCGTAGGCGATAGCTTTGAAAAATCGGCCTCCTCGTACAGTTTTCCATATTGGAAAATGTCAGGGCGGCAAGCGATGCTAAAGCCATTTCCCAACAAAAGATGACGCTGGTTGTAGCTTTGAGCTTCTGCTATCGCGTTAGCAAATGTGAGTAGTGTCATGGTGAGTGCTAACGCAAAAGTGATGTGCGCCGCGGACTGCAGCTAGCACAAAGAATGGCAAATAATACGGCGTCACTACCGACTGTTTTGTTATGCATCTCCAATTCCCTTATACGTTGCTTTATTATTTTTAAATCCAATTATCGCGTAGGTGTCAAAAAAAACTTTGAAAGTAAGAAAATAAGTCGCCTGACTATTTTGCACAGCTTTACAATCACCATACCAAACGTTCATTTCACACAAAGATGGTTTTTCGCCCCGATCCGCCAATGGTCGGCTCTCACCGAATATTTCTATCACTTGGTCTTCGCTCATTCCAATTTCAACTTTGTAATATGGATAAGTCACACAAAAAGAAAAAGCCTCTAATATTGCGACGAGAAGAAGTACGATCCCACCAATCCAAAGAGTGAATATTTTTAGTTTGCGAAAAATTGAATTCATAGGCACATGTAGTCTTGACACTTCAAATTACATAAATTTACGACTGATTACGTATTCTCATTGATGCATAACGTGTTTTCCGCGACCATTCGTCGAATAAAACCGACACAGTTCGCATAAATTTTTAAAAAATATTCTTAAAGCCCTTTTGCAGCAAGGCTCTTCATGGGTGCACTGCATATTTAATCAGTATTAAATTTTCTATGAAAACCGACACTGCAATCCCTTTGCATTCTACCAAGCTTCTGGATCGAGTCAAGGAAGCAATTCGGTATAAACACTATAGCGCCAGCACCGAACAAGTGTATGTGTATTGGTGTCGTTCCTATATTCGATTTCATCGATTGAGGCATCCAAAAGATATGGGTGCAGCAGAAGTGGCGGTCTTTCTGAGCTATCTCGCCAATGAAAAAGCGTTGTCGGCATCGACGCATAAGCAAGCACTCGCGGCACTTCTATTCTTATACAAACACGTTCTCCGAATTGATCTGCCTTGGCTCAATGCGATTGGTACGCCTCGTGCAAGTCATCGCTTGCCTGTCGTGCTGTCCACTGAAGATATCAGCACATTGTTTTCTCATTTGTCTGACGTGCATTTGTTATTGGCGAAGCTGTTATACGGTACAGGAATGAGACTTAATGAGGCGCTCAATTTGCGTGTCAAAGATCTGGATTTTCCGAATCAGACTATTACCGTGAGAGAGGGTAAAGGAAAGAAGGATCGCAGTCTGATGCTGCCAGTTGCGCTGTTGGAGTTGCTCAATGCGCAGCTGGCGTTTGCCAATAGCATATGGGCTAAAGATCGTGCCGCTAATGTAGCCGACGTTCCTTTGCCGTCGAACATCGCTCGTCTTTATCCGACAGTGGGGCAAACTTGGGCTTGGTATTGGGTATTTCCACAGACGCGCTATACGATAGATCCAGCATCGGGTAGGAACGTTCGCGAGCATTTGACTGATCGCAGTTTTCAACGTGCTTTTACCACTGCAAAAGTACGCGCTGGCATCAATCTAGCCGCTACGCCACATACCTTACGCCACTCGTTTGCCACCCATCTGCTGCAATCAGGCTGCGATATTCGTACAATTCAAGAACTATTGGGACACGCGGACCTGAGCACCACAATGATTTACACACATGCAGGCAACATTCATAGCAATACTCGCAGCCCTTTGGATAGTCTCTACAAGTAAGTTCGTTGTGCACCCTTTTGTTGCCGTTTTTCTCTAATAGACAACGTGCCTCTCCACCTCACCGCAATGCATTTCTCGTTTCTTAAAATGCGCTAGTCCAAACGTTGACGCAGCTTGCAACTGCATAGCGCTTTTCCGTGCAATAGAATAGCTCATTTTAAATGCAACTTGTTGACTCGTTTGATACAAATACCCATTACCCCGCACAAGCCAACCAAGCCTCTACTTTAGGCCGTATCGCCCGTTCAAGTGCCGCACCTTTTGTGAAGGTACCAAGTTCTCCCTGACGAGCGAGTATGCCGACATAGGATTTACTTCTATCCCAAAATGGATAAGCGCCGTAGGCGCCGGGACTAGAAATACGCGTCGCTGGTGCGCAATTAAAACTGGTACTTTGACATTCATGCCAGTAGCCAAATCCGTAATGCCATACTTCACCCAAGGCGGCGGCAGGTGAGTAAACGAGTTTTGCGGTGGCGGTACGATCTGTCAGAAATTGTGCCATCGATGTCGGGTTTAACAATCGCCCTTTTTTGAGCGCTGAGAGAAAATCTAGATACTCTTCCCCTGTCCAATGCATGCCTCCAGCCAAACGTGGATTGCTCAACGACGGTAAATCATAACTGGCATTTTTGAATAAGCCAGTCTGTTGTTTAAACTCGCTAAAAACGTCCTGCCAAGAGGCGACGCCGCGTGCCTTGATCGCCATTAAACCTGCGACTTGCAAATGTGTGCTGGCGTAATAAAATTCGCTGCCAGGAATAATCTGATTGCCAGCATTCGAATTAGCAATCGTATTCACGCAAGATTCAAAATTAATAAAGCCAGCGTTCACACATAAAGGCTCCTCAGTTAGCCCCGACGTAAAGCTAAGCAAATTAGCTAAATTCATCGTCGCCAATGGCGAACTTGCTGCGATCGGCCAATTGCTGATGCGATCTTGCGGTTTGTCGTCTAATTTAAGATAACCCTGCTCCACTAAGCGCAAAATAATCACCGCGCTTACCAGTTTGGAAGTCGATGCAGATTCATATGAGGTCTGCATACGAGAGCTGCCGCGTTGATACACATAACGGCGACCATCATCACGCTCGACACCAAATGAAAAATCGGTATCGCTCACCAACTGGGCAAATTGACTATTCATCTCTGATTCTAGCTGTGTCACCGAACAATTATTACCAGGCGTGCTTGGTGTCGTCGGCGTACCGGTCGTTGGATTGCTACTTGCATTTCCGCCACCGCACGCGGTACAAAATAGCATCGCAATTAGCACAGTGAGTTGGCGTGATCGGAAAGCTTTGTGGGTCAGTGGCGCTATCAACATAAATCACCTATCTTGGAGAAAAGTAGAGCACAAGTGGAAAGAATGCGCTAAGCATAAATCGAGTCGATCCTTGTCACAGTACTTTTTACAAACAATTACAGGACTGAACACTTTCTTACTAAGATGACCTCAAGTGTTGTCTGCCGATCCATTTTCATGCCCTAAATACAAAAATTGCGGTATTCTCAGCCTTAAGCCTCCCAAACCGATAAGCCCACATTTCTGCGCAAATTAAAACCAATTCAAAGCATTTTTATACAACATTGCTTACCACATTCTTAGACAGGATACGTCATGGCATTCAAGAAACGCTTGCATCTTAGTTGTTTGAGCATCGCCCTACTTTCTGCGGCTAACATCATCACACCCAGTATCAGTCTTGCCGCACAAGGGCAAGTAGCAATGAGCCAGACACAAGCCCAGAAACAGCTCAATCAATTGGCTGATGCGTATTACGAATCTCGCGCCAAGTTTGATCCGCTGCTATTTGCAAGTATTAATGGCGATAACCGCTACGATAGTCAACTGGCAATCAGTATCGCGCCGCAAAACCGTGCTAAGCACTTTGCAGACATGCATAAAATGCAGGCGCAATTGAGAAGTATCGTGCGCACTCAACTCAGTGATAAAGACCAGCTAAATTATGATTTGCTGTCTTATGAGATAGACAGTGCGCTGCACCTTGAACATTTCCCCGAGCATTTATTACCGATTAATCAAATGGATAATGTACCAAGCACGTTGGCCAATTTTGCTGGTGGCGATGGCTCTCAGCCATTAAAAACCGTGCCACAGTATTATGCGTATCTGGCACGTCTCAATGTATTACCCGCTTGGATAGAACAAGCGATTAAGAATATGCGTGAAGGCATACAGCGCGGCATCGTTCAACCCAAAGCGATCACCTTAGCGATGCTGCCACAATTTAAGGCACTACCAAATGCTAACGCAGAAGCCAGTATTTTTTACACACCAATCAAGAATTTACCGGCTCAATTTTCAGCAGCCGACAAGCAGAAACTGACAAAAGCCTACAGCCAAGCGATCCGTACCAAACTGACACCAGCCTTGCAAAGACTGGTGCATTTTTTAGAGACGGACTATCTGGCTGCAGGACGCGATACTAGCGGTTACAGTGCCTTACCAAATGGCGCGGCTTGGTACCAAATGCGGATTAAAAATAACACCACCACCGATTTAACGCCCGATCAGATCCATGCACTCGGAATACAAGAAGTCGCTCGCATTCAACAGCAATGGGCAGAACTGGGTCCCAAACTCGGCTATACCGGGCCGGCAATTGACCTACCGCAATGGGTCAGTAGCCAGGAAAAGTTCAAATCGTTTACCAGCGATACCGAGATTCTCAATGCCTATCGTCAGATTGACGCCCAAGTGCAGCAAAAATTGCCGGAACTATTTAGTTTGCTTCCCAAAGGCAAAATGGAATTGCAGTTAGAGCCGGAACTCAGCCGTGCCACCGCATCCGATCACTACACGCCACCATCTGCAGACGGTTCGCATCCTGGTATCTTTTGGCCTGTAGTCAATGACCCAAAACAATACAGCCGGGTCGGTATGGTCACTTTATTTTTACACGAGGGGCAACCAGGTCATCATTTACATGCGGCACTCCTAAAAGAAATAGATTTACCAAAATTTCGCAAGTTCAATACTGAAAATCTAAACAGTGCTGCCTTCACCGAGGGCTGGGCTTTGTATTCCGAAACCTTAGGTCGCGAACTAGGTTTTTACGATAACCCAGAAGCGTATTTCGGCCATTTAAACGACGAACTCATGCGCGCGGTTCGTTTAGTCGTTGATACTGGCATACATGCAAAAGGCTGGACACGTGAAGCGGCGATTGCGTACATGCAAAAGAACCTTGGCTATTCTGAAGCCAGGGCAAAAAATCAAATTGAGCGCTATATGGTTTTACCAGGGCAAGCCCTTAGCTACAAACTTGGCGCACGCAAAATACTTGAGTTGCGCTCACGTGCACAGCAAGCACTTGGCGCGAAGTTCACATTGCCCAAGTTTCATGAAATTGTCATTGGCGATGGCACTTTACCCATGCCCATTTTAGAGACCCAGATCGAGAAGTGGATTGCAAAAAGCAAGTAAATTGATGACAGTAAGTAAAACGCCTTTGTACTGATTGCAGTCACATTGCATGACACAAAGGTTCAATATCAATGTACAAATAAAATAGGGCTGCTATGAAGCATTACCTGAATTCACTTTTGAGTTTGAGCTTGCTGTTACTAACATGTCCAGTAACCGCAGCCGAACTCAAAATTGCGTTCGCCAGCGACAGGGCACCCTATTGTTTTCGCAAAGATAATGTCGATCAAGGCATAGAAATAGATTTATTACGACAAATTATGGCACTGGCTGGCCACACTATTTCTGTAACGACGATGCCTAAAGTACGTCTCATTAAAGCAGCCAAAAACAAGGAAGTCGATGCTGCTGCCACAGTACAAGATAACAAGGACAAGCAATTGTTTTTCTCTGAGTCTTATTTGGAATTTCAAAATATCGTGATGAGTAAAAGCAGTCAGGGGATTCAGCTCAATAACTTGAATGATCTCAAGCAGTTTAGTTTTATTATTTGGCAAGATGGTTGGAAAAATCTCGGGCGCGAGTTTGAGGCGGCATATCGTCCCGATACCAACGGTGTCTTTCCCAAAAATTACAACCAGGCCTTTAGCCAGGTAAGCCAAAACAAAATGTTTTGGGCGGATCGCGTGCAATTGATCATCATTGATAAAACCATCTTTGAACACTATCGGCGCCAGTTAGGAAATGAGTTTGATACGACAGTCCCGCTGACCTTCCACGACATTATCAAAACCAAGACACCGTATAGCGTTGTATTTAACGATGTCGACTTACGCGATCAATTTAACGATGGTTTGCGAAAAATACGTAGCAATGGCACTTATCAAAAAATTCTCGATGCTTATAAATGAGCGTCTTAAACATCAATTACACTCTTTCACAAAAAGCTCGTACAAGTTGTACACGAAGCAGGCAAGCCTCATTCGCATTTGAATCAGAGACGCGTGCGTTAAGAAATTCGAAAGCTTTTGACAAGCTATAGCCAAACCTGCAGTCCAGCTCCCACTTCTACTCAACGCTATCGCATGCAGAGCCACTCAAGAAGTATCAAAACAACTTTAAATAAAAATAATGTCTAAAGCACTGATACGCGATATCGGACATTCCACTCCGTAAAACCCACCGTTCATCCCAAAGGACTTGCATAGTTTTCGCAGGAATCGGACACTACTTTCGAATCAATTGTACATACAAGTTAATTTTGTCTGTACTCGTTGTTTCAATCTCCCTTTTTCGTCATCTCAAGTTGTCTTGGGATGACGTTTTTTTCGCCTCAACAAAAGTCCACTAGCCTAAATGTTTTGGTTTTTTTGGCAAACACCCCTATACTTTCTTCAAAGAAAGCAGCGGCAAATCGAGTCCTATAGTGGACGCTAACGAACTAATGCAGTTGTAGCATAAGTGGTACAACCAATGGCAATCCTCGACAATTTTGGTCGTCATTTTCGCGCTCCCAGTTGGCGCAACTTTCTCTCGTGCCTACTCGTATTAGGTGCGCTAATGTCGGCACATGCTCAATCCTTGCAAACTAATAAAGTGACGCTACTGGTACGCGAATTGAGAAATGACCAGGGAGAAGTGATTCCCGTCAAAGACGATATCCGTCAACTCTTTCTTTATTTTGAAAGAGAAGCCCATGTTAGTTTTGAAGTGCGTTATTTTCCCATGTCGCGTTTGCTCAACCATGTAAAAAATGGTGAAGGAATTGCCTTTGGTCTATCCAAAAATACGGAACGCTTGGAAACTATGCAGTTTTCTGAATTTATCTACGCGAACTATGTCTGGTTGGTAACAGCAAAAGAGCAGCGATTCAATTTCACTCAGCTCGCTGATCTTAGGGGAAAGACAATAGGTGTCATACGAGGTGTCAGTTACGGCGACGATTTTGATTGCAATAAAAACATATTATTTACAATCGAAGAAGACACCGCCTCTCATGTCGCGAGATTAAAAAAATTATCGATGGGCCGCATGGATGTCATGTTGTTTGGTGCGCGTCAATCTGACCCACGCGAAGTTGAAGCCTTATTACGACACATGCAAGTCGTTGATAAGTCGCATGTTTTAGATGCGAAAGAAACTGCGTTTACCGTATTAGACAAACCCCTGCGGATTGATGAATTGCATTTCGCTGCCTCACTGCATAAGCACGACGCAATCATTAAACGTCTCAATGCCGCCATCGCCAGGGGAAAGAAAAACGGCGCCATTTTGCGTATCCTGACGCCGAAGTGAACTTAGCGCTTTTGCTTTAAAAAACGCACCAACATATCGCCAAAATCAGCAATGTTTTTGTTCGAAATAATTTGCAGCGTATCTCTTGGTGTATGCCATTCCGATAGATTAGTCCAGTCGATGATATGTAAAAACGGCAACCCTAGTTGCGCGAACGGCAAGTGATCATCTTCTATCGCAATGTTTGCCATAAAAATTTTAGTCGTCGTTTTTTGCCCTAATAATTTTTGCGCTAACTGCGGATTCGAACCCGTCGTAATAAATAAATTCTGATTTTTATGACCGATCATATCTAGAATCACAACCGCTTTGACGGGTAGGTTTTGATAGGTAATGCCTTCGAATTGTTTCACCAGGCTGCCAGCAAAAGCGCGTGAACCATGCGTATTGTCAGTAATTCCCAGCAAACGGTCAGCATCCGCCCATTCTGGCAAAGTCGCTTCTTCACCATCAAAAAATACCAAACCAATACTACAATCGATAAAGCGACCATTTTCTTTTACTGCATGTTTTGCGGTGCTATCTTGCTGACGATGCACTTGAATAACGCGTGCTAACTCCTGCAAGGCGGCCGTGGAGGAGCCGCCATCGTTCGCGCCGACAAATGTAAAATCTTTATAGAATTTGGTATCGTAATGCCCGCCAATTAACAGCAAACATCGTTCACTTCCTTTAGAAATAGCAACGATATTCTCACCTTCGACTTCGCGAACTGGGGCAACATTTTTATCTTTGCCGCCCAATTTTTCATGTGCCAAATTCGGAATTTTTGTTTTGAATTTTTGTAGTTGCACCTGCCAGCCATGCTTAACTAAACCAGCCTTGATGTCCTGAGCCAATTTTTTCTGTTCACTACTATTCATAGGATGCGGCGCACGAGTAAAGCGCTTCATCGCCGCATCAATATGACCAACATTAAAGAATGCACCATTTTTCTGGCTATCATCAGTTGCAGCCATCACACAACCTATAGTACTCGCCAACAGCATAGCGAACAGCAAAGAGACCGACACCTTCATTATGTGACTCCCGAAAAATGAAACTCGCTGTATTTGAAAAATACAGCTGTAATAAATCTTAAATCAAGCGGCAAACTGTAAGCGATAAAGATTGGCATAAGCCCCCTCTTTTGCCAGCAATTCGGTATGCGTACCGACTTCCACAATCTTTCCTTCGACTAAGACCACAATTCGGCTGGCGCGTTCAATTGTCGACAAACGATGAGCGATCACTAATGTAGTGCGGCCTTGCATCAATTCATCCAACGCCGCTTGTACCGCCCGCTCAGATTCGCTGTCTAAGGCCGAGGTCGCCTCATCCAAAATCAAGATCGGCGCATTTTTATAAATAGCTCGGGCGATAGCTAAACGTTGACGTTGCCCTCCCGACAAACGCATGCCGTTATCGCCGATCATGGTATGTACACCTTCCGGCATTTCACTCACCACATCTTGCAAATGCGCCGCTTGAATCGCATACGTGATACGCGCCGTATCTGGCGTTGGATCACCGTAGGCTATATTGGCGGCAATCGTATCGTCGAACAAAATCACATTTTGACTAACCATAGCGATTTGTTGACGCAAACTCTGAAGGGAAATATCAGCGAGCGTCACACCATCTAATAAAATCGCACCACTCGCTGGCTCATAAAAACGCGGAACCAGATTTACCAGCGAGGTTTTACCACCGCCGGACATTCCCACTAAAGCAATCGTTTCACCAGCTTGTACTTGCAAATTAATATCAATCAAAGCAGGCTGTTCCTGCCCGGGATAAGTGAAATTCAGACCGTTAAATTCTAACTTGCCCGAAGCACGTCCTACAATCGTATGACCAATCTCGACTTCAGGGATTGCATCGACCATGCCGTATACCGATTCGGCTGCAGCCATACCACGTTGTAAAGGACCATTCAAATCAGCCAGCCGTTTGAGTGGTGTCAACAACATCATCATGGCGGTAATAAAGGTCACAAAATCACCGACCGTCGTGGCATCTTTGCGAGCTTGCGCCAAGGCCAACATGATCACGATAGCAACTGCCAGGGACGCCAAAATTTGCGTCAGGGGCGTAGTGAAAGATACTGCCACCGTGCTCTTCATGGTGTAGCTACCGAGTTTTTTGTTCTTCGCTTCGAAACGCTGTTGTTCGTAGTCTTGACCACCAAAAATGCGTATCACCTGATGGGCACGGGTCGTCTCTTCTATCACCTGCGTCAATTCACCACTAACTTCTAAAGACTGATGATTGAGCTTACGCAGACGTTTGCTGACTCCACGCACTAAAATCGTCATGCCTGGAATCAAAATGATCGTCACTAAAGTTAACTTCCAATTCAGCCAAATCAGATAGCCCATCAACACCGCCACCGTCAGTGAATCCCGGAACAAAGTCGTGATTGATACCTTGACCATCTCGACGATTTGCTGGGCTTCAAACATAATGGTATTGATGATGCGCCCACTTGACTCGGTATGATAAAAACCAACTGGCACATGCAGCAATTTATCGAAGACTTTCGCCCGTAATTCGTTAAGCAAGTTCACCGAAATCCGGCTCATTAAATAACTGGTGGTGAAGGTACAAGCGCCACGGATGACAAAGATACCGATCAAGATGGCTGGCACATACCACAGCGGAAAATCCATTTGCTGTCCCTTAAAGCCATGATCCAGCAATTTCCCCAGGCCCCACGGTAAAGCAACTTCGGTCAATGCCGTACCGCACATCGTCAATATGGTCAGGATTAAATAGGCTCGGTATTGCGTCACCGAGATCCAAAGACGCTTCAGAATTGGGGTATTTAATTTAGCCATCACTCTTTATTTAATTCGTTGTACGGCGCAAAGTATGCTCATTGACACCTGCTAAAGGTATCGCCAGCAAAATCAACATCGCAAAAGCAAATACACCATCACGTAAGATCGCATTAAAACTAGCAGCAAACATCATACCGACAGTCAGCATCGCAAGCAGCATCGCCTTCTCACTTTGCGTCCCATGTATCATCTGGCGAGCAATACGTAATTGCGTCCCCCAAATACCTAATAGTGCCAACAATCCCGCGATGCCAAGTTCAAACCAATACAATAAATAATCATTGTGCGGCGTCGTCATATTGACACTGATCTGCCCTTCTGCTTTTTCCTGATACATGGATAACCAATTGCCAATCCCATGTCCTAACCAAGGACTCTGGCCAATCATTTGCCAGGTATTCATGTATAACTCGAGCCGCATACCATCTTGCGTGACTTGCTTATTTTGCCCAAAATCACGCACCTGATGCACGGTGCAAATTGCACGGTTTAAAAAAATCTGGACTCCACTCATTTGATAGTCTTCATGCATTTCTTGCGCCAGACAGGTGACCGGCGCAGGTAGTCGCGCGACATACGAAATGCCCAAGCCAGCGACAAACAAGCTACTAGCGATGGCGCCCAGTTGCCACCAGCGAAAACTAAAATTTCGGAATATCAGCAAACCACACAACAACAAAAACAATAGACTAGCAGTGCGTGACTTAGCGCACAGGACTAATGCAATCAAGACATAGACAAAACTCAGTGCCCGCCAAACATGACAATTCTTACGCCAACGCCATTCGTGCAACATCCATGCAGCCGCTATTGCCAGAAGTAAACCCAAAAGTATCGATTTATTGCCCTCATAAAAAACATAGCTTTTGACGAGTTTAATATCAGGCAGGACACCCAAACTATTCAGATAAAACAAGCTGGCAGCGATCATCGCGCCAAGGAAAAAATTGCGCACCGCTTTTTGTTGCCACGCACCGCTACCCACGCTCAACATGGGGAACAGAAACCAATACGTCTGGTAATGGGAAAAAGCAGCCGCAAATTCACCGGCCGGATGTGCATGAATAAAGCTGATTAGCACAGAGATGAAACTTAGACCTATGACTGGCCAGAGCAAGGCGGATGATCTCATCCGCACTAGCTTAGCCTGCCAATCACCAGACAAGGCCCAAGCCAATAAAAACAAAACCAATCCCGCATACATCAAGCCCACTTGAAAAAAAAGCGTAAGCGGTAGGTAGCTCAGAATTTGCGCCGGCAATTGCTGGCGCCAATCTGGATTCGTGATTAGTTTTGGTATGGACATATTAGTTATATTCGATCTTCACGTTCGCTGGGCTTAGCCAATCACCGAGTTTTTTACGCAGTTGGTCGTCAGGATTCACTCGCCAGGCATCCGACAAATACAACTCAGCCGCGGCTGTTTGATTTGCATAAGCAATCAACACTGGACAACCGTCATTGTTCAAATGCGCTTGCAAAATCTCTGCGAGTTTTTTGGTATCCGCCTTAGCATCGAGCTTGACGCGCAAACCCTGTGAAAATTGTACCCGAGCCCGACCAATATCCATCACGCGCTCTGCGGTGATACGTAAGCCGCCATTGAATCGATCTTCGGACACTTTGCCCATCACAGCCAAGAATTCATCTTCTTTAAAAATACCTTTGAATTCTTCCGCCAATTCGCCGTACACCGTTACTTCGACGACCGCCGTACCATCATCTAAAGTGACGATCAACAAACGTCCACGTTGCGTCATTTGCGTACGTAATCCGGCGATCACACCACCGATCAAGCGCAAGTCACGCGAAGGTTCTACTTTTGCCAAAGTCGTTTTAATAAACTGCCGCACTTCGGGCGCATAGGCATCGAACAAGTGCCCAGACAAATAGAAACCGAGTGCCTGCTTCTCTTCCAGCAAACGCTGACGATCAGACCAATGCTCGGCCGTCACGTATTCTGGAGGTGGAATCATGTCATCATCGTCGCCGAATAAGCTGACCTGATTCGCTGAAGCTTCAGCCTGTTCTGCAACGGTCAAAGCAAAATCCACAGTCGCCAATAACACCGCTCTATCTTGCTTTAAACAATCCATTGCGCCGGCACGTATCAAGGACTCGATGGTACGACGATTGACTTGGCGCTTATCGACGCGTTTGCAAAAATCAAATAGGTCGGTGAACGGTCCACCGTTTTTGCGCGCGGTGACGATGCTTTCAATCGCATTTTGACCAGAGCCTTTGACAGCCCCCAAACCATAACGAATTTGCGTAGCCCTCTTACCAGTTTCGCCCACCGGCATGAAGCGATAATCGGATTGATTAATATCGGGTGCCAACATTTTTAGCTTGCAGATATCAATCGCGTCTTCAACTAAGATTTTTACCTTATCGGTATCATCCATCGCGAGCGACATATTGGCTGCCATAAACGCTGCTGGGTGATGAGCTTTCAGATACGCGGTGTGATAGGACAAAAGTGCATACGCAGCAGCATGGGATTTATTAAAACCATAGCCCGCAAATTTTTCCATCAAGTCGAAAATCTCATCGGCCTTTTCTTGCGGCAAGCCATCCTTGGCGGCACCGTCGCGGAAAATCTGGCGATGCTCCGCCATCTCTTCGGCTTTCTTTTTACCCATCGCACGTCGCAACAAATCCGCGCCGCCAAGTGAGTAACCACCGACCACCTGCGCCATCTGCATAACCTGTTCCTGATAAACCATGATGCCGTAGGTTTCGGACAAAATACCTTCGGTACGTGGATCAGGATAATCAAATTTTTCGCCGTGCTTACGCTTACAGAAGTCAGGAATCAAATCCATAGGACCCGGGCGATATAAAGCCACCAGCGCAATAATGTCTTCAAAACGATCAGGACGCGCGTCTTTCAACATGCCTTGCATGCCGCGACTTTCTAGCTGGAAGACGGCGACAGTTTTCGCTTTGGTGAGGAGCTCGTAGGATGCTCTATCATCTAACGGCAATTTGGATAAATCAAAATCTGCCAGCGCTGGATCGAGCATTTTGATATAGCGCACGGCACGATCAAGAATCGTCAACGTGGTCAAACCCAAAAAGTCGAACTTGACTAGACCAACAGCTTCAACGTCATCCTTATCGTATTGCGATACCACACCCGAATCGCCACCCTGCGTGTAGAGAGGACAGAAGTCGGTGAGCTTACCCGGCGCAATCAGAACACCACCGGCATGCATACCGATGTTACGGGTAATGCCTTCGACTTGTTGTGCTAAGTCGAGCAAAGTTTTAACTTCTTCTTCGTTCTCTTGACGTTCCGCCAGCAAGGGTTCTTCGACAATCGCTTCTGCAATCGTCACTTGTTTACCCGGCTTAAAGGGAATTAATTTAGATACGCCATCGCAAAACATGTAACCAAAATCGAGTACACGACCGACGTCACGAATCGCACCCTTGGCCGCCATAGTTCCGAATGTGGCAATCTGCGATACTGCGTCTTTGCCATAGCGATCTTTCACGTACTGAATCACGCGGTCACGACCTTCCTGACAGAAATCAATATCAAAGTCGGGCATGGATACGCGTTCTGGATTCAAGAAACGTTCGAACAGCAAGTTGTATTGCAACGGATCGAGATCGGTAATCAAGAGCGCATACGCAACCAAAGAACCCGCACCAGAACCACGGCCTGGCCCAACTGGCACACCATTATTTTTCGCCCACTGAATAAAGTCCGCAACGATCAAGAAGTAACCGGGGAAACCCATTTTAATAATGGTGTCGGTTTCAAACTTCAAACGCGCTTCGTAACGCTCACGATTTTGTTCGCGCTTTTCTGGATTTGGGAAAAGATTTTCTAATCGGAATTCCAAACCGCGCTTGGCTTCGAACACCAGAAAATCATTGATGGTCATACCTTCAGGCGTAGGAAAATCCGGCAGTTTCGGCTTGCCGAGTTCTAATTTCAAATTGCAACGTTTAGCAATTTCCACCGAGTTCGCCAGCGCACCGGGAATATCAGCAAACAAAGTCAGCATTTCTTCGCGCGATTTAAAGCATTGCTGATCATTGAATTTTCGTGCGCGCCTGCCGTTTGCCAGCATTTCACCTTCGGCAATACAAGTCCTAGCTTCGTGCGCAGTGAAATCGTCTTTACTTAAAAATTGAATAGGATGCGTTGCAACCACAGGCAAATTCAGACGCTGCGCCAGCTTTACCGCTTGTTTGACATGCGGCTCCATATTTGGCTGACCGGCTCTTTGGATTTCGATATAAAAGTGATTTGGAAAAATACTAGCCCAACGCTGCGCATTGCGTTCTGCCAACTCAAAATTACCATTATCGATCGCAATCCCGACATCACCAAAGTGCGCGCCGGACAGGGCGATCAAACCTTGTTCTGTATCATTTTCAAACAGCTCTTGCAGCCATTCGAATTTAATCTCAGCGCGACCACGATGCTGATTTTCTAGCCAAGCTCTTGCAAGCAACTCGCACAAACGCAAATAGCCATGACGCGACTTCACTAATAACAATAGACGTGATGGTTTATCCCTGTCGTTATCATTAGTAATCCAGACATCACAACCAGCGACTGGCTTAATGCCTTTGCCGCGCGTTGCCTTATAAAACTTGACCAAGCCGAATAAATTACCTAAATCTGTCAATGCCAAGGCAGCCTGCTTGTCTTTGACAGCTGCTTTGACGACGTCATCTAAGCGGACCAGGCCATCAACAATGGAGTATTCAGAGTGCATCCGTAAATGCACAAACTGCGGATAAGAAAAAACAGCGCCTGTTACAGGCGCCGGAAGAGAAGAGGAAGATGAGAGTGCGAGTTCTGTATTCATCTCGCTATTTTACCGTGTTGCCGCTTGCTTGGATGACAAACATGCGTTGACATTAGGGCAAAATTTTAGAAAGAAACACGTAGATTTGAATCTCGACGTATGACTTTTCCACTCAGGTAAAGCAATCAATTAGTCATGTTGTATCATATTTAATCCAGATATAAACGTTCGGTATTGAAAAAGACCCTATCTTCTTCATCGGCAATAGCAATTTCCAAATAACCCGTTTCAATTAATTCTTGCAAACCCAATAAAATTTTTTGTTCCGGCAAGTGCAAATGTCGCTGTGAAAAAAGCGCAATCACTTCTCGGACAGGTTTGCCCAATTCACAAAACAACCAAAGATCATGCAACTCATTACTTTTTAGATGTATTGGTGCCTTGGCTAATTTTTGTTCAAAATAATGTGTTGCATGAATCGTTGCATCTCTAGAAATCGCAATCACGGCGCGTCGGCGCGCCCAAAAAACAGAATCTGGCCAACGTGTTTCGCGTTGATAATATTGCCACTGGGTTTGTAAATATTGTTTGAAGTCTTGTTCGATGGCATGCGAGTATGTTTTTAGCAATTCTCCATTGGAAAACAAACTATCAACCGCAATAAAAGCGCCATGCAAACCACTCGAAAGCGCACGCGGAATGCCCGCTGATGAAATTGGATCATAAGAGGCAACAGCATCCCCTACCGCGACCCAATCTTTACCACCGACTTCACGTAAATAAGAAGAAAAACAAGGGAAAGAACGTGGCTTATCTGTAAATACCAAACCTTTTACTAGCTGTCCCATAAATGGTAATTTTTTTAACAGCCCCTGCCAAACATCAGGATGACAGACCTGCATTTTGTGCGCGATATCAGGATCGGTCATCAATACAACCGAAACCCGATTACCAGACATCGGTGCCAAATGCCACCAGCCATATTTGCAAGCTTCGACTTGATTTTCTATTTTTTGTTGAAACTCGTCCGAAATTTGCGCTACGCATGAGACTCCAATCAAGCGATCATGTACGGTCAAGGCAATATTAAGATTGGTGCGCATGATGCCGCGGCGACCTGAGGCATCAATAATGTACTTGCAAAGTATCGTATGCATGTGTTGATCATCCGATTTGATGTCAACCTGCCAACCACCTTCGGCGCGTCGCACACAGGTAATAACCTGACTATTGCACCGCAGTCTTCCACCAAGTTTGACAAATTTACTGGCTAATAGCTTCTCAAACGCTAAACGATCGAGATGCCATCCGCTGCCATTTGGGGTGAACATATATCCTAATTGCCGCTGAGTCTCTTTACCCCATGTTACTTGACTATAAAATGGATTCAAATCCTGTGTTTGAGAAAAATTTTGCCAGACATCCAGGTATTCAATTGTTGAGCGAGCACCTGAAGACAGGGACTCACTATATTTATTTTCAGTGTAATCACCACGCTCAATTAACATAACATCGACATCACCACGTTGAAGCAAGGCAATCCCGGCAGACATTCCCGACGGCCCACCACCAACAATCAACACATCGAGCGATTGAGGCTGGTCAGAACTGCGAATTTCCATAATGTTGCCTTCGTCATCAAAGTGATTCACAGAAACCACAAAGATCAAATCCGGGTCTCTGCACTAAACAAAGAAAGACATAAGCAGATAGTGTGCCAGCTTCTAGATGTGTAAAAAAATGTGGTTTTTATTGGAAAGGCATGAATTATGCTTACGTTCCCGCTAGAATGCATGGGCGCCATGGAGGCTGTCTACAAAACGCATAGAAAATAATATAAAAAAGAGCATTTAAGTATCAATAAATTAACTTTGATGCAAACCACTAGCTAACGAAAATGTCATGTAAAATATTTTTTTACACGTAAGAAAATTAAAAAACCAATTAACCTCACTTTCTACGTAAAAGCCCAATGTCTAACGCCGATTACACCATCACCTCTCCACTCGCATTGACCGCCGCGAATAGTCGTCCATTACTGGGTCTAACAATCGCATGGCACCCTGACCCGAGCAGAATAGGTGAGCAATTTATTGGTAGCACCGAAACTGGCGAAATTGAACTAAGCCGGTTCTTGCCATCATTTCGCCACATTAATGGCGATCCTTTGCCCATAGGACATGGCGGTGTTTCGCGCGATCCATTGCGTATCGTTCGTAATAACGACGATGGAATCGCCCTTTGCCCCCCTAAGAGCCGTATGGTGGTCGAAGTCAATGGTGAAGAAATCCATGACCGCCGAGATCTGAGCGCCGAGCAAGTGAGTGAAGGTGTCATTATTGCGTTGGGACGGGCGGTTTTTATTTGTCTACATTGGATGCATTGTTTACCCAAACATAATCCTGTCGACGGCTTCATCGGTGTTGGTAGCCATGCGATCTTCACTCGCGATTTAATACGTCTCGCCTCGACCAATGACAATACCGTGTTATTGCTCGGTGAAACTGGGACGGGCAAAGAAGTCGCCGCACAAGCTGTCCATAATTTAAGTAAGCGTGCCAGTTTAAAAATGGTCTCTGTCAATATGGCTGCGCTTAACGAATCTTTAGCCGCGGCTGATTTATTTGGCGCTGCTAAAGGTGCCTATACCGGAGCGCAAAATAGCCGTGAGGGCTATTTCAGCGAAGCACAAAATTCGACCTTATTTCTTGATGAAATCGGCAATACGCCTGCGATGGTGCAGCCTATGTTATTGCGGGTACTGGAAAATGGTGAGTACCGCCCGCTCGGCGCAACGCGTGATGCGCGTTCGACTGCAAGGCTAATCACGGCAACCGACCAAGACCTTTACCATACTAATTTTAATCACGCTTTGGTTCGTCGCTTAGAAAGCTTCATCATTCGTATTCCACCATTACGCGCACGACGGGAAGACATCGGACTATTAATTTGCCATTTATCCAAGCGCAACGATTTTGCGCAGATCAACTTAAGTTTGATCCCGCCCGGACTGATCAGCGACTTATTGAACTTTGAATGGCCAGGAAATATCCGGCAACTCAGCAATGTCATTAAACGAACGCTACTATCTTTGCAAATGGGCGAGTATCCACATCTAGCAAAAATGGTAGAGGCACAAAAGAACACCCACATTTCAAGTGCAGAGACCAGAAAAATGGCGACGTCACCTGCGCCAGCAATCGCATCCTCGTCGACGCCACACATATCGCCACCTTCGGCGCCCCTAGTAGAGTCTTCTAACATTGAACGTAAAAAATTGCGTGATTTAACTGAGCAAGATGTGGTCGATGCGATGAACCGGCATGATTGGACGATTCAATATGCGGCAGACGATTTAGGGATTTCACGCCCATCGATGTATAAACTAATTGAGGCAAACAATCAAATTCGCCGAATTGAACAAATTCCTGCCGAAGAAATCCGCCACCAACTGAATCTAGCCAATAATCAGGTAGAGCTATGTGCCGCTTACTTAAAAACCCCAAGCGAGGCATTGCGCAGACATTTAAAAGGATTAGGCTGGATTGCGTAAAGATAAGAAGGCGCAGTCAAAGAAACTCAGGTTGCACAGCCTAGGTTCTTTAAGAAGTTGAGGATTTTTCAGGAACAGACCCAAGCAATACAGCAAGATCATCTGGCATACAAGGTCGTCCATTTTCATCGACCACAGCACCGAATACTTTGGCTATGCAAACTAACTTTTTGTTGGATTCAAGATGAATGAATTGATGAAATAAAAAACGTAGGCGTGAGATCCGTTCAATCCTGACACTCACTTCGAATACATCACCGCTTACGAGTGAAGCTTTGTAATCAAGCTCAGAACGAAGTACCACAAAATTGATATGACGACGGGCAAAATCTGCGAAATCGATGTTTAGTACTTTAAGATACTCATGTCGGGCATGCTCGCAATAATTAAAATAAACCGCATTATTGACCCCCCCCCTGATCACATTCATAATCGCGCACTTGCATAACGATACTGAAATTTTGTGGCAATTCGAATTCCATTAATCCACTCCTCATATCACTTTTGCATAAATGAACAGACCGTTCTGACACAAAAATCTATTCATTACTCCGCAAGTACTTCGGATCCCGACGTAGATTCACCAATTCTGGCTCCGCTTCGATGAATTTGGCTGGATACGACAATGCCTTAGCTTTCGCAATTGCTGTTAATGCTTGTGTCCGCATATCGATCATTTCAAAACTGACGCCACCTCGAAATTGAATTTCCGCCTTATCTGGTGCGAGCTCGAGTGATTTTTGAATATGCATTAAGGCCTCGGCATTATCGCCAAGCTTGGCAGAATACAGACCCATCAAAGATAACAGATCGGGATTATTTGGATTGTCTTTGACGCGGATCTGCAAAAGCCGTCTTGCCTTCTCATAAGCGTTCTTAACAACATCGGCTTTACCTGGCAACCAAGACACGGCTTCTGCTAATTTCGCCCACGCCACATAGTCAGAAGGATTGCCATGGGTGCTCGCAACGGCATTTTCATACGCACTGGCAGCGCCCACATAATCCCCTTGCGAAAACAAGCTATGTCCAAGTGCACGATACAACTCCGCACCCGGATTTTTTCGAATGCCCGTCTGTAGAAGTTGCACACTCTCATCTAATCGCTGCTGCCGCATAAAGATTTGCGACAATCCCAAATATCCGGCGGGGTTATCTTGTTTGATTTGCAAACTTAAGCCATAAGCCACCTCGGCTGCCTTGTAATCAGATTGCAAAACATAGATTTGCCCCAATTGAATCGCAAACATCCGCTCCGATGGAAATTGTTTCACCAATTGTTTCGCCATCTGCAAGGCTTCCTCCAAGCGCCTTGCTGCTATCAATAATTCCAACTTGACAGTCAAAGCTAAGACGTTGTTCGGATCAAGCGCCAGTGCTCTATCAATATCGCTAAATGCGGGAGAGAATTGTTCTTGCAGGCCCAATACCTTGGCATTGGCGATATGACTTAAGGCTAAAAAATCATTGAAGGCAATCGCTTCCTTTGCCTTCAGTGCAGATTTCTGCAGCCAGTTTCCTGCCATGTCTTCATTCAGGTAACGATAGCTATACACCAACGATAAACCAGCAGCCGCAGCCGCATGACGCGGGGAATTTTCAGCCACAATGGAAAAGTGTCGCTCAGCACGATCCAGCATGTCAAAACGGTCAAAAAACGTTAAGGCCTCCATGCCCTTTTGCATTTCTTTGGTTTCGGAATACGGTGTCAGGGTTGCTTCCAGTTGCGGCCAATATGGCTGTGAGTACCAAATGCCCAAACCTATGATCAAGCTCAACAGCAGCAGCAAAAGCAAGCGCCATTTCCGCAACAATTGAGTCCAGTTAAGTTTTTTTGGCACTGCTGGAATAGACTGATTCAACATCAAATTCAAAGCTGCGACATTGAAGGTTCCAGAATTGAGTGTAGGGGCGTCAATCGCCGCAACGCGAGCACAATGTGCCGCGACTTCCTGCATGCTCGCTATACGCAGTTCAATCTGACGCGCGGTCATCGCACGCACTAAATGGCGAAGCACCTGCGGCAAATGATCAGGCCAAGGCCATTGATCCGAATTGGACTGTATCACCGCAGCCGCTAAAGCGAGTCCGGACAAGTTGGCAAATGGACGCGCGCCAGTCAGCAATTCATACAAAATCACGCCCAAGGCATAAATATCTGAGCTGGGCCGCAGGCTAGCGCCGGTTAAGACCTCGGGCGCCATATAGGCAATCGTTCCTTGCGGATCGGATTGGACTAAGGACGTGGTGGCATCACGATCGGCTTGAATTGCCAAACCAAAATCAAGAATTCTCACCACACCACTTGCTTCTTGCATCAAGTTTGAGGGCTTTAAATCACCGTGCACCAAACCAGCAGAATGCGCTTCGTGCATCGCCTGCGCGACTTGCAAGATGATATCAATTACATGTGAAATACTAGGTGTCTGAGTTTCCAACACCTGACGTAAAGTACGGCCTGGCACCAGCTCCATCACAATTGCCTGACCGTCTCCGGTCTGTTCCAGCGAGTGAACTTTGACAAAAGCCGCATGCTGCAACGATGCCGCCAGTCGAGCTTCCCTCATCAAATCGACGCCCGGCGTGACGTTTTTCAAGTATTTAATGGCGACTTGACGATGCAATTTAGCATCCCAAGCCTGATAGACATGCCCAAACCCACCCTCACCCAGGCTTTTACCTAGTTGGTAGTGCAATAATTGTTCAGCTTGAGTGGCATTGTCTTTAGGGAAGGACATGAAATCAGATGCGAAAACCGGGTTAGTAAAATGCAGGGAGTATTCTAACTCGGTTTATCCGCTCCCACTATGGGCATTCTGTGGAAACTGATGAACTTCTCCTATTTTTACTTATAACATCACCTGCATCCAAACCACTTGAGTGAATTTCTCAGCGACGCATGCCTATCAATCATCGGGCCAGATAGATAACACGGAAGCCACCTGTAGCGGATCATACAAGCGCAAATAGAAATGCCCAATCCCTGCCATTCCCAACATGAGATTCGGCGATTCTCCCGCGCCAGAATTGCCGCAGGGCCAAGGCAAACCTTGCTTCACATAAAAGTCGTAACCATCTTGTCCAACTTTTTCTGCGACGGCACTCAAGTCTGGCCTTTGTAAATACTGCCCCGCCAAAATCATCAATTCCGCATTTCCAGCAGCACCGTGACAAAGCGAATAATTATTCATACCTGGTGCCCACGGCTTCATTAACGCGCGTGAGGTCGACGCCAATGCCGCCTCCAAATCCTGAGATATCGTCGGACGATTTGGCAGCAGTGGCTGCAGTTGCAGCAAGCGCAGTCGCGACAAACCAATTCCAGGCGCACCATGACACCAACCCATACTGCAACTTTGATTCGCATGTCCGGTTTGACGCAAATCCTCCCAATTCGATTCGTCTTCATGAAACCACTGCTTTTCATACTGCAATGCCGATTCAGCTTGCAACAAATATGACTGGTCACCAGTCGCCTGATACAAACTCACCAATGCTGTCGCAATACCAGCTGTGCCATGCGCAAAGCCGGTCAAATTGGCCTTCACCGGACTAGTTATCGTCGCCCAAGAAGCACCCATGGGATTCTGTTCCGCCAAGCCTAACAAATGCTGCCCATGTGCGCATGCCAAGTCCAACAAGGATGCTTCAGAATATTTTTTTGCGAGTAATAACAACGCGGGAATCGCCCCGGCGCTGCCACCGATGACATCGATATTTTTTTTATCGATAGGCACATCGCGCAACTCCAGCATCAATGTCATACCACGTTCAATTAATCGCTCTCTTTGCAAAAGCTCGCCTATGCGTGTCATCGCAAAGGCGATACCACAACTTCCAGAATAGAAGCTATGGCGTAAACTTGGAGATCTCTTTGCATGCATAGACCAAGCTTGATTCACCGCACCTTCCAAACAACGGAGTTGCTGTCTATCACCAGTGTATTTAAGCAATTCCGCCAGAAATAAAGCGATGCCAATGGTGCCGCCATAGAGTTCAGAGCCACAGGCTTGATAGACGGCGGAGCGGCGCTGCTGCGAATACTCCATGCCCCAGCCTAGCCAATTACACCTATCCTTATCCCAGATCGCGTCGCGGCATAAGCGATTCGCGATACGATCTGCCACTTCTAGATACAGTGAATTCGGCAAACTAGGTTGTTGGACGGCATGCGCCGCATTTGTGAACGTTACCATCGTGACTCTTTATCAAAAATTGTCTGCGCAAAAATATCATTCGATCCTGGATTCAAATAAGGTTTTTCAAAATGAATATCTTTGGCTAGGAACACTTGCTCTATCATTTCCACTTGGCCATCGATCTTTTGCTCACCTGCTAAATAAGCTTGCACCAATCCTTCTGCAACCAAACTACAACGTTGCATACCAAAGCTCGTTCCTGCCTTCACATCCTCGGCCATCCCAACGCCAGCGATTAAGTTGCAAGTGAACATAGGGGAGCCTTCGCGCAGACGAATACGCGCATCTCTGTGCATCTCTAAAATCAAAGAGGCGACCAAGCTGTAATGGCGACGTGCCACATAAAGAACGGCAGAATCCGCCCGCGTGTACATCTTGGCTTGCACCAAGGATTTGAATTTAAAGGGAATCTGATAACGATTTAAGGTAGACGTCACGTGCATCATCAAATTGACGGCTTCATGGACGGCGACATTAAAGTAAAAACGCACGACAGTATTTTCATCAAACTGATCCGACAAAGTGCGACCAAAGGCAAAGAAAAAACTAGGCTGCACGTCAGTGGTGCCAGAAAACATGCGGATACTGACGAAATCGCCAGCTCGTGGGGTAACGCCCGGCCATTTGTAAGTGGAGTATTCACCAGCAATAGCGACCCGACTTCGATCGGCTTTTTGCACGAACACTCGACCGTCAGTGCCAGTCTCATAAATGCGCCAACCGGGGTCCCAGCCATCTTTGTTATCATTGGCGGCGTGAAACAGATTTGTCAGATTCTCATGCGCAAAGCCTAGTGAGCTCGCATCCTCAGCAACGGGAAAATTTCTCACGTAGCAAAGATCGTAAAGTCTGGCATTCAAATGTTCGACTAATTTTTTAGTCTCTGGGGTTGCTGGATTTTGTTCTACTTCTGCAAGTGGCTGCGCATCCCATGTATAGGTCACTCCATCAAACACATAAGAGCTAAGACTCAAAATTAACGTACGCTGACAGATCGCCGCTAATTCTGCACGCAATGTTAAGACTAAGGCCGTTGCTGATATCGTCACACGTCCTCCGTCAAACCAAACAAGTCGACTGCGGCTTGCGTTGGATCACGCAAGACTTGCTGACTCAAATCTAACAAAGCATAAGCATGCGGACTCATTTCTGAGCAATGATAAAGCGACTCAAAAGCAGTTTGCAGCATACGAACCGCAGCAAATTCTAGGCACGTCTTCAAGCAAACATCATTCTCAGTGCTGCCTTCATTTCTAGCGCTACGATAGTTATTCCAAAATGCCCTGATGCTTGCAAACATTTTTGGCATATTGGCGACGGTGTCATCAATTAACTGCTGAGTCGACAGACTTGAATCTCGATAGGAGCACATCACCCAAAACGACAGATAGGACTGAAACACAGAACCGACATCCCACCGGACATCACCCATCTGCACCAATTCCCAATCAATAATCTTAAGCCTTTGCTCGTGCTCAACCTGTTGAATCAAGCAATTGTCCCATTTGATATCCGCGTGGATTAAATCCGAGCTGCGCCAGATGTCAAAAAGCCGCTCCAGATGCGTTTGCAAAGTTGGCAAACTACGCAAAACATCACCAAACTGCACAGCCCCGCCACTTAATGAATTCGCAGGAAAATAAGATACTTTGTGGTAGGTAAAAATCCATGGCACTTTATTCGACAATTTTGGCAAGTTGGTCTCAGTGCTATCAAGGTCAATTTTGATACTATGATAAACACTCAAAGCATCGCCTAACAAACCGGCTATCGATTCCGGGAACTCTCTGTGTTTATTATAAAATTCGCGTAAATTTTCACTCGCTGATAGCAATTCCAAAATTAGGCAATACCGCGATTGATCATAACGAACTAAGGTAGGCATCAGATTTGCCCACAACGGAAACCCTTGTGCCCAGCGATAACAATCCGCCTCTCGTTGTATCGAGCTGCGATGCAAGTCTTGAAAAGACTGTACTTGTTTTAAAAATTTACCGCGATTGTTTCCAACTACGACTTTAAAATTGCGATTGTTTTGCCCAGCTTCAATCACTTTAAAGTCGCCATCAACAATATCTGCTACATCGACAAGGCCACTATCCAGTAAATAATGCGCCAAATTGGCTGCTGTTAGAAACATGATTTATTCAGTGAATGAGAATTGCTATAAAAAAAACCCGAAGCGGAATCCTTCGGGTTTTACGTAATTAAGGAACAGATGATCGTCTAACTTAACTACTCTGCATAATGAAACCAATCAGCACAAAAATGCCGGCGCAGACTGAAATGATTGCTGTGTATATTGGTATTGAGGAGGTGCGATTTGATTATGACCCAAAGCGACTTTAACATGTTGCTGAGTAGAACCAGCAACATCGGCTCCACAACTATCTTGCGTACAAATAGCAGTCGCTTCACAACCATTTTGCGAGCAATTGCCTGTAGCAGGACCTGTCGCTTCACAGCTGTCCTGCGTGCAGATGGCTGTAGCAGGACCTGTCGCTTCACAGCTGTCCTGCGTGCAGATGGCTGTAGCAGGACCAGTCGCTTCACAGCTGTCCTGCGTGCAAATGGCTGTAGCAGAACCAGTCATTTCAAAAACCAAATTATTCATTTTATTCATCTCCGTTGATTCAGTAAAGTTAAACTACAATTACCTCAAAACTCGCGAGCATTCTGAGGACTTCCGACAAGCAAACAAGTCAAATAGTCAAAGGGTAAGCTTGCTTGATTCCAAAAACATGCAATGCGCCAGTTCCACCTGCGAAGTAATCGCTGAATTCGCCGCACTCGAGAGTCGGTAGCGGCACAGTCAGCACTGCAACATTGTCCACATTCAGCTCATTAAAGCTGGCTGCGTTGTAATTGGGATCGTTTCCCTTGGCGGGATTATTCACTTGAGCTAATTGAGAATGCGCGGCATATTGTGTGCATCCGTCCAAAGAATGGTAGCTGGCATAGAGTGATTGCACCCCGTTGACATCTCCCTGCTGCGGCGTGGAACTTTCATCATAGGCACACCAACCGTCAACATTAAACACAAAGCCATTATGACCAGCGACCACGCATTGTTGCACAATCGCAGAACCGCTCGACGGTATTAAGTGGATGTGCACCAAGTCGCTAGCATCGCTAACATTTGAGGGACATTCACGACTCATCGTCTTACGTAAGCGCGCATCATCATGATCTAGGCAAATTTCCAATCCAAAATCAACATAGGCTGGAACATTATCCTCACCATAATTCTGTCGGAAAATGGCAAGGGGATCGTAAGGAGCTTTTTTTACATCACCATCAGATAAATCAATATGGGGATAGCCAACCATTTCTTCAGTAATCACATTTTGATTATTCGTTTCAAACAAGACGAAATCAATTGGGGAAAGGAAATATTTCTCGGAAGTCATTTTGTTAAATGTCTCAGATTTGCCCTGTATTTGCAAATCGATATTACTGAATATCAGAGCCCGATCACGCACTTCCACTGCGGGGTTTACCCGCAAATCGGCAATAGTCTCATTCAAAATCTGTTCAGTAATACTGCGTGCGTTTCCAAACTCCGCCTGCGCATTAAAAGCCAAACTTTCCACCAGTCTCTTACGCATTTGTACTGATGGCGATGCAAATACTGCATCGATATTCGCGACTTTGGCACTGATCATGGTGCCAAAAACAAAAGTCCAATTTGGGTATTCCTCGGCATTAAAAGTCTCAGCTAATAGCGCTAAGGCTCTTACCGCCGGATCATCTTCTTCACTTTGATAAACGTACGCGCCAAGCGGACCATGAAAATAAAATTCAGGTGCCATAAAAATATTATTGACGAGCTGCGTATCATTGGCTGGCAATGCTTTTTTGGCAGTATCGACTGCATTTTTTAGAATGCTGATACGTGCCCGCAAATCCTGCTCCAAGTCGTCTGCCCCTAAATAATTCCCGACCAAATATTTTGACAGTATCAATTTATCTTGGCTAGGTCCGGTTGGAATGGCATAACCTATGAAGCGGCATTGAGAAAAATAATTTGTTGGCATAGTCGTTTATCGAGTTCAATTATCCAATTTATTCACAATTTTATTTTTGCGTACTCTTCGAATCCTCATATTGAGGATCTTTACGCAATTTAACTAAAAATGGTTCCGCATTTACTTGCGCCTCTGTAATACCCAAGCTCTTCGATTTCTGAATGGCCTCTAACGCATCACCTCGTTTCCCTATTTGCTCAAATACGCGCGCCGCAAGCAAGTGCACATTTGGATTGCCAGCATTGAGCTTCAATGCACGCTCAATCAGGCTTAGCGCTTTCGCTTGATGTCCCAAAGAGGCTTCAAATGTCGCTAATTGCGCGATGAACCAGCCATCGTTTGGACGACGGTTAATTCTGATCTCTAGCAATTCCCGTGCCTTCTCATAAGCCAGGCGAGCCTCATCGACTCTGGAGCCAATTTGATTTAAGGCATCTGCTAAATAAGCCCAATTTTCATATTCCTGAGGATTTGCATCAACCGCTTTTTCAAGTGCGATCACAGCAGATGCATACTCGCCACGAGAATATTTAATTTGCCCTAGGCTCTTATACAACAGGGCATCAGAGCGGATCTGTAATCCCTGTTGCAAAACTTGTAGCGATTCATCTGTCCGTCCTTGCGCTTCTAAGGCATTGGTCAAGAAAATATAGGAAAGGATCACATCTGGATTATGGAGAATATTTGCCCGAAAGAGTTGCTCTGCGATTGAAAATTGCGCTTGATTTAGATAGACAATCCCCTTTAAATTCAGAATCAACCAATCATTCGGAAACAACTTTAATGCGGCGTCGGCAGTACGGATCGCGTCTTCATATTTACGCGACAGCAAAAAAATGCGTAATTCGGTTTGCCAAACTAATAAACTATTTGGCTCCATTTTTTTTGCACGAGCAACTGCTGTCATTGCCAAATCAAACTGCTGATGCGGATCCAAAGACAAGGCATGAGCCACCTGCGTCAATGCTAAGTCGGGGTTTAATTGCAAAGCCCGTTGAGAACTTGCCAAAGCTTTCTCGCGCCAGACTTCATCACGACTACTACTACGGAAGCGATAGTTATAAACCATAGAAAGCCCCGCCACTGCGCGTGCATTATTCGAATCGCGTTCCAATACCGTATTAAAGTGTGTTGTCGCCTTATCCAACATACCTGGTTTGTCATACATAGCCAGCGCTTGCATGCCTTGCTCTAACTCGCGCGACTCAGAATAAGGCTTAAACATTTTGACGATATGGGTCCAGTTAGGCTTGGCCTGCCAAATCACAATCGCTCCCACACTCAACAAAAAGAAACAGGCAATGCTTAGTAGATATCGACGTCGACGCGCGGCACTAACGAGCTGAGTCTGCAGGGCTTTTATGTTGAGATCACTGGCACTACCAGAGTTAAGCTCACTCACAGTCAACTTTTTGCATTCTTCTTGTACCTGCTGCAAACGCAGTCTTTTGGAGGCATCAACTATGGTCATCGCCAGAATTAAACTGCGAACCTCTGGCGACAATTTTTCTGGCCATTCCCATTGCGTGGATGCAGCTTGCGCTTGCGCCGCCACTAAGGCGATGCCTCTCAAATGCACGTAAGGTGTATGCCCAAGCAACATTTCATACAAGACCGTCCCTAACGCAAAGACATCACTGGCAGGCGTCGGTGTGGTTTCCACAAACCGCTCTGGCGCTAAGTAGGCAATACTGTCATGTGTGTCGATCTCTGCCACATTACTCACGGCATGTGGATTAAAGTGCGAAGTCGCACCCACATTAAGAATACGAATCCGCCCGGCCACATCAACGATGAGATTTGCAGGCTTGAGATCGCCGTGCAGTAAACCGGCAGCATGGGCTTCGAGCATGGCTGTCGCGATTTGCTTGATATGGACTAGAGCGAGATTTTCTTGCCCCTGATGCTCGTCTATCCAAGCAGATAAACCCTTGCCTTGAACAGCTTCCATCACGATATAGAGTTTGCTATCGACTTCTTCTAAAGCATGAATTTTGACAAAAGCAGAATGCGTTAAGGCAGCCACTTTGCGCGCTTGCGCCAATACGACATCAAAGTCTTTACCAAGATGATGCAACTGTTTGATCACGACCAGTCGATGTAACTTTGTATCCCAAGCCTCATAGACGGGCGACAAAGAATTCGTGTCGAGACAACGACGGATTTCATAGTGCATGAAATCTGCAGGCTCGGTTAGCGCCTGGCTTGGCGATAAATTGATGTTCGTTGGAATCGAGCTCATTAGTAGTTAGTGACGCGCAAATGTCGTTGATTGTTGTTTTGAATCAATTTTCGACTTTACCATTAAAGTGGTCTTTGATTCATACAGAAATGCCACGTTTTACATGTCAAGTGTGTTTTTTACAAATTAATTTTTTTATATTGACATGTAAGCACTTCAACGAAGACCTTTTTAAGCAGCTTGACCCAAGCAATTTCTAAACTGCACTGCAGCTTCCTATGAATTTTCTACACGAAGCCAGCCCTGCACCATGAAAAGCACAGCGACTTCACCTATAATGCTGGCAAATCAAAGACTTACTCAACGACTTTCGATCCATCGTAGTCGTTCATTAAGTCATCGTATGAATTAGTAACCGAACTCTTCTTTCTTTTAAGTCTCCCATGCAATCTGCCGCTACACCTTACGTCAATATTTCCGCCTATAAATTCATTACCTTTAATGACACTGAAGAAAAACGTCCTGAGTTTATCGCCAAGTGCCAAGAACTGAACTTGAAAGGCACGGTGCTATTGACACCTGAGGGCATCAATATGTTTTTAGCAGGCCTACGCCATGAGATTGATGCCTACATGGATTGGTTGCATAGCGACGCGCGCTTTGCGGATGTGGTTGCCAAAGAAAGTTTTTCTGATCGCCAGCCTTTTACCAAATTGCTAGTGAAATTGAAGCCAGAGATTATTACCATGCGCATGCCTTTGATTAAACCTGAAGACGGTCGCGCACCATTTGTCGAAGCGAAAACCTTGAAGCGTTGGTTGGATCAAGGTCATGACGACAACGGTAAGCCAGTCGTGATGGTCGATACCCGCAATGATTTTGAAGTTGATGTCGGTAGCTTTGATAACACTATCGACTATCGGATTAGCAAGTTCACCGAATTCCCAGCCGTGATCGAGGCAAACCGCGATGCGCTCAATGATAAAACCGTGGTGACTTTTTGCACTGGCGGTATACGTTGCGAAAAGGCGGCGATCCACATGCAGAATGTGGGCTTTGAAAGTGTCTATCAACTCGAAGGCGGCATTTTGAAATACTTCGAAGAAGTCGGTGGCGATCATTACCACGGCGATTGTTTTGTATTCGATTACCGTACGGCCCTAAATCCAAAATTAGAAGCAACGGATACAACGCAATGCTATGCCTGCCGTGCCGTAGTCACACCGCGTGAGCAATTATCACCGTGGTACATCGAGGGCAAGTCCTGCCCGCATTGTCAAAAAGCGACTCGTGACAGCGCTAGTAGCTCGCCACACGCCAACTAACAAATTGATCTTTTTTACGATCGAAAGCTTGCTTGACTTGATGTCGGCAGGCTTTTTTTTCAATCTTACGTCTCGGCAAAGTATCAGCACTAGCGACCTTTCTCTATAAAATTTGCGCCTTTCGGTATTTTTTTATCGATTCGACCGACTTCATCAATAATGGCGACTCATTTATTTGATGCCGAGGTAAGTATGTCAGTCAGCTATCGTTTGTTCATCGCCCTCACTCTATTCCTTTCAATCTTTACCAATACAACATTGACCCTTGCAGCGGAAAATGCAAACAATCCTGATTGCCCATCGTGTGGTGTATCTAGATCATCTGAGGCAATCTCTGGCGCAGGAAGTATGGTGGTGCAAGGCTCCTTATTGGGTGTTACAGGCTCTGCAGAATTTGTAGTGGAAAGTAGCGTCGTGGTCGCCAGTGGCGTCGTCATCGTCATGAAAGGCGCATCGGATGCTGCCAGTGTGACTGTACAATTATCTGGTGAAGGCCTACGTCAACTTGGCTTAGTTAGCGGTGCCATTTTGCATGCAACGGCGGTCTCAACTGGCCACATCCTCATCTCAGCTGGCAAAATCATCGCCTTCATTCCTAACGAAATTGGCAAAGCTTTACTCCACCATGCTCGGGTGAAGTGATGCGATGCTGCCTCATCACCATCGGTCTGTGCGCGGCATTTTGGACGCAGACAACATTCGCCGGACAAACTTGTGAAGAGAAACCAGTTAATCCACAACGAATCATGCAAGGTTTTGAATTGGCGCGCAAAGTCAAACAGCAACTGGACGACGCTAAGGCAGAATTGGCAATCATTGCCCGAGCCGGACAAGATTTAACAAAATATCATTTGCACTATTCCCATCTCGGCATCGTCCGCAGAGATGAAGATGGCCGTTGGATCGTAATGCATGAGTTGAATCAATGTGGCACCGCTAATTCTGATTTATTCAACGAAGGATTAGCGAATTTTTTTATGGATGACCCCTATCGTTTTGCATCCTTGCTCTTGATTCCCGCTGCCGATCTGCAAACGAAAATTCTAAAGACGCTCAACTCCCCCAGTCCGCGCCAACTACATGAAGCGCATTACAACATGGTGTCTTATCCCTACTCCACGCGATATCAAAATTCGAATCAATGGGCATTGGAAATTCTTGCGGCAGCACTTGCGAATGATGTCGTGATTCAACAGCGTGAACAGGCGCAGGCCTGGCTAGCAATGATGGCTTATCAACCCAGTACTTTAGAAATCTCTATGCTAAGTCGTTTAGGCGGACGTATGTTTCGCGCCAATATTGCCTTTGACGACCATCCTATGGGAAAACGAATGGCGGGTAAAATTGACACCGTGACGGTGGAATCGATAGATCATTTCTTGCAGCAGCGAGATGCGCAGTTACGGCGTATTACGGTCACGTATCCGTAAAGTGTACATGCCAATTGCATTGTGATTATTCTGCTTTTTTTGATAAACTGATCATTCGTCAGCTGGTATTCACCTCGTATTTTTCTTTTACATCTTCTCTATGTCCAGGTATTGCGGTCGCTTTGCTCCCTCGCCCACTGGCCCTCTACATATGGGATCGCTAGTCGCCGCGATGGCTAGTTATTTGGATGCCAAAGCCCATTTTGGGCGCTGGCTATTACGCATCGAGGATCTGGATTTTGATCGCAACGTGGCAGGCGCAGATCTACACATTATCGCGTCCTTAAAACGTTGCGGCATGCGATGGGACGATGAGGTCGTGTGGCAAAGTCAGCGTACATCGAACTACCAGATTGCTTTGGAAAAATTAGGCGATCACGTCTTTCCATGCGCATGTTCACGCAAAGAAATCGCAGACTCTCGCTTACGCGCCGGATTATCGGATCATCAAATTTATCCTGGCACCTGTCGTAACGGTATCGCGCAGGATAAGGCAGCGCGCGCCTATCGACTCAGAGTACCGTCTGGTGATGCTGCCATCTTTGAGTTTCAAGATCGTATCCTAGGTCGACAAAGCCAAGATCTGAGTCGTGAAGTCGGTGATTTTGTGTTGAAACGCGCGGACGGTTTTTGGGCTTACCAATTGGCGGTCGTGGTCGATGACGCCGCGCAAGGTGTCACCCACATTGTGCGTGGCGCAGATCTTTTAGACTCAAGCGCGAGACAAATTTATCTACAGCAGCTACTCGGTTTGACGACGCCGACCTATATGCATGTGCCGGTCGTGCTCAATGCTGAAGGTGAAAAACTTTCCAAACAAACGGGTGCACTCGCATTTGATCGCGGTGATAACGATGTTTTGCAAGAAGCGCTATTACCTGCTGCGGCATTCCTAGAATTGCCATTAAACACTCGCCCTGACAATATTGACGATTTTTGGCTAGCTGCGACCACTGCATGGGCCGCAAAATTCAATCTGTGATTGCTCTCTCAAAAATCAAAAAAGCAGAAACCGACTAGGATTTCTGCTTTTTTTATGCGCCCAAAGGTGTTGCTTCTTGCAGACTATTTTTAAGTCGACTTTACAAGACCACCCAATAAAGCTGCTTTCTTTTGCGGCTTGCTTGGGTCAGCTTTAGTCGTTAAGTCTGGCTTGACTGACGCCTGACTTGCGCTTGGCTCATAAGGCTTAAGGAACCAAGGATCCACTTTTTCACGTGGCGCTTGATAACTACGAGCTGGCCGCTCGGCTGACTTGTCGTTAAAGCGATTAGGCGTACGTTCACTACGCTCAGCAAAAGAGCTGGTTTTCCGTTCGGTATGCAAAGACGTCGCGATAAAACCCGCCAACTGCAAACGCACGATCTTTTGCTTAATCAATTTTTCAATATCGACTAATAAGCGTTCATCTTTATCGGTATGCAAGGAAATTGCATCACCTTTCGCACCAGCTCGTCCAGTACGACCAATACGATGGACATAATCTTCGGCGTTGTAAGGCAGATCAAAGTTGATCACACACGGCATTTCTGAAATATCCAATCCACGCGCAGCGACATCCGTCGCCACCAAAATTTCGACTTCGCCACGCTTAAATGCCTCTAAGGCCGCCATGCGTTCTTGCTGAGATTTGTCACCGTGAATCGCGGTCGCTTTAATACCTTGCTTAACCAAATGCACAGCGACACGAGAAGCGCCGATTTTCGTGTTTGAAAATACGATGACCTGCTTTAATCCACGTTCACGAATAATGAAAGCAACGGCATCGCGCTTTTCATCTTCCTGCACTTTATACAGAACTTGCGTCACATTTTCAGCTGTGGCATTACTACGCGCCACTTCGATGGTGACCGGATCGTTCAGAAAGCTTGCAGATAGTTTCTTGATCTCGGGTGAAAATGTCGCCGAGAACATTAGGTTTTGACGCTGCTTAGGCAACAAGTTGATGATGCGTTGCAGATCGGGTAAAAAACCCATATCGAGCATGCGATCAGCCTCGTCCATAATCAAAATTTGTGTTTGAGACAAATTCACCGACTTTTGCGCCACGTGGTCAAGCAAACGACCAGGCGTCGCAATAACGATCTCCACACCATTGCGCAATATGGCAGTTTGCGGAGCCATATCAACGCCACCAAATACGACTGTCGCACGTAAAGGCGTATGACGCGAATAGGCTTTGACGTTCTCTGCGACCTGATCCGCCAACTCGCGGGTTGGTGTCAATATCAAAGCACGAACTGGATGACGCGCCGGTGACGCACTGGTATTAGCATGCGCCATCAAAAGCTGAATGATCGGCAAAGAAAAACCAGCCGTCTTACCCGTCCCGGTTTGCGCGGCTCCCATGACATCTCGACCTTGCAAGACAACAGGGATTGCCTGTGCCTGAATTGGCGTCGGATGCACATAACCCTGATCATTCAGTGCGCGCAAAATTTCTGGCGCCAAGCCAAAAGAATCAAATCGAAGAGTATCAGCAGCCAGTTCGGCAATCGTTGGAACAGAGGTTTCGGTCATGTTATGCATAGTGTGCCTCCCGCGGGTCTAACACTGCATCAAAGGTGGAAATTTGTGATGTTGCGTCAGCAAAGAGTAAGGCGTGGAAGAAATTCAACAGGGCGCATTATAACACCATGCATGTCCAGAACTATTTTTCGATCATAATTATCAAAAAACCTACTCCAAAAAATATCTAGCTGAATAAACACTTAGTGTGGGATCTACCCAAGGGATCCCACATGAGGTCGAGAACTTTTTAAAGAATTGACTCACGCGCCAAAGTAAAGCGTGCCACACGGTCTTCCAGTACGGTGACACCTATGCCAGGCCCCTTGGGTAAATCGATGAAACCATCATCTGCCAAAACTACAGATGGAGCAACGATGTCTTGGTCAAAATATCGTGCCGTTTCTGAAGTGTCTCCTGGCAGATTAAAGCCCGGTGCAGTCTGTAGTTGGAGATTGAAAGCGCGACCGATGCCAGTTTCATCCATGCCGCCAGACCAAACAGCGATGCCTGCCTGCTGGCACAAAGCGGCAATACGCAGCGACTCGATCATGCCACCGACTCGTCCCTGCTTAATGTTAATGACACCGCAGGCCTTCAATGCCAGCGCCGAACGGGCATCGTCAAGGTTGTGAATCGATTCATCCAAACACAGTGGCGTAGCCAGCTCACGTTGTAGCGCAGCATGTTGGACGATATCGCTGTAGGACAAGGGTTGTTCTATCATCGTCAAATGAAAAGCATCAAGTTGGCGCAAGTGTGTTGCGTGTTCAAGGCCATAGTCACCATTGGCGTCGGCCATCAGCGTCAGCTTTGGATAGGCAGCGCGGACAGCGCCCACCCACTCAATATCTTTACCTTGCATGATCTTCAGCTTCACACGGTGATAGGGTCGACTTGTCGCTTCTGCCACTGCCTCTAGCAATGCTGGAATTGATTCTTGAATGCCCAAACTGATGCCCGACTGTATGCGCCGTTCTGAGAATCCCAATAAGGCGTGCAAAGGGCGATCTTGCTGCCGTGCGATCAAGTCCAGCAAAGCGTTTTCGACCATCGCTTTTGCCATGCCATGTCCCCGCACAGGACTCCAACGTTTTAGCAACTCACCGATGGTTTGCCCTGGCGTCAGCAATGGTAATAAAAATTCTTTAAAAATATGGCATACGGTTTGTGTCGTTTCACTGGCATAAAAAGGATCGGGATCAGCCACACATTCGCCCCACCCCACTACGCCATCCGATTCCAGTCGTAACAACAACGCCTCTTTTACAGCCCAAGTATGGACGCTGGTGGCAAAAGGCTTTACAAACGGTAAACGTACTGTGATCAGGTCGATGCGATGCAGAACCGGAATGTGCGCATCAACTGCTGGAGAAATCGGTACTGAACAATGCAGAAATTGTTGATCCATTTTCAAACTCCTCAGGCATAACCAATCGTTACGGCAAAAGCCACCATCGCCATCGACATCAGCAAGATCAATAATTGGAAACGCCAAATAATGCCAAACCATCGCGTCCAAGGCACACCAGCAACGCCTAAAGATGCCATCAAAATTGCGCCAGTCGGCACGCTCATATTCGCCATGGCATTACCTAATTGGTAGGCCAACACAGCTGTTTGCCGGGTCACACCGACCAAATCGGAAAGACCAGACATCAGGGGCATATTAATCGCTGCCTGCGCACTACCAGAATGGATCACAAAGGTGAACATCGTTTGTACCGCCAACATACCTTGCGCTGCCATCTGCGCAGGCCAAGTTTCTAACATGGTTCCCATGCTGTGCAAAAAGGTATTCAAAACCGAAGGCGCGTGTGGATTCGCGCCCCCCAATAAATATTCGATCCCTTTCGCCAAAGAAATTACCATGACCGCCGACATGAGTTGCTGCGCTCCACCAACAAAAGCTTCGGCTGCTGCATCGGCGGTCAAACGTTTGGCAATAATGGCGACAATCGCAGCGAAGAAACATAAGCTGACAAACTGAGTCGCAATTTCTGGAATAAAGTAACCAGCAGTGACGACACCCCAAACGATCCAGACGATAGTCGCAACGATACCAACAAGAATTAATCGATCCGCAAATCCAAGTGGTGGTGTATCCAATGGAATCGCAATTTTTCCATCGACTCCCAACTCAACCTCGGTACGATGACGTTGCGCATACCAAAGTGTAAATGCGATCCCAGTGCTGACAAATATAAAAAACATGACAATGCGCAAAGGGGCGCCTGACAGTAGCGGCACGTTGGCGATGCCTTGCGCCAAAGCGACTCCAAACGGATTCATCCATGAGGTACCGAAGCCGATCTGACTGGCGACATAAGTAATCATCACCCCAACTTCGGGCGGATACCCCATACGCAAAATCAGCGGTAACAATAAGGCCAGGAAGGCGATGGTTTCCTCACCCATACCAAATACAGCACCACCCGTGGCGAAAGCAGCAAATAAAGATCCCAACAACAAACGTGGATGATGTCCGGTAATCGCAATCAGACGTAACAAACCACGATCAACTGCGCCGGTTGCATTGATGACACCAAATGCACCACCGACCAACAGAATGAAAGCGATCACACCAATCGCAGAACCACCACGACTACCTGATGTCATACCTTCAAACGGCGCGTTGAGAAAGCCAATTTCCTTACCTGTACCAAACACCGAAATACTGATGTTATGGTCTGCGACCCGATAAGATTCGAGTGAAATTGGAACACCTTTTTCAAAATAACCTGCCGATACCCAGGGTACCACCAAGGCAATCAATAGCGCGCCAAAGAGCAAGATGATCAGGGTGTTTGGAACTTTAAATGTACTTGGCTTGTTGCTCATGCTTGTAGCTCCGGCTAACAGTTCAGGCAGCCCTCTTATAAAAAAGCCCCACCTGAGTGGGGCGCAAAAGGCTGCGGGGGTAATTCGATCTACTTAAATTTATACTGCAAATTAACAAAGAATGAACGTCCACGCGGATCGCCATAAGTCGGATCCCAAGTTACGTGGAAATAACGTGACTGATTCGTGAATGGCGGCGGTGTATCTAACAGATTGATCACACCAGCACGCAACTTCAAGTTCTTAGTGAACGCATAGCTGCCAGACAAGTCCCACAAGGAATAAGCTTCGACATCACGATCATTCCAACCAGCATCTGCCAGACCGGGAATATTCTGATCACGATACCCAGCAAAGTAAGTGTTGCCCAAAGTCAGATTGAGTTGACCATATGCCCAATCAAGATTGAGCTTATGACGCCAACGCTGGACGGCCTTATCGTCACGAAATACACCAAGACCATTCGTCAATGGTGAATTTGGGTCGGACTGGAACTTATACTCAGTCAGATAGGTGGCGCCGAGATTGGCACTGAAGCGACCAATCGAAGTGGCATCACCACGCCAGTTGAGTGCCAGATCAAAGCCCGAGGTATTTAATTTGCCACGGTTCTCTTTTTTAAACTGCAAATAGGACACAAATCCATCGGATTCACGAATAACGATGTTCGGATTATTGTAGTAAACCGGATTATCAAAAACAGTCTGCTCGCCAATTTCTGAAATAATGTCGGTCTTGCGAATCATCCAATAATCAATACTACCGTTCCAGTTTTGATTAGGCTCCAGAACCAAACCAATCGAGAATTGTTTTGATTTTTCTGGTTTGAGCAAAGGGTTACCATAACGATCCAGATCGAACTGTGCGATTTCACCTGAAACCGGATCTTTCACAAAACTCGCGATCGTACCGGAACGTACTGGCAAGAACATTTCAGAAATCGAAGGCGCCCGGAAACCAGTACCGAAAGAAGCGCGACCTAACATCGCTTTGCTTGGACGATAGCTAAGAGCGATCTTGGGATTGGTCGTATCGAGATTTTGTGAAGTCAATCCTGACAGTGGATCTTTGACACCTTTGTAGTGGTCGTAACGTACCGCAAATTGACCTTCCCATTCTTTGGTAAATGGCGCATTTACTTCTGCGTAAAAACCAGCAATGTCTCGTGAATTCGATGAATCTGCGAGCAATTCGTCGGAGCTGGAACGGTCGCCTTGCACGTCATTCGTTTTTAACGCCGCAGTCGATGTGAATTCCGTTTTTTCACGACGTAATTCCGCACCGAGAGCCAGCATGACATCACCGCCCGCCATAGACATCAAGGGGCGAGTCAATTTACCGTCAAAACTATCACTCGTACCTTGAGAAATACGCGCAGCCCCCGAAATTTTAATCGAGTTCATAAATTTTTTGCCAGAGTCATCAGTTGGCGCGACGAACGGGTTATATAAGCCTTTGGCGAGACCATCCAGCAGTTTAGAACGGGATACCCAACCATCGATATCAAGATCTGTCGCTTCGTTGACGCTATGGTTATAAGCCGTATCGTAATCCCAGCTACCAATACGACCATTGGCACCCAATACAATACGAGAACTTTCACTGGTGACCTCAGTGGTGCGACGTCCTGCGTCGGTTAAGCGAAAGCGGAAATTGACAGGCGTCGTGATACCCGTTTTGGCTTGCAGATCTTTAGGCAAATAAATACCCGTACTGGTGCCGTTGATGCTACCTGAGGTCGCAGGCGACGCAGCATATGCTGTCACCGCTTTGCTCTTCAAGGCTTCGAAAAATAGTTGGTGATCATCCGACACCAAGAAAGTCGCGCGACCAATAAAACTTTGTTTTTCACTCTTTGGATAGACTTCCGAATCCCCCATGTAATTAAACGAACAGCCCTCCGTACCGCCTGGTCCAAGTGGACGAACAACATTCGGGCTGCCATCGACACAGGCAGCTTTACCAAAACTAACGCGTCGGCCTGGTGAAGGCAACCACTTACCGCCAGGTCCAGAACCAAACAAGTAAGAAGAGTTATTGAGTGTGGCAAGCTGGGCTGCGCTTAAATCTACGTTGGCTGGAAAAGAGGTGCTCGATAACTGGGGTGATAAACGATCAGGCAGGCTATATTCCTGCATAAACTTACGCTCTGAAGTAGCGAGGCGTTCCATTCGCTGAACATCTAAAGCACCAAATACATTAAAACGGTCTCTTCCAAGATCACCGAAGCCGCCAGAAATAGAGGCGGTTTTTTTACCACCACCACCTTCAGCTGTATTTAACGCATAAACATTGATGTCCGCACCTTGATAATCCTTGCGAGTGATGAAATTAATCACCCCGCCCATCGCATCCGTACCGTAGATCGCTGAGGCACCATCCTTCAACACTTCCACGCGCTGAATCGCGCCAGCGGGAATACTATTTAGATCAACACCAGAGTTATCACCAGGGCTGGCAAAATTGGCGAGTCGGCGACCATTGAGCAACACCAAGGTACTAGAGACACCCAGTCCACGCAGATTAGCGCCGTTAAATCCACGCTGCCCACCCATCACATCGCTGACGCTAGTGCCATCCGTGAGTCCGCCCACATTTGAAGATATCTTCTGCAGCAATTCAGCAGCCGTTGTCACACCGGTCTTGTCAATATCTTCGCGTTTGATGGTTTCGATTGGCAATGCTGTTTCGCCTTCAATACGTTTGATACTGGAACCTGTGACTTCGACACGCTGCAAAGATTGCGCGACAACGTTCGTGCTCAAGACGCTCAGAGCGAGTAATACTGCATGGGTGCATCGGGAGCGGCGGAATACCAACGCCGCAGGCTTGCTGGCTAGTTTCATGCGAAAAATCCTCGAAAATGTGTGTATTAAACGCAAGCACCGTGCTTGCAGTGCCCCTGCGCAACTTTGGAACGTCTTCAGTGTAAGCAGTGTTCAGTTTCTTGAGTTTCCTATTATTCGATTGCGTCGCACAGTGAGAAGCTGGTGTCGCATTCTTGCAATGTTGTTCGGTATAGAGTGTTGCAAACTTCCGACAGTGCGACATGCATTTACTAATGTGCGCAAAGATCACTCCCTACATGTCAGAAGAGGGCAGATTGATGGCAACATCCGCTTCAATGAGTTCTTAGCGAAAGGCCTATCCTTTGAAATCCCTAACTATATTGGCGCTGTTCGCAGCGAATTTGACAACTACTTTTGTCCACGCCGAACAAACTTCAACAAAACCTTCGTTCCAGCCAATACCAGGAATCGTTGTTCCTATGGGGGGAGCGGTGCGTGGTGATAATGACGAGTTGCGACAACGCTTGGTGGATCTTGCTGGCGGTAAGGGGGCGAAATTCGTCGTCATTCCGACTTCCTCAGGAAATCCCATTGCAACAGGTGAAAACGCCGCACATGAACTCAGACGCCGTGGTGCGCAAGTAGAATTGCTGAAAATCGCACCGCAATGGCCGGGAGAAAATCTCGAGTCAGCGCGCCGCGCCGCAGCTGATCCTGACAATGTCGCAAAAATTCGCGCGGCGAATGGCGTGTACTTTACCGGTGGTGCGCAAGAACGTTATGCCGATGTGCTCAATCCAAATGGCGTAGCATCGCCAGTGCTGCAAGCTGTACGTGAATTACAAGCACGTGGTGGTGTGGTAGTTGGAACGAGCGCGGGTGCCGCGATTATGAGCAATGTCATGTTTCGTGATGCACTCAATCCACTATTAGTGCTCAAAGGCTTGTTGAGAGATGGTAAAGAAGTAGAACGCGGCTTAGGATTTGCTGGTGAAGAAATTTTTATTGATCAACATTTTCTCAAACGCGGAAGAATTGGTCGCCTGCTCGCTGCGATGCTCGCCAAAGGTTATAAGATTGGTTTAGGCATCGATGAAAATACCGCAGCCGTGATTCGCGGCAGCGATGTCGAAATTGTCGGCGCTACCGGTGCACTTTTAATTGATCTGCGTGATGCGACGATAACACCAGGTCCCGTCAATGTGAGCAATATTCGCATTTCCTATCTGGATAATGGCGACCATTATGATTTAGCCAATGCACAAGCCAGTGTTTTTCCCGCTAAACGCGGCAAAGGGGAACTAAAATTCAGACAGCCCGGTTTTGTTCCTGAACTGGAAAATCCACGTCGCGATTTCCCCGACATCTTGGGTGAAAACGCCATTCAACGTGCCTTATCACAACTGGTGGATGGCAATCTCGATCACGTCATTGGTTTTGCGTTCAGCCTGCTTCCCGCCAAGGACGATCCCGCACCTGATCTCGGCTTTGAGTTTTTGTTACGGCGGGATGAACGTACACGTGCTTGGGAGAGTACAGGCATCGACGGCAAAGACTATTCAGTATTTGATGCGCGACTCGACGTGCGACCAATACGTATGAACACTCCACACTACAAATCATGGTAATGGCTATGCGAAACTTGCGACGATTCTGTCTGCTCATACTTTCCGCCGCACTATGCGCGCAGAGCGCTAGCCTCATGGCACAACAGCGTTTGCTTGATCACGCAATGCTGGATGTCGCTGCAGCACGCGGATTACCTGAAGTAATCAACTGGCGACGCGATTTACACGCACATCCAGAGCTCGCATTTCAAGAACATCGGACTGCGAACCTCGTCGCAACTGAGCTTGCGCGCATGGGCTACGAAGTCCATCGTGGGGTAGCAGGAACTGGCGTTGTTGGCTTACTCAATACTGGCCGACCAGGCCGTGTGCTTGCTTTACGCGCGGACATGGATGGTCTGCCTGTTGCGGAGGACACTGGTCTGCCGTTTGCGTCGAAACAAAGAATCAAACAAGGCAACACCGAAGTCGCCTTAATGCATGCCTGTGGTCATGACATGCATGTAGCGATGCTATTAGGTGCGGCGCGTGTACTCGCCGATCTGCGTGGACAGCTTTCCGGTACAGTTAAACTGATATTTCAACCAGCAGAAGAAGGTGTCGCAAATGCGCCGAATGGCGCAGAGCGCATGGTGAAAGCTGGCGTCCTCGACAATCCTAAAGTGGATGCCATGTTCGGTTTGCATGTCGGCATCACGCCCCAATCAACCGGCACACTTTCGCTACGAACACGCGGCCTGATGGCAGGCAGTGATACCTTTGATATCGTCGTCAAGGGTCGACAAACGCATGGTGCATTACCATGGAATGGCGTCGATCCGGTAGTGGTCGCGGCGCAGATCGTTTTAGGACTGCAATCTATCGTCAGCAGGCAAACCAATCTCACAGTTGCGCCTGCTGTCATTACCGTTGGCACTATACATGGTGGGCAAAGAGCGAACATTGTTCCGGGCGAAGTTAAAATGAGTGGCACTCTGCGTAGTTTTGATCCCGCCATGCGCGATCAGATGTTGGTACAACTTAAGCGTACCGCAGAGAACCTTGCTTTTGCTTCCAACGCGACAGCAGAAGTGAGCATTGATGCTGGTTACCCGGTGACATGGAACGATCCAGACCTCACCACAAAAATGCTGCCAAGTTTGCGCCGTGTAGCAGGTGCTGCGGTACTGACGGACATACCACCAACCACGACTTCTGAGGATTTTTCTTTTTACGGACAACGTATTCCCACAATGCTATTTTTTCTCGGTGTCAATCCGCCTGGCACGCCCCCTGCTGACTGGGCACCGAACCATTCACCTCGTTTCAACCCTGACGAAGGTGCCTTACTGACTGGCGTACGCGCACTCGCTAGCCTGGCCGCTGATTATTTGACAGGGAACTGAAACCTCTCATGGAACTCATATCAATTCCCCTCCCCTCGCCTGCCGCCGGCACTAGTCGGGCGCTGTCGTTTTTGCGATTTGGAAAAGAAGGAACTGGCCGCAAGGCTTATATTCAAGCATCACTTCATGCTGATGAACTACCCGGCATGTTGGTCGCTCACCATCTGAGAAATCAGCTTACCAAGCTTGAACAACAAGGTCAGCTACTTGGTGAAGTGATCTTAGTACCAACTGCAAATCCGATCGGACTCGCACAAACCTTGCTGGGCACCAGCCAAGGCCGCTTTGATCTGCGAACTGGACAAAATTTCAACCGCCTGTTTCACAATTTATCGGAAGAGGTACTAGAACGCGTCAGATCCCAACTAAGCTCTGATCCACACGCCAATCAGAAACTGATACGAACAGCGATTCGCGATTATCTGAGAGAACAAACCACTATAGACGAGTTATCTGCACAACGACTAGCGCTAATGCGTCTCGCGGCCGATGCCGATGTGGTACTCGATTTACATTGCGACTGTGAATCGGTGCTACATATCTATACCGGAACGCCATTATGGGATCGCGTTGCACCATTGGCAGGATTGCTCGATGCGCAGGTCGCCTTACTGGAGACGAATTCTGGCGATGACCCTTTTGATGAAGCTTGTTCACGAATTTGGTGGGACATTGCTGCCTTGGTTGGGAATGAATTTCCGATACCTTTAGCCTGTCTCGCGGTGACTGTTGAGTTACGCGGCTTTACCGACGTCAGTCACGACATCGCTGAACGCGATGCCAATGCATTAATCGACTTTCTGCGCTTACAAGACATCATTGCTGGCCCTTTATCACAAACCATACGACCCGCCTGCGAACCGACTCCGCTAGCTGGTTGCATACCGTTGGTCGCACCGTCAGCAGGACTAGTCGTCTACTTGCGAGAACTTGGCGAAACCGTCAAAGCCGGAGACCCACTGATCGATCTGATTGATCCGGTGAGCGGTGAGGTGCAACAATTGTTGTCGCCAGTGGATGGAATTTACTTTGCCCGCGAAAATCGTCGTTATGTGCCGCCCGGGACCCGTCTGAGCAAAGTCGCAGGCCATCAAGCGGTGCGGCGCGGATCACTGCTGTCGGCTTAACACAATCGAATTGCCCATGATGTCGTCGTTGAATATAGAATCTAGCTAGCATTCCCAAGAAAGAATCCATGCCGACGCCTTTTTCTGTTTCCTTGATATTGCTTCCCGGTTTTTCACTGTTCGCCTTAGGTGCGGTGCGTAGCGTATTTGCGGCAGCTAACGAAGTAAGTGGCGAGCTGCTTTATCAGATCGAACAATATGCGGCAGATGGCGCGCAAGCCCTTACGCAATGCGGTATTTCACTGGAAGCTGAATCAATCGACAAACTGAATTACCAACAGGTCGACTTGGTCATGCTGATCGCTGACGAACGTGTCGATGAACATATTTCCCATGTCGTCGGCGACCATCTCGTACAAGGATTACATCGCTCTCAATATACTGGCGAGGTCGTGCTAGGTGCATGTGGCACAGCGGCACAGATCCTCGCGGAACACGGCCTATTGGATGGCTATCGTGCCGCAATTCATTGGCAGATTCTGGCAGATGCAATAAAACGCTACCCTGTGACCGTTTTCACCCCGGGTTTGTTCGAAATCGATAGAAATAGAATCAGTGCTGGTGCAGGTGCTGCAGTGCTTGATTTACTCTTGCATTGGCTTGAACTGCGTCATGGCAATACTTTTGCCGCTGAAGTAGCAGCAGGCTTAGGTTTGGATAGATTACGTGGCAGCGACGAACGTCAGCCGGTACCAGCATCAGCGCAACCTGCACTTGGATCGGCGCGCTTAAAAGAGGCGTTAGAACTGATGGCAGCCAATCTGGCCGAACCTTTGCAAGCGGAAGATATCGCACAATTAGTCGGTGTGTCGCGCAGACAATTAGAACGATTATTTCGCCAGCATATGGACACATTTCCATCACGCTATTATCTCGAGTTACGACTCAAACATGCACGTCGCCAATTGAAGCAAACAACGCAATCAATTCTGCAAGTCGGGCTTGCTTGTGGTTTTACTTCAGGCCCGCATTTTTCCACCACCTACCGTAATTATTTTGGTTACACTCCGCGCGAAGAGCGCGCCCGCCACAGCATGCCGCAAGTCGTGACGAAAAACGCCGAAGAGGACATTCAATGAATCACATGGACTATCTGTTACGCCCCGCAACACTAGATGATCTCGATGCCATCGAGCGCTTCTCGAAAGCTAGTACTTTCGGCATTCATACATTAAAACCAGGCCGAACACGATTGGCGGAACGACTTGAACGATCGCTGAAAGCCTTTGCAGGCAGCGAGCCAGTGCGCGGCGATGAAATCTACCACTTCGTTCTCGAAGATCTCCGAGCAGGTCGTGTCGTCGGCACCAGTGGCATCGTCACTAGCGCAAGCGCCAACCGGCGTTTTTACTGTTATCGAAATGAATTCTCGGTACATGCCAGTGAAGAACTCGGCATCAGCAATCGAGAACATACTCTGCGCCTGTGCGAAGACTTGTCTGGTCACACCTTGCTTAGCTCGTTTTACATCGAACCAGAATATGGTGCGACGCTAGCACCACAACTACTTTCTCGCGGACGCTTACTTTTCGTCAGAAACTTTCCCCATTTGTTTGCAGAAAGAATAGGCGCGGAAAATCCTGGCTTATGCGACGAAGCTGGAAATAGTCCATTTTGGAATGCATTAGGTGGGCGTTTCTTGAAAATGCCATTTCCTGAAGCTGAGCAACGCACTGGTGGAAGATCCAAGAGTTTCATCGCCGAATTAATGCCACGTTCACCAATTTACGTTTCCTTACTCGCCGAAGATGCGCAATGGGCGATGGGACAATTACATCCTGATGGAGAGTTACCATTTGGAATTTTGGTGACAGAAGGATTTGATGTAGATTCCTTCATCGATATTTTTGATGGTGGACCGATTGCCGAGGCACGCGTGGCAATGCTAAACACGGTCGTGTCCGCGCAAGATGTGGAGTTGCGGACAGCACATGATTTGAAAGGCGAAGCCTGTTTAGTAGCGAATATGGAACATGCAGGATTTTGCGCAACATTGGCACTCGGCGAGTTCATTGACAACACCCTTCAACTGAGTCCCTCTGCAATTGAGCGACTCAAATTGACTGCAGGTTCACGTGCATGTGCTGTACGTGCTAATGAGTTGTCATTAGCTGTGTAGTTACCTAAACAACTAACATCGCAACGACGACGGCCAGAGCATCCTCAATCCGCCAGCAATTATCAGATTTGCTTGGATAGCAACGTGCTGCTTACACTTTTCTGATGTCACAACATGCAGTTCGATCTTAAAAAAAAGCGAAGGAACAAGCAGAAAATTTTCAGCAATTCAGTGAAAAAGATTTCATTTAATCTAGATGCCTCCTTCAAAGTCAGACTCTTGAATGAAAGCAGCCACAAAAATGAAAAAAGCCCTTACAATTTCTTGTAAGAGCTTGATTTCAAAATACATAAATTTTGGTGGGCCTCCCGTGAGTCGAACACGGTACCAACGGATTATGAGTCCGCTGCTCTAACCAACATGAGCTAGAGGCCCTATTTGTCGAAACAATCATGCATCGCAAAATGAGCGACTATTGTATTACATCGGACACAATTGGCACAAGGCTTAGCGAGTTTAAATGCGTGTTTAGCCTCGGGAATACTATGCATTCACTATAAACATAGTGACCATCAGTTGAAATAAAAAAACCGCGCCTTCTTTCGAGTGCGCGGCTTTCTGAAAACTTCACTTAACTCTGGCAACAACTAAACTTAGTTACCTTCTAAAAAGCTCTTCAATTTATCAGAACGTGATGGATGACGTAGCTTACGCAAGGCTTTTGCTTCTATTTGGCGAATCCGTTCACGTGTGACATCAAACTGTTTACCAACCTCTTCCAAAGTATGATCGGTCGACATTTCAACACCAAAACGCATGCGCAATACTTTTGCTTCGCGTGGTGTCAACGAGTCCAATACATCTTTCACGACATTGCGCATCGACGCATGCAACGCTGCATCCGCTGGCGCCAAGGTGTGATTATCCTCAATGAAATCACCCAAGTGCGAATCATCATCGTCACCGATTGGTGTTTCCATCGAAATCGGTTCTTTGGCGATCTTCATGATTTTGCGGATTTTATCTTCCGGCATTTCCATCTTGATCGCTAAAGTTGCTGGATCTGGCTCTGCGCCGGTCTCTTGCAAAATCTGACGCGAGATACGATTCATTTTGTTGATCGTCTCTATCATATGCACAGGAATACGAATTGTGCGCGCCTGATCTGCAATCGAACGCGTGATCGCCTGACGAATCCACCACGTTGCATATGTTGAGAACTTATAACCACGACGATATTCGAACTTATCAACAGCTTTCATCAAGCCGATATTGCCTTCTTGGATCAGATCCAAGAATTGCAAACCACGGTTCGTGTATTTTTTCGCGATAGAAATCACCAAACGCAAGTTCGCCTCAGTCATTTCACGCTTCGCTTTACGTGCTTTCATTTCACCTGCGGACATCTTTTTATTGATGCCACGTAGATCAGGCAATGGCAAGACGACGCGAGCCTGCAAGTCGATCAATTTTTGTTGTAACTGCTGCACAGTCGGTACGTTACGTCCCAAAATCGCACTATACGAATGTCCTGCATTGACTTCACCATCGACCCAAGCAAGATTAGTTTCGTTACCAGGAAAAACTTTAATGAAATGCGAACGTGGCATACCACAACGATTGACCACCACATCTAAAATCTGTTTCTCCACGTGACGGACTTCATCAACTTGACCACGCAAGGTATCACAAAGTTTTTCAACGACTTTTGCGGTAAAGCGGATACCTAGTAACTCACTAGAAATTGCCTCTTGCGCCTTGATGTAATTCTTTGAGTTGTAGCCTTCCTTCTCGAAGGCTTTACGCATTTTGTCAAAGTTCTCTGAGATGATGGCAAACTTAGCTAAAGAATCGCGCTTAAGTTGCTCAAGCTGTTCCGCTGAGATTCCGGCAGCAACAGCTGCAGTATCCTCTTCGTCCTCTTCTTCTTCCTCTTCGTCGTCTTCTTCTTCCTCTTCATCATCACTTTCTGCAACGACGACAGGCGCTTTTTCCTCTTCGGTTTCGGCGTTTGGATCGACCAAGCCATCCACCATATCATCCACTTTGATTTCCTCGCTGGCGATACGTTCAGCCTGTGCGAGAATTTCCGCAATCGTGGTTGGGCATGCCGAGATCGCTTGAATCATGTCTTTAAGACCTTCTTCAATCTTCTTAGCAATGACAATCTCACCTTCGCGAGTCAGTAACTCGACCGTTCCCATCTCGCGCATATACATACGTACAGGATCCGTGGTGCGTCCGAAATCCGAATCCACAGTTGACAGTGCCGCCTCTGCAGCCGCTTCAACTTCATCATCGTCGCTAGTGACGGTGACAACATTATCAGATAACAACAACGCTTCAGCATCTGGCGCCTGCTCGTAGACGGCAACACCCATGTCGTTGAAGGTACTGATGATGCCTTCGATCGCTTCTGGATCGACAACGTTTTCCGGCAAGTGATCGTTAATTTCCGCGAAGGTCAAATAACCACGATCTTTACCCATTTTAATCAGGGTTTTCAGACGCTGGCGGCGACGCTCTAATTCTTCAGCAGTCGCTTCGGGATCGGCAGAGAATGCATCCTTCAGAAGCGCTTTTTCTTTGGCTTTTCGGTCTTTCGCTTTGGCTTTATCCAATGCCTTCATTTCAGCGCGCTCAACCGCGTTAAGCGCTGCCATTTCTTCGTTTTCTGGTTGATATTCTTTTGGTTTACGACCACGACGACCCGGCACTTTCACACCCGGCAGCACATAACCAGACGTGTCAATGCTCGCCAATAGCGCAGCATCGGTTGTTTGACTCACTGTCGGAGCAGAACCTGTTTTGATCTCTTGCACTTCAGGTGCTTTTTCAGGTTTCGCCGACTTAGCGGATTTTTTTTCTGATTTCAATTCGTCTTTTTCCGCTTTTTCGGTTTTTTCAGTGCTGCTGGCGTTCGATGCTTTAGTAATCACAGAGGCTTTCTTCTTTGCGGCTGACGGTGTTTCAGTTGGCTTTACGACTTTCGTTGCAGCTTTTTCGACATCTTTGCTCAACTTTGGTTCGACTTTTGATTCATTTTTTGTGGCACGTGTTTTTGGCACTTCAACTTCCTTTTTACTCACCGTCGATTTTACAACTTTACCTGGAATCTTGCTTCCAGCCAATTTTACTGATTTCAATTCTACTTTAGGCGGTTTAGCGTCTTTCGCAAGGACTTTCTTCTCGACAGTCTGCGCCTTGAGATTCACATCAGCCAGTGATTTCGTTGCACTTTTCTTTATTGGCGCTACCAGGACTTTCTCTACTGACTTAGTTTTGCCGCCCTGCGGCGCTGACTTAACAGGACTGGCCTTCTTAGGATTCGCTTTTGCAATCGAACTTATGGCCGGTTTAACATTTTGTTTTGCAACGACCTTTACAACTGACTTACTGGTAGATTTGACTGCGGCCTTAGTAGTACTGGCGGTGGATTTGGCGGCAGGCTTTATGGAAGCCTTACTTGGCGAACTTAGCGTACTTGCTGTCTTTTTCGCAGCAGCAATTTTTGTCGAACTCTTCGTCACTACGGATGTTAGTTTTTTCGCGGGTTTCTTCATTGCACTAGCCATTGAATCAAACCAACCGAAGCAAACAAGTCATTTGAAACACGAAAAAAGCAAATCACTGCATACAATAAGAACCAAGAAACAGTGCGCTTTTCCAAATTCAAACAAACCTTTTTCCTTGCGTCGGAGTTTTGGGTTACTCGGAGGAGCAGACGCTCACCTAAACAACACATTCCTGTTATCAACAATCACCATGCGATGACCGCGACAAAGAATGAAAACAACCTAAGACCTTGAATCGAAAGCCTTTAATTATATCACTTGCCACCTTTTTACTCAATCAAACAGAAGAGTAAGCACTTCCAAACAAAGCATTTCACAGCAGCAAGAAATTAATCTCATATGCCTAAGTCAATACCATAAAACCATTTTCATTTTACTAATTACATCGCAAATATACGCGACCACTCGTTATTGCAAATAACTAAGGACCACCAGCAGATTCAACTTCAGCTTCACGACGTATCGCGTCTTGCAATTGCATAATTTCACGATAACGCGCCACATCTGCAGGATCACGCAAGCCTCGCTGAGCCAATTGTTCCATTTCCATTTTTAGCACTTGTGTTCGCATTTGCCTTAAGGCACCAGCCAACTCCATGCGAACAACATCAATTTCAGACTCGGTCTGTTCAGCAATCTCGGCAATCAAGGGATCAAAGTCAGCGCTAGTCGCTCGCAGGTTTTCCGCCAATGCTGCAAAATTGGCCTGATCTCCCATAGGCTGCGCTATTGACACCAAATGCATTAACATTTCAGCACCATCGGGAGCTATTCGGGCGGCACAGTCGAGCATTGCTGGAGTCATCATGACAGCTAGGGATGGATGTGCGACTAAAATTCGCATCACTTGTCGCTCTAAACCAACAGGTGCGCTTCGACGACTTTTCGGCGGCGCAATCTTGACGCGTGCCACTGGCTGAATTAACTCAAATAAGGCTTCAATTTCCGAAGCGGTCGATTGAGTAATCTGAGCCAAATTCCGCACCAACTGCAATCGGAGGCCTGAAGGTGTCATTTGCTGCAATAAAGGTTTGGCGTCAAATTGTGTTTTTGCTCGACCTTCCGCAGTACTCAAATCGTTATCCGCACTGACTTCTTTAATAAAAAATTGAGATAAAGGCATCGCATTTTGCACTTCAACCGCAAAAGCATCGGCGCCGAATTCCCGTACAAAACTATCCGGATCATGCTCAATGGGTAAAAATAAGAATTTGATAATTTTATTATCATTCACATGCGCCAAGCAAGCATCAAGCGCACGCCGCGCCGCTCGGCGACCAGCACTATCACCATCAAAACTAAACACCACATGGTCGGTCTGACGCAATAATTTCTGAACATGGGTTGGAGTACAAGCAGTTCCCAGGGTAGCGACAGCTTGTGGAAATCCTAGTTGCGCTAGGGCAACTACATCCATATACCCCTCAGTAACAAGTACGTAGCCAGCATCACGGATCGCCTGACGCGCCTCGAACAGACCGTACAGCTCTAAGCCTTTTTGATACAGAGGTGTTTCCGGTGAATTGAGATATTTTGGCTCACCTTGATCCAAAATTCGACCGCCAAAACCGATAACCTGACCTTTGGTATTGCGAATCGGGAACATGATGCGATCGCGAAAACGATCATAACGCTTACGATGCGCCCCTTCATCATCACTTTTATCGATCACCATGCCGGCTTCCGCAAGCGCATGTGCGCTGTAGTCGGAAAATACTGCACGCAAACTATCCCAACCATCCGGCGCATATCCAAGCCCAAACCGGGCGGCTATTTCCCCCGTTACCCCACGGCGTTTCAAGTATTGAATTGCCGTCTCGGCGCCACGCAGTTGCTGTCGATAAAAATCGCAGGCCTTCGTCATCACTTCACTTAACGCCAGACTCTTTGCGGTGACTTCGGCACGCTGCGCCGGCAACATACGATCATCATCAGGAACGATCATGCCGTTATTGAGAGCCAGATCCTTTACGGCATCGACAAAATTCATACCCGAATACTCCATCAAAAAACCAATGGAAGTACCATGCGCACCACAACCAAAACAGTGATAAAACTGCTTAGTCGGACTGACTGTGAAACTCGGGGATTTTTCGTTATGAAAAGGGCACAAACCCATGTAATTGGCGCCACCTTTTTTCAATTGCACATACTTACCCACCACATCAACGATATCAACGCGGGCAAGTAAATCCTGAATAAAACTTTGTGGAATCACGCAAACATTCTCAAGCAATATAAACAAATACGGCCTCGGAAAGAAGTCACTCCGAAGCCGCAATAAGATAACAACAAATGTTGATTACTTAGCTAAGGCGGCCTTAACCATAGCAGAAACAACCGTCATATCAGCACGGCCAGCCAATTTTGGCTTTAACACCGCCATCAACTTACCCATATCTTGTGGGCCTGTCGCGCCAACCTCAGCAACAGCTTCTGTAACAGCAGCCTGCATTTCGGCTTCACTTAAACCAGCTGGCATATATGCCGACAAAATTGCCATTTCCGCTTTTTCAATATCCGCCAAATCTTGACGGCCACCAGCCTCAAATTGCGTAATGGAATCTTTACGCTGTTTGATCATTTTTTCAATAATTGCCAACACCATAGCGTCGGTCAACTCGACGCGCTCATCTACCTCTTTTTGTTTCATCGCCGCCGTGATCAAGCGAATCGCACCAAGCTTAGCAGTATCTTTAGCGCGCATTGCGGCCTTCATATCTTCGGTGATTTGTTCTTTCAAGCCCATGATATTGATATCCTCTGAAAAGATAATTTCCTGCAACAAACAACGCAAGAAAAAGAAATGATGAAAATAACAAAGCCCGCTGCGGTACACCGGAGCGGGCATGCAAACCTAAAACAGATATAAACTGTCAGACATTAAGCTATCGTGCAACACTCAATGCCAAACAGAATTAATACATCTTCTTAGGCAATTGCTGACTACGAATACGTTTGTAGTGACGTTTAACAGCAGCTGCTAAACGACGTTTGCGTTCTGCAGTTGGTTTTTCATAAAACTCGCGAGCGCGCAATTCGGTCAACAGACCGGTCTTTTCGATGGTGCGCTTGAAGCGACGCATGGCGACTTCGAACGGCTCGTTTTCTTTAAGGCGAATTGTGGTCATGTAAGTTCGGAACCAGTTAAAATTATAGGAAGACCGAAATCATAACAGGATTTTTTTGAATTGGGAAGTCAAGTGATGAAAACTTATGCAAAAAAGTGTGGCGAAATGTCCGCATAACTAAATGCCTAATGAGTAAATCCCAGCTTAAACACGAGCCGACGCTGCTTTGCCAGCTGCCACACCAGATGCCCAAGCCCATTGAAAATTAAAGCCACCAAGCCACCCGGTAACATCGACCGCTTCGCCAATGAAGTATAAGCCTGGAACATTATTCACCATCATCGACTGCTGAGATAACTCACGGGTATCAACCCCACCACGGGTCACTTCCGCCTTTCTATATCCCTCGGAACCATTGGGAAGCAACTCCCAACGATTCATCTTTTCACCTAATAGACGTAAACGCTTATCTTGCGTATCGGCGATTTTCAGATTCCCGTCAAATCCGTGTGCCGCTAATAGACCATCCACCAAGCGCGCTGGCAAATAACTCGCTAAAAAATTCGCCAGATTCTTTTTTGTTGTGCTTTTTGCCGATATTAATTCTTCAGCAACATCCAATTCAGGCAGTAAATTAACGCGAATAGTTTGTCCAGGCTGCCAATAGCTTGATATTTGTAAGATTGCCGGACCTGATAAGCCACGATGCGTAAATAACAAATCTTCACGAAACACCATTTTGCTTTTCTTCACCCCGGTCTCGACATCCACTTCCAGTGAGATTCCAGCCATAGGCACAAATGGCTCCCAATTTGTCGCATCAAACGTTAGCGGTACTAATGCAGGTCTAGGCTCGACGATTTTCAAATTAAACTGCTTGGCAATTCGGTACGAGAAGTCGGTCGCGCCAATTTTAGGGATAGAGAGTCCACCTGTTGCAATCACCACATTGGCAGCATTCACCACTCCGCGTTCGGTGTGAACCAGAAAACCATGCTCTGTCTTCGTCAGCTCACGAATACTGCAGGGCATACGCCATTCAACCTTACCAACATCACACTCCGCTTTCAGCATGCGGATAATGTCTTCGGCGCTATCGTCACAAAATAATTGGCCTTTATGCTTTTCATGAAAAGCGATTTTGTAGCGTTTTACCAGAGATAAGAAATCTTGTGGGGTGTAACGTGACAGCGCACTTTTGCAAAAGTGGGGATTCTCTGACAAAAAATTACTGGGCGTCGCATGTAGGTTCGTAAAATTACAACGACCGCCGCCAGAAATTCGAATTTTTTCAGCGAGCTTACTGGCATGATCGATCACTAACACACGCTTCCCCGCTTGCCCTGCGACGGCTGCACACATCATGCCAGCAGCACCAGCACCAATCACCACGACATCATATTGCAGCCCATTTTCAACAAGCATCATGCACTTTCAAAATTAAAGATGTAAATCAGGCGCGCATTGTAATAGAAAAATCGTGCCTCACATGATCATCCAGATTTAAGTGCTTTAGCGAGTTGCAAACAATGCTGCACTTGTTGCGCGATATTCGCGGGCACAGGAATACTCCCTTCCAATACCTCGACAATCCACTTTGCGGTACTGGTCGCGTCCAACCACTCAGGCAAACTTTCTGGTTCTGCAATCAATTGCGAGGCGGTCATTTGCACCGTCTTGCATACACCTAGATGGTAGCTATCGATTTGCTGGGCTCGACCGGTGCTTGCCACCGTCTCACCTTCGGTACCACGCATCAGCAATACAGCCCCCCGATCGTGCGGAGCCAACTCACGAAAATAGCGATCCAGCATGATTTGATATTCAGGATGTGTGTATGAAGTCAAGCGCAAGGCGACTTGATTAAATGCTTGCAAAATCTTCACCAGAGTATGCGTAGAATTTCGCAAACCTAATACCTGACGCATCAGTAAAATGGTATTCATCGATGGTGCCAACACCGAAATTGGAACAAAAGCTAAATTTCGCAGCATCAAGTGTTGCTGTGCCTGCTCCGTACTTTGTGCCAAATCGACATTTAATGCTGCAAATATCTCAGCACTGCTAACCCTCCCTGGATCTTGGGTCAGTCCATGCACCAACACTGGCGCACCCTCGCGTGCCAGCAGCATTGCGAGCAGAGGAGTCAAATTTGGACGTTTACGCGCACCGTTATAACTAGGGATCACAATCGGCGCATATTCTCTATCAGTGGGCGCATCCAGTTTCTGCATCCGATCCTCGGCGGCATCAAGAAAACCGGCGATTTCTTCAATTGATTCGCCCTTGATTCGCATTGCCAGCAAAATACCACCCATCTGTAAATCCGAAACACGTGCATCCAACATGGCTGCATATAGTTGATAAGCATCCTCTCGTGACAAGTCACGTGCACCTTCTTTTCCGCGACCAATTTCCTTAATATACGCGGCAGCTGCAAAGGGCTGAGCGCTCAATTTATCTTGTGTATTTTTCATAAGCGAAGCTTACACCGAGTCCACCTTCGATATCAAACACTACGCGGACTATCGAATTTTTCCGAATAGCCTCAATCACAATCGGTTGCCTGTTCAGGAATCTCAGAATCTGTCTCGACGCCACGACAGACAGACAATAAGCAGAAGTAAAAAGGGAAATCATTGTCGTTTTTGATCAAGTTTCGCTATACTTGTTGACACTATCCTAACCACATGCCCACCTCATCATGATGACGAAAAATCCTGGCGCAAATGCAGACTACGCCAAATTGCATGTACTTTTGGTCGACGACGATGAATTTTTACTAGAACTAATGAAAGTCACTTTACGTGATCTCGGCGTTGCATCCGTTGTTTTGGCTTTAAATGGTTTCGAAGGCTTAAACTCCTATCGACAAACACAACCGCGTCCGAATCTAATTATTTGCGATTTATGTATGCCACAATTAGGCGGCATGGAATTATTAAGCCATTTGGCCTTAGATGGCTGCCAAGCAGACATACTAATTATCTCAGGCCACAATTTAATCCCGCCTATTGATAATCACTGGGCACTGGCGAATTACAATGGCCCGATACTCAATTTGGCAGAAAAAATCGCCCGGATTCAGGGCTTAAAAGTCCATGCTAGTTTTGAAAAACCCATCACGCGCGAAAAGATCATTGAGATGCTTGACGTCGTAGTCGCCTCGAACAAACCAAGCGCCATCAGCGCATCAAATTAAACTCAGACATTCGCTAGGAACAAAATGATCTTAGGCTTACGTACTACCATTTACCCCGTCGCAGACTTAGCCGCAGGCAAAGACTGGTATTCCCAAGTTTTGGGCCAGGCACCTTATTTTGACGAGCCTTTTTATGTAGGATTTAATGTCGGCGGATTTGAACTCGGCTTAATTCCCGACGGCATACCAGGCATTCATGGCGCACAGGCTTTGTGGGGAGTCGATGACGCCACTCTTGCGATGCGAAAATTACTAGAGCTAGGCGCACAAGAACTTGAGCCAGTCACCGAAGTTGGTGGTGGCATCTTGGTAGCAGCGGTTCAAGATCCATTTGGGAATCGCTTCGGCATCATTCAAAATTCCCATTTTGATGTTAGTGCAGTGCGCTAAACGAGAAACTGTCAAATCTCTCAGCACACCGCGCACATTGATTCATTGGCAAAAGCGAAAAACGTCAGTTTAATCGAGAAATAAAACCATCAAAGCGATTCCCGCCAACACGAGTGCGACAGCAATATTCACTCCTCGCACTAACCAATAGTGTGACCGTACACGATTGGCAATTACGCCCCCTGCAAATATCGCTAACAAATCAGCTGGAATGGCGGTGATGGGGATCAGAGACGACAAAAGGAACATACCTATCGTCGAATGCTGGCTAACAAATTGCGGCATAAAAGACAAAAAGAAAATGATGGTTTTCGGATTGCTCAATTCAATTAATACACCATTGGAAAATAAGCGCCAAAACGTTTGACGAGAAAATTCTTCTCTAGTTTGAACTATCGCATCGGCGTCGCTTATCGGATTATCGGTCGAAGCAGAATTATCTAATTTCGCAAATGCTGCGCGCAAAGAGTCGTAGGCCAAATAAGCCAAGTACGCGGCGCCTACGTATTTAATCAGCTGCAGCAACCAAGGAAACTGCATCGCGACCAAACTCAAACCTAAAGCGGCAAACAAGGCATGTATCATGCCACCAACTGCCAATCCCAATGAGGATGCTAGTCCACCGCTAGACCCAAACTGCACACTACGCGAGAGCACATATGCCATCGACGGCCCCGGTGATGCACTTAGTAATAAACCTGCTCCGATCACAGTGAGCGCAATGCTTAATTGGTCCATGTTATTTTTCCTTCCAAAAATGGATTTCGCGTTTGTTGTGCCTGCACTATTTTTGCTTCTAGAATTTTGGACTGTTTCTCTTCACTCCCCTTCAAGCGCAGATACGAGAAATCCTGCGAAACTTGTTGCAATAAATGTTCCCCCGCAATCAAACTTGTTCCATCATTTTTGTGCTCATTCACCATAGGTCGTATCACTGATTGGTAATCAAATGCCGCAAAAAATGGCATAGAAAATCGTTGGCTTCCGGTATTCAAAACGCGATGGGGGTTGGAACGATAGCGACCACCAGAAATCACTTCCGCCATATCGCCGACATTCATCACTAGCGTTCCCGGAATCGGTGGGACATCTAGCCATTCACCACTGACATTGATTGTTTGCAAGCCTGGCATCGTTTGATGCAAGAGCGTGAAAAATTCATAATCCGTGTGCGCGCCCATCATGCTGTGACTATCAGCCTCACGGCAGGCAATTTGATTTTCTGGATAGTGAATTAAGCGCAGTTGCGCAGTTGGCTTACGCATCATATTTGTCAATGTATGCATACGCAGCCCTAACGCAGCCTCTATCGTATGCGTCAGCAATTTTGCCAACTGACTAATCGCTTCGTAGTAAGCATAAACCGTCTGTTTAAAGCCTAACAAATCTGGCCAGGTATTGGGTCCATAAAAAATATTACCAACCAAAAAATCCGGATCATCCGCCGGCAATTCCAAGCCTATATCGTAAGCTTCATATAAGCGCGAGGCTTCATCGGCATACAAGCCACTTTCAGCGAAGCCTACGTATCCAGAATGGCGTGGTGCATTGGCAATATCGTACTGACACTTAATTTTTTCTGGCATCGAAAAAAAATGCATGGCAGAGGCTTGAGCCGCCGCGATCAGGTCTGCACCTATACCGTGATTTTTGAGGTAACAAAAGCCTGTTTGCGCTAGGGCTAAATCGAGTGAGCGAACCAAAGTAGCATCATTCGGATAGCGCCGCACTTCCGCAAGGTCGATGATTGGAACCATATAAGTTCTCCCACTTGAAAAAAATTCATGATATCAAAAAGAGAAAAAATATAGAAAGCATAAAATGCTAATGTTGTGTTTTCATCCAATTTCCCATTAAGGCTCATTCATACTCATAACGCTGAGATTACAAAACTCATTTCAATGGCCAGATTTAATCAAATATAACGGCGATAACGTGGTCACAACACTCATTGCCAGTGGTATGCCAAAAGCCAAAATTGTGATCGACATTCCATTTTATAGTCGCGCTTGGGAGGATGTGACAGCAGATTCTAAAGATGATGGCCTGCATCACAGTGTACTACCACAGCTTCAGATAATGACGAGGCTGACCTTGAAGACGATAGAGTTCGGGGACAAAACGCACCACACGTTACACCAATACTGTCATCAAACAACCATAGAGTTATGACGTTCCTAGCCTCATCAGCACCAAATCGAGTTATGCCAAAACCCAGGTGCTAGATGGATTATTTTAGCTGGGCTTTAGATGGGGATGACGCGCAAGGTAATTTACTGAAAGCCATGACGGCGCTTAGAAAGCACATAAGGGCTAGATGAACTAATTTTCATAAACCAACATCAGTGGCATTCACGATTCTCTCTAAGAAGCTTTGTTATCACTGATGCTGATTTATAAGATCTTACATTGACCGCTTTTCTCTTCAGGAATACACGGTCATTAAACGTAGCTGTTCACGTACTTTGTCAGCAAAACGCTCATAATGTGAGCCCAGCATTATTTGCAACTCCGCATCGCTGACATAATTGATTGATTCTCGATACGCTGCTTTGGCCTCTTGCCCAGCGATCCAGCGTGCTTCGACACCAGCCAAATCTGTTACGCGGACGCTTTTCACCGATGGATTTTGTTGCAAATAACTCGCAACGCTTCCTCGATGCGCGGTCACCAAATCGGCCAGACTCGCCTTTGCAGGTAATTTGTTCTGTATGATTTTTCCGCCGTATTCGAATGGAGAAATACTATGCGGCTGTGTGGTGATCATTCCACCGTCATCAAACGTAGTGACACACTCTATCATCCGGTGCTGCTTCCATTTTCCGCTCAAGAACATCAATAAAAAACCTATCAGTCCTGGCCATTTGGGTTTCATCGTAAAAGATGCCAAACCTAATTCACCGCTGTCATCCCTAAAAAAACGCAGCATCACGTGCTGACCTAACATCGTAAATAAACCCATCGCTTCCGCATCCGCAATCTTAATCAGTCCTATTGCCTGCGCCGCTTTCTCGGCTCGTTGGCAATGTTTTTGCTGATACCTAGGATAATCGCTGGCATCTACCGCAACCAGCTCTGGCTTTGCTTCATGGGCGACACTCAAAATCTGGCGCGCTATATTCATCGCTTGCATGGTATCAGGATCGTCGCTGATATGTGCTGCCAGTGCATCTGATACCGAAGCACCATGACGGATCGCCTCTGCTGCACCTACCATGGCTTGCGCTGCCATACTATCGTGGAGACTCCGGTCTTTACCATCGTCATCGAGGCTGTTGAGTAGTAACTGCGCCATATGTTCACGCTCGCCAGCACCACTATTTTCGGAGAGTTTACGCTTCTCGATAAAATATTCACGATGCGGCGCATCTATTGGCATCTGCGTCAAAACCTGATCATAAACTTGCAGGGCTTCGTCATAGCGTCCCAAATCATGCAAGATAGTTGCCAACTTCATCGCATGACCTGGCACTTTTGCTTGTTCCCAGCAATACCGATAATCGACTACGGCAGCTTCCAATTCTGCTCGCTTGAAATAGATGCCTGAATAAGTACGAACCAGTGCAGAATCGGTATCGAGTCGCGCCACGTCATCTTGCACGTCAACCCAAGCCAGTCTTCTGGCATCATCAGCACGCGCCAATCGATAATCAATCTGTGCAGGACACAATGTAATTGCTTTGTTCAGCAAGTCACGTGCTTCCTCTAATTCATGTTGACCGACATCCCCTGATTCGCGATTACGCAAAACGTTCGCCAATAAAAAATTGGCCTGTGCAATCTCGGAATTGCTCAAAGCAGTTTTTCCCTCAGCTGCTCCAGACGCGTCGGTGCGATTCAATAACTTGCGCAAATCTGCAATATTTCGGTGTTCCAAATTAAGCTGAGCTGCAGCGCGTGCAGTTCTTGCATTCGCTACCGCGGTTGAGACACTTTCATCTCCCAGATCATCCTCATCATCACCATGTAATGGAGCCTGTTGATCCAAATACCAGTCTGTATAGTCAACTCGCTTCATTAAGGCTGCAGCATAATCGGGCATACGCTGTAAAACGCCGTCTAATGCCGGTGGCACCTCAGCATATCTTTCCAATTTTTCCAAGCAGTTAACCCGATGCCAAAACAAGGCGGCTGATTGCGGAAAACTCGACATCAAGCGATCTATGAAAGACAAAGCTTGCGCGTATTCTCCTGCTCGATAACTTCTCTTAAATTCGTCAAAATCCGGATGCTGCATTATTTTTCCCTTTCTACTCCATCAGATTTAAGTGTTATTTGCAGAACCGAGACTTGACTCGACTTCGACCACCAATTTTGGACTTGCGCCTAATTCATAAATAAAATTCAAATAATCACCAGCACGAAAAACCACGTTCAGGCTGCGTGGATAGGTTAACCCAGAATCATAAATTCCAATCACAATGTCTTGATAGACAGTAATGGTCGTTAACAACCTCGGTCTGTATCCATCTGGAATTTCCAAAGGCATTTGCAAACGCCCAGTGGGCAAATGCGAGCCTCCTAAGCTTTCCCAAGTACGAATAGAGTGACAATCGACACTCAGTATCGATCCCACATGAATGCGATGGCGATCTAAAGAACTCAATGGCTGATCCACGTTCTGCAATGAAAATTCCTTACGTGGATTCAAAAAGCTAAGTGACACCTCAATCTGTTCAGGTATCAATAAGGCATCAGGTACTTGTCGCATCAAATGCCGGGTCAAAGCAAGCTGCGGTTCCTTTTCTAAACTCGCTTGCATCACCTCCAACAAGAGGATGTCGGGTTTTCGTGTGCTGTCGATCTGATAGGTCGCGGCATCAATGATCGTGGTTTCTACAATATGCAGATGCAATTCTAATTGTCCGACTATGCGCAACACGGATTCCATGGAATCAACATGGATATCGATCAGACTAATCTGTACCTGTTGTGACGTCAGACGCAGCATCAAAGGTAGCACTAACAAAGCATACGGACCACAACCCACGTAAAGCAAATTCACCGGTCGCGCGAGATTCGTCAAATTTTGCGCGCAGACGGCTCGATAAACGCCACGCATGAATTGCACAGTTCGCACAAAATCTTTCGCACACAAGGCAGCCGCATGAGGCGACAAAGCTAATCCGTGCTCTGTTCGTGTCTCACCTTTCGCAATATCATCATCTAGGTGTCGTGGATATCGCCCCATACTCTCTAACAAATCGGCCAAAGCATTGACCTGCTGATATAAACTTGATGCGGGTCTGTCTGGACTTCGAATAGTGTCCACAAGCTGGATCAAAGTGTCTTTATTTGACATCAATGTAAGGGCTTCAAAAGTTTGATTGGGGTTGTGTGAAGTAGTCGATGCAATGAAATACACCTCGCGCTGAACAATTATTCTCCGCGCAAGTCAAACAGCATAATGCCAATGAAGACCATAAGGCAAATCTTGTGGGCCAAAAACAAAATGCAACACACGACGTCGACTGTGCCCGCTCGCTTTTGATGAAGCGTGCAATGCCAGGGGACGCATCACCAAGGCAGCACCGCGCTCGACCGCACATAGACGTTCTCCGCTTGATGCACGCAAAATATTGGCCTGCGTTGTATCGAGTTTGCCGTATTGATGCGAACCGGGGATCAATTTCAAAGCACCGTCAAACTCGGTACAAACATCCACGTGCAGACGCACTGCAACGAGTTGCTCCAAAACCTCAACTGGTGCTTGTACAAACCAGTATCCATCTTTATTTGACCAAGCGTTCAAGGCGGGATGGTCCACTTTTTCTGCAACTGGAATACTTAAATCCTGATGCCAAGCGACTAGCCAATTATTATCAACAGATTTTTCAAACAAACTGCATTGCACCGCGCGATAATACGCAGGTAAGACATCGCGCAACAAAGCATGCTGCCCGATGACTTGCGCAAGTTGCGAACACCACATGTTACCAAGTAAATGACGGTCGCCTGCTTTAGGCGTAGCCGAGTTGGAAATGATTGCTGCTAGATGGTCAGAAAGCTGGGCTAACTCAATCTCGCTCAATAATGGCGGCGTAACAAAAAATCCCTGAGTTTTGAATTCACTGTTGAACATACAGGATCAGTCAAAAACTGAGAGTGTAAAACAATCCAAGCAAGGGATGCTGTCAATTTGTATGAACTGCAAGATCAAATAAAAAAGCCGCACATGGCGGCTTTGTGTCATCACTTACTTTGCACTACCCATCTCAACCAAGATTTGCAGCACAACATGAACGAAATCTGATTTCATCTGAGTAGCTCCTAACGAAGTAGAGAAAAACTAAATTTAGAGACCTTCTGCCGCCATCACTTGCGACGCAGCATTGATCACCGCTGCGATCCGACCAACATCACGTAACTGAGTCGTTGACATGCCTTCTTTACGCAACAAATCAAAATGCGACTTCACGCAGAAATGGCATTTACCAACGATAGACGCTGCCAGCGCATACATTTCAAAGCGGCGCTTATCGACACCACCGTTGGTCGCATAAGCGTTCATGCGCAATTGCGCGCCTTGCGATTTCAAATCTTCATCGTCGGCCATTTCCACAAACGGATACCAGACATTATTCATACCCATCAAAGCCGCCGCCGTCATCGCCGCCTGCACTTCTTCTGGCGCGATATGACCCGAGTTTTTGATCAAGTCGATCAAAGTTTTATTCTTCGTCGCAAACGCCGCCGCCAAGGCAACCGCTACAGCATCGTTACCTTCCAAACTAGAACGCGCAATCGTGCTGTCCACATTCAAACGAATATCTTTAGCATAATCAGGAATGCTATTTTTAATTGAAGTAAGAAATTCCATAGTTTTCACCTATCAAAAAGCGTTTTTAAAACCCGCCGGAGCGGGTTGACTGTACTTTAGCTGAAGCAACCGCTAAAAGTAAGTGCTTCGTAACTGCACATTGTCGAAGACTTCTTCGTAATGAATGCCAAAGCTAGACCTGTTCGGCAACTAGAAATTCAATTTTAGGAGGACAGGGCAAGGCGCTTCCCACAGCAATACACAAGTATTGCGAGGACAAGCAACAACGCCATGTCCCCTACAATTGAATTTATAGTGTCGAACCGCCTACTGTACGATTACATGGGCACAACTCATCCGTTTGCAAACCATCCAAAATACGCAAGATTTCAGTTGGGTTACGGCCTACGTTCAAGTTGTTCACAGAAACGTGTTGAATGACATTGTCTGGATCCACGATGAACGTTGCGCGCAAAGCCACGCCAGCATTCACATCACGTACACCCAACATATCAACCAAAGAACCTGTCGCGTCGCCGAATGCATAGTGATTCAACTTGTCCAGATCTTTGTGTTCACGACGCCATGCCAATTTGCAGAATTCATTATCTGTAGAACCGCCCATCAACACGGTATCGCGATCAGCAAAATCATTTGTCAATTTTGCGAATTCGACGATTTCAGTTGGGCAAACAAATGTGAAATCTTTTGGATAGAAATAGATAACTTTCCATTTACCTGGGAAAGACGCTTCAGTAATCGTTTCGAAAGCGGATACGCCGTTTTCTTCGTGATGATTAAAGCCTGGCTTTGTTGCTGGTACGCTGAATGCATCGAGTTTTTGTCCAACTGTTTTCATTGATTTCTCCAGAAAAATTAACATGAGTATTTCATTTATTGCCGAAGAGCGATTTTTCAAGTCCTGCGCAATTCACTCATCGACGAATTCGGTTTAAATTCACAACTGGGACGAAGCTTATCACTATCAATTCATCAAATCCAATAGATTATTACTAAACCACCTTTAGCTTACGCCTAAGACAGACTGCAACAACGCATCATGAATTGCTTTCATGAAGGCAGTATGACATGGGTTGCGTGTTGAATCGCGTTTAAAGCTAGCCGCGCACAATACTTATGTCATTAGGTCCCACCACTAACCCAAATGGATTTCTCCACAGCTTTGGTTTAAATCCCCCTTCTCCCGCAAGCGGCAAATTGGAAATACAGCGGCGGGGAGTCAAAGCATGCTTTGACGGTGTTTCAGATTTGATTGACCAGAATTAGAAACTTAAACAGCGCCATATTTTCACCACTTTGAGTTACAAAACAGCGATACAGTTTCTGAACTCCCCTCACCCTAACCCTCTCCCGCATGCGGGAGAGGGAATATTAGCCCCTAAAACCACGGCTTTACCGCACTAAGCCGCTATAATCGCGGATCTTTATTTATTTGACGAGTTTGCCGTGTCTGATCGTTTAGCCGTTCTCCCTCAATATTTTTTGCCTAAATATTTATTGACCGCATTCGCCGGTCTGGTTGCCAATGATCGCGGGGGCAAACGCACGACCCGCCTGATCAATTGGTTCGTCAAAAAATACAATGTGAACATGCAAGAAGCCGCGAATCCTGACACCGCCAGCTACGCCAGCTTCAACGAATTTTTCACCCGCCCACTTCGTGCCGACGCGCGCCCTATCACAGCCTCAAAATACGCCTGCCCTGTCGATGGCGCGATCAGTGAATTTGGCACGATAGAGCAAGGACAAATCTTTCAAGCCAAAGGCCATTATTTTTCCACCACCGCCTTAGTCGGTGGTGACGCGAGTCTTGCCGCAAAATATCACGACGGCCAATTCGCCAATATCTATTTGAGCCCGCGCGACTATCACCGCATTCACATGCCTTGCGATGGTCGTTTAAAGCGCATGATTTACGTGCCTGGTGAATTATTCTCGGTCAACCCAACCACCGCTCGCGGCGTGCCTGGCTTGTTCGCGCGCAATGAGCGGGTAGTCTGCGTGTTTGATTGCCCGCATGGAGAATTTGTATTGGTGTTGGTAGGCGCAACCATCGTCGGCAGCATGCAAACGGCATGGCACGGCATCGTCAATCCACCACGCACACACGAAGTCCGCGAATGGACTTACGCCGATCAAACGATAGAATTGAAAAAAGGCGAAGAGATGGGACGTTTCCTACTGGGCTCAACCGTCGTCATGTTGTTTGCTAAGGATAGTATGCAATTTAATCCTAGCTGGAAACCTGCGGGGGCTGTGCGTTTGGGTGAGGAGATGGGGGCTTAACGCTGAAGTGTCGCGATCGCCGTCACCGGAAAATTATTAAATAAAGAATTTGTCATTGGCGATTCCCAGTCGACCATCAAGTTATGCCAAGTGCTCATTTCGTTAGACAAGAAATTCATAAAACTCCACCTCGAATAGCGCGATCCCGAAGTGATGCAATCCATTCATTTTCCAGATTGACTAAACAATCTAGTAGCGGCCAACCAGGAGCGGTTTCTATTAAGTGCAGAAATGACCATGCCACACCGAAACATCCATCAGAACCAAAAAGGCTAACCAATGCGCGAGCTTCGTCATTCGTTAAAGGCTTGCTCACAGTCTTCAAAATATCTTCAATCAAGCGAAGATGATCTACAGTTGCATCATCTTCCGAAGGCAACGGTCCGAGCAACAACAAGCGTTTAATTTCAGGACGCATAACGCCGAAATGACCGGCGCGAAGCGTCCCAGTCGATTGTTAAGTTATGCATTTTCATTTCGAGCCTGTTGCAACAACAGCCTGAAGTAACTCAGCTGCATTATTAATTATCGGACCCGCCATCGCCTCACTCTGCATCATGGACATCGGGCCCTCGCCAAAGTAGAGACCGTCCGAGACCAAAAATGTTAATCGTACGTTCCCCTGTTTTGGGGGGGCTAACCGAGGTTTGGCCCACGGCCCTATCTGTGACACAACTGGTTCTGAAACGGAAAATAATTTCTTTACCATTGGCAGAAAACTCTCAGCACCTTCTATGACAACGAGCTTGCCAGACTGATTAATATAACGCACACCACCCTCCGAGAACGCGGCGAGTGTATCGAGACCGCCTGTGAATGGTACTTCAATAATTACACCAAGCAAAATTTTTGGCTGAACAATTTTTCCTTGCTCACGAAGACGCGAATAAGCCAAAAATCGAACACGTCCCTCCGCCGACGCGTCAGAAGCTAGCGCTTCCAGCGCTGCGAAATCAGATGGCGAAGAAAATAAAATTGATTGCCAACGAGTGGGCGTCTCGCCAAGTTTACTCTTAAACCCATCTGCGTTGTCGCAAAATAGTAAGTTGTAAATTGCATTGATAGCTTCGTTGGAGTATGGCGAATAATGAGTGCCCGCGACTGCGCCAGAAGCAGCAAAGCTAAGGCCAACGGCAGCGAGTAATTTTCTAAGCATAAGATGCATAACGAATAGCGTTTATCCGCCGCACCGGAAACGCAAAAATAAGAATCCGCGATCATTGCGGCGGATAAACCTTGTTGGACTGAACCGACTGTGAGTCGATTGATTAAGGGGATTGTATGCGAATTG
>NZ_JACOFW010000030.1 GCF_014284305.1 Affinundibacterium seohonense
AACCAGTTGTTCCAAGGTGACCATTTCTAATTCGTGTTGGAAAGGTGTGGGTGTTTTTAGCATGCCGCTATTAAACCAAAAGGCCTCGCACTTGGCGAGGCCTTTTGGGGTTTGTCAGCAGTCTGAAGGGCACCTCTCGGTGCCCTTTTTTCCAACTTAGCTGCTAGCCAAAATGCTCTACTCTAGGGAGTTTAAAAAACCTCGCCATTCGCCAATGGCAGCGCTTATCACTCATGACAGTGGAGATTTTATGGAACAATAAACTCGTTCAATTTCTTAGTGAACTTAATTAACCACAAGCGATTTGGTCGTTCAGTGTCTGCACCACGAGCAACACGAGTCGTATTTCCCGCGGCACATCCAGCACTTGAACTGGCCGCCAACGCCCCATTCAAATCAACTGTGCACTTGGTGATATCAGCACCATCAACAATAGCACCGCTGCCATTCTGCACGATCGTCTTTAAACCAAAGTCATCATCATTTGCCAGTGCCAAGGTATTCTCATCCACCAGTGCTAATCCTTCTGCTTTCTCCGCCAACCAACCCGCTGCATTCAAATCTAACAACAGCGTTTTCTTCAAGACCACCACATTGGCGTAGTTCACGGCATTCACAGCGCTACCAGTCATGCTGCTTTTTTCCAGATCAGTACTAAGCGCGGCAATATCTGTCACATTATTGGGGATCTGCACTAACATCAAACGATTAAACACTTTGCCATCGGTGCCAGCACCTTGTTCGATCACGATAAATTTGCCATTCCCGAGTGAGATCAAATCGCCTAACTTCGCACCACCTGTTTTACCGCCAGAATACATTGCTGGATCAAGTGGATATGCATACAACTTCGTTTTTTCTGTGCTCGGATCAAACTCGACCCAGCGATTAAACTTGGCATAATCCTTAATACTTTCACTCGTCGCAGCACTTGCACCGGGAACGACAAACGAGGCTTTGCCGTCATCTAGTGGACTCTGGATAAAGCCATGCAATTTACCACTTGCTAATTCTAAACTCAGGCCTTCCATGCCACGATTCGCGCGACGTTTCAACAACACCGCTGGCAAATCCGAGGCGTTCGTGCCTGGCTGATATTTTTTCAAAATAACGCCAGTACTCAAATCGATCTTCAAGATGAATGGACCATACTCATCAGAAACCCATAACGCGTTGCGAGCAACATCCAACACGATAGATTCAGTATCGATGCCGTAATCGCTGAAGATCGTTTTCGTATTCGCTTCATATTTGGCGGCATCTGTGAGCGGAACTTCGCCTGAGGAACCCACTTTTCCTGCAGCGATAGACAAACCAGATGCATTAATCGAACTTGAGAACTTGATTGGCATCGTTGACTTCAGCACTGCACCAGTCTTACCCACTGAGATAACACCAATCGACGGTGTAAAACTCGGAGAAGGGAAAAATTTGCCATCACTAGTACCCGTAGAACCAGTCGTAATCATGGCATTTGGTACTTTCGGCCCATCACCATTTGGACCACGATCCGTGATTCCATAAAACTCCAGTGAACCATCGCTGGCTTTGCCTTTGAAGGTCAAACCAGAACCATAGGACGGTAAAAAGCCTTTTGGAAAATCGGCTTTAACTGCAGCGATGCTCCCCTCATAAGGAACATAAAAGGAATCAGCGGCCTGAATCTGATAACGTGTGACAGTAGCGCTAACTGCACCAAGCGCATTATTTTGTGTCACAGCTTCATTGATCACTGTTCCGACCTTACTCGTCAATGTATCTTCAAAGTGTTCACGTACCAAAATACGTCTGTCACTATCAACGCTTCGGCTTTTGTAATTAGCAGGCAATTTTGCCAACACAGCGGTCATTGCAGCATTGAAGCTTACGGCATTGACACTAAAGTCCAGAGTTTGCCCGGCCAATGTGGTTTTCACTTCGTTCGAAATTTGGATACCGTTGGATGGATCATTATCGGTATCAAGCAATTGCAAGGCCAACAAGCGATTGACGACTTTATCGTCTTTCACATTGTCACTGGCAGCTAGATTCAAGGGTGTGATGACGGCATTACACTGTGCAGAGCCCAATGTAATTCCACCGATGCTAAACACAATCGGTTGTCCTGGATAGCATGCAAAGCCGCCGCTGGCGTTTGTGCTGAGCTTAGCCGCACCATTCGCGACATAATCTAAGCCTTCAACGGTACCATCAAAAAACACCCCAGGAATTGCGGAAACCGGTTCATTGTTGGACGCTTTGTCGCTACTACCGCAAGCGACAGATAATAAAGTTGCAGCAACAACGCTGACACTCATCATGACTTTACTTTGCTTCATATTTCCCTCTTTATTTAAGCGACAGGCGTGACGCGTTCAAAACTAGTAAAGTGAGAAATGTAGTGTACGAATATGTCGCCGATATGACAGTTGCTGATCTGTTCACATGCGTAGGCCGCAGATTCTTGAGAGTGATGCGCGCCGAAAACAGAAAAGTTATGGGGACAATTTCGTCCCTTCATCAAAAATCGTTTTAAAAATTCTAAAACTTGGGGCTAATTCTAATCGCCTAAGCCGATTAATCTAGATCCTGTAGTTCTGCATTATTATTTGGCAAAGCTACGTATCGGCCGCTGCCTTATTAGTGATATTCACCGAGTCAGAAATGAGAACGATCATGAGTAAACTCTGCCTATGCCTTGTTATAGGCTTGTTCACCTCGGCATTAACAGTTTGTGCGGCAGCCTCACAAACGCAAATTGCCGCCGATCTCTTTCAAGATCAGCATTTTGCAGCGCCAAGTGTGGCTATCGATGGATAGTGAAATTTTCCGTGCAAATGCAGCGATGGAACGGTTCATTGCAAATGACATTCACCATTTCATTTTTCAGTTGGGAATAAATGCAAAGAATCGAAGTGATTTTGAAGATACGAAATCTTTATTCAAAAAAGAATTAGCAAGAGCAAAGGAAAGCAGTGTCACACAAAGAGATATTGCGCTTTATGCTGGCGAACTAAATCGACTAAACAGCATGACACAAAAAGGAGTAAACGAAAAAAGCTAGCAAACTCAATTTGCTAGCTTTTTCAATCGGAACTTACTTAAAACTTAGGCTGCCAAAAATACCGGAGCTTTAGATGGTGTCGCGTCACGCGCGCTGACTGGCAATTCCGCCAAATGCGTCGCACCGCTCATCAACTCGGCAATACGATCTGTCAGAGCGCCTTCTTGTGTGGCTAACTGGAAGTGCGCTGGTCGTTGCGTTTGTACGATACCCCAGCGAACGATAGGAGAGCGTCCAGAGCCATCCAACAATGCATGGTCACGCAGCCATTGTTCGAAGAAACGTGTAGGCATATTGCTGTCGATCCAGATCAAATGATTAGATGTCATCAGTTTGTTGTATGACGGGCGGACTAAAATTTCGTAAATCATTTTTATAACTCCCCTAAATGTCTTTGTCTTTTATGGATTCGACAAAGCTGCTGTTAGGACAAAAAACGCAGTTCAATTTAGTTCGGTTGACACAAATTCTTACAAGTTTCAGGTTTTTTTAAAGAATTTAGCGATTATTTTTGATTTTTTCGGATGTCACCAAATAAAAAAGCCCAAGTCTTTCAAGACTTGGGCTTTCTCATGAATTAGAAATATATTTAATTATGAAACATAGGCTGGTACGCCACGGCTAGCGGGAACTGCCAATGGCGCAGAATTTGCGTTATCGCCAATAAAACCAAATAAATTCTTAGGATTTTCCATTGCGGGGATCAAGGACAAAGTCTCGCTCATACCCAATTCGATCGCCACATCACGCATAAAACGTAAAGCAGAATAATCTTCTAGGGCAAAGCCTACCGAGTCAAAAATGGTCACTTGATCAGCACTACTACGTCCAACCACTTTACCGGAGAGTACGGTCCACAGCTCTGTCACTGGGAAGTCTGCTGGCATTTGCTGCATATCACCTTCAATGCGGGATTGTGGTTCAAACTCACAGAACACCGGCCCCATACGCAACACATCAGCATGTATTTCCGTTTTACCTGGGCAGTCTCCGCCAACGCCATTAATATGCATACCTGGCTCTATCATGTCAGGCGTAATGATCGTTGCATTGGTTTTGTCGGCAGTCACCGTCGTAATAATATCAACGCCCTTAACCGCTCCTTTGGTGCTGCTAAAGCGTTTCGTTTTTAAACCAAATTTTGCCAGGTTGACTTCCAATTTATCCGTGGCGCCACTATCGATATCAAATAAATGAAAGGTTTCTACACCTAATAAGTGATGGAAGGCCAAAGCTTGAAAATCGCTTTGTGCGCCATTGCCGATAATTGCCATCGTTTTGCAATTGTCACGTGCCAAAGCGCGTGCGGCGACAGCTGACATAGCAGCAGTGCGTATCGCCGTGGTCAAGGTCAATTCGCTGACCAATTCGGGTACGCCAGTTTCAACATCAGCCAACACACCAAATGCCATCACAGTTGGCAAATTAAAACGATGATTTGTCGGGTGACCGTTCACATACTTAAATGCATACGATTTGTCATCCGCAATCGGCATCAATTCAATAACGCCGACGTCAGAGTGATTTGCAACACGTGCACATTTATCGAACGAATTCCAGCGTAAAAAATCTTGATTGATATAAGAAGCAACGCCAGTAATGCAAGCGCCAATGCCACGTTTATTGATGATTTCTGCGACACGTTCCGCGCTCAAATATTGGGTCACTGCTTTACGTGGTGTGATAGTTACATTGTTGGTACTCATAATTGTCTCCGTTTGTATGGTGAGTCTATTCATGAGAACTTGCGTAAAATTTCTACAGCCAGTTAAGAGAATCCTCAACATTTCACCTAGATCATTGACATAACAACTGGGTGACTCTCGCTGCAACAACTTTGCGTAAGTTCTTTAAAAACTTAATGGAAGAATCTTACGGTAAGTTAATGTTAAACAGAATCAGCAAAAATGTACCAAATTCGTCAAATATCTGCCAAAATGACATAGCGAATTAACGAAATGAACAATATGGATGCCTTAGACCAACAATTAATCGGACTCTTGCGCACAGATGCGAGGATGAGCATTGCCACTCTGGCACATAAACTTAAAGTGTCACGAGGCACAGTCAATAATAGGATCACCAAGCTTGAAGATGAAGGTATTATTGTTGGCTATACGGTCAGACTACGACCCGATGCGCAACAAAATGAAATTCATGCTTGGATCAGTATTGCCGTAGAAGGTAACGAAACCCGCGCTGTCATTGCTACCTTACTTGGTGAGCCGGGGATAGAGGAGATTCATGACACCAATGGTCGCTGGGATTTATTGGCAAGCCTTCGCGCCACAAATCTATCTGAATTATCCTCAGTTCTCGAGCGTATTCGTTTAATCAAAGCGATTCAAAATACCGAAACCAGTATCCACTTGCAAACCTACCGTACATCAAATAAAGCGTGATTCCTTAAGATCGGCAATTTTCCTAAAGTTACGAGAAACCGATCTCCACAATAGGGGTTGACAACAATTACGCAAAGTCAGTCGCCAGCGAATCGAGATAGCAATACCATCACTACTGACTTTGCAGAAAGTTCCGACGAACATCGTCAACAATGACTATATGTAACGAGGTGGCGAGTCATAGGATCAAAATATTGAATAGGATCTCTTTGAACAGAGACTCTTAAGCAAAAAAAGTTGCGTCAATTAACGGCACAGATATTGCTTAACATCATGTAGCCAATTTTTTGTTTCATGGTCTCGTGACTTGGAAACTAAACTCGCTACATGGACATGACTTATCTTCATTGACATGTAAATCAAGTGGAAAAAAACCGTGAATTTTCTTAAAAAACTATTTGGGCTAGACAAAGCCAAAACACCTAAAAGCACGCTCAAACGTACGCCTGAAATACAAGCGAGTTTAGACCGCATCGAGGCACGCAAGCAAAAAGAGTTGCGAGAGTCCGATGAAAAAAAACGACGAGAACGATTATTAAAACCCCATACGCCCTCGGCACGTGATGTCAGCCAACATCCCGTCTCCGCTGAAGAGGAGTTACGTAGATTAGAAAGACGAGCACAGCAGCCTCATGCCGACCGACTACAGGCAGACAGTGGCATGGTAGCAAATAGCAAAATGGACCTATGGCTCAATACCATCGCACCAGAAGATCCACCCGATACGATTGCTCCAGACATGCGCATTCCAGAAACCGTATTCAATGTGAAAACCAATAAATTTGAAAAATAGTGGCTGCATGAAGTAGGCTCATGCTGGATTCTGACTCACTCCCAAGCAGAAGATGGAATGTTGCCGAGCCCCTTAAAAACCGGCTTACTAAACCAATAGCCTTGCATCAAGTTAATTCCGACAGAGCAAAGAAAATCCCGCTCAGCGCGCGTCTCGATTCCTTCCGCTAGAATTTTAATATTTAACTCTTGGCAAATAGACGCTATGCCTTTAACAATAGCTTGGCGGGCAGGATGTGCGTCAATCCCTCGCACCAGATCCATATCGATTTTGATAATGTCTGGCTGATACTCTGACAAAAGATTAAGCCCGGCATACCCAGCGCCAAAATCATCTATCGCCGTCATAAACCCAAAATTACTGTACTGCCTGAAGATATTCACGAGGTGCGGCCGATCTTGCACTCGCTCTCCTTCGGTCACCTCAAAAATAATTCGCTCAATAGGAAAATGATACTTACGCGCCGCTTCCAGTGTGGTCTGAATACAGACCTCTGGCTTATACACAGCATTTGGCAAAAAATTAATCGACAGAAATTCTCGCATACCCAATCGCGCCGCGCCTTCAACGGCTTTCACGCGACACAATTGATCAAAACGATACCGATTACTGTCATTCACTTGCGCAAGAATACTTGCTGCCGATTCACCATGAGTGCCGCGCACCAAGGCTTCATGCGCAAAAATAGTTCGGGTTGCGAAGTCAACAATGGGTTGATAAGCAAATTCAAATTCAAGCTCGAAAGGACTATCACTTCGACACCCGACGCACGCGCCGCTGGCCTTAGCGTCATCAGAATTATCCGGAAAAATCGGTACAGTCGCACTCATATTGAATTTCCTATCCTTACAAAAGTAGTTAAATCAAGTAGGAAACTAAGCTTTCTAACATTGCATACCTTCGGGTGCTTTAATCTAACTCTTTAAGAGAAACCAGAGCCTTATCGACTACATCCACGCTTCAGATGCACTCACATTGAATATGTGACCATCAATAAGGTGTTAGGAAATAATAACATCGTCTAAGCTTAGCAACACATGTTTAAGCTACGCACTACCACAAATAGACACGCTGTCTCACATCTTAATCTCTCTCAATGAGGAACAGCATGAAGATCTCGATCTCTCAAAAAAAAAACCAGTTACACCCCTCGGGTAAAACTGGTTTTTTACAATTTACGACTGACTGCGAATTAGAACGGAATATCGTCATCCATATCTGAGAAATTCGGCGCTGGACGCTGTTGTGGCGCTTGACGCGGTTGCTGCACTGGCGCACTGTAAGCTTGCTGTTGACGTGGCGCTGGAGCACCGCCGCCATAGCCGTCATCATCCATCGGAGCACCGCCACCACCGCCCATACCTTGACGGCTGCCGAGCATTTTCATTTCGTCAGCACGAATGTCGGTCGCATATTTTTCTACACCATCTTTGTCAGTGTACTTACGTGTGCGCAAGCTACCTTCGATGTAAACCTGTGAACCTTTTTTCAGATATTGACCAGCAATCTCTGCCAATTTGCCAAAGAAAGTGACGCGATGCCATTCAGTCGCTTCTTTCTTTTCACCGGTTTGTTTGTCTTTCCACGATTCTGTGGTTGCTACTGCAATGGTGGTCATTGCATCGCCACTTGGCATGTAGCGTGTTTCTGGATCACGTCCCAGATTGCCAATAATCAACACTTTATTTAGTGATGCCATCTTAATGTCTCCTACTCTCAAATCGGTAAGATTATCAATTCAATTGTGAATCGTTAATACCTACCTTTAATTTATCAACGTAACTCGCGTGTTTCAATAGATCAAAAATGCTTTCCATTCAGGAGGACAAATTTGCTTACTGCATTTCTGCAAATACTGGCTAGACCGCGTTAGCGATGTCGCTTGTATTCTCAGAATCCGGTTTGCTGGCGCGCTTGGGCAATTCCGGCATCCGGCTTGCGATTATAAGCCAGATTAAAGACAAAACTGCAGTAAATATAAACACCGAACTAGCACTGATATGTTGCTTCATCCAACCACCAACAAAACCACCACAGGCCAAACCCAGCGCTTGCAAAGTGTTATATACGCCGAGCGCAGCGCCTTTCGCTGACGGCGGTGCTAGACGGGAAACTAAGGAAGGCTGGCTCGCCTCCAAAATATTAAAGGCAAGGAAAAATGCAAATAGCATCGCGATCAACATCGTTGCATTTTCTAGGAAACTCCAAAAGCCCAGTTGCACCAGCATCAGCAAGGCGATCGACCACACAAAAACCTGCTTCATTTTGCCGCTGCGCTCTCCACGCATAATCGCCAGTAACATCACAAAGAAAGATCCAAAGACCACTGGCAAATACACTTGCCAATGTTTATCCAAAGGCAGCTGTGCGTATTGCACTAATGCCGACGGTACCACCACAAACATCGCGACCTGACTGAGATGCAATACGAATACGCCTAAATTCAAACGCATCAATTCTGGATTTTTCAATACCTCAATGAGCGGTACTTTTACATTCGGTATCGACGGTGCATCGGGTGTCACCCATGTCACGACGCCGATCGCAGCAATCGCCATGATCGCTGTCAAAATAAAGATGCCATCCATGCCTATGCGTTGATACAAAACTGGCGCTAACACGAGCGACAAGGCAAAGCTGATACCGATAGAACCACCAACCATCGCCATCGCCTTAGTACGGTGTTCCTCTCTGGTGGTGTCAGCAAGTAAAGCTGTAATCGCCGCAGATATCGCACCAGCGCCCTGCACTGCACGTCCAATCAAGATGCCCATCACTGTATGCGACATTGCTGCGATCACAGCGCCTACTGCGAACAAGATCAATCCAACAATAATTACTGGCTTACGACCATATTTATCCGAAGCCATGCCAAACAAAATCTGCAAGCAGGCTTGCGTTAAGCCATAAATCCCCATCGCCATACCGACCAAGGCGGCATTGTCGCCATCGGGCAAAGTTTTGGCGTGAATCGCAAAAATTGGCAGAATCAAAAATAAGCCGAACATCCGTAAGGCGAAGATGGATGCCAAAGAGGCACCAGCCCGAATTTCGGACGATGACATTTTGTTGGGGACTGAAGTTGATGAGAGCGGTTGTGAGCTCATAGGTGTTGCGCTATTCATAAGACTAATACAGCAAAAAAACCAGCAAAATTCAGGCAATAACCGAGTGCCATCATCCCTAAACATGATTCTCGGGACAATTTGATTCGACACCCGCGCTTATTTTTGAAAACCCGTTATAGTATCAGGTTGCTTGCTTTTCATTTCGAAATGCGACCGCGATTTGTGTTTGTTCCTTTGATAGAGATTAAATCCTGTCATCGACAAAACCAATCCGAGTCGCCAATTGAATAATTACTCTTCTTTTTATTACACTTATATCTTTTCAATCAGCAGGAATCCTGCAGGAATTGTTTCATGACCACTAGCAAAACTAAGAAATCCCTGAAGTCCGCGCCCGCAGAAATCGAATTCGATCTCGTGGACATGCCGCTCCCCAAGAAGGACGCGATCCGGGTTCGTGGTGCACGTACACATAATCTGAAAAATATCAGCATTGATCTTCCACGCAATAAGCTGGTTGTGATCACCGGTTTATCAGGCTCGGGCAAATCTTCACTCGCGTTTGATACTTTGTATGCAGAAGGCCAGCGTCGTTATGTGGAATCCTTATCTGCTTACGCACGTCAGTTTTTGCAATTGATGGAAAAGCCGGATGTGGATTTGATCGAAGGCTTGTCGCCAGCGATTTCGATTGAACAAAAAGCGACTTCGCATAATCCACGTTCGACCGTCGGTACCGTCACCGAAATTCATGATTACCTGCGTTTGCTGTATGCCCGCGTTGGCACACCCTACTGCCCAGATCACCCCGAAAATCCTTTAGCAGCCCAATCAGTTTCGCAAATGGTCGACGCCGTGTTAGCGATGCCAGAAGATAGCAAGCTGATGATTTTGGCGCCGGTGGTATCGAATCGTAAAGGTGAGCACGTCGATTTGTTTGAGCAAATGCAGGCGCAGGGTTTTGTGCGTTTCCGTGTGCAGAGTGGCACCCACGATGCGAAGATTTACGATGTTGATGATTTACCGAAACTCAAGAAAACCGAAAAACACACGATTGATGTCGTAGTTGATCGTGTCAAAGTCAAAGCAGAAATTAAGCAACGCTTAGCCGAGTCCTTTGAAACCTGTCTGCGCATTGCCGAAGGTCGCGCCTTGGTGGTCGATATGGATAGCGGTCACGAGCAATTATTCTCAAACAAGTTTGCCTGCCCGACTTGCGGCTATAGTCTGCAAGAATTAGAACCGCGCCTTTTCTCGTTCAATAATCCTATGGGCGCTTGCCCGGAGTGCGATGGTCTCGGCCATATCGAATTCTTTGATCCTAAACGCATCGTCGCTTTCCCGAATTTATCCTTGGCGAGTGGCGCGGTTAAAGGTTGGGATAGACGTAATCAGTTCTATTTCCAAATGCTGTCAAACCTAGCAGCCTTCTATGATTTCGATCTAGATGTACCATTTGAACAGCTACCCGAAGCCGCACAACAAGTCGTTTTGTATGGCTCTGGCAAGCAAAGCATCCCGTTCACTTACATCAATGAAAAAGGTCGCACTGTCGTCAAGGAACATACCTTTGAAGGCGTGGTCACCAATCTGCAAAGACGTTATCGCGAAACTGATTCAATGGCGGTGAAGGAAGAGCTAGCGAAGTTCATCAATGAGAAAGAATGTCCATCATGCCACGGCGCGCGTTTGCGCGTGGAAGCTCGTTTTGTGAAAGTGGGCACGGGAAAACAAGAACGCGCGATTTATGAAATCAGTGCGATGCCTTTACGTGAAGGCATGGACTTTTTTGGTAAGTTAAAATTAACTGGAGCGAAGCGCGATATCGCGGATCGTATCATTAAAGAAATCAGCTCACGTCTGACATTCTTGAACAATGTTGGTCTCGACTATTTGTCACTAGATCGCAGCGCCGATACTTTGTCGGGCGGCGAAGCACAGCGAATTCGCCTCGCCTCACAAATCGGCTCAGGCCTAACTGGTGTGATGTACGTTTTGGATGAGCCGTCTATCGGTTTGCATCAACGTGACAATGACCGATTGATCGGCACACTCAAACATCTCCGCGATATCGGCAATAGCGTTCTCGTGGTTGAGCATGATGAAGACGCCATTCGCTGCGCCGACTTCATTGTCGACATGGGCTTAGGCGCTGGCGTGCATGGTGGTGAAATCATCGCTCAAGGTTCGCTTGACGATATCATGCAAAGCAAGCGCTCCTTGACTGCTCAATATTTATCCGGCGCATTGGAAATTGAAGTACCGAAAAAACGCGCAGCCTTTAATCCAGAGAAACAATTCGTGATCGCCGGCGCGACTGGCAACAACTTGAAAAAAGTGACGATGAAATTGCCGGTCGGTTTACTGACTTGCGTGACGGGCGTTTCCGGTTCGGGTAAATCAACCTTGGTCAACGATACTTTATACCTGGCGGCATCGCGTCATCTGTATGGTTCACAAACTGAACCAGCGGCGTTTGAAAGTATTAGCGGCCTAGAACATTTTGATAAAGTCATTGCCGTCGATCAAGCGCCAATTGGTCGTACTCCACGCTCGAATCCTGCGACTTACACTGGTCTGTTCACACCGATACGCGATTTATTCGCGACTGTCCCCGTCGCTAAAGAACGCGGCTACAGCGCCGGGCGTTTTTCTTTCAATGTCAAAGGCGGACGCTGCGAAGCTTGCCAAGGTGATGGCGTGATCAAAGTCGAAATGCACTTCTTGCCTGACGTGTACGTACCTTGCGATGTGTGCCACGGCAAACGCTACAACCGCGAAACTTTGGAAGTGCAATACAAGGGCAAGAACATCAACGAAATCTTGGCTATGACGGTCGAAGACGCGCATGAATTCTTCAAACCTGTTCCTTTAATTGCGCGTAAATTGCAAACTCTGTTGGATGTCGGACTCGGCTATATTCGCCTCGGCCAAAGTGCGACTACGCTGTCTGGTGGTGAAGCACAACGTGTGAAATTATCTTTAGAATTGTCGAAGCGCGATACGGGTCGCACCTTGTATATTTTGGATGAGCCGACCACCGGTTTGCATTTCCACGATATCGCTTTGTTGTTGAAAGTGATCCATCGACTGCGCGATCAAGGAAATACTGTCGTCATCATTGAACACAATCTGGACGTGATTAAAACCGCGGACTGGATCGTTGATATGGGACCAGAAGGCGGCGCTGGTGGTGGGCGCATTATTGCCAGCGGCACACCGGAAGATGTGGCAGCGAATGAACATAGTGTGACTGGGCATTATTTGTTGCCGCTGTTGAAGAAGAAGTAAAAGCTTTCGCCGCAGAGGCGCAGAGTACGCAGAGAAATCCCTCTCAAAAACTCCGCCTACCAGCTTCTAGGCGGCTAGGCTTTTGAGCGATTTGAACGTAATTCTCCGTCATTCCTGCGCAGACAGGAATCTAGTGTCGTCAGTTGATCAACGAACGACGCTGGGCTCCTGCCTACGCAGGAGCGACACAAGGATAGTCACATCGGTTTAGAAAGAAAAACTCTCTCGCCACAGAGGCGCAGAAGACGAAGAGAAACTTTCCAAAAAAAACTCTGTACCCTCTGCGCCTCTGCGGCAAAGCTTTTTGATCAAAAAAATTCTTAAATTATTATGAGCATCAAACTAATCGTAGGCCTAGGCAATCCAGGCCCTGAATATGAACAAACCCGCCACAATGCGGGTTTTTGGCTAGTCGATCAACTCGCTGGCAGCAGCTTGCAACGCGATAAAAATTTCAATGCCTTGGTCGCGAAGACGCGTATTGCAACTGAAGAAGTTTGGCTATTGCAGCCACAAACTTTTATGAACCGCTCGGGGCAATCTGTCGGCGCAATCTGCCGTTTTTACAAAATCATGCCGGAGCAAGTATTGGTCGTACACGATGAACTCGACATCGCCCCTGGCCTAGCCAAGCTAAAGAAAGGCGGCTCATCTGGTGGACACAACGGCCTAAAAGACATCACCGCAGCTCTTGGCACACAAGACTACTGGCGCATGCGCATAGGCATCGGTCATCCACGGACTTTGAATTTGCAACAAGGCGTGGCTGACTTCGTTTTACATCGACCACGCAAAGAAGAACAGCCATTGATCGATGAATCGATTGCGCGCGGCTTGGAGATTATCCCAATGTTGATCAAGGGTGAATTTGCTGATGCGATGACCAAACTGCATACGATTAGCAAATAAGATCTAACACAACGCAAAAGCCCCAGACAATCGCTTGTCTGGGGCTTTTGCTTTTTTAGGTGAACAATCATCCGTCCACCTATGCAATTACAAAATTAGAACTTGTAAGTTGCATTCACGTAGAAAGTACGGAAAGTTGGTGATGCACCACCGCGCCAGTTAGTTGGGTTTTCTGCCTGGAACACATTACCGACGAACAAATTCAAGGTGGTGTTTTTGATGCCGGAGTAAGTCAAACTATAGTTGACGAAAATTGAGGCATCAATGCGCTCACATGTTGCCATGTTTTCTGGTGCTACTTTTTGCGTTACGCAGTAAGTTGGTGAAGCAATACTGTTTGCACTGTAACCGCTACCGTAGTTAACAACAACTGCATTGCCCCAGTTACCTGTTTTCAAATCAGCAACAAATTTGCCTGACATACTGCCACCAAAATCATAAGTACCTTCTTGACGAGGACCCCATGCATTGTCAGCTTGACTAAATTCTTGATAGTTCAAAACATAGTTACCTTCCAATTGCAAACGTAGATCACCTACATTTGCAATCTTGAATCTGGATGTTAAATCGAAATCCAAACCAGATGCACGAGTTTTACCAGTATTGACGTATGGATTGTAGACCAAACCAAGTTTGCCAATGTTTTGGAAGCTAGTGGTATTGCCCGGTGCATATTTTTTCACTAAAGCTAAGAATTCATTGTCCGTCGCTGTGTTATCAACCCGCAACAACTGACCAGCTGGCAGACTTGCCTCGCCTTTCAAAATGTCCACAACGGAACGGCTACCGATTTCGCCTTTGCGCTCGATATTGTAGTAGTCCATTGCAAATGACCATTGCTTGGTCGGTGCAAAAACCATACCTAAAGTATAAGAACGAGATGTTTCTGGTTCCAAATTCGGATTGGACGCAACAAAACTCGGCAAACCGGCTGAACAATCTGCATTGCGATAAGTATTACCCAAGTTTTTATCAGATGTAGTTGCTGCCTTATTGTTTTGAATCAGATTGTTTAACTCGGTCGCAATTGGGCAACGACGCAAATCATTGACACCAGTCGCTACAGAGCTACGACCTAAGCCGTTTCCAGATTCAACAATATTCGGTGCGCGGAAACCACCTGCGGCTGTCGCACGCAACAAGAGGCTGTCACTTGGACTAAAACGCAATCCCAATTTTGGAGAAACGTGTGCATCAAAACCGACAGTTTTATCTGCACGCAATGCTGCACTCATTTCCAAAGTTTTGAGGACTGGAATGGTAGCTTCACTAAACAAGGCGTATTGATTACGCGTATCTTTCACTTGCAATCCAAAAACGCCAACCAACTCACCGTTGAGAACATTGTCTGAACTCTTCATTTGATAAGATTCACGACGAATATCACCACCTAAAGCGATTGACAAAGGTCCGGCAGGTAACTGCATGACTTCACCGGTGATCGTGCCATCGAGGAACGTGATCGTGGATTGCCCCTTCGTCGTACGGATAGGGAACATGCTTTCCAAGACTGCCGCATCATTCTTCTGCCCAAACTTATAAGTCTTGTTCAGAATCGCGTCGGTATAACCTTTGGCGCTAGTGGAGCGCGTCGATTTATCAGCAGTAGAATCCATGTGACCAAAAGCTGACTTCCAATCAAAACTACCGACCGTGCCGTCCAACGCCAACATCACGCGATATTGCTCGGAATTCGTTTTATTGAAGTTAAAGCCATCACCGGTATCCATCATACGCGTACGAATTTCAACAGGTGTTGTGTATGGATTGCTTGGGTGACCCACTGGCAGTTTTGGATACGTAAATGGTCCTACCATTTTCGCGCCATACACGTTGTACCAGATGCTAGAACCTGATGTCGTTGGTGTTGTGAAAGGTGCGACGATATAGGAATTCAGTGCAGTAGCATACGTCAATTCAAGATTCGCATTGATCTCTTTGCCAATCTTAAAATGGGTATTACTTGCCAATGCATAACGCTCATTATTTGTCGTTAATCCAGAGTATGGCAGCACATCAAATTTACACTGCTTATCAACTGGATCGATATCCGCAGCCGGACAGCCTGGTGCCGCGACAATGTTGGTACTACTGATGAAATAGTTGCCAGTTGGTGAGTAAGCTGACTTTGCATCCCAAGTCGAACGACCTGGTGTCTGACGATGCCATTCAGGGTAATGATTACGCAGATCACCCGTGGTATAACCATCACGCTTGTAGCCTTCGACTGTCAAATAGGTATTAAAGCCATGCGTGTCGATATCGCCAAATCCATAAATAGCAGAGACGTTGCGACTACGGTTGTCGCTGAAGTTTTCTGAATTACGGAAACCAGCTTTGATTTGCGCACCTTGGTAATCTTTGCGCAAAATAATATTAATTACACCAGCGATAGCATCAGAGCCGTAAATCGCTGAGGCACCATCTTTCAAAATTTCGATACGTTCAATCGAATCCGCTGCAATCGCATCTAAGTTAGAAAAATTCTCTTGCGCGCCATCTGACAAGCCATACGGTGCAATACGACGGCCATTGACCAAAACCAGCGTAGAAACTTTACTAAAACCACGCATACTCACCGCAGAAGCGCCAGTCGCGAATCCACCAGAGCCTTGGGTTCCAGAATTCAAATCGGTACTAACAGCAACGGTATCAGTCAAAATGCCCAAGGCGGTCGCTGAACCACTGCGTTCGATATCCTGACGGGTCAAAACTTGTAGTGAAGCTGCAGACTCGAGACTGGTTCGTTTGATGCTAGAACCTGTTACCTCAACTCTTTGCACCTTAGTTTGCGCTTCTTGCGCTACTGCAGGTGTCATAGCGACGAGTGTATGAACCACACCAATTGCCATCAATGCTTTTGTCATCTGTTTGAGTTTCATGTTTTCTCTCTTGTTTGTGTTGAATTTTGTACTTCAATTTACCTGACAACTTGAAACATCAAATTGAGGAATTCAAGCAATCGTGCAAATTTTGAAATTTTATTTTCATTATTAGTTTAGACCTGCGTTTATAGTACAAGAATTCACCAAAAAAGATCCAGCATTTTTGTAAGACTCCTTACAAAATACTCTATGCAATACCAAAATGAGACAAATTATATTGTTATTTTTGAAAATTTAATTTCAAAAATAAATTGATTAAAACTCAAGCGCGCAAAAAAAACCGGTGAATGCTTTTTTTATATTGAAAAAAAGTATTCACCGGACTAGTTAGAATTGACTTCTGGGGATTTGTGTTGACGTCAAAAACTAGTCTTGATGCTCGTCATCGACAGGACTACTGTCAGCAGCAGGCAGTTTTCGACCACGCTGTCCTAACGCCTGTCGCAATAGATATTCAACCTGAGCGTTAGCACTACGCAATTCCTGCGCGGCCATACGTTCAATCTCAGCCCACAAGACCGGATCAATACGCAGCGGAAACGATTTTTTACCTGGACTTGCCATATTGTCTCTTGATTACATTTTTACACGGCGCCTCGTTGTGAGGCATTTATTTTTTTACACCGCCGCTTCGTTGCAGCCTTTTCGTTTTACTCATGCCTGCGATAACCACAATAAGCAACACGATCGATACACCAGTCATTATTATCCTCCTTGCTGCAAGAATCGGACTTCCTTATCCGATTCTTGCGAATGTCGCGCGGTACTGAATATCAATTGTAAAGTGTGCCCGTGTTAATCACCGGCTGAGTCTCTTTATCCGAACACAACACCACCAGCAAATTACTCACCATAGCCGCTTTGCGCTCATCGTCGAGTTCAACAATTTTCCTCGCAGACAGACCTAATAGTGCCTCCTCAACCATGGTCACAGCGCCATGCACGATCTTTTTGCGGGCACTGATAATGGCCTCAGCCTGTTGACGGCGTAGCATCACTTGGGCGATTTCTTGGGCATAGGCCAAGTGCGTTAACTTCGCATCTTCAACATCAATACCTGCCGCCACAAACCGATTGTGTAGCTCTTGTCGCATCGCATTCGCAACGACATCCATACCCGCCCGTAAAGTGGTTTCACCTGCTGCCAAATCCTCGCCATCATCATAGGCGTATTGCGCGGCCAAGTGACGCAAGGCCGCCTCTGCCTGCACGTGGACGAACCGTTCAAAATCATCAACATTAAACACTGCCAAGGCCGTCTCTTCTACCCGCCAGACGATCGCTGCGCCAATTTCTACTGGATTTCCACGCTTATCATTCACTTTGAGTGGTGGCGTATTTAAGGTGCGGGCACGCAAACTGAGCTTACGTTTGGTATATAAAAAATTCGCCCAGCGCAATCCTTCGCTACGATCCGTGCCTTTGTATTGTCCAAACAAAGAAAGTAAAGCGGCTTCGTTAGGTTGCAACATATACAGGCCAGCAAAAATCATCGTCCCTACCACATTGAGCAACAAGATCGCCAACACCCCCAATATCTGTGGCGCGCTAACCGTCAGCAGCAGATAAATACCGGCCACATGCAATAACACACCACAACCAAGCATCAAATAGCCATCCATTGATTGTAGTTGGCGTTCCTGTATGTCTTTGCGCACAATCGCTTTTCTGGCAATTTGCCTTGCGCCTGATTTTTCTGCCTGCGTTTCGCTGTTCATTTTATTCTCCATAAAAAATCTTCCACAAATGTTAGACCGTCAATACGGATCAACTTCCTCAACCACTGAAATCAAAGTGATATCACTTTAGGATCACTTGAAATCAATGTCAAGACTTTTTGTAAAATTTTTCAAGCTATGACAACCACCAAAATTGGCAGTTCAGGTAAGATGCGCCGACATAGCAGAACTCCTTCGCCCTCAATGAAAACCAAAATACGTAGCGAACTTGCCAAGCTTTGGCAAATCGCCTGGCCTGTGCTAATTGGGCAACTCGCCACCGTTGGCATGTCAGTTGCTGACGTTGCCATGGCAGGCCATTTCAGTGCTCAAGATTTAGCAGCAGTCGCGCTAGGCGCCTCCCTTTGGTCGATTATTTTGGTCACCGTAATGGGAATCATGATTTCCATTAATGCCGTGGTATCACATGAAGTGGGTGCTGGTGCTTTCGACAAGATCCCGCACATCATGCGTCAATCGATGTGCATGGCCTTTGGCATTGGCATGATCGCTTGCCTTTTATTAAATCTTTCCACGGCCGTATTTGATTACTTACAACTTGAGCCTTTCGTGCAACAAAAGGCAACCGAATTCGTACGCGTGATCAGTATCGGCATGCCGGCATTCGCCATGTACCGCGCGCTCTACAGCTACACGACCAGCCTAAATGAAACCAAGCCAGTCATGATGATTGCGATCGTTGGACTCATCTTTAACATCATCGTTAATTACCTCTTTATTTATGGCAAATTTGGTTTGCCGCAATTAGGCTCGACGGGCTGCGCACTGGCGACCGGTGTCGCGATGTGGCTGATGCTGGGTGTGATGTTATGGTGGATGCGTCGTGCCCCAGTATATCGCCAGACATATCCATTCACCCATCGAGAAGCGCCAAAATGGAGCGAAATCCGCTCAATGCTGAGAATTGGTTTGCCTATAGGTGTCACTTACTTCGCTGAAGTTTCTGCGTTCTGTGCAGTTGGCTTACTGGTCGCTCGCTTTGGTGTGGTGGCAATTTCGGCTAACCAGATCGCGCTCAATTTCTCCTCCCTTATTTTTATGGTGCCCATGAGCCTAGGGATTGCATTGACGACTCGCGTCGGTCAAACTTTGGGCGAAGGTGATGTAGTTCGAGCTCGCTTTGTCTCATGGACCGGCGTTGGACTCTCCTTAGTCATTGCGGTCTTTTCTGCCACCTTAATGACGCTCTTCCGTCATCAGGTCGCTGCGGCGTACACCTCAGATCCAGCGGTTCAAGAAGTCGCGGCAAACTTACTGTTGTTAGCAGCCATTTTTCAATTGTCGGATGCTGCCCAAGTCACCTTGTCTTGCGCCTTACGCGGCTACAAAGTGACTCGCGTGCCGATGTTCATCCATATCATGGCGTTTTACGGATTTGCCCTGCCTATCGGTTTAGCATTAGGTTTAGCACCTGACTGGATGCCTTGGCACCCTGCTAAACCTATGGAGGCTAGCGGTTTTTGGATAGGCTTGGTTTTGGGTCTGACGGTCGCGGCAATTTTGCTTGCCATCTTCTTACATAGACTTTCCAGCACTCGAATCGCCTATCACTTAAATGCAGAAGAATAATGCCTTCTCTCGGTATGATGCGCCTGAATAAGTCGCACCAAAAAGCACATAGTGTAAAATGTCGGATTCATTCCCATAATCTTTCTATTTGCGCAATCAACATGTTGCGCATTTATTTCTGAGCAAAGTTCATCATGAGTCTTCAATGCGGCATCGTCGGCCTACCTAATGTCGGCAAATCCACGCTTTTTAATGCTTTGACTAAAGCAGGTATCCCAGCGGAAAACTATCCTTTCTGTACGATTGAACCAAATGTTGGTGTGGTTGAAGTTCCAGACCCGCGCTTGAAACAGCTATCAGAAATCGTCAAACCAGAACGCGTCCAAAACGCGATCGTTGAGTTTGTCGATATCGCTGGTTTGGTCGCCGGCGCATCCAAAGGTGAAGGCTTAGGCAATCAGTTTTTAGCCCACATTCGCGAAACCGACGCGATCGTCAATGTTGTTCGCTGTTTTGAAGATGACAATGTCATTCACGTCGCAGGCAAAGTCAGTCCGCTCGACGACATCGAAGTGATTCAAACCGAATTATGCCTAGCCGACATGGGCTCGGTAGAAAAAGCCATCCATCGCGAAAATAAAAAAGCGCGCTCGGGCGACAAAGATGCAATGAAACTCGTCACCCTGCTCGAAAAAATCATGCCAGGCTTAAATGATGCCAAGCCAATTCGCGCCATGGGTTTAGACAAAGAAGAAATGGCACTCATCAAACCGATGTGTTTGATCACGGCTAAGCCAGCCATGTACGTCGCCAACGTCTCTGACCATGGCTTCACGAACAACCCATTGCTGGATCAATTAACGACTTACGCAGCATCACAAAATGCACCTATCGTCGCCATCTGCGCTTCTATCGAATCTGAAATTGCCGATTTAGAAGATGCCGATAAAACTGAATTTCTGGCAGACATGGGCATGGAAGAACCTGGCTTAGATCGCCTGATTCGCGCGGCATTTAAACTCCTAGGCTTACAAACCTATTTCACGGCTGGCGTCAAAGAAGTACGCGCCTGGACGATCCATGTCGGCGACACAGCACCGCAAGCTGCTGGCGTGATTCACACCGATTTCGAACGCGGCTTCATCCGCGCCCAAACCATTGCGTTTGATGACTACATCACCCACAAAGGCGAGGCTGGCGCCAAAGAAGCAGGCAAAATGCGCGCTGAGGGTAAAGAATATGTGGTGAAAGATGGGGATGTTTTGAATTTCTTGTTTAATGTTTAAATAACATCTAAGTCATACTAGTTCTGTCAGAGAAGGGTCACGAGTTACGCGACCCTTTTTTCTTGAAAAATTTAGAATCCAAACACTTCCGACGAAATCGACACGAACTCAATTCCGTTCGACGTCATGTTGCATCTTCCCTTATGGTTCAGCACAGCGAGAATTTCACTTGATCTGATTAGACATCCTAAGGAATCGTAGCCATTGGTCGTGCTTTTACCATTAGCATCGGTTGTGCTCTCTATCCGCCCTGCTAGATCGTAGGTGCTGCTGGTGCTGGTGCCATCGGCGGCGATGGTCTTCACCAAACGATTTAGGACATCGTATTCGTAACGGGTGGTTCGGCGTTGACGATCGGTGGTGGAGCAGGGAATTGGCAAAGCACCGCTTTGCCCCTGCGCAACGATCTCGCCTTACAAGGCGAGATTCCTTACACCCACTTTTGCAGTGGCGCTTACAAAGGGGTTGGTTTTTGCTTTATCACCGAAGGTGATCTGTTGTGATGGTTTTGTTGGTGGCGCATCCGTTGCGATGTTGAGGCTGATGTCGCTGACCGACGCAAAAGCGGGCTCGTAAAACAGCATCGCTGCCATGATGGCAGCGATTATGCGGTGGTTTGTTGAGTGTTTGGTTTTGATGGGGTAAACCTGTAAATTTACCGTTCATTCTGAATGTTAGGATGTAATAGTTTGACTCCGTTCTGCGCATGATCCCGTTCTGCGCATCTTTGTACTTTTAGTCTGCTAGCCTTCTGCTTGGCCCAATATCTCTGCCGACAGCTTTACCTGTGATTGCCATTTTCTACGCGATTCTGCATCGTCAAAAGGAAGACTCTGAATTTCTTGATGAAGGCAACTCAATTCCTTTTTTAAAGCCCGCAGAGTTTCTACAGGCTGTTTTTTGATCTGCTGCAACACGGCGGAAAAAGGATAATACTCTGCGGATAGTCGGTTTTTTGCACGAAACAAAGCACTCTCTGTCGTTGCCTCAATTAGTGTGTGGGTTTGATCGACCTTCAGTCCTATACGGCCTCGAAGCAACTGCTTATCGAAGCAAACCATTGCATGTAAAAATTCTCCGACCGCTTCGTTCCGAGCAGAAAAAAGACCAAATCTTGAATGATCTATTTCTAACGAATCAAGGATGTTGTCAAGGGAGCCAAGAAGACTAGAGTTCGGCACCTGCGCTTGCATTTCAATCCTGCTTGTGGCTACTAAAGCGGACGTTGCTACTTCGGGCCTTAAATTTAGAGGAATGCTTTTTACATAGTCGCCAACTCTATTGTCCCATTCGTCGAACTGAGAATTCGTCCAACCGTTCTCGTATGGGAGCCAGATCGATTCTGATTTATCGAGAAGCCGTCCCCTGAGATAACTCAGCAATGATGCCGGTGCCTCGGCCTCTGAGATTTTTGCATATACAGTGGAGAGCAAATTATTCCAGATTTTTATATCGATCCTTTTGATCTTCATACCATATCCTTAGAAACACATATCAATGAACGCATCAGTCAAGAAGTGCGCTAACCCGACAAATCCACTTATTAGCTCGACTCCGCCTTTATTATCTCCAAGAGCATCCAAGATACGTTGCTTTTCTTTTGGCTTGAATTCCTTTCCAAAAACAACGGCAATACTTCCGTGTGTTTCTCTACCAGATTTAATTTGTGCTATTAGCCGGTCGAAGGCTTCGGAAGCTGCTTTCGGCACTTTCTACTTCACTTCAAGCAATTGCGTTCTGTCCTTCAGATCCAGCAAGAAATCAATCTTTCGATTGCCTCCGCTTCCTGAAACCGGAACATGTTTTTTTAGATCCCCTTTAAAACATTGACGGATCATTTCCTGCACCCGTCGCTCAACGACTCTTCCAAGCGCGCGAACTGCCGCCCCACCGGCTTGTTTTCCTGTTTGAAACGCAACTTGAGCCCTTGTGGCGAAGCCGGCCACTATGTTGCTGGCTACGCCGCCAACGTCCATCAATCCCATTTGCCCACTTGGATCCGTCACATTAATGGGATCGTTATTTGCATAGACATAATCATGCAATGTAATGGGTTGAGCCATTGACCCGGAATGCGTGTCCATTCCATTGAACCGGCCTACCGCCGTGTCATACCACCTGGCGCGGTTGTACTGCAGCTGGATCGTATCATCGAAATATTCCCCAGTATACCGATAAGCATTGTCAGATGCCCCGCTATGACCCTCCACAGTCCCAAACGCATCATACACATAGGCATCTGTGGTAATGCCCGCTGCATCCGTCAACGCCTTAACACTACCCAAACCATCGGCATGATAATAGCTGTTTTGTCCTGCCCTGCTTTGTGCAATTAAACCGTTACCCCAGACATAGTTAGTGATAGTGCTGTTCGCACCCAATGTGACGGTTTCTTGCAGGCTTTGTGCATAGGTATAGCTGCGGTCAACTAGGTAGTTTGTGATTTTGTCTGGATTGCCGTTTTGCCCTGGTTCGACTTTTTGCGTGCGATTGCCATCAAGGTCGTAGCTGTATTGCGCTACCGTGATGGCAGTGGCTTCGCTCGTGCCTTGTTTGACGGCAGTCAAGCGTTGGTCGCTATTCCACGCATAGAACGTGGTTTGGCTTTCGCCTAGTGTTTTGCTTTTGAGGTTGCCGTTGCTGTCCCATGTGTAGCTGATGCTGCTTTGGGTGCTGCCTACGGTTTTTGTCTCTTGCGTGAACCTGTTCCTCAGAAACTCCCTACAGCACGGCATTTTTTGCTACGATGCTGCGCTTGCCTGTGTTGGGCTACTTACGGTGATATCTGATTATGCTGCGTGAAAAATTATTCTTAAGTATGGCTTCTTTAATGTTGTCATTGCTCGCCAGTTTGGCTTGCTTGCCTTTGTTCGCAGCAATCTTTCAAAATCGGGCGATAGCAGGTCAATTTGGGACTGCGGTCATTTTTTTATTGCCGGTGCTCAGTCTAAGCTTGTTATGGCGTGCAAATCCTGCTTCACATTATGATTTGCGCCGTTTTTGTTTTTTAGGCTGGGCGACTTTGCTATGTTTGATTGGCGTCAGCAATTTTGTGCTGGTGCAAGATCAAGCAAATTCGAACAACACAGTATTGATGGTAGGAATCGTTTGTGCAGCGATTAGCATGCATGCCGCTAAAAAAGCCCAAAAACTTGCATCTCGTTGATACCTGCATCCTTCCAATATCAAAGCGAATACTCGCCTAAACATGTTCAAATAAAGACAAAACTTAAACTTTTTTTCTCCTTAGCAATAAATTCTCCGTATTTCGGCTATCATTTTCACTAGTTCGTTTCAAAAATTCTTCGTATTCAACACAAGCTCTGCCTCATGTGCAGCTTTGTCACGGGAGTTGTTCGATGGAGATGCGGGTACTAGTTATTGATGACTCACAGATTAATGTGACGCTTCTCTGTCGTTTGCTCGAAAAAATCGAGCACTGCTCTTCCGTTGATTTTCTGGATCCTGAATCAGCGCTACATTGGTGCGTTAAGGAAGCGCCTGATTTGGTACTGGTTGATTACATGATGCCCAATATGAATGGCATTGAATTCATTCGACAATTCCGTAATTTGCCACATTGCCAGGACATCCCAGTCCTCATGATTACTGCCAATGATGAGGTGGCATTGCGTTATCAGGCACTCGAAGTCGGTGCCAATGATTTTTTGATCAAACCCGTCGACAAAATAGAATTTCTCGCCCGTACCAAAAATATGCTGGCCTTACGGCGTCATCAGCGTTTACTAGAAAATCGTGCCGCTTGGCTGGATGCGGAGGTGCAAAAAGCCACCGCAGAAATTCGGGCGCGTGAACAAGAAACCATATTGCGACTATCAAAAGCAGCGGATTCACGTGATCCAGAAACTGGCGCTCACATCGTCCGCATGGCAAATTACTCACGTCTAATCGCCCAAAATCTCAATTTGCCAGAAGCCGTTCAACAAATGATCCTGGAAGCTGCGCCCATGCATGACATTGGTAAAGTTGGGATCCCTGATCACATTTTGCTGAAGCCAGGAAAACTATCTGTCGATGAATTTTCCATCATGAAAACACACGCGAGACTGGGTTTCCAGATTCTCGATGGAAGCGCGTCGGAAACCTTGCAAATGGGCGCGGAAATCGCCTTGGCACATCACGAAAAATTTGACGGCAGTGGCTATCCACAAGGTTTAGTAGGCTCCGCTATTCCACTATCGGCGCGCATCGTTGCTGTGGCCGATGTGTTCGACGCGCTCACTTCAGAACGACCATACAAACAAGCTTGGGACATTGAGCGAGCAGTCAATTTTTTGAGAGAAGGTAGCGGTCAACATTTTGACCCGCTATGTGTGAATGCGTTTCTGCAAAATTTTTCTGAAGTTTTGGCAATCAAGGAGCGCTACCAGGAAGACCAAGATGATGTAGAAAATTTTGGTGCGTTCTAATTTATCGTCCAGCAGTACCCCGACAAGACTATCGCAAAGGAAACGCAAGATGAAAATCGCCCAAATCGTATTGAAAGATTTACCTGCTGATTTAAACAAGCTATCCGAGCTGACCAAGATCGATCCGCAATTAGTATTGATTTTTGGATGCGTGGAACACTTCACGACGCCAGATTTCAGCTCCAAACTCGCTGACTATTTTCCCGCAGCGCAAAGGGTCGGGTGTACCACCGCAGGAGAAATTTCCGCGGTGGGTGTGAGCGACCAAACGACAGTGGTGACCGCGGTCCACTTTTCGAACACCCAATTTGTGGTTGCCACCGCGCCCATCGACAGTATGGAAGAATCGTTTGATGCCGGTCAGGCTTTAGCAGCACAATTGCAGGATAAGGATTTGCGCGCCGTACTAGTGCTGGGTCAAGGCGTCAGCATCAATGGCAGTGCGATGATCGAAGGCATGGTGAACGTACTAGGGAACTCTCTTCCAATCACCGGTGGCTTGGCTGCGGATGCTGGCGCTTTCGTCAAAACCTATACGTTGTCGAATGCAGGCGTATCAACCTCACACCTAGTCGGAGTCGGATTTTCAGGCGAAAAATTAATTTTCTCGCACGGCAGCTTTGGCGGTTGGAAACCATTTGGCCCGACCCGCAAGGTCACTCGTTGTATCGGCAATATTCTGTATGAACTAGATGGAGAACCAGCCTTAGAAGTCTATAAGCGCTACCTCGGCGATTACGCCAAAGATTTGCCTGGCTCTGGGCTCTTGTTTCCATTCGAAATGCTCAGTGATGCCCGCGAGTCACTCGGACAAATTCGTACCATTCTGGGGATCAATGAAGACGATGGCAGTTTGGTACTAGCTGGCGTCATTAATCCTGATGGTTATCTGCGCTTGATGCACGCCCACACCAACGATCTGGTCGATGGCGCGGAAACGGCTGCGAATGCGACACTCGAAGGCACTGGTGAACGCGATGGTCAAGCTTTGGGCTTACTAGTCAGTTGCGTCGGTCGCAAGCTTGTTATGGGTGGCCGTGTCGATGAAGAAGTCGAGGCAGTACAAGAAATATTAGGTGATGACGCCACCCTATGCGGCTTCTATTCGAATGGCGAAATTTGCCCTGGCTATCGATTGGAAGCGTGTAGCTTGCATAACCAGACTATGACCATTACTTATCTTGCCGAAAGTCTGTAATGTCTCACAAACTGTCCTTGCGCCAATACAAACGTCTGCTTGGTATCCAAGGCGAAGAGCAACTCGCGAGCGTATTAGACGAATTTGAAAACTTGGATGAAAACAGCGGGCTGAGCAGCGCAGCTCGCACCGCGCTAAAGGGCATGCGACAGTTTTTGAATCAAGTCGATGAAGCTTATGATCAAGCAGATCGTGACCTCGATCTTGGCAAGCGCAGTCTGGAATTAAGTTCCGAAGAATTAATGAATGCCAACCGTAGCTTGCGCCAAGAATCCGAAATGCGTCAGCAAGTCATGCAGACCTTGCGCCACACCACCAATGAAGTGTTGGCGCAATTAGGGAAACGCTTAGACGACGAAGATAGTCTAGAGAATCTCAGCACGCTATTGGCGGGTCTCGTTGGCGACATATTAGCCACCAGAAGTGAATTACAAACGGCATTGAATGCGGTCGAAAATCAACAATTCGCACTAGATCAACATGCGATCGTCAGCATTACCAATGCACGAGGCGACTTGATTTACGCCAATGACAAATTCTGTGAAATCAGCCAATACCCACGCGACGAACTGCTAGGTTTCAATCATCGTATTGTCAATTCAGGATTACATTCACGAGAATTTTTCGCCGCTATGTGGCAAACCATTTCGTCAGGAAAAGTTTGGCATGGCGATATTCGTAATCGGTCCAAGGAAGGCAATATGTACTGGACCAATGCGACGATCGTACCGTTTTTGGATGCCGACAAAAAACCTTACCAATACATTTCCATTCGAACCGATATCACACAAGAACGTTTACTCAAAGAAGAAATAGAGACTAGTAAACGGCTATTGCAAAATGTGATGAACACGTTAGGAGAAGGCGTCTACACATTAGATGCCGAAGGCAACTGCACCTTCGTCAATCCAGAGGCAGAAAAAATACTAGGTTGGACTCTATCGGAGCTGTCCGGCAAAAGCTTACATCATTTAATTCATTCGCAAACAATCGATGGCCAATCGGTCGCTCGAGAGCATTGTCCAATTAGTTTAGCGGTCGATTCTGGACAAGTGTTTCGCTCCGATCAAGAGTATTTCCAACATCGGTCTGGGCGATTATTTCCGGTTGCTATCGTGGCGTCGCCGATCTTCGAAGATGGCAATATCGTCGGTTCAGTGGCGGCCTTCCAAGACATCACTGCCCGACATGCCGCAGATGCAGCCTTGCGTGAAAGTGAAAACAAACAACGAATGATGTTGGATAACGCCGCCGATGCGGTGTTTGTTGCCGATCGCCATGAGCAATGGATTTACGTCAACGACCTTGCCTTGAGCATGTTAGGTTTTAGCCGTGAAGACATCATCGGCACCAGCATCTATGCGCTCTTGCCAGAAAATTTTAGAGAGCTATCAAAAGCTACGTTTAGCGAACGCTTGCAACGTGAAAAGTTGATACGTCAAGAAATTCGGCTATTGAAAAAAGATGGCGGACAAGTGCCCGTAGAAATGAATGCAGCGCTACTGCCAGACGGTAGTATTTATGGTTCCTGCCGCGACATCACCAGTCGCAAAGAATTTGAAGCCGCCTTAATCCGCGCAAAAATTGGTGCAGAAGAAGCGAGCAAAGCGAAGAGTGAATTCCTCGCGACAATGAGTCATGAAATTCGCACCCCCATGAATGGCATTATTGGCATGACGGAATTAACGCTCGATACCCAACTCGCGCCCCAACAACGAGAATATCTGGAGTTGGTTAAAGTTTCCTCTAATTCCCTACTAGGTATCATCAACGACATCCTCGATTTTTCCAAGATAGAATCCGGAAAAATGATACTGGAAAAAATTGAGTTCCCAATCCGAGAACTGATTGCCACCATGTTGAAAGCATCGGCTATTCGCGCCGAACAGAAGAACATTGAGCTAGTCTATCAAATCGATCCTGAGTTACCCGAAGTACTTATTGGCGATCCTGGCAAACTGCGTCAAGTACTCAATAATTTACTGGTCAACGCGATCAAATTTAGCGAGCGCGGTGCAATCACGATTGAAGTGAACTTAGTCGAACTACATGACACTGAAGCTCGGCTGCACTTCTCAGTGACAGATCAGGGAATTGGCATCGCACGTGAAAAACTCGACCATATTTTTCAGCCATTTAGCCAGGCCGACGCGTCCACCACCAGAAAATATGGCGGTACTGGATTGGGACTATCCATCTCGTCCCGCCTGGTCCAATGCATGCATGGTGAATTAGGTGTCGATAGTCAGGAGGGGCAAGGTAGCTGTTTCTATTTTTCTGCCGATTTCGGCGTTAGCACCGCCAATGCCATTGCCTTACCCGGCATGCAATTACAAGGGCTTTCCGCTTTAGTCGTCGATGACAACGCCATTAATCAACAATACATACGCGATACTCTGCTGAAGTGGCAAATGAACGTCACCGTCGCCAGCAGTGCTCAAGAGGCCCTAAACGCTTTACACCGCAGTGCCGCGATATCGCAGCATTACGACTTGATCTTATTGGATGCCTGCATGCCTGAAGTCGATGGCTTTAGTTTGGCACAGCAACTGATCAAAGAAAAACTGCTCGGTAACGGCAAAATGCTAATGCTATCGTCTGCTGCCTCAATCGATGACGCACAAAAATGTGAAACCATAGGGATTAATGGCTACGTCCGCAAACCCATCAGTCAGAGCGAATTACAAGTGGCAATCGATGCGGTATTCCATGGCGTTGCAACTGGCGCCGTGCATTATATCAATTTGATTGGACCAGAGGGCTCAACAAAACTGAAACCTTTGCGTGTCTTGGTTGCAGAAGACAATCCTATCAACCAAAAACTGGCCGCTAGCTTACTCGACAAATGGGGCTATCAGCATGAGCTTGCGGAAAATGGTCGCATTGCCGTCGAAAAATATCATCAGAATTCCTATGACGTTATTCTGATGGATATGCAAATGCCAGAAATGGGAGGTATCGAAGCTACCCAAATCATTCGTAGTCTAGAAAGCGACGATCAGCATATTCCTATCATTGCGATGACTGCGAATGCCATGCAAGGTGACCGCGAGCGTTGCTTGGAGGCAGGGATGGATTATTACTTATCCAAACCCATTAAATCCGATGCACTCAAGGACATCTTGAGTCTGCTATCCATTCAAGAAACCGACAACAAAACCAACATGGTTAGTTCGAATCTGGTATCAGACGAGGGTAAACTAGCCACCAATAATCTGGAACATACCGCGTTTGATTTTGCAACAGCCATGCTCGAAGGCGATGAGGAAGTGATACAAATCATTACACCGATGTTCTTGGACGGTTGTGACAAACAGCTTGATGAAATTCAAACCGCGATCCAAAGCAATAATGCAGAACTACTGCATCGCAGCGCGCATACATTCAAAGGCCTGGTGGGAAACTTCAATGCCAGACCACTAGAGCAACTGTCGAAAGCATTGGAACTCAAAGGCAAACAAGCTGACTTCACCGATGTGGCCGTTTTATTTGAACAAATTCAGCAATTAATGCCGTCTCTGAAGGCGGCATTGATCGACTATTTAGCAGAAAAGAATCGCTGACCGCATATTGTTTATGTTTGAGCACCCTACTTCGATGACTTGAAGAATGTGGTGGGAGACTGTCCAAAGGTTCTTTTGAACATGGCAGAAAAAGCCGACTGGCTAGCGTAGCCTAACTCGGCCGCAACCACAGACAATGGGAGTCCGCGCGCCATGAGAGGCGCTGCGCGAGCTAAACGCATTTGCTGTCGCCACAAGCCAAAACTCATTTGCACTTCGGTTTGAAATAAACGCGCCAGAGTCCGCTCCGAGGCGCCAACTTGCTTAGATAGATCGGCCAAACTCTGATTCGATGCGGGATCAGCGATTAAGATTTCACACAAGCTACGCAAACGACTGTCGCGCGGCATCGGTACATTTAGCGGTAACGGTGCTGCATACGCTAATTCGTCTAATAGACAAGCAGACAGATGCATCTCACGTTCGACTTGATGCGGATCGTCATTGAGTTCGATATTCGTCAGTGCTCGCACCAATTCGCGCATCAGCTCAGAAACTTCTAGTACGACACAGTCTTCACCAGCGATCGGTGCCAGTGATGAGTCCACGTAAATCGCACGCAGTTGAGCGCGTTCTAAAGTGCGTACTTCGTGCACCATTAGCGGCGGAATCCAGATGGCCCGCAGCGGTGGCACAAACCAAGTTTGATGATTCGCGTTGACCTGCACCGCACCATTCAATGCATACGTCACTTGCCCCCACGGATGTTGATGCGCTCGCAATAACTCATCCGCCTCAAGATCACGGGCAACGACCCGTAAAGGTCGAGCAACACTAGGTGCCAAACTAGCCGGCGGCGCGCCAGTGTGGGTAAGCGGAACTTGTGACATCACTAACACCTCAAAAATACGTCAACGATTTGGCATAAACAAGATAAATTATGACTGATCATCTTAAAACAGACTAGCAATTATTCCTTACACTGTAGCTTCACAATTCAATTTTTACTTTGATTTCGCGATGTTGAGCTAGGAACTTAACTTAATGCTTTATCGAGAATCGAATCTCGATAATTCCGAAAGCCTCAAAGGAAAATTCCTGATGAATCCCATGCGACGACCGCGAAAGTTTTTTCTATGACCAGCCTTACTGCCAGCCACGACCAAGTGCAAACACCGAATAGTTTTAGACAAGATGCGTTGGTAATTAGTCTTGTCGGTCTGGCGCACGGCATTTCACATTTTTTTCACATGATCCTCGCACCGCTCTTTCCTTGGTTGAAAGAAGCCTTTGGTTTATCCTACGCTGAGCTCGGTCTGTTAATGAGTGCTTTTTTTGTGATTTCTGGCATAGGCCAAGCTTTAGCAGGCTTTGTCGTGGATAAAATTGGTGCCCGAGCGGTGCTGTTTTTTGGTATTACTTGCCTTGCCTTGTCCGCAGTGGTGTTAGCAATTGCCCCCAATTATCTGGTGCTGATGCTGGGCTCTATGCTGGCAGGTTTGGGAAACAGCGTATTTCATCCCGCTGACTACACTATCTTAAATAAATGCGTTTCGACTGGGCGCCTTAGCCATGCGTTCTCGGTACACGGCATCAGTGGCAACTTGGGCTGGGCGGCAGCACCAATATTCTTAGTGACTTTGGCAAACTTATATCACTGGCGAGTCGCCTTGATGGTAGCAGCGGCACTTCCTATCGTCGTATTGGCGATATTGTTCGTTTACCGCGATTTGCTTCACACTAGCCCAAAAAAACAGGAAGACAACCATCAATTACAACCAGTAACGCCACCAAATGCGAATGCGGCTGTTCAGAATACTGACAATAGTCTATTTCACTTCATGCGTTTGCCTGCCGTCTGGATGTGTTTCTTATTTTTCTTTATGATTTCGATGGGAATCGGTGGCATCCAAAGCTTCTCTCCCACCGCTTTGCGCGAAGTGTATGGGATGTCTCTCGCATGGGCGACTGCAGGCTATTCCGCCTATATGCTAACGTCAGCACTTGGGATGGTATGGGGCGGTTTTATCGCAGCGAAAACCACTGACCACGACCGTACTATTACCATCGCTTTTTCGTTTTCCGCGACGATTGCCTTGCTGTTAGCGACGGGTTGGGTTTCTGCCAGCATGGCGGTCGTGCTAATGGGGGCGGTTGGTTTAGGTGCTGGGATTGCAGGACCTTCTCGCGATTTACTGATTCGCGCGGCCTCTCCCAAAAATGCAACCGGTCGCGTGTATGGCGTTGTGTACTCGGGTCTCGACATCGGCTTAGCTTTTTCACCTGCCTTGTTCGGCGCAATCATGGATGCCCATCATCCGCAATGGGTGTTCGCCTGCATCGCTTTGTTTCAACTGTTGGCAATATTTACAGCGGTGGGCGTGGGATCATCGACCCGCAAACGGCATAAGAGCGCTCATTAAGAATAAGGGCGACACAGGCAAATGACGGCGATGGGACAACTGACATGCACACGGTCGAAGGGTAAATGATTTATATAGTATGCTCTCGTTCGTAATTACCCAAAATCCGAAGTTAACGAATGACTATGCATAAACCCTAGCCTTTCAAAATTTGGAGACATTGATCACTCTCAGCTGACACTCATTTTCCTATGCTGCAAACAACATCATTTGCCAATCAGAATTTTCGCAACGGAATGCTGTCACTGTGGCGTCATCCTTTTCGCCCACTTTGGACATGGTGTTTGCTATTTGCACTCTTGATTGGCATCGAAGAGCTAGGACACGATCACGTCAAAACGCTACAAATGTTGGCACTCGCTTTGCCATTCCAATTGGTTCTACTGTTACCGATTGCAAATCCTCGCTACTTTACAGCTCGTACTGTCTTGGTCTGCGTTGTCCTCGCTAGCTTCCTGTTCGATAGCATTTTGCGCTATTTCATTTACCAAGCTTATCAAGCTGCACCTGAGAGTTCACTCGTACTAAGTGCAGTCGCCAATACAACGCCCCAAGAATCGATCGAATTCATTGCCAGTTTCACCAAGCCTATCATCACGCTGTTAGCGCTTGGCCTACTCACGTTAGGCTTATTGATCATACTCGTCAAAGCGGCATCGGCATCCGCCATTCGACCTTATCCAACGCAGTTTAGGTCAAAGGGCATTTTCCCTTTCTTAATCATAGCGATCGCTATATCAACACTCGCCTATGCCAGCAAACCATGGCGCAAACTGCATCCACTGAGTTTCTGGCCGCGCACCGCCACCAATGCCATCGAGCTGCGAGAAAGCTGGCATGACCTAGGGAAGAAGCGCTTGCAAGAATTCAATTTCGCCCAAACACTCAAGCCCACGATCACGCACGAAGAGTCATCGACACTCGTATTAGTCATTTCAGATAGCCTGAACCGAGACAATATGTCGACCCATGGTTACGCACGCAATACCACACCGCGACTTGCAGCCCTCAGCCAATCCTTGCGGCAAGACATGATTAATTTTCGGTATGCATGGTCAACCCAAGCCGCCACTCTCGCCTCTTTGGATAGTTTGTTCAACCTAGCGACTAAGGAAGGTCAAACAGTGCACTTGTTGGCGTTGGCAAAAGCCGCAGGCTACCATATCAGCTGGATCGGCAATCACGATGGCCAAGCGATCGAACAAGCCCATGCGCGGTTTGCCGATCACCTAGTAATGCTGAACAAAATACCTGGTCGAGATAGCACCTCGTCCGATTCCAGCACGCACCAACCACTGGCGGCAGCACTACAGCAACCACATCAACGGAAATTAGTGGTGGTGCACATGCTTGGCGCGCATCCTCAATATAAGATGCGCTATCCCAACTCAGCAGCGATCTATACGAATGCAAACGATGGCGTAACGCAAGCCATGAAGAAACAAGGTCGATCGAAATGGCTCATTGAAAAGCGCAATGAGTATGATGCCGCCTTGCGACACCACGACGATCAAATCGTCAAAACTTTTGAAATCACCCGCGAGGCATTACATACAACAAAACATGGCACTTGGATTTTTGTGTCAGATCATGGTCAAGAGGTCGGGCATACGCGGGAACATGCTGGTCATAGTGCCAGCACCGCCGCTGGTTATCGCATTCCCAGTTTTATTTGGAGCAAACAAGCATTGGCGCCATCTGCGCCCAACATCGCGAATCGCCCCTTTCGATTAGATTGGCTAGGCTGGACTATCCTATCGCAATTGGCAATCGAATGGACTGAACAGCAAACGCACAAAGATATTCTGCGCGAGGAATATCGGTTCGAAAACCCACAACTTGGCATTCCTATCAAGAGCTTCAGTAAGTAATTTTCGCTTTGAATGTACCAGTCATACCAGCAAAAACGTCGAGACGCGTAGGCAATAGTACAGGCTTTGTACCATAGATAAATTCACCAATAGAGCGATCACATCGGTCGCAATTAAGCACTTACCGCGAAATACGGACTGTTGCTACACCACCATGCAACACAGAATTATTTTCTCGAAAACATTAGGTGCATGATAGGATTTTGCCCTCAGGCGTAAGCGCTTCGGAATAGCTGCAAAGCAGATTGCTTACAACTTGAACGTAAGTCCACTTCGCTGCCTTGAGGATTTGACGACCCCAACCATCAAAGCGTCATTACAAAACAAAGTCGAACCCATGATCCGCATGATCGAACACATCAGGAGAACTATATGATCGGCCTCGGCCTCCAACAACTCACTGTCAGCAAACGTCTTGGAGTGCTCATCACCAGCGCGATTCTTGCCATGGTGGCGTTAACAACATTTTTGTTAAAGACGGAGCAAAATCTTCTAATCAAAGAACATCAAAACAGCATACGACATACGGTTGAACTGGCGAACACTTTGGTCGAACACTATCAAAAATTAGTGACAGAATCAAAGATGAATGAGACTGACGCCAAACTCGCGGCTATTACTGCCCTCAAAGCCCTGCGCTACGGCAACGATGAGTACTTGTGGATTAGCGACACCCATCCACGTATGGTCATGCATCCTGTTTCCCCCAACTTAAACGGGCAAGATCTAAGCGCTGACAAAGACAGTCAAGGCAAACTCTTGTTTCTCGCAATGCGCGATGTCGCTAAGCGAGATGGTGCAGGATTCGTCCACTACACTTGGAACAAACCTGACAGCAAGATGGCGTCCGAAAAAGTCGCATACGTCAAACTCAATTCTCAATGGTCTTGGATCATCGGTACGGGCGTATATCTCGACAAAATCGATAGCATCCTTTATCAACGCGTCATACAGATCGTGATTGTCGTAATCCTGCTCTCATTGATTTTGTTCGCCATGGGCTACTTCATTTCTCGTGGTCTGATAAAACAACTCGGCTGCGAACCACAATATGCCGTCGACATTACCAGTGCGATTGCGTCTGGCGATCTCACCGTCCACATCGCCATCGACACCAAAGATCAAAGTAGCCTGCTGTATTCCATATTTACGATGCGAAATAGCTTGCGAGATATTATTCGCGAAGTCCGCAAAGGTACCGATGCCATCGTCACTTCATCAACTGAAATCGCGCAAGGCAATATGGATTTGTCTGGCCGCACCGAGAGTCAGGCTAGCGCACTAGAACAAACGTCTGCCTCCATGCTGACCTTAACAGATGCTGTCAAACTAAACTCATCTCACGCTCGCAATGCCCATCAAATGGCATCATCTGCTTCCAGTGTAGCGATGAAAGGTGGCGCAGTCGTCACGCAGGTGGTCGACACCATGGGTTTGATCAACGCGTCTTCGCAAAAGATCGTGGATATCATTGCGGTCATTGATGGCATCGCCTTTCAAACCAATATTCTGGCACTGAACGCTGCGGTGGAAGCTGCTCGTGCTGGCGAACAAGGTCGTGGTTTTGCGGTGGTTGCTTCGGAGGTCCGCAGTCTGGCACAACGCTCGGCAAGTGCGGCCAAAGAAATCAAAACCTTAATCGGTGATTCTGTCGACAGCGTCAAACTAGGTACTCAATTAGTCGATCAGGCTGGTGAGACCATGAAGGAAATCGTCGAAAGCGTTGAACATGTCACGCAAATCATGCAAGAGATTACCAAAGCTTCAGATGAACAATCGGTGGGCATTGAACAAGTGAATTCAGCGATCCACGAAATGGATGATGTTACTCAGCAAAACGCAGCCTTAGTAGAACAAGCAGCAGCAGCGGCCACTGCTATGCAAGAACAAGCGAATGCACTCACGCAAGTTGTACACATGTTCAGAATGCGTGGTGATCCGGTCACAACAGCGAATGGGCATACGATCAAGCCTGCCTCATCATCGCATTAATCAAAGCGAATTGGCGCAATCGAGAATGCAATTATCGATGCTACGCTGATACACAAAAATGATGGTTTGCGTCTACCCTGATGCAAACCATTTTTTCATGCACATTGATAAAAATAAGACTGGCTCTGATCGCGAGCCTTACCTACAATAGCCGGAGCAATTCAACCCAGAATTTCCATTAGGATTTGAGATGATGGTGGATGCACTTTTCGAGGCAGTTTTTACGTGAATGAGGCGCAAATAGCTAGCTATTTGCAACGAAGAACGAAAAAAATGACCGAAAATGCGCCGCCAGCGCTCAAATAGCGTCGAAGACGCGCCTAATGGAAAATCTGGGTTCAACTCACTTCGATCAAGGAATCCGCATGCAAGTATTGACCCGCCTACTCTTTGCCTCGTTCGCCATCGCGGCAACACCAGTCTGTTTTGCCAGTGACGATTGGCGGACACTTGATCCTGAAAACACTTTGGTCATTGACTCCAATAAAGGTCGCATGATTATTGAGATGCGTCCTGAAATGGCGCCCAAAGCAGTCGAGCGCATCAAATTATTGAGCCGCGAAAAAGTCTATGACGGTTTGCAGTTTCATCGTGTGATTGCCAAATTTGTGGCACAAACAGGCAACCCAAATAATCAAGATGGTGGCGGTACCAAGTATCCGAACTTACCACCAGAGATGATGTTTAAGCTACCGTACAAATCCATCAGCAATATAGCCAGCAATAGCAGCGATGCGGCCAGCGGCTTTCTAGGTAGCGTCAGTATACAATCCTTACCAATCACCGATGCACTCAAGAAAGATGGTGCCAGTTTACGAAGCTGGGGTGCGCATTGCGCTGGGATCGCGGGCATGGGGCGCAATGAACCACGCGATTCTGCTAACAGCGAACTCTACTTCATGCTCGACGCCACCCGCCGTTTGGATCGCGATTACACGATCTTTGGACGCGTTGTGATCGGCATGGATGTACTACTCAACATCAAGCATGGCGAACCACCAGTGACCCCAGACATCATGCAAAGCGTCAGGATACTAGCGGATATTCCAGCCAATGAACGCCCACAAGTCAAAGTCGCGTCCGAGCAGGCAATGCAAAAAATCATCGCAAAAGTCCGTCAAGAAAAGGGCGCAGATTTTAGTGTTTGTGATGTCGTCGTTCCCGCCAAAATCAACTAAATCAAACTATGCACACGGCCTCCCATCACAGCTCCTCATTGCTACGCAACTACGCCAGCATCCTCTTGCTTTTAGCAGGCATCAGCATTGGTAGCTTAGTCGGCTTTATGTTTGGGAGTCAGGTCGAGAGCATTAAATTTATCGGCGATATTTTTCTCAATCTCCTTTTCACCGCCATTATTCCTTTAGTGTTTTTCACCATCGCCTCGTCGATTGCGAATTTGCAAAAAACCGATCAACTCGGGAAATTATTTGGCATCGTCACAGCCGTCTTTATCACGACAGTTTTGATATCCGCGGTCGTCATGCTAGTCGTGATGTTAGCGTTCCCACTTGCGCAAGATCCGACCTTGCGCGCCATGGCTGCACAAGCATTGATCGACAACCCTAGCTCGGTACAGCAGGCGACAGGAACTAGCTTGGCACAAGTATTGACCGTCAATGATTTTTTTGAATTGATGTCACGCAAGAATATGCTGGCCTTGATTCTCATTTCTATCATGGTTGGTTTCGCCACCTTACGCGCAGGAGAAAAAGGCAAAGCCTTTGTCATCTTTCTTGATGCTGGCAACGAAGTCATGAAGCAATTATTAGCCATCATCATGACCATCGCGCCGCTGGGTTTAGGAGCCTATTTTGCGTATCAAGTTGGCGTCTTTGGCCCACAATTACTTGGCGTATACATGCATCCACTGGCCTTGTATTACGCGACTTGCAGCGTGTACTTTGTGATTTTCTTTAGCTTGTATGCGTACTTTGCTGGCGGCCGTTTGGGCTTTACTGTGTTCTGGAAAAATAACTTAACACCAGCATTAACCGCAGTCGGTACCTGCAGCAGCATCGCTACCATTCCAGCGAATCTGCTCGCCGCCGAAAAAATGGGAATTCCAGCTCATATCCGAAATATTGTTATACCGCTAGGTGCACCGATTCACAAAGATGGTTCTAGCATGTCCTCGATCATTAAACTTGCGCTACTCTTCGCCATGTTTGGTAAAGATTTTTCTGCGCCAGAAATGTGGTTTGCAATTCTGGGCATCACGGTGTTGGTCTCGGTGGTTGCTGGTGGTATTCCCAATGGTGGTTACATCGGCGAAGTGTTTGCCATCACCGCCTTTGGCTTTCCGATGGAGCAGGCATTGCCGGTGGCAATGGTCATCGGCACGCTCGTCGATCCTATCGCCACCCTGCTCAATGCGAATGGGGATTTGGTTTCTGCAATGATGGTGACCCGCATCGCCGAAGGTAAAGATTGGTTAAGAAAACGACTTGGCTCTTCAGAAGCCAACAGTAACATTTAAGCCGTTGACGTTGCGCTTCTTAAGTTCTTCATTGTCCTCATACACCAATTCGATCACCGCGTTATCACTAAAACTAGGATCAAACAAAGTCAGGAAATATAAAGATTTAGCTGCGTCGATGATAATCGTTTGACGGCGCTCACCTTCCACCAACACCGCGCTTCGCAAACCCATAAATTCAGCCGGAAAACCAAGTGTTACTTTTTTGGTTTTGCAAGGACCACCCAAGGCCCTAACGAAATTACGTGCAATAAACGGTAAGTCGTCATAATGAATCGCCCAAAACATTTCGCACTCCAAACGCAGATCGCCTAAACGACGTTGATTTGGGGCTAATCCCGGACTTTGTACCAATGGCCACCAGCGAAATAAGTCTTTCTTACGATTGATCATTAACTCCGCATTTTGCGCCTCTGCCTGCGGATCACGTGGCAAACTAAAGCTACCGTCTTCACCCAAAACGATAAGACGACTGTAGTCATCCGTCGCTAAACGCAAACTGACACCGGTCAAACTCGTCTCTTGCTTACGCGGCTTCAAAATGAACTTATGCTCGGCGCGAGGAGCATGGGCGTGATGCTTTTCAAATGCATCCAAGCCTTTCAACATCGTTCTGTATGACTTCCAGTCTGGGTTTTTGACATTACTAATCTCTACCGATTGGGCGGATGCTTCTTGCTCTTGATTTTGCTCCTTTGCTGCTTGCGGAGTCGCCGAAGTTTCCTGCGCGAAGCTGTTCGTTGTAAATAGAAATGCGAAGATACAGAAAAATACGCGTGTTTTCATAGATGGTTTTTATTTACATATTGAGAGAAGCGTCATGATCGTGTGCAGATCGGTGAAGGTCAAAGAAATAATTTCAGGTCTCGTTACATAGTATTTTCTTGCACTTTTGATGCCACCAAACATCTTGCCTACCATGATCAAGTCAAGTTGAAACAGCTTAAAAATACATGCAAAAATTACTAGATTAATTTAATCTTGGCATTTATCATTCATGCCATTGCCAGCCCCTTAGCGGCTGCAACAGAAATTCCACCAAACCAATTCTTCACATAAGAGACCACATGAACATAACGAATTTCGGGATCTGTCTATTGTTATCCCTTCCTATCTTGACGGCAAGTGCGCAAGATGAAAACAGAGACAGCAGCACCAGCAGAGTCGAAGTATCTTCGCAAAAAGGTCTAGAACTCAAATCGTATTCGCAAATGCAGAAAGGCTTAAAAGCCTACGCCGAATACAATAAACTGGCTCCCAATTCAGAGCTCTTTTTCATCCTGATCCCCAGATCAAAAAAGCTAAGTTTAGAAGGTGTCACGATGCGTCTGGCGAGCGATGAAACCTCAATCAATATTCCAATCGATGCGGATGGCAAATTTCAGTTACCAGACATTGCTCTCAAACATGAGGACGAATACGATCTCATTTTGAATAAGCCAAAAGGTCAGTTTTATTTTAAGCCCTATGTCAAAAGTGCGAATTTATCCGATGATGTCAAACGCCTCGGTGATCTCAGACTCGAATGCCAAGTGCGATGGGCGGTAGAAAAACAAGACGTGTCCATCGTATTTAGCGCCCATGTGAATTTATTTGCATCCGGTAATCCATGTACATCACGCGCTGTCAACGTCATGTACTTTGCGCCGTCAAATATCAGCAAAGTCATTCTGAACTCATCTGCATCGACATTGGAAAAGAAGATAGGCTCGAAAGGGCAATATTCCTTACCAATTTGGGATACGAGAATCATTGATGATGCCCTGATCAACTACGAGCAAAGTATGTTAACCACATCAAAGCAAGAAAATTGAAATGACATTGCGATTAGAGCAAACAAAGAAAAATGTTTTTTCATGACACACAGAAACTATGTCGCATTACAGCGACAAAATATCTCGCACGATGTGTGCATTTATTAGATTTCAACTTGTTAAAGACTGTAAGTTCACGCTGCGCATCAACGGCCTATGTTAAAGTTGTGATGCAGTAGTGACATTATTGTCAAAAGCGCCTCCCTTGAATCACAGTACACAAGAACTCTATGGATAAGTCATTGACCTCTGGCTCGAATCATCTTGGTGATGCCACCCATAATGAAGTACATATCGTTCGCGCACAGTTGCAAGACCTATTGGTGGAGGCGCGCCATAACCAAGACATTTTAAATCGCCATCAGACCTTAGATCTGCAACTGATAGGATCACACAGCTTTCGTGAATTAATTCAGCATATCTTCGTGACTTTGGCAGAACTCTGCGAGCTCGATCAAGTCACTTTAAGTCTGGTCAATAGTCAACATAACTTGCAGGACATGTTGGCGGATTTGAAGATCGATAGTACCGAATTCCCGTTTCTGTTGTTTGTACAATCCGAAACCGAACTGCAAATCGAAGCGCGTCCACTAAAAAAGCCCGTACTCGGCAATTATGAAACCGATGTACATCAAATTTTATTTGCCCCTTGCTTCGAGCAACCAATCAGCGTTGCCATCATCCCCCTAATTCGTCAAAGTAAATTATTAGGAAGTCTGAATTTAGGCAGCATGGATGCGGAGCGTTTTTCCTTTGATATGGGTACCGATTTTGTCGAAAGGCTTGCTTCTATCATCGCCATTTGTTTGGAAAACGTCATCAACAGTGAGCGATTAACGCAAATCAGTTTAACCGATGCACTCACCAATGTAAGCAATCGCCGCTATGTCGAACAAAGAATGTTGGAAGAAATTGGTCGAGCGCGGCGTCAGCATTACTGTATCGCCTGCATGTATTTGGACATTGATCACTTTAAAAACATCAATGATCAGCATGGTCATCAAGGTGGAGACGATGTCTTGCGTGAAGTCGCCAAGCGCATCAAAGCCGAACTGCGTTTAAGCGATACGATCGGTCGATTTGGTGGTGAGGAATTTGTGGTTTTGTTAGTCAACACATCGCATGCCAACGCACTGATGGTTGCCGAACGAATTCGCAACAGTATCGCCGACAAACCATTTTCATTGAGCATGGGTGGCATGTGTGACGTAACTATTTCCATTGGCATCGCGACTTTATCGGATGATCACAATCTCGGAGAAATTGACAGCACGGCTAACGATTTGCTATTGCGTGCAGACCGTGCCTTGTACCAAGCAAAAGATCAGGGACGCAACTGCGTGCGTGTCGCGATCGACGATTAAACTTTCTTGGCCGCTGCTTGTAGCGTTTGGTACTTGGCCATTAACTGTTCCTTAGTCTCGCGCCAAGCTGGATTAAACGGAATACAACTGACGGGGCAGACTTGCTGACATTGCGGCTCGTCATAATGCCCAACGCATTCCGTGCATTTATTCGGATCAATCTCGTAAATCTCTGGCCCCATATAAATCGCTTCATTCGGGCATTCAGGTTCACACACATCACAATTGATGCAGTCGTCGGTAATTAATAGTGCCATGTTGTTCTTCGTTACTTTATTTCTTGATTACTTGGTTTGTTCTGCGATTTTTTTCTTCAGCCAAGCATCGACCGATGGAAACACAAATTTTGAAACGTCACCACCGAATTGCGCAATCTCACGAACGATGGTGCCGGAAATAAATTGATATTGATCCGATGGTGTTAAGAACATGGTTTCGACATCCGGTAGTAAATATCGATTCATCCCCGCCATTTGAAACTCATATTCAAAATCAGACACCGCACGCAAACCACGCACAATGACGCGCGCATCATTTTTGCGTACAAAGTCTTTCAGCAAGCCAGAAAAACTCTCCACCCGCACATTCGGATAATGTCCCAGCACTTCATTGGCAATGCTCAGACGCTCTTCCAAAGAGAAAAAAGGTTTCTTATTTTTGCTATCAGCCACACCGACGATCAGCGTATCGAACAAGCCAGAGGCGCGACGCACTAAGTCTTCATGGCCGCGTGTCAGCGGATCAAATGTTCCCGGATAAACTGCTGTGACCATAACGTTTCCCTTGGTGTGGTGGTGTTTGCGATTTTATTTTTACTAAGTTCTTGTCACAACAATCGACTTAGCTCTGATTTTAGACGGGCATTATCCCAGATTTTAAACAGCTTCACCGGAATCAGTGTTGCGTTGCAACAAATGAAAGTGCACGCTACCCGCTTTGTCTTGCCGTAAAACTTGCCATCCCGCAGTTTCTGTCACGCCAAGAGTCTCAAAAGCCTGCTCGGATTCCACGTACAAAACCCCATTTGGCGCCAACAGATCAATGCATAGGGGTAAAACTCTTTCCAGAAAGCCTAAGTTAAACGGAGGATCAAGGAAGATGACGTCAAACTTCTCAGCCTTCGTAATCAAGCTTTTCAGCAAAACGAGCGCATCACCGCGTTGCAATTGAATCTGTTCCGCCTTGAGCTTTTGCTTGGTCTGCTCTAACTGCGCAAACGCCGCTGGAAACGCTTCACACATTTTCACTTTCGCCGCACCGCGACTGGCCGCTTCGAATCCCAGAGCACCGCTACCAGCGAAAACATCGAGGCAAGAAAGTCGATCCCACTGGCTGTTAAACACATGATTCAGCCAATTGAACACCGTTTCTCTGACGCGGTCTGGGGTTGGACGCAAACCCTCGGCAGAAATCACCGTCAAAGGCGTACGCTTCCAATCACCGCCGATGATGCGGACTTGATGACTAGCCTGACTATGCTTTGCTGGCTTAATCGCCTTAGCGGGTGTAACAATTGGATTCTGGCGTTTCTTGATGTGATTCATAGCGGGTGGCGAAAAATCGTGGTTAGGCTCTGTTAGAATGGCAGCATTCTAAAGGTTTTTCGCACACGCTTTGCATTTCTCGGGTAATCAACACCCGATCTCACAGATTTGTCTTAGCTTACAAGTCAATATCAGCGAATCATCTCAACACTACTTTTGAGTACAAATTCATCAATGTTTAGCTTTTTTAGAAAAAAAACACCCGAAGTTGTTGCAACACCAGCGGCTTCCGAAGTTCAAGTCACCTCAAATCAGGTTGATCATGGCGCATCTGACGCCATTGTAGAGACCGCAATTGTTCAAACTCCAGCATCTGTTGAAGTAGATACAAAACCAGAGACCAAGCCAGAAGCAGCACCGGCAAAACTGTCATGGATCGCGCGACTAAAACAGGGTTTAGCAAAGACCTCATCGAATTTGACCACGCTGTTTGTTGGCGCAAAAATCGACGATGATTTATATGACGAACTGGAGGCTGCCTTATTGACTTCCGATGCAGGCGTCGAAGCGACCATGTATTTGCTCGACAGTTTAAAACGCAAGGTCAAAGAAGAGAAATTAACCGAAGCAGAGCAAGTCAAAGCCGCGCTCAAAGTCTTGTTACTTGACTTGCTAAAACCATTGCAAAAACCGTTTGAACTTGGTCGCCATCAACCTTTGGTAATGATGATCGCCGGAGTGAATGGCGCGGGGAAAACAACGACGATAGGTAAACTCGCCAAACACATGCATGCGCATAATCAATCCGTGGTGTTGGCAGCGGGTGATACCTTCCGCGCCGCGGCTCGTGAACAATTAATGGTGTGGGGTGAACGCAATAACATTACCGTCATCGCGCAAGAATCTGGCGACCCAGCAGCAGTGGCATTCGATGCCGTTGCTTCCGCCAAAGCACGTGGTACCAATGTCGTGATGGTCGATACTGCCGGTCGTTTACCAACCCAATTACACTTGATGGAAGAGCTCAAAAAAATTAAACGTGTCATTGGCAAAGGCATGGATGGCGCGCCGCAAGAAGTTTTATTAGTCATTGATGGCAATACCGGACAAAATGCCTTAACACAGGTCAAAGCCTTCGACGATGCACTGCAATTAACTGGCCTCATCATAACCAAACTAGATGGCACCGCAAAAGGTGGCGTATTGGCAGCAATTGCAAAAACCCGCCCTATTCCTGTGTATTTCATCGGCGTCGGTGAGCAAATTGAAGATCTGCAGGCCTTCGATGCACAAGAATTTGTTGACGCACTACTGCAATAAAACTGACCAGCACACGATGAAGGAAAGTTTGCAATGATTGAATTCCAACAGGTAACGAAAGCTTATGCCAACGACATCTATGCATTAAGGGACGTGTCCTTAACGATAGGCGATGGTGAATTAGTTTTCTTGGCGGGTCCATCGGGCGCTGGTAAATCGACTTTACTGCGCATGATTGCTGGATTAGAAAAGCCGAGTAGCGGCACGGTACTAATGAATGGTCAAGACATCGGCCAATTGAAAAGTGGTAGCTTGCCTTATTTGCGTCGCAAGTTAGGCTTAATTTTACAAGGTCAAGGATTGCTCTTGGATCGCAGTGTATTAGCGAATGTAATGTTGCCTATGATCGTCGTAGGTGAATCTACCAGTGAAGCAGAAACTCGCGCCTGTGCCGCATTAGATCGCTTAAATATTCTCGACAAAGCACATGCCTCGCCACTTGCGCTGTCAGGCGGCGAGCAACAACGTATCGCCATCGCACGTGCGATCGTCAATCGTCCCAAAATCATTTTGGCGGACGAGCCAACCGCTTATTTGGACCGCGACAATGCGATCATCGTGATCAATGCCTTGAAAGCATTTCAACGCTCAGGCGTGACCTGTATTATTTCTAGCCACGATGAACAGTTTTTAGATCAAGCCAATCGCGTCATTTATTTAAGTAAAGGCGAGGTCACTGACTCCTGGACTTCAGCAGTTGAACCGACTGTTGCTGCTTAAATCAGATTTCAAGGATACACATTCATCATGACCAATTGGTTCCGCCAACATGCCTATGCGATGCGCAGTGCATTGACTCATTTACGCGCTGCACCGGGTAATTTTTTGTTTAATGTTTTAGTGATTGCGATTGCCTTGTCTCTGCCAATTGCAGGCTTAACGGTTTTAGAAAATATACGCCCAGTCGCATCTCAGTTATCCATAGAACCCGAAGTTAGCGTGTTTCTCAAACCAGAGCTCGCTACTAGCGATGCGGCAGCATTGCAAGCACCGATCAAAAAGACCCTAAAAGATTTAAAGGTCGAGGCAAAAGTAAGATTTGTGCCTAAAGACAAAGCTTTGGCAACGATGGAGGGCACAAATAATTTGGCAGAAGTTCTGGCCACTTTGGGTGGCAATCCACTGCCAGACGCCTTTGTTCTCTCACTGTCCAGCGCAGATAGCACAAAAGTCGAACAGTTAACCAGTGCATTGCAAGGTCTCGATCACATCGATGTGGTGCAAGTGGATTCAGCCTGGGTGAAGCGCTTAGCTGCGCTTTTACATGTCTTGCAAATGGCTTTGCTATTTTTAGCAGTAACTCTAGCCATCGTTGTGATTGTCGTGATTTTTAATGCGACACGACTCCAAGTCATTTCGCATCAAGCCGAGATCAGTGTCAGTCGCATGTTGGGGGCCACGAATAGTTTCATTCATAAGCCGTATTACTACACTGGTGCTATGCTAGGTGTGCTCGCAGGTGGCTTAGCCTTAGGTTTAGTGGCGCTATCATTGCAACCGTTAAATCAAGCAATTGCCGAATTTGCCAAATTGTATGCTTCCGAGTTTCACCTCAGCCCGCTTGGCATATTGCCAAGTCTAGGTCTAATTCTGATGAGCAAACTGCTTGGTTTATGTGGCGCCTACCTCTCCGTTCGTCGTCAATTATCGAAAATTGCGGCCTAATCCTGACAAAAGCTAATGCACTCGTGCAACTTTTCAGGCGCCTTTGGGTCGAATACGCAGATTCCTGCCCTGAAATGCCAGTGAAAATTAATTTTTTTACAGCAAAGATCTTGAATTTCGTCGAAACAAACAGATTATTAGCACTCATGCCGATTGAGTGCTAATATTAGAACTTGAAGGTACTAAAAACTGTTTTTGGTACGGCTCCATAGATACAATCTGATTTCATATCAGGAGGAAACATGACACAAACATCAGCACAAGGCTTTTTGCGTTCTTCGGACAGCACCGCTTTAGCACTGGGGTTTACCGGTACATTAGGCAATATCGATGCCTATATCTCTGCGGTCAATCGTTTACCTATGTTGACGCAAGAAGAAGAGATTGATCTTGCAACGAAGTTAAAATTACACAATGACCTCAACGCAGCGCAACAATTGGTTATGTCGCATTTGCGCTTAGTCGTCTCTATCGCCCGTGGTTACTTAGGTTACGGCTTGCCACACGCTGACTTGATTCAAGAAGGCAATATCGGCTTGATGAAAGCGGTCAAGCGTTTCGATCCAGATCAAGGCGTGCGCTTAGTTTCTTATGCGATGCATTGGATCAAGGCCGAGATGCATGAATACATCCTGAAGAACTGGCGCTTGGTCAAAGTTGCGACAACAAAGGCGCAACGTAAACTGTTCTTTAATCTGCGTTCGAATAAAGAAGGTCTAGACTCCATGACACCTTCGCAGATCGATAACTTAGCAAGAAAGTTAGATGTCAAACGCGAAGACGTAATTGAGATGGAAATGCGTTTGTCTGGTCGAGATGTTGCTTTAGATGGTTCCAGCGACGACGAAGACGAAAAATTTGCGCCGATTGCCTATTTAAAAACTGACGCAGGTGAACCAACCAATGTCATCGAAGCACAGCAATACGATCGCATGCAAGGCGAAGGTTTGGAAACTGCATTAGCGAAGCTGGATCCACGTTCACGTCACATCATCGAATCACGCTGGTTGCAAAACGATGACGGCTCTGGTGCCACTTTGCATGAATTGGCTGACGAATATGGCGTATCTGCGGAACGTATTCGCCAAATCGAAACGGCGGCTTTAAAGAAGATGAAAACAGCGCTTAGCGAGTATGCTTAAGCGAATACTTATTTCAGTCTGAGATAAGCAAAAAGGCACTCAATCGAGTGCCTTTCAGACTGCTGACAAACCCCAAAAGGCCTCGCCAAGTGCGAGGTCTTTTGGTTTAATAGCGGCATGCTAAAAACACCGACACCTTTCCAACACGAATTAGAAATGGTCACCTTGGAACAACTAGTT
>NZ_JACOFW010000031.1 GCF_014284305.1 Affinundibacterium seohonense
TTGAGTCTTCGTTTGAAAAATACGTGGCGAAGTTCTTTTATTTTTAAAGTGCCTACTAGAGACGCAATCATTACCCAATAAAAAACCCCGCTTTTAATAAAAGACGGGGTTTGTCAGCGATCTGAGCCGGAGAGAAATCTCCGGCTTTTTTTATGCCTGCACTTTTTTGACGACGCTGTATCGTTCTAAAGTCTTTTTACGTGCCACATCATGTTCGACGATAGGGTTGGGATAGTCGATGCCGATCTTGAGATTGGCAGCTTGCAGCTCTAAAGGACGCAAAGTCCAAGGTGCGTGGATTTGTTTGTGATTCAGGGCGGCGAGCTGTGGTAAGTAGCGTTTGATAAATTTACCTTCACTGTCGAATTTCTCAGATTGTGTAATCGGATTAAAAATGCGGAAGTAAGGCTGAGCATCGCAGCCAGTTGATGCTGCCCATTGCCAACCACCGTTATTCGCAGAAAGATCAAAGTCATTTAAGTGCGAGGCAAAATAGGCTTCGCCCCAGCGCCAATCTATACCGAGATCTTTGACCAAGAAACTTGCCACCACCATACGCAAGCGATTGTGCATGTAGCCAGTTTGGTTCAATTGCAACATCGCTGCATCGACCAGCGGATAGCCAGTTTTGCCATCACACCATGCTTGAAACAAGGCTTGCGCATGATCACCGTTTTCCCATGTGATCGCATCATATTCGGGTTTAAACGCCTTGCTAACGACATGCGGATGATGATCCAAAATCATGAAGTAAAAATCACGCCAGATGAGTTCAGATAGCCACACGCTAGCGCCAGCCACGTTGCTTGCAACGCGCATGTGTTCAATGGCGAGCCTGACCAAATAGCGTATCGACACCGTACCGAAACGCAAATGCACGGAAAGGTAGGAGGGACCTTTGATCGAAGGAAAGTCGCGTGTAGTGCCATATTGATCGATACGATTTAAGAAATCGTCAAGTAGGGCATTGGCCGCTAACATGCCACCTTGTAGCTTGATTTCCGCGTCTTCAAAAGGCTCAAATCCCATGTCTGCTAATGTTGGCAATTCGGCGTCGAGTTGTGTCGGTAAAGTCGGAGCAAAGCGATGCGCATATTTTTCGATCGGATAGGCTTTGAAATAAAAGTCAGGTTCCGCATCGGCTTCCGAAGCTAGTTTTTTTAGCCATGCATTCTTATAGGGTGTAAAGACAGAAAAAGGCTTGCCTGCCAAGCTTAAGACCTCATTGTCTTCAAAAATCACTTGATCTTTGCAAGCTATGAACTGGCAATTGAAACTCTGCAATGCCAGTTCAATTGTGTGATCCCGCGTTTTGGCGGTGGGTTCATAATCGCGGTTGACGAAAACAGCGTTGACTTCGAGTTCTGCCGCCAGCTTGGGGATTAAATGTTGTGGGTCGCCATAATGTACGATTAAATTTGACCCGAGTTTTTTGAGTTCAGCGCGCAGTTCAACAATGCTTTGATGAATAAATTGCACGCGTCGATCGCGTTTTGGTAAATGCTGCAAAATCGTGGTGTCAAAGATAAAAACGCAGTAGCAATGCTCGCTTTGACTCAGGGCTCGATAGAGCGCAGCGTGATCGTAGGAGCGTAAATCGCGGCGGAACCAGACTAGGCTTTTGGAGTGATTTGTCATTCGTCAACTAATTAATTTGTATTTTTTGTTAATTTTTATTTTGGGCATAAAGTCAGCTTGGAGACGATAGCACAGATCAAATAACTCAGCTAAAACTGATAAAATAGCGGTATGAAGAAGCAAAAACCATTAAATTCCCTAATAGAAGACTTTGAAGACGAGGAAATTGAACTCGTCGGACATGATTTTTCCGATCTCTTAGATCAAACGATTAAGCTCCAACATGCCAATGCCAGTGAGGATGCAGAGAAGCAAACACTCAATTTGAGTAATCATTTCTTAATTGCCATGCCAAGCATGCAAGACCCTGTTTTTGGCGGCAGTGTGGTTTATATGTGTGAACATAATTCGCGCGGCGCCATGGGCATGGTGATCAATCGTCCCACTGATATGACCATTGCCGAGCTGTTTGATCGTATTGATTTGCAATTGGAAATTATTCCTAACTCCCACCCCTTGGGGCAAAAGCCCGTGATGTTTGGCGGTCCCGTGCAAAGTGATCGCGGCTTTGTTTTGCATGCACCAGCCGGTAAATTTACTTCCTCGCTCAAGGTCAGTGACGAGGTGAGTTTTACGACCTCACGCGATATTTTGGAGTTGTTGGCAACTGGCGAAGCACCACAGCGCTTATTGTTAAGCATAGGTTACGCAGGCTGGGATGCTGGGCAATTGGAAAAAGAAATACTCGACAATGGCTGGCTGACGGTTCCTGCAGACTTAGACGTGATGTTTGAAGTCCCTATCGAACAGCGCTTTGATGCGGCGATGAAATTACTCGGTTTTGATCCATTAATGCTGGCTTCAGTCGCGGGACATGCTTGATGAGTGTGCCTGAGACGATGCCAGTGAGCGGCACCATACTGGCTTTTGATTTTGGTTTGAAAAGAATAGGCGTCGCTGTTGGCAATACCGTGACCCGTCAAGCACAGCCCTTAGCGATCATCAGTGCAGCCAGTAATGAGGCGAAGTTCGAAGCGGTTGCCAAGTTGATTAAAGAGTGGCAACCGGCTTTGTGCGTGGTTGGATTGCCCATGCACCCGGATGGTGCTGCTCACGAAATGACAGTGCGTTGTCAGCGATTTGCCAATCAATTACATGGCCGTTATGGCGTCAAAATCGCCTTGGTCGACGAGCGCTATTCGTCTGCAGTACTGCAGGCAAAGCAGGGTGAACGCATTGATGATCAGGCGGCAGCCGTGATCTTGCAACAGTATTTTGATCAAACGTAAAGTAAAAACTCCTATAACTAGGTAAAGAGTCGAGATGAAAAATCCACAGTTAAATAAAAACGGCGAGCTACAACATTTATTGGGAATTGATGGCTTACCGAAATCCATCATCAATCATATTCTCGACACGGCGTCGTCCTTTGTCAGTATCGGTGAACGCGAGTTAAAGAAAGTGCCGCTGATGCATGGCAAAAGCGTGTTTAACTTATTTTTTGAAAACTCGACGCGCACACGTACCACTTTTGAAATCGCCGCAAAACGCTTGTCGGCCGATGTCATTAATTTAAATATCGCCGCATCCAGCGCAAGTAAAGGCGAATCTTTACTTGATACGATAGACAATTTGGCCGCCATGCATGCGGATATGTTTGTGGTACGTCATGCCACCTCGGGCGCGCCATTCTTAATCGCCCAACATTTGAACGACACCAAGCAGCACCATGTCCATGTTGTGAATGCTGGCGACGGCAGACACGAGCATCCGACCCAAGGTTTGTTGGACATGTACACCATCCGTCATTACAAAAAAGACTTTAGTAATCTGACGGTAGCGATTGTCGGTGACGTCTTGCACAGTCGTGTGGCGCGTTCGGATATCCATGCTTTAACGACATTGGGTGCAGCCGAAGTGCGTGTGATCGGCCCACGAACTTTGTTGCCAGGCGGATTAGAGCAAATGGGCGTCCGTGTTTTTACCGACATGAACGAAGGTTTGCGAGGCGTCGATGTTGTCATCATGTTGCGTTTGCAAAATGAACGTATGAACGGTGCCTTGTTGCCGTCGACACAGGAATACTTCAAACAATATGGTTTGACACCTGAGCGTTTAGCTTTAGCCAAATCGGATGCCATCGTGATGCATCCAGGTCCCATGAATCGCGGTGTGGAAATTGACTCTGCAGTTGCCGATGGCCCACAGGCTGTCATTTTGCCTCAGGTGACGTTTGGAATCGCGGTGCGGATGGCCGTTATGAGTATCGTTTCAGGCAGTAATGCATCAGCCTAGTCCTCACACATGTCCACATAGAACAAGAATTTTCGGAAAGAATGTAAATGAATCTTCACATTAAAAATGGTCGAGTGATTGATCCTGCGAGTGGCTTGGATGAAGTTAAAGATATCTTTATCAGTGCAGGAAAAATTGCGTCATTGGGTTTGCCACCAGCTGATTTTACGGCAACGCAAACCATCGACGCGAGTGGCTTGATTGTGACGCCGGGCTTAGTCGACTTGAGCGCTCGTTTGCGCGAACCTGGTTTTGAATACAAAGCGACTCTGGAATCTGAATTGCAGGCAGCCATGCGTGGTGGTGTGACCAGTTTGGTGTGCCCACCGGACACCGATCCAGTTTTGGATGAAGCCGGTTTAGTGGAAATGCTCAAGCAAAGAGCCAAGATGCAGCACAAGGCAAACGTTTATCCTTTGGGCGCATTGACCGTCGGTTTGAAAGGACAAAATCTGACCGAGATGGCAGCCTTGACTGCCGCTGGCTGTGTGGGTTTCTCACAAGCTGAAGAAGCGATTGTTGACACCAATGTTTTACAACGCGCCTTGTCCTACGCTGCCACTTTTGGCTACACCGTTTGGTTGCGCCCACAAGATGCTTTTGTGGGGAAGGGCGGCGTTGCGCATAGTGGACCATTAGCGTCCCGCCTTGGTTTGTCCGGCGTACCGGTGATGGCCGAGACCATCGCCTTGCATACCCTATTTGAATTGATGCGCGCAACCGGCGCAAGAGTGCATTTGTGCCGAATTTCCTCGGCTGCTGGTCTCGAATTGATTCGTCAGGCGAAAAAAGAGGGCTTGCCATTAACTTGTGATGTTGGGGTTCATCATGTGCACTTGACAGATACCGATATCGGTTACTTCGACTCGAACGCGCGTTTAACGCCACCATTGCGCAGTCAGCGTGATCGTGATGCGATTTCGGCAGCATTAGTAGATGGCACCGTCGATGCGATTTGCTCTGATCATACGCCCGTCGATGATGATGAAAAAGCTTTGCCGTTTGCCGAAGCTTCACCTGGTGCAACAGGTTTAGAGCTATTACTATCTTTGGTCGTGAAATGGTCAGATGATAGCCGTGGCGCCATCGGTCTGGCGCATGCCATAGCCAAAATTACGCGTGATCCAGCAGGCTTGGTCGGCTTGGTATGCGGACAAGTCAAGGTTGGTGAAGCTGCAGATTTATGTATATTTGATCCAAGCGCTCGTTGGATGGTGAAGGCCGATGCCTTGGTAAGTCAAGGTAAGCACACGCCTTTCCTCGGTTATGAATTGCCTGCGGTGGTCAAGGCAACTATTGTCCACGGTCGTATTGCCTATAGCTCTATGTAGTCGACGTCAGACCATTCCTTGAGTTAGCACTAAGTTGCCTATGAGTCGCTAATTTGAGGAATTGTCGTTTTTCATTTCGACCTTTTTCTTTCATTATTCTTTCGGTGTTGCATGCCTAAACTGCGTTTCGCCCGTGTCATGTTGCACGTATTTGCAGGCGTTTTGACTTGTGCCTTTATTTTTCCCTTCATCGCAGCGGGTAAACGCGAGGCTTTGGTGCGTCGTTGGTCATCGCAATTACTCGGCCTGTGTAACGTTCGCGTGAAGTTCATCGATCAAAGCGGCGGCCAAATCGCCGATCATGCTTTGATCATTGCTAATCACGTTTCGTGGCTAGATATTTTTGTGATCAATTCTTGGCAAGCATGTCATTTCGTGGCCAAGGCAGATATTCGTAGTTGGCCTATCGCCGGATGGTTGAGCGCACAAGCTGGCACCATTTTTTTGGCACGTGGCAAACAGCGCGAAGTGCGTCGTATTTACGAAGGCTTAGTCCAGCAATTAGAGCAAAACAAACGCATCGCTTTTTTTCCAGAAGGAACAACAGGCGCGCAAGGTGGCGTTCTACCGTTTCATCCGAACTTATTTGAAGCAGCGATCGAAGCCAAAGTCCCCGTGCTACCTTTTGCAGTGCGATACGTTGATGCGCAAGGACAACTTCATCCTGCAGCCGATTTTATTGGTGAGATGACTTTTGCCGAAAGTATGAAATTGATTTTGGCCTCTGGTGAAATGACTGCGGAGTTAATTCAATTACCGAATATCCCAACCGAAGGCGCCCATCGTCGTGAGGTTGCACAAGCAGCGCGTGTAATCGTTGCTAAAGCGCTTGGCGTTAGTTTGGATAGTGTTTAGTTTTTGACCTGAGTATGAAGCTAGCTGCTGTCAACACGATTCAAGGCACAGGCTAGAAGGGTGTCTGATGTTGCGGACTTTGCACTTGCAAAACTAGTCGATCAGATAATCGTACCGCCGTTAATTGACCGCCCCAGACACAGCCCGTATCCAGACTGATTACATTCTCTCGTAAGACTAAACCTAATGTTGACCAATGCCCGAAAATGACCGTGCAGTCTTGGGTTTGGCGATTGGTTAGGTCGAACCATGGGGCTAGATGCTCAGGTGCTTTTGCCGCACCTTCTTTGAGGTCAAAGTCCATACTTCCATCGGCATGACAAAAACGCATACGGGTGAGGGCGTTGATAATGCAGCGTTGGCGTTCTGTTCCTTGTAAATGATCGTTCCAGAGAGTCGGCGTATTGCCGTACATGGTGCTTAGCAGGTCTTGCCAATTGTCGCCGCGCAGTTCGATTTCAATTTCTTGCGCTAGTTGTCGTGTTTTGGTTTTATCCCAATTGGCGAAAACACCCGCGTGTACCAGCAGACCGTCATTGAGCTCGATTGCCATCGGACGACGACGTAGCCATTGCAATAAATCTTCTCTATCTTCAGCTTCTAAAATAGCGTCTAAGGTGTCGCTCCGGTGTAATGAACGGGCGCCGCAGGCGACAGCTAGCAAATGCAAATCATGATTGCCCAAAACCGTATCCGCACGTGTTCCTAAATTTTTGACTAGACGTAGAGTCTCTAATGATTTAGGGCCACGATTCACTAAGTCGCCAGCAAACAGTAAGCGCGCCTGCGGGTCAATCGCATCTATCTTCGCAATCAGCGCGACAAGCTGATCGTAGCAGCCTTGCACATCGCCAATTACAAATATTGATTGCGACATTAGTGGTCGGCTCCAAAACGCTTTGCTTCGGCACGGCTAATCAGTGCTTGTTGCTTTTCTTGTTCGCGCATACTGGCAGTTTTCATGGTTGGCCAGCCGATCAGATGTTGTTCACTGATTTCCGCTAAAGCACGTAAGCCGTCTGGGGATTCATTTAAGCAGGGGATGTAGTTAAAGGTCTGACCGCCCGCGCCCAAAAATGCTTGGCGTACTTCCATCGCGATTTCTTCTAGTGTTTCTAGACAATCGGCCAAGAATCCTGGACAAACCACATCAATGCGTTTAACGCCTTGTTTCGCGAGGGCTTGTACGGTTGGCTCAGTGTAGGGTTGTAACCATTCAGCGCGACCCAAACGTGATTGAAAGGTAACGATATATTCCTCTTTGCCGAGACCTAATTGCTCCGCAAGCAGGCGTGCCGTTTTGTAGCACTCGCAGTGATAAGGATCGCCGCGCATCAAGAAAGCTTTTGGCAGTCCATGAAAACTCATCACGAGTTTTTCGGGTTTGCCATTGATTTCCCATGATTTCAGAACGGAGACTTTCAACGCATGGATGTAAGCAGGGTGGTCATGGTAATGCTTGATGAAACGTAGTTCCGGCACGTTGCGCGTTTGTTGGTAATGCTGAGTGACAGCGTCAAAATTCGCGGCCGTGGTAGTTGCTGAATACTGAGGATAAGCAGGTAAAATCAAGATGCGTTCGTGGCCTTCGGCTTTGAGTTGACTCAAGACTTCGGGGATCGATGGCGAACCGTAGCACATCGCGTGTACCACATTGACTTCGTGCCCACGCTCACCGAGATAGCCTTTGAGTAAGACTGCTTGTTTGCGTGTGTGGACTAATAAAGGCGAGCCATCATTGCTCCAAATTGCTGCGTATTTTTCAGCAGATTTTTTTGAACGGAATGGCAGAATGATCAAATTCAGTATCATCCACCATACTGCTCGCGGGATTTCGACCACACGTTGATCCCACAAAAACTGTTTCAAATAACGTCTAACAGCACTGGTCGTGGGCGCGTCGGGTGTTCCAAGATTGATTAACACGACCGCTGTTTTTTCGGCTCTACCGTGCGAGTAATCTGGTTCTTTTAAAAATGCCATGGTCGCCTTTCTTAATTGGTTAAATGCTCAACAAACACTGTAGTTTTGTGTATTTGGCGCGATTGTAGTGCAATATGTCAGAGCGCGAGTAACTCACGCGCGTGTTTACGTGTGGTCGCGGTAATTTCTAAGCCACCGAGCATCCGAGCAATTTCTTCCACGCGTTGTTTGTGATCGAGCGCGGTAATTTGCGAATAGGTCTTGCCCTTGTTTTGCGTTTTACTGACTTCAAAATGTTGATTGCCTTGGCTGGCCACTTGCGGTAAGTGCGTCACACATAAGACCTGACGATCTTGACCCAAGCGTTTTAGTAAGCGACCCACAACCTCTGCTACGGCACCACCAATCCCACTATCAACTTCATCGAAAATTAATGTCGGCGTCGCGGTGGCGCAGGAGGTGATGACGGAGATGGCTAAGGAAATGCGGGCTAATTCGCCACCAGAGGCAACTTTTGCCAATGGTCTGGCTTGTACTCCGGCGTGACCGGCAACCATGAATTCAATTTGTTCTAGGCCCGTAACGCTGGCTTCGCGGCTTGCTAAATCGATCGCGAAGCGTCCGCCAGCCATACTCAAATCTTGCATCGCATTGGTGACGGCGGCTTCTAAGTCACGAGCGACCACTTGCCGTTGGCGACTGAGATGATGGGCTTGGTCGAGATAGGCTTGTTTGGCGAGTTCTTCTTGTTTTTTCAGTGCATCCATATCGGAGGCGCCAGCGAGTTGCTGTAATTGTTGTTTCAAATTGTCCAACTCAGCAATTAATCCTTCTGGTTCTACATGAAAGCGCCGCGCTGTGCTATGCAAGGTTTCGACTCGATGTTCGACTTCTCGCAAGCGCGCAGGATCGAGTTCGACCCGTCCTAAATAGTCATTCAGCGCGTAGGAACATTCTTGTAAATTGATGCGCGCTGATTCTAACGATTCGAGAATGGGCTTTAACTTGAGGTCATATTCTTCAAGCTTGCCCAATTTTTGTAAAATGGAAGAAACCTGAGAGAGAACGGGGTGTTCGGATTCTGAAATCAAATCCGCGGCTTCTTGTGCGCCTTCAAGCAAACTAGCGGCATGCGCTAAGCGACTATGCTCTTGAGTGATTTCATCCCATTCGCCTTTTTTGAGCTGTAATTTGTCGAGTTCGCCGACCTGCCATTCTAATCTTTGGCGTTCTTGTAAAATGTTTTTGGCATTCTGTTCGAATTCTGCTCTTTGTTTCGCGAGATTGCGCCAGTGTTTATACAGACGACCAACCTCGGCGGTATTCGCCTGCAAGCCGCCCTGCATGTCGAGTAAGGCACGCTGCGCATCGCTTTTTAATAAGGATTGATGGGCATGCTGACCATGGATGTCGACCAGAAATTCACCCAATTCACGTAGCTGGGTTGCGGTGGCACTGATGCCGTTGATATAGGCTTTGGAGCGACCTGCATTGTCGATCACGCGGCGTATCAGTAATTGCTCATCATCGTTAGCAAAGTCATGCTGTTTGAGCCAATCCGTGGTAGCGGCATTGCAGGAAAATTCAGCGCTGATGTCAGCTTTTTGTGCGCCTTCTCTCACCATGCTGGCGTCGCCTCGCCCGCCTAAAGTTAAGGCGAGGGCATCGATGAGTATGGATTTGCCCGCGCCTGTTTCGCCAGTAAATACGGTGAAGCCAGCGGAAAATTCTAGTTCTATCGCATCAACGATAACAAAATCACGAATAGCAAGCGTGCGCAGCATAAATTTTATCTGTAAAAGTCATGGACAAGAGAGTAATGCTGTTCAGTTAAGCTCAAAATATCGAGGCGTCATCCCTTCGATGATAGGGATCCAGTATCTTTTGACTTTGACGTCGCTGGATTCCCGCCTTCGCGGGAATGACGATACGTGGAATAAGGCTTAACTGAACAGCATTATGAACAAGAGAGGCTTTATTTTACCTCAGGGCGTTCGGCCAAGTGCGACTAAATACTGTATTTAATTACAGTTCTTTTTCGGTTCGCGCTGAAGATGAGCGCCGCAATTAATTCAACGCGCCTTCGACCGAGGGATACTCATTCCAATGCAGTTTTTCGCGCAAGGTGTGATAGTAGTTCCAGTCTTCCGGATGCAAGAAAGTAATGTGATGCGTGGAGCGACTAATGATGATCTTGTCGTTGTGAATTAAGTTAGCAAACGACTGCATATCGAAATTCACACTGGCATCGCGTCCCGCGACCAGTTCCACGCTGATAACACTGGTTTCGGGTAAAACGATAGGGCGGTTGGACAGTGCATGTGGCGCAATCGGTACCATGGCGATACCGCCTAAGCTAGGATGTAGCAGGGGGCCACCAGCAGATAAGGCATAGGCTGTAGAGCCAGTCGGCGTAGAAACAATCAAACCGTCGGAGCGCTGGTTGTACATAAAATGTTGATCCACTTCGACCCGCAATTCAATCATGCCAGAACCACCGCCGCGTGATAACACGATATCGTTGAACGCAACTCCGCTAAAAATCTGTTCGCCGTCCCGCACCACGATCGCTTGTAGCATGCAGCGTTGTTCTGCTATGTGTTTGCCTTCGAGGATTTTTGCAATTGCCGGGATCATCTGGTCGCGCGGTATATCGGTGATAAATCCAAGCCGACCTTGGTTGATTCCGATTAATGGCACATCATGGGGCGCTAGTTGACGTGCAATTCCTAACATGGTGCCATCACCACCGAGAACGATCGCGACATCCGCGCTACGTCCGATGTCCGCGATTGACATGTGTGGATGAGAATGTAGTCCTAGATTTTGTGCTGACTCATTATCGAAGATGACCGCATAACCGGATTCGCTGAGAAAATTCGCCAGTTCATTGAGCGAATCTCCCATGCCTAGGGCGTTGTATTTCCCAATAATAGCAATGGTTTTCGCGGATGTGATCATGGATGATGTTGAGGGTTTTCGAGAAGGCTTTAGATTACACTATTCTTTGCAAATGTGAGCCGTGGTCGCCGAGAAAGTCTTTGTGATGTTGCAGAATCGAATGTACTAGCTTAGAAACTTCTGCTCGTGTGCAAATCAATAGTTTTGCTGGCGGTCAAAAGACTTGCGTTGATCGCCAACTTAGCGTTTGTTGTTTTCATAAAATGCACCAGATAGGTGAGGGTGCGGTAATCCTCAAATCCGGTGTGCATCAACTGGCGCTGGATTTTGCAGATCCAAGAAATAATAGAATTCCGAATTTCTTTGGTAGCCCAAGGATTCGTATAGGCTTTGCCCATTGAAGTTGTCGTGTGCGGTCTCTAAAAAAAGACCTTTGGCATTGGTCTCCACAGCGAATTCACGCGCACGGTCCATTAAATGTTTTGCGATACCTTGGCGTCGTGCAGATTCTGCCACAAACAGATCATTTAATATCCATAGACGTTTGGCCGATACGGATGAGAAGCTGGGATAAAGTTGGACGAATCCAATGCCGTTGGAATTTCTATCGACGGCTAAAAAAATGACAGAGTCTTGATGTCTCAATCGTTCGGATAGGAATGTTCTGGCTACGGTAAGATCACTCGCCTGTTGATAAAACACACGGTAAGCATCAAATAAAGGGATAATCGTTTCAAGCTCAGCCATGGTGGCTTGTAAGATTTGTGTTGGCATTGGAACTCTCCTGTCGTGTAGAGCATAAAACTGATGTTGGTCGATGATTATAAGCTCGTATAATCGTGTCAAATGAAACTGGAATTTTTTTGAACGAGCTATATGCCAATAAAAGCACTTATTTTTGATCTCGACGATACTCTTTGGCCGATTGCGCCACTGATTCAACACGCAGAGTCCACTTTGCATGCTTGGATTGGGGAGGAACTGCCCGATGTTGTTGCCAAATACAGCATCGAGGATTTGCGTATTCGGCGTCAGGCCTTGATGTTGACGGATACCCGTTTTAGTTTTGACTTATGGGCGCTGAGACACACCTTGCTCAAGCAAGTTTTTGCAGAACACGGGGCGCACCATGCCCTCGCTGACCAAGCAATGCTTGTGTTCGCTGATGCGCGTAATCAAGTCAGTCTGTATGAGGACGTGATGCCATCCATTAATGCACTTAAACAACATTTTGTTTTGGGATCAATTTCAAATGGATTTGCTGACGTTGCAGCAGTCGGATTGCATCACCATTTTTCCGAGTCAATTGCGGCACATACTTTTGGTTGTGCTAAGCCAGATCCCAAGATTTTTCACGCGATGGCACAACGCTTGAATTTGGAACCGGCGGAACTCATGTATATTGGGGATGACTTGCGTTTAGACGTGCAGGGCGCCCAGCAGGCTGGTCTAACCGGCGTGTGGCTGAATAGACGACATATGTCGCTTGAAGAGGCTGGGCATCCGAATATAACACCTGACTTAATTGTGAAAGACTTGCAAGAACTGTTGCAGAAAGTATTGTGAGATCTCAAATCGGCGTGAAAAGTCTTTGATCTGTCTTGCAAAAACTGTGCGTTTCCGCTCCAGCTAGCCTAAAATAAACCTATGCAACTCGATAATCGCGCACAAACTTTACTCAAAGCCCTGGTTGAACGGTATATCGCCGATGGACAACCGGTTGGATCCCGTGAGCTCTCAAAAATTTCGGGGTTGGAGTTGTCTCCAGCTACCATTCGTAATGTCATGTCGGATTTGGAGGAAATGGGTTTCGTAACGAGTCCTCATACTTCTTCTGGACGTATTCCGACGCCACGAGGATACCGGGTATTTGTCGATCAATTGCTGACCGTGCAAGAACTCGATGAATCTGTCCTGGAGACAGCTTTAGGGGTTCGATTGCAGTCGTCAATTATTACTGGTTCACCACAAAAAATTATTGCGAATGCCGCCCAGGTGTTGTCTTCCCTGTCGCAATTTGCTGGTGTCGTCATGACAGCTAGGCAGGAATCTATTTTTAAACAAGTTGAATTCTTGCGATTGTCTGAAAAACGAATTTTGTTGGTGGTGGTCGCGCCCAATGACGAAGTGCATAATCGACTGTTGTTAACGGATGTTGACTACTCACCGACGCAGTTAGTACAGGCAGCTAACTATTTGAATCAGCACTTTGCTGGTCAGAGTTTTGATCAGGCTAGGATAAATATCACTCGCGAATTGCGCGAGTTACAAGGGGATATGAACCGATTGATGCACGCAGCGTTGCAGGCTGGCAGTGAAGCAATGGCGGAAAACACGGAAGATATGGTGATTTCGGGGGAGCGAAATTTATTGAACGTCAGCGATTTGTCATCAAATATGAGCTCCTTGCGCAGGTTATTTGATTTGTTTGAGCAAAAAAGTGGTTTAATGCAACTATTAGATGTCTCAAGCAACGCGTCAGGCGTGCGCATCTTCATTGGTGGAGAATCGCAACTAGTACCTATGGAAGAGATGAGTGTGGTCACCGCGCCCTATGAGGTGAATGGTAAAATTGTCGGAACCTTAGGTGTTATTGGTCCTACGCGTATGGCTTATGAACGGGTGATTCCGATTGTCGATATTACCGCGAAGCTTTTATCGAATGCTTTGAATCATTAGATTTGGCGACCGTTTAATCAATTTATATAAAACTCTTTTGAATATTGAATAAAATGGCAGATAACAAAGATATTACTGTGTTGATCGTCGACGATAACGATATGACTCGTGAAACCTTGAGGGTAATTCTGCGCCATGATGGTTATGACGTCGTCGGGGAGACCTTAGATGGCGATAGTGCGGTCGATATGGCAACTCGTCTCAAGCCGGATGTGATTTTGATGGATGTGGTAATGCCCAAGGTTAGTGGGATTGAGGCTTTGAAAAGCATACGCATGGTAATGCGTGATGTCTTCGTGTTGATGGTAACCGCCAATAAAGATCAGGATACAGTCGCCGAGGCAGTGAAGAGTGGTATTAGTGGCTATATCATTAAGCCATTTAATGCAAAAAAAGTCCTCGATACCATACAAGGGGTGGCAGTTAAAGTTCGCGCTGCCCGTACCGCGAAGATTACTGAGTCTGGTGCCGGTCCTGCGCCATAAATCGTCGCAATTCTTGATAAAGGCGAGTCAGACTCGCCCTTAGTTTATTTCCTGTTGACGCAATTGATTTTGGTGCAGTTGCCATAAATCGCCAAAGAATGTTCGGCAATTTCAAAGCCTCTTTCTTCAGCCACCGCGTGCTGACGTTTTTCTATCTGATCGTCAAAAAACTCTTCAACGCGACCGCAGTCTAAGCACACCAAATGATCATGATGTGAACCTTCATTCAATTCAAAAATCGCTTTGCCAGACTCAAAATGATTGCGATGCAACAGCCCAGCCTGTTCGAACTGAGTCAGTACCCGATACACAGTCGCTAAGCCGACATCCATATTTTCCGTCAACAGTATCTTGTAGACGTCTTCCGCAGTAAGGTGGCGAACAGCGCTATTTTGGAAAATTTCTAGAATTTTCAGACGTGGCAGAGTCGCTTTCAGTCCGCTAGCTTTCAGATCAGGCGTGTTATTTGTCATGTTTTCAGTCAAAAGAAGGCTAAGTGCTTTATGATATCGGGTTTTGGAGCTGGCTAAGAAATTTCTGTTATCTTATCCGAAGTTTCACGGTTCGACATTCTTGCTTGAAAATTTGAGGTAGTTTATGCCATTCACGTTGTTTAAGAAAAAATCAAGTCAATTTGCTTTGTCAGGTTTGACCTCCTTGCTTGTCTTGTTATCTGGTTGTGCTACACAGAAAGCCGCAGTCGATACTGCCGATGCCAATGCCGCTAAGGGCACGCAAATCGTCAAACCTACTGGTTTTGATAAATTATTTGGACTAATTTCCCCTTATCGTATCTCGGTTCAACAGGGTAATTTTGTGTCGCAAGAAATGGTTGCGCAGCTCAAAGAGGGCATGACTCGTGAGCAAGTTCGCTTTTTATTGGGTACCGCATTATTGACCGACATGTTTCATGAAGACCGTTGGGATTATCCCTTCCGCATGTTGAAGCCAAATGGCGAGGTAATCGCTAGCCGCGTGGCAATTTTCTTCAAAAATAATACAGTGGAACGTTTTGAGGGTGGTGATCTGCCGACGGAAAAAGAATATTTGGCTCACATTACCAATTCTGCAATTGCCTCACGCAGTGAGTCCAGTCCTCTAGAAACACCTAAGAAAAAATAAGTTGAGTAAATTATGTCTAGTCTGAAAATCGCTGTGGCTGGTGCTTCCGGTCGCATGGGTAAGATGTTGATTGAAGCCATTGATAGTGCTGAAGATACTATTTTGACTGGCGCTTTGGGTAGTTCGAAGAATGCATTTTTGGGCATGGACGCTGGATCTTCTTTGGGTAAAGTCACTGGCGTCAATATCGAAGCGGATTTTGCAAAAGCACTAGCGAATGCCGATTATTTGATCGACTTTACGCGCCCTGAAGGAACTTTAGAGCATTTGAAATTTTGTGCCGAGCACGGCATTAAGATGATTATCGGTACCACGGGCTTTGATGATGCTGGCAAAGCGGCAATCGCTGAAGCGGCAAAGAAAACGGCAATTGTATTTGCACCGAATATGAGCGTTGGTGTCAATGTGACGCTGAAATTGTTAGAAATGGCTGCCAAGAGTTTTTCGCACGGTTACGATATCGAAATCATTGAAGCCCATCATCGCCATAAAGTCGATGCGCCATCCGGTACTGCACTCAAAATGGGTGAGGTGATTGCGGATACCTTAGGTCGTGATTTGAAAGAAGTTGGTGTATTTTCGCGCGAAGGCGTGACTGGTGAGCGTGATCCATCGTCGATCGGCTTTGCGACCATACGCGGTGGCGATATTGTCGGTGACCATACCGTCTTGTTTGCTGGAATCGGCGAGCGGGTTGAAATTACCCATAAATCATCAAGTCGTGTCACCTATGCACATGGTAGTTTGCGCGCAGCACGTTTTCTCGCAGACAAGAAAACAGGCTTGTTTGATATGTATGACGTGTTAGGTTTGCAATAATTTCAAATTCGAGATCACTACTTTCTTATGCCAATTACGCTTAGCCAATACTGGATGCAATTAGACGATTTAGGTCGTGTGGTTGCGGTCTTTTTGATCTTGATGTCGCTGGTGAGCTGGTTCACGATTTTTACTAAGGCTTGGTCTTTCTGGCGTATTCGACGCAGTACCAATGCTTTGCATGCGTTTTGGAATGCGCCAACAATAGAAGATGCTGTGACTTTACTCGATGCCTTGGATGTGGAAAATATCTATACGCCATTGGCGAAGCAAGGTTTGATGGCGGCCAATCCACATAACCGCGCAAAAACCATCATGGTAAAGACTGACGCGGCAGATGTGATGACGCGGGTGTTGCGCGATGAATTGAATCGAGTCACCGTACGTTTAGAGTCTGGCTTAACATTGCTTGCATCGGTAGGTGCGACCGCACCGTTCGTTGGCTTGTTGGGAACTGTGTGGGGCATTTATCATGCGCTGACTGCGGTTTCAGGTTCGACGGCGATACAAATTGATTTGGTCGCAGGGCCAGTTGGTGAGGCATTGGTGATGACCGGATTAGGTTTGATCGTCGCGATTCCTGCGGTACTTGCATATAACGCTTTCAATCGTATTAATCGCATCACGTTTGCAGAATTGGATGGTTTTGCTTTTGATTTGCATGCGCATTTAAGTAAAGCCAACTAAGAGTCACCCCATGGGATTTGGTCAATTCAAAAATGTCGGTGGACGGTCAGGTAAGCCGATGGTGGCAATGGCCGATATTAACGTCACACCGATGGTCGATGTGATGCTAGTGCTGCTAGTGATTTTCATTATTGCCGCACCTTTACTCAATCACGCTATACGCCTGGAATTACCACAAGCCGAGTCGCAAGCTTTACCGCAAGAGCTGAAAACGATTACTTTATCTTTTGATTCTGCTGGCAAGCTCTTTTGGGATACGGAGCTGGTGACGATAGAGCAAATTGAGCAGCGTTTTGTTCTAAGTGCGAAACAAAAGCCGCAACCAGAAATTTTATTGCGTGCTGATAAATCAACTCGCTTTGAGTCAATAGCACAAGTGATGTCTGCTGCCCAAGTCCATGGTTTGAATAAGATAGGTTTTGCGACTGAAGCAAAAGCGGCCACGATGTCTGCCAAATCATCCTCGCATTTACCTACCGATAGCTTGAAAAAGTAAGCTGCAGCTGGCTTTTTCTCCGTGTATTCCCTCATATGTCTATGCTTTAGCCTTATAATCTAAGGTTAATGTAGCCTTTGCTTTTTTTATAAATTCACTTATTTCTTCAATCGAATCGTCATGCAAGACAAATACAGCCCAGCCGAAGTTGAACAAGCCGCCCAGTCACATTGGACTGAAACCAACGCGTTTAAAACGGTAGAAAACGATCCGCGTTTTCCAAAAGGTAAATACTACGCCTGTTCTATGTTGCCTTATCCATCGGGCAAACTGCACATGGGCCATGTGCGTAACTACACCATCAACGACATGTTGGCGCGTCAATTGCGCATGAAGGGTTATAACGTCTTAATGCCTATGGGTTGGGATGCCTTTGGCTTGCCGGCAGAAAATGCGGCGATTGCCTACAAAAAGTCGCCTGCAGAATGGACTTACGCCAACATCGAAGACATGAAATCGCAAATGCAGCCATTGGGTTTAGCGTTTGACTGGTCACGTGAAGTGGCAACTTGCGATCCTGATTACTATCGTTGGAACCAATGGTTGTTCTTGAAAATGCTAGAAAAAGGTGTTGCCTACAAAAAGACCCAAGTCGTGAACTGGGACCCAGTTGATCAAACCGTGTTAGCGAACGAGCAGGTGATTGACGGTAAAGGCTGGCGTTCAGGCGCAGTCGTGGAAAAACGTGAAATCCCAGGCTACTACTTCGGCATCACGCAATACGCGGAAGAACTTTTGTCTAGTATCGATCAACTCGATGGCTGGCCAGATCAAGTTCGTACGATGCAACGCAATTGGATCGGTAAGAGCGAAGGCGTACGTTTTGCCTTCAGCCATGAGATCAAAGACGAATCTGGTGCGTTAGTTCAAGACGGTAAGATGTATGTCTTTACGACTCGTCCTGACACCATTATGGGCGTGACTTTCTGCGCAGTCGCAGCAGAACATCCACTCGCTACTGTCGCTGCAAAAAACAATGAGAAGTTAGCTGCGTTCATCGAAGAATGCAAAGCCGGTGGTACTACAGAAGCCGAGATGGCGACTAAAGAAAAAGAAGGTTTGCCTACAGGTTTGTTCGTCACGCATCCGTTGACGGGCGAACAGGTCGAAGTTTGGGTTGGTAATTATGTCTTGATGACGTATGGCGATGGCGCCGTGATGGGCGTCCCAGCGCATGACGAACGTGATTTTGCGTTTGCGAAAAAATATAACATCGCGATCAAACAAGTAGTCGCTGTTGAGGGCGAGAGCTTCACAACTGATGCTTGGGCAGAGTGGTATGGCGATAAGCAAAAATGTGTGACGGTCAATTCTGGTAAGTACGACGGCTTGACTTACAAAGCCGCAGTCGATGCGGTAGCTGCCGACCTCGTCGCCAAAGGCGTAGGTGAGAAGAAAACCACTTGGCGTTTGCGCGACTGGGGTATCTCTCGTCAACGTTATTGGGGCACGCCTATCCCTATCATTCATTGCGATGATTGCGGAGACGTGCCAGTGCCTTACGAAGATTTGCCAGTGGTATTGCCGACTGAATGTATTCCAGACGGCTCCGGTAATCCATTAAAAACACATGCGGCTTTCTTGAATGTGCCTTGCCCAAAATGCGGCAAGCCAGCACATCGCGAAACCGACACGATGGATACCTTCGTTGATTCTAGCTGGTACTTCATGCGCTATACCTGTCCAGATGCGACGACCATGGTCGATGAACGCAATGACTACTGGATGGCGATGGACCAGTACATCGGTGGTGTTGAGCATGCGGTTCTGCATTTGCTGTATGCGCGTTTCTGGACCAAGGCCATGCGCGACATGGGCTTGGTAAAAATCGACGAGCCATTTAAGAATTTGTTCACGCAAGGCATGTTGCTCAACGAATCTTATTATCGTGAAGAAGCCAGTGGTAAGAAAGTCTGGTTCTATCCAAATGAAGTCGAAGTGCAGCACGATGAAAAAGGTCGTCCAATTTCCGCTAGTTTGAAGAGTGATGGTCAGCCTGTGCAAATGGGCGGCATCGAAAAGATGTCCAAGTCTAAGAATAACGTGGTGGAACCGAAAGATATCATCAGCCAATTCGGCGCAGATACAGCCCGTTTATTTACGATGTTTGCTGGTCCTCCAGATCAAAGTGCTGCGTGGAGCAGTAGCGGCGTGGAAGGCGCATCTCGTTACCTGCGTCGTTTGTGGGCGACGGCATTGAAGTTCTCTGCAACGATCGCTGCAGGCGCAACGCCAACAGCGAACTATGCAGCGGATGTTAAAGGATTGCGTTTTGAAGTGCACAGCACCTTGAAACAAATCGATAGCGATTACGATCGTCTGCAATACAACACCGTTGTGTCTGGCGCGATGAAATTGTTGAACACAATTGAGTCGTTCAAATCGGAAGCAGAAGGTTCTGCTGCTGCGGTACGTGAAGCTTTTGGCATCTTGTTGCGCGGTTTGTATCCTGTTTGTCCGCACATCACACATGCATTGTGGAATGAGCTTGGCTACGATAAAGATTTGGGCGGCATTATCGATGCACCTTGGCCACAAGTCGATGCAACAGCCTTGGTGCAAGATGAAATTGAATTGATGGTGCAGGTCAATGGCAAATTGCGCGGCAGTATTAAGGTTGCCAAGGATGCTGACAAAGCGACGATCGAAGCGGCTGCTGTGGCTAACGAAAGTGCCGCGCGCTTTATTGAAGGAACGCCGAAGAAGATCATCGTTGTGCCTGGTAAGCTGGTTAATATTGTTGTTTGAGTTTAGTACTTTTAAATCCCTCTCCCGCAAGTGGGAGAAGGGAGTTTTGAATCGTTGTTAAGTAGATCGAAAGACCCATGAGCAAAAATCGTTTTCTGAAAATTGTTAGCTATCTCGTTCTGCTGGCGAGTCTTAGTGCTTGTGGTTTCGCTCTGCGCGGCGCAGTGGTGTTTCCGTTTCAAAGTATTTATGTAGGATTGCCAGAAAGTTCCGCTTTAGGTGGTGAGCTTAAACGTAATTTGCGAGCCAATGGAAAAACCGAAGTCACTTCACAAGCAAACAATGCGGAAGTGATTTTGGATGTGCTTGGTGAGACGCGCGATAAAGTGATTCTGTCCTTGAACAGTCAAGGTCGTGTCCGTGAATTTAACTTGATTTACAACTTGAAATTCCGTTTGCGTGACAAAGCTGGACGCGAGGTTTTACAACCAACTACAATCAGCCTAAAACGTAATCTCAGTTTTAAAGAAAATGAAGTCTTAGCGAAAGAGGCAGAAGAAGCCTTGCTCTATCGCGATATGCAATCTGAGCTCGTGCAACAAATTATGCGTCGTCTTGCCGTCGTCAGGATGGAAGCGCCAGCGAAGCTAGATTAAGGCCAATCAGAATATGCAATTACGCTACGACGCTATCGATGCTCATCTCGCCAAAGGTTTGGCGGCGATGTATGTCATCTCTAGCGACGAGCATTTGCTGGTACAAGAGACCGCCGACAAGATACGCAAAGTCACCAAAGCTCAGGGTTTTTTAGAGCGTGATATTTTGACGGTGGAACGCTATTTCAAATGGGGTGAATTACTGGCAGCGAATCAATCGCAATCTTTATTCGGCGATAAAAAATTGATCGATCTGCGCATCCCAACTGGCAAACCAGGCAAAGACGGTGGTGCAGCTTTACAAGAATATGTACGTGATCTTTCGCCTGATAACATCACTTTAATTACGCTACCCAAACTCGATTGGGCTACACAAAAAGCGGCCTGGGTCACGATGTTGCAACAAGCAGCCGTATATATTGAGATCCCGCTGATCGAACGCGCCGCCTTACCGAATTGGATAGGTCAACGACTGGCAGCACAAGGGCAAAGCGCGGACAAACAAAGTCTGGAATTTATCGCCGATCGTGTCGAAGGCAATCTGCTGGCAGCACATCAAGAAATACAGAAATTAGGTCTACTGCATCCACAAGGCAAGCTCAGTTTTGAGATCATTCATGATGCCGTGCTGAACGTGGCACGTTATGACGTTTTCAAGTTGAATGAAGCGATGTTAGTCGGTGACGTAGCACGCTTAGTCAGAATGCTAGATGGACTGAAAGGTGAGGGCGAGGCTCTGCCTTTAGTCCTGTGGGCGATGGCAGAAGAGCTGCGCACATTACTTAAATTAAAATCCGGCGTCGCACAAGGACGCCCATTAGGGGCCCTCTTAAAAGAGTATCGTATCTGGGGACCAAGAGAAAAACTCATGGAGCCAGCACTACGTCGCGTCAGTTTAGCGACCCTGCAAGCAGCACTACAAGACGCTGCACAAATCGACAAAATGGTCAAAGGCCTACGCGCACCAAAGTTTGCGGGCGATGCTTGGGATGCATTGTTGCATCTGGGGTTGCGAGTCGCTAAAGCAACATAGCTAACTAATCCGTTTTCTCATTGCGGTTGAGCCAGCGATGTTTCCGCTTCTGAGTCGCCAATGATGCGAGACAGAAAATGGATAAAGAAAGCGTTGCTGTTTGAGCCGAAGGCGAGTTTCAACGCTTTCCCATTTTTTGTCTTGCAGCATTGGGCACCCGAAGGGCGGCGAAGCGCGGTCGCCTTTCTTTGCATTCTTTCTTTGGCGAAGCAAAGAAAGAATGTGGCTGTCGGGCCACCCCCGACCTACTGGTGGTCGAGCACTTTGCACTCCAAATTTTTTGATGAGAAAAGTAGATGTGCGAGTGAAATGACTCATATTTGGTAATAGATTGATCTCAGGTTTTACAAATGACTACAACGCACATTAATACCAACAGCATCCAAGACTACATGCAAACGCTAGGCAAGCAAGCCCGCGCTGCTTCACGTGCAATGGCTAAGGTAGATACAGCAACCAAGAATCAAGCTTTGCTTGCGATAGCAACAGCGATTCGCCGTGAAGCACCAGCTCTACGCGCAGCGAATCAACTTGATTTAGCCGCAGCCAAAGCGGCGGGCATGGAAGTCGCCATGTTAGATCGTCTTGCGTTAAGCGATAGAGCCATCGCCACCATGGCGGAAGGTTTGGAGCAAATCGCGCGCTTATCCGATCCTATCGGTGAAATTTCAAACATGAAGTATCGCCCATCCGGCATACAAGTTGGACAAATGCGGGTGCCGCTTGGTGTGATTGGTATCATTTATGAGGCACGCCCTAACGTCACCGTTGATGCAGCTGGTTTGTGCATTAAGAGCGGCAATGCGACGATTTTACGCGGCGGTTCCGAAGCGATCAATTGTAATCGTGCACTGGCCAATTTAGTGAAAGAAGGCTTGCGTAATGCGGGTTTGCCAGAGCAGGCGGTGCAAGTCGTTGATACGACAGATCGCGCAGCCGTGGGGGCTTTAATTACCATGCCAGAATACGTCGATGTAATCGTCCCGCGCGGCGGTAAAGGTTTGATAGAACGATTGATGCGCGAAGCGACTGTGCCGATGATTAAACATTTGGACGGCATTTGTCATGTCTATATCGATGATAAGGCAGATTTGCAAAAAGCCGTCGATATCGGTTTCAACGCGAAATGCCACCGCTATGGTACTTGTAATACGATGGAAACTTTGTTGGTGGCAGAGGCGATTGCACCACAAGTATTGCCATTATTGGCTGAACGCTATGTAACGGAAAAAGTAGAATTACGTTGCGATCAACAAGCCGCACAAATTCTGCATGCTTATCCACATCTGGCAATGGCGCATGAGACCGATTGGTCTACCGAATACCTAGCACCGATCCTGTCAGTCAAAATCGTCGCAGATATGGCAGCGGCCATTGAGCATATCAATCACTTTTCGTCTAAACATACAGAATCTATCATCACCGAAGACTACAGCCGCGCCATGGCATTTTTGCGCGAAGTTGACTCGGCGTCGGTGATGGTCAATGCGTCAACTCGTTTTGCCGATGGATTTGAATATGGCCTCGGTGCAGAGATTGGCATTTCTAATGATAAACTGCATGCGCGTGGGCCTGTTGGCCTGGAAGGCTTAACCTCATTGAAGTACGTGGTCTTTGGGCACGGCGAGATTCGACAATAGTTAAAAAATAAAGGGCACTATGTTATACGTCAAAGCATTTCACATCGTTTTTATCGCTTCTTGGTTTGCGGGTCTGTTTTATCTGCCAAGAATATTCGTGAATCTGGCGATGGAAACGCATCAGCCTAGCATTGAGCGCTTATTGTTGATGGCGCGAAAGTTGTACCGGTTCATGACAATATTGATGATTCCAGCCTTGGTGTTGGGATTTTGGCTGTGGCTGGGCTATGGCATAGGCAAAGGTCCAGGCAATGGTTGGATGCATGCAAAAATGGCGATTGTGGTTTTGCTGGTCGGCTACCATCACGCTTGCGGTAGTATTTTGAAGAAGTTTGAACATGGTCAAAACAAACGTAGTCACAAGTGGTTTCGCGTGTTTAACGAAGTGCCCGTGTTGATGATGATTGCGGCGGTGATTTTGGTGGTGGTGAAGCCGTTCTGAAACGCGTAGTTTGAAGGCGGGACGGTTGTAACTGGCGATTGTTACTAGGTGAACAAATTAATTGACTAATCTGTGGAGTGTCTTGCATGAGCAAAGTTTGTGATTACTATTTCGCACCACATTCACCTTGGTCTTACTTAGGACATCAACGCTTCATCGACATCGCAACAAAACATAAAATTAAAGTAGCAATAAAACCCTGTGATCTCAGTCGGGTTTTTGCTGCATCAGGTGGTTTGCCATTAGCCAAACGTGCACCACAAAGACAGGCATATCGCTTGATTGAGCTGCAACGCTGGAGTGATTTTTTGCAAGTGCCCATGCATGTGCAACCGCAGTTTTTTCCGGTAACGCCCGATCCAGCAGCGCGTTTGATTATTGCAGCACAGATCGCGCACGGTAACGAAGTTGCCTTAAATTTATCGACAGCGATTATGCGTGCGATGTGGGCTGAACAAAAAAATATCGCGGATGAAGCAACGTTGATTGGCATCGCCTGTGATGCCGATTTAGACGGAAAACAATTAGTGAAATCGGCAGAGACTTCAGCCGTGCAAGGCGATTACGATAGCAATACGAATGACGCGATCGCCGCCAACGTCTTTGGTGCTCCTTGGTATGTGTACAAGGGCGAAGGTTTTTGGGGGCAAGATCGGTTAGATTTTTTGGAGCGCGAATTCGCTCGATAGATTGAAAGGTATTAGTTGCACAAGCGCAGAGTATATAGAGCACCTGTAGGGTGCGCCATGCGCACCAAATCATTGTAGATCACCGTATGTTTTATACGTTTAAACATAAAGACGGTGCGCACGGCGCACCCTACGGGATCAAATTGATTTCTATGTTATCTGTGTCGAAAAAATATTTTGTAGTAATTTTTTAGTAAGCCCTCTGGATACGCAGCGTGTTCAGAGTTTTTAAAACCATGATGGAAAAAAGGTCCCCCATGAAAACACGTTATTCCTATTTTTGTCCATGCCCACGCGGCTTGGAAACTGCCTTAGCAGAAGAACTCAACGAGATCGCCGATCTCAAATCACTCAAGACTATCCACGTGCACACGCAAGTGCCGGGTGGTGTGCATTTTTCAGGTGAAATCACGGATGCGTATCGCGTCAATTTGCATTCTCGTATTGCTTCCCGCGTACTGCTGCGCATGGCGCATGGCGGTTACAGTAACGAGAACGATATCTACGATATGACGTTGGAACAACCGTGGGAAGATTGGTTTGGCTATCACCACACCATCCGCGTCGATGTCACCGCAGTCAAGTCGCCACTCAAGAGTTTAGAGTTCACCACGCTCAAAATTAAAGACGCGATCTGCGACCGTTTCCGCGATCAATTCACACAACGACCATCGGTCGATACTAAACAACCCGATATGCGCATCGTTGGCTTTTTAGATGCACATAACTTCACTGTTTATCTTGACACCTCAGGCGAAGCGCTATTCAAACGCGGCTGGCGCTTAGAAACCGGCGACGCCCCTTTGCGCGAAAATCTCGCCGCTGGTTTACTGCGCACCTCAGGTTGGAAACCAGGCGTACCGCTGTTCGACCCTATGTGCGGCTCAGGTACCATTTTGATCGAAGCAGCACAAATGGTCGCAGGCATTCCACCCGGCATGCGCCGCGAATTTGCATTCGAAAAATTCGGCAGCTTTGTCGAAGAAGAATGGCAAGACATCAAAAACAGCATACGCGCCAATCCACTACCAACTGAACCGACAATTTTCGGTAGTGATATTTCCGGCGACATGGTCATCATGACGCGCAATAATTTGAATAAAGCAGGCATCAAATTCGACGTCCCCCTAAAGCAAATTGAAGCCCAAGAAATCAAAGCGCCGACAGAACAACCAGGCATTTTATTAACCAATCCACCGTACGGCGAACGTATTGGCGTGCGGGGTGATCAAAGCTTTGAACCGGATGATTTAGCACGCGAATTTTTCGCTGCCTTCAGCAGCACACTCAAGCAACGTTTCTCAGGCTGGAGCGTATTCCTGTTCACCGCAGATTTAGGTTTGCCAAAACTTTTGCGTTTAAAAGAATCGCGCAAAACACCATTCTTTAACGGTGCATTGGAATGTCGTTTGTTCCGCTTTGATATGGTGGCAGGGTTTAATCGTAGAGAAGCGGCGAAGCCGAAAGACGCTGAGTGATTTTTTATTTTCCGTAGGTGCGAATGGCGTAGTGTATTCGCACGTATAGATTCCGTGAAATGCGTCATGTAGAGGTGTTACGCGTTATCTGCACGCCGATCAATACGAACAATACATGTGATTACGTTTCACTAATCGCGCCTACGGTGTTTCATTTGAAGATGTGGCGAACGACTACTTATCGTTTTGAATAATAAAAAGTGTGACTGAGTATAGTTGTTAGCCACATTTTTATTCTGTTTGATTGTACTGGATGCGTTCGATCATAAAACCAAATGATGATTGTCTCCCTAACAGTTTGATATCACCCTTACGCTTGATAGGTAAGTCGATCAATCCCTCAAAACAAATCCTAATTTGCCTTGCTCCGACTACGACCTCGCCTTGTTGATCGCAGCTCCGTGTCTTTTGGCGATATTTTTCAATCGTTATTATTCTTGCTGAGACTTGTGTGTTTGGGTGCTCTCCTAGCCATGTATAGGTGATGAGCCAACCAAGCGGTGCCGTTGCTACCAAGGCAGCAGAGAATAGGACAAATAGTGGGAACATGATGAGACGGCGTACCCACCAAGTTGGATAATAATCGCTATGCTGCTTGTCAAAATTAGCTTTGATAAGCAATACAGTGAAGCATGGAATCAAGGCGAGGAATACCCAAAACGAAGTCGATGCAATTGGAATTGTAGATGCAAAGAAAAAATGCTCCTCTAGTGCGATATTTAAGAAAAAACCAGCCATAAAGATACAAAAAACTAAGAACAGTGCACAGGCTGCGAGAATCTTTGATTTGGATTTTTTGAGTGAAATGGTTTGGCTAAATATCATTTTGTTGTGAGTGAATATTCAAATGCTATTTTTTTAAATAATAGCCCTGTTTAGATTTTGAGTACAGAAAATGAGATATTAACAATTTATTACTGAATGTTGATAAGCGTTTTTTTTTAATCACGATAGATTTCCCTGTTAAGAGTTTCAATTTTGGCTGCGTCAGTTTTTTGGCGTATCCTTACACATTGCCATAAAGCATTTTTGTCGACATTATTCATGCATTTATATTAAATATTTGGTCGCTGCAAATTCCTCCTCCTACTAAGTAAATTTTTCGAACACTAAAAAATGACTACTTTCATCCGTCCGCAACTCATCAATAACAAGTTAATCCACGATCACGCCTTCATCCAAAACAATTGGATAGAAACCCCTGCGAAATTCGCTGTTCATAATCCAGCAACGGGAGCATTGATCGCCGAGGTAGCTAACCTAGACATCTCACACGCACAAGACGCAATCCACGCCGCACAAACCGCTTTACCAGCTTGGTCTGCTTTAACCGGCAAAGAGCGCGCGAATCTTTTGCGTAAGTGGTTCGATTTGATCGTGGCGAATGCAGACGATTTAGCCGCGATCATGACGGCGGAGCAGGGTAAGCCTTTGGCGGAAGCGAAGGGCGAGGTTTTGTATGGGGCGAGTTTTGTTGAATGGTTTGCGGAAGAGGCGAAGCGGGTTTCTGGTGATGTGTTGGCATCGACTTGGGCGGATAAGCGCACCTTGGTATTGAAGCAGCCTATCGGCGTGTGTGCGGCGATTACGCCTTGGAATTTTCCTTTGGCGATGATTACGCGTAAGGTGGCGCCGGCTCTGGCGGCGGGTTGCACCATCGTGATTAAGCCTGCTGAGCAAACGCCTTTGTGCGCTTTGGCTTTGGCGGAATTGGCTTTGCGTGCTGGTATGCCAGCTGGTGTGTTGAATGTGTTAACCGCAGATGCAGAGCAATCGATCGCAATTGGTCGCGTGTTGTGCGGTAGTTCGGTGGTGCGTCATTTGTCGTTTACTGGCTCGACGCCAGTGGGTCGTATCTTGATGCAGCAATGCGCGCCGACTTTGAAGAAACTGGCTTTAGAGTTGGGTGGTCATGCACCGTTTATTGTGTTTGAAGATGCAGATGTCGATGCTGCGGTGGAAGGAGCATTGCAATCGAAGTTCCGTAATGCCGGACAGACCTGCGTGTGCACGAATCGCTTTTATGTACATGATTCCTTGTATGAAGAATTTTTGGAGAAATTTGCTCTCGCTAGTAAAAAAGTCGTGGTGGGTGAAGGGACGCAACTGGGTGTGAAACAAGGTCCTTTGATTGATCAACAAGCTTTAGAAAAAGTGCAAGCGCATGTGGCCGATGCGGTAGCTCAAGGCGCTCGTGTCATGGCAGGCGGAAAGTTACATGAAAAAGGTGGTTTATTTTTTGAACCAACCATCATTGCTGACGTCAATCATCAGATGCTGGTGATGCGTGAAGAAACCTTTGGCCCTTTAGCCGCGGTTGCGCGTTTTAGTAGCGAAGAAGAAGTGATCGCTGCTGCAAACGACACCGATTTTGGCTTGGCTGCTTATTTTTATTCACGTGATATCAGTCGCGTTTGGCGTGTGGCTGAAAAGCTTGAGTACGGGATGGTCGGTGTGAACACTGGTTTGATCGCGAATGAAGTTACGCCGTTCGGTGGCGTCAAACAATCTGGGCTTGGACGTGAAGGATCTAAGTATGGAATGGAGGAGTATTTGGAAATGAAATATGTGTGTCTCGGTGGGATGTAGCATGTTGAATGCTGATCGCAGGCGTTTAAATTTTGTATTCCTTGTGATGCTTGGTGGTCGATTTGTGGTGCGCACGGCGCACCCTACGGGTCTTTAAAAGTCTGTTTTGTTCTAGCGATACTTTTGGTTTTGTGGGTAATGCTTGAAACAGTATGAGTCGGTAGGGTGCGCCATGCGCACCGTTTTGATGATTGTCGGTCGATGTTTGGTGCGCATAGCGCACCCTACGCTTTAAATTAGTTTGTAAGTCAATGAAAGCACTTCATGCATTCCAAAATTAAACTCAGCAACGCGGGACTAGCTACTTTACTCGCAGCCTTGTCGATGCTGGGTCCTTTCTCGATTGACGCCTATTTACCTGCGTTTTCTTCTATACAGGCTAGTCTGCATGCGTCTTCAATCGAGGTGCAGCAGACATTGACCGCCTATATGCTGTCGTTTGCCGCAATGACCTTGTGGCACGGTGCATTGTCTGATTCTTTTGGTCGACGTAATGTTGTGTTGGTTGCTTTGGTGGTGTTCGCAATCGGCTCTTTGGGCTGTGCGTCCGCGCATACTGTGCATTATCTGTGGGTGTTCCGCATCATGCAAGGCGTGGCGGCCGGTGCGGGGATGGTGATCGGTCGGGCGATTGTGCGTGATTTATATGAAGGCGCTCCAGCAGAGCGTTTGTTATCTTTGGTCACGATGATCTTTTCAATCGCGCCAGCGATTGCGCCGATTCTCGGCGGTTGGGTGGTGTCGCACTCGGATTGGCGAACGATTTTTTTATTGTTATTTGTGTACACCGTTTTACTGTTGATTGCATGTTACAAATACCTGCCGGAGTCTTTACCCGTCGAGAAACGGCAACCGTTTAACGTGAATTTTTTATGGGAAAGTTATCGCGACGTGTTTAAGTCTCCGGGCTTTCATTTCATGGCGGGTACGATTGCTTGTAATTTTGCAGGGATCTTTTTGTTTATCTCTTCTGCACCTGCTTTCGTTACGCAACATTTGAAGTTGGATGCACAGAGCTTCGGCTGGCAATTTGTGCCTATGGTCGGTGGTATTTTCCTAGGCTCACTGGCGGCGAATCGTTTGGCTGGACGTTTGACGATTGCGCGGCAGGTCAGTATCGGCTTTATGTTTTTGTTGATTGCTGCAGTGGCGAATGTAGCATTCCATTTCTTTGCTATGCCGATGTTGCCTTGGTCAGTGATTCCTTTGTTTTTTTATGCTTTTGGAATGTCGGTGGTGTTTCCGGGCGTAACCTTAATGGTGCTTGAATTGTTTCCACACATTCGCGGCATTGTTGCGTCTTGCCAATCAGCTTCTGTAACTTTACTCAGTGCTTTTGTTGCTGGCGTGATGGCACCTGCATTAGATCATTCGGTGTTGTCATTAGCCTTGGGACAACTAGGTTTCGCTTTGTTTGGCTTATGCCTTTGGTCTGCAGGTCGGGTTTATGCGCGCTCACGTAAAGTGAATGATGGGCATTGATATGTCATACTGATTTTTCAGCTGGTCGGTTCTTTCGCTGACCCATTGATTGCGAATGGAAGCCGCGTTTTATGATGCGGCTTTTTTATTTTCTAGGTATGTGTCCTTTTTCTATGTCATATAACCGTCACTTCCATGTCACATACATGTCATTTTTACTCTCTATACTTCGGCCTGTCGTTGGATCGCTGAAATGGTTCAAGGCTTATTTTTAGACTTGTAATCCGCTTTTTGCTGCGCTGTTTTGGCAGGCTGTAAAAAAACTATTTTTTAATTTTCTGGAACTTTAGCTATGAAAAAATCAATTCTTGCATTGGCCGCTTTGAGTGCATTTTCTGGTGCCGCAATGGCGCAATCCTCAGTTACCGTTTATGGTATTGTTGACGTGGGTGCGGCTTATAAAAATGCAGGCGCAGGTACACTGACTTCCCTCGACAGTGGCTTGAACTCCACATCTCGTTTGGGTTTTAAAGGAACAGAAACATTGAGCGGCGGTTTGAAAGCCAATTTCAACTTAGAAATGGGTTTGAAAGCTGACACAGGCGCAAATGACGCTGCAATCTTTGCACGTGGCGCATGGGTAGGTTTGTCTGGCGAAGATTTCGGTTCCGTCAATTTGGGCCGTCATAAATCTTTGACTTACATCTACGGCGCACAAATCGATCCATTCATGGATGGTTTGTTGGGTAAAACAGATTTGATGTTCAAATTAAATACTGTGCGTGATAACTCTATCACTTACACATCAAACAGTTTCAGTGGTTTCTCCGTAGCAGGTCAGTACGGTTTTGGCGAAAAAACTGGTGATGCAACAGCAAATCGTGTAACAAGCGTTGCTGCTTCTTACATCAATGGTCCTTTGAATGCGAATATCGTTTGGGATCAGATGAAGGATACAAACGGCAATTTGGCTGTTGGTGGTGAAAAATTGTTGGCTGGTGTCTCTTATGATTTGGGTAAAGATTTCTTTGGCGTAAAGTTGAACGCCATGTACGAAGAAATCAAAGGCTCTACAAGTTTGACAGTGTTGAAAGAAACTAAAGAGCAGTTATACATGGTTGGTGGTTCTATCAAGGATGGTGCTAATACTTTTATCGTTAGCTACACAGATTCCAACGTGAAAACTAGCACAAATGCAAACTCTAGCCGTATTGCATTGGGTTACACCTATGATTTGTCTAAGCGCACGAATTTGTATGCGTCTTTGGCACGTGTAGAAAATGAAAAATCTGTTAAAACTTTGGCTGACTTGAATGGCGCGACTGCACGTTTGTTCAACTTTGGTATCCGTCATAAGTTCTAATAATTGATATTTGTTTGCATGAGGTTTGTGCGCTCAATGAAAAAAAGCTGCTGTTAAGGCAGCTTTTTTTTGTGAAAAACTGTCTAAGAATTTTAGGTAAATGTAATAAGCCTTGCCCCACTTTTTAATTGCACTACAATGCAAGCGTTAACCGATTTGTATAGTGAGGTGTCATGATGAAGAAAATCTTAATTGCCGCATTATTATGTGGATTGTATTCTTCGGCAGCTAGTGCTGGCGAGGCGAAGGTCATTTGGGGTAAATTGGACGAATTTACGGATATCCATGCTGGATCTGAATTCAAGGAGCGGTTTCAAGAGCGCTTGACTAAAGAATTCGAAGCCGTGTTTTCTGCGTTTGCAAAGAAACTTCCAGATGGTTATGAATTGAATATTGATGTTACCGATATTGATTTGGCTGGCGATGCCCGCCCTGGTCAATGGATGTATGGTCAGCAAATTCGGGTTATGCGAGAGATTTATTGGCCGCGTATGAATTTCAGCTACACATTGAAAAATGCAAAGCAAGAAATTATCATCAGTGGCAAGGAAGAGTTACGAGACATGGATTACTTGCATCGTTTTCGTATCCCATCAGGCAATACCACTTTTGAGTTCGAAGAAAAGATGTTGCAAGACTGGTTTAAGAAGCAAGTACTTGCCGGTCACTTTCCATCGCGAGAAGTGAAGGCTGTCGTGACGAGTCAGTAAATGTAGCAAACTTATTTTTGTTTTTGTTGATTTTAGGCTAATTCAAATTTGGATTAGCCTTTTTAGTTGGTGCTCGTTTTCGCTGTTGTTTGCCAAGCTCAGGCGAAGCCACGTAAAATAGCGCCTTCTGGAAGTAAATGCGCCGAATTTGAAAATGCGACTTCGGCGTAATCGACACAGTTTCACTTCTATTTTGTTCCTCATAAATTATCCATGTCAACAGAAAATCCAAAAACAGGCGCATCACAGACGCCAGATGATGAGCCTCGTAAATCGCTCTTTTACGATCCAACTGAGTATCGTATCCGTAGCTTTGTCACCCGTGCCGGGCGCTTATCCGAGGCACAGTCGAAAGCAATAGAGAATTTGGGGCCAAAGTACATGATTGCTTACGAAAAAGCGATCCTTGATATAGATACAGCTTTTGCACGTCAAGCACCGACGATATTTGAAATTGGTTTTGGCATGGGCGAAACCAGTGCCACAATTTCCGCGTTGATGCCAGAGAAAAATTTTATTGGTGTTGAGGTTCATACGCCAGGCGTCGGCAATTTATTAAAGTTAACCGAAGCCGCAGGACTAACAAATCAACGCATTATTCAACACGATGCTTTTGAGGTTTTGACGCACATGATCGCGCCAGAATCCTTGGCTGGTGTCCACGTCTTTTTTCCTGATCCGTGGCACAAGGCGCGCCACAACAAACGCCGTCTCATTCAAGGGCCATTGGTCGCTTTATTGGCTTCTCGCATTAAAGCTGGTGGGTATATTCATTGTGCTACCGATTGGGAAGAATATGCAGTGCAAATGTTGGACGTGCTAGGTGCAGAACCTAGCTTGAAAAATACTGCTGATGGATACGCACCTCGCCCAGATTATCGCCCAGTGACGAAATTTGAAAATCGTGGTTTGAAATTAGGCCATGGTGTTTGGGACTTGGTTTTTGAAAAAAGATAAACTGACAAAATGAACGCAGCTTGATAGCGAAGCTGCGTTTCCTATTTCTGTAACTTGATAGCATGACTTGTCATCCTTCTGTCATGTAGCCTCTTTACAATCTGCCGCATATGGCAGACTTCTCAAAACAATCTCGCAAGACCATTTTATTACTCAGCGTGTCGGCAGGTGCAGGGCATGCGCGTGCGGCAGAGGCTATCCGTGCTTATGCGGCACAAGCGGATCCAACTTGTACCTTAATTCACCTCGATGTGATGGACTTTGTCACGAGTGGATTTCGAAAGATCTATACCGATTTTTACCTGCAATTAGTTAATCGAGCGCCTACTCTCTGGGGTTATTTGTATAACTTCACCAACGAAGCGAAGCGCGATAGTTCAATGGAAAAATTGCGCCGCAGTGTCGAGCGGTGGAATGCCAAAGCACTCTTGCGTGAGATAAAGCAACTGCAGGCCGACGCGATTATTTGCACCCACTTTCTGCCTGCTGAGATGCTGGCACGGCTGATTGCAAGAGAGGAACTAAGCTGCCCAGTGTGGGTGCAGGTGACGGATTTTGATCTGCACCGTATGTGGGTACATGCTGGGATGGCTGGTTATTTTGCGGCGAACGAGGAAGTAGCGTTTCGTATGCGGGCGAGCGGTATTCCAGCTGGGCGTATTCAGGTGACAGGCATTCCCATCATGCCAGCTTTTACTCAGCCTTTAGATCGCGACACGTGTGCATCAGAATTAGGGCTAGATCCGCATCAGTTGACTTTGATGTTGATGGGTGGCGGCGCTGGCTTAGGTAATTTAGATACGCTTGCGGCGCAGTTGCTTCGGATGAAACGTGACGAACATTCCGCTGATCCGACTTTTCAACTGATTGTCCTCGCCGGAAAAAATAGTCAAGCCCTGGCAGCCTTACAGGCCTTAGCGCAACTTTATCCAACCCGACTTTTTCCTGTCGGTTTCACTTCGCAGGTGGAACGCTTGATGGCTTGCGCTGACGTGCTCATTACCAAACCAGGTGGACTCACGACCTCAGAGTCTCTTGCGTTGGGTTTGCCGATGATCGTCAATGCCCCCATTCCAGGTCAAGAAGAGCGTAACGCCGACTATGTGATGGAGCAGGGCGCGGCTCTTAAAGCTGTGGATAGTCTCGCGCTTGAGTTTCGCCTACGCGACTTGATTGAGCACCCACACAAATTAAATCACATGCGAGCACAAGCAAAGCGATTGGGGCGACCACATGCGGCGCAACAGGTATTTGATCGCGTGATCAATGATTTACACCAACTTCAAAGTCAATCTGCACAAGGAAACATCGCATGCGATTCAATGTAAAAGGGCTACTGCTGACCATGTTTTGGGTAAGCCTGATGGCGTTCTTTTTTGCTGAGGTCGAAATCCAAATTGAAGGTGATGCCGGTTGGGCGACCAGTTTGCCAACTTGGCGTATTGAGCAACACTGGTTGCTCGATATTTTTTGGGGTGGGCGTGCGATGACAGGCTATCACGCCTGGGTATTTCCATTTATCGCAATGATTTTTCACTTACCTTTTTTCTTTTTGCAGACCTGGTCATGGAAATTGCAAGCACGCGCATTCGCTTGCATTATGTTGTTCTGGATCGTCGAAGATTTTCTCTGGTTTGTGTTGAATCCAGCCTTTGGATTGGCGAGATTTAATCCTGTCGATGTGTTCTGGCATAAGCAATGGTGGCTAGGTGCGCCTAAAGATTATTGGACATTTTCGACCGTTGCCGTCATTTTGTTTTGGTTTTCATTCCGAGAAAAAATTTCCACAATGAATCAGGCGTAGTGTTTCAAGGACATTGTCTTGAGCGTATTTACCCCTTACTTTTTTCTTCTTTCGGCCTCTGCACAATCATAGCGACTAGTCTACATTTCAGTTGAGAGGTCTATCTGCGCAGGCGCACAGCGAGCATCGCAGATTCAAAAGTCGGTCGCACTGTAACTTGTGTGGAGTTCTCTTCTTAGCGGTGTATTCACATCCCATCTATGCCGCAATGACTCTTTGTCGACATACGTAAAGCCAACTCCCGTCACATTTTTACAATGGTTTTAAAAATTTCTTGAAGTTTTTACTTTGCTGTATTAGTATATTCATACAGTATATTTTGAAGACGATCTTATGACGAAAAACGCTGATTTATCGGTCGATATTTTTCAGATCACGACTGGCAGTAGCGAGCCTATCTATCGCCAAATGGTCGAGCAATTACGACGCCAGATCTTAGGCGGACAAATTCATGCCGGCGATGCAATGCCATCGGTACGTGATGTGGCGAGCGGTCTTGGTGTTAATCCAATGACGGTATCGAAGGCTTACAGCCTCCTAGAAAGTGATGGCCTGCTGGTGCGTCGGCGTGGTCTTGGCATGATCGTCGCGCAACGACATACGCAATTTAACGAAGCCGAGTCACGCTTGGAATTGCTGCGCCCTAGTTTGGAGAGAGTCGGCTTAGAAGCACAGCAGCTCAAGTTGGCAACAGCGGATGTATTGCAGATGTTAAGAGAAATTTTAGAACGAGCGTAACGCGGAACACGGGTTTGAGCGGTATTGAATGGATTTTTTTAGGAGAATGGATATGCGGATGTTTCATCAAATTTATACCCTTTTTGTCAAAATAATTGCGTTGGGGGTCTTAGGACTTTTTGTTGCTAATGTACAGGCGGAAAATCTCGTAAGCAAAGCTGACATGCAAGCGACGGCGAGCACTAAGTCCGATACTCGTGGTTTGCTATACGAGATCAAGTCCGGTGATAAAGTCGCTTATCTATTTGGCTCTATTCATATCGCCAAGGCTGACTTTTATCCTATGTCACCGAAAGTCGAGGCGGCATATCTGCAGGCTGATACCGTCGCGGTAGAAGCAGATACCTCGGATCCTGTAGCTTCACAGTCATTCATGCCTAAGTTGATGTACACCGCACCGGACAAATTAGAGAAGCATCTGACGCCAGCAACTTGGGCAAATTTTAAGACCCTATTTGGTCCAGGTGCCGAGCAAATGCAGAGTTTAAAACCGTTCATGATTACCTCTATGATCGCCATTCAAATGGGTATGCAAATGGGTTTCGATCCAATGCAAGGCATTGATCTGCATTTCATTAATCGAAGTAAGAAAGATAAAAAATCTCTAGTTGAATTGGAGAGCTTAGATTTTCAAGCGAATATCGTAGGTAGTCTCAATGATGAAGAAAGCGATGCCTTGATTTCTTCTTTGATAGAGTCGATGAAAAAGCGTGAAATGATGCAGGAGTTTCAACATATCGTAGATAGTTGGAACGCTGCGGATGCTGAAGCCATTGCCAAAATATTTGTGACCTCAGCAAATAAAGATCCTGCGTCGAAAAGGATGATGAAAATGCTGATGGATGATCGTAACGAGGGGATGGTGGCCAAGATTAATGACATGATGAGAGCGGGTAAGAAATTGTTTGTGGTTGTTGGCGCAGGGCATCTTGCGGGTGAAAAAAGTGTTGTCGATCTTTTGAAAAAACAAGGCTTGGACGTGAAGCAGATTCGGTAATTATTGCGAGTTTTCTTCAACGCACCTTTCGCAATATTTTCAATTTTTTAGTAAGAATTCAGGACATATTATGCAGCCCACTATGCAAACGACTTTGCAGCCCACCGCACCAGCGGTTATCAGTATCAAAGGCTTGAGTAAGCAGTTTAAACCACAGCGTGTATTAAAAAATTTGGATTGGGATATCAACGCTGGCAGTATCGTTGGCTTGCTGGGGCGTAATGGCGCAGGTAAATCGACATTGATTGAATGTTTGCTGGGATTGCGTGATGTCGAGCCGGAAAGTGAAGTGCGTTTGTTTGGTGAGGATGTACGCCAACTGTCGGATGCTACCAAAGCCAAGATTGCCTATGTCCCACAGAACAGTGACTTATTTGAATGGTTGACCCCGCGTCAAATGCTGGCGTATTTCAAAGCGCTATACCCACGTTGGAATGATGCCAAGGTAGAGGCTCTGATGGAACGTTGGGCGCTGCCGGCCGATAAACTGATTAGCCAATTGTCGGGTGGACAGAAACAACGTTTGTCGATTATTCGGGCGCTGGCCTACGAACCGGAATTATTGATTTTAGATGAACCAGTCGCTAGCTTGGATCCTGCCGGACGTCGAGATTTTTTACGAGAGATCGTCGATAGCGTCATCGATCAAAACACAACCATCCTGTTTTCCACCCATATTTTGTCAGATCTGGAAAGGGTGGCGATGAAAGTCGCGTTTCTGGCCAATGGCAGAATCGCCCATCAACAAATGTTGGATGACATGATGGAAGTGACTGTCTTGGTAACTGGGGAGACGCCATTAATCAATCAACTGGCACCACAGAAAATTTTGCAAACCAGTCGTTTAGCAGATGGCAATACTCGCTTGCTTGGTCAGTGGAATGCCACGCAAAGTGCTGAATTGTTTGCCCGCAGCGATCTGCGAACCGAACGTTTAAGTTTGGAAGATTTGTTTATTGAGATGACCAAATGAAGCCGATATTGAATCTTTGGGTGCAACCGATTTACGCTCGTATGAATCTCGATGGCAAGAAGTCTTTGTATTGGATTTTGAGTATTTTCCCTCTTGTTGGACTATTACTGGCTTTTTTGGTTTTTTTGAGTAATCGTCAGAAGTATGGTGCTGAAATATTTCTCTATGCCTTTTTGATGAGCCTCGGTGTCATGCTGGTTATCGTTTTCGTAGTTTGGTTTTTGATTCTGGCACAATATCAGGGACAGCAATATTCCCCTGCGAATGCTGGCTTGATACCAAGAATAAAAAGATATATGCAAATAGCGATAGCCTTGCCTATTGTATTGGCGGCGTGCGTGATAACAATGATCTCATTCGTTGTAGACAAACATTTTTCGATTTGGCCTGCTTTTGTTTGTGTCACAGGTATGCTGTTTTTTGCAATAAGTGTACGTTCACCGTGGATGATGGTTCCTATGATTTTGAGCTTTCAATTGCCGGGAATTTTTGAACGTGCGGGATACCAAAAACTGGATCAGGCGGTGGAAGTGCTAGGCATACCATTTTCTCTGTTTTTGTTCATTACCATGATTATGATGCTAGTCGCCGGTATTCACTGGATGTTTTCGGCTAAAGGCGATGCTTTGTTCAAAATGCATAAACGCACTCTGGCATTTCAAGACGGTATCAACGGTAAAAAATCGAATGACAATAAAATCACGCTTGGTTTCTCTACTCTGTTTTTCAGATGGATGGAACAAAATGTGCGCGCTCATCAAAGACAAGGAGCGGTGTCCAAATCGTCATTATTGATCTTTTGCCTTAGCCCTCGTTTGCATTGGACAACAATTGCAGGCCAAATGTTCGGCCTGCTTGTCGCGGGCATTTTCGCTGTCACTTTGTTACAGGTTTTACTAATGCGCAATTCATACGATTTTATACTTGGATTCGGCGTCGGTTTTGGTGGGTTAGTGGCTCTGATATTGCCGGTCACGATGGTATTGATGCTGTTTTTTACGGTATACCAAACTCGCGCAGAGCAATCAATCTTAAGTCTGGCACCCAATCTGGGCAATAGCGCACAGCAAAATAAAACTTATATGCGATATCTGACGAAGCAGTTTTTTATTCTGTACGGTATCAGTGTATTGGCAGCATGCCTAATAGCGAAATTTGGTAATTTGAGTGAGATGAAATTAGCGATGCTGAGTTTGTTTCTTACCTGTTTGTTCCCACTGAGCTTGAGTTTGACCGTGCGATTTGGACACATGAAATCAGTTCATGATCATCCTCTGATGAAATTATTGCTGTCTGGTGTGTTGTTGTTTGTAGTTGGTGGCGGACTAGCTTTGGCGATTTCACCTAAGGCAGTATGGGGTTACTGCGGCGTCGTTCTAGTGGTAACTTCGATCATGCTGTGGAAAAAAATGCAGTCGAACCTGCAGAATAATATGTTTCCGGTGGGACGTGCTGTCTAACTGACTGATTGATGTCGGGGTCTACAAAAACTCCGCAATCAACTTGACTAATTCCTCGCCATAACTTTCTAGTTTCTTCGCCCCAACACCAGTCACACCGCGCAGATCATCGAGCGAGCGTGGCTTGGCTTTGGCGATTTCCCGCAAGGTGCTGTCGTGAAAAATAATGAAGGCGGCGGTATTGTGCGCCTTTGCGGTTTCTACGCGCCACCAGCGTAAGCGTTCAAAGATCGCTTGCTCGCTATTCGATAAGTTCGCTTCGGAAAAGTCTTTTGCCGATTGACGTTTATGCTTAACCGCTTTTTCGGCTTTCTTATATTGGCGCAGTTGTATCTGGGTTTCTCCGCGCAGCACTGCACGCGAGCTCTCGGTTAACTTGAGTGAGCTATAGTTTTCGTAATCGACCGAGACTAAACCCAGAGCGATCATTTGGCGCAATAGTGCGCGCCATTCGGCTTCACTCTTGTCCGAGCCAATGCCGTATGTTGATAATTGATCATGGCGCCATTGTTTGACCCGTTCAGTATCAATACCGCGGATAACGTCAATCACATGACCCGCAGCAAAACGCTGATCGACACGATAAATGGTGGAGAGAATTTTTTGCGCCGAGACCGTTCCATTAAATGAACTTGGTGGCGATAAGCAGGTGTCGCAATTACCGCAAGGCTGTGAACTTTGACCGAAGTAATCAAGAATGTGCACGCGCCGGCAATTTAAGGTTTCGCACAGGCCCAACATGGCATCGAGCTTAATCCCCTGCACGCGCTTGAAAGTCTCGTTGGCTTCCGATTCATCGATCATGCGGCGTTGTTGTACCACGTCTTGCAGACCATAAGCCATCCAGGCATTCGCGCTAGCACCATCGCGACCAGCGCGGCCAGTTTCTTGGTAATAGCCTTCGATACTTTTCGGTAAATCTAAATGCGCGACGAAACGGACATCGGGTTTATCTATGCCCATGCCAAAAGCGATGGTGGCGGTCATGACGATGCCATCTTCGCGCAAGAAACGGGCTTGATTGCGATAGCGATCAGATTGTTCCATGCCCGCATGATAGGGCAGGGCAGTGATGCCATTTTCATTGAGAAATTCGGCGGTCTCTTCGACTTTTTTTCGCGACAGGCAGTAAACGATGCCGGCATCGCCACTATGTTGGGCATTGATGAAATCGAGTAACTGTTTGCGTCCATTCGCTTTTTCAACGATCTGATAACGGATGTTTGGTCTGTCAAACGAAGACACAAACTGCATCGCATTTTCTAATTGCAGGCGATGAATAATTTCATCACGCGTCTGTTGATCCGCAGTTGCCGTTAAGGCGATGCGCGGCACATCAGGAAAACGTTCGTGCAACACAGAGAGCTTGATGTATTCGGGACGGAAATCATGCCCCCATTGCGATACGCAGTGCGCTTCATCAATGGCAAACAGTGCTAGTGGTGTGACGCTGAGTAGTTCGAGGCAACGCTGCGTCATCAAGCGTTCTGGTGCGATATACACCATATCGATTTCACCTTCGCGCATCAGGCGTTCGATTCGCATTGCTTCTTCAAAACTTTGTGTGGAATTGAGGAAGGCTGCGCGCACGCCGACTTCAGCCAGAGCATCAACTTGATCTTGCATCAAAGCGATCAGCGGTGACACGACAATCCCTACACCGTGGCGGATTAATGCTGGAATTTGATAGCATAAAGATTTGCCGCCACCGGTTGGCATCAATACTAAAGCATCGCCACCCTTGACCACATGATCCACAATTTGACCTTGTTGTGATCGAAATGCCGGATACCCAAAAACGGTCTGCAATAAATGCAGTGCTTGATCTTGTTCAGGCGTGGTGGCGTATTGCATTGAATGTTATTCCTACGATCCTATTCGGCCCAATTGATTGCGCCCGTGTAGGCTGTGATTAAAATCATGCAACCGAAGGCAATCCGATACCAGGCAAATGCATTGAAGTTATGGGTGCTGACATAACGTAACAACCAACGCACACAAAAAAATGCAGAGATAAATGCAGCTACGGTACCGAGGCTAAACATCGGAATATCGGCACTCGATAATTCATTACGTGCTTTATACAGGGAATAGACGGTCGCCCCAAGTAAGGTGGGAATGGCCAGAAAAAATGAAAATTCTGTGGCCGCTTTCCGTGACATACCGAACCACATACCACCGATAATTGAGGCTCCAGAGCGACTGGTGCCGGGAATTAAGGCAAACGCCTGGGCCAGACCGATTTTGAGAGCATCGATTAGACGCATATCGTCAAGATTGTCGATTTGTGGCGCGCGATGTTGTGCACTGAGTTGATGGCGCCGTTCCGTCCATAGGATAAAGATCCCGCCTAGAATGAAGGCCAGAGCGACAGGTACGGGTTTAAACAGGTAAGCTTTGATGTATTTGCTAAACAGAAGTCCTAGTATCGCCGCTGGTAAAAATGCCACGATGACGTGCAATGCGAAACGCTGTGCTTTGATGTCGCTGCCTAATCCGGTGATGAGATTGATGATTTTTTTTCGGTATTCCCAACACACAGCAAAAATCGCCCCAGCTTGAATCACAATCTCAAAAACTTTAACTTTTTCGCCGGTGAAATCGAGCAAACTACCAGCCAAGATGAGATGTCCGGTCGATGAAATGGGTAAAAATTCCGTCAAGCCTTCGACGATCCCCATGATAATGATTTTGAGTGCGAGATAAAAATCCATAGTACAAGCTTGCTAATTAAAAACGAAGGCACGAAGCTTATCATGTGGCGATGTGATTGGCAGTGATAATTGCATATGCATGTGCCACAAATAGACCGCAAATTGTTGTGCTGCTTATCTGCAGAATTATCGGAGGGAAGGTGCTGTCGCTGTTTCCAGCTGACTTAGCCAGGTAATTGCATAGTCCCTTGTTTCACCGCACATTTCTAACGATGCCTGTAAACCCGCGCAGCATGCAGGCCGGTCTGCTCGGCCAAAAATCGCACAGCGCAAGTCACTGGTTAATTGTACGCAGGCGACGCCAGCTGGCTTGCCATTAGGCATTCCGGGAATAGGGCTACTGATCGAAGGTGCAATACAGCAAGCAGCGCAATGTGTGCGGCAGATCATCGTGCTCATGGAAGGGGCTCATCGGAAAAGCGCATTCTATCTGAAATGTCTTGGGCGCCATAGGATTCGAGAGATCTTGACTTGACCATTTTCGCTTGTCAGCTTACATTACTGACTCTTGAGTAAGTTAATTTTAAAGTGTTTTTCGTCATGATGTCATGTCCATTTAAGCCACGCTGGGAAAGACGCAAAGATGCGCGTCCGCAAGAGTTGTTGGATGCCGCGTTGGATCATTTTGTTGCTCGTGGATTCGCGGCAACACGTTTGGATGATGTCGCGAAATCGGCAGGTGTTTCAAAGGGCACTCTGTATTTTTATTTTTGCAGCAAAGAGGAATTGTTTAAGGCTGTTGTGCGTGAGTCTATTGTTCCTTTATTAGGCGAAGCCGAAGGTGTTATTGAACAATTTACCGGTAGTAGTGAAGATTTGTTTCGTCTGGTGATGACAACCTGGTGGGACAATGTTGGTGCATCCAAGCTCTCTGGTTTGCCGAAATTAATGACTGCAGAGGCAGGAAATTTCCCTGAGCTTGCAAAATTTTACCAAGAAGAAGTGGTTGATCGTGGTGAAAAGCTGGTGACCACCATGTTGAAGCGTGGCATTGCTAGAGGCGAAATTCGTGAAATGGATTTGGAATTGGCGCCCAAGATCTTAATTTCACCAATCATTATGATGATGATGTGGAAACATTCTGGCGGCGTTTGTCATGTGGAGTCGGAAAAATTAGGTTCTTTTCTGGCATTTTATATCGACATGGCATTGCGAGGCATTTTGGTCGAGAGGTAAAAAGTTGGGTAAAACATGGTTTTTGTGTAATTGCGTATGATGAAATAGGCATTTTTTGCTCGAGAAATTGATTTATCTGCGTCGAATGCTGCAAAACTCTTCGGAAAATCTTCTTTTACAGTAACGCTTTGATAAAATGCGTCTTTTGCTTGTTTCGTGAAACGCGATTTCATTGATTTAGCCTCATCAAATAAGCAAATTCGCTTTAGACATATTTACATTTAATGCAACGAGAAACTAACATGAATATCGAACAAGCCCGTTTTAACATGATAGAGCAGCAAATTCGTCCTACTAATGTGAGTGCTCCAGAAGTATTGGCATTGCTGGAAACGGTGAAACGGGAAAATTTCTTCCCGCAAGAACAAAAGAGTTTGGCTTTTTTTGATACTAATCTGCCATTGGTGTCGGGTATCCTGTCCTTAACCCCTAAACTAGAGGCGAGAATCGTACAAGAAGTGGCTGCGAAAAAGACCGATACCGTTCTTGTCGTTGGTGCAGATAGTGGCTATTTGGCAGCCTTGTTAGCGCACCAGGCGCGTCACGTTACAGTGATGGAAGCTGTTGCCGAAGTTAAAAATTTGGCACAAGAAAATATCGCTAAAAATGGCATTACGAATGTTGATGTGCAATGGGGCGATGCTTTAAAGAACTCCAATTTTGCAACATTTGATGTGATTGTGGTGACCGGTTCTCTAGAATCTGTGCCACAAAACTTGCAAGAACAACTAAATGTTGGTGGTCGGTTGTTCGTCGTATGCGGCAAAGCACCGGTGATGACAGCGCAACTTGTTTCGCGTGAATCAGAGTTGTTTTTTAATACTAAGCAGTTGTTTGAAACTTCGGTACCAGCGTTATCTCAGATGGAACCAGTATCGACTTTCACTTTATAATTTTGCTATAAAAATAAAAGCTAACTATGCAACACATTACTGCTCCCGAATTAGCCCAATGGCTGGCTGATTCTACAAAAAAAGCCCCGATCTTGTTAGATGTTCGGGAACCTTGGGAGTATGAGACTTGTCATATAGCCCAAGCTCAGTTAATACCAATGTCCGTCATACCGTTGCGATTAGACGAGTTAGACCCTGATACAGAGATCGTTTGTGTTTGTCATCATGGTGGACGTAGTATGCAAGTCGCCCATTTCCTTGAGAGAAATGGCTTTAATCAAGTTATGAATTTGACCGGTGGAGTACACGCGTGGGCATTGCAAGTTGATACTTCTATGCCCACATATTAAGAGTCGTCTTTAGTGGTGCTAAAGATCTCGGTGTTAGTGATTTGTTGTCGTTTTTGCTTTTTTAGATAAGATCAAGCAGGCGACTTTTAATTTTTTCGGAGCATGTTATGCGTAAATCTATTATCGCGACCTTTATTGCGACCGCTTTTATTTCCCTAAATGCTGGTGCTAGCGATTTGCTGCAAATTTACAAAGAAGCTTTAGTCAATGACGCACAGTTTGGTAGCGCACGTGCAGCTAAATTGGCTGGTCAAGAACGTTCTGTACAGGGCCGTTCTAGCCTTTTGCCAAATGTCGGTCTAAGCGCTGGTGTGACTAAGACGCATTCGGAATTTGATCCAGACGTCGGACCGACTACAACCGGTAATAGTACTGGTCGTTCTATGACTTTGTCGTTAACCCAGAGCTTGTTTAACATGGCGACTTGGGAAAACTACGAGCAATCAAAGTTAGCAGTTTTAGGTGCAGATTTGCAGTTTTCAGCAGCGCAACAAGATTTGATGTTGCGCGTTAGTCAGGCTTATTTTGACGTGTTGGGTGCGCAAAATACCTTAAAGACTCTGCAGGCGCAAAAGGTTGCGGTGGCAGAACAGCTCGCTTCCGCTAAACGTAATTTTGAGGTGGGAACGCAAACTATTACCGATACTCACGAAGCACAATCACAATACGATCTGATCACTGCGCAAGAATTAGCAGGACAAGGTGATTTGGATGTGAAACGTGCAGCACTTCGCCAAATCATTGGTAAAGATGCTGGTGATCTGGCTATATTGAAAGAGGGCGTGCAGCTGAGCGCGCCAGTACCTGCACAACTGAATGACTGGGTGGCATCTGCGGAAAAGCAAAATTTTTCTGTAGCGGCGTCCGAGGTTTCTTTGGAAGTTGCAAAGCGTGAAATTAAAAAGAGTCGCGCAGGGCATTTGCCGACTGTCGATTTCTCCGCGACGACCGGGCGTAGTACTGGCTCATCTGCGGCCACGCTTCCATCTGGCGTCTCTAAGCCAACAACGATAGGCGTGTCGGTTAAGATTCCTATTTTCAGTGGCTTTGCAACAGATAGCCGCGTGCGTGAAACAATCGCGTTAGAAGATAAAGCACGCAATGATCTCGAAACAGCACGCAGAGCAGCAGCGCAGGGCGCACGTCAATCGTACATCGGTGTGGTCAGTGGTTTGGCGCAGATTAAAGCGTTTGAAGCTGCGGAAATTTCAAGCCAATCAGCTCTCGATTCAACGAAATTAGGTTACCAGGTAGGTGTGCGTATCAATATTGATGTGTTGAATGCACAGCAAAAACTGTCAAATACCCGTCAAAGTCTAGCTAAAGCGCGTTACGATTCCATCATGAGTGGATTGCGTTTGAAAGCTGCTGCAGGTACTTTGAAAGAAGCTGACCTGGTAGAAGTGAATGCTTTGTTGACGCAATAAGTCTGGTCGATTGTTGTTCAATAAAAAAACCCGCCAAATGCGGGTCAGATCGCTGACAAACCCCGTCTTTTATTAAAAGCGGGGTTTTTTATTGGGTAATGATTGCGTCTCTAGTAGGCACTTTAAAAATAAAAGAACTTCGCCACGTATTTTTCAAACGAAGACTCAATG
>NZ_JACOFW010000032.1 GCF_014284305.1 Affinundibacterium seohonense
GAACCAGTTGTTCCAAGGTGACCATTTCTAATTCGTGTTGGAAAGGTGTGGGTGTTTTTAGCATGCCGCTATTAAACCAAAAGGCCTCGCACTTGGCGAGGCCTTTTGGGGTTTGTCAGCAGTCTGAGCCGGAGATTTCTCTCCGGCTTTTGTTTGCGACAAACACAGACGCGAGATCTTAAGTCAACTGATCAAAATTCGCCACTGGAACTTGGCCGTTTGCTTCTACCTTACCAGATAACCAATTTGCCACCGCAGCTATTGCAGGTTCAGCAAAACCATATGTAATCAAGGCTGGAGCATCGATATCCAAAGTTTGAAACGGATTCCATAAGACTAAATGCAAATCTGGTCTCCAAGTTTGACGCGCATGGGCGTTGTAACGAATGCGGACAGTCGATGCCAACATCACAGGGCGACCATCTTGTGGCAAGCTTGCCCAATCGAACGTATTCGCATCATCAAAAGTCACGGTGTCGACATCGTAAATCTGCGCCAACATGGCTGTCACTTTATGCGCTGGAATACCAGCCTCCGACACCCCATCACTGACGACATCAGCACTGATCACCAAACGAATTTTGCTACCAACTTGCGGCGCTACCGGTTGACGATAAGGCGTCAACCCACGTTGCCAAGCTTGTGCCATCAATACCCGATCAGCAGCGTCGGTTTGTGCAGCATACTCGCCACTCAGACTAGGATAAGTTTGTGCTAACTGACTCACCCGCGCCAATTTCTTTTGTAAACTTGCATAGGGAATTTCACCCGCAACGATCGCATTAGTCAGAGCCTCCAACGTTGCAATTTGAGTCTCAGTATTTCCCAACGCCATCACCATATCTGCACCAGCCGCCAAGGCCTTAACTGCTGCAGCGCCGACACCATATCGTCCAGCGATCGCGTGCATATCCATACCATCGGTAATCACAACACCATGGTAATTCCACTCATCGCGCAAAATGCCCGTCAAGATGGTCTTGGACATGGTCGCTGGATTCTCTGGGTCGATTTGCGGATACACAATATGAGCCGTCATCATGGCCGGCGCATTTTTTGCGGCCGCCTTAAAAGGCGCTAATTCAAGCGCATCCAGCTCGGCGCGTGACTTATCCACTTTTGGCAAATCGCGATGTGAATCAACATGCGTATCTCCATGTCCTGGAAAATGTTTAATGCAACAAGCGACGCCTTCGGCCAAACTGCCTTCCATCCAGGCACTCGCCAATTGATGTGCACGTACTGGATCAGCGCCGAACGAACGCTCGGAAATCACTGGGTTATTGACGTTATTATTTAAATCCAATACGGGGGCAAAATTCCAATTAAATCCCAGTGCTTTGACACTTCGCGCCACTGCGGCGCCCACTTGCCGACATAACTCAGGATCACCACTGGCACCCAAAGACATCGCTGCCGGCGGTTGCGGCACCCACGTAGCTCTGACCACGGCGCCACCTTCTTGATCAATCCCGATCAAGGCTTCAGGCCCCATCACTTCACGCAGGTCAGTGGTTAGTTTTGTGAGCTGCTCTTGATTCACCATGTTTTGGCGAAATAGGCAAATTGCGCGAATGTGGTTTTCGCGAATAAAGTTCGCCATGCCTTCACTCAACACGGTTTCAGGCATCCGTATCATGATGGACTGTCCAGCAATACGGCGCGCTTCTTCTTTGCTGATCATGTTTGTCGCTAAATCACTCATTGCTTTTCCAAATAGTGGAATAGAAAAAATTCACTACAGTTAAAATTTTTCAAAAGAAAAGCGGGAATCACATTGTTTGATTTCCCGCTTATTTTGACTAGTTTGTCTTCGTTACTTTGCTCAAATGACGTGGCTTATCTGGATCTAATCCGCGCGCTACTGAGAGTTGTGCCGCCATGACATAGAAAGATTGAATCGCCGCAATCGGATCGAGATCTGGCGTTGCCGCTGTTGCTAAGGTCAGATTGCGTTCTTTCACGTCGGCAGGCGCTGCTAACAACACATTCGCACCCCGTCCGCGCATTTCCTCTGCCAGCGCAATCAAACCAGCTTGTGCAGGTCCACGCGTTGCAAAAATCAGTAATGGATAACCATCGTGAATCAACGCCATCGGACCGTGTTTAATTTCTGCACCGCTAAAGGCTTCAGCCTGAATCACTGAGGTTTCTTTAAATTTCAACGCAGATTCCAAGGCCACAGAGAAGCTAATACCACGACCAACTACCATGATACGTTCAGCTGGTACCAACACATCCAGCGCATTCGACCAATCGAGTTGTGTTGCTGCTTGCAATACCTGCGGCAATTCTTCGATACCGGCTAAAAATGCCGGATCATTTTGCCAATGACCTGCCAGACGCGCACCTGCCACCATAGACGTGATAAAACTCTTGGTTGCTGCCACGCTTAATTCTGGTCCTGCGTGCAAAGGCATAGTCCATTGTGCGCCCTGTGCTAAAGGTGAAGTAGCATCATTGACCAAGGCCACCGTAGTCGCACCATGCTCACGGAAATAACGAATCGGTTCGACCACATCAGGGCTTTGACCAGATTGAGAAATCGCAATCGCCAAAGCGTTCTTCACTTGCAATGGCGCTTTATTCAAAGTCACCAAAGACATCGGCAAGGATGCCACAATATGACCGAGCCGTGCCATGATCAAATAGGCAGCGTAATTGGCGGCATGATCAGAACTACCGCGCGCGACTGTCACCACCGATGAAGGTGGCGTTGTACGCAAAAACTGTCCCAATTCGACTAAACGTTCACGATCTTGACTTAACTGCGCAGCGACAAATTCCCCAGACGAACACGCCTCTTTAAGCATCTTTGAGCTCAATTTTTTCTCCCTCGATATAAACAGCAATTAGATTCAAATCCCGATCAAGAACTACTAAGTCTGCATAAGCATCGTCTTGCAGACGGCCGCGATCAGATAATCCTAAAAAATCTGCTGCGTAGGTAGAAACACGTTTAGAAGCATCGTCTAGCTCTAAACCTATCTTGACTAAATTTCTTAAAGCCTGATCCATCGTCAGGGTGCTACCCGCCAAGGTGCCATCAGCCAAGCGCACACCGCCCAGACATTTGTGCACAACTTGGCGACCGAGCATATATTCGCCATCCGGCATGCCTGAAGCAGACGTCGAATCAGTGACACAATAAACCTTCGGAATCGCGCGCATCGCAGCGCGTATCGCGCCCGGATGCACATGCAATAAATCGGGAATAATTTCGGCAAAATTCGCGTGTGCCAAAGCCGCTCCCACCATACCCGGTGCGCGATGATCGAGTCGCGACATGGCATTGTACAAATGGGTAAAACTGCTCGCACCATTCTCTAAAGCGGCCACGCCATCTTCATAAGTCCCTAAGGTATGACCAAGCTGTACCCGCATGCCTAGTTCGGTCAAAGGTTTGACCATCGCCAGGTTACCTTCAACTTCTGGAGCCAAAGTAATCAATTTAATCGGTGCAATCGCATCGAGTTGCTGTACCTGTGCCAATGAACCCGCATGGGCAAAATCAGGTTGCGCGCCTAATTTTCCTGGGTTGATGTAAGGCCCTTCCAAATGCACACCAAGAACACGAGCAGCACCTGCACTGCGTTGCTGGCACACGCCAGCCAATGCTTGCAACGCGCTTTCCAAATCCGACATCGGTGCCGTCATGGTGGTAGCCAACATACTGGTTGTGCCGTGCTGCGCGTGCATCTTGGCGATCACTTCAACTGCGTCACCCGCTTCCATCGTGTCCTTACCACCGGCGCCATGGACATGTAAATCGATAAAACCCGGCAAAATATACACAGCGTCATTCAAGCTCGGATCGACCGAAGCACCTTGAATGTCTTGAATTTTTTCAGTAAATGAAATGCTACCCGACACCCAACCTTGTGGCGTCAACACATTACCTTCAATTTGCTGCTTATTTTGCCGTACTGAACTCATCTAAACAGCTCCACCACGAAGTCATAATAATCACTACGGCAAAACGAATGCGTTAACTCCACCGCCGCGCCGTTCGCCAAGTAGCCAACACGCGTGATCAACAGCATTGCCGTTCCCTGTTTCAAACCGATTAATTTTGCTTGCTCTGCAGTTGCACTGACAGCGCGAATGTGCTGCAACGCGCGCGTTGGCGCGACGTTATTTTGGTCGAGATAGCCATACAAACTATCTGTAACTAATTTTGGATTGGGCAAGTATAAATTCGGAATCGTTGTGCTCTCAATCGCCATCACCACGTTGTCAGCTGTACGCAAACGTTTTAAACGAGATACCACCGCATGTGGAGACAATCCCAAAGACAAAATTTCTTCCGGTGAAGCCACGCCAGTATCACGTGACAGCCATTGAGAACCTGGCATAAAACCACGTTGACGCAACTCTTCACTAAAGTTCGTCAAGCGCGATAGCGGTTGTTCCAGTTTCGGTGTGATGTAAGTTCCCGAACCATGCTTACGCGTGAGCAATCCTCGCTCACACAACATCTCAATTGCTTTACGTGCTGTGACTCGAGAAATTTCTAAAGTCTCTGCAAGGACGCGTTCAGATGGGAGAGCCTCGTCAGGTTGCCAATATCCATTGTGGATGCCGTTCGCCAATTTATTTGCCAATTGCAAATAGAGCGGCGTGGAATTATCGCCATCGGGTTTAAAATCGAGCAGTTGTGCCAGCATTGTTTTTCCTTTGAATATCCGGATTGCACTACGACTTCATAAATTGGTTTTTGACCAAAATGAGCGCACCAACAGCAGAGTCGCCTAAAGGTTTCATCACTCTCTGCAATAATGTTTCTGGCAGATAGGCCCAAATCGCTTCGGCCAAACCGCCACATAAGGCGATCGGCATAATACCACTTGGATCAAGTGCGTTTGCCATTTTCTCGACTTCTAGCCCAGCCTCTAACAAGATAGAGCGTGCTTTCGCATTACTTCCAGCATACTGAATCACGATGGGAGCCAATTGCGCAAACTTCGTTTGTGTTGCGCCGCCTAACCAAGCAAAAACGGCATCCTTATCGCCTCCGCAAAAATCCACAATCGCCGTGGCGAATTCATCGCTAGGACTACGACCATCTAAAACATGTTGCACGTGGTTAATCGCACGCAACCCCATCCATGCACCGCTAGCTTCATCACTGGAAGGAAATCCCCACCCACCAACTTCACGACGAGTACCATCAGCCTGCATCACCTCACCGACACTACCAGTACCGAGAGCAATAATGGCACCAGGCTTGCCCCGATGCGCGCCCAGCAAAGTGGTACCCGCATCGGTCTCGACAACTAAACCAGCAAAACCAGGATTTGCGGCCACAAACTCAATCGCCCACTGCTTGTTATTGACGCCTGCCAATCCACAGCCGATGGCCATTTGATTTAGTTCTGGGACAGGTAAGCCAGCTTCAGCAAAAGCGCTTTCGATTGCTGCTAGAATGGAGCGCCATGCAGCAGTAGCGCCATGCATTAATCCGGATGGCCCTGCATTGGCGCGTGCCAATTCTGTGCCAAATCGATCGACCACTAAGACGCGTGTTCCGGTACCACCACCGTCAACACCAATGAGGTAGTGAAACTGCGTTTGTTGTTCTATTTGCTGAGCTGCGTTCACGGTATATTCCAAGCCAAAATGCACTGCCTAATGACAGACTAAAGACATAAATTCAAACATAGAAACACTTTAAGAGTTTCCAAAGTGGATGTCAATAGGTATTTAAGTGGTATTTCAAATAATTTGAAAACAACTTCGAATCCTTAACAACTTAAAGGCTTTTGAATTACATTCTCCACAAAATAGAGAACTATCATTTTTTACCTCTGCCAAATCGCGCTAACTTCTAATTAATGCTGAACGGACGCTGAAATAAAAAATCAAACTTCTCAATCGGAATTCGTACTCGTTTTTTGCCCACAGTTTGGAATCATTATGATTAGGTATAAATTGAACTGAAAAAAAAGTGACGAAGCATACTGACCTCGTCACCCTTTTCATTTGCTTTGACAAATGAAACTAGTCATCACCTCAATCATGATGACTAGACCCAAATTACATCTTCGCGCGCAGTGTCAAATAATACTGACGACCACTTTGATAGATAGAACGTGGTTGATTTTCATTCAAAGCAAAATACTTCAAAGTTGGCTTATTCAAGTTATGTGCATCGAATGAAAGCGCGAAGTTTTCATTGATTTTATAACCCAAGGAGGCAGACACAGTACCTGTCGCATCTTGTGAAAATGCTGTTTCACGATCCAAACCACTGTAGAACGCAGAACGGTAACTGTAAGACAGACGCGCATTGAACGTATCATCTTCATAGTAGCCACTCAAGTTATAAGTGTTCTTAGAAGCACCGACCACTTCTTGATCTTTCGCATCTTTGGCATCAGCAAAAGTATAGTTTGCTGCTACGCCAAAATTGGCACCAATCGGCTGCTCGTAGCCTAGTTCAAAACCTTTAACTTTAGCACTTGTATTGATTGGAACACTCATTACATAAGGATACATTTTAGCTTCCTTAATTACTGCGCTTTCTGTCAAGTGATTCTGAGTTTCCTGTCCGATACCGACATAGCTAGTCAAATTCATGTAATAAACACTTCCTGAGAGCAGAGCACGTGGAGCAAAGTACCACTCTAATGAAGCATCAAAATTATTTGAGCGAATTGGTTTCAAATTAGGATTTGCACCGCTGCCGCTACCAGGAACAGTAGCGCTAGCTGGTGGACTTAAACTGATTGCACTTGCCAACGCACCAAAATCAGGACGCGTCATTGTCTTCGAGACAGCAACACGAGCGACTAAATCTTTTTGCACATCAAAACGGAGGTTCAAACTTGGCAACACATCATTATAAGTATTGTCACTCTTCTCAAAATGAAACGTACCAAAATCTGAAGTTTTCTGGCCCGGACCTGGGCCAGTCTTAGTAGAAATTACGCTTTCTTTCGTCTGCACGAAGCGCATACCAACATTACCACTCCAACCCTCACCTTCCATATTTCCCTGAACATAGAATGCGTTCACATTTTCTTTCAGAGCAAACTGTGTGCCGTAATCTAAACGCGTACCGTTATTATCGCGATTAGAGTACTTGTTGAATTCAGCCAATTGCGCTGGTGTGTAGTACCAGATATTCGATGGGAAGTTACCGCCTAAGCCAGAACCGAAATTAGAAGGATACTGACTAACTGTTGATGGAAACTTAGCTGGATCGTTTTGCGCTACAGTACCAACTGGGCACCAGCTCGATTGCGACCAATCCCAAGGAGCTTGAGTACCTGCAGCATTCTTACATCCAGGCCCCTGACCCAAGGCAGCACCGCTATCACGCTTATGCTCTGTAGCACGTGCACCAAACTTCAAAGAAGTAAAGACGCCAGCGTCAAGTTGATACTCACCATCCAACTTGAGCCAAGACTCTTCATCATTGACCAAAGTATTTTGATAACCAAATACCCAGCCCAATGTATCTTTGGAACGACTTCCATAATTCGTATTGCCCAATTTCCAATCGGCGGCATTATCGACACCGTTAATGCGATATGAGGCACCAGAACCGATTCCAACATTCCATTCTGCAACGTCTTGCGTTGGAGTTTTGCCTTTAGCTTTAGATGTACCTAACTGACCGTTGAACTTCAAATCAGCATTTGCTTTCCAAGTCGCATCGGCACTGAAGAAATTAACTTCTGAACCTGCATCAGGACGGGAAATTTGATCATAAACGCCATAAGTAGTGCCCGCAACTGGCTTAAAAGTTGCACTTGTCAGCGTCTTTACGCCATTATTATTTGCGACGGTGTAGCCAGCCTCTGGAGTTTGGCCATTGCCAGCATTAATTACGTTTGCCCCCCAAAACATGTAGTTACGGTTATAGTTAGCCGCATCCAATTTAGAGCTGAAACCACTCAACACGACATCAAACTCATTACTTGGTTTGAACTGTGCGCTCACCAAGCCACCAGTACGATGACGTGTTTGCTCAAACAAAGCGGCACCCATCAAACTAGGATAGTAAGCACCCGACAGATCTGGATTTGTTTTAGCCGTGGCACTATCGGCTTTAATTTGAGACCAGCCTAAAATTTCCTGACCATCGCGACGCAAGCTGCGCTTTTCAGAGAACGCCTGAATCATCAAACCAAATGTATTGGCATCATTTTTCCAATTGATCAAACCACTCAATTGCGGATCTGTTTTCTTAGGCAACTCTGCATAAACAACACCAAGAGAAGCTTCAGCAGTTAATTGCTTTTTGAATTCCAAAGGTTTGCGAGTAATGACGTTAATCGAACCTGCAACACCACCCTCAACCAAACTTGCTTGTGAGGATTTATTGACTTCAATACGACCAACCAACTCAGATGGCAACAAAGTATAGCTGATTGAACGACCAACGCCTGCACCAGACTGATTCAATACAAACCAATCACCAGCAGCCATGTTATGGCCATTGATCAATGTTTGCGTCAAACTTGGATTAGTACCGCGCATACTGACGCGATCATTTTCGTCGAAACCACCTTCATTACCAGACGCAGAACTAGTCGTGACACCGGAAACGCGTTGCAATGAATCCGCAACGTTTTTATCAGGCATCTTACCGATATCTTCGGCAGTAATCACTTCGACATGCGACTCTGCATTACGTTTTTGATTCAAGGACTGTTGCATTGACGCACGAACACCAGTCACCGTGATTTGCTGAGTGTCATCCTTCTTCGCATCAACTTGTTGCGCCTGCGCAGACATGGCAACGGTCATCGCCAAAACAGCAACCGCTGATGCGATTGGCGTCAAACTCGGTTTCAAATTACTTTTCATTTATTCCCCCAAGACTTCCATAAAAAAACATTCAATACTCAGCATTTTTCAAACCCAAAATCTGCTGTGCGCGAATACCAACTTCTTTAGAAACAATTCAAAACACTTGAATCAAATTTGCAAGGACCATTCAACACCATGCAATCCACAAAAAACCATTCAATCCAAGCACAGACTTTCAAACTTCAAACGCAATGGATGCGACTTCGGAAACTCCCCCCACAGGACTACTGATGACACCGCATCTCAAGCTAAAAAACTCTATGCAAGCCAAACAAATAAATTTTCGAAGAGACTTCACTTTAGATTTGCTAATACCAATTGTCAAGCGGTATCCATGTGGTATTAATTTAATTTAATTGGTCTTATAGGATTTTGATGATTGGTATTAGCTATTAAACACACAAAATAACTCTAAGCAATTGTTTTAAAAGACGATTATCAATAAATTTTCATGGAATATCAGGAATGGTATGTTGACTCAATCCAACATACCATTTCGAGGAAAGGTCTGCATTTGGCATTTGCCTTGCTGTTTTGTGGATGTTCGATCGCGATTGCGCAAATATTTACAAAATAAGATTGCTGAAAAGTTAATTTAATGTTCTTTTCATTGACAATAAAGCAGTACAAATAGGTATTTGCACTGCTTTCCAGCACGTACTTGATGCGCCAAATTAAAAATCCGCTTGCGTTCGTAATTCTTAAGCTCAGACTCGATTACACTAAGAGTACGAGCCGATTAAGCGAAGCCAATCGACTAAGTTGATGCTCAGATTTACGAAATAGACCCATGCCAAAACACTACTTAGCCAAACTTACTTCACCCAAACGCAGTCCAAAAGCGAACTTGCATTTAGGCGTGACACTATGCTGGATCGCTGGTGCATTGAATGCTGGGGGATTTCTTGCTGTGGGCGAATACACGTCCCACATGACTGGCTTGCTTTCGAGCGCCGCCGATAATTTAATTTTGGGACGGACGATGCCCGCAATCGCGGCACTTTTTATGCTGTTATCTTTTGTCTGCGGAGCGGCAACAACAGCCCTGATCATCAATTATGCGAAAAGAAATTTCGCCCGCTTTATTTATGCGCCTGTCCTGCTATTGGAAGCTATTTTGCTGTTAATTTTCGGCATGTTGGGTAGAGGTTTACTACAACACGCCATGATTACCGTCTCGTTTACTGCCATTTTGTTGTGCTTTATGATGGGCTTACAAAACGCACTCATTACTAAAATATCACACGCAGAAATCCGTACCACGCACGTCACCGGATTAGTGACCGACATAGGTATAGAACTTGGCAAACTACTGTACTGGAATCGAGATGTGAAGCATGGCGAAGAGATGATGGTAATTGTCAACCGACAAAAACTCAAACTCCATTTACAGTTAGTGACGTCGTTTGCGCTTGGTGCAGTTATGGGTGCTGCAGGGTTTAAGTATTTTGGCTTCATCGCCACAGTTCCGCTAGCATTGGCTTTGGTCGCACTTGCTCTGGCACCTGTCATTACGGATTAAACCCAGATTTTCCATTAGGCGCGTCTTCGACGCTATTTGAACGCTGGCGGCGCATTTTCGGTCATTTTTTTCGTTCTTCGTTGCAAATAGCTCGCTATTTTCGCCTCATTCACGTAAAAACTGCCTAGAAAAGTGCATCCACCATCGTCTCAAATCCAAATGGAAATTCTGGGTTAAACCGGCTCAAAAAAGAATGGCAAAGCGGAACATCGCCTTGCCATTTTTTGCAAGATCACATCATCGAACGACATGCAATTCAAAATCAATGTCGCATCGTCGCATCTGACTTACTTGAGTAAGGTGTTTAGCAGACTCACTTCGAGGCTTTTAGCAATTCCACTCCAGAACCAAATGAGATCGGCGCCTGTGCCGCCATCCACGCAAACACCGCATAGGTTGTTGCTGCCTGATTGATTCTGGCTGGCTCAATCTTGTCAAACGTATCGTCTGGCGTATGGTGCAAATTAAAATAATCATCCGCCTTGAGCGCCAAGCCAAAACTAGCCGCGCCAGCCATTCTCAAATCGCCCATGTCGGGTCCAGGAAACGCATTATTGTCCCCAGGTTCAATGCCTAAAGGCGCCAAAACCGTATGCATTTGTTTGACCAAAGGTAGAGCCTCAGCGCGAACGAAAGATGCCATTTTCGTGACCGGCCCTTGCCCTAAATCCGCTTCCGCTGCTGCCTGTATTTTTGAAATTTGGGTCTGATGCGCCGCCAAATAGGCCTTACCGCCAAACAAACCTTGCTCTTCATTGGCAAATAAGACCACGCGAATACTACGCTTGGGCTTAATGCCATTACGCTTGATGAATTCTGCGGCGGCCATGGTAATGGCACATCCTGCACCATCATCAATCGCACCTGTGCCTAAATCCCACGAGTCTAAATGCCCACCGATCAACACATACTCATTGGGCAATTCAGTTCCGGTCATTTCACCAATGACGTTATAAGAAGTATAGCTACCTGCAGCGCTAGCGCTAATTTCGAGTTTGAGACTCACCGGCTTCCCGCGTTTGATCATACGTGCCACCATGTCGGCATCAGAGTTGGACATCGCAGCTGCAGGAATCTGCGCCACATCCGCATCGTAGGTCATCACGCCAGTGTGTGGAAATCGATGGCTATCCGTCCCAACCGAACGAATCACAATGGCGACAGCGCCTTTACGAGCGGCCTCAGATGCACCTTTTGAACGCCCCGGCACGACCAGACCATACTCATTTGAGCTTTGCATTTTGTGATTGATGAAAACGATTTTTCCACGAATCCGCTCTGACGGGGCGAGCATCATCTCCTTCAAACTTGCAAACTCAACCAACTCAGCGGTAATACCCTGATCTGGCGTCGCGACTGTATTACCAAGGGCTGTGATAACTAGCGGCTGTTGAAATGGTGCGGTAATTTCTGCTTTTTCGACACCTCGCTTCCAAGCTGGAAAAGTCACTGGCTCCTTCCATACTTTATCAAAGCCCAGCTCCTTAAATTTCGCTTCTGCCCAAGCCACTGCGCGCGCATCGCCAGGACTACCAGCCATACGGGGACCGACTTCCGTGGTCAGCGACTCCAAAATTTTGTAACTCATGTTGTCAGCGCGCGCAGCATCTCTGATCCACGCGGCGGTTTGCATTTCTTTTTCGGTAAATACGACCGATTTATTCGCGCTGTCATTGGCAAATCCTGGCGTTACCAAAGCCGAACTAAGTAACAGTGTCACAATTGCAGTTGATGCGGTTTGTTTTAATCCCTTTAAACCTTGATGATTAAACATGCTTTTCCCTTACTGATTGTTTTTTCTATTTTAAAAAATGAAATGCCGCACAGAACGGCATGCTTTACAGACAAGTGATCGCTGGCAAAGTTCCTTGGTTTATGTCTTGTAGAATGTGCCTAAGCAAAAACAGAGAGACCACACACATCCAAGGTAAACGAGTAAAGTATTGATATTAAACAGCTTTCCTATAAAACGATTCTAAATTTCGCGCTTTACTTTACAGTCAGCGATTATCGGCTATACTTAGCAGTATTGCATTAAAGAAATTTTTTAGCCAGTTTTAGTTCAAGTCTTCTATAAGATATAATACATAGGTAGGCTACAATCTCATACCTTCAATTAGTTAGATTCATCGTAACTCGAAGGTATTAATTGAACCTGAATTTCAACACTGCACCAAAGTCGTTTTTGTACGCGGAACCCATGACCGATATAGCCAAATCAGCTTCGACACCAAAACGTGAGTTCTTTATCCAAGGGCTCACCAGTGATGGCAAACAATTCCGCCCTAGCGACTGGGCCGAACGTTTGTGTGGCGCAATGTCATGTTTTCGTCCTGAAGGTGGCCGCAACGCTCATCTACAATACTCCCCTTACGTACGACCAATTCTCCTAAACGGCGTGCGTTCGGTTGTCGTCAATGAAGCCTTACGCGAAATAGAGCCTCTAGCGTTTCATTTTGTGATGAGCTTTGCCAAAGACAATGACTTACAAATTGTCGATGCCTGCTTGTTACCTGATCCGATTCCATCAAAGAATTAAGATCTCCACTCCATTCATACTAAGTCTTCACTGCTTGAGCTCGTTCTGTCATCAAAACGATTCCCTAGGCTCAATTTCCCTATCCATAATCCCAAGCGATGCTTTCGATAAATCGAAGCATTGATAAAAGACTAGGCTACAATCAATACACCAAGGGCTTACAAAAATCTTTCAGGAAACACATGTCCAACCCAAGTCACGTCCAAATGATCGGTGCAGCGTTATTTGCGATTGCGATCATCCACACTTTCTCCACCAAATTCTTTGAACGATTAGCACATGCCAAACCGTCCCATGCTGGCCTCTGGCACTTACTTGGGGAAGTTGAAGTTGTATTTGGTTTTTGGGCCTTAGTCTTAGTGCTGGCAATTTTTGGGCTAGAGGGCTCGCAAGCAGCAACAAGCTACATCGATACGCGCAATTTCACGGAACCCATGTTTGTATTCGCCATTATGGTGATCGCCGGTACGCGTCCAATCATTCGAACTGCGATGTCAGCTGTCGGCTTGTTGGCAAACATATTGCCACTGCCAGGTAGTTTGGGCCTGTATATGATCGTCATGATTTTTGTCCCCTTACTCGGCTCCTTTATTACCGAGCCAGCGGCCATGACCTTAGCGGCGTTAATCATCCTTGATTGTTTTTTCTCGAAAACAGTGTCGACACGATTCAAATACGCGACGCTAGGACTGTTATTTGTCAATATATCGATAGGCGGAACACTCACGCCATTTGCCGCACCGCCCGTCTTGATGGTCGCAGGCAAATGGGGCTGGGATATCAACTACATGATGTCCGCATTTGGCTGGAAAGCGGCGATTGCGGTGAGCGTCAATACTTTAATCATGGCGGGTATTTTTTACCGAGAACTAATTCATTTGCCACGCAATCAATCAGCAAATGAAGAAATGCGCGTGCCACTGGCACTCACGGTCACTCACTTTTTATTCCTGATCGGCGTCGTCATATTTGCTCACCATCCAGCGATCTTTATGGGGCTTTTTTTATTCTTTCTCGGCATTACCCAAGCCTACCAACGATACCAAGATCGATTGATCTTGCGCGAAGGCTTACTTGTCGCCTTTTTCCTTGCTGGCCTAGTGGTATTGGGCGGACAGCAACAATGGTAGTTGCAACCGCTGCTGATGAGTATGAGTAGTGATCAGGTGTTTTACGGTGCCACAATCTTGACCGCATTCACTGACAATGCGGCCTTAACCTATCTCGGTTCCTTGGTCGAAGGGTTATCAGACAGTTTTAAATATGCATTGGTGACAGGCGCGGTTACAGGTGGTGGTCTAACGATCATCGCAAACGCACCAAATCCCGCTGGTTTTGCGATTTTAAAAGGGAGCCTTGAGGATGAAGCGATTCATCCTATTGGGCTATTATTAGCAGCGGCAGTGCCAACCTTGGTGGCTGCACTCGCCTTCAGAATACTCTGATTTTCTTTATTCGAACGATATGATTATTGGTCATTTACATCAGGCTTCCACAACGCAATCATCGGCCTCTGCCGACATTGAGCGGGTTCTACAACATTTGCGCGATACCGACTACAACAAAATAAGTCCCGGAAAATACCCGATTGATGGCGAGCGTATGTTCGCCATCGTGCAAGACCCCATCACGCAAAATTGGGATACAGGCTTACCAGAATTTCATGCCCGTCATATCGATGTGCAATGTCTATTGAGTGGCGAGGAAGCCTTAGGTTTTTTGCCCGCCAATCCGAGCTTAGTGCCGTGCGATGATTTTTTGAAAGAGCGTGATATCGCCTTCGTACCAGCGCAACTCAACGAGACGCGGATCGTGCTAACGCCTGGCATGTACGCAGTATTTTTCCCCGGCGAATTACACCGCCCTTGTCGTGCCGTAAATCAATCCATGCCCATAAAAAAAGTTGTGATCAAAATTTTGTCCAAATAACCGAAGATTTTCGCAGACACTCTGAGGTATGCTGCGCAAGTTCTTTATTTTCTTATTTTTTTAGGAGTCATCACAATGAAACGCTTACTGTTAATCATCGCCTTAATTACTAGCATCACAAGCTTAACTGGCTGTGGCTACAATACGTTGCAAACTCAAGATGAATCAGTCAAAGCCTCTTGGTCAGAAGTTTTAAATCAATACCAACGTCGCGCCGATTTAGTACCTAACCTCGTGCAGGTCGTACAAGGCTACGCCGATCATGAGAAAGAAGTCTTGCTAGGTGTAACCGAAGCGCGAGCAAAGGTCGGTAGCATACAAATGACACCAGAGCTGGCTAAAGATCCAGAAGCACTGAAAAAATTCCAAGAAGCACAAGCTGGTATGACATCTGCGTTGTCGCGCTTGATGATGATTTCAGAAAATTATCCAGCTTTGAAAGCCAACGATAATTTCCGTGACTTATCCTCACAATTGGAAGGCACGGAAAATCGCATCACAGTGGCACGCAATCGTTACATCAAGGAAGTTCAAACTTACAACGTCACGGTCCGTTCCTTCCCAAGCAATTTGACGGCAAAAATGTTCGGCATGGATGTCAAACCGAACTTTACTGTTGAAAACGAAAAAGCTTTGTCCACTGCTCCTAAAGTTGACTTTGGTAAAAAATAATGTTGAAGCTGAAGTCATTCGCTGCCTTCTGTATCGTACTGCTACTCCCAATCTGTTTCGCGCTAGGGAGTAGCGCTGCGATTGCCGAACAAATTCCCGTCCCCAAGCTATCGAAACGTGTTACCGATCTGACGCAAACCCTGAGCGCTGAGCAGGTGGAAACACTGGCGAAAAAATTGACCGCTCTAGAGAAATCCAAAGGCAGTCAAATTGCGGTGCTGATAATCCCCACGACAGGTGAGGAAGGGATAGAACAGTTTTCTATCCGTGTGGTCGACGAATGGAAGCTAGGGCGTAAAGGTGTTGCCGATGGTGTACTCTTTTTGATCGCAAAAGATGATAAACGAGTTCGAATTGAAGTCGGCCGGGGCTTGGAAGGTGCATTAACTGATGTCACCAGCGCCAGAATTATTCGTGAATTTGTACGTCCTGCATTCAAACAAAATGATTTCTTTGGCGGTATCAATGCAGGCGTCGACAAGATTAGTGCTGTGATCGATGGTGAAGCGCTACCAGCCCCACCACCGAGTCAAGGCCACTCTGCCAACTACAACAACGATGTCAGCATCTTGGGACTTCATCCATTAGTGTGGTTAGGTTTATTGATCGTTGGTTTAATACTCAGTAAAGTCCTGGGTCCATGGCTAGGACGTGGTGGACTAGGTTTAGGCAGCGCAGTGGCGGCGATGTTTGCAGGGACACCAATCGTCATGGCTTTACTAGCCGGATTGTTGATGATTGTGTTGGTTAGCCTATTATCAAGCCGAATCTTTTGGGATATTGCTGGTGCAGTCTTGCAAAGCGGTGCCGTTGGTGGTTTCGGCGGTGGCGGTGGCAGTGGCGGAGGTGGTAGTGATAACGACAGTTTCAGTGGTGGCGGTGGTGATTTTGGTGGCGGTGGCGCCTCGGGAGATTGGTAATGGACAATAATCGACTATGGAAAAATCTGCGCTCACAACTCTTACCCAATCCTTATCGCCAGCACTTCAATTCCGAAAATAGAAAGCTGCTCAGCAATCATATTGCAGAAGCCGAAGGCGGTCATCGAGGTGAGATTCGATTAGTCATCGAATCTCAAATGCCGCTAACGATGGTGATCAACAAAATCTCACCACGTCAACGTGCCATCGCTTGGTTTGCAGATTTGCAGGTATGGGATACCGAAGAAAACTCGGGCATTTTGTTATACCTCTTGCTTTCCGAGAGAAAGATAGAAATTATCGCGGATCGTGGCATAGCCAAACGCGTTGAGCAAGCTCAATGGGATCAAATTTGTCAGCAATTGCAAAACCAACTTGGTGCCGAACATGTGGTCGATGGCCTAACACAAGCTTTACAGCAATTTGGCAATCTACTTCGTCTTCACTACCCTATCGATCTCTTGGCAGACAACCCTGATGAACTCAGTAATGAGTTGATCTTCATTCCCTAAACTTGTCTCACCAATGGCAGCTCACACCAGTGATCTGCCATTTTTGCATTTTGCCCACACCATTTTCCCGTTTATCCCAAAGTCGTTCTGCTAGCACCAATGTCCGTGCTACAGTGGCCGCGTTGTTTTTCGTTTTTTTCTTCGACAAAATCTCAATTCGATCTGGAGCATGCTCATGAAAATGGTCAAGACTATCCTTGCATCTAGCCTATTGGCACTGTACGCCGCCAGCGCCTTCGCTGACACTCAAACTACCAAATATTTAATCTTCGTCGAAAACGGCAAACAAGCTGGCGAGCAAATGGTGCAACGCGACGATAGCGGCTTACATAAAGTCAGATTCATATTCAAAGACAATGGTCGCGGCCCTGAGCTGAACGAAGAATTTCGCTTAGGTGCAGATGGTTTACTTACCGATTACAAAGTCACGGGTAACTCGACCTTTGGCGCGGTAATCAATGAAAGTTATAAGCGCGTAGGTGATAAAGCAGAATGGAAATCGACATCAGAAAAAGGCAGCAAAACCGTCAGTGGCTCGGCCCTATATATTCCACTCAATAGCTCTTTTGCCATTGGATCAATCTCAATTAGCGCCTTAGCAAATTCTACTAACAAACATTTACAGTTACTTCCATCCGGTACGCTATCGCAAAGCAAAATCGGTGAACTAGAAGTCGTCAATGGCGACAAAAAACAAACCGTGCAGTTAATTGCGCAAACCGGTATAGGCCTTTCACCTAGCTTTGCCTGGGCAACAACGGGCGACAATCCCCGCCTCTTCGCCGTAGTCATTCCTGGCTACATGAAAGCGATAGAAGAAGGCTGGCAAGCAAATGGCGACGCGATGGCCAATTTTCAAAAAGCAGCCGAAAGCAAAGTCTTAGTCGACTGGGCAAAAAAATTACAACACCCTTTGTCTGGTTTGACCGTGATTCGTAATGCCCGCATTTTCGACAGTGAAAAAGCCAAAGTCGGCGCGGCATCCGATGTCTATGTATTGCGTGGTCGTATCACCGCAATTTTGCCAGCAGGCTCGCCAGTGCGCGGTGCGACCTCCGAAATCGATGCGGCAGGTCGTATTTTGTTACCAGGTTTATTTGATATGCACGGTCACGTTGGACGTTGGGATGGTGGTTTAAATATCGCTGCTGGCGTCACTAGCGTACGCGATATGGGTAATGACAATGCACAGATGCAATTGATTCTCGATGAAGTTAATAAAGGTGATTTGCTAGGACCACAAGTCGTCCCAACGGGATTTTTGGAAGGTGAAAGTCCATTTTCTGCCAATAATGGTTTTGTGATCAAAAACCTGGCAGAAGCCAAGAATGCGATCGACTGGTATGCGCAACATGGCTATCCACAACTGAAGATTTACAACTCCTTTCCTAAAGAAATTTTGAAAGACACCGTTGCTTACGCCCACTCGCGAGGCATGCGCGTCTCCGGTCACATCCCTGTTGGTTTGCGCGCATTTGAAGCTTTGGATGCTGGCTACGACGAGATTCAACATATCAATCAAGTGATGTTGAATTTTTTAGCGACACCCAAAACCGATACCCGCACGCTAGATCGCTTCATTTTGCCATCTGAAAAAACGGCTGATCTGGATTTCGATTCTAAGCCTGTGAAAGACTTTATCGCCCGCTTAAAAGCGAAGCAAATTGCGATCGATCCTACGCTAGCGACCTTCTCTTTTTTGCGTCAACAAGATGGCACGATCAATGAACCCTTCGCCACCATCGCCGATCACATGCCGCCTGATGTGCGTCGAGGTTTCTCGGTTGGCACCATGAAAATTGCAGATGACGCCACGCATAAGCGCTATGAAAAATCCTATGCCAAGATGGTCGATTTCGTCGGTCGTTTGTACAAAGCAGGCGTCCCCATCGTGGCAGGTACCGATGAATTAGCAGGTTTTACCTTGCATTCTGAATTGGCGCTATTGGTGAAAGCCGGATTGACACCAGCGCAGGCGCTACAAGTCGCAACCCGTAACGGCGCTATCTATACCCGCACCCAAAACGAGCGTGGTTCTATCTCCGTTGGTAAATTGGCAGATTTGGTTTTGGTCGATGGTGATCCCACTAAAAATATTGAGGATGTGCGCAAAGTGTCAGCAGTCATCACACGTGGCTACTTAATCTATCCAAGCGAGATTCACCAAAACATGGGGATCAAACCCTTTGTCGATAGCAAACCCGAGTTAAAAGCCTTAAAACCGGTATCGGCAAGCAATGCCATCGGTATCAATGAAGGTGCCATGCAGCGATATTTCGGCACAGCACGTCACGACTAAAGCATGTAACAAGACGCTGGCAGGCTAGTGCAGTCTGTCAGCATATTGCAATCCGAAATGCAATTCTAAAATTTGAACTAAAAATCAAGTAAAACGGTCATAAACCCACATTTCCAATGGAGGGTGACATGGTAAGACCACTAAAAAAATCCGTAATACAACTCAGTTTAAGTTTATGTCTGGGAGCAACATCCCTATCAAGCTTCGCCGCCAACACCGACTATCGCAACTTTGAAACGATAGAAAAACAATTACAAAGCCTCGCGCAAAAACATCCTGAGCGTATCAAGCTGCAAGCCGTGGGTAAAAGTGCTGGCGGCCGCTCGCTGTATTTCGTACAAATTGCAGGCGCAGGCAAAGTCAACGCAGACAAGCGCCCTGCTTTATTTGTAGGTGCCAATATCGCCGGATTTCACAATGCTGGTTCTGAAGCTGCCATGCATCTGATCGAGACTTTGGCAAACTCCAATGAGAAAAAGCATGAAGACCTATTATCCAAGAGAACGATTTATGTTGCGCCTATCTTAAATCCAGACGCTCATAATGGTTTGTTCGCTATGCCGCGCCAATTACGCGCAGGTAACGACGGCAAACTCGATCGCGACCTTGATGGCTTAGTCGCAGAAGACGGCGATGATGACCTCGATGGTAATGGCATCATCACGCAGATACGAATTAAAGATCCTAGCGGCGACATGATTGTCGATCCGAAAGACCCCCGCCGCATGATTAAAGCCGATATCAGCAAAGGCGAACGTGGTACCCATCGCGTGTTTATCGAAGGTAAAGACGACGACAAAGATGGCACGTATAACGAAGACGGCATCGGCGGCATTCACCCTGATCGTAATTTTCCTGCAGGTTTTCCTGTGGCAGACACAAGTGCAGGTGCCTGGCCCGGGGTGACGCCAGAAACCAAAGCGACGATGGATGCGGTGCTTTCTCACAAGAATATTGCCATGGCAGTTGTGTTTGGCCCGGCTAATCAATTGCTATCCGCGCCAAATGGTTTTGATCGCATCACTCCACCTGGTGCAACACCTGCGGCTGAAGCCAACAAACTCGAAGCCGATGATCTGAAGGTACTAGCCAACTTAGGTGAAGCCTACAAAAAATCCATAGATCAGGCGGGATTGGACAGCAAGCGCAGCGCCAAACAAACTGGCAAAGGTAGCCTCGCAAATTGGTTGTACTTCCACTATGGCGTACAAACTATCGAGTTAGATGTTTGGGGTGCACCAGTTGCCAAAGCTAGCGCACCGGAAGCCAATGCAGCTCCTGCAGCTGCCCCTGGGTCAACCTCTGCCGCCAACGTAAGCGGAAACCCAGCGCGCCCAAGCGGTGCCAATCCTGCAGCAAAAGCGAGCGATGCTGAAAAAGATCTGATCAGCTATCTGACCAGCAACTCACCAGAATCTATCATCGCTTGGAAAAAAGTAAAACTCCCTGACGGTACTGAAGTTGAAGTCGGCGGCACTGATCCTTATGCTCAATACACTCCAGCTGCCAAAGTATTAGAACCTGCCTTAAAAGTCCACACCGAACAAATCTTAAGCTGGGGCGAAAAACTCGCGCAACTGGAAATATTAGAAACCAAAGCCATCGCCAAAGGCGACGACGTCTGGCAGATCACCGTCATCGGTGGCATGCAAGGTGAATTCCCAACCCACAGTAAGTTAGCTACCAGAATGCGCAACAAACTCCCTGTGCGCTTAGAAATGCGTCCGGGCAAAGGCGTCACCGCGCTCACTTTAAATCGTGCAACAACCGCAGAACGTTTAGAGCCATCTAGCACAATTAAAGGCGAATGGTTAGTGAAAGGTGCAAGCGGTAGCACGGTTAACGTTGGTCTATGGACAAACCAGGCTGGACAAGCACTGACAACGATTACTTTAGGAAAGGCGAACTGAGATGAAAACGACAATAAAAACCCAAAGACAAATTCAACTCAGCGCCATCGGCCTTGCTTGCGCATTGTTCGCAGCACCTAGTTTTGCCGATACTGCCAAAGCACCGCAACCGCATTTCAATCGTGTTCATCACAATAAAGAAATTGTGGAATACATGAAGGCCTATGCCGCTGCCTATCCGAATCTGGTGACAGTAAAAAGTTTAGGCAAAACCGCGGCCGGCACCGATATGTGGATGCTAACCATCAACAATGAAAAGACTGGCAAAGCTGGTGATAAACCCGCTACCTATGTCGATGGTGCGATCCATGCCAATGAAGCACAAGCTGCCGATACGGTCCTCTACACCATTGATTACATCCTCAAGAATTACGGCAAGCTAGACAAGATTACCGAAACAGTTGATCGCTCAACTCTGTACTTTGTGCCTAGTGTCAGCCCGGATAGTCGCGCCAAATGGTTTGATGAACCCGCCACGGCAAGTTATCCACGCTCGTCACCATGGCCGTTTGATGACGACCGCGATGGTAAAGTTGACGAAGATGGCCCCGTCGATATCAACAAGGACGGTGTGATCACTAGCATGCGAAAAAAAGTCCAAATGGGCATGGGTAACCGTAAGCTAGATCCAAAAGATCCACGCGTTTTACTTCCCTTAGAGCCAGGAGAACTCGGTGACTATTTGTTACTCGGCCAAGAAGGCGTTGATCAAGATGGTGATGGCTTAATGGGGGAAGACAGTATTGGCTATGCCGATCCAAATCGTACTTGGGGCTATGACTGGGCACCGCGTTATATTCAAAATGGCGCGACTGATTATCCACTACAGATTCCAGAAACACGCAGTATCGCCAATTGGGCGCTCGATCATCTGGAAGTCTCGAGCGTCATCAGCTTTCACAACTCGGGCCGCATGATTTTGCGCGGTCCGGGTTCACCGACACAAACACCCGTCAGTGCCGCTGATAATCGCACTTTCGATTATCTCGGTCGCGAAGGTGAAAAAATGATGCCAGGCTATAGCTATATGATTACTTGGCGTGATCTATACACCGCTTACGGCAGCACCACCGATCACTTCTACGGCGTAGTTGGCGCTTTCGGTTTTGTGCCTGAATTGTTCGGTCGCGTAATGGACGATAACAATATCATCCGATTTGACCCAGCACCCAAAGTCGGCGATCCGGTGCGTCCTGCGCCAACCGGACCGAAAGGTTACGATCAAGTTAAATGGAACGATATGTTGACCTTTGGCCGCCAATTCATTCCATTCAAAGAAGCTGATCATCCGCAATACGGCAAGATAGAAATCGGCGGCTGGCGTCAAGATACGGGTCGTATGCCAGAAGGCTGGATGCTGGAAGAAGAAACACATCGCAATGCCGCCTTTGTACTACTCAATGCGATGAACGTGCCGAAGCTACGCTTCTTAGAGCCGACTGTCAAAAAAGTAGGCGCAAATTTGTGGCACGTCGAATTACCGTTGATTAACGAACGTGCGATTCCTAGCGTCAGCAGTATCGTTATCGCGAATAAATTACATCGTGTCGATCTAGCCACCGTCAATCACGGCAAAGTCATTTCCAGCGGTATCGTGCGCAATCCGTACACCCAGCAAATTGATTTACAACACAACCGACCAGAACGGTTAATGGTGGATGGTGTTCCAGGTTTTGGAAACACAACTTTGTTCTTTTTAGTGGAGAGCAATGGCGGTGATATCGTCGTCAATTACGATAGTATTAAAGGTGGCAAATTGAGCCAAAAAATAAGTTTAAAATAAGTCAGCCTGAAATAAGTCTGCACCAAATAAAAGAGCCACCATGACAGTTGCATGGTGGCTCTTTTTACAAAACTGTTTTTAATTACCAGGCGTAATGCTCTTCACCACTTTACCCGCCTCGTCCAACATCTGAATCTCAGCCTGCCCAGCAGCGCTCACCACGAGCATGATGCGAGTGCGCCCCTTTGCATCTTTCAAGCTTAAAGCAGAACCCTTATCTCTAGTATTACCGAGAAAGATCCGATTTTCAGAAAGACGGCCTTCGTCGGTCAATTTTTTCCAATATGCCGCTTGCTCGGCCGCCGACAATTTCTCCGCCTCAGCTGCAAATTTCTTCATGTCATCCAATGACGTCGTTTTATACATGGGCACATCATTAATGCGTATCCCGGTCGATTGATGATTTGCGCTATCGGTACTAATTAATTGCAAAGCTTGATCTTGGCGGAAACGATCAAATGTTAACGATAAACCTGCATCGATTTTTCCATTTTCTCCGATGCTTCCCTTTTGAATGAAACCACCATTTTCGGTACCTTCTTCATTCACAAAAATCATTCCCGCAAAACTACGACGATCTGGACGAGCGCCTTCTTTCCCTTGATGGAAATCGCCTGGAAATTGAGCACGATTAGAAATTACCATGCGCTTTGTACCATCGGGCTCAACGATATTAATCCTGCCCACAGTAATTTCATCAAATCGCTCATGCTTAGCTGGCTCTCTCGCGCCAGTTAAAGCAAACACGGCAGCTAGGGCTACTGCCATCGTCGTTGCACCTGCAAAGAAAGTTCTGAGTTGTGACATGGTTTTCCTTAAAAAATAGAAAAGTGAAACGAAATTTAATAGACCGAATAAAGTTTGACCCAATGTTTTTTTTGGGCCAAATCTAGAAATTAAACAACCGAGTTAAAAGAAAGAGACTCTAAAGAATATGTAGAAATTACTGCGTTTGGAGTTTGCGTAGTCGCCATTCCATAAAGAACCCTAAAATTCCTGCAAAAATGAATAGGCCACCCATAAACTGTAAAACCCGATTCTCAAAAGAACGGACATAGGTCACATGAACTCGATCAAATTTACGCCGACCTCCCTCAACATCCTCATAGAAGACAGTGCCATAATCACGGCTCTTCTCCACCACCAATGGGCGTTTTCGCTTCTCGTTAAACTCAGCAAGCTGCCGCGATGCTTCTTCGGATGTAACGATTTTTGCGCCAAACTTCATATTGAGAATTTTTTCAAATTGTTCAAATACATCCTCTGCTTCATTTTTCAGAAACACACCCGGTGATTCATACTTATACAAATTATTGGAAAAAAAGATGCCTTCGTTGGCACCCAGTAGAAAAGCAAAACCCAAAATGCAAGAGAATGCTGACCCGAACAGCCACTGCTTAACGCTGTGTGTCTTAACGATCATGCTTGTATTCAAATAAGCAGCGACTTCGGGAATTTGCTTTAGCGAAGTCTGCAGAATTTTGCGATCAATATCCTTCAGAAATTCTCTGGGATCCATGTCCAAGGATCGCAAAATCGCTTGAAACATATCTGCTGAAGGAACCGATTTATCGTTTTCTAGTTTCGACAAATAGGATTGTTCAATGCCAATTGCCTCCGCCATTTGCGGTTGAGTCATGTTTCTCTGCGTACGAATTTGCTTTAATTTGTCACCAAAATTCATGGATGTGCCCTTTTAGTTTACTGTTTTCTGATTTGATTTAGGCACCGCAAAACGCAATGTCCAAGCCATATTCTTGGATATTCATGCAGAAATTGGAAGTTGAATATGGCTGAATATCGATGAATATGATGATATCCACATCAATTTTGAATTCGCAGACAAAAAAAGGGAGGCGATTTGCCTCCCTTCTTTAACCGATCACATCGAATGTAAATTAGGGCAAAGTACACATGCAATGCGCCATCACCATATAGCTACGATTCTCTTTTCTTAAATCGGCCAACCACGCCAGATCCTTAATCATCTCTGTCGCTGCGGCTGGTGGAATACCACTTGGTGCAACGGCGACTTTAAATTGATCATTGATTGCTCGCGCCGCAGCCTTTGCCGCGCCATCTTCGAACATGCTAAAGAAACGGTCAAATTTAGACGGCTCACGTTCAATATAAGTAACACGATAGTCGCTACCCAATTTAGCTAGCGTCGCTGCTGATTTCAAAGCATCTTTAAAACTACCGACACGATCAACCAAGCCGCGCTCTTTCGCTTGTTCACCGGTCCAAACTCGCCCCTGCGCAACTTCATCAATTTTTTGTGGTGTCGTTTTGCGCGCTGCCGCTGCTTTTGTCGTAAATTCAGAATAAATGTTATTAATGCCTAACTGAATCACTTCACCAAACTTTGGATTCATCGGACGCAAAGGATTAAAGGAGTCACTCATCCAAGTGGTGGTCGTGCCAGCGGTATGCACGCCAATTTTATCCATCACTTTATCTGCGGTTGGGAAGATCGCAAATACACCAATCGATCCAGTAATTGTCGCGGCATCAGCAATAACTTCATCCGAAGACATCGAAATCCAATAGCCACCTGATGCGGCAACGTTACCCATCGATATCACGACTGGCTTACCAGCTTTACGGGTCAACTCTAATTCTTGACGTATCAATTCAGAACCAAATGCACTGCCGCCGGGTGAATCAACGCGAACTACTACGGCTTTCACCTGATCATCCTCACGCGCTTTGCGTACCAGATTTGCAGTAGACAAACCACCAATGGCGCCAGGTGAAGCATTGCCCTCGCTGATTTCACCTTCAGCCACAATCACCGCAATATTCGGACCGAATCCAAAATGACTTTGCATCTGCAAATAATCATCAAAATTAATTTGCTTAAAGCTTTTGGTTTGCGCATCTTTGGCGCCCATACCCAGCATCATTTGGCGCAAATCATCACGTGACTTTAAGCCGTCTATCAATTTCGCATTAACAGCAAATTGTGCCACGCTGCCGTTGGCGGCTTTCAACATGTCAGGCAAATTATTAATGCTGTTCATCACCGTACCCGCAGGCAATTTACGCGCCTGCTCTACCCCATCCGTATACAACTTCCACATCGCGTTGTATAAAAATGCATCTGCTTCTGAGGAAGCTGGTGAAGGCCCGTTCGCAATGTAGGGCTCGGCAAAACTCTTAAAAGTCCCCACTTTTAAGACATTAACGGTGATGCCAATTTTATCCAAAGCGTCTTTGTAATAATTGCGGTAGCCACCAAAACCACTGAGCATCACATTACCCATAGGATGCATATACACTTCATTCGCATGTGAGGCTAAATAGTATTGACGCTGATCAAAACTCGAACCCCAAGCGATCACTTTTTTGCCGCTGGCTTTGAAACGCTCGATGCCACCAGCAACTTCTCTCAACATTGCCAAGCCAGCACCCTGCATACCATCCAACATCAAAACCGCGCTGGTAATTTTCGGATCTCTACTGGCTGCATCCAACACCGTTAAGATATCGCGCAACTGGGTAGAGCGTTTATTTTCCCCCTGCACTTCGGCTAAGAAGGCATCGCTAGCGCTACCGGCGTGTTGTTCAACAATTTGTCCTTTGAAATTCAAAATTAACGCTGTTCTATCGTCAATTTTGACTTTATCCGATGAAAACATCGCATTGAGCAAAAAGATGACCAACAACAAAAAAATCAAATTAATCAAAAAGCGTCGGCTTGCATCTACCGCATTCCAAAACCATTTAATACCTTGTCCGATTGCGCGGAAGGGCGAGAAAGCCATAATAACTCCTGATAAATAACAACACTTTGATAATCTTTAGCAGGGATCGGATTAATAACACCCCGTCCATGCTCTAGCTTTGAATTAATCCACCAAACTTTGACAGCAAATGCCTTCATTTTATCCATACTCAAGGGATATTCTAAAGTAAGTTCGCGGTTCGACCTTTAACAAGGTCAATAATTATAAAAATAAAAACGAAATTCTAACGAATCACGACTGCTTTAGCGCGACCAAATCGAAAACCAGAAATACGGTTAAAATCACAAGCGCAAAAATTCAAACCAACTTATCACCAACAAGAGAACAATATGAAAACCAAAGCCGCGATCGCCTGGGAAGCCGGAAAACCCCTGACAATTGAAGAAGTGGATTTACAGGGTCCACAAGCAGGCGAAGTCTTGGTCGAAATCAAAGCGACGGGGATTTGCCACACTGATTACTACACTTTATCGGGCGCTGATCCTGAAGGTATTTTCCCAGCGATTCTTGGACATGAAGGCGCAGGCATCGTGGTTGATGTTGGTCCTGGCGTGAAGAGCCTGAAAAAAGATGACCACGTCATTCCGCTTTACACCCCTGAATGTCGTGAGTGCAAATTCTGTCTCTCACAAAAAACCAATCTGTGCCAAGCAATTCGTAGTACTCAAGGACGCGGCTTGATGCCCGATGCGACTAGTCGTTTTTCTATCGACGGCAAACCGATTTTCCATTACATGGGAACATCCACTTTTTCCAATTACATCGTGGTTCCAGAGATCGCACTGGCAAAGATTCGTGAAGATGCGCCGTTTGATAAAGTTTGCTACATCGGTTGTGGCGTGACGACGGGCGTGGGCGCTGTCTTGTTCACAGCAAAAGTGGAAGCTGGTGCTAATGTCGTGGTATTTGGTTTAGGCGGTATTGGATTAAACGTGATTCAAGCAGCACGCATGGTCGGTGCAAATAAGATCATCGGGGTTGATATCAATCCAGCACGTGAGAGCATGGCACGCAAATTTGGTATGACACATTTTGTCAATCCGAAAGATGTTGCCAATGTCGTTGATGCCATCATCGGCTTGACCGATGGCGGTGCCGATTACAGTTTTGAATGCATAGGCAACACCACGACCATGCGCCAATCCCTAGAGTGCTGTCACAAAGGCTGGGGTCAATCCATCATCATCGGCGTCGCTGCTGCTGGTCAAGAAATCAGCACGCGTCCATTCCAATTAGTCACAGGCCGCGTCTGGAAAGGTTCCGCATTCGGCGGCGCACGTGGTCGTACCGATGTACCGAAAATCGTTGACTGGTACATGGAAGGCAAATTGAATATCGATGATTTAATTACGCACAAATTGCCTTTGGAAAGAATTAATGAAGGCTTTGATTTGATGAAGAGTGGAGAATCGATACGCTCTGTCGTAGAGTTTTAAGCATCATCCCATCACACATTAAATGTATTAAAAAACTATCAGCTTCGATTGTTTATCAGGAAAAGCGAAGCTGATAGTAGTTAATTATCACTAAAAGCTAGCAGTTCGCTTCATTCTGCCCACGCAAAAATAAGAAGCCGCTAGGTCAGCATGTTAAAATGCGCGGTTAATTTCTACTACAGAACTCCCGCAATGACCGATATCACCAGCACTCCAGAAAGCAACGACGAGCTAGACAGCGTTGCCATTAAAAAAGTCTCTACCGACCTGATCCGCAAAGAAGTTGCGCGTCGTCGTACTTTTGGCATTATTTCCCATCCGGATGCGGGTAAAACCACGCTCACCGAAAAACTCTTGATGTTCTCGGGCGCGATTCAGTTAGCAGGTACGGTCAAAGCACGTAAGAGTGGTCGCCATGCGACGTCTGACTGGATGGAAATTGAAAAGCAACGCGGTATCTCGGTCGCGTCCTCCGTCATGCAGTTCGAATACCGCGATCACGTGGTCAATTTGCTTGACACACCGGGTCACCAAGACTTTTCCGAAGATACTTATCGCGTATTGACCGCGGTCGACTCTGCATTGATGGTGATTGATGCGGCTAAAGGTGTGGAAGAACAAACGATCAAGCTGTTGAACGTTTGCCGCATGCGCAATACGCCGATTATCAGCTTCGTCAACAAAATGGACCGTGAAACCCGCGATCCTTTGGAATTGTTGGATGAGTTGGAATCGGTCTTAAAGATTGATTGCTCGCCTGTCACTTGGCCTATCGGCATGGGTAAGACTTTCCGTGGTGTGTATCACATCTTAAAAGACGAGATCATGTTGTTCACGCCTGGTAGTGAACGCGCTGACCAAGAATTTGAAGTCGTCAAAGGTATCGACAATCCACGCCTTGCAGAATTGTTCCCACTCGAAATCGAGCAGTTAAAAATGGAAGTCGAATTGGTGCATGGCGCGTCGCATCCTTTCGATTTAGAAGCGGTGTTAGCCGGCACACAAACACCGGTATTTTTCGGTTCGGCAATTAACAACTTCGGTGTACGTGAAATCTTGAACGCCCTACTCGATTGGGCGCCAGCACCACGCGAACGCAATGCCACTATTCGTACAGTAGAACCAACGGAAGAACCCTTCTCGGGTTTCGTCTTCAAGATTCAAGCGAATATGGACCCAGCGCATCGCGACCGTATCGCCTTCTTACGCGTCTGCTCTGGTCGCTTTGAACGCGGCATGAAACTCAAGCATTTGCGCATCAATCGCGACATCAAAGTTTCGTCTGTTGTCACCTTTATGGCGTCTTCTCGCGAACAAGTAGAGGAAGCTTACGCAGGCGACATCATCGGCTTACCAAATCACGGCAATATGCAAATTGGTGACAGTTTTTCCGAAGGCGAATTATTGCAATTCACTGGCATCCCTTACTTCGCACCCGACTTCTTCCGCATTGCCCGCATTTTGAATCCACTCAAAACCAAGCAGTTACAAAAAGGTTTGCAGCAACTAGGTGAAGAAGGCGCGGTACAGGTTTTTAAGCCGATCGTCAGCAGTGATTTGATCCTTGGTGCGGTTGGTGTTTTGCAGTTTGAGGTCGTCGCTAGTCGTTTGAAGAATGAATATGGTGTGGATGCCGTATTCGAAGGTACCAGCATCAGTAGTGCACGTTGGATCACTTGTGAAGACAAAAAAATGCTGGCCGATTTTGAACGCTCTAGCGCAGGTGCTAACGTGGCTTATGATGCGGCTGGCAATATGGCCTACCTTGCCAGTTCGGGTGTGAATTTACGTTTGACGCAAGAACGTTGGCCCGACGTGGTGTTCCATGCGACACGGGAACATGCTGCCAAACTAGACTAATCGCCCTAGCAGCAAAATAAAAAAGCCGTAATAGCGATCGCTGTTGCGGCTTTTTTGCTTTACATCAGTTCAATTATGCTATATCTAAGCGCATACGCTCAAACCGTATCGCCACGCCATCAGGCAAGGTATCTGACACATCCTCGACCTTTTCAAAGCCCAAGACCTGATAAAACGGCACGCCAGGCAACGTCGCCATTAATTCTAAGCGCGTGAATCCTTGCGTTAATGCCGCCTGTTTGCAGGCTTCAAAAATGGCACGACCAACCCCTTGGCGTGCCGCAGTAGGCGCAATAAAGAACGCTCGAATTCTCGCCGCATCCTTTGCAGGATCTAAAAATTCATCAGCCCCCACTGGCCTTTGATCACCACCATACAGCGTACGGCGACGACTCCAACCGCCACAGCCCGCCAATTTACCATCTAGGGTCGCAGTAAAATAACTTCCATCTTTCACCAAAGCGGTATCGACACCAAAAACATAGCGAATCGCTGATTCTGCCTCTTGATCTGTATAAAATCCCTTACTCAATTGACGTGCAGATTCAACAATCAAATCATTTAAAATCGGTACCTCTTCGAGTGTACTCAATCGCACGTCCAAATTCTGTGTTCGCTGCAGTGTCATAACGATTTACTCCAATCTTCAACGGGATGCTAAAGTTTTTATGGTCAGGTGTATTTTCTACCACACACAATTTAATATATAACAATAACACCGAATGCAAGCACCTATAACATGCCAAATGCGACATAATTAAGCGAATTTCCCTTACTAATGAAAAGCACAACGCGCGATAGTCAAGGATGGTAACCGCTCAGATATGCTCGTCATGTCTACACTAAGGTGACCAGATTAAACTAGTTCAAAACCGATAGGTAAATAGAATACGTTGAGGACACTTCACAAAGACCAGATAGGCTCAGGAACAAAAATCAAGGCTGCAACACCCATCTTCAAAATAAGAAAATGAAACGATACATTCGCTTACTTACGATCTCGTTATTGATCGGCTCGTTGATGCCCGCCTCGGCTTCAAAGTTACAAGATACGACTGTGCGGCCGCAAACAACCATCCTAATTGGTGGACAAATTTCACAATCAAAAAAGGCTCTCACTCTCAACAAGACGACAGCGAGCTTTATCGACTATCTAGAGAAGGAACTCAACACCAAATTCACGCTTAAGCAATATCCATGGCTCAGGGCGATGGATGCAGCCGAACGTGGTGAAGGGATGATTTTTGGGATTTACAAAAACAAAGAACGAGAACAGAAATTCATTTTTTCCGAGCCAATTTTCGCCGATACGATTTGGCTGGTAACACTCTGCGACAAGCAATTTCGATTCAATAATATTTCAGATTTACAAGGAAAAACAATAGGTCTACAGCCTGGCTCTAGCGGAGGCGCGGACTTTGATCGAGGCATCCATTCCGTTTTTAAGCCAGAATATACGACAACCGACCTGACGGGTAGCTTTTTGCGTCTATATCAGGAGCGCATGGATGCCTTCATTTTTTACGAAGATTATCCCCGTGGAATTGAGTTTGCTCTTGCTCGTTTCAACAGGCAGTATGCAGTCAAAGGAACAGAGCAGTCACAACCGATTTTTTGCAAAATTGAACAGCCGGTAACAAAAATCGACAACTATTTTGCCATCGGTCGCAAGGCAGATCCGAGCATGATACAAAAAATTAATCAGGTCCTACTGCGGGCAAAGAAAAATGGGGATCTAGACAAGATTTTCAAGCGATATTAGCAAGCCGAGAAAATAGCAAAACTCTACTAGCCGATCTTAGACAGCGATATTGAAGAGTGCAAAAAAACGCGGCAGCGAAATTTCAACTCGCTGCCGCTAACTCTTGCTCTGAATGTGCGGTTAGCCTTGTGTAAAAGCTAGACCACCATCCACCACATCCACCACGATCACATCCTTAGGCCCAAATTTGCCTTGCAACATTAGCTTAGACAAAGGATTTTCTATCTCTTGCTGAATCGCACGTTTTAAAGGACGAGCGCCATACACAGGATCGAAACCAGCCTCTGCGATTTTCAACAGAGCAGCATCGGTGACTTGCAAGCCCATGTCCATTTGCGCCAAGCGTTTATTCAAAGTTTCCAACTGTATCTTGGCGATAGCCCCGATATTTTTCGCATCGAGCGCATGGAAGACCACAATCTCATCGATACGATTGATAAACTCAGGACGGAAATGTGATTTCACTTCACCCATCACCGCCATTTTAATCACACTAGGATCACTGCCTTCCATCGCTTGAATCTGATGCGAACCCAAGTTCGAAGTCATGACAATGACGGTATTTTTAAAGTCCACCGTGCGTCCTTGACCGTCAGTCATACGACCGTCGTCCAAGACTTGCAATAAGACATTAAACACATCGTGATGCGCCTTCTCTACTTCATCGAGCAAGATCACGCTGTATGGCTTGCGACGCACGGCTTCGGTCAAATAGCCACCTTCTTCGTAGCCGACATATCCCGGCGGTGCACCAATTAAGCGAGCGACGGAATGCTTCTCCATAAACTCACTCATATCGATACGAATCAATGACTCTTCGGTATCGAACATAAAATTCGCCAAGGCTTTGCACAATTCAGTTTTACCCACGCCGGTTGGCCCCAAAAACAAGAAAGAGCCATACGGACGTCCGGGATCACCCAGTCCTGCACGTGAACGACGAATCGCATCGGATACGGCCGTAATCGCTTCATGCTGACCGACCACGCGTTTGTGTAAAGCATCTTCCATTGCCAACAATTTTTCGCGCTCACCTTGCATCATGCGAGAGACTGGAATGCCAGTTGCGCGGGAGACGATCTCAGCGATTTCTTCAGCGCCAACCTGCGTACGCAACAATCTTGGTTTGCCGCCTGTTTCCGCATTTTTCGCCGCTTGTAGATCCGCTGATTTCAGTTGCGCTTCCAGCTCAGGCATACGCCCATATTGGAGTTCCGACATCGCTTGCCAATCGCCTTTACGTTTGGCATCTTCCATTTGCAGACGAACTTTTTCTATTTCTTCTTTAATGTGTGTACTGCCTTGAACCATCGCTTTTTCAGCTTTCCACACTTCTTCCAAATCAGCATATTCACGCGAAAGTTTTTTGATCTCTTCTTCAATTAAAACCAGACGCTTTTTAGAGCTGTCGTCTTTTTCACGTTTGACCGCTTCTTTCTCAATCTTTAATTGAATCAGACGGCGATCCAATTTATCCATCACCTCTGGTTTAGAATCAATTTCAATCTTGATTTTTGCCGCTGCTTCATCGATCAAGTCGATGGCTTTATCGGGCAAGAATCGATCAGTAATATAGCGATGTGAAAGTTCCGCTGCCGCCACGATCGCTGGATCAGTGATATCGACCCCATGATGAACTTCATACTTTTCCTGCAAACCGCGCAAGATCGCAATGGTTGCTTCGACGCTAGGTTCATCGACGATAATCTTTTGGAAGCGACGTTCGAGTGCCGCGTCTTTTTCTATGTACTTGCGATATTCATCCAAGGTCGTGGCACCGACGCAATGCAACTCGCCACGCGCCAAGGCTGGCTTTAACATATTGCCCGCATCCATTGCGCCTTCGGCTTTACCCGCGCCGACCATGGTGTGCAACTCATCAATGAAGACGATAGTTTGGCCTTCATCCATCGCGATTTCTTTGAGTACGGATTTCAAGCGCTCTTCAAATTCACCACGGAATTTTGCGCCTGCCAGTAACGCTGCCATATCGAGTGAAAGGACTCGTTTTGACTTCAAACTGTCCGGCACTTCGCCATTCACAATACGCTGCGCCAAGCCTTCGACGATCGCGGTTTTACCGACACCTGGCTCACCGATCAACACCGGATTATTTTTACTGCGACGTTGCAAGACTTGAATCGCACGACGAATTTCATCGTCACGTCCAATCACAGGATCTAGCTTGCCGAGTCGTGCACGTTCTGTCAGGTCTAAAGTATATTTTTTTAAGGCTTCGCGTTGACCTTCTGCCTCGGGAGAGTCGACATTCGCACCACCACGTACACCTTTAATTGCGGCTTCTAAAGCACTGCGCGTCAAACCATTTTCACGTGCCAGTTTGCCTGCTTCCGATTTATCATCGACGAGGGCCAGCAAGACCATTTCGCTAGCTAAAAACTGATCACCACGTTTTTGTGATTCTTTGTCCGCGAGGTTTAACAAACCCATCAACTCGCGCCCAATTTGTACTTGGCCATCAGTTCCCGTGACTTTAGCGATGCGATCCAAGGCTGCCTTAAGGCTATTTAACAGACCATTGATATTAACGCCTGCACGTTGCAATAATGAACGTGCCCCGCCGTCATCTTGATTGATCAGAGCAAGTAAGACGTGCACTGGCTCTATATATTGGTTATCATTACCCACTGCCTGACTCTGTGCATCTGCCAAAGCTTCTTGCAATTTTGTCGTTAATTTATCCAAGCGCATAATGCCTCCTAAAACGGATACGATGATTGATTGCCTGATAGATTAGGTGGTACAGACGGTTTTCAAGAACTGATTCAACAAAATTTCCATGCGCTTTGCGCTACATCAATAACTTATGCATCTCGAACAACTTAATCTAACTTATCACCTCGCTGAAGATCGTATTTTGCTCAGAATTGGTTTTTCTGTGAAAGATGCCGAACAAGAAAAGCAGCAAATCCAAATTTTTATCACCCGTCGCATGTTGCAAAGACTGTGGCCAATATTGATGGAAGCGATTGCTTCCCATATGCGTCTGAATCGTCCAGAAACCGCCTTTGCCAGCGACGAATTAGTCAATTACGAACATCAAAAAGCGGTCGATGCCATCAAAGAGAGCGGCAATTTCGGCAAGTCATTTGAGTCCGATAAACGTAAACCTCTTCACGGCGCGCAACCGCTACTTTTAGAGACAATTAAGTTTCACCTCAAGGCCAATGCGCCGCTATGGATGCAGTTCATCACACACAAAGGTGAGATGGTAGATTTAAAATTAGAAACAGGCCTACTGCACGGTTTTTGCAAATTACTGATCGATGCCGAGAAAGCTTCTGAATGGGGATTAGATATCAGCTTGCCAAAGATTGAAGAAATTAGCGTGCCTGCACATTTATTAAATTAAAAAATCTGTGCGGCGACATGATCGAAGAGTCAAAAAAACCCATCGTTCAAGATGGGTTTTTTTATTGGCATTTCTAGAATTAAAGAAACGATAAACCAAAGTAAATCGCCAATTCATCAAGATCAAATACGCGCCTTAATCAATTTACCAATTTTTTCGATTCCTTCGTTAATACGTTCTGGCGACACCGTCACAAAACTTAGACGGAAAGTATTGGTCTCCGCTTCGTTTGCATAGAATGGCCCGCCTGGGACAAACGCCACATTTTGAGCAATCGCCGCATCCAATAATTCTTTGCTATGAATATGCTTAGGCAAAGTCACCCAAATGAACATCCCGCCGATCGGACGCGTCCAGCTCACACCTTCTGGGAAATGCGTCTTCATCGCCGCCAACATCACATCACATTGCGCGGAATAGAAACGACGGATGCTTGGAATATGCTCGTCGAGGAATCCATCCTTGATCACTTCGTACACCGCCATTTGCGTCAATGTCGACGTATGTAAATCCGTGGCTTGCTTGGCTTGTTCCAATTTACGAATCAAGGGCACTGGCGCGACCATGTAGCCAAGACGAATACCTGGCGTCAAGATTTTTGAAAAAGAACCGAGATAGATCACGCCATTTGGGTTCATATTCAAGAGTTTAGGCAAAGGTTCGCCGCTGTAGCACAAATCACCGTAAGGATTGTCTTCAATCAGCGGAATTCCCATGCGGGCGCAGATTTCCACCAACTCTTGACGGCGTTCAACCGACAATGTACGACCTGTTGGATTTTGGAAATTTGGTAAAGCGTAAAATAATTTAGCGCCCTCACCTTTCGCTGCAACCGAGGCAGGAACCACGCCATCGTCATCCATTTCTATCGATACAAACTCAGGACGATAGACTGAGAAGGCTTGCAAAGCACCGAGGTAACTTGGTGTTTCCACCAAAATTTTGCTACCTTCATCGACCAACACTTTAGCGATCAAATCCAAGCCTTGCTGCGAACCCGATACCATCATGATTTGATCGGCGGTGATGGTGCAATCGGCTGTCGATAAAGACTTAGCGATAAACTCACGCAAAGGTGCGTAGCCATCAGTCGTACCATATTGCAAGGCTGTCTTGCCATTTTCTGCCAACACTTTGTCGAAGGCGGCGCGCATACGATCAACTGGGAAGGTTTCTGGTGAGGGCAAACCGCCCGCAAAAGAAATCACTTCAGGACGCATGGTCACTTTGAGAATTTCACGGATAGCGGAACTTTGTAACTGTTCTGCGCGTTCGGAAAATTTCCAATCTATTGGTTTTAAATTTGGCAGGCTCATCTGGTTCACTTCATAAAATAGACAACAAACTGGTGCAAGCATTTATGACAAAAAATCTTGTACGCAAAAAATTTCCGTTTCAAGTCAAAATCGACTTTGCGAAACAGAAAGGATTTCCTTCGAAATTATGCGATTTCCGCAATCATTTCGATTTCAACACAAGCGCCCAAAGGAATCTGCGCCACACCAAAAGCGGAGCGTGCATGCTTGCCTTGTTCGCCAAAAATCTCACCGATCAATTCAGAAGCACCATTGGTCACCAAATGTTGTTCCGTAAATTCGGAAGTTGAATTGACCAAGCTCATCAGTTTCACGATGCGTTTCACGCGATTTAAATCACCACCGCAAGCGTCTTGCAAAGTGGCCAGCAAATCAATCGCGATCGCGCGTGCTGCGTCTTTGCCTTCAGCCGTTTCCATATTCTTACCTAACTGACCAACCCAGACCTTGCCATCTTTTTTGGCAATGTGGCCAGACAAAAACACCGTATTTCCAGTTTGTGCATGCATAACATAAGCTGCTGCTGGCGCCGCGACGGCTGGTAATTCGATATTCAGGGCTTTTAACTTTTCATAAACTGACATATGGATTCCTATAAAGATTTCCGCCGGTTTGGCGGTCATTGGACAATGTGAAATTAAGAGAAAATAAGGACAGCCGACATTGTAATGGGCAAGCAGCGCCTCAACCAACTTGGAATTCAAAAACAACTCAAATACTGGGAATGAACAGGTATTTTTGATATAAAAAGGGAGGAAACTACAAGTTTTAAACAAAATTAGTAACAAATTAAAAGCAATTTTGTGCCTCTGACATACCACCAAAAACCACTGTCTACGCATCTGACCAGCTAAGCTTTATGCTATGCTACCCGCAAAAACCAATACAGTACCAATACAATTACAGAAATAGATTTCACACTGTCACGGCAATCTAACCAATACAGAAAAGATAGCATCACATGCGTTCAACCTCCAAACTCACGATAGGCAATGTCGTCTCACGCGACTCTGGTGGCTCTTTGGTCGAACAAATTGTTCGATCTGTAGCTTGCCGAATTGACGACAAGCTCCTGCGAACCGGATCTCGCATGCCCTCGATCAGACAATTTGCTGATGAACAAAAAGTATCACGCTTCACTGTCGTTGAGGCCTATGATCGCTTGGTTGCGAACGGGTATCTGGAGTCGCGCCGCGGATCAGGTTTTTTTGTACGCGAACGCGCCTCTTTGATCAACGCCCCTAGTTCCCACACACAAGAAATACCTAGCTCGCAACAACCCGATGTGGTTTGGCTGGTGCGCAATATGTTGCGCCAATTGCCGCAACAAAAAATGCCTGGCTCTGGTCTACTGCCACATGAATGGTTAGATGGGGAATTAGTTGCCAATGGTCTGCGTGCGGTAAGTCGTTTGAATCAAAGCCTGCTCCTGCACTACGGCACCCAACAAGGATTTTTGCCTTTCCGTCAGCAGCTACAATTAAAGTTAGCAGAGCTAGAAATCGCTGCTGCGCCCGAACAAATTGTGACCACGAATGGCGTGACACAGGCGCTAGATTTGGTCGCGCGTGAATTCACCCGACCGGGCGACACTATTTTTGTTGACGATCCGGCTTGGTTTTTAATGTTCGGGACCTTCGCTACCTTAGGGACAAAAGTGATCGGCATTCCACGCCTCCACGACGGCCCCGATGTGGCAAAGTTAGCGGAGCTAGCCGCACTGCATAAGCCCAAGCTCTACATCATTCATTCGGTCTTACACAATCCAACGTCGACCTCGCTGTCGGCGGCGAAAGCTTTTCAGGTTTTAAAAACTGCAGAGCAGCATGATTTCATGATTGTGGAAGACGATATTTACTGTGATATGCACCCGGGTTCTGCGGTACAAGCAGCGACTCGACTTTCGTCATTAGACCAACTCAACCGCGTAATTTATCTGGGCGGCTTTTCCAAAACCTTGGCAGCCAATTTGCGTGTCGGCTTTATCGCCACTTCACGCGAAACGGCGATACGACTGTCTGACCGCAAAATGTTATCGAGTTTAACGACCAATGAAATTAGCGAGCGCGTGGTACACAAAATCCTATCCGAAGGTCACTATCGCAAGCATGTCGATCGTATCCGCAGCAAACTCGATAGCGCCCGCGATGAAGTCACCGCACGGGTAGAAAAGATAGGAATGAAAGTGGAATATCGTACCCCAGCTGGCATGTTTTTGTGGGTCGATACCGGCACAGACACCATCGAGTTAACAGAGAGAGCATTCGAAAAAGGTTTTCTATTGGCTCCCGGAAGTTTGTTTTCACCACATCAGCTTCCTTCGACTCATATGCGTCTGAATGTCGCGGCCATGTCCGATTCTAGTGTTTGGGATTTTTTAATACGAGAATTAAACTAAGGTGAACAACAATTTCCATGCGAACCCGTTCAAACTGGCGTCTAGCGTTTGCACTTAAATCGGAAAGATACCGATTCCAATTTCCTGAACGAACCTCAACTTTAGCCAGGAAATAAAACGAAACTGGAAAATATCTCAGTTTAAGCAAACACTAACGACTGATTTTGCGTTTCTGACTCATCAAGTAATGTGTTTTGAACACGTTTTAAATCGTCCTCCGCCCGTCTCAGCATGTTTTCTACATTATCGCCTTCTTGCAACGTAGTGACGCCAACTCTAGTGCTGATTTTGATTTCTCGACCCGATACTGCAACCGGCATCGCTGCAATTGTGTATTGTGCTCTGGCCGCGATTTTCGTGGCAACTTCTGCGAAGGCCTCTGGCAACAACACGACAAATTCTTCTGTTCCAAAACGAGCCAAACAATCATAGTTGCGCGTCGCACGTTGCATGCGTTTACTCACCTCGACTAACACCATATCAGCAGTACCGGCACCAAATTGCATATTAATTTGCTTCAAATCTTCTATATCAAACATCAGGACCGACATCGTTTTACCAAGCCGTTTATGTCGCTGCAATTCATTTTCCATATTGCGTAAAAACTCACGCCGATTGGCAAGTCCCGTTAGTGGATCGGTGATTTCTTTGCGCTGCAATTCAAATTCAGCACTCAACAATTTCAAGCGAAATTTTTGCAGATAGGCGGCCACGGTTTGTCCCGTATAGGTACTCAAAATCAACACCACAAATAAGGTCGCTTGGTGTACAAAGGAAGGAAAAATTTTAGTCAAACAAAGTGCGGTCATGGCAAACCAATAGGCATAGACTAAACCTAGCAGGTTTGCCGCGCGAATAGGAAGAACGATAGAGGCGACCATACAAATCCAGACATCAATAACAAAATGTCCGAGATAAGTCAGTGGCGACAGAAAGTCGCTAATTATTTGCACTGACAGTACCAAGATTGCCCAATAGAACAAATATTGTTCTAAGTTAGCCGACGCCAACCGTCGTTGACTAGCTCGTAAAATCCACCAAGCAGAAACAAACGCGACAGAGCGAAGACACGCCAAAACAACAAAGCTTTGCCCCATCCCCAGCAATAAAAAATCAATGTACAGTAGTGGCAAACTCAAACCCATCACAAAGCGCAATACGCGGTGTGCCTGCGCCCTGTCATTTTTTTGATATTGCGCTCGAAATTCGGCTTCTGTCACATCGGGATAAGTTGCATGCATAAATCCCCCGGTTCTTTTATGTTTTATCGTTTTATCTCTGACTACAAAGGCTTGCTCTCAAGCATGAATCCAGTGTAGCGATTTGACAGATAAATTCAATCAAATTGGCGCAAACCCATCAAATTTACGCAACACATGCACAAGCTCAAATGCCCATCTAAATAAAAAGTTATGACAATTTATCCGCTGTCATATGGCTATAAGTCAATTTAAGCGATAATAACGAGCTTGTCACTGTGAATGAACTATCACATGGCATTATTTAGTACCAAATCCATCACTAACTCAATTAAGTTTATTAACAAATGGCTATGCAACTCTACGACAACTGGGAACGCTCCCTACGACCTTTCTCTCCTATTCATCAAGATTGGGTCGGCTTGTATTGTTGCGGTCCAACCGTGTATGACTTCGCCCACATCGGCAATCTGCGTACCTATCTGTTTGAAGATATCTTGCGCCGCGCCTTAGAGCTCAACGGTTACAACGTGCGCCATGTAGTCAACATTACCGACGTTGGCCATCTCGTCTCCGATGGCGACGACGGCGAAGACAAGATGGAAAAAGGCTCGCGCCGCACTGGTCAAACGGCTTGGGAAATCGCCGAAAAATACACGGTCGCCTTCAAAGAAGATGTGCAACGCTTAAACATCTTAGAACCAAAAATCTGGTGCAAAGCGACCGACCATATTGTCGAACAAATTGATTTCATCAGCGTCATCGAAGAAAAAGGCTATACCTATCGCACCTCCGATGGCATTTATTTCGACACCTCGAAACAAGACGACTACGGCTATCTCGCTCGCCTCAATCGCGACGGCTTAGAAGCGGGCAAACGCGTTGAGATCGGCGAAAAGAAAAACCCAACCGACTTCGCGCTTTGGAAATTCAGTCCAGAAGGCAGCACGCGTCAAATGGAATGGGACAGTCCATGGGGTCGTGGTTTCCCAGGTTGGCATATCGAATGCTCAGCGATGTCTGCTAAATATTTGGAACCTTGGTTTGATATTCACTGCGGCGGCGAAGACCATATCGCGATTCACCACAGTAACGAGATCGCACAAAACCAAGCTTGCCACGGCACACGTTTAGCGAACTTCTGGATGCATGGCTATTTCTTGCAAATCGACGCAGGCAAGATGTCCAAATCCAGTGGCGACTTTTTGCGCTTGCAAACACTGATCGATGACAACATCGACCCACTCGCCTACCGTTGGTTATGCCTGTCTGCCCACTATCGCAGCCAACTCAACTTTAGTTGGGAGTCTTTAAAGGCTTCACAAACAGGCTTGAATCGCCTACGCGAAACTTACTTCAACTTGCCTGCTGGCGGCAGCATCAACCAAGACTACGCGGACCGTTTCAAGGCTGAAGTCGATCAGGATTTGAATCTGCCGAAGGCGATTGCGGTCATGTGGGAAATGTTGAAATCGAATGTCAGCGACGCCGACAAGAAAACGACCCTCGACTATTTCGATCAAATGTTGGGTTTGAACTTGAAAGCTTGGGAACCGAAGAAAACCGAAATCCCTGCGCATATTTTGGAACTCGTCGAAGAGCGTAAGATCGCGCGTCAAAACAAAGTTTGGGCAGAGTCGGATCGTTTGCGTGATGCGATTAAGGCAGCTGGGTTTGAAGTGGAGGATACGCCTGCTGGGATGGTGGTGAAGGTGGCGGGATAGAAAAGCAATAACGAGGTTGAAGAGCGCAAAGAAATTCGAATTCTTTGCGCTTTTTTAAACAAAAAAATGCGTTTCTAAGAATGTCGACGCATCACCAAAACCGCAAAATACCCCAGCAAAGGTCCTGCCCCAAAGCCAATTAAAGGCATGGGCGTCGAACCTAGGTAGGCACAGATCATGATCACGATGTAGTACAGCGCAATCGGCATCAATTCATGTTCGTTGCGTTTGATACCGACATAAAACAAGCCAATCGGAATTAGTGCTACGCTCAATACAGCTGCTAGCATCGCGAAGATTCCCGCACTCCCCGCTAGCTGAATCACGCCCTCGACATAAGGCACTGGCTGCAGCGGGTCTGGTTGCTGCCAGCACCAAAAGCATAACAATCCCAAAACGACACTGATCGCCACTTTCAACGCCAAGCCGCCAGCTCGATGCCACACAATGAACAGCGCCGCGAACGCGAAACTGATCAATTGCGAGAAGTCGGGTTGAAATGTCAGTAGTACTGAAAACACTAACATTAGAACCACATTGGCGTTTGCAGAAAACTGTAAGCGCCAATGGAGTCTGACGAGCACAAGCAAGGCTAAAGGTAGAACGGCAGCTGAAAAATACAAACGTAGTCCGCCGAGCTTTAGCCAGCGACTTGGATTTCCTACTTCGAAAGATGCGAAACACGCCGCCAAGCCAAACAACATCATTGCGAGCATCAACACCGAATTGCGGATTTGCTGTGGTATCGACGACCCCGTTTCGGCGTCTTGATTTCGACGCATTTTGTCCATCCATAGTACGAAGGCGATGCCTATCAAGGCCACAACAATCTGCTGCACTTGTAATGCCTGCCCTGCACCAGCCAGTCTCATCAGTAAAAGACTACCGATGAGACTGGGCAATGCAAATAGAATCAACAACCAACTTGTGCGCATCAACTTTCTCCTCAAATTTTTGCGGATTAAAACAAAATTCTATTTACCCAAGGTACGTGAACGAAGAGATCGCATCGCTGGCGTGCTGACCCAGCGTTCCAACACTGCACCTAACAACAAACAAGCCACGACCACAGGCACATATACGACGAACGTCCAGCGCATATTTCCACCGAAATAAGCACGATATGCAGTGCAGACGCTTAAGACAATAAACATATGGGTTAAGTAAATTTCATAGCTGAGACGTCCCATGTTCGCCAACCATTGCCAGCCCCAACGTGATCGTGGTGTTAGGCGCTGCGCGGCAAACACCAATAGGCAAGCAGACAGGCACAAAATCAGCATGCTGTATCCATGAATCACTTTCCAGATTTCGCTGCCGAAGAAATAAATCGCGATTAACCCCATACCGCCCAAGACGGCAATCGTTCGTGCAAACTGTTCGCTGGTTTTCCAGACTTGCGCCAAAAGCGCCGTCAATACGCCGAAAGCAATAGCCGACATGCCTGGCAAGTGGGCTTTCTCTTTCCAAATTTCATTGCCGATGATGGCTTCCCGAGTCCAAGGTAAAGAGAATGCCAAGATCAACAAAGCTGCCACCAACCAACGTCGAGACAAAACAGTACAGAACATCGGAAACGCGAGGTAAAAAACTTCTTCGATCGACAAAGACCACAAGACATCCCAAGCGGCTGGCAACCAAGTTGTTTGACCTTCATACCAATTCAGATGCAAGCCTAAAGCAGACAACAAAGCACGCCATAAAGTTTGGCCTTTTTCTTGGACCACGTAGCCGTCAACGCCAAACAAATGCATGAGGCTCAATACGACGAGTAAAAGTGCGAGCAGTGGAAAGATACGGCTAAAACGTTGACGGTAGAATTGACGCCAGTTAATCGCACTGAGTTCACCATAAGTTTGTAAGCATCGCTGTGTAATCAGAAAACCAGACAAGACGAAGAACAGGAAGACTGATTCATAGCCATTAAAGCTAATGCCATTGATGATGCGCTTACTCAAAAATTCACCCGCTAAGCTGGGTTGTAAAGGCAAACGAAAACTCATCGCGAGGTGATGAATGACGACGAACAAAATAGAAAACCCGCGTAGCAGGTCGATACCAAAATTCCGTTGGCTTAAGCTAAGGTTCGTTGAAATTGCGTCTTGAGGCGGATGCATGAGGCGTAGTAAGCGTGGGCGAATCCGCATCCTACACAAAGCGGGAGGATAAACCAAGCACCGGCTATTTGCTGCCGACTACGCCCACAGATTTATCGTAAAGTGGTTGGTTCTTTTCGACGATATGAACAGTGAACAAGGTCAACGAGGTATCACCAACAACCTTGAAGCCGCCATGTGGCACCATCCGTAAATTCATCAGGCTAGCACCCGTAGTGAGACTAAGCGGCTCTTTTCCTGGCACTTGAATCTGAGCGCCCTGCACCACATACAAGGCTTCGATACCGTGATGAAGATGTAAATCGATACCCTCACCGGGCTTATATTCTGCGACGGACGATATTACTTCCATGCCGGTAGAAATGCCATTAGGTCCTAGCAGCTCAACTCGTTGTTTTTCTTGGCGCTGCGGAGAATCGTTCAAGGCTTGCGCAAGTAGAGTTCCGCCGCTGCCAATCGCGACCAAACAAGTTGCCATCAACGCTTGCCGTATATTAAGTCTTGCCATGAAGTCCCCCCAGCAGATCTCACTAAAATATGTCACTAAAAGCGCGAACCATCTTCTTTCAGAAACTCCATTTCTTCCGCTGTTGATTCTCGTCCCAGTATGGCATTACGATGCGGATAGCGACCAAAACGATCAATGATGCGCTTATGCTTTAACTCGAATTCATAATTACCTTGGGGCGCGTGCTCATGAAACAGCTTCTCAGCATATACGTGGATAGCTCGAGATTCGCTATGCATGAATGGCATGTAGAGAAAATTTCTTTCGATAGCCGTTAAACCTTGATCTGCCTGCGCTCGGATCGCTTCTTGTGCCAACGCTAAGGCCATGGCATCTTGCGCAAATGCTTGCGGCGTATTGCGATACACATTGCGTGAAAACTGATCGAGGACGATGATTTCTGCGAGCCGACCATGGTCATCAGAACGCCACTGATAAAGCTCGCCTGCGGCGGCCTGTAGCATTGTAAACCTCCCTTAATCAGTGCCAGGTATTACTAGAGTTTTGAGGTTGGTGAAACAACCGGAATTCAACAGGGGTCATCCCGTTGAGTGAATCATGTGGGCATTGCTCGTTGTAATCGTTCATCC
>NZ_JACOFW010000033.1 GCF_014284305.1 Affinundibacterium seohonense
AACCAGTTGTTCCAAGGTGACCATTTCTAATTCGTGTTGGAAAGGTGTCGGTGTTTTTAGCATGCCGCTATTAAACCAAAAGGCCTCGCACTTGGCGAGGCCTTTTGGGGTTTGTCAGCAGTCTGAGCGAGATTTCTTCTCGCTATTTTTTTAACCGCTTATTTTTCTTACTCGATAATGACTTCGTCAGCATTCAGATTGCGTAACGCGGACCCGGGTGGATTTTCCACATAGAAGTAATCACCTTCTGCCTGAATAATACCATTGGGAATTGGGCGTTCCATAATCGGAACATCGCGTAAGGCGCGCTGCATATAGCCGATCCAGATAGGCAATGCAAGTCCGCCACCAGTTTCGCGATTGCCAAGATTACGAGGCTGATCGTATCCCATCCACGCAACACCAACGATCTTCGCTTGATAGCCAGCGAACCACGCATCAATTGAGTCATTCGTGGTGCCAGTCTTGCCGGCAAGGTCAGGACGCTTCAGTGTCAAGGCTTTAGTGGCCGTACCAAAACGCACAACATCACGCAGCATACTATCCATTAAAAAGGCATTACGTTCATCAATCACACGATTGGCTTCATCTTCGGCAGTGTCTGGTTTTGCTTGTGAGATGACTTTGCCATCGGCATCGGTAATTTTCGCGATCAAGTAAGGATTGATTTTGTAGCCACCATTCGCGAACACGGCGTAAGCACCAGCCATCTGCAATGGTGTCACTGCACCAGCGCCCAGAGCTAAAGTCAAATATGGCGGATTTTTTTCAGGTAAGAAGCCGAAGCGACTGGTGTATTCTTGTCCGTATTTCGCACCAACTTTTTGCAGGATGCGAATGGAAATCATATTTTTAGATTTTGTTAAGCCTCTGCGCATCGACATCGGGCCTTCATATTTTCCATCATAGTTTTTTGGCTCCCATGCTTGGCCGCCAGTTTGACCCGCATCGAAGCTAATCGGTGCATCATTGATAATGGTGAGCGGTGATAAGCCTTTTTCCAACGACGATGAATAAATAAAGGGTTTGAAACTTGATCCCGGCTGGCGCCAAGCTTGCGTAACGTGATTAAACTTATTTAAGTTATAGTCAAAACCACCCACTAGTGCTCGAATCGCACCATCGTGGGTATCTGCTGCGACAAAAGCCGACTGCACTTCGGGCATTTGAATGATGGACCAGTTCTTGCCATCAAGGATGATGCGGATCACTGCGCCTCGCTGGATGCGCTTATTGGCCGGCGCATTTGATTTTAAACCTGCTGCAGCAAAGCTTAATCCTGGGCCTGTAATTTGTACTTCTTCACCATTTGATAATACGGCTTTCACAGATGTTGGACTTGCTTCCGTAACCATGGCGGCCAGAATATCATCGCTGTCGGGGTGATCTGCCAATTCCTTTTCTATGACTTCATCTGCTGCATCTTTATTCCGGGGTAATTCTACGATCGCTTCCGGACCCCGATAGCCGTGCCGACGCTCGTAGTCGAGCACGCCTTTGCGTAAAGATGCGTATGCAGTTTCTTGTTCTTCTTTGGTTATCGTGGTGTAGACATTAAAACCGCGGGTGTAGGTTTCTTCTTTAAATTGCTCGTACACCAACTGGCGCGCCATTTCGGCAACATATTCTGCATGAATGCCAAATTCGGCACTATTGGTTTTGATGAGTAGCTTTTCTACTTTCGCTTGTTCAAATTGCGCTTCGGTGATGTAGCCCAATTGTTTCATGCGCTGCAAAATATACTGCTGACGAACCGTTGCCCGCTTTGGGTTCGCTACCGGATTATAGGCAGATGGCGCCTTTGGTAAACCAGCCAACATTGCTGCTTCCGCCACGGTAATGTCTTTTAATTTTTTACCAAAATAAATTTGTGCCGCAGACGAAAAGCCATAGGCACGTTGCCCTAAGTAAATTTGATTCATGTAAACCTCGAGAATTTGATCTTTGCTCAAATTTTGTTCGATTTTCCATGCCAATAAAATTTCATAAATTTTGCGTTTGACTGTTTGCTCTGTAGATAAGAAAAAATTCCTCGCTACTTGTTGGGTAATTGTTGATGCTCCTTGTTTATTTCCGCTGGTGAGATTGTTGACTGCGGCTCTGGTAATCCCAATGTAGTCAACCCCACCATGTTCATAAAAGCGATCATCTTCAATTGCTAGGACCGCTTTCTTCATTACTTCGGGAATGTCAGCAATGTGCACGACATTGCGGCGCTCTTCACCAAATTCGGCGATGAGTACATTGTCGGCAGAAAATACCCGCATTGGCATTTTGGGGCGATAACTGGTAATTGCATCAATTTCCGGCAAATTGGGATATGCCATGGTCACGGCAAACACCAAAATTAATACTCCAGTTATGAACAGTCCGAATAAAACTAAACAAATTTGCAAGAAAAGCCGTAATGCGGCATTCTTGGGCTTTGACTCATGTTGAACTGTGTTGATTGGCGGGTCGATGGGTGATGACATGGTGACTTCGAAGTATAAAGATCGGGAGAAATATATGCAGCTGATTGACGCGCATTATAACTGCGACGAATCAACTATAAAAATTGCATTTCATCGTTTTTACTCTCTAAGTGGAGAATTGACAACGTAAAAGCGCCGCTTTGCCTTGAAAATGCTTTACATTACACATCCCTTATTGCTAGGATTTAACGTAAGCTAGTATGAGTGTCTGCTAAATCGCGGTTTTTAAAAGAAAAATTGAATTTCAAGCTTTTCTAAATTGTTTTTTTGTGGAAATTTTGCGCTAATGTTGAGCATAATTTTTGACACATTTGGCATCGAAAAAATATTTATTTGAGGGGATATCCTTGGCTTTAGATCTCGCATCATTGCTTGGACAAAAAAATCCACCACTAGTGGGCTTGGATATCAGCACGTCAGACGTTAAGCTGGTGGAGCTCTCTCGTTCGGGCGAAAAAGATTTTAAATTAGAGCGTTGTGCTTCTGAGCCATTACCAAAAGGCGCAGTTGTTGATGGCAATATTGAAAACCTTGAACAGGTCTCAGATGCTATTTTGCGTGTGATTAAACGTAGCGGCACGAGCACACGAAATGTGGCCTTAGCGATGCCAGCTTCCTCGGTGATTACAAAAAAAATGATTCTGCCTGGGAATTTGACCGAGCAAGCTTTAGAGTTTCAGGTCGAATCTGAAGCTAGTCAGTACATTCCATTTGCGATGGACGAAGTTAGTATCGACTTTTGTGTGGTCGGACCAACCGCAAACTCCGAAGAAGATGTCGACGTTTTGCTTGCAGCTTCACGCAAAGAGAAAATCGAAGATCGTGTTGCTGCCGCGCAAGCTGCGGGCTTGCAGGCTAAAGTGATGGACATAGAGTCGTATGCCGCGCGTGCTTCTGTTGAACGATTGATCGAAAAGCAGCCCAACGCAGGACAAGACCAAATCTACGCATTATTTCAAATTGGTTCCAAAGTCACTTATATATCCATCTTGCTAAATGGGGATGTTATTTATGAACGTGATCAGCAGTTTGGGGGTAATCAATTAACGCAAGATATCGTACGTAATTACGGCCTGTCTTTTGACGAAGCTGAAACCAAGAAGCGTCAAGGTGATTTGCCTGACAGCTATGAAATGGAGCTGTTAGAACCATTTCTAGAGAACGCAGCGCTGGAAGTGACTAGGGCTATTCAATTTTTCTTTACTTCGACGCCATATACACGGATAGACCAAATTTATTTAGGAGGAGGTTGTTCGATGTTGCCAGGTTTGGTAGATATCGTTGCTGAACGAACGAAATTGTCGACTTCTGTCATTAGCCCTTTTAAGGGAATGGAGCTAGGTTCCAATATTAATGAAAAAGCATTGAGAAGCGATGCGCCTGCTTACTTGGTCGCTTGTGGTCTGGCGATGCGGAGGTACGGATAATGATAAAAATCAATTTACTTCCACATCGGGAAGCCAGACGTAAAGAATTAAAAAGCCAGTTTTATTCATTGATGATGTTTGCTGGGCTGGCAGGGACTGCTGTCGTGATTCTCATCGGATTCATTTTTTCGTCTCAACTATCGGCGCAAACCGAGCGTAATGCATTTATAAAAAAAGAAAATGATGAGCTTGATTTGAAAATAAAAGAGGTTGCGAACCTTAAACAAGAAATCGATGCTTTGAAAGCACGCCAACAAGCGGTTGAAGATCTGCAGGGAGATCGTAATCAGCCGGTCTTTATGATGAATGAACTGGTCAAACTAGCTCCAGAAGGATTGTATTTGACCCTAATTAAGCAGGAAGGGCAACGTATCTCCATTAAGGGGTATGCACAATCGCATTCGACGGTGGGGATTTTTGTAACTGAGCTGAGTTCTTCAGAGTGGATGACAAAACCAGAAATTATTCAAAATAAGGCGGTTGGCCTAGGGCAGGGCAGGGATGCGAAGCGAGTGATCGAATTTGACCTCAATGTGGGAATTCGTCGGCCGCGTGAATTAGAGGCCGCTGCAAGTGCTGCGCAGCTTCCTGCGAACAAGCCCGCCAATGCAAAAATGCCTTAACTAAGAGAATACTATGTCAAATATTAAGGAAAAATTCGAAGCTATTTCTAGTCAGTTTCAAGACTTGAATGGTTTGCATCCAGGTCTTTGGCCTTTGGCGCCAAGGATCTTGTCGGCAATAGGCCTATTTGTTTTCGTATTGTTTGTCGGCTGGTGGTTTTACTGGAGTACACAACTCGAAGAAATTGACCTTGGACAACAAGAAGAGCAAAAGTTGAAAGATACTTTTAAAGATAAAGTGCAAAAATCGATCAGCTTAGAAGCTCTAAAAGAACAACGTAAGCTTGTCTTGCAATATGTGTCAAGGATGGAGAAGCAGTTACCGAGCACTGCTGAATATGCCGCCGTACTAGACGATATTAACTCGGCTGCAAATGGACGTGGTTTAAGTATGGATATTTTTAAGCCAGCCGCGGCATCTATTAAAGACTATTATGCTGAGTTGCCTATTGAAATCCAAATGGTCGCCAATTATCACGATATGGCACAATTTGTTGCAGATATTGCTAAACTTCCAAGGATCGTGACTTTAAACAACTTGACGTTAACAGTGAGCAAGGATGCTAAAAAGCCGGGAATTGTCATGGACGGCATTGCCAAGACCTATCGCTATCTTGATCCAGATGAAATTGCTTTGCAAGCAGCCGAGCGCAAGAAGGCTAAGGAGCTGAAGAAATGAGGATGTTAGCTAAAATTTGTTTGATGCTCTTGGCTCTTTCGCTGAGTGCTTGTGGCGACAATGGTTTGAGTGAACTGCATGATTGGATGAATCAAGTCAAAAAAGAGGCCAGTGTCAGAGTAACTCCAGTCGCTGAACCAAAAGTTTTTATACCTGTTGCTTACAACGGCAAGGATCTAATCGACCCATTTGACCCTAGTAAATTGCTAGTCGTCTTTGCCCGCTTAAAAGCAGCAAATGACAACGGCCTAAAGCCAGACTTTGATCGTCCAAAAGAAGCCTTAGAAGGATACGCCTTGGATGGCATGAAAATGGTTGGATCTTTTGATAACCACAAAAGTTTGCAGGGATTGGTACAAATTGGTAAAGCAGTTTTCCCTGTCGTTGTTGGTGGTTACATAGGACAAAACTTCGGAAAAGTCATTAGTATTAATGAAGCACGCATTGATTTGGTTGAGATTGTACAAGATGCTACAGGTGAATGGACCGAACGAAAAGCAAGCTTAGAATTGCAAGAGGCGAAAAAATGAACAGACTGATTAATGTGGGTATGAGGGGCATCATGGGGATTAAGTATTTTTTGTTAGGCTTGATATTTTTAGGGAATTTTGCCCAGGCGCAAACTGCTAATACTATTGAATCCATCACTGCAAATCAGCAGGGTGCGAACATCATCGTCAAGATCAATTTTAAAGCACCTTTGGTGAAGTCACCGGTCGCTTTTTCAATCACGAATCCTGCACGTATTGCTTTTGATTTTCCAAACACCGCGAACGGTACCGGCAAAAACACGGTTGATATCGGCCTAGGTGAAGTCCGTAGTGTGAATTTGATTGAAGTCCCTGAGCGCGCCAGAATGGTATTTAATCTGAATCGTTCATTGAATTACGCTACGTTTATTGAAGGAAATGCTCTAATCGTCACAATCGATGGCTCTGGCGGTTTGGCCACACCTGTTAATGCAATTGGATTACCAGTAAATCAAAAAGACGTTGCACAGTCGGTGAAACAATCGTTGAGAGACATTGACTTTCGTCGTGGAGCTGCAGGCGATGGAAGAGTTGTAGTTGATCTTCCTAGTAATCAAATCGCAATTGATGCGCGTTTGCAGGGCCAGACGATTGTGGTTGATTTTATGCGCGTCAGCCTTCCCGATATTTTGAAGCGAACCTTGGATGTGGCTGACTATGGTTCACCTGTTCAAAAAATTACCACCACACGTCAAGGTGAAAATGTGCGCATGGTCATCGAGCCTAAAGGCTTGTGGGAGCACAGTGTTTATCAAAGCGATAGCCAATTAGTGGTGGAAGTGAAGCCAATTAAAGAAGATCCCAATAAATTGACACAAGGAACTCAAGGATACAAAGGTGATCGCTTTGGTATGAACTTCCAAGATGTTGATGTCCGTGCCGTGCTGCAAATTTTGGCCGAACAAGGTGGCGTGAATATCATTGCTAGTGATTCTGTTAGCGGCAATATCACCATTCGACTCATCGATACGCCCTGGGATCAGGCATTGGACATCGTGATGCAAATCAAAGGCCTTGATATGCGGAAGAATGGCAATGTGATTCTGATCGGGCCAAAAGATGAGTTGCTAACTAAGGAAAAGTTAGAGTTGGAGCAAAAAGCAGCGATTGCTGAATTGGAACCACTCAAGACAGAGTCATTCCAATTAAAATATCAAAAAGCAGAAACCTTTCAAAAACTTTTTGGCACAGACAATTCTACGCAGAACCGGATGCTCTCGAAGCGCGGTAATGTCATGATTGAACCAAGAACGAATCAACTGTTTGTGACTGACATCGCTTCAAAAATTGAGGAAGTGCGTAAATTAATTCAGAAAACCGATATTGCGACTAAACAGGTCGTGATTGAAGCGCGTATCGTTGAAGCGGACAATAAATTTAGCCGCAATTTGGGCGCTAAATTGGGTTTTGCGGATTTACGTGGACTAAAAGGTGGCGATACTGGTTTTCAAATCTCCGGAAATCAACGTGCTGCTCTCACGGGTAACTACTTGGGTGTAGGTGAACAAACTGGGCAGGCAAAAATTACCGAGAAAAGCTACATGCCGAATACTCAATTTGTGAATTTACCCGCAGCCGGCATTGGTGGTCTCGACGCTGGTAGTCTTGCGGTAAGTTTGTTTTCTGCGGCGGCAAATCGCTTCTTGAATTTGGAATTATCTGCATTGGAAGCTGATGGCGACGGTAAAATCATCTCCAGTCCACGAGTGGTCACGGCCGATCAAACTCCCGCGCATATTGAACAAGGCCAAGAGATTCCATATCAAATAGTTAGTTTGAGTGGTGGTACCGCGATATTTTTTAGAAAAGCAACCTTGAGTCTAGACGTCACTCCACAAATTACGCCAGATGGTACGATTATTCTTGCTGTTGATGTACATAAAGATAGTCGTGGTGAAGAAACCCGCGGTGGTCCGGTGATTAATACAAAGCAAGTCAAAACCAATGTGTTAGTAGAAAACGGTGGTACCGTGGTACTTGGTGGTATTTACACCCAGGAAGAACGTGCTGATGTGACCAAAGTTCCTTTCCTTGGTGATATTCCTTTGTTTGGTAATTTGTTTAAATCTACCGGCAAAACTAACAATAAGACCGAATTGTTGATATTCATTACGCCAAAAGTGCAATTAACAGGTACATTCGCAAATCAGTAAGCATAGTTTTTAGTAAGATTTTTGATTCTTGTACAGGTGGTTTCTGTATAAATTTATATTGATAGGTGTTACATGACGAAGTTAATTCGCGCTTTTATTGCAATGTCATTGTTGGCGTTGGTTTCCGCTTGCGGTGGTGGTGGTGGATCTGCCGGAAATACCAGTGGCGTGCCGTTATTTACAACGGCCGCTGAGAAAATCACAATTGCTCCCGGTGAAGTCCAAGTTTATAACATTGGCGGTGGTGTCCCTGGTTATGTCGCGACGAGTAGCACTGGGGCCGCCAGTGTAAAAGTTGACGGTAAAGTGTTGACGATTACTGCTACAGGAGCCGGAACGGCAACAATTACTGTGAATGACGCTGCTGGTGCCAAGGTCACAATTGCGGCAACGATAGGTACTGGCGTTGATTTGTTTACCAGTGCGCCAGAAAAATTAACTCTCGGAGTTGGACAAACTTCGACTTCATTCACAATCGGTGGGGGAAGTCGGATTTATACGGTATCGAGTGGTAACCGACAGTCTGTGTTGGTGAATCATACAGGCTCACAATTTAGTTTGACAGGCTTAGCCGCTGGCATAAGTACCGTGACTATCACTGACAGTCTGGGTGGAATTAAGAAAGTTGAAGTTACCGTTGGTTCTGGGGTGGACTTATTTACTACGGCGCCAAGCACTGTAGTAATTGGCGTTGGCTCGACTAGTGCAACATACCAAATTGGTGGTGGAAGTGAAGTCTATGCTGTAGCAAGTAGCGATCGTAATGTCGCGACGGTCTTTCAAACTACAGCTCGGAGTTTTGCGGTGGTTGGTCAAACCGGTGGACGTGCAGTTGTATCAGTGACTGACACCCTCGGTAAGGTCGTAAAGATAGATATTGTGGTTGGTTCTTTGGTTGATTTGTACACCACAGCGCCTAGCCTTGTAACTGTTGCTGTTGGCAGCGCCTCTGCTGTTTATTCAATCGGTGGTGGTACTCAGATTTATGCTGTGACTTCTAGCGATAAACGTATTGCTACCGTTGGTCAGGCATCTATGAATGAATTTATTATTACTGGCCAGGCTGGCGGAAAAGCCGTCGTGACGGTTAAAGATACGAATGGTAAAGAGATCAAGATTGACGTGGTAGTTGGTACGGTTGATGCTCTGTATTCAACCGCAGCTGCGGAAGTAACTTTAGAAGTTGGTGGTGCGAATTCTTATAAAGTTGGCGGTGGTACAACTGTTTATTCAGTTGGTAGTAGCAACGCAAGTGTTGCGTTAGCCACTATTGTTGGCAATGATTTAATCATTACCGGTGTGAGTATTGGTAAAGCGACTTTGATCGTTCGCGACTCCACAACCGGCAATTTATCTATTAATGTGACGGTGGGTTCGGGGACGCCATTGCCATTGTTTACGTCTGCAGCCAGTGATATTGTAATTGCCCCATCCACTTCTCCAACCTTCTCTATCGGCGGTGGCCGCCCACCATATAAAGCGAGTAGCACGAATAGTAGTGTGGTTACAGCTAGCGTCAGCAGCAGTGTTTTGACGGTAACAGGCTTGGCAGTCGGAAATGCGAAAGTCAATGTCTATGACTCTGTCGGAACGTTAGTGCCAATTAATATTACTGTAGGAACAGGTACTGTTATTCCGCTGTTCACCACAGCGCCAGGGTCTGTCACTTTGGTTTCAGCCAGTACGGCCACTTATGCTATCGGCGGCGGAACGCCTCCATACTCAGTCAATAGCAGCAATCTCGGCGTTGCAACAGTGGTGGTGAATGGATTGAGTTATACAGTGACAGGAAAAACAGCTGGGACAGCGGATCTGTTAATTCGTGATTCCTTAGGAGCATCAACTTCGGTAGCTTTGACCGTGTCGTCGACTGGTGCATTGCCGTTGAATTTATTACCAGGGGATTCAACTGGTTCAGTTGGTGATACCTTGAATTTTAGAATCTCTGGCGGGTCTGGACCATTTGTTATCACTAACAATAATCCAAGCATCGCGACATTGGAGCAAACAGGAGAAACTTTCACCGCTAAATTGCTAAATGTGGGATCAACGACCGTAGTCGTCACAGATTCTCAAGGTGTGAGTAAGCAGGTGGCAATTTCAGCAACTCCAAACGTTTCAATTTTACGAATCTCACCATCGGCCTTAGAAATTGGGGAGGATAGTACAGCCAGTTTTAATATGGAAGTGAAAGGTGGCACAGCACCATATAGAGCATTTACAGGTGATCTCGTGATGTCTTCTGTGTCTATCAATGGTTCAATTGTTACTGTTGGTTTGGGAAATCGAGGAAGTCGCTGTATACATCCAGTTGATGATTCGGGAACCTATAAGCGCGGTGAAATTTATGAAATTGCGATCACAGTTCTTGACAAATTTGGTTCAGCCGCAACTGCTAAACTACAAATCCGAGACAACAGCCGCGGCATCGGACCGGTTGATTCATGCGGTAACTAAGTTAGCCCCTTCGTTTTTAAAAGTAGATTTTAGTGACAAGTAATATATTTTTAGTAGGTCTGATGGGCTCTGGCAAAACTACGGTTGGCAGAGCCCTTGCCAAAAAGCTGAACAAACGTTTTATTGATTCTGATCACGAAATAGAGGCACGCACTGGTGTCGCTATTTCGGTGATTTTTGAAATTGAAGGTGAAGCCAGTTTTCGTCAGCGAGAAGCCGATGTGATTCGTGACCTTTGCCAACAAGAGGACATCGTTCTCGCCACTGGTGGGGGCGCTGTTTTAAATCCCCAAAGTCGAGAGCTGCTTCATACACGTGGTATAGTTGTGTACCTGAAGGCGAGTATTAGCAATATTTTGCATCGTACCCGACATGACAAAAAGCGGCCATTGCTGCGCACTCCTGATCCCCGTAAGAAACTCGAAGAGCTTGAACAACAGCGAGATCCGCTCTACCGCGAAGTCGCCCATATTGTGATTGAAACTGGCCAGCCACAGTTGCAAACTTTGGTACAAACCATCGTCGAAAAATTACCTGCGCCTGTGAATGAGTTGGATCAGACCTTACATCAAATCACCAAGCAAGCACCAATTGCGCATCAAAGTAGAGTATTTATGGAACAAGAAATACATCAGGCACGTACGCTGCAAGTTGATCTTGGTGAACGCGCATATCCCATCACTATCGGTGAGGGTTTGCTGTCAAACCCAGCTTTACTGCAAAGCCGCATTAAAGGGCAGCGTATTGTGATTGTGACGAACTCAGTGGTTGCGCCTTTGTATTTGGATAGTTTGACCAAACAATTAAATGCGATTGGTAAGCAAACGGAAGCAATTATTCTCCCTGACGGTGAAGAGTACAAAAATTGGCAAAACCTCATGTTGATCTTTGATGGACTGCTAGAAAAAAAATGTGATCGTAAGACCACCTTGTTAGCTCTGGGCGGTGGTGTCATAGGCGATATGACAGGGTTTGCTGCTTCAGCGTATATGCGCGGGATTCCTTTTATCCAGATTCCGACAACATTGTTAGCGCAAGTAGACTCGTCAGTTGGTGGAAAGACTGGAATCAATCATCCACTCGGTAAGAATATGATTGGTGCGTTCTATCAGCCGCAAGCAGTGATTGCCGACATGAGCACATTAAACACGTTACCAGATCGAGAATTGTCTGCGGGATTAGCTGAGGTGATTAAACACGGTGCAATTATTGATTCAGGCTTCTTTACTTGGATTGAGAACAATATCGAAAAATTGCGAGCAAAAGACATTGAAGCATTGTCGTATGCCGTTTTGCGTTCATGTGAGATCAAGGCAAATGTCGTTCGACAAGATGAGCGCGAAGGCGGCTTACGCGCTATTTTGAATTTTGGACATACCTTTGGTCATGCTATCGAGTCAGGACTTGGCTACGGTAATTGGTTACATGGTGAGGCTGTTGGTTGTGGTATGGTGATGGCGGCAGATTTATCTTATCGATTAGGTTACATCGATTTTGTTAGTAAAACGCGTATTACAAAATTAGTAGAAGCTGCAGGGTTGCCGACCACCGCGCCGGATTTAGGTGAGCAAGTCTGGCTGGAGTTGATGGAAGTGGATAAGAAGAATGAAGGTGGGCAAATCAAGTTTATTTTGCTCAAACCTTTAGGTAGTTGCCTCATCACCGAAGTTCCGAAAGAGATGCTATTAGCGAGTTTGCGAGCCAGTATTCAGTAAGTTTCCTCCTGTTTGAAAGCTACATTATGTTTTCCGATCATCAACTCGCCCCTTATGCTGCTCAATCTGCACAATCTAAGGGGAGACGATTTTCGGAACCAGCGCCGAGCTCCCGCTCCGAATTTCAAAGAGATCGGGATCGCATCATCCACAGTACGGCTTTTCGGCGACTTGAATACAAGACGCAAGTCTTCGTTAACCACGAAGGCGATTTGTTTCGTACCCGCCTAACCCATAGTATCGAAGTTGCGCAAATTGCTCGATCGATTGCACGTAATTTACGTTTGAACGAAGATCTCGTTGAGGCGATCTCACTCGCACATGATCTTGGTCACACCCCGTTTGGACACGCAGGGCAAGATGCGCTCAATGCTTGTATGAAAGATTACGGTGGCTTCGAACACAATCTCCAAAGTCTGCGTGTGGTGGATGTTTTGGAAGAACGTTATGCGAGTTTCGAAGGTCTTAATTTAAGTTTCGAATCTCGCGAGGGGATACTCAAACACTGCTCTTTGAATAACGCTCGTTTGCTTGGCGAATTAGGTCAACGATTTATTGATAGAACGCAACCTAGTCTCGAAGCGCAGTTAACTAACCTAGCTGATGAAATTGCCTACAATAATCACGACATTGATGATGGTTTGCGGTCAGGTTTACTCAATGAGTCGCAGTTAATGAACGTCGATTGTTATGCACGATTTCGACGAGAAGTTGATCATACCTATCCAGGAATTACTGGACGACGCGCAATTTCAGAAACCATACGTCGAATGATTAATTTGTTGATTACCGATCTTATCCAAACATCGGAGCGACAAATTGCAGATTGTGCGCCAAAGACAATTGAGGATGTGCGCGCGATGCCTGCCATGATTGCGTTTTCTGATGGGATGTATCAGGAAGCCAAGGTGTTGAAACAGTTCTTATACGAGAATCTCTATCGACATTATTTAGTCAATCGTATGAGCAATAAGGCGAAAAATACGGTACGCGAGTTGTTTACCTTAATGATGGCAGAACCGGGGTTGGTTCCACCTGACTATCGAATCAATGTCCAAAGCGACTCACAACAGACACAGATCATGCAGGCTCGTCGGATCGCAGACTATATCGCTGGCATGACAGACCGATTTGCGATTCGTGAGCATAAACGTTTATACCAGATAGAAGAAGTATAAATTCAGATTAAATTTGATAAGGATTATCATGCGAACTATGCAATTGATAAAAGCTTCGACGGTAACTTCACTATTGTTGCTGTGTACTTCTGCGTATGCTGCAGACTTGAGCCAACTTAGTTCTAAAGATGCGAATAGTGGCTTGAAAGCGGCGTTGGAACAAGGTGCGAATGCAGCGATATCAAGATTAGGTGTTGCAGATGGATTCCTAAATAATGAGAAGGTGAAGATTCCTTTGCCATCCATTCTGGAAAAAGCAAAACCCATTTTGAAATTGAGCGGACAAGCCAAGCATCTAGACGAGCTAGTCATAGCGATGAATCGTGCAGCTGAAACGGCTGTACCAATGGCAAAACCTTTGCTGTTGGATGCGGTGAAAACGATGTCCGTCGCCGATGCAAAAAATATTCTGAGTGGTGGGGATACTTCGGTCACAGATTTTTTTAGACAAAAAACATCAACTGCATTGACGACCAAGTTTACACCGACAGTAAAGGCTGTCACAGATAAAGTTGGCCTAGCTAGTAAATACAATTCGGTAATGGCGAAGGCGCAAAAGATGGGCGCCGTGCCTGAAAAAGAAGCGACAGTTGAATCTTATGTGTCGGATAAAGCGGTCGATGCGTTGTATACGATGATCGCGGAAGAAGAGAAGAAAATACGGCAAGATCCAATCGGTACTGGCAGCAAAATTATCGGTAAAGTTTTTGGCTTGCTAAAATAAATTTGGATCTGAATTGTGGGGTGAATTAATCGCCGGCATTAGCCCAATAATGCTGGCGCGTGACTCATCTATTGCATGGTCTTTTTATTCGAGATGCGCTAAAGGATGAGCATAGTTTGGCCATACTTCTGCAAAAAAGCTCGCGACAAGCGCATCATCAACTTCCGCCATACTTGCAGGTAACCATTGCGGTGTATTGTCTTTATCCACGACTAACGCACGCACGCCTTCCAATACCTCACCGTGCTTAAAGCAATGTCTGACCATGGTGCGTTCGATACGCAGACATTCAGCAACCGACTTCTGTTGGCAGCGCTGTAATTGCTCAGAGGTGACTGCCATCATCAGTGGCGATCGTTTGTTCATTGTGGCTAATGTCGCCAGCGCGAAAGGCGAAGTATCGTTTGCTAGTGAGGCCATGACTTCATCGACACGATGGATTTTGAAATGATGATCAATAGCAGATCTATGTTGCGCCAATGTGCAGTTTTCCACATCCGATGCTTGATAAAACTGCGAGGCATAATCACGAATAGCAACACGAAGGTCGGTGTTTTCCGATTGCGCGATTAGTTGTAGCAAATCAGGAATAGCTGCAGTCGGGATATAGATATCGGCCAGGTTCGCGTAAATCGCATCCATGCCTTGAATGACTTCTCCAGTCAGGCCTAAATAGCGGCCAATTTCGCCAGGGGATTGATTTAAGAAATAGCCACCGCCAACATCTGGAAACAAGCCAATGTTCACCTCAGGCATCGCCATTTTAGTCCGCTCAGTTACGATACGGAGTCGGCTTGCAACACCAGATTGCGCGATACCCATGCCACCACCCATCACGACGCCATTGAGCAAAGCGATATAGGGTTTAGGATAAAAATGGATTAAATGATTTAGTGCATATTCCTCGGTGAAGAAGTCTTCCAGCAAGGCACTGTCTTGCATTGGCGTTTTTGTGCCAACATCATAAAAGAAACGAATATCGCCGCCAGCACAGAAAGCCTTTTCACTACTACTTTGAATCAACACAGCTTTGACCTCAGGGTCTGTACGCCAGGCCAATAAGGATGCAGTAATCGCGCGCACCATTTCTAGCGACAAAGAGTTAAGGGCTTTTGGGCGGTCTAAGGTGATGATGCCAATACGATTTTTGATTTCGGATAAGACGTGAGAGCTCATAAGATAGCCATTGGATTTTGTAGAAGTGGATTTTAACCCAGAATTTCCATTGGGATTTGAGACGATGGTGGATGCACTTTTCGAGGCAGTTTTTACGTGAATGAGGCGAAAATAGCTAGCTATTTTCAACGAAGAACGAAAAAAATGACCGAAAATGCGCCGCCAGCGCTCAAATAGCGTCGAAGACGCGCCTAATGGAAAATCTGGGTTTAACTCAGGGAGATTGACTAGACAAAAATAAAGGGCGCTAAAAAGCGCCCTAGGATCATCACTCAAAGTGAATCAGAAATTACATTCAATCTAATTGTGTAGATGCTGGATCAGGAATATGTTTGATCGCATCATGTTGATGGTCTTGAATTTTGTCCTTATGTTTGATCACTTGACGATCAAGTTTATCGACTAAAGCATCAATGGCTGCATACAAATCATGCGCCAGACTTTCAACGTGGATGTCTTTCCCACTCAGGTGTAAATTAATATCAGCTTTGTGCCGTTTATCCTTTTCGCGGAGCTTATCAACCGTCAAAATAACGGCGATATCAATGACTTGATCGAAGTGTCGTCTTACCCGCTCTAACTTGGTTTGTACATATTCACGAATTGCAGGAGTAACTTCGACGTGGTGTCCACTGATGGTGAGATTCATACTACGCTCCTATGGTGATATTGCTTTTATTGCCTTCTGTACTGCCAGTCATTACGATCGCTCATTGGCAGAAAATTGTTTTGAGCTAAATCATATATAACGATAGAAAACAATATTTCAAGAACTGGTTTATAAAGATTTTCGCAGACTGACGGGAGGGATCTTCAGAGCTTCGCGATATTTGGCAACAGTGCGCCGCGCGATGACCATGCCTTGTTCTCCCAATATGTCGGCGATCTTACTATCCGAGAGGGGTTTCTTCTGGTCTTCTTCTCCTATTAATTGTTTGATCAGCGCCCGTATCGCTGTGGAAGATGCTTCACCACCAGTTTCCGTTGCGACGTGACTACCGAAAAAATACTTCAACTCAAACATGCCGTGTGGTGTCAGCATAAACTTCTGAGTTGTCACACGCGAAATAGTGCTCTCGTGTAACCCCAGTGTATCAGCTATTTCGCGTAAAACAAGGGGTCTCATCGCAACAGCACCATGCGTGAAAAAATTGTATTGTCTTTCCACTATAGCTTGTGCAACGCGCAAAATCGTATCGAAACGCTGTCGCATGTTTTTGATGAGCCAACGCGCTTCTTGGAGTTGTGGGCTCAGGCTGGTATCTCCACGTTGCTGCTTCATCAAGTTGGCATACATTTGATTGATGCGTAAGCGTGGCATCACATCGCGGTTGAGCATAACTTGCCATTCATCGCCAATTTTTTTTACTACGACATCGGGCACAACATAATCCGATTTTGCCGCCGCAAAAGCGAGTCCAGGTTTGGGATTGCATTGGCGAATGACCACTTGTGCTTCGCGCAAATCTTCGTCGTCACAATGTAAAAATTTGCGTAATTTCGTAAAGTCACGTTGGGCAAATAAAGGTAAATAGTCCTGCACAATTTGTAGTGCAAGGCGTCTAGTGACGAAGGGGATTTTGGGGAAACGCCTAATTTGAATTGCCAGACATTCGGATGTACTGCGCGCCCCTACACCTTCTGGTTCAAAGCTCTGCAACATATTGAGAGCAAATTGCAGCTCTTCGAGTTCTACACATAAATCGATCGGTAAACTGGCGTGAATATCGTCTAAAGATTCGCACAGATATCCATTCTCATCAATGGCATCAATGACTAATTCGATCAAGGCGCGATCGCGTGGCTCGCGAATCGAGACGCGCATTTGTTCTAGTAAATGTTCCCGTAAGGTGGTTTGTGCGGCTTCTAATTGGGGCCTGCCATCTTCTTCGTCATGACTTTTGGAGCTGGAACTGGGCGCTTCATCGAAGCTCCAATCATCGCTACTTGCCTGCGCATCGACCTCGGCACTTTGCTCTGCAGCTTCATTAGCGGTAGAAACTTCTGCAGTGTCTTGCGGCGGATTTTCTACGGCTTTAAATTCTGTTTCACTTTGCGTGGTTGTACTGTTGATGCTGCCATCGGCAAGTAAACGCACAGCATTATCCAAAACGTCATCTACCCGTTCTAACATTGGGTTTTCAATCAACAAACCTTCTAACTCTTGATGTAGTTCTAGCGTAGATAACTGCAGCAAGCGAATTGATTGCTGTAACTGCGGGGTGAGCGCTAAGTGCTGTGAAGTGCGTAGCTGTAAGCTTTGCTTCATGATGTAGACGTCATAATTTAGCGAGATTACATGCGGAAATGTTCACCCAAGTAGACGCGCCTGACGGTCTCATTGGTGATGATTTCATCAGGCCGTCCGCTGGCTAATACGGAGCCTTGATTGATGATGTATGCATGGTCACAGATGCCCAGTGTTTCGCGTACATTATGGTCAGTGATCAAAACGCCAATGTCGCGCTCTTTGAGGAAGCGGACAATGCGTTGAATTTCAATGACAGCAATTGGATCAACCCCTGCAAACGGTTCGTCCAATAGTACAAAACGTGGATTCGTGGCTAATGCGCGAGCAATCTCGACCCGACGCCGTTCGCCACCTGACAGCGCACGCGCTGGACTCTCACGCAAGCCATCGATCTGCAATTCTTCTAATAAGGTATTAAGGCGCTTATCAATGTCAACTTTGGTAAGTGGCTTGCCATCATCATTGCGTTGCAGTTCTAATACCGCACGCACGTTGTCTTCCACCGATAGTTTACGAAATACCGACGCTTCTTGCGGTAAATAAGATAAACCCAAACGCGCTCTTTGATGGATAGGGAAATTTGAAATATTCACCCCATCGATGTCAATTTTGCCGGCATCGGATGGTACTAAGCCAACGATCATATAGAACGACGTGGTTTTGCCAGCGCCGTTAGGCCCAAGTAGTCCAACCACTTCACCGCTCTTCACTTGCAGCGAGACATCACGCACCACTTGGCGCATGCCGTAGCGTTTTTGCAGGCCTTCGATTACTAATGTACTGGTCATGGTTATCTGCTTATTTTTCTTGTTTAGCGTCCGTTTTTGCTGGTTTGGGTTCTGAAGTGATACGGACTTTACCGCCACCTGGGACACGTTTGCCGCTGGTGGAGTTGGTCGCCGTAAACACATCATTCAAACTGTCATACGAGAGAAATTCGCCATTTTGTTCTTGTGTGATTTTCTCTTGAGTTAAATAGCGTACTTGCGCTTTTGCGATAAATTTAACCACTTCGCTTTTTTTATCATATTCAACTCTGTCAGCCGAACCTTCTATCCACAAATCTTCACCGCCATCACGTTTTTGGCGGAAGAACACCTGGCTGCCATTGTGACCGGATAGGGTAACGTTGCCACCACCATCGGTGGTCTCTGTTTCGACGGCATTCTCAGCACGAATCAATAATGTGCCACGACTCAACTCCACTTTGCCTGTCAGTGTTTTGGTATTGGTTTTTCCATCGAATACCGTATATTCAGCAGAAATATTGGTACGTTTTTGACTATCCGCTTTTTCTGCGTGGACGTACGGACTGAGTAATGATGCCGTAATCAAACTGATGACTGCGGCGAATTTGAAAGCGCTTGTAGTTGATCTGGAAGTCGTCATTCAATAGTCCTCGTTTCTTTCAATTTTCGTTTGTGCTACTCAACAATTGTTTGTCGCCGCTTGCTTCGACAAAGTTTAAGAATTGATGAGGGTAGGCATTATTTGCTTGCACCAGGTGGAGCGATACTTATCTGAACTTTACTTAGTAAGCGAATTTTTTGACTGCTATTATCTGCTTCCATGCCGATTGCGTTGAGATTGGCGCGTGGTGTTGTGAGCGTTACTGCTTCCGCTGTACGCATTCTCTCAGTATCAGGAAAAAGAGTTAGTGCTTTGGTCGACATGGTGAGATGGGAACCTAGCTTACTATTGCTACGTTCAACCTGTACGTTTCCCCGCAAATGGATTTGATCTTCGGCTTTACTCTCTGGTTTTTCTTGAATTTTTTGTTTCACAATCGCGCGATCAGCCCGTATCGTCATGGGAGTTTTTTCCTGATCAATGCCGACAATTCTAGGTTGAACAATTTCGAATTCGTCTTCTTGTGGGAAATGAATGAGTCTGTCACCTGTGACGCGGTAATTGGTCTGTTTTGATTGCGATAAACGGACAAAATTAAATTGTTCTACATAATAGTCCGGTTCACTTCTATCCTTGCGGTTGTTCGCGTCATCATCGACTTGGCGTCGCATGACCTCATATACCCAAAAACTGCCGAGCATGATTAAGCCAAGTAAGGCGACACCTAGCCAGACGCGAATTCGATCAGCGGTCATCGTCACTCACATCCAAAAAAGGTGCTAATACAGAGTCATATTTGTTCTGTGCTTGCAAAATGAAATCACAAACTTCGCGAGCAGCGCCCCGACCGCCATTAATTTGCGTGACATAACAAACACGACTGCGTACTTCTTTGTGCCCATTGGGAACGCTAGCAGGGAATCCCACTCGTAACAAAATTGGTAAATCGATGACGTCGTCGCCTATAAATCCACAGGCTTCGTGCGGCACATTGAGCTCTTTGCATAAAGTGAGAAAGGCCGATTTTTTATCATGTATGCCTTGCATGACATGCGTTATACCAAGATCGCTGGCACGTTTGCTGACGATCGCTGATTGTCTGGCGCTAATAATGGCAGTGGCTATTCCAGCGCTCTGCAATAATTTAATGCCCTGACCATCGAGTACATTAAAACTCTTCATCATTTCGCCATCGGGGCCAAAATGCAAACTGCCATCGGTGAGTATGCCGTCCACATCGAAGATCATCAGACGTACTTGGGCGGCACGTTGTACTGCACCGAGGTTCGACCTATTCAAAGTATCCTGACTCATTAAATCACCTTGGCACGTGTCAAATCATGGATATGCAAAGCACCGACTAATTTTCCTTCAGCGTCAGCAACTAGCAACTGATTGATTCGATGTTGCTCCATAATTTCTACAGCTTCAACTGCTAATTGTTCAGGGCCAATCCGATGTGGGTTTTTGCGCATGATATCCGCAATCACCAATTCAGAAAAATTGAGTGGCTTATCCATCAAACGACGCAAATCACCATCGGTGAAAACGCCAACAATGTGATTTTCTTGATCGACGATCGCTGTCATCGCCATGCCCTTTTGAGTGATTTCCATCAAGGCACTGCTGAGTTTTGTGCTTGGTTTGACTTGCGGAATTGCATCACCAGTTCGCATCACGTCTTTCACGTGGGTGAGTAGACGACGGCCAAGCGCGCCACCCGGGTGGGAACGGGCGAAGTCTTCTTCCTTGAATCCTCTAGCATCAAGTACCGCCACTGCGAGTGCATCTCCGAGTGCCAAAGTGACCGTCGTGCTGGCCGTTGGTGCCAGATTGAGTGGGCAGGCTTCTTTATTAACGTGCACGCTCAAATGTAGATCCGCAAGTTTCGCCAACGTCGAGTTGGGGTTGCCAGTTAGGGCAATCAGTTTTACACCGAGTCGCTTAAGGATAGGCAAGATAGCGACTAATTCGCCAGCTTCTCCAGAGTAAGAAATCGCGATGAAAACATCCTGTGATGTGACCATACCAAGATCACCATGTGCAGCCTCAGCGGGATGCAAAAAGAAAGAAGGTGTGCCGGTTGATGCAAAAGTTGCGGCAATCTTTCGCGCGATATGACCAGATTTGCCTATGCCAGAAATAACCAGACGTCCTTTGCAATACAAAACCAGATGGATTGCGTCAATAAATGCGGTGGAGTCATCGCCGCCCAAACGCTGTTTTAGGCTGAGAATGGCATCGGCTTCGATCTGCAAAGTTTCGCAAGCCAGTAACAAGGCGTGGTTGGTCTTTGCGTCGTTTGGTGATGCTTCGGTTTTTTCAGAAGAGATATTTAATGTGCTCATGGGTGGAGTATAAACTAAATATGAATAAGCAAGAACTCTGCCAGATGTGAATTTACTATCAAGGGTTTGAACATCCTTAGCTGAATCTGTTGGTTAAACGTAGCAGAGATTTAGAAAAGTAATAGAAATAGAAGTTTGTCGATTCATAAATAGTGAGAAAGCTTGTCAATTAAATTTTATTCAAGGATACTTTTGCTGCTACGAAATTGCCTGAATTGCGTATTTGTACTATTTTCTTTTAACTATATTGAGAAAGCCTAAATATGAATGTGAACCCTGATCAGCCAGAAAGTAATTTTCCGAACATGAGTAACTTGGTGTCGGAGGTTCCGCAACAGCCAAAATACAGTCCCGACGGCAATGTCGTCGATGCGGGCAAAGCTACCTCTTGGTATGGCTACGGCTTTGATCAATTCAAGGCAAATGCTGGGGTTTGGATCGGGATGGTGGTGGTATTGTTTGTCATCACGCTTGTGCTTAACGTTATCCCTGGAATTGGCACTTTTGTTTCTAACCTACTCATGCCAGCGTTTTTTGGCGGATTGATGTTGGCGTGCCAAGCTCATCGTGAATCGAAGCCGGTGACTTTTGAATTTTTGTTTGCCGGATTTAAAGATAAGTTTGGCGCATTGGCCTTACTCGGTTTATTTTGGATGATTGGTGTTTTAGTCGTTTCGATGGTTGCGGGGTTTTTTGCAGTGGCGGTATTCGGTGGTGCAATTGCAACTGGTGCGGTTCTTGGAAGCGCGGGTATGATGGGTTTGGGCTTTAGTGCGTTGATTGGTTTTGTTCTACTTGCGATGTTAATTGCGATACCGTTGGCAATGGCGATTTGGTTTGCTCCAGCCTTGGTTGTTTTTCATAATGTCGCACCAATCGATGCATTGATTTTGAGTTTGAAGGTGAGCTTGAAGAATTGGGCTGCGTTTTTATTGTTCTTTGTGTTGTATATCGTTTTCGCGATTTTGGCGTCGATTCCTTTAGCACTTGGTTGGCTAGTATTAGGTCCCGTATTAGTTGGTGCAATTTACGCAGCTTACCGCGATATCTTCCTAAGTTAAGTAGCGCAACTATTGAGCTTAAATTAGTAGACGAAACGAATATTGATTCTAGAATTGGTTTGCATGAAAAAACGCGGAAACGATTTCGTTCCGCGTTTTTTTATTGTTGTGTGTTTTTCTCCTCGTGATTATGAAGTGCTTTCGTCGTTTTCTCTCAAGTGAAGATGCTTATGGCTCGAATAATCGGTAATAATAACCAACATGAACGCACTTGATACGACTTTACTTTTGTTAAGCAGCGCTGTGTTGGGCGTGGTGGCCTTGCGACTGTTGAATTTGCCACCGATGCTCGGTTATCTTGTCGTCGGCATTGTGATCGGCCCACACGCGTTAGCGTGGGCGCAGGAGAGTTCAACAACCCATTTATTGGCCGAGTTTGGCGTTGTGTTTTTGATGTTTTCAATTGGACTTGAATTTTCCTTACCCAAATTGATTTCTATGCGAAGGGCAGTGTTTGGCCTCGGTATGGCGCAAGTGGTGAGTACGATTGCTTTGGCGATGCTGATGTGTTTTGGTGCTGCGATGGTGTTGCCAGAATACTTTGCAATCAGCTGGGAAGCTGCCTTTGCGATTGGCGGCGCATTATCGATGTCGTCGACCGCGATTGTGTCCAAAATGCTGACGGAGAAATTAGAGCTAGAAAGCCCGCATGGCAGACAGATTATCAGTATCTTGTTATTTCAAGATCTTGCAGTCGTCCCCCTGTTGATCTTGGTACCAGCGCTGGCGGCAGACTCGGATAATCTCAGCATGAGTTTGTTGACCGCGGCAGGCAAAGCCACCGTGGTTTTGTTTTTACTCTTTTTTGTTGGCAAAAGAGTTGTACGAGAATGGTTTGCGATCGTGGTGCGTCGTCGCTCGCAAGAATTGTTTATGTTGAATCTGCTGTTGTTCACTTTGGGCGCTGCATGGTTAACAGAAAAAGCCGGTCTGTCTTTAGCACTGGGTGCGTTTGTCGCAGGGATGTTGATTTCTGAAACCGAGTACAAGCATCAGGTTGAAGAAGACATTAAATCCTTTCGTGATGTCTTGTTAGGTCTGTTCTTTATTACTGTCGGCATGCTGCTTAATTTGCAGCTGGTCTTGGATTATGGTTGGATAATCTTGTTGTTATTGGTTGGTCCTGTGGCTTTCAAATTTGGACTGATTTTTTTACTCGCCCGACTATTTTCCTGTCCGACCAGTGTCGCTCTTCGTACTGGCCTCGGTTTAGCGCAGGCAGGTGAATTCGGATTTGTATTATTGAATCAAGCTGGCGGTCTCAATTTGATCGATCCGATGCTATTGCAACTGATCTTGGCTTCGATGGTGTTATCCATGTTGATTTCACCGTTTATTTTGGCAAAGTCGGATTGGATCGTGTTGAAATTATCGTCGAATGAATGGATGATGCAATCCTTAGCATTGACGCAAATCGCTGCACGTACAATGAAGGTGAAGAAACATGTGATTATCGCTGGCTTTGGACGTAGTGGCCAAAGCTTGGCGAAGTTGCTGTCGGATGAAAACATTGATTATCATGCACTCGATCTCGATCCTGACCGCATAAACGAAGCGCAAAAGGCAGGGGCGAATGTCTCTTATGGTGACGCTGGTCGTCGTGAGAGTTTAACTGCAGCGGGGATTAATCGTGCTGCAGCTTTGGTAATTACTTATACCAATACACCATCCGCGCTAAAAATTTTGCACTTAGTGCACGAACTCAATCCGAGTTTGCCAGTCGTTGTGCGCAGTCATGACGATACTGATCTTGAAAAATTGCGAGCTGCTGGGGCGACTGAAGTGGTTCCCGATTTAATGGAAGGTAGCCTAATGCTCGCTTCGCACGCCTTGGTTTTGTTAGGCGTGCCTTTAAGACGCGTGGTGCATACAGTCCAGATGGCACGTGACGCGCGCTATGAATCTTTACGCGGTTTTTTTCACGGTGCTAGTGATGTCGTCGATGATGCGGAAAATTTGCAATTGCGTTTGCATACCGTAGTGTTGAGTGAGCGCAGTAAAATGATTGGTAAAACGATTGATAACTTATCTTTGACCGAGTTAGCGGTTGATGTGACAGCCGTTCGACGTGGCAAAAATAGAATAAACGCAGAGAGCGATTTGGTACTGCAAGTCGGTGATGTAATTGTTTTACGTGGTACTGCTGAGGGTGTCGCGCGCGCCGAACAAAGATTATTAAAATAGGAAAGTAGATGATTAATTCAAACGAGTTTATTAAACAACATATTCGTACGGTGCCAGATTGGCCGCAGGTGGGCGTGCAGTTTCGTGATATCACAACGCTTTTGCAAGACCCCAAAGTATTTCGAGTGTTGATTGATATCTTTTTAGCGCGTTATGCGGACGCTAAATTGGATTTGGTAGCGGGTATGGACGCACGTGGATTTATTCTCGGTTCGGTAGTTGCGTATGAACTGAACATTGGATTTGTCCCGATTCGTAAAAAAGGCAAGTTGCCTTTCACGACGGTTTCCGAGAGCTATGAATTGGAATATGGAAGTGCAACAGTCGAGTTGCATACGGATGCGTGTAAAGCAGGAGACCGGGTCTTGCTCATAGACGATTTGATTGCGACTGGCGGCACGATGATGGCCGGAAAGAAACTCTTGGAGCGGCTAGGGGCGACCGTTGTTGAAGGTGCTGTGATTGTCGATTTGCCAGAACTAGGCGGATCGAAACTGATTGAGGACAGTGGTTTACCGCTATTTAAAGTATGCGATTTTGCCGGACACTAGGTTTTTTTGATGGACTAATTGCTTAAAATTTAAGCATAAATTTTTTGAGCCGATCACAATCCTTGGAGAATTGCGTTATACTTCGATTTCTCCAAGGAGCGCTGCGACAGAATTTTCGTTTTATCTTTCTGATGAAACCAACTGCCAGGCTTGGATTAGACGAGTGGATTGTTAGGTAATCCTAAAAAACACACTCACAGCAACTGCGCTCACGTTACTTTTTTCACTAGAAAGGAGGGCGTGAGAACGCCACCATCATGACATCTCAAACTACACAAGATTTCCACGTCGCTGACTTAAGCTTGGCCGATTGGGGTCGCAAAGAAATTCAAATCGCAGAAACAGAAATGCCAGGCTTGATGGCAATTCGTGAAGAATTCGCTGCCAGCCAGCCTTTGAAAGGCGCGCGCATCACTGGCTCATTGCACATGACCATTCAGACGGCAGTGCTGATCGAAACATTGAACGCACTCGGTGCACAAGTACGTTGGGCATCTTGCAATATCTATTCAACACAAGATCACGCTGCTGCTGCAATCGCTGCTGGCGGTACGCCGGTGTTCGCATTCAAGGGTGAAAACCTCGACGAATATTGGGAATTTACGCATCGCATTTTCGATTGGAAAGACGGCGGTTACTCGAATATGATTTTGGATGACGGCGGCGATGCAACCTTGTTGCTGCATCTTGGCACACGTGCTGAATCCGATATCTCTGTGTTGAATAATCCAGGTTCGGAAGAAGAAACTTGCCTGTTCAATTCCATCAAAAAACACTTAGCAATTGACGCGACTTGGTACTCTAAGCGCTTAGCTGCAATCAAAGGTGTGACCGAAGAAACTACAACTGGCGTGCATCGTTTGTACCAAATGCATAAAGAAGGCAAGTTGGCTTTCCCAGCGATCAATGTCAACGATTCCGTAACAAAATCCAAGTTCGATAACTTGTATGGTTGCCGCGAATCCTTAGTCGATGGCATCAAGCGCGCAACTGACGTCATGATTGCAGGTAAAGTCGCCGTCATCGCTGGTTACGGTGATGTAGGTAAGGGCTCTGCGCAAGCAATGCGCGCTTTGTCAGCACAAGTTTGGGTCACAGAAATCGATCCAATTTGCGCATTGCAAGCAGCGATGGAAGGCTATCGCGTTGTGACGATGGATTACGCTTGCGAGCACGGCGATATCTTCGTGACGACGACGGGTAACTATCATGTAATTTCACATGAGCACATGTTGAAGATGAAGGATCAAGCGATCGTTTGTAACATCGGTCACTTCGACAATGAAATCGACGTTGCAGCACTCAAACAATACAAGTGGGACAACATCAAGCCACAAGTGGATCACGTGATTTTCCCAAGTGGCCGTCGTATTATTTTGTTAGCTGAAGGTCGTTTGGTCAATCTGGGTTGCGGTACAGGCCATCCTTCTTACGTCATGAGTTCGTCTTTCGCTAATCAAACGATTGCGCAAATCGAATTGTTCTGCAACACGGATAAATATCCAGTTGGTGTTTATACTTTACCGAAACATCTCGACGAAAAAGTCGCGCGTTTGCAATTGAAAAAACTCAATGCACAATTGAGTGAACTGACGGAAGAGCAAGCGAACTATATCGGCGTGAAAAAAGAAGGTCCGTATAAGCCAGAGCACTATCGCTACTAAGACGCGCCATAAATCCAATTACTGGGCGCATACCTTTGTCGTGAATACTCGCAATATTGACATATTGCTGCGTTTCACTTCGCGGTCTGCATCTCAGTAATTGAATTTCTGTCGGTCTTAGCTTTTCAAATTTGTAAAAACTTTGGAGATACCATGCGCTTACTTGCTACCTGGTTAATCAACGCACTTGCGCTATTAGCGCTGCCGTATTTGCTCAGCTCGATCACGATAGATAGTTTCACGACGGCTCTGTTGGTTGCTGTGGTTTTGGGTTTCGTGAATACCGTGATCCGCCCTATCTTATTAATCCTTACTTTACCTGTGACTGTCTTAAGTCTGGGTTTGTTTATTTTTGTGATTAATGGACTGATGTTTTGGGCGGTCGCCAGCATGTTTGATGGCTTTCATGTTGCGGGTTTTTGGTCAGCCTTTTTCGGAGCTTTGTTGTATAGCGTGATCTCATGGACACTCTCCACCTTACTCCTAACAAAAAATGAATCCACATAATTTTAGTATTGAATTCTTTCCGCCAAAGACGGAAGAAGGAACCGAGAAATTACGGGTGACGCGCAGCAAGTTGGCGGAGTTAAATCCCAAGTATTTTTCTGTTACGTTTGGCGCTGGTGGCACGACGCAACAGGGGACGCTAGATACTGTTGTTGAAATTCGCAAAGAAGGTTTTGATGCCGCACCACATCTCTCATGTGTTGGTGGTACCCGCGATTCGATTCGTCAAATTCTCAAAACGTATAAAGAGCAAGACATTCACCGCTTAGTAGCATTGCGTGGCGATTTGCCAAGCGGTTACGGTATGGGGGGCGAGTTCCGTTATGCAAATGAATTAGTCGAATTTATTCGTGCAGAAACGGGTGATTGGTTCCACATCGAAGTGGCAGCCTATCCAGAGATGCATCCGCAGGCAAAATCACCTCAAGATGATTTGCAAAATTTTGTACGCAAAGTGAAAGCGGGTGCGAACGCCGCCATCACGCAATATTTCTATAATGCTGATGCCTATTTTCAATTCGTAGAAAATGCGCAAAAAGCTGGTGTGAACGTACCTATCGTCGCGGGCATTATGCCGATTACAAACAGCAGTCAGCTCATGCGTTTCTCTGAAATGTGTGGTGCAGAAATTCCTCGTTGGGTGCGTTTAAAATTAGCGAGTTATGGTGACGACAGCGCATCCATTAAAGCTTTTGGTTTAGATGTAGTCACGCAAATGTGTGAACGCTTATTGGCTGGCGGCGCACCGGGTTTGCATTTTTACTCGCTCAATCAAGCAGCAGCGACTACGGCGATTTGGAATAGATTGGTGTGATTCATGTCGCATTAGAAGAGTCTATGGCACGCTGAGTAGAGATAGAAAAGCCACGCTATTTGCCGTGGCTTTTTTACGAATGTGAAATTAATTGATGCTTAGAAAAACAGCTTTTCAAGTTCCGTCCCCGGTTCATCCGCTCGCATAAAAGCTTCGCCTACCAAAAAGCCATGTACCTGTGCATCACGCATACGTTGCACATCAGCCTTGTTCATGATGCCAGATTCGGTGATAACCAATTTTTCATGTGAAATGCGTGGAAGTAAGCCAAGCGTCGTATCTAGTGTGACATCAAAGGTTCGCAAATTACGGTTGTTGATGCCGAGTAGATTCGTTTTCAGCTTTAAGGCGGCATCGAGTTCTTCACCGTTATGCACTTCGACCAATACGCCCATGCCGAGTTCGTGGGCGCAGGCTTCGAGTTCTGCCATCAGACCATGATCGAGTGCTGCGACGATCAGCAAAATACAATCCGCACCCCAACTTCTGGCTTGATACACTTGATAGGGATCGATCATGAAGTCTTTGCGTAAAACAGGCAAAGTACATGCAGCGCGTGCTTGCTGCAAATAGATAGGTGCGCCTTGAAAAAATACTTCGTCGGTTAATACGGATAGACAAGCAGCGCCATGTTGGGCGTAACTTGCCGCGATCTCTGCGGGATGAAAATTCTCGCGAATCACACCTTTAGAGGGTGAAGCTTTTTTGATTTCTGCAATCACCGCTGCCTTGCCTATGGCAATTTTGTTGCGCAGGCTCACTTCAAATCCGCGTAATGCTTGTTGCACTTCTTTGTTGCTTTCTACATCAGCACGCAAGCTGGTGTAGCTTTGTACTTTCTTGTCGCGTGCGACTTCTTCTACTTTGACTTCGAGAATTTTATTGAGTATGTCTGACATCGGATTTCCTGAATCTAATTTGCTTGAGAGGCACTTAATTCCTTGAAACGTAGGGCGAGTTGTAACCCGCCTGCGTTCGAACTATTTTATTTTCCCAGCTGGTTCGTGACTTCTACCAATTGATTTAACTTCGACAAAGCCGCGCCAGACGCAATGGCTGCTTGCGCTTTCTTCACGCCATCAGCAATCGAATCGGCAATCCCTGCGCCATACAAAGCAGCGCCTGCATTTAAGCTGACGATATCGGTCGCTGGTCCGGGCACATTATTCAATACATCGAGAATGCGTGCTTTGGATTCTTCTGCGCCAGATACTTTCAAGCTGCGATTCGAAACCATCTGCAAACCAAAATCTTCAGGATGAATATCGTATTCGCGGATTTCACCATTCACTAATTCGCCGACCATGGTTGGTGCACCGAGTGACACTTCATCCATATTGTCGCGTCCCCAGACGACGATCGCATGTTGCGCACCTAAGCGTTGCAAGACGCGTACTTGAATACCGACCAAATCAGGATGAAACACACCCATCAAAATATTTGGTGCCCCAGCAGGATTCGTCAGCGGACCCAGAATATTAAAAATCGTACGCACACCAAGTTCACGGCGTACTGGTGCAGCATGTTTCATCGCTGCGTGATGATTTGGTGCGAACATGAAACCGATGTTGGTTTGCGCGATGGATTGCGCAATCTGTTCTGGTTGTAAATTGATATTTACGCCCAGCGATTCGAGCACGTCGGCGCTACCAGATGAAGAGGAAACGCTGCGGCCACCATGCTTAGCGACACGCGCTCCAGCAGCAGCGGTAACGAACATCGATGCGGTAGAAATATTAAAGGTATGCGCGCCATCACCACCAGTGCCAACGATATCAATCAAATTCTTGGTATTCGCCATCGGCACTTTGGTCGAAAACTCGCGCATGACTTGTGCCGCTGCGGTGATTTCGCCTATGCTTTCTTTCTTGACGCGTAGACCCATGGTGAGCGCTGCAATCATGATCGGCGACATTTCTCCACCCATGATTTTGCGGAATAGCGACAACATCTCATCGTGGAAAATTTCGCGATGTTCAATGAGGCGAGTTAAAGCTTCTTGCTGTGAGATCGTCATTTTATTTTCCCAATAAAAAATTCTTTAATAATGCGTGACCGTGCTCAGATAAAATTGATTCAGGATGAAATTGCACGCCCTGCAAATCAAAAGTTTTGTGGCGCACACCCATGATTTCGCCATCTTCCGTCCAAGCAGTGACCTCCAAACAATCGGGCAAACTTGAGCGTTCAATTGCCAGCGAGTGATAACGAGTGATTGTGTAGGGACTAGGTAAATCGCTGAACACACCAACGCCAGTATGGGCAATCGGCGAAGTCTTACCATGCATAACTTCTTTAGCGCGAATGACTTTGCCGCCAAAGGCTTCGGCGATACTCTGATGGCCGAGACAAACGCCGAGAATAGGAATCTCACCAGCAAAGCGCTTGAGCACAGGCACAGAAATTCCCGCTTCCAAAGGTGTGCAAGGGCCAGGAGAAATGCAAATGCGATCAGGCTTCATCGCCTCGATTTCTTCCCGCGTAATTTCATCATTACGATACGTGCGAACTTCCTCACCCAATTCAGCAAAATATTGCACGAGGTTGTAAGTGAAGGAATCGTAGTTGTCTATCATTAGTAGCATTTAAATCTCTCCGTCTAATCCATCTTGTACTTGTTCTGCTGCTCTGAGCATTGCACGCGCTTTGTTTTCTGTTTCTTGCCATTCCATTTCAGGAATCGAATCGGCAACTACCCCTGCTGCAGCTTGTACGTACAACATGCCGTCTTTTAATACACCTGTGCGAATCGCAATCGCCAAATCCATCTCGCCACCAAACGATAAATATCCGCAGGCTCCGCCATAGATGCCACGTTTGACGGGCTCGAGTTCGTCGATTAATTCCATTGCGCGAACTTTCGGTGCGCCAGACAAAGTGCCGGCAGGGAAGGTGGCTTTGAGTACATCCAAGTTAGACATATTCGGTCGCAATAAGCCTTCCACATTGGATACGATATGCTGTACGTGGGAATACTTTTCGATCACCATCTTTTCGGTCAGTTTGACACTGCCAGTTTGGGCAATGCGGCCGATATCGTTGCGCGCTAAGTCGATCAACATCACGTGTTCGGCAATCTCTTTTGGATCTGCCAATAACTCAACCGCGAGTTCTTCGTCACGTTCTGGCGTCGCGCCACGTGGGCGTGTTCCTGCTAAAGGACGTATCGTGACTTTTTTATTGCCATCGCTGAGTTGCTCGTTGCGCACTAAAATTTCCGGTGAAGCACCAATGATGTGCATGTCACCGAAATTGTAGAAGTACATGTACGGCGAAGGATTGATCGAACGCAGTGCACGATATAAAGACAACGGCGAATCGACATAAGGTTTCTTGATGCGCTGACCGATCTGTACCTGCATCAAATCGCCCGCCATAATGTATTCCTTGGCTTTCAGCACCGCTTTCAAATAATCTTCTTTAGCGAAATCGCGTATCGCTTCGGTACGCACTGATGCTGAGGTGATAGGAACATCAACACTACGGCGCAACATCGCTCGTAAATCTTTCAAACGTTGGCGCGCTTTGCTCCAGGCTTCCGGCTGTGTTGGATCGGCATAAACGATCAAATACAATTTGCCAGAGACATTGTCGATCACGGCAAGTTCTTCTGTGAGTAGGAGTTGAATGTCAGGTAAACCGAGATCATCTTTTGGTGTGGTTTTTTCTAAACGCTTTTCCACATAACGCACGGCATCATAGCCAAAGTAACCAGCGAGCCCACCGCAGAAACGTGGCAAGCCAGGGCGCAAGGCCACGCGGAAACGGGACTGATATTCAGCGATGAAATCTAAAGGATTGCCTTCATGCGTTTCTATGACTTGTGCGTTCTTGATGACTTCGGTTTGAAAGCCAGTGGAGCGAACTACGGTGGATGCTGGTAAGCCGATGAAGGAATAACGGCCGAAGCGTTCACCGCCTTTGACAGACTCCAGCAGAAAGCTATTTTTGCCGCCATTGGTGGCTTGCGCCAATTTCAGGTAGAGCGTGAGTGGTGTCTCCAGATCGGCAAAGGCTTCAGCGATCATCGGGATACGATTGTAGCCTTGTGCGGCCAAGGATTTAAATTCGAGTTCAGTCATGATGTATGTGCGTTAAATGTGTTTGGCCTCCGAGTCCACATACGATCAGCGCCAGACGTCAGGAATGCAGACGCGACTAGCTCCAAAATGTGAAATCAAAAGGTCGAAACGGTACAGCGAAAACTTACAGAATCTTGTCAAAGATGACGAGAGATGAAAAAACGTCGTTGGCGCGAATCAGGGTTTGGATAAAACTCAGACACACAGACGAAAGCGCCCACACTGGTCAGGTAGATTGCCAGCGTCGCCATAGCCAGGCCTCAAAAGTGCCTGGAGTAGTTGATGGACGTTTCTTATCGAGGAACATTCTAATTTTGTTAGAAGCTTGATGAATTGGTTAATGTTTTTTTACTGACTAGAAAATGAGCAGCAGCCAATAAGGTTTCGACTATACCATCACTTTCAATGGTTTGTACAGCCTCGCCGTGATTGTAGCCATACGGCACTGTCAGCACTGGACAGCCCGCAGCGCGCGCTGCTTTGGCGTCGTTCGATGAATCTCCAATCGCGACCACCTGTGCTGGTGCCAAGTGAAAATCGAGGCAAACTTGTAACAGCGGTAAAGGATCAGGTTTTTTGCGCGCCAAAGAATCGCCACCATACACGATCTCAAAAAAAACGCTCAGGCCTTTTTTAGCGAGCAACGGTGTAGTGAAAGCGATGGGTTTATTCGTCACACAAGCCAGACGCAATCCTTGTGCTTTGAGTGCTTGCAGGCCTTCAATGACATCGGGATATAAAGTGCTGTTGTCACCATTGATCGCCAGATAGTGCTTTTGGTAGCTCGCCATTGCTTGTTCAAAATGTTGTTCAACTTGCGCTGGTTCGAAATCTGTTGATAGCACACGATGGATGAGATTTTCTGAGCCTTTGCCGACGAAATTGGTGATGGTGACGATGTCTAATGGCTGTAGTGAAAATTCTGCACGCATGCGATTGATTGCGACTAAAAAGTCAGGCGCGGTGTCTAGCATGGTGCCGTCTAGGTCGATGATGGCGGCTTGGATGTCTTGGAATTTTGGCATGTTGCGAATTGGACTAACTATTTTGGGGGCTTTTTATTGATTGAACGAGCTCTGTTTTAAATGCACTTACAGGACATTTTGTAGCTGCTGCCTATCTTGCTTTTCCATGCGTCAGTCGTGTCTTTTTCTGCACTCATATTTTTTCCAACCTTAGCGCATTTCTTTATACAACTTTCAAATGTCTCAGGAGGCCCTGCGTACAAACTCGCCCCAATATAGGTAAAACTAATTAGGAGGAACAATAAAATGAGTATGATCTTGCTGCGAGTGCTTATTCTTTCTTCTTCCATTTTAGCTCCCCGGTGGTTGTTTTCTTAATTGCTGATTTGAATTAACTCACTAAAGCCAACTCACCCCGCATAGCATCAATCACAGCCTTATAATCAGGCTTACCAAAAATCGCAGATCCAGCAACAAAAGTATCCGCACCTGCTGCAGCGATTTCACGAATATTGTCGACTTTCACCCCGCCATCCACTTGCAACATAATGTCACGACCAGATTCATCAATTAATTTGCGCACGGCAGCGATTTTTTTCAAAGTATGGGGAATGAAAGACTGTCCGCCAAAACCAGGATTGACTGACATCAGCAATATCAAATCCAGTTTGTTCATTACATGTTCCAATACATGCAAAGGCGTCGCCGGATTAAACACCAAACCTGCTTTGCAGCCGTGATCGCGAATTAATTGCAGGCTGCGATCGATGTGTTCAGAACCTTCTGGGTGAAAGCTGATGATATTGGCACCCGCTTTGGCAAAATCAGGAATGATGCGATCGACTGGTTTGACCATCAAATGCACATCGATCGGCACTTGTACGTGTGGACGAATCGCTTCGCAGACCAAAGGGCCTATCGTCAAATTCGGCACATAGTGATTATCCATGACGTCAAAATGGATCATGTTCGCACCTGCGGCAACGACGTTACGAACTTCCTCGCCCAGACGAGCGAAGTCAGCGGAGAGAATACTGGGAGCGATGCGATAGGTTGTCATATTGAAATCTCGATTTAGCTGGCAAAAGAAAGTTTTGACATGGAAAAGTCTTGAAACCCTTATTTTACTCCTGCGAAGATTGCTGTGCTCTTGTAAGATGCACGCTTCTAGGGTTTTCTGTCATTAGAGCGCTAGGTGTTCAATGCGTATTTGATCTGGTTTCCCGCATTTTTCATTGATTTGGGTGAGGTTTTATGTCTAAGTATGAATTTAAAGTGTCGGTCGTGACACAGTATCTGGAAGAGCAATCGAATCCGGATCAAGCGCATTTTGTATTCGCTTATACGATTACGATAAAAAACACAGGTGATATTCCGGCGCAGCTGATTTCACGCCATTGGATTATTACCGATGCAAATAATAAAGTGCACGAGGTGCAGGGGCTGGGGGTTGTCGGGCATCAACCTTTACTCAAGCCCGGCGAGGCCTTTGAATATACTAGCGGAAGTTCTTTGGAAACACCGCACGGCACGATGAAAGGGACTTATTTCTGTGTCGCGGAAGACGCTCATAAGTTTGATTCCTTAATTCCCGAATTCGTCTTATCTTTGCCGCGTACTTTGCATTGAAAACGAAGCAGCTTGGGTTTGCGCTACTTTTGGTCTGTTTCCTTGGTTTTTTTCGTGTTTTTATCGGAGGGTTTTCTCCCTGAAAACATGGTCCACCAAACGATAAAAGCGAACAAGAAAAACGCACCCAAGGCTTCGACTGCTAATAACCACATATTTAATCCTTTATGAATTCTTTGTTTGATCAAAAGCGCATTCTAGCAGCATCGCTGATGTTGACTTTGGTGGCATGTGCAACACCGCCAAAACCACAGCCAGTAGAACCACGGCCCGTCACACCACCTGTCGTAACGACTGTGCCACCGACGACTCCTCCCACTTTGGCGCCTAAGTTGGCACCGATTACGAATTACACTCAGGCCTACAAATTAAGTTCTTACGCCGAATTACCAGGTTGGGGCAATGACGACTTGCGTGAAGCTTGGCCGGCGTTTCTTAACTCCTGCTCAGCTTTGAAGAATAAATCAGAATGGAAAGAGGTTTGCAGTAAGCTCAAAAATGTCGATGCTAAAGATTCGGCGTCGATACGCGGATTTTTTGAAATGCATTTTTTGCCCTACCAAGTGCAGCATCTAGATGGTGCACTTGATGGTATGGTGACCGGCTATTACGAACCTTTGTTAAAAGGTTCGCGTACAAGAAATGGTGTGTTTCAAACGGCCTTATATGCGGCGCCTAGTGATTTGCTGACGATTGATCTCGGGAGTGTCTATCCTGATTTGAAAAATATGCGTTTGCGCGGGCGCTTAGTCGGCAATAAAGTCGTTCCTTATGCTTCACGCGCGGAAATCTTGCCTTTTCTTGCGGGAAAGGAACTGGTTTGGGTTGATGATCCTATCGATGCCTTCTTCTTGCAGATCCAAGGCTCTGGTCGTGTGCAGTTGAATGAGACGGGCGAGGTTGTGCGAGTTGCCTATGCTGATCAAAATGGACATCCCTATAAATCGATCGGTCGTTATTTGGTCGACAAGGGGGAGTTGACTTTGGATCAGGCGTCGGCGCAAGGGATTAAAGCTTGGATTGCAAAAAATCTGGCGCGTCAGGAGGAATTGTTAAATGCTAATCCTAGTGTCGTATTCTTTAAAGAAGAAAAATTGCTTGATCCTAGCATAGGTCCAAAAGGCGCATTGGGTGTTCCCTTGGTGCCACAAAGATCGATTGCCGTTGATCCAACGCAACTGCCGTTAGGTGCTCCCGTATTTTTGTCGACTACAATGCCACTTAGCAGTAATCCACTGCAAAGACTCATGATGGCACAAGATACTGGCGGTGCAATTCGCGGCGCGGTGCGCGCTGATTTTTTCTGGGGCTTTGGTCGTGAGCCGGGTGAATTGGCTGGACGCATGAAGCAGCGTGGATCAATGTGGCTGTTGTTGCCTAAGACTTTTGAAACTAAGAATAATTAATTTACATATTCGTTAATTTATTGGAGTAAATAATGGAATACCAAAACATTATCGTAGAAACCAAAGACAAAGTTGGTGTGATTACTTTAAATCGTCCGAAAGCTTTGAATGCGTTAAATGATCAATTGATGGATGAATTGGGTCATGCCTTATTCGCTTTCGATCAAGATGAGAATATTGGTTGTATGGTGATCAATGGCAGTGAAAAAGCCTTCGCGGCGGGTGCTGATATAGCGGCGATGGTTGACTACAACTATATGGATGCCTATAACGGCAATTATGTGACTAAGAACTGGGAGCACATTTTGCGTGTGCGTAAACCAGTGATTGCAGCAGTGGCTGGCTATGCACTCGGCGGTGGTTGTGAGTTGACGATGATGTGTGATTTCATTATTGCTGCTGATAATGCGAAATTCGGACAGCCAGAAATTAAGTTGGCAACGCTGCCAGGTTGTGGCGGCACTCAGCGCTTGCCTCGTGCCATTTCTAAATCTAAGGCGATGGATTTGTGTTTAACCGCGCGCTTGATGGATGCGAATGAAGCAGAACGTGCTGGTTTGGTATCACGTGTTGTGCCTTTAGATAAATTAATGGAAGAGGCTTTAGCTGCGGCGACGACCATTGCGTCTATGTCTTTACCAGTAGTAATGATGATTAAGGATGCGGTGAATCGTTCATTTGAATCAGGCCTTACTGAGGGCGTGCATTATGAGCGTCGTTTATTCCATGCAAGTTTCGGTACGCATGATCAGCGCGAGGGTATGCGCGCGTTCTTGGAAAAACGCCCAGCTAATTTTCAGAATAAGTAATTACACTCCTGTTATAGCTATGCAGTTTTGACTTACAAAGCGCTCCGCTTGCGGAGCGCCAGACTGCTGACAAACCCCAAAAGGCCTCGCCAAGTGCGAGGCCTTTTGGTTTAATAGCGGCATGCTAAAAACACCCACACCTTTCCAACACGAATTAGAAATGGTCACCTTGGAACAACTGGTTCC
>NZ_JACOFW010000034.1 GCF_014284305.1 Affinundibacterium seohonense
TTGAGTCTTCGTTTGAAAAATACGTGGCGAAGTTCTTTTATTTTTAAAGTGCCTACTAGAGACGCAATCATTACCCAATAAAAAACCCCGCTTTTAATAAAAGACGGGGTTTGTCAGCGATCTGAAGACGCTCTCGAGCGTCTTTTTTATTTCTTCGATAGCTAAGTCAATCACACGCCCATTTTTTCCAACATACTGCCAAGCTCGCGTAAAGCGGGCTCTAATTTTGGGTGTTTGCTAGCAAACTCTGCATAGATGGCGCGTGAACGATCACTCAAAGCCGCATATAAAGGATCGTCTGGGTTTTCGTCTTTTGCTAACACAACTTCAATATCTTGATGCAAATCTTGAAGTAAAGCCTTCATTTCTGCATCGACTTGTTCGGTCGTGTGCAATCCATCCTGCAATTGTTTTAGCAAACCCTTTAACATATCGCGTTTCATCGTTCTCTCCTTGGTTCTCAAAATGACAATGTAGATCGGTGCGACGCTTAACAGATCGTCGAATTCAAATAATTTATACTTTATAAAGCAAAGCGACCGCCTCTGCGGCTATGCCTTCTTCACGTCCCAAATATCCAAGTTTTTCATTAGTCTTTGCTTTGATATTCACTTGCGTTGGCGATACCTGCAAATCTGCTGCAATATGCGCAATCATTGCTGGAATATGTGGAGCCATCTTTGGCTGTTGCGCGATGATCGTTCCATCCAAATTTCCCAACACGTAGCCACTCTCATGTACACGTGAAATAGCCTCTCGTAACAAAACACGTGAATCAGCACCTGCAAACTTGGCATCGGTATCGGGAAACAATTTGCCAATATCACCTAATGCAGCCGCGCCCAACAATGCATCGGTAATCGCATGTAATAATACATCGGCATCCGAATGTCCCAATAAGCCAGTTTTATGCGGAATATCAACACCACCAATGATCAATTTACGCCCTTCAACTAAGGCATGACAATCATAGCCTTGACCAATACGAAATGGCATTGGCACTGACATTCGATTATTTGCACTTGCACTCATAAGTCTCTAAAAAACAAATGTAAAAATTCCAAATCTTCGGGCACTGTCAATTTACGATTGCGCATAGCACCTTCAACTAGTTTAGGGCGATACCCTATCGTTTCAATAGCACTGGCTTCATCGGTGACTACGATCGCCATTTCCAAAGCGCGCGACAGCAGACCCAAACTAAACATTTGCGGTGTCTGTGCTAACCACAAATTTGTTCTATCGATCGTTTCTACTTGTCCGGCCACACTTCGCTTAACCGTATCAACGACCGGAAGTGCTAGTAAACCACCATTAACATCGTCACCGACTGCTTCAATTAGCTTAGTCACCAACGCGGGAGTTAAACCTGGGCGTGCCGCATCGTGTACCAACACCAGATCGTGATCTTGATAATGACTATAGTTGCGTATCACTTCCAAACCATTTTGTACGGTATCACGACGGGTTTCGCCTCCACAATTGAGGACAGTCAACTTTTGATGTTCAGCTAAAGCATCGTCAATGAAGGCATCTTCAGCACTGACGGCAACAAAGATCTGATCGATTTGCGGGCAAGACAAAAAACAATCTACTGTTCTTTGCAAAACACTTTTTCCCGCCAAGTCCAAGTATTGCTTAGGGATGTTCGCAGCCATACGCGCACCAACACCGGCTGCTGGAATCAATGCGATGTATTTTGGCTTTATGCCTTGCGGATTGCGGGGCAAATCCGAGAAATCAGTAGATTGTTGGGTCATTTCGAGGATACAAGTAGCTGTGCTTGTGCATCGTTTATAATTGACGTTCATTTTAACCGCCAATTCCTGCCGCTGGGCTTTTTCCAGACTGTTTAGCATGAATTTGCAGAACTCCTTGCTTTACATCTAATGTCTTTCGATTTCATCAAAGCACTACCCAAAGCTGGTCACCGATTTGTATTGCCGTCTACGCATGGCTCAGCAGATGCTTATGCTATTGCGCAAGCAGCTTTTGCCTTAAAAGCCGAACAAAGATTCTTGACTATCTTTGTGGCTAGCCCGGCCGACGCACAACGCTTGCTCAGTGAATTGCCGTGGTTTGCACCTGATCTGCGCTGTCATTTGTTACCCGATTGGGAAACGTTGCCATATGACGCGTTTTCACCGCATCAAGATCTGGTGTCTGAGCGTCTAGCAACTTTGTATGAGATCAATAGCGGCAACTGCGATGTTTTGGTCGTCCCTGCTACCACGGCTCTAGTGCGCATGGCACCGCCGTCCTTCTTAGCGGCATACACCTTCTTCTTTAAAGTTGGCGAAACGCTTAACGAAGCCAAGCTCAAAACCCAATTAACGCTGGCGGGTTACACCCATGTCTCCCAAGTCATGTCACCGGGCGAATATTCGGTTCGTGGTGGTTTGATTGATTTATTTCCGATGGGTTCGGTGCTGCCATATCGACTGGATTTGTTCGGCGACAGCATAGAAACCATACGTACCTTCGACGCCGATACACAGCGCTCCTTGTATCCGGTCAAAGAAGTTCGCCTGCTGCCAGGTCGTGAATTTCCTATGGATGAGGCGGGTCGCAGCGCATTCCGTAATCGTTGGCGGGAACAGTTTGAAGGAGATCCTTCGCGTTCCACCGTCTACAAAGACATAGGCAATGGCATTGCATCGGCTGGTATTGAATATTATTTGCCCTTATTTTTTGAGTCGACGGCGACACTGTTTGATTATCTGCCACAAAACACGCATTACGTTTTGATAGGTGATATTGAAGAGGCGATTCAGCGTTTTTGGGTCGACACGCGCTCCCGCTATCAGTTTCTAAAATCCGATAGAGAGCGCCCTGTCCTGCCGCCAGAAACTATCTTTTTACGTGATGAAGATTTTTTTGCAACGCTGAAATCTGAATCTCGTTGGATCGTACAAAACGGTGGTGCCGCGTCCGAAGTCTCCAGTTTTTTACCTGATATCGCCGTGAATCGTCGAGCTGATGATCCACTGACGAATTTGCGCTCGTATTTATTGCAAACCGATAAGCGCGTTTTTATCTGCGCTGAAACAGCCGGTCGACGCGAAACTCTACAACAGTATTTCCGCGATTTCGATCTAGAAATCAGCATCAGTGAAGATTACACAGACTTCATCACCAGCAGCACCAAATTAGTATTGGGAGTCGCGCCGCTACACGCTGGCTTTCAAGCGCAAGACATCGCCTTTATCACTGAAACCGAGCTATACGCCGGCTCTGGCAAGCGTATAGGTCGCAAAAAGCAAGAAGCGGTAACGCAAGTCGAGCACATGGTGCGCGATTTGTCTGAATTAAAAATTGGTGATCCCGTCGTTCATAGCAATCATGGTATCGGCCGCTACATGGGTCTCATCAGCATGGATTTGGGCGAAGGCGAAACCGAATTTCTGCATTTGGAATACGCAAAAGACACCAAGTTATATGTACCCGTATCGCAGTTGCACGTGATTTCACGCTATTCCGGCGCATCACCGGACGACGCGCCTTTACATGCGTTAGGCTCGGGTCAGTGGGAAAAAGCCAAACGCAAAGCCGCGCAACAGATCCGTGACACCGCCGCTGAATTACTCAATCTCTATGCTCGGCGTGCTTTGCGTGAAGGCCACGCTTTCGAATACTCCGCCCACGATTACGCGGCCTTTGCTGATAGTTTTGGCTTTGATGAAACGCCTGATCAAGCCGCTGCGATCACGGCAGTGATAGGCGATATGACCTCGGGCAAACCGATGGACCGATTGATTTGTGGTGATGTGGGTTTTGGTAAAACGGAAGTCGCATTGCGTGCCGCTTTTGTCGCAGTCATGGGTGGCAAGCAAGTAGCGATTCTGGCACCGACTACTCTTTTGGCAGAGCAACACGCACAAACTTTTACCGATCGCTTCGCTAATTGGCCAGTGAAGATTGCAGAGCTATCCCGTTTCAGAAGCGGCAAAGAAATTGCACAAGCCATCAAAGGCATGGGCGATGGGACGGTAGATATCGTAATCGGTACGCACAAACTTTTATCCGATGACGTGAAGTTCTCGCGCCTCGGGCTCGTGATTATTGACGAAGAACATCGCTTTGGTGTGCGCCAAAAAGAAACGCTGAAAGCCTTACGTGCAGAAGTCGACGTACTGACCTTAACCGCGACACCGATACCACGTACATTGGGAATGGCGCTAGAAGGATTGCGTGACTTCTCGATCATCGCGACAGCGCCACAAAAGCGTTTAGCGATCAAAACTTTCGTGCGCAGTGAGGGCGACTCAGTAATCCGAGAAGCCTGCTTACGCGAACTCAAACGCGGCGGTCAAGTCTACTTCTTGCATAATGAAGTAGAGACGATAGAAAACCGTAAAGCCATGCTGGAAGCCTTGCTGCCAGAAGCACGCATCGCGGTCGGCCATGGCCAGATGAATGAACGCGACTTAGAAAAAGTCATGCGCGATTTCGTTGCGCAACGCTACAACATATTGCTGTGCACGACGATTATCGAAACTGGTATTGACGTCCCAAGCGCCAATACCATCATCATGCATAGAGCGGATAAGTTCGGTTTGGCGCAATTGCATCAATTGCGTGGTCGCGTCGGTCGCTCGCATCATCAAGCTTATGCATATTTATTGGTTCACGATGTACAAGGATTGACCAAACAAGCAAATCGTCGCCTGGAAGCGATTCAACAAATGGAAGAGCTCGGCAGCGGTTTCTACCTCGCCATGCATGATTTGGAAATTCGCGGCGCTGGAGAAGTCTTAGGCGACAATCAATCCGGTGAAATGCACGAGATTGGCTTCCAGATGTATTCAGACATGTTGAGTGAAGCTGTACGCAGCTTGAAGAATGGCAAAGAGCCAGATCTCGCAGCGCCACTTTCCACTACAACAGAAATTAATTTGCACATCCCCGCTCTCTTACCCAGCGATTTTTGTGGTGATGTACATGAGCGTTTATCGATCTATAAACGCCTGGCAAATTGCAACAAGCTTGATGCCATTGATGATTTACAAGAAGAGATGATCGATCGTTTTGGTAAATTGCCAGAGCCGGTTAAGTCACTCTTAGAAACACACCGATTGCGCGTGGCCGCTAAGCCGCTGGGCATTATCAAGATTGATGCACACAGTGAAGCCGCAACACTGCAATTTGAACCGCAACCACCGATCGATGCCATGCGCATTATCGAATTGGTTCAGAAAAACAAACACATTAAACTAAACGGTCAAGATAAGTTACGTATCAGCGCCAACATGCCCGATCTGGCAGCACGCGTCGCCCAGATTAAGAGCACGATGAAAGCGCTGCACTAATTTACCGTCACACCATCTTTATACAAAAAATGAATCTGATCATCCAAGGCTTACACACCGTCTTACCCCAACAAGCGGCAACGATTCAAAGCATCGCGCAGATGTCCGGCGCGCAGAAAATTGCACCGATTAATACCAAAGCAGTGCGTTTAGAAAACGTGCAATGCGACGCCAAAATCCTGCAAGCAATTCAGGAGCTATGCTTGCAAGAGCAGCTCGACGTTTATCACGGACAAGCACACCAACTCAGTGACTTTAAGTTGGTCGCGATGGATATGGACTCCACCTTAATCACCATAGAATGTATAGACGAAATCGCCGATATGCAGGGTCTAAAGCCACAAGTCGCAGAAATTACTGAAGCGGCAATGCGTGGCGAAATTGAATTTCAAGAAAGTTTGATTCGCCGAGTTGGCTTACTCAAAGGATTAGAAGCATCCGCCCTACAACGAGTCTACGACCAACGCCTACAGTTATCCTTAGGCGCCGAAAATATGCTTAAGCAAGTTCAGCAAGCAGGCTTAAAGACTTTGTTGGTGTCTGGAGGTTTTACCTTCTTTACCGATAGAATGAAATCGCGCTTAAATCTCGACTACAGCCATGCCAACGTGCTCGAAATCATCGATGACAAACTAACGGGCAAAGTCATTGGCACTATCGTCGATGCCGATGAAAAAAAACGCACGGTCGAAAAAATTTGCGTAGAACTTGGTATCAGTCCACAACAAGCCATCGTCATGGGTGACGGCGCGAATGATTTAAAGATGATGGGGATTGCTGGCTTGTCAGTCGCATTCCGCGCTAAACCAGTGGTATGTGCTCAGGCTAGCGTAGCTTTGAATTTCGTTGGTTTGGATGGAGTTTTGAATTTACTTTGATTCGCCACTCTCTCAAAAAAGGCCGGACAACATAGCATCACCCGGCTTAAATCCCTATTTAGGGAGAGAGATAATGAAAATACATCAAGGCTTAATTCGAAACACGACTTCCACATTCTGTTTGTACTTTAACCAGACTGGTACGGCAAAATCTTTGGCTATCGGTTTACTTTGCACTGAAAGTTCTTCACGCCTAACCGCGCCATCTAATCCCAACAATGTGGAAATACTTTTCAAGGGTGATTGAGAAACACCATTCGCAGCGCCTAAACGCACTGATAAGCCTTGCGCCAATCGTTTAGCATTTTCTTTGGCGTTTGTCGTCGCCATTATGACTAAATCCGCTTGAATTCTATCTATATCGTTACGTCCAAAATTGATAGAAAAATTTCCCAAATAGGGTTTTGCCAACAAGCTGGTGACGATGCTGTTCCATTTTTGGATATCCCTTACAACAATATGGAAGTTACGCATCAAACGATATTTTTTCGTTGTCTCTGTCGTCTCTAGATATTCGACGGCGCTCACATATTTCTTAATCTCCGCAGCTTCAATATCTTCCAAATCTAGAGCATACGACGCAAGTAATGCCATCACATCTGCAGAACTTTTTTCTATCATGCTCAAAGTTAATTCGGGATCAGCAGACAACTCGGTCAACTCAAAATCAATTTCACCAATATTTGGCCGGAGGCTTAAGCTTGCCTCACCTGTGGCATGAATAAAGGGATAGTTTGGTAGCGATGATGCAATCGCAGAACTAGTCAGAGCAAAGCAGCAAAAAATACAGATTCTTTTCAGTATTATCATCACAAACAATTCCAATCACAGATGGTTCTCATCGATACCAGAAACCTTAGATTCAAGGTTTCTGGGTTACTTAAATTTATTTAATCCAATTTCCAAACATATTCCACTTGCGTCGTGATGATTCGACTAGCGCCCTTGGATTTCACTACCGTCCCCTTGCATTTTCCGGACAGAAGTTGCTCTGTTACAGCACTATCTAAGTTTGTCCATCCACTTGATTTAACCACATCGACTTTTTCAATCTTGCCGTCAGCTGCCATAAATACTTTGAGTCTAGTTACGCCAGTTTCCTGCTTCACAAGTGAAATTTTTGGATATTCAGGTTGGCAACCGCTACTAGCAAAATTAATCCTTCCGTTCAATTCTTTACTCAAAACTGGTGCATTAGTTTTAGTGGTTTGAATTGATCCAACGCTGGCATTGGCCACCATACCAAAGCAAACAGCGCTTATACTTAATGCAGTTACCGCGGTTTTCCAATTAACACTTTGTACTTCTGGACGTATTAAACGTTTGATTCGAGACATAAGATTTCCTCCGTGTGCCGCTTGGGCGAGTTGAGGTGTGGTGAATTGGATGTATTCCAATTCTTGTAATGCAAGTGCCAGACGCCGCGGTTCGCCGAGCATACTTGCCGCTAAATCATCCGCAATGTTCTCGCGTTCAGTGCGGATTTTTTTGGAAATCCACCATACAGCTGGGTGGAAAAACAAAACCATTTCGATCAAATTTTGAATAAAGTTAATCAGATAATCGAAGCGCGAAATATGCGCTAATTCGTGGGCGATCAATGCCTCTAAATAGCTTGGCGTCATGCCAGTAACAAGGGACGCTGGAACCAAAATCATCGGTCGTATCCAACCTATGGTGATCGGGCTTTCTAGATCTTGGACGATGCGTACTAAGACCGATTTATCGATCTGAAAACGCGCAGCTAATTGATCGGTTTTTTGCTGCCAATAGCTATTGCTGACACCACGCTTTCCATTGCTGTAGGATCGCAGCCAGAAAACGCCAAGCAATAGTCGCAAGGCGAGAATGGCAACCACAATCGCCCAGGTGATAACGATGAAATCGATGTGCAACTGAAACCAAATCTGCGTTAATTCAGTCCAAGCTAACGCAGCTTTAGATTCAACGAAGCTGCTGGAGCTTACCTGAGCACCAATGAATTCCTTTGTCGTTTGTAGGCTTTGTAACAACTCCCAAATCGGCACCAAAAAACATAATGAAAGGCTGAGACACGCAATTAAATAACGGGTTTGCGCTCGACCGTTGCGGCAGATCTGTAGCAAGAAGGCTGTGACTAACGCAATCGCAAGGCCCTGCCAGAGGAAGTTAACCAGCGCCCAACCGATGGCGTTCGTGAGGAATTGAAAGTCGAAGTTCATTTTTCATCCCCATGCAAAAATTTTTGAATTTCCTCACGCTCTTCTTTGCTGACGTGAGAACGTAAGGCAGCCAGAACCAAGGCTTTGGCCGAGCCAGAAAATGCTTTTTGAATTAAATCCTTTACCAAATTGGTCTGTAAGGCGTCTTGCTCTTCAACCGCTGCATACACATGCGCCTTTTGACTTTCATCGCGACGCAATTGCCCCTTGCTGTGCATCACTTGAAGCATGCGCAATACCGATGCGTAGGCAATTTCTGACCGCTCCTTTTGTGCTGCCTCATGCACTTGTTTCGCCGTCGCTGGGCCCAAAACCCAAAGCAAGCGCATTAACTCCATCTCGGCCCTGGTTGGCTTTGGTGGTCTAGCTTGCTCACTATTTGTGGAAGTATTTTTTTTCATTTGAATTTAATCTCAAGTAGATCGATTCGTCCAGATTAAATAATCTAGATTATTTTGTCTAGATATTTTTTGATTCTTTTTGATTTCATTTACGTTTGTTGTTTTAATACCGAACGCCATCGCTCGCCTGACGTGCCAGAAGTTTAGTGAGCAATGTAGATATTGATCTTAGAGATGATAACAATCATCGTAGGCTAAACTTGAACTCGGAATGCTCACGCTCGGGATATAATCGGAACGAGATTTTTGATCCTAATTCTGCGCAAGCAGCGCAAACCACTGAGGAGATTCTTGTAATGATTGATGTTTATTCCTGGCCGACACCAAATGGCCACAAAGTCCATATCATGTTAGAAGAATGTGGACTAAGCTATCGCGCGATTCCGATTGATATCGGCGCTGGAGACCAATTTTCACCAGAGTTTCTAGCGTTTTCTCCAAACAATAAAATTCCAGCGATCGTCGATGCAGATGGCCCCGATGGCAAGCCAATCGCACTGTTTGAATCTGGTGCCATTTTGGTTTATCTCGCCGGTAAAACTGGACGATTTTTAGGGCAAACCGATAGAGAAAAATATCAAACTTTACAATGGTTGATGTTTCAAGTTGGTGGGTTTGGTCCCATGCTCGGTCAAGCACATCATTTCAGGATCTACGCACCGGAAAAGATTGATTACGCCTATGATCGCTACACCAACGAGGCAAAACGTTTATACCAAGTCTTAGAAAAACAATTGTCGCAACAAGCCTATCTCGCTGGCGATGACTATACGATCGCTGATATAGCGTGTTTTCCGTGGGCGCGCTCGTCCGCGAATCAAGGCATAGATTGGGCAGAATATCCGCAAACAAAACGCTGGTTTGACGACATTGATGCGCGCCCTGCAGTTCAGAGGGGATTACAGGTTTTGACTAAGCATAGAAAACCATTGACCGACAGCAAGTCCAAAGATATTTTGTTTGGACAAACACAGTACGCAAAAAAATAGTGCATCCTGTAAGTATATTTATCGACTAGCATTTTGCACCTGCGCCAGCACAAAAACACCATAAGGAAAAATTGACATTATGCGACGCGCACCTAAAAAGAAAATTCAAAAATTGGCTGGTGATTCACTACGTATCACCAACTTATCCTTAGCGGTCTCACAGTCTGGTAGTCGATTGGAAGATCATGATTGGCAGACTTTGTTAGATGCTCTGGTTGCAAAGAACCTTGAAACAAAACATCAGTCGGTCTTAGATGCTGCCGCCGAACATGTATTCACCAATCAGCCAGAAGCGTATGAGGTCTTGATCGAGGCAATGGAATCCCTCGCGACCTCAGGTCGCATACAGGATGGTGATACCTCTTATGACTTGCTCTTGGTTGCCGCACCTATCTTGGCGTGGAGTCGCTTCGATATTGCATCAGGCAATATTCCTGCAACGATACTCAAGTCACTGACGACAAGCTGGCGCGAGTCGTTAATGTGCAAAGGCGTACAAGTTTGTCTCTTGCCGACTTTGTATTCGATCGATCAATTGCCACAAGACCATTGCGCTATCAATGATCTGCTACATCACACAGCACGAGATTTTTTACAAAACAAATCCATTGCAACGCCAAAAGATTTACCGAAGACTGTTCCATTCTTGGCTGACAGCCGCTATTTACTCGGCGTGGTCTTGGCACCAATTAATTCACCTCTATTTCAATGGCAAATGACGCCCTCGCCTTTTGACATTGCGAAAGCAAAAGAAGCGGCTCTCCTACTTTGGAAACAGCGAGCACATGCCGATATTGCGCACTTGCTCCCGGGATGCGGATTTGAATTTTTACTGCCAGAGTCTTATTACTCGGCTTGTCGTGAAGCCGATATTTTAGTTCGCCCAATATCGATTCGAGCAACCGTATTCTATTTAAGCCAGACCCTAAATGTCGAAGCTAGCGAACTTGGTGCTGTCATTGGTCGATTTGGTCCAGAAACCCACCCAGGTCAAGTCGATGAAATCCGGGTTGGGTTCACACTCAGAAAGGAGCCAGAGATTATCTACGGCGTGATTTGGCCGCTTTATCAACAAGAAGACGAACTCAATGCTCTAGTGGGGCCGTCCATTTCTCCAATCGACGAACGAAAAGGTGAAATTCCAACCTTACTCAAAGAAAGTGGAATTCAACAGATCCAGATTCTTGAAGACATTTATGGAATGGAATTTTGCGATGACTGCCAGGCACCTTTGTATGCTGACGCAGAAGGTGATTTAGTGCATCCCGAAATGCCAGATGACGCTCCACCCGAAGGTTCAGTGCATCTGCACTAACATTGGTTAAATCAATTAATTAGAAGACATAAAAAAACCAGTCGGCAATGACTGGTTTTTTTAATCATATTAATTGCTATCACCAACGTGAAAATGGATGCTTGAACAAATTCGCATTCGCGTAACGATAATCGTGACTAACCTCTTCACCAAGCCAAGACGGTTTAACAAATACCTGATCAGCACTAGTTAATTCGACTTCGGCAACAACCAAACCTGCGTTGTCGCCAAAAAACTCGTCAACTTCCCACACCACCTCGTCGATCGCGATACGGTAGCGGTGTTTTTCAATTAAGGGCTGCTGACATACACCATCCAATAACTCTTTCGCATCGGCGAGAGGGATAGCATATTCCCATTCACCGCGAGATATTCCGATCGTCTTTCCTTTGATTGTCAGCATTGCCGACTGTCCTTCAACCCTCACCCGCACGACTCGACCAGCTTCGGAGCTCAAATAGCCTTGTCGCATAAATACGGGCTCGGCGAGCTGCTTCCAGTCGTCACCGAGAACCAAGAATTTTCTTTCGATCTCTAAACCCACAGCGATTACTTCTTCAGGGCTGTCAAAATCGGCTGTAACATCGCTTCACCGAGTTTCATACTACGAGCCCCATCCCATCCAACTTCCAAGTCAGGCATATTCGCATTGTCTTTAAACGGCAATTCTAGAGTCAATGAAACGCACTTATACGTATGACCAATATATTTTGAAGCCAGTTTCAATAAGTCCTCATTGTACTTACTGGCTTCATAGCCATATTGCGTCTGGAAATCCGGACTCGCAGCACAGAAACTGTCCACAAAGGCGTTCTGCTCTTGCACTTGACCTTCACTGAAACCTTCCAACATTTCACTACCGGCGACAAATACATACGGTAAACCTTCATCACCGTGAATATCGAGAAACAAATCACAACCGACTTCCTCGATTTTCTTTTTAACGTAATAGACTTCAGGGCTGGTCGCCAAAGATGGCGTCATCCATTCACGATTCAAATTTGCTCCAGCCGCATTGGTGCGCAAATTTCCACGCACTGATCCATCAGGGTTCATATTCGGCACCACATACAACACCGCTTTATCCAAAATCGCACGCGCAATCGGATTCGCCAAATCTAGTAACGCATTCAGCGTACCTTCGACCAACCACTCAGCCATCGTTTCACCAGGATGCTGGCGAGCGATAATCCAAACCTTTTTCTCTGCACTAGGATTGCCGACAATAACCAGATTCAAATCTCTGCCATCAACAGTACTACCCAAGTCCTCCACTCTGACTTGCTCTGATTGCTCCACACTACCAAGCAAAGCCAAATGGCGCTCCCAACTATATGGCTCAAAATAGGCGTAATACACACTATCGGTTTCAGGCGTGTGCTTAATCGTCATTACCTTGCCATCAAATTCAGTCTCGACTCGAAACCAATTTTCTCGGTCATAACTTGCCACGGCACGATAGCCCTCCCAGCCGTCTGGGTAAGTCGCTTCACCTGCATTTAAAATATGGATATTCGCCTCTTGATCACGCGCGCCTTGCAGACGAAAATAAAACCATTGCATGAACTCTGCATTCGAATCTGCACGCAATTTCAATTCAATATTTTCAGCATTAAACGCACTGACAACTTCAATCGCACCCGCATCAAAATTTTGACTAATTTTTAAACCCATAATGATCTCTCTAAAATGTGTTCTCGCTCATAGCAAGAATCGATTCGTTCAGACTGCGCTTAGCAGCTATACGCTATTGTCACCGCATATGAACTAATCTGACAATCACTAAAATTAAATTGAATGGCGATATTAATCCACTGAATCAAACAAATTTGCGGTAATGCATTTTTTAATGGAAAAAAAACACCGGGTATTCTATAATCCGCAGCTCAGTGTCGGGGCGTAGCGCAGCCTGGTAGCGTACGTGCATGGGGTGCACGGGGTCGCAAGTTCGAATCTTGCCGTCCCGACCAATTGAATTAGTTCGAATGTCTCATTGACCGATTTATGCGAGGGCGCGCGCAAAGTTATTAATGATCGCTATATCTGGTGGCATTGAAACAAATGGAATTTGTTCTCGATTTAAGGTTTCCCGCAAATCAAAATCAATTTGCCGAGCCTCTTCTTCGTTTTGAAATCGACCGACTTGAACATATTTCTTATCTCCGCGTTCGACGAGAATATTAAGATTATCGTGACGACGATACCAATTTAAAATCTGCGCTCTGGTTTTGTCTACATCGCAAATATTCTCACTGTATGTATTGTTGTAATACAGCACTTGCATTAGCGCACACTCAGTAACCAAATACTGCACTTGCCCATCCAACAGATCAAGCATTTCAAACTGTCTTTGAGCGACTTGGTATTGATTTTTTAATGCTTCGAAGTCTTTTTGCCACACCAAAGACTTTGCATAATCTGGTATTTGCTCTACGGATTTATGACGCAAATTAAGATTGAGAATAATAGCAGAAGAAAAAAGTGACTTATCACAGCCAGGTCCACCAATTATATTGATAACCTTAGTGGGATAAAGTCGCATTTTATTTTCGTGACTTAAGCGTGATGCACCAGTAACTTGGACTGACATAGTGGCCTCAATAAGGATATTGAATGTCGCTCGATGCTACCACGACCATTCTCAAAGTGGGACTCTAAATAATGTCTAGTTTTAGGTTTTTGAAAAACCTTCATTTTTCAACGACTTCCAAGGAAAACATGTCTCATTTTTTGCTTGGATAAAACAAAACAGGGTTAAATCATGAATGACTTAACCCTGTGTTGGCGACCATACAATCGAATTAATCCACTCGAATAACTTGATCGCCAATGCGGAACTTTTCCCGACGGTCACCCATCAATGCACGCAATTCCTTGATGCTCAAGTCACTTATTTCATGCATACGAATAAGTAATGATGCACCAACTGGCAGATGGTGATGGCGGATTTTACTAATTACTGGTGGTGCAACTTCTAACGCGCGTGACAAAGCAGCATCATTTTTCAAATGAAGTTGCTTAATCAATGTATCCAATAAATTATTGGGGTTGTAATCAAAATCATCTGACTTTAAGTCTAAAAGGTTTGCCATTTTTCTCTCACTCTTCACAAAATACAGTTAAAAACTTATCTGTATGTACCAAGACCAAATCGGTTTGGCTGCTATTTTTAATTTCGCCTTCACAGTATTAAAACTATAAAAACGCCCTACTTCAAAACAGAAACTGTGTCAAACACAACATCAAAATTCAGTAATCAAGGCGTAACAAAATAACGTCATGATTACCAAACCCTAATAAAACACAAAAATCCATTCTTGCTTGACTTCCTTGCACGTTTTTTGCTCTTCGTCAAATAATCATGCAATTTGATGTTGGCGGAAAGACAGGGATTTGAACCCTGGATACGTCATAAACGTATGCCGGATTTCGAGTCCGGTGCATTCGACCACTCTGCCATCTTTCCAAATTGCCAAAACTAGCCAAGCCCGCGATTGTAGCAAAGTTCAAAACTGATTGGTAGCCTGTTTTTTTAGCAATGCCATAATCAAAAGCCCTGATTTCATTGGATTTTTATTTGATATCTTGAATATATAAGGAATTAAAGAATATTTCCACCTGAAAATAATATGCAAATAGCATATTAGAGTGTTTACTCTAACTATGACTGCAAAATAATCATTTTTTAGCCAAATTTACTAGGTTTTTTGATTCTTTATTAGGTAAAAAAAGAATCTTATGAAGTCAATAAATTCATTCATTTCAAAATGAAATACTCAGGTCACATTAGACAACTAAGCTTGTGATGCCGAGTACAAATTTCGAGTCGGCAATTTTCTAAGGTTAAATACTGATTTTATGGAACATGGACTAAGGCTAAATTTCACCAATGACTGCTCAATGCATGTAGCACAACTACATTCCAATATTGACGACAGTGGGCGGAATGTATTATTGATTCAACTAAAAAAAATTATTGAAGAACGTCAATTAAGTGCACGCTTCCAGCCGATTATTCAAATGTCTGATGGACTGGTTCTTGGCTATGAAGGCCTAATCAGGGGGCCGTCAGACAGCCCATTACATTCACCTCTTCATTTATTTCAAGCTGCCGCAGAGCATAGTCTCAGCGTGACGGTGGAGCATCTCTGCAGACGAATTGTTCTAGAGCAATTTAAACTTTTGAATTTGCCGGGCAAGCTATTTTTAAATGTTAGCCCAGAGTGCCTTCTACAACGTGATGCCAAACATGGCGATACACTTAACTACATCCATGAATTGGGCATCAACCCAGAAAATGTCATCATCGAACTGACCGAATATCAACCGACTCATGACTATGCGTTATTACATGAAGCAGTTTTACACTATCGGCAAATGGGATTTGAAATCGCGATAGATGACTTAGGTGAGGGATTTTCCAGTCTAAGATTGTGGTCAGAACTTCATCCTGAGTTCGTTAAAATCGACATGCACTTCATTCATGGGATAGATAAAGATGCTGTCAAACAGCAGTTTGTACGCTCGATACAGGGCATAGCGGAGAAATCTGGTTCTCGCGTCGTAGCCGAAGGCATTGAGACTCAAGCCGAATTAATTACCTTAAGAGATCTTGGTATCGCCTTTGGTCAGGGCTACCACATCGCCAAACCACATGCAAATCCTGCTAAGGCGATTTCGGCCGAGGTTGCCAAAGCTTTATTAGTCAAACAATATAAAAAAACAGCGCCACCTGTAGCAAACGAGAATATTGTGACAATCAAAAATATTATCAAATCCCCCCCTTTTATTACCTCGTCAACATTGAATAATGAAGTTGAAAATCTATTTTTAGCTGATCCCAAATTGAAGATTATTCCTGTTGTAGATAAGCAGATTCCTGTTGGCATCATCAATCGTCATGCGATGATTGATCGTTTTTCTAGGCCATTTCAGCGCGAGCTTTATGGTAAAAAGCCTTGCTCTGTATTTATGGACAATAAACCACTAATTGTGGAGCAAAACACTAGTCTGCAACAGGTTAGTCACATGATAGTAGAAGCCGATCCGGAGCACCTAATTAACGGCATCATTGTGGTTGAAAATGGTCAATACACTGGCTTGGCTACTGGACCCGACCTTATGCGTGAAATTACGAAAATGCAAATCGATGCAGCTCGCTACGCTAACCCGCTAACCCAATTACCAGGAAATGTTCCAATAAATCAGCAGATAGACCGCCTTCTTCAAGAACACAGCACTTTCTTCGCATGTTACTGTGACCTAGATCATTTCAAACCTTTCAATGACGTCTATGGGTACCAGCGTGGAGATGAGGTTATACAGATGACTAGCAAAGTGATTGCGCAACAATGCGATATCAATAAAGATTTTGTTGGTCACATTGGCGGCGATGACTTCATTGTTTTGTTTCAGAGTGATGATTGGGAACATCGCTGTCGAAAAATTCTGCAAAATTTTGCTGAGGCAATTTCAGAATTTTATAGTATCGAGGATAGAGATCGAGGTGGATATATCAGCGAAGACCGACAAGGAAAAAAAGTTTTTTACCCTTTGATCAGCCTTTCGTTAGGAGTGATACGAGCCAACGCTGGAACTTACGCATCGCATCATCAAATCGCCGTTGCCGCAGCCGATGCCAAGAAACAGGCCAAACGATTATTTGGCAACAGTTTATTTATAGACAGGAGGAGAGAAACCAATTCGGGAAATTAAGCAAATTGATTTATAGGGTCTGCAAAGTCCAGAAGACTACTCTCCATTGGTACAAGCTTGCTAAATCCAATTGCACGATAAAGCCAAAATTATTTGCGATAAATTTCAGGGCGCGATTTATTGCGCGTCTCATAGACTATTTTTGCATCTTTCATCGCACGGTCTAATGTACGCATTTCCTCATGATCGTCGTGTGGACTAAAATAGTCTGCAGCTTGCGCGCGCATAACATACTTAATCGCTGCTTCATCATTAATGTTATACATTTCGGTTAGAAGTGTCGTGACTTCGTCTAAGTATTCTTCATAGGTCATGAACTTTTCCATCTTATTAATTCCTTTTTGTGCTGAGTAATTGAACAACCGCAGCATCTTACTCTGGTTTATTGCAATCACCGATTTTGTACATAAAAAAACGTTGACTCAGTTTTAGACCAAGTCAACGCTTCTTGTCAGGAGAACTAAAAATTAATGAGTAATAACTTCTCGTATCGTTGCCGCCAATTCTTCCGCAACAAATTTGGCAACGTAAGCATCCGCACCAACGCTACGCACGTGATCTTCGTTTGTAGTACCAGAAAGCGAAGAGTGAATAATCACAGGCAAAGCCTTGAAGCGATCATCTTGCTTAATATTTCGCGTCAAAGTAAAACCATCCATTTCTGGCATCTCCAAGTCAGTCAACATCAAAGCGACTTTATCACGTAAAGTTTTGCCCTCAGCGAGAGCACCCGCATGCAGAAGTTGCAATTTCTCCCAAGCTTCTTTGCCAGTTTTGCACATGATGTAAGGCGCGCCGATAGCATCTAAAGCTTGACCAATTAAGCCGCGTGCCACAGCCGAATCGTCGGCGGCTAAAATTACAGCTCCTGGCTTAATTTTTAATTTCGCACCGATGGTCTCGGAATCGACGTCTTTATTACCACTAGGTGCAATTTGTCGCAAAATCTGCTCGACATCCAAAACCTGTGCCAAGCGCGTATCTTCGGCATCGCCATCCAAGCGAGCGATACTAGTGACCATACCACCAGCTGCACTCGATTCCGCAGACAGTACCTGACTCCAATCCAAGCGAACAATTTCTTCGACAGATTCAACAGCGAACCCTTGCGTTGAACGCGCAAACTCTGTCACCAGCATGATATTCAAGCCAGTCGTTGGAGTACGGCCAACAACTGAGGGTAAGTCAATCACTGGAATGATTTGCCCACGCAAATTAACGACACCTAAGTTATGAGGCAATGCCCCCGCCACAGCAGTGATTTCAGGCATAGCGACAATTTCACGTACCTTAAATACGTTGATACCAAATAATTCAGAACGCTGATTAACCCCATCCACACCTAATCTGAACAACAACAATTCAAACTTATTTGAACTGATTAAGTTGGTACGTTCATCAACTTCATGTTGTACAGTGCTCATGTTTATCTTCCTCATTAATTTTGTAGCTACACGACAATCTTAAGTTGCACCACGTTCTTATTATGCTACTTTTTTCTGAAGAAACACTAATTTCCCATCTGAAATATTTATTTTTTTCAATGATGTGACAAAAATGTTTCAACATGAAAGTTATAGCGTAATAAAAACATGGTATTTTTTCCAAACGTGATGAGATCTTTATACCTTACTTAATCACTTTATAACATGGTATATATGCCTTACCTGGCAATTTCATACGTGTTTGCTTAACAAATGAATCCAAGAGAATATCCATTGCATGCATAATGTCTGGATCTCCACAGATCTCAAAATGTCCATATTGTTCTATCGCACGAATTCCTTGATCTTTTACATTTCCCGCAACGACACCGGAGAAGGCCCGACGCAAATTCGCAGCTAGCAAATGTGCTGGCTGGTTTTTATGCAATGCCAATCCACGCATATTTTCATGGGTTGGCGCAAATGGATGTTGAAATTCACGATCTATTTTTAAGAGCCAATTGTAATAATAAGCATCACCGTGTTGTTTGCGATAAGAACGCACCGTCTTGATCCCGGCTTGCACTTCGCGAGCAACTTTTACAGGATCGTCGATAATAATTTGGTACTTACTTTGCGCTTCCGCACCTAAAGTTGCCAAGATAAACTGATCGATCTGCTTGAAATAATCCGCCGCTGACGCTGGCCCCGTGAAAATCACAGGGAATGGCATTTGCGCATTATCAGGATGCAATAAAATTCCAAGCAAGTAGAGAATTTCTTCAGCAGTCCCTGCGCCACCTGGAAATACCACGATCGCATGAGCCATTCGTACAAACGCTTCTAGGCGCTTTTCAATATCTGGCAAAATCACTAAATCATTAACGATGGGATTCGGTGCCTCTGCCGCGATAATCCCGGGCTCAGAAACACCAAGATAGCGACCATTTTCTATCCTCTGTTTAGCGTGTCCAATCGTGGCCCCTTTCATCGGCCCTTTCATCGCCCCGGGACCGCAACCCGTGCAAATATCCATGGCGCGTAAGCCTAAATGATAGCCAACTATTTTCGTGTAGTCGTATTCATGTCCAGAGATCGAGTGTCCACCCCAGCAAACCACTAGGTTGGGACTAATTTGTGGCTGCAACAGATTTGCATTTCGGAGTATGTGAAAGACGGCATCGGTCACGCCTTCAGTTGTTTCGAGGTCAATATGCGCATTCTTTAGAATTTCCCCATCAATAAACAGAATGTCACGCAACACTGCAAATAAATGCTCTTGAATACCTTTGATCATCACACCATCGACAAAAGCGCTGGCAGGTGCCGCCTTGACATCCAACTTGATACCACGCTCACGTTGAACGATACTGATATCAAAGCTTTTATAGCGCTCCAATAATTCTTTCCCGTCATCCAAACCACTACCGCAATTGAGTACCGCTAAAGCACAGCTACGAAATAGCTGATACAAACCACCATGACTGGTATCCCATAATCTCGCGACTTCTGCTTTCGACAAAACTTCCAAATGTCCTTCAGGTGCAATCTGTGCGTCCATTACTTCATAATTCATAATTGAATTTCCCTCTTCTTTTCGATTAGTTGGACTTTGAGTATCCACGTATTCCCAAAAACTTTCAAGCGGGCAATCAAATTCACCACATCCAGACAAAAAAAGCTGTCAGATATACAAAGATATCTGACAGCTTTTTATTTGAAAAATTTCTACGAAAGGATTATTCCTTGGCTACGATTTGCTGACGCACCTGTTCGAAAAAACAAATCGCAGCACTTGCAGCCACATTTAAAGACTCAATCTCTGCTGTTTGGGGTATTGTCACGGTCTCATTTGCCATTGCCATCAACTCTGGATCGACGCCCTGACCTTCGTGTCCGAATAACCAGGCTACTGGTCGATTCAAATCACTTTGATAAATCGTAGTCTTGGTGTGAGAGCTTGTCGCCAAGATTGGTATCGTGGCATCACTGAGCAGTGCGTGTAAATTCACCCCCTCAAAAATCTCTAAGAGAAAATGCGCTCCCATACCAGCGCGTAACACTTTTGGAGACCATGCAGAAGCACTGCCTACACTACAATAGACTTGAGTGATCCCAGCACCTGCTGCACTCCGAAGAATGGATCCGAGATTACCCGGATCTTGTAAATTATCGAGCACAACGGCATTAACCGACAACGTCAATGGCATTTCCAATTGTGGTGTAGCAATCACAAAAAGAACGCCTATGCCGTTTTCAACCTGACTCAGCGCTTGATACAAATTCTCAGGAAGGGAAATGGATTGAGCACCTTGCTTCTCACATCGAGCAAGAATCTCAGCAACCTCTGCATGCTCAATACAATGATCTGACACGACACAAATTTCAGGAGCAGCTCGATGTTGTAAAAAAGCCTGGCATAGATGTACGCCATCTAAGATCGTTTTACCGGCTTTTTTACGTGCACTAGCCGACGCGGCCAACTGTTTTAGTTCTTTGTACAGCGCATTGTCGCGCGACGTAATTTGTTTCATTTACTGATCTTTCAATAAGGCCTTCACTGGCGCATAAGATTTTCTATGGATTGCCGACACACCAAACTCTCTCAGTCGCGCGAGGTGGAGTGCCGTCGGATAGCCTTTATGTTGGTCTAAGCCATATTGCGGATAGATCAGATGCAACTTTGCCAGTAAATGATCTCGTGCAGTTTTTGCCAGAATTGAAGCGGCCGAAATCGCAGCAACCTTATCATCGCCTTTAATAATCGCTTCGGATCGCACTCCCATCACTGGGCAACGATTGCCATCAATGAGCGCCAGCGTCGGTTTGACTGACAGGCCTTCAACAGCACGACGCATTGCTAACAGACTCGCTTGTAAAATATTGAGCTCATCAATTTCTTGCTCCGAACATTCGGCAATTGACCATGCTAATGCACGCTCTTTGATCAGAATCGCGAGCGCATCGCGTTGCGTCTCACTCAATTTTTTGGAATCACGCAAGCCTTCGATAGGTCGAGCTGGATCAAGAATCACGGCAGCAGCAGTCACTGGCCCCGCCAAAGGGCCCCGCCCTGCTTCATCAACCCCACAAACCAGTTCACCTGCGTAATCCTCCACATCGGGAAACAGGGACAAATTTGCCGTGCCTTTGGCTTCTTTATTGCGCATTCAAAAAATCTTTCAGTTTGTCGACATCAAGGAAGTAATGACAAATTTGTAGAGCATCTTGCCCATTTTTTTGGCCAAATAAAACTGGCACCAATTCATCAAATCTAAGCACCAATGCGTCATCTGCATCGATATCGATCACGTCAATTAAAGCACTATCATCAGACAAAAAATTTCGTAATTGATGCAACATATCATCACATAGATGACAGTAGCTACGTGAATAAAGCGTAAATTGAGCCATAGTTGAAGGGGCAGAGAAGTGCAAACAGCCGAGATTATATCGTCTCCCAGCCGGATTCTGACTGAATCAGTTTGGATAGCAAAAAAGCCGTACAAGTTTCCTTGTACGGCTTTCAAAACAATCTAAATCGAGAGACGACAAAATTTATTGTGCTGCTGGGCGAATCACCAAGAATTGTGAAGCCTCACCACGACGAACCAATAATACAACCGACTTTTTAGGGTCAAGTTTCGCTGCCATCGCATCAAATTGCTTCGCATCTTTAATATCGACATTATTCATCATTAAAATAATATCGCCCGGACGTAAGCCACTTGCCCCCGCAAGGCCATCAACGCCATCAATCACGACGCCATTATTGTTTGGCATAGTTCGTTTTTGCGCGTCACTTAAATCAGACACAGCAATGCCCAAATGATTGTCTATTTTCTCCTTTTTGGATTTCTTTTCAGCCTTTTGAACTGGTTTATCCGCCTCAGCCTCACCAACAGTCACCGTGATATCTTTTGCAGCACCTTTACGCCACACAGAAACAGTCGCTTTACTACCCGGTTTGGTGGCACCAACCATACGAGGGAGATCACTACGTTTTTCAATCGCTGTGCCATTAAATTTCAAAATCACATCACCATCTTGAATGCCTGCCTTTTCAGCTGGGCCATTTGGTTCAACTTTAGCAACCAAAGCTCCTTGAGCTTTGCCTAAACCTAAGCTCTCTGCAACCTCTTTGCTCAATTCGCCAATTTCAACGCCCATACGACCACGAGACACGACACCAGAGCTCTTCAACTGATCAACCACCCGCATCGCTTCATCAATAGGAATAGCAAAAGAAATCCCCATATAGCCACCTGAGCGGCTATAAATCTGTGAATTGATACCAATGACTTCACCGCGCATATTGATCAAAGGGCCACCAGAATTTCCTGGGTTCACCGCCACGTCAGTTTGTATCAAAGGTAAATAATCCCCCGTATCACGCGCTTTCGAGGAAATAATCCCCGATGTGACGGTGTTGTCTAAATTAAATGGTGAGCCAATCGCAATCACCCACTCACCAGCCTTGATTTTATCCGAGTCACCTATCGCGATTTTAGGCAGCTTGCTGCCTTCAATTTTCAAGACAGCCACATCGGTACGGCGATCACTACCAATCACTTTCGCTTTAAATTCTCGCTTGTCCGTCAGTTTTACATACACCTCTGACGCATCTTCGACCACATGCGTATTGGTTAAGATATAACCATCCTGGCTGACAATAAATCCTGAGCCAACACCACGAGGTACTTCTTGCTCTTGCTGTTTAGGTGCTTGACGGCGGTTTCTTGGATTTTGTTGCGGCGCTGGCATACCAAAAAAACGCCGGAAAAATTCTTGTGCCTGCTCGTCGTCTCCAAATGGGTCACCTTGAGCTTGACTTATTTTTTGGGTAGTACGGATGTTAACAACTGCCGGGCTAGTGCGCTCAACGAGCTGAGTGAAGTCAGGCAAGCCAGTCACCAACAGTGGCGCGGGTGCTGCGCTAGTTGAAGGCGCCTGATTTGTTTGCGGAGGATTTGTTGCTTGTGCATTTGCATTATTCGTTGGGCTGAAAAAGCTAGCAACCGCAAACACTGAAGCACTGATTAAGACGGAAGAAACTAAAATGGAAATATGTTTTTGAACAGGAAAAGATCGTATTTTTTTCATATCGTCACCGTTACGCTAAATCACCTTAAGCTATTTTTTAAATTGTATGGAATTGATCACTTGTTTAATCGCAGCATTTGGCACTTCCCCGACCACAGTCAACCAACTATCGCCAAGCGCTTTTCCAGAAATCGTCATTGCCCCTTGTTGCAGACTACCTTCGGTGCGACCACCAGTATTCGGCTCAACGAAGACTGAAATTGTCGACAAGCCGTCTGAAAACATAAGCTGCACAACTTGATGTAATTTCGCTTGACTTGCATCTGTACCAGATACGGTTCCTGAGATAGGAATGAATCGTTTAGTTTCAAGTGTCTTTTTAAATCCAGCTGGTAAATTTTTCACTATCCAACCAGAATTCACATTGGCCTGCACCGTCATGTTCTCGGTCTTCCATTGAGCCACATTGGTAAAACTTGGCTTCAACTTATTTTTATCAACTTCGCCAAGAGCGACCTGGGTGAATGCGATTTGCTCAATCACTTCATTTTGTGGATTCAAGGTCTGAATCCCCAACAACAAACCAGAATTTTTTTCTACACAAAGGCGAAAGCCAAAGCGCAAACTGTCTTTGGGCTGCAAACTCAATACTTGGCATTCCAAGCCGGCGACGCGGCTCATTTGCGCTTTCTTTACAAAATAAGACTCAGGCAACAAATGCACATTTTGATTCAACAACGCCGGAAATTCTTCTTGCGCCAGATTTTTCTCGACTTGAATTAGTTTATTTTCAGGTAGATAGCAAGTCACTTCACCATTGCGGCGTATGTATTCGCGAGGTTTGCCATCAAGTATTTCCAATTTCTCAACTTCAACTTCAGCGTCAAATCCATGTGTTATTTTCGAGGTGCGGATTTGATTTCCCTGCTGGTACACAAAAGTACCAGAATAGCTCGTTTTTTTCGCCGCACTCTGCACTTGTTTGAGCATCTTTAATAAATCGCGCTCAAGGTTTACTTGCGCACAGACAGCTCCTGATGCCGACATCAGCATGAAACTCGCAATAATCAGAGAAATGGTTCGATACCACATAAAATTATTTTTTAGAGTCAGGCGAAGAAACGACATTCGCACGTTGTATAAAGCGTGCGCCGCTATCAAAACTTGGAGAAACTTTCTGGTGAGCCAATAAATAACTATCCAGCCTAGGGTCTCGTAACATTTCAACTTGGTTTTCTAATTTTGATGCGAACTCTGCGTCTTTACCAGGATTAGTATTCACAGAAGCACTAGCTGACGAATTCGCATTCGATGCCAATTTGACGCCAGACACTGCAAACGAGTCAGGTTGCTCGGTCTTGGCAATCGACATATCAGATGCTCCGCCATGATTTAGCAATGGAATGATTTGTGGTGCCATCAAAAATCCCAAAATGATGGTTGCAGCAACACTTGTCATCGCCCAATAAGCTGATTTTCTTGTTCCCGCTTCAGACTTCATATCCAGCTTACCAACGGAATTTTTTGGCGCAAGAACAATTGGCTCCGCGGCTAACAAGGCTTCAAACTTACTAGAAAACTCAGGACTAAAGCTTACGGCTAAGTCGTCTGAATGCAAAATATCACCGAATTCGTGATATTGCTCCCAAGACTTCTTTAACTGCCCACCCTCTTCACCTTTTAATCGTATCAATAACTCATCAAGTTGGCTCTCCGACATCTCGCCATCCATAACATTAGAGATAAGTTGATCATGATTACTCGTATTCATCGCTTCTTCCCGGTTTAACTTCATTTATTTTTTGACTTCGACTAAATTCTATTGCCGAATTTTTACTCTTATTTGTATTTAACATCACCAACGTTGATCAATTGCCGTACCTATCAGAGGACGCAATTTTTCTGCAATGGCTTCACGTGCCCGAAAGATTCGACTCCGCACGGTGCCGATCGGACAGTGCATCACTTCAGCTATTTCGTCATAACTTAAACCTTCAATTTCGCGCAAGGTAATTGCATTGCGCAATTCTTCCGGTAACGACAGCATTACCGCATTGACTGTCGCTGCAATTTGTTTACTCGCCAACAAAGACTCTGGGGTATTAATATCTCTTAGTCCATCAGCGTCATTAAAAGTTTCTGCCTCACTGACATCGGCATCAGTCGAAGTCGGGGCGCGACGTCCCTGGGTTACCAAATAATTTTTCGCTGTATTAATTCCGATTCGATAAAGCCATGTATAAAAGGCGGAGTCTCCACGAAAGTTGGCGAGAGCTCTATATGCTTTAATGAACGCTTCCTGTACCACGTCCTCCGCCTCTGCATGATCATGGACGAGTCGAGACACGAGCCGAAACAGTTTCCTCTGATATTTAGAAACCAAAAGCTCAAATGCCTTTTTATCACCACGCTGAACGCGCTCAACCAAAAGTTGATCTATATCGCGTTCGCTCGTCACACAAACATTCCCATTTTGCTGAATTCTTATTTTATTTTGAGAAGAAACTTACTTGATTTTACAGTTACTCACTAGTAGACGTTAAAGACGATCAAAAGTTCCCGTCGGACAAATGATTCACGCTTTCTGCATGCTGCATTCGTCGCGCCCAAAATAAGGCGACGACTTTCAACTGACGAAAGCCCTCAGCTCCGACAGCATCTAATGTAATCAATATTGTTCGAGGCTTTTCATTATCTTCAATGATGTTCAACACGATCAACTGAGGCCAAACAGTAATTGGAGAAGTCAAAAAAGCCGATTTGGAATTGGTGACTTTGAAATTCACATCAAGTTCACGAATAACAACCCCACCATCGACATCAATCTCCATTCGAAAACTTTGCAAACTCGAACATATTAGGCTGCGAAATAGGAATATCGCGACAACAAAAACAGTTACAACAAAACAAAAAAAGATCAAGGAAGGAAAATAGTATGAGGCAACAAAAATCAAGCTTGAAAAAGCGAAGACGAAAATTACCATCGGCAACAATAGCAAATAGCGTGAAGGCTTCACTAACAGAGAAATTGACAGACTCATCGACTAATTATCACGAAACTGTTTGATCAAAAAAAAACACCACATAATCTATGTGGTGTTTTTCAGAATTTACAAAGAACTTATGACTTCCGAGTTTAAACTTTACCAAAAATCAAAGTCCCATTCGTACCGCCAAAACCGAATGAGTTTTTCATTGCATATTGAATGTTCATTTCACGTGCCGTATTCGCACAATAATCGAGATCGCATTCTGGATCTTGATTAATGATATTGATCGTCGGTGGCGAAACTTGATTATGCACAGCCAATACGGATAAAACAGATTCCAAACCACCAGCACCACCCAACAAATGGCCGGTCATCGACTTAGTCGAATTGATCGTCATCTTGTAGGCATGATCGCCGAAAGCTGCTTTAATGGCGTCGGTTTCGTTCTTATCACCCAAAGGTGTAGAGGTCCCATGCGCATTCAAGTAGCTAATTTGTTCCGTATTCAATCCCGCATTTTTCAATGCATTGACCATACTGCGACGTGGGCCATCAACGGTCGGTGTCGTTATATGGTAAGCGTCACCGCTCATACCAAAGCCCAACACTTCTGCATAAATCTTGGCACCACGAGCTTTCGCGTGTTCGTACTCTTCCAGCACCATGACACCTGCACCTTCACCCAAGACAAAACCATCACGGTCTTTATCCCAAGGACGCGAAGCCGTTAAAGGATCGTCATTGCGAGAAGACAAGGCACGGGCTGAAGCAAAGCCACCTAAGCCTAAGGGAGAAATCGTTGATTCTGCACCACCAGCAATCATCACATCCGCGTCACCGTATTCAATCATACGAGCAGCATTACCGATGCAATGTAAACCTGTGGTGCAAGCAGTAACAATCGCCAAATTAGGACCTTTCAATCCATATTTGATCGACAAATTACCTGAAATCATATTGATGATAGATGCTGGCACAAAGAAAGGCGTAATACGGCGTGGTCCACGCGCAATTAAAACTTCCTTAGTTTCTTCAATCAATGGCAAGCCACCAATACCCGAACCAACAATCACACCAATACGCTCAGCATTTTCTTCAGTCACATTGATGCCACTGTCTTGAAAAGCCTGCATACCAGCCGCAATACCAAAATGGATAAAGGTATCCATATTGCGTGCTTCTTTGGCCGGAATATAGTCTTCGATATTAAAACCCTTCACTTCCCCAGCAAAATGGGTAGTGAATGGTGTCGCATCAAATTTGGTGATTGTGGCAATACCAGATTTACCAGCGAGGATGGCTGCCCATGTGTCGGCAATGTTATTGCCGACAGGAGACACACAACCAAGGCCAGTAATTACAACTCGACGTTTACTCGTAAGGCTCAAGCGTCTCTCCTGGAATTAATAAAGCAAATCCGACAGAATTAAGCTTTGACGTGCGCAGTTGCGTAGTCGATTGCTTGTTTAACCGTCGTGATTTTTTCTGCTTGTTCGTCAGGGATTTCCATTTCGAACTCGTCTTCCAAAGCCATGACCAACTCAACTGTGTCGAGTGAGTCTGCGCCCAAATCATCTACGAAGGAAGATTCAATTTTGATGTCAGCTTCAGCGACGCCTAATTGTTCAGCGACGATTTTTCTAACGCGTTGTTCGATATCAGACATGTGGTCTCCATTAGTGGTTACAGAAAGTGCGCGCATTTTATCAGGTTTGCGCGCGAAAAGAGCATTTTTAGATGCTGCACTGCCAACTCCGCCCAATTTCAGCGAAATTCGCTTAATTTACAACAACTATATTAACACAAATACATGCCACCGTTAACGTGTATCGTTGTTCCTGTGACATAACCCGCCTGTGACGAGGCTAAAAATACCGTTGCCGCCGCGATATCTTCCGGCTGTCCTAGTTTCCCCATAGGGATTTGACTGAGAATCGCTGCTTTTTGATCGTTGGTCAACGCCTTGGTCATATCCGTATCAATAAAGCCAGGCGCTATGCAATTGACGGTAATATTGCGACTACCAATTTCTAAGGCAAGAGCGCGACTCATGCCAGCCACACCCGCTTTTGCGGCAGCATAATTCATTTGGCCTGGATTGCCAGAAGAGCCGACCACGGAAGTAATATTGATAATACGACCGTGTTTCGCTTTCATCATGCCGCGCAAGACCGCGCGAGATAAACGCGCAACAGAATTCAAATTAGTGGAAATAACACTATCCCAATCATCCTCTTTCATACGCATAGCCAATTGATCTTGCGTGATGCCAGCGTTATTTACCAAGATAGACAAAGAACCGAATTCTTTTTGAATTTCATCAACCAATGAGCTACAACGCTCTACGTCGTTGACATTAAATGCCACGCCCTTACCGGCATCAGGATTCACTTCCTGCAGATAAGCAGTAATCGCCTGAGCTCCTGACTCGGAAGTTGCAGTGCCGATTACCTTTGCGCCTGCCTGCGCCAAAGCAATCGCGATTGCTTTACCGATTCCGCGAGAAGCACCCGTTACTAATGCTACTTGATTGACTAATTGTTGCGTCATATTCCCTCACTATCTTGTCAGACTTGGCAGCTACCCGCCCGTCGCAATTTGTTATTTAATCGTTTATTTTTTCTTTCGAGCTTTGTTCGAACTTAGTTGAAGCTCAATTTGAACCCAAGGATGTCAATACTTTCTCCAGCGTTTCTTGATCGTAGATTGCATCTCCCACCAAGTCACTATTGATACGCTTAGTCAAACCTGCCAACACCTTACCTGGACCACATTCGATCAATTGCGTGACGCCAGAGGCAGCGATCGCATTCACCGTTTCGACCCAACGTACCGGACTTGCGGCTTGACGCACCAGTGCGTCTTTAATCAAAGCAGGGTCAGTGACAATCGCGACATCAACGTTATTAATTAATGCAATCGCTGGCGCGGAAAATGACACATTCGCCAAATACTCACGCAATTGATCTGAAGCGGGTTTCAATAAAGAAGAATGGAAAGGCGCTGAAACCGGCAATGGCAACGCACGTTTTGCACCTTTTGCTTTAGCCAGCTCACAAGCACGCTCAACCGCAGCCTTACTACCTGCGATCACCACCTGCGCTGGCGCATTAAAGTTAACTGCCTCCACAACTTCAGATGTGGCCGCAGCTGCTTCTACGCAAGCAGCAATCACGTCAGCATCACTCAAACCTAAAATAGCCGCCATACCGCCCTGGCCGACCGGCACCGCACTTTGCATAGCCTGCGCACGAAAGCGTACCAAAGGCACTGCATCTTTAAATGCGATCACACCAGCAGCAACTAGGGCCGAATATTCACCCAAGCTATGACCAGCAACAATCGATGGCTGTTTGCCACCAGCGGCAATCCAAGCGCGATAAGTGGCGACCGCTGCAGTCAACATCACTGGTTGGGTATTCGTCGTTAAATCTAAATCTTCCTTCGGGCCTTCGGAAATCAATTTCCCTAAATCCATCTGCAAAGCATCTGATGCTTCTGCAATTGTGTCTTGCACAACGGGATTTCCTACAAAGCCATTTAACATGCCAATGGCTTGCGAACCTTGACCGGGAAATACAAATGCAAATTGCGCCATAATATTTTCACTCTACGAATTTTTAAAAGAGAACAACAATGCCATCAGCATTACATCTTAACCAAAGCGGCACCCCACGTGAAGCCACCACCAACACCTTCCAACATCACAATTTGGCCTTTTTTTACGCGACCATCACGCACCGCGGCATCCAAAGCTAAGGGGATGGAAGCAGCCGAAGTATTGCCATGCTGATCCACCGTGACGACGACCTTCTCTAAAGGCAATTTCAATTTTTTTGCAGTGCTTTGCATAATACGGATATTAGCTTGATGCGGAATTAGCCAGTCAATTTGACTCGCATCCATACCAGCGATTTCCAAGGCTTCGTTAGCAACCTTTTCCAATACGTTAACAGCCAATTTGAAGACCGCCTGACCATCCATATACAGAAACGCACTACCAGCAATCACGCCAGCATTAACACTTCCTGGTACACAAAGAATATGTCCATGACTACCATCCGCATGCAATTTTGTCGCCAAAACACCTGGCTCATCTGATTGCGCCATCACGATAGCGCCAGCGCCATCGCCGAACAACACACAGGTCGTACGATCTTCAAAATTGAGAATGCGCGAGAATACTTCAGCGCCGATAATAAGTGCTTTCTTATGTGAGCCGGATTTGATCATACTATCGGCCATCGCCATCGCATAAATAAACCCACTACAAACGGCCTGCACATCAACCGCCGCAGCGCCGTTGGTAATGCCCAATTTATTTTGTACGACGCAAGCCGTACTTGGAAATCCACCAAAAAAATCTGGAGTCGAGGTCGCCAAAATAATAAGATCAATATCATTTGCCTGCAAACCAGCGGCTTCAAGTGCGCGCTTTGCCGCCTCAACTGCCATATCACTCGACATAACATTAGGCTCGGCATAATGACGCGCCGAAATCCCACTGCGCGACACGATCCACTCATCGGAAGTTTCAATGCCCTTTGCAGCTAATTGTTCCGCTAATTCTTGATTTGTTACTTTTCTCGGTGGCAGGTAGCTTCCTGTGCCTATAATTTTGCTATAGAAAGTCATGCGTCTTTATCTGTATTATTGTTCAGTCGAACCGGAACTAGTTGTACTTGCCTCTGCGGGCACTGGCATTAATTCCGCCAAGGATGTTGTGATGCGCGCAAGCACATCATTTTTTACTGCATCGAATGCACGTTGTATTGCCCACTCGTAACTATATTTGTCGGCACCGCCATGGCTTTTAATAACTACACCACGCAAGCCAAGCAAACTTCCACCGTTGTAGTTTGATGGATTCATTGTCTTTGAAATTCTATTTAAAGCACCACGTGCAATTAATGCCCCAAGAATATTCAAAGGATTACTCTTAAACGCATCCGTCATCGTGGTTTTAACAAAACGCCCTAATCCCTCTATCGCTTTCAAGGTAACGTTACCAACAAATCCATCACACACCACGATGTCGGTCGTACCCTTGAAGATATCATTGCCTTCCACATTGCCGTAAAAATTCAATAGGCCGCGGTCATGATCCGCACGCAATAATTGCGCCGTGCGTTTCACAACATCGTTACCTTTAATATCTTCTTCGCCAACATTGAGCAAACCAATTGTTGGGCGCGGCTTATTCTCAAGTGCAGCAACCAGTGCTGAGCCCATAATCGCAAATTGATGCAAATGCACAGGTTCGCAATCGACATTCGCGCCAAGATCGAGCATGTAAGTTGGGAGTTTTTTCTGATTCGGCAATATGCTACAAATCGCAGGACGGTCAACGCCAGGCATAGTTTTGAGAACATAACGCGACACCGCCATCAAAGCGCCGGTATTGCCAGCGGAAACACAAGCTTGCGCCTGCCCTTCTTTTACTTGATTGAGGGCGACACGCATGGAAGAATCTTTTTTTCTGCGCAATGCGATTTCGATGGGATCATCCATCTCTACCATTTCACTCGCATGCACAATCGACAATCGTGGATGGCTTAACGCGCCTAATTTTTTTAATTCTGCTTGCAAGACAGTTTCCTGTCCCACCAAAACAAATTCAACATCAGGCTCGCGATTCGCAAATGAAACTGCTGCCGCTACAGTGACTGACGGGCCAAAATCACCACCCATGCAATCAATTGAAATTTTTATTGTCATGTATTTGTTACTATTTTTTCACTTCAAGAGGCTAATCTTATCAAGAATGAGGCAAACAATCACCCACTTTAAGTGCGATTTAAGCCCGAAGAAAAAAAGTGAAAGATGAATATGGACAAAAACAAAAGCTGGTTTTGAACATTTTTTAGAATAAAAAAAAGCGGCGTCAAGTACGAGACTCGCAACGCCGCTTTATCGCTAAGAACAAATTACTCGTCGTTCTTAGTTTTCAATACTTTACGACCACGATAAAAGCCATTTGGGCTGATGTGGTGACGCAGATGTGTTTCACCTGTTGTTGGCTCGATACCTAACTGCGGTGCAGTCAAGAAATCGTGTGAACGGTGCATACCACGTTTGGATGGTGATTTTTTGTTTTGCTGAACGGCCATGATAACTCCTAATACTTCAAAAAATGTTTCTAAAATTTAACACACTTGAATCGACAATCAAATCTTTTTTGCCGCTCAAGAATCCCTAACAATACTTCGACCTGAGTGTTTTTTTCAGAATAATGCCACTAGGTACGCCCACTTACTTTTCATTGCAACTTCTTCAGCACAGCGAATGGAGACACTTTAGTACTTGTGCTCGCTGTATCTACCGCATTTACATCGTTCGCTGCCTCTGATTGATTGAATGAACCAACTACATCAGGGCATACTGCATGTTTGGGCGATTGGGGTATTGCCAGCAACGCTTCATCCTCGATCAAATCCATGACGTTGAATGCTTTGCTGCCTACTACTACATCAATCTCGTCATCGTCGAGCATGCTTTCAATTTCGTCGGCATGATCATCGTCTTTGGCGAGAATTAATTCTGCTTGTGAATCTATTGCGAAATCGTAAGACGTTAAGCAACGCTGGCACATTAATTGAAGCTGTCCATTAACAGTCAGTGTCAATTGAGGAAAACCCAATTGATTTACACCACCCTGCAAAGACCAGTTCAATATGCCATCACCATTTGCGCACTCCACGGACAAGCGCGAAAATTCGGCAATTTTTGTACTACCTTCACGTTGTTCGCGATGCTGACAAAACGTAAAAGCGTCGATGACAAATGCTTGCATAGGATTTCTAGACCCAGAAAACCTGCGATAATAACAGGATTACACCTTATTAGTCAAAGCCTTAGCGCATTTAGAGGGCGTGTAGGTGGGGAAAAACCCCATAAAATCAGCAAGAATTGTAGAATTCATATAAAAAAGATACTAACAATGCCAGAAAAATCATCCTCGGCGCAAATTATACTCGCCTCCAGTTCAGCATACCGTAAAGACTTATTTCAACGTTTACGGTTACCATTTCTCGCGATCTCGCCTGACATTAACGAAAATCCATTGAACCACGAAGCGCCGGAACAAACTGCCTTGCGACTTGCGCAAAAAAAGGCGGAAGCCATCGCAAAGTTGTATCCAGCAGCGATTATTATAGGCTCCGACCAAGTTGCAACTTTAGACGGACTACAAATTGGTAAGCCTGGCGTTCACGAACGCGCGCTACAGCAATTACAAATGATGCGTGGACGTGAGGTTATTTTTCACACAGCACTATGTGTACTACACCAACAAGCAGAAGATACCTCGAATATCTTGCAAATTCAAAATTGTCAGACACTCGTGCGTTTTCGCAATTTGAGTGATGTCGAGTTAGATGCCTATCTGCGCATAGAACAACCTTACGATTGCGCTGGCAGCGCAAAAAACGAGGGCTTAGGGATTACCATTTTAGAAGCGATAAACAGCGACGATCCGACCGCATTGACGGGATTGCCTTTGATCACGTTGACCAGCATGCTACGCAAGCTAGGCGTCTCTTTTTTCAGCTAGTTCTCAAGAAAAAACACTCATCAAAAAAACTAAGGCTTAATATGTCAGGCACACTTTACTTAATTCCCAACACACTCGGCCAAATCGAAGCATCGCAAAGCAACGTACTAGCGCATATCATTCCTGAAACAGTGCAAGCAATGAGCGCGCAATTGCATTACTTTGTCGCTGAAAACGCCAAAACGACACGCGCTTATTTAAAAACTTTAGCGCAATATCATCCGCTGGCGAAGACGATACAAGAAATGCAGATTGCCGAATTAAATGTCAACACACCAGAAGCTGCCTTACAAAGCTTGCTCAGTCCTTTACTAGCAGGCCACGACGTTGGCCTCATTTCCGAAGCAGGCGTTCCTGCGGTAGCGGATCCCGGCGCCAATTTAGTACGACTGGCGCATCAACACAAAATCACAGTACGCCCTTTGGTTGGTCCCTCTTCTTTACTATTAGCGCTGATGGGCAGTGGCTTAAATGGTCAAAGTTTCGCTTTTCACGGCTACCTGCCAACTGATGCTGCGCAACGAGCTAAACGCATCAAAGAATTAGAAGATCGTTCGCGCAAAGAAAAGCAAACGCAAATGTTGATAGAAACACCCTACCGAAATGCAGCTATGCTAGAAGCCCTCGCAACAAATTGTCAGATGCAAACTTTGATCTGCATCGCGACAGATTTAAGCTTACCAAGCGAATCAATACAAACAAAAACCGCAGGCGAATGGAAAAAACTTTTGCAAGCGAGCGCGGCACCTGATTTCCACAAAAAGCCTACCGTGTTTCTGTTTCTTTCCTGAGTTCTAAATTAATCTCATTGGACGCAAAAAAAAGAGGGAGATACACATCACCCTCTTTTTTTTGCCAAATTATCACTGAAACTCTGTACCTTTACGACCCACCCAATACGTCGCAACTAGCAACATCACACCAGCGACTAAACATGCAAGTGTCGTCGCCCGGACCGCGATATCAGGTGCGGTACCATTGAGAGCCGTCATCACATAAGCCCATGGGTAATACACCCAATCTTTCGACTGTCCGATCTGCATAATTCCCATCGTGGCGACCACGCCGACCGCCAAAGGCGCAACAATATTTTGCACGCGCCAACTAATCCAATGTTGCACCATGACGATAGGCATACTACATACAGTGGCAAGAAGAAAACTACGAACAAAATCATACTGAAAAGCCTGTTCAGTAGAAAATCCCAACAATCCAAAAATACATATGCTCAAAGCGACCTGGGCAAATAGTGCTACATTTGCCCCCACAACAAAAAGCACCGCTAAAACACATTTAGCCAGAAATAGCTGACGTGCCGTAATAGGTAGCGTCAGCATCAAACGCCAAGTCGCATTTCTATGCTCATTACCGTTCAATAAGCCCGTTGCCAGCGCAATAAATAAAGGTAGCATGAAGTAACCCCAAATTGCGGTGTTTCCTGCCCAGTACATATCCCAACGAATTGGTCCATTTTTATGCGTTTTTAACAGGATAAAAAAGCCTAAGACCGCCACCATCAAAGGACACAACAACATCATCAATAGCGCCAAAGATCGGCGTACTTTCAAGATCTCTAGTTGCAGCAATTTAAAAATCATGCGGCTCTCCTCGGTGTAAATTGAACTTCCTGTGTGGTTTGATGAAACCATTGCTCTAGCGTTGGCTTTTCAAATATAGACTGATGCAAACGCAGATCTGCCTTGATCAAACAGGCATTGACTCTGTAAGCTAACTCCTGGGGAATGCGGTCCACACGCAAAGATTGCGCGCTAGTAATCGTCACATCAAAAACCTGATCCAATAGCGTTTCTATTAACACACGTTGGGCCGACACGGCATCGTCAACGGTCAAAGTCAAATAACCGTCTTGCTGTGCGTAGAGAGTGGCCATCTCAGACTGAAATTGCACACGGCCTTCTTTCAAGAGCGCTACATGTGTCGCGATTTTTTCAACCTCATCAAGCTGATGGCTAGAAATCAGCACCGTACAATTACTCGCATTAGGAAGGCTAGCAATCAAACCACGAATCTCCTGCATTCCCACTGGATCAAGTCCATTGCCCGGCTCATCTAAAATCAGCAGTTTTGGTGAGCCAACCAAGGCATGTGCCAATGCCAGGCGCTGCTTCATTCCTAGTGAAAATTGCGCAATTCGACGCCGACCGTCCGCAGTCAATCCGACGATTTCCAAAACACGATCAATTTCACTGCGCGGTAAAGCTTTTAATGTGCATGCAATACGTAAAAATTCCCGCGCTGTCAGATTCGGATACGCACTAGGTGCCTCAACCAAACAGCCAGTTTGCTGCAATATGTATTTACGTTCTCTTGCAATGTCCCGGCCAAGAATTTGAATAGTTCCCTGATCTGGGTGCAACAGACCCAGCATCAAGCGAATTGCCGTCGACTTGCCCTCACCGTTATTACCCAAGAACGCAAAAATACTCCGTTCGGGTACGGCCAAGTTCAAGCCTTTCAGCACCTCATGCTGCTTAAAACGTTTCACTACGCCCGTCATCTGTATTGCCAACTTTTGCATACGAGTTCTCCCAAAATTACTTCAAGCATAAATAATAGAAACTTAAATCACATCAACATAGGAGCACGCGATCAAACTTCGCAAAATCTGGATGAAAGTCAGATATTTAGGTACAAAGCAAAAATTATAATTAATATGAGCAACAATTAACTAAGTAGTGAGCAATAAAAGAGAGCAACAACTGGGCAATAAAAAAGCCGCTGGTGAGAGCGGCTTCAGACTGCTGACAAACCCCAAAAGGCCTCGCCAAGTGCGAGGCCTTTTGGTTTAATAGCGGCATGCTAAAAACACCGACACCTTTCCAACACGAATTAGAAATGGTCACCTTGGAACAACTGGTTC
>NZ_JACOFW010000035.1 GCF_014284305.1 Affinundibacterium seohonense
AGTCTTCGTTTGAAAAATACGTGGCGAAGTTCTTTTATTTTTAAAGTGCCTACTAGAGACGCAATCATTACCCAATAAAAAACCCCGCTTTTAATAAAAGACGGGGTTTGTCAGCGATCTGAAGCCGCTGGTGAGAGCGGCTTTTTAATTTACTGATTCGACGAGAAAAATTTCACAAGGAATATTCAATTCCTTACTTTTTTACGCTCTTCTCGATATGGCAATTTTCACTCAAAAAGCGCATAGCACCACCGTAATTCGTATCCCAATCATCGAGCAAATACGTCGGCGCTTCTTCCGTGAAGTCTGCCCAATCCTGTAGCAGACCTTCTTGCTTCTCATGCGGCGCGGTCGATTTAATCCAATCAACTGTTTTTTGCGCATCTAAGCCATGCTCACGAATCTTTTTGACGATGCTTTTCGCGGTCTTCTCAGGCAAACTAGTTTTCGCTGGGACGTCCACCGCTATACATAAAAATAAGGTCAATAGCGAATCGATATCGGTTTTACCTTTTGTGAGCTTCGCCCATTCTTTTGAAACCAAGGCATCATAATCCGAGGTATCTTCCAGCTCATGCGCACAAATAAAGTAACGCTCCTTCAATTCGAATACCAAGCGATCTAGAGAATTTTTCTTTTCCAAGATCATTGGGATATCGCGCGTCAATATTTCATCCAAAACCTGACGACTCAACTCAACAAATTTTTCGGGGATTGGCTCCGCAAATACTTGCTCTTGCGCTTGCTGTGCTTCGAAAATTTTTGGTTTCTTCGTTTTAGATTTTGCTTCTTTGCGCAGCGCCTCAATGATCTGCGCAAATTCAATTTGATTCTCTATCGGCGCTTCTGCATCTCCAATGAGACGCTTTAAGATTGCAGTACGAATTACCGCCAAGGCCTCGGCATCTTCTTCTTGCAATTCAGTTTGCGTAACGTCCATCGCACGTCCAAACCAAAACCCGGCTTCAATTTCCAATGCATTGTTCTGACGATGTGCAAGCAAATTGCGATATTCCTGCGGTTTATCCTTTAAAGACCAAACATCAAGAAAATCTTCAATACGCGCTTTTTGTTCACGTCCCAATAAAGCATATTCAGGCAAGGCAAACAAGGATTTTAACAAGCCAGAGCCGCCACGAGACAAAGTTAAAAATGTATTGTCACGTATCAGCTTTGCCGCAATATCCAAATCGCCTTGCGACGTTTCTAATAAATACAAGCTGGCGAGATTGACGATACGCTTGCAGGCTGTCTCAATTTCAGGACGCAAATATTTACTACCAAAAGCTTCCGCAATTTGTACCAAACCTTTCGGCGCCTCGGCTTCTATCATCGCCAATTTCGCCTGGGTGATGATAGCCATACGCATACCGTGACGCAAAGCGGTTTCAAAAAACGGCCTATCATCATAAATTGCCAGCGCTTGCTGATTTTCAGACATAACTTAATTCTTCTCTACGCAAGATTACAAAGCGGACTCTTCATCGTCATCATCACCACCGTCTGTATTTTTCTTCGGCGCACCAACATCATCTTCATCTTCTTCAGTCGCGTCCGCAACAAGACCTTCGGCAAATTCATCATTTTGTAGATTACGCAGATACACTTGATAACGAGCACGCAGTTTCATCAATACTTCACGGAAGATTTCGGGCAATTCGTAACGCAAGATATAGGTGACTTCCATCCAATCATGGTCTTCGACGTTTGCTCTATCCGTAGCGGAAGCACGTGTCTCGGTATCACGAGTCAAACTCAGCAGATCATCGTCAATCGCCTGTGTCTTATTTTCATCGCCGTATTCGTACAAATCAAAAGTCGCATAGCGATAAAAATGCTCAACCATTTGCGTGCGCTCTTGCAGATAATCTGCAAGAGAATCATAGCCACCCTCCACTTCGGCGATTTCGTACAAAAACTCTGCGGCATCTGCACCTTCACGAAAAATCACTGAATTAATCATGCCACGCAATTGCTCATGGGTCAGATCCTTATAGCGCTTTTCCAGGACCACGGCCTGCGCGAACTGCTCCGGCGTTACCAGCAAATTGACCAAAGATTCTTTCGATGAATCATATTCACGAATGATGGCCAACAAATCTTTCGCGGGAAATTCATCAAGTGCGGCGACCAATGCTTGATCACCCTGTGTTTCGGCTAAAGTCGCCAAAGCATGTTCTGCACCGGCGATATCGCCAACTTGTACTAAACTTTGCGCTTCTATCAAGGCTGGATAATTCATCATTTTTCCTTAGACGTATTTTGTGTCGGTGTACTGTCGTTGTTTATTCAAAAATCTGTTGGCGTTATTCAGGTAGGTGCCCATTGGTAAAAAATTGCGCCAAATTCCTCAATCTTTACGATCAAACCCCTGCTCTGCCAACCAATCTGCACCAGCTTCTTCCAAATCAACATCATCGCCATCATCGCCATCATCGCGGCCATGACGACCATAATTGCCATCGAGGTCACCGTTTTCGTGCAATTCGGCGTCTTCACTTTGCTCGCCGTTATCCTCATCGTCATCCTCAGTAGCCGTCGTCGCTTGCGCTTTGGTGTGATGACTGCGGCTTAAATATTCAAGACAAGCAGCGGTCACCATGAAGGCATCACCCTCAGGCTCTGCCAACACCAATTGCGCCATCTTCTCTGCCCATGGCTCCAACTTGACTGCACCTGCCAGACTCTTCCAACTAGGTAACTTATTCGCTTCTTTCGATGACAGTGACTCAAAACTCAAAGGGTTCATGAACAAAAAAGCATTATGAAATGCCGGCGCCAGCATCTCTGGATTCGATGCCATCATTGGCAATAAAAAAGCCAATTGCTCGCGCTTTTCTTTGAGCCGATGGCGCATCACATCTTTTCCTTCAGAATCGGAGCGCAAGTCATCCAATTCCGCTTTATAAGCCAACATTAATTCTTGAAAATAGCGTGAAAATCTCACTGCAATACTCCTGATAAATAATTCTTCCAAATTTCAGCCGCTGTTTCTATGGGCGACTCCAATAAATTTCTTCGGCGATTTTCGTCGTAAGCCGCACGAGCACCCTCATCCGAGAGCACATCGTAAGCCTCTTTAACAGCGTGAAATTTAACTGGCGCAAGCTCCGAACTATTACGATCCGGATGTAGCTCCGACGCCTTAACGCGATATGCTTTTTTAATGTCTGTCAACGACGCATTGGTCGCGACACCAAGAATAAAATAATAGTCTTTCATGTTTTATCTACCCACAATGAAAGTTATTTGAGGGAAACCTAATATCTAAATGCAACAACAAAATAGTCACAGACACTTAATCAAAGCAGCTTGCTTAGCTAAGTGAGTAGGAAGTCGTTAATGCCGTGGAACTAAGGCGAACTCGCATTGAATTCGCCCGAATGTCGATTGACCTTCTATCGCCCAATGTAAATCAATGCTGATGACCATGTTCGCCATGGACATGTCCATGTGCAATCTCTTCCTCGGTCGCGGCACGCACTTCCAAAATTTCGGCATCGAACCGCAGTTTCATACCAGCCAAAGGATGGTTACCATCAACAGTCACCAAACCAGCATCAATCGCTGTCACGCGAAATTGTGCCGCTTCTCCAGTTTCTGGATCTCGGGTTTCAAACATCATGCCCACTTCTAGATCTGGTGGAAACAAGCCAACGTCTTCTTCGTGCACCAATCCCGGGTCAACTTCGCCAAACGCGTCTTCGGCTCCCATTGTCACAGAAATTACTTTACCAACATGTTGCCCATCTAAAGCAGCCTCAACTGCCGGCAAAATATTGTCGTAACCACCGTGCAAATAAACGATAGGCTCATGATTTTTATCAATGATATTGCCTTGCTCATCGAACATGGTGTAATTCAAAGTCACTACGGAGTTTTGAGAAATTTGCATAGAGATAATCTAAAAAAGTATTGAATGAGAGAGAAACAAACTCTCGCAAAAGTATGCATTGTATCAGAGGCCAGTCCTGTCTTATTGAGCAAAAATTATGTATCAAACCTGATCTGCATTAAAGAAAAGTGGGGAAAACCTTATTAATCACGGGTTTTTCAATGATGACAAGCCCAAAAAAGAACACCTAGGGTAGAATTGCGCCTGTAGAAATTTTGTAGTGCTATTTCAACGATAAAATCAATAAAATTAGAAATCGAATTCTAAAGTTTAAGAATTCTGACTATCGCCCAAAATGCACGACAAAACAGCAATGTGCAAACATCAAAATCACAAACTTTCAATAATTCGAACGTGAATGCACAGCAATAAAATTTAAATATCAAAGTTGTCCAAGGAAAACAATGAAACGTGTAGATGATTTTCGCCTGCGTCTAGGCAAACATGAACTTGTACCAATTATGATCGGCGGTATGGGCGTGGATATTTCAACCGCGGAATTAGCCTTAGTAGCCGCACGTTTAAATGGCATTGGCCATATTTCTGATGCGTTGGTTCACGATGTGTCTGACCGTCGTTTTGACACCAGTTTCATCAAGGACAAAACCAAACTTTACAAATACAACATTAACAATTCCGACAAGACTGATATTAAGTTTGATTTAGACTTGCTGGCAGAAGCCACCAAATTACATGTCGGTAGAACCATGGAAGCCAAGCAAGGCGATGGCATGATTTTCGTCAATTGCATGGAAAAACTCACCATGAACGGCCCGCGCGACACCTTACGTGTACGTCTGGCGTCAGCTTTAGATGCAGGCATTGATGGCATCACTTTAAGTGCTGGTTTACATTTGGGGTCTTTTGGTCTTATGGAAGATCACCCACGCTTTCGGGACGCCAAGTTAGGCATTATTGTTTCATCGGTGCGCGCGCTGCAATTATTTTTACGTAAAAATGCCAAACTCAATCGCCTGCCCGACTATGTAATTGTCGAAGGTCCATTAGCTGGCGGACATCTTGGATTTGGACTAGATTGGGCAAAATATGATTTACACACCATCGTTGCGGAAGTTTTACAATACTTAAAAGATGAAAATCTGGAAATCCCTGTAATAGCGGCAGGCGGGATTTTCACGGGTAGCGATGCGGTTTCTTTCCTCGAAGCCGGTGTTGGGGGCGTACAAGTTGCAACCCGCTTCACGGTGACGAATGAGTGCGGCTTGCCAGACGACGTAAAGCAAGAATATTTCAAGGCACAAGAAGAGCAAATCATTGTCAATACGATTTCGCCAACGGGTTATCCTATGCGTATGCTCAATAACACCCCGGCGATCGGATCCAATATCCGCCCTGGCTGCGAATCCTATGGTTACCTATTGGACGGCAACGGCAATTGCTCCTACATTGATGCCTATAATCGCGAACTAGAAGCGAATCCTGACAACAAGGATTTCAAAGTCATGGATAAAACTTGTCTTTGCACACACATGCGTAACTTCAAGTGCTGGACTTGTGGTCAAACAACTTCTCGCTTAAAAGACACAACGCATCGCTTAGCTGACGGGACTTATGCATTACTCTCGGCTGAACACGTATTCCGGGACTACCAATTTAGTGTCAACAACGAAGTTGCATTACCTGCCGAATTGCCAGTAGCATTGCAGACATAAATATTTCAATTTCGAAATACCAAAGCAAAAAGCGCTGAAAGATTCAGCGCTTTTTTTATGATCAAATCTCAATGTTTCAAATAAAAAAAACGCAGAGTGCTTTTGAGCAAACTCTGCGTTTTCTTTACATAACTTAAATCAACCCACCCAAACCCGAGCATTTCTAAACATACGCATCCAAGGCGAATCTTCACCAAAAGATTCTGGTGCCCACGAATGCAAAACGCTGCGGAATACACGCTCAGCATGCGGCATCATCACTGTAAAGCGTCCATCATCATTTGTCACAGAAGTTAATCCACGTGGCGAACCATTTGGATTGTAAGGATAAGCTTCGCTTGCCTGACCATGATGATCGACAAAACGCATCGCTGCGTGTACAGAATTGATATCGCCTGTGGTTGAGAAGTCTGCAAAACCTTCACCATGTGCTACAGCGATTGGTGTTTGTGTACCTGCCATACCTTGGAAGAAAATCGATTTAGATTCGAGAATCTCCACCATGGAAAAACGACCTTCAAACTGCTCTGACTTATTCTTGGTGAATTTCGGCCAAGCTGTTGCACCTGGAATAATGGACTTCAAATTACTCATCATCTGACAACCATTACAGATACCCATACCAAAAGTATCGTCACGATGGAAGAATTCAGAAAATTGCTCAGACATCATGGCATTGAACAAAATCGTCTTCGCCCAGCCTTCACCCGCACCCAAGACGTCACCGTAAGAAAAACCACCTACTGCGATCAAACCTTTGTAGTCTGCCAACTTCGCACGACCTGCGATCAGATCACTCATATGAACGTCAACTGCGGTAAAGCCCGCCTTGTGCATCACATATGCTGTTTCAATGTGCGAGTTCACACCCTGCTCACGCAAGATTGCGACTTTAGGACGTACACCTGTTGCGATAAACGGTGTTGCAATATCTGCTTGCGCATCGAAAGTGATTTTTGGTTGCATGCCTGGATCAGATTCATCCGCCAGACGTGCGTATTCCGCATCAGCACAAGCTGGATTGTCGCGCATGCGGGCGATTTGCCAGCTCGTTTTACTCCAAATTTGATGCAAGGCACTGCGAGATTCTTTATAGATTTCTTTCGCATCACGCATGAAAGAAATGATGCCGCTATTGTTCGGCTTGCCGATTTCATGGCTGCATGCACCAAGATTATGTGCGCGCAAAACATCCATAACTTCACTACGTTGCTCAGTCCGAACTTGAATGACTGCACCAAGCTCTTCATTAAACAAGGCACGTAAAGTTAGCTCATTGCGACGCTCAGCCACTTGTCCAGCCCAATTCTTAGCGTCACCATGGTCCGCGGCGTGTTCGCTTTCCATCGTTAACATGTCAAGATTGATCGCCAAACCGCTACGACCCGCAAACGCCATCTCGCACAATGTGCCATACAAGCCACCATCTGAACGATCATGGTAAGACAGAATTTTTCCATCTTGAGTTAAAGATTGAATCGCCGCAAAGAAAGCTTTCAGGTCTTCTGCGCTATCGACGTCTGGTGTTTGATCGCCAAGCTTTTGCATAACTTGTGCAAACGCGGATGCACCCAGACGATTCTTGCCACGGCCGAGATCAATCAAGATCAGGCTAGTGTCACCAGCATCCAATTTAATTTGTGGCGTTAAGCATTTACGAATATCGTACACCGGTGCAAATGCGGAAATGATCAAAGACACTGGTGATGTCACTGACTTATCAGCGCCCTCATCTTTCCATGTTGTACGCATGGACAAGGAATCTTTACCGACTGGAATACTGATACCCAGCGCTGGGCAAAGTTCCATACCAATTGCTTTAACAGTATCAAACAAAGCGGCATCTTGACCTGGCTGACCACAAGCCGCCATCCAGTTTGCCGAGAGCTTAATGCTCTCAATGCTTGCGATTGGTGCTGCCGCGATATTCGTAATGGACTCACCAACGGCCATACGACCAGAGGCTGCAGCATTAATCACGGCCAATGGAGTGCGTTCTCCCATAGACATTGCTTCGCCTAAATGTCCTTCTAAACTCATTGCAGTCACCGCGCAATCGGCGACTGGCACTTGCCACGGACCGACCATTTGATCACGGACTGACATTGCACCAACTGAGCGATCACCAATCGTCACCAAGAAAGATTTATCGCCAACAGTTGGCAAACTCAGGACTCTTTCACCTACAACTTTCAAATCCATACCAGTCAAATCGATCGCAGGGAAATCACGCTTAACGTGTTCGACTTCGCGATGCATTTTTGGCGGCTTACCGAGTAACACGTTCATCGGCATATCGACTGGCGCGTTGTCATTGAGTGGATCAATAACTTTCAATTGACGTTCTTCGGTTGCAGTGCCTACAACAGCGAACAAGCAACGCTCGCGTTCACAGAAATATTGGAACAGGGGCAAACTTTCGGGTGCAATCGCCAACACATAACGCTCTTGTGATTCATTACTCCAAATTTCTTTAGGAGCCATGCCACTTTCTTCCAACGGCACTTTGCGCAAATCAAAATTCGCACCGCGCTTGGCGTCGTTTGTGATTTCTGGGAACGCATTAGACAAACCACCAGCGCCGACGTCATGAATCGATAAAATAGGATTGTTGTCACCCAATTGCCAGCAAGAGTTAATCACCTCTTGCGCGCGACGTTCCATTTCTGGATTGCCACGTTGAACAGAATCAAAATCAAGATCCGCCGTATTGGTACCAGTCGCCATCGAAGAAGCCGCACTGCCGCCCATACCGATGCGCATGCCAGGACCACCGAGTTGAATCAACAGACTACCGACAGGTAAATCAAACTTTTTCGTGTGTTTATCATTGATGCTGCCGATACCACCGGCAATCATGATAGGCTTGTGATAGCCGTGAACAGTCCCACCAACATTTTGTTCATAAGTACGGAAATAGCCACCCAATACAGGACGACCAAATTCATTACTGAATGCGGCACCACCAATCGGGCCTTCGATCATAATTTGCAAAGGCGAAGCGATACGATCTGGCTTGCCGTATTGCTGTGTCGTCGCATTGTTACTCAAGACATCGCTAGCGTTTTCCCAAGCTTGCACATTGCCTGGCAAATTCAAATTTGAAACGGTAAACCCAGTCAGACCCGCCTTTGGTTTTGCACCGCGGCCAGTCGCACCTTCATCACGAATCTCACCACCAGCACCTGTCGATGCCCCTGGAAATGGAGATATCGCGGTCGGATGGTTATGCGTTTCCACCTTCATTAAGGTGTGAGTCAATTCTGTCGACGCTTTGTATTCATTGCCATTAGCCGCACCATTTGGATAAAAGCGTGTGACAGTCGCGCCTTCCATGATGGAAGAGTTATCGCTATAGGCAACGATCGTGCCTTTTGGTTGCAGCAAATGCGTGTTCTTAATCATGCCGAACAGCGAAATATCTTTCTTCTCGCCGTCAATTGTCCAGTCTGCGTTGAAAATCTTATGGCGGCAGTGTTCACTATTGGCTTGTGCAAACATCATTAATTCAACGTCTGTAGGATTACGTTTTGCCGTCGCGAAGGCATCAACCAAGTAATCAACTTCATCGTCAGACAAAGCCAAACCAAGCGCACTATTGGCTTCAACCAATGCAGCTTTGCCACCACCCAAAACATCGACATGCTCTAGAGGCTTGGCGTCTAATTCAGTGAACAACCCGTTAGCAGCATTCAGATCTTCCAGCACCATTTCTGTCATACGATCATGCAACAGGGCGATCACGCCTTGTTTGGAATCAGCAGCAAGTTTTTTTGCGCCGCCCAACAAACCAGACTTCACTTGCACAAAATACTGCACGCCGCGCTCCAGACGCTTGATCTGCTGCATACCGCAGTTATGGGTAATATCAGTCGCTTTCGATGCCCATGGTGAAATCGTACCGAAGCGCGGAATAACGACGAAGCTATCGCCCTCTTCGCTACCAGTAAAAGCATCACCGTAAACCAAAAGTGCTTTCAGACGATTAATGTCAATTTCACTGAGTGGCGCTGACGCATCAACAAAATGCGCATAGCGCGCTGTCACGCCAACGATATTGGCATCAACAGCTTGCAGGCGGGATAGTAAATTTTTAGTTCGGAAAGCAGACAGGGCGTTAGAGCCTGGCAATATCAACATGGCGTGAATGTAGTTGAGGCAAAGTGGCTAGTTTCTGGCGTTCGCGTTAAGAATAACGCGAAAGAGAACAGACACATTGCGGGTTGGAACGGAAAGCGCGATTATACCCCGATGTCAGTTTTCTCTCCAGCCTGATCTTCAGGGAAAAGCATTGGTGATAAAGTAGCACACAAAAAAAACATAGCCACTTTAGCCAAATTCAACGACACGACTTTCCACTACCAAAACCAAAATATTAAACAATCTCCACCGATTGCGAAAATCGAATCAATTCTTGGCTTTATCCATCATTATCGGAAAATCAATCGTCTCAAATTCGATCGTATTAATTTCAGCGGCCTCCAAAGGATCCGCATCCACTTTCGCCTCTGGTACTTTGGTAGTCACAAGCTCTGGCACTTCGCGCAATGGCCGCTCAATTGCCATCATCTTGTCAATTTCATGTGCAATTCCCAGCAACATCAATATGTCTCGGTAAACAGGGAGATCGAATCCCGCTCGTTTACCTTCTCTATCATCAACCAACAAACTCTCAAGATAAGGAATAATGCCATTACTATTCCAACCGTCACAGATTTTCTGCATTAGATGAGGAAAGTCTTCCAATTGACGACTTGGCATTTGTGAAAGGTCAGTATCAAACTCTGGGATATTTGCATTAAAGAAAACAATAAATCGATCACGTAAGATGTCGTACTTATTTCTATCCTTAACGGTGCGATACAGATCCAACAAAAACAGCCAAGGGACAGGAGAATCAGGCTGCTCCACCTGTTCTTGAGCAGCCAAAATTTCGATCGCGCGTTGAGGATCATTCATAGAAATCCAGAATTCTGCCTCTTGAGTCACATCTGAAATCTCTTCCACTTTGACAGAGTTTCCACGCGGCGCGAAGAAGTTAAAAATACTACTATTCGTCTCCTCTAAAGTCGGCGTACGATGAAAGCTACTATTTTCAAACATAGCCTGACTAGGTGTGAGATCAGAATTTACATCCTTAATACCATCCGCTGCCACCGGGGAAGAATTACGTTTATTCAATGCACCTGAAGAACTTGCTACCGCAGCTGATTTTGTGTCATAACTTGACTGCAAGTTATTGATAACATCTTCAATTTTTTCTGGCTGAGCACTTAATGCTTCTTCTTCACCTTCCCACCAAGTATCATTTTTCCCCGACAAATTTCGACGTATGTAAACCAGTAAAAACAGAACGATTGCGATCGCCAAAATTGCGATTATAGCCAAACTTATAAGCCAAAAATCGAATACTGACTTGTCCTGCAGCTTGGACAAAGCCGCTTTATCCACTAAATTCTGCTTTCTTAACTGCTCCGTTTCCTGCTTTAGACTGGCTATTTCCTTACTATTTTCAATCTTAACCTCAGGAGTTATTGTTGGGGTCGACGATGCCGCTTGAGGATCGTCACGCAATATTGCCGCCATACGCGCCTGCGCTGCACGTAATTCCTGCATGTTTTCAATCAATTGCTGTCCAGCATCGGAGCTCAAAACATCACTCATACGTAAGCCCTGAGAAGGAGCCGGCATAACAATATCATCTGACAATTTCAGAACATCTCTTGATGCAGACGGCGCCTTTCTGCGCTTGCCTTCACTTTTCTTTGAGACATCGGCTACTTGAGAAATCGTATCAGAGTGATTATCAGGCTTTTCTGGCTGAGTTTTTTTAGGGTTCCGATTATTGGATTTACCCGTAGTAAAAGCTGGCTCTGCCTTGATCGAGGCGTTACTCGGAACTACCCCAAACGGCGAGTCGTCGCGACTCATATTGGCCATGCCCGGTATCGCTTCAGGCGGATCAAGCAAAATCGAGAATTCCCGATGCAACTGGGTTTCGCAACCAATATCAATAATTAAATTAATTGCAGGCTCATTCATGGCCTGTCTAGTGGAAAATGACAAAGCACGCTGCTTTGCGTTTTGATGCATCGTAATAATGGCATTGGCAATAAAGATGCCATCAACCGTCACCACTTTTGCCCGCAGACAAGTCGGATTAATTTGTTCTGTTTCGGCACCTACAACATCTGCATGCACCAGCAATGATTGACCTAGTGCCGATTTCACACGCATTTCACCTAACCCCAGGGCGAACGCCTGCAGCGCCACTCCCAAGCTGAAGGCGGCGAAGAGAATATTCAGTATTAAAAAATTGAACAAACGTGAAATGATGCTTTCCTTAACAAACATATGGCGTTTCAAACTCGTTGCTGTTGGCGATTGAGTTTAACTATCTACGATGTTACTTCTTTTACATGGAAAATCAAAGCAGATTGCCTCGGTTTTTGTTTAAACATCGTCAAATTTGAAACAAAAATATTAATTTGAAATGCACTTAATTAAATAATCCATTCTTTACAGCAAACAAATTTCGCTAAAATGTCAGCCGCCATCGAGTGGTCACTTTTTCTCAAAATCCAAAATTCTCTTTGAAATTCCGCGTATTATATTCACTTCTTCGACTTCTAGTTGAGCTCTAGAAAATAAGCGCTTCAATCTCGGCATAAGCTTTTTAGGATTATGCGGATTTAAAAAATCTAACTTAACAAGTGATTGCTCCAAATGCTGATACATTCGATCTATCTGTTCGATTGATGCCAACTCACCTTGAAAACCAATCGCAGTTTTTTGACTCGAATCAGTTGAATCAATTAAAGCGCTCATTCTGCATTCGTAAGCGAGAATTTGTACTGCCTGCGCTAAATTTAACGAGGAGTAATCAGGGTTCGCTGGCACATTAATGAGTACATTGCTATTCATTACGATCTCATTCGGCAATCCGTAACGCTCACTACCAAATACCAAAGCCACGTCTTGCGTCCAAGCACTCACTAATTTATCGGCAAATTCACGCGGGGTGACAATGGGAGGTGAAAATTCACGTAAGCGCGCACTAACCGCAGCAACAAAATGGCAATCAACCAAAGCGTCCTCGATCTTATCGACAACTTTAGCCGAAGCCAAAATATCTTGTGCTCCGCTCGCGAACGCAACAGCATCAGGGTTTGTCAATGCATCGTCAAACCGTGGATTGACCAACCGCAAATCAGAAAATCCCATGGTTTTCATAGCACGTGCTACCGCACCAATATTGCCGGGATGACTGGTATCAACCAAGATAATTCGAAGGCGATTAAAAACAGATGTATCAGAAATAGGTAAGTTCATTTAAAATAGCGCAATTGCGCGTCAATTTATGTTGTTTGTGTTGTTTTTACAATGAATCAATATTTCACAGCGAAATCTCTGCGCCCCGCTCTTTAATTCATCTTTGTGCGACATCTCCACGACCTTGGTCTAGTCCAGACTCAAGGCTGGGCTGCCGCCATTTTAACGGAAACTCTATGCACCCAATGCTCAATACGGCAATTAAAGCCGCTCGTCGTGCCGCGACGATTATTAATCGTGCTTCTTTTGATGTGGACCGTGTCCAAGTCAGTGAAAAGCAATACAACGATTTCGTAACTGAAGTGGATCGCGCTGCCGAAGCTGCGATTATTGAGGTGCTGACTTCCGCTTACCCTGATCACGCGATTCTTGCTGAAGAATCAGGTGCTTCCAAAAATCTGCATGACGACAATGAAAACGTCTGGATCATCGACCCGCTCGATGGCACGACGAATTTCATTCATGGATTCCCACAATATTGCGTTTCCATCGCCCTGCAACAAAAAGGCGTTATCACTCAAGCCGTCATCTATGATCCTAGCCGCAATGAAATGTTCACAGCGTCTAAAGGTGGTGGCGCATTTTTGAATGACAAACGTATCCGTGTCACTAAATGCGACAAAATCGCTGATGCCTTGATCGGCACTGGTTTTTCAGGTCGCGATATGGCCGGCCTTGACGAATACATGGAAATGTACAAAATCATGACGCAAAAATGTCAAGGATTACGTCGTCCTGGTGCAGCTGCTTTAGATTTAGCTTACGTTGCCATGGGTCGTTTGGATGGTTTTTTTGAAAAAGGTTTGGCACCTTGGGATATCGCAGCAGGCTCTTTGGTTGTAACTGAAGCCGGTGGTATCGTTGGTACTTTCGCTGGCGAGTCTGATTACCTGTACAAAGGTGACGTTCTTGCTGGCACGCCAAAAGTATTCGGGCAGATGGTTAATGCCTTACAAGTTTTCGCAAAATAATTAAGATCAAGCACATCACATTCACCCTGAAAGTGATGTGCGCAGCCATAACAAGTTGTACCCAAACCTTTGCCGCACCCTGCGGGAAGTTTGTTTCATATAGAAATTAGCATGACCACATTTTCAGATCTCGGCCTTTCCGAGTCCATCGTTCGCGCAGTCAGCGAGCACGGCTACACCACTCCTACACCAATTCAAGCGCAAGCAATTCCTGCGGTCATCAAAGGCGGTGATTTACTCGCTGGCGCACAAACAGGCACAGGCAAAACTGCTGGCTTTACTCTGCCAATTTTAGAACGATTGTTGCGCAGCGCACCTGCTCCAAAAAATAAAACCGATCGTCGCAATATCCGTGTTTTGGTCTTAACACCAACCCGTGAACTGGCTGCACAAGTTGAAGAAAGCGTTGCCACTTATGGCAAGCATACACCACTCAATTCTGGTGTCATCTTTGGCGGCGTCGGCATCAATCCACAAGTCAAATTACTCAAAACAGGTGTGGACGTTTTAGTAGCAACACCAGGTCGCTTGCTCGATCATCATCAGCAAGGCACCATCGATTTACGTCATATCGAAATTTTGGTTTTGGACGAAGCAGACCGCATGCTCGACATGGGCTTTATTCATGACATCAAAAAAGTGTTAGCGATACTTCCAGCAAAGCGCCAAAATTTATTGTTCTCCGCCACTTTCTCTGACGATATCAAAACGCTCGCGGATAAATTATTGAATAACCCAGCGATGATCGAAGTTGCGCGCCGTAACTCCACGGTCGAAGTGATTGCACAAAAAGTACATCCAGTCGACCGCGACAAAAAGCAAGCGATGCTGGCGCACTTAATCAAGACACATAAGTGGACACAGGTATTGGTCTTTACGCGCACCAAGCATGGCGCGAATAAATTGGTTGAGCAATTGATCCGCGACGAAATTAATGCGATGGCGATTCATGGCAATAAGAGTCAATCAGCGCGCACCAAAGCACTGGCGGAATTTAAAGATGGTAGTTTAACTGTCTTAGTCGCAACCGATATCGCTGCACGCGGAATCGATATCGACCAATTGCCACACGTGGTCAATTATGATTTGCCAAACGTCGCAGAAGATTATGTCCATCGCATCGGCCGTACTGGTCGCGCTGGCGCGACAGGTGAAGCAGTGTCCTTAGTCTGTGTAGATGAATTCAAGCTACTGGCAGATATTGAGAAGTTTATCAAACGCCAGATTCCACAAGAAATTATTGACGGCTTCATTCCAGATCCACACGCAAAAGCGCAACCGATACAATTGCGCAGCTTCCCTAATCCTGCACAGGGTCGTGGTGGCAATGGCGGCGGAGGCGGCAATCGAAGTAAAGCACCAAGTCGACCACAAGGCGCAACCAAGGCGGCAGGCAGCAATGTTGCTCGTAATGCAGGTCCAAAACCTGCTGGCGCGAAACCAGCATTTAAGCAAAGTACACCGCGTCGCTCAGGCGGTCGCGGCGGCGCATAATTTATCGCCGACCTGACGGAAAAAGTAAGAAAGAACGGGCAAATGTGCGAGCATTGCCCGTTTTTTATTAATGAATACAGAACATTAAAAAAAACATCGCAATTGCACAGTCTTAATATGTAATTGCGCTATGATTTCGCTCCTTAAGAGAATTCAAACTCTCCCAGACTCAATTCACAAAAATTTCAATAAAAATATGGCTGCCACAGAAACCCACACCCCAATGATGAAGCAATACCTTGGTATCAAAGCGGATTATCCCGATACCTTAGTGTTCTATCGCATGGGCGATTTTTATGAATTGTTTTTTGAAGATGCAGAAAAAGTTTCGCGTATTTTGGGAATTACTTTAACCCAGCGCGGCACCTCGAATGGCGCGCCGATCAAAATGGCGGGCATTCCGTTTCATTCGATAGAACCTTACCTTGCTAAGTTGGTCAAGATCGGCGAATCAGCGGCGATTTGTGAACAAATTGGTGATCCGGCGACGAGTAAAGGTCCTGTTGAGCGCAAAGTCATGCGTGTGATTACGCCGGGTACCTTGACTGACACAGATTTATTGCCGGCAAAAGCGGAGCGTCCGTTATTGGCAATGTGCCTGTTGAGCCAACGCAAAACTGTCAACATTGGCTTGGCGTGGCTATCGTTAGCCAGCGGTGCTTTAAAGTTGATGGAATTTAGTACTGATGAAAAGTCACTACAGACACGCCTCCAGCAAGAATTAGAACGCATTTCACCAGCCGAAGTTTTGGTCTCTGCTGGCGGTTTAATGCTTGAAGAGTTTCGTCATGAATTACCGGGTAAATTTTCTGAAGTACCTGACTGGCATTTCGATCTCAAGCAAGGTCAAAAGTCTTTACAAGATCAACTCGCCACTTCCACACTAACGGGTTTTGGCGTAGAAAACTTTGGCGCTGCATTAGGCGCTGCTGGTGCCCTGTTGCGTTACGCTGAATCGACACAAGGGCGCGGCTTAAAACACGTCAATTCACTTAGCGTAGAATCTGAAAACGAATTTATCGGACTCGATACCGCTACGCGGCGCAATCTCGAGTTAACGGAAACTTTACGTGGCCAAGAATCACCTACTTTATTTTCTTTATTAGACCATTGTCGCACTGCGATGGGCTCTCGCTTACTGCGCCATTGGTTGCATCATGCGCGACGCGAACAGCAAATCGCTCGTAGCCGTCATCAAGCGATCGACGCACTATTACAAGCCGATGCGACTACAGGTTTATCTAACACATTGACGTCCATCCCAGATATTGAACGCATCACCACGCGCATCGCCCTACTCTCAGCACGTCCACGCGATCTTGCTGCCTTACGTGATGGCGTTCAACATCTGGGCACCGTGCGTACTTATGTGTCGATGTGTTTGAAAAATAATGAACCTCAATTATTGTCGCAATCTCTAACGAATCTTGCGACACCAAGTGAATGTCTAGATTTATTAGAGCGTTCGTTGATGCCGCAACCAGCGACCATGGTGCGCGATGGTGGCGTGATTGCGAACGGATTTGATGCTGAGCTTGATGAATTACGTTCGCTCTCAGAAAATGCTGGTCAATTCTTGATCGATCTGGAAACCTCAGAACGCGCCCGCACTGGTATCGCCAATCTGCGTGTTGAATACAACAAAGTTCACGGTTTCTACATTGAAGTCACGAATGGACAAGCCGATAAAGTACCGGACAATTATCGCCGTCGCCAGACTTTAAAAAATGCCGAGCGTTACATCACACCCGAACTCAAAGCATTTGAAGACAAAGCTTTATCGGCACAAGAACGTGCGCTGGTTCGTGAAAAGGTGCTGTATGACAAACTGCTACAAGATTTATTGCCCCATATTCAAACGCTGCAAACCATCGCGCATGCAATCGCACAACTGGATGCGCTCGTAAGTTTGGCGGATCATGCGATGAAAAATAATTGGTGCGCACCGCAGTTAGTCAGCGAACCAACTTTGGATATCGTGCAAGGTCGCCATCCTGTGGTCGAAAATCAAATCGAACGTTTCATTGCCAATGATTGCCAACTATCCGCTGAGCGCAAACTGCTCTTGATCACAGGTCCGAATATGGGTGGTAAATCGACTTTTATGCGCCAAACTGCGCTGATTACTTTACTCGCCTATATTGGCAGTTATGTTCCGGCGACTCAAGCCACTATTGGGCCGATTGATCGCATTTTTACGCGTATCGGTGCGGCCGATGACCTGGCTGGTGGTCACTCTACCTTTATGGTCGAAATGACAGAATCAGCGGCGATCTTACACGGAGCGACGGAAAATTCTTTAGTCTTGATGGATGAGGTAGGCCGAGGAACATCGACCTTTGATGGATTGGCGTTAGCATGGGCAATTGCACGCCATCTAATCATGACATCAAAAAGTTACACACTGTTTGCAACCCATTATTTTGAATTAACCCAGTTACCGGACATCCATCCGAGTGCAGAAAACGTGCATTTATCAGCGATTGAACACAAAGAAAATATCGTGTTTCTGCATGCTGTGCAAGCAGGTCCGGCATCACAAAGCTATGGTTTGCAGGTTGCACAATTGGCGGGTATTCCACAGCCAGTGATCCGTGCAGCACGCAAGCATTTAGCAGATCTTGAAGCACAATCTCTGCAAAGTACGCCGCAATTCGATTTGTTTTCTAGCAATGCGGCAGCGACTATCGATGACACGCGCAATCACGAGGTGCAATCTTCAGTAGCGCCCCTAAGCTCGGCACTTTTATCTGCAATTGATGAATTAGACCCTGACGCACTAACACCGCGCGAGGCGCTCGATGCACTTTACCAGCTAAAGGCGATTGCTCGGGACCTTTGATTAGATAAAAAAATAGCGGCTAAATTGCCGCTATTTTTGATGAACCAATTGCTGGTCTACTGAACTTAGCAGTTCGATCTTTCTCTTGAGCCTATACAGGAAATATCATTTCAAAGGCTCACTTTTCAATCCTGCTCGATAAGCTTAAATTGCAAGTATATCTAGCACCGCACGCAGCTCACCGCGAATTTTACTGAAGCTAATATTCGGCGCTGACTCCTGCTCTTCGATCTTTTCTTCCACATGCGCGACTTGATTATTCAACTTATTGCGAGCACCGTTAATCGTAAAGCCTTGCTCATAAAGTAATTCACGAATGCGGCGAATAAGAAGAACTTCGTGATGTTGATAATAACGACGATTGCCCCGCCGCTTAACCGGCTTTAGCTGTGCAAATTCCTGCTCCCAATAGCGCAACACATGCGGTTTTACACCACATAAATCACTGACCTCGCCTATCGTAAAATAACGTTTAGCAGGAATCGGAGGCAACACAAAGTTTTCCATATCGGCATCACTCATAGGGGGAACTACGCTGCGTTAGCACTATTAAATTGAATTGGGGAATGTAAGTCATCAACCATCGCTTTTAGCTTTTGACTCGCATGAAAAGTGACTACACGGCGAGCGGTAATCGGAATTTCTTCACCCGTCTTAGGATTGCGGCCTGGTCGCTGCGGCTTATCCCGCAGTTGAAAATTTCCGAAACCTGAAAGTTTAACCTCAGCTCCACGTTCTAACGCATCCCGGATCTCGCCAAAGAAGGTCTCAACCATATCCTTTGCTTCACGTTTGTTTAAACCCACTTGCTCAAATAAGAGCTCGGCGAGCTCGGCCTTAGTTAGGGTAGGCAAATCTTTTTCTGCTTTTGAACGCGCCTGCGCTTCATGCATGGCACGTTTTAAATCTTCATCCAACAGAGATTGAAGATCAGCAGAATTTACATCGTTCATCATTATTTACCTATTTTTTAACTTACTCTTTGTGCTGGATGAACATCGACTTTTCGCAGAGCACATCATGACAACTTATTCTGTAATTGCTGAAATGTTTTGACGCCCCTACCTGCCAGTTAGCATTGGCACTCAGAGCGTCAAAAAAGTCAGTAAATTTTAACGAAGTCTTGCGGAAACACCTGCGACTGCAGATGCGACTAACGCTGCCATTGCCAACTCAACCGTTTCATCTTGTAGCGTGTTCTGAGTATCTTGCAAGCTAAAGCGGAAAGCAAGACTTTTCTCGTCATTTTCCAAACCTTTACCACGATATTCATCAAATAAAACAAGGTCTTGCACGATTTTGCAAGATTCAGCTTTGTTTATTTCCGCCTGGAAAACGTCGATCAAATCTTGTGTGGAAACAGTTTGTTTCACAACCAAAGCTAAATCACGTGTCACAGCTTGGAACTTAGAAATTTCACGATGTGTCGGCAAATAAACGGCCTGCAATGCAGCTGCCTCGACTTCAAACACGATAGGCGCTAGAGGCAAGTCATACTTCTGTTGTAAGCGTGGATGCAACTCACCAATCAGCCCAATGATTCTCCCATCGCACTCGACTTGAGCGGAACGTCCTGGATGTAAAGCAGGATGGTCAATTTTATTGAAACGCAGCACTTTGGGCGCAAATAAATTTTCCAAGTCTGACTTCAAATCAAAGAAATCAACATTACGTGTCGCTTGCCCCCATTGTTCTGCAGCGACGGGGCCATAGGCTAACGCTGCCAGACGTTTAGGCTGATCGTATCCGGCAACAGTCAATGCGCCATCCGTCACCGCTTCGTCGCGCAAATATACTGCGGCCAATTCAAAAATACGGACGCGATTTAGTTTGCGATTCAAATTGTAGCGTGTGTTTGCGACCAAACTTGCGATCAAGCTGGTACGCATGACACTCATTTGACTAGCAATTGGATTTTGCAGTTTGATAGGATTATCGTTACCGCAGAAATCCTTTTCCCACACTTCTTCCACAAAGCTGTAATTGACCACTTCTTGATAATCTAAATCGGCAATTTGACGACGCAAAGTAAATGCGGAGCGGGTATTTTCCGGCGCAATTAACATCGCATTCGGTGCAACTGGTGGCAAGGATGGAATATTCTCAAAACCATAGACGCGCACCACTTCTTCGATCAAATCTTCTTCGATTTCAATATCAAAACGATAGGACGGAGGAGTGACCGAAAACAAGCCCGGTTCTTGCGTGAATTGCAAACCAAGGCGAGTAAAAATGTCAGCGATTTGCACGTCCGTAAATTCTACGCCAATCACTTTGTTGGCACGTGCTGTACGCAATTTAACCGGCAGACGTTTTGGTAAATTAACGACTAAATCATCGACTGGACCGACTTTGACATGCTCAGTACCGCCACAAATTTCAACGATTAAAGCAGTAATACGTTCAACGTGTTCAACGATAGATGCAAAATCCACACCGCGCTCGTAGCGATGTGCCGCATCAGTCGAAAAATTATATTTGCGGGCACGACCTTGAATAGCTTGCGGCCACCAGAATGCAGACTCTAAATAGATGTTTTCTGTATCCAATGTCACGGCAGTTGAATCGCCGCCCATGATACCAGCCAAAGATTCGATCTCTTGATGATCCGCGATCACACCTACCCATTCATCAACCGCTACTGTATTGCCGTTTAACAGCTTTAGAGACTCGCCAGCTTTACCCCAACGAACATCGAGGCCGCCGTGAATTTTATCCAGATCAAAGACATGGCTTGGGCGACCAAGCTCTAACATCACATAATTGGAGATATCAACTAACGCAGAAATTGGTCGCTGACCACTGCGTTCAAGGCGTTGCTTCATCCAATCCGGTGTAGCTGCTTTTGCATTCACGCCGCGTATCACACGACCAACAAAACGACCGCACAAATCAGGCGCACTGATTTTGACTGGCAACTTTTCAGTCAAACTAACAGGAACAATGTGTGCTTCAGGCAAATGCATAGGTGTGCCAGTTAAAGCCGACACTTCACGAGCAACACCGAGTACGGATAGGCAATCGGCTTTATTCGGGGTCAACTTAATCGTGAATTTCAAATCATTTAACTGATAGTAATCGCGAAAATTTTGACCGACTTGCGCGTCAGCTGGCAAATCCATCAGACCGCCGTGATCTTCTGATAATTTCAATTCGCGTGCCGAGCACAACATGCCTTGAGACTCAACACCGCGCAATTTACCGACCTTGATCAAGAAAGGTTTCCCATCAGCACCTGGAGGCAAGACTGCGCCAGCCGTTGCACATGGCACTTTCATACCAACCCTAACATTCGGTGCGCCGCATACGATATTCAACAAAGTGCCAGTACCAACATCGACCTGACATACATTTAGACGGTCCGCATCAGGGTGCTTAGCGATCTCAAGAATCTCTGCGACAACCACATTACTAAATGGTGGAGCAACCGGCTCCACTTCTTCCACTTCCAAACCTGCCATCGTCAATAAGTGAGACAACTCATCCGAAGTCATGTTCGGATCTACCATGGTACGTAACCAGTTTTCAGAAAATTGCATAATTCAACCGTGATGTTGGTTAATATTTGGCGCAAATGCGCATCAATATAATTAAAAGCCTCTGCGGCTAATTGTTCTTAGTTACTTAGTTAAACTGCTTCAAGAATCGCAGATCGCCTTCATAGAACAAGCGCAAATCGCTGACACCGTAACGCAGCATCGTCAGTCGCTCTAAACCAGAGCCAAATGCGAAACCGATATACTGGTCAGGATCGAGACCCATGTTTTTAATGACGGATGGATGCACTTGACCTGAACCGGAAATTTCCAACCAGCGCCCCTTCAAAGGGCCGCTACCGAAGGCAATATCAATCTCTGCAGAAGGTTCGGTAAACGGGAAATAGGATGGACGGAAGCGCACTTGCAAATCATCCGTTTCAAAAAAGGCTTTCACGAAATTGAGATACACACCTTTGAGATCGGCGAAGCTGATATCTTCAGCAATCCATAAGCCTTCAACTTGATGAAACATAGGTGAATGCGTGGCATCGCTATCGACACGGTAAGTACGACCTGGTGCGATAACTTTAATCGGTGGCTTGTTCATACGTGCGTAACGTACTTGCATAGGACTAGTATGGGTACGCAACAACAAGGGCTTACCAGATGTGTCATTACCTTCAACGTAGAAAGTATCTTGCATAGAACGCGCAGGATGATTTTCCGGACTATTCAAGGCTGTGAAATTGGTCCAGTCATTTTCAATTTCTGGACCGTCAGCCACGTCAAAACCGATTGAACGGAAAATTTCTTCAACACGCTGCCACGTACGCATTACTGGATGAATACCACCGATACCACGACCGCGGCCAGGTAAAGTCACGTCGATCGCTTCGGCGTTTAAACGTGCTTCCATCTGCGCGTTGGCTAACGCGTCACGACGAGCTGTCAATGCATTTTCGATTTTCTCTTTAGCCACATTAATCACTGCACCCTGAACTTTACGTTCATCAGGCGCGAGCTTGCCCAAACTTTTCATTTGCTCGGTAATTTGACCGGATTTACCAAGGTACAAAGCTTTCGCATTTTCTAAAGCGGCTGCATCTGGAGCAGCAGCAAAATCAGCGACAGCTTGAGTTACGATTTGATCTAAGGAATTCATGCGATTTTTCCCACGTTATGTGGATAATGGAATTAATATTTCAAAGACTTACACAAAATAGTTCACATCAATCGAGTGAGCGATTTTGCAAAAGCCCTTCAGAAAAACAAACGGGGCACAGGATTGAACCTCTGCCCCGCTCATATTGCATCTTCGCACTAGGCGAATCTACAGACTATGACTAATTAAGCAGCCAAAGTCGTTTTTACTTGACTAACAATCGCAGCAAATGCTGGTTTGTCCATCACAGCCATATCAGCCAACACTTTACGGTCGAGTTCGATGTTCGCTTTTTTCAAGCCGTTCATGAACACGCTGTAAGTCAAACCATGTTGACGAGATGCAGCATTGATACGGGTTATCCACAAAGCGCGGAATACGCGTTTTTTGTTACGACGATCACGGTATGCATATTGACCAGCGCGCATAACTGCTTGCTTAGCAATACGGAATACCTTACTACGACGACCACGATAGCCTTTGGCTAAATCGAGAACTTTCTTATGACGGGCACGAGCGGTAACCCCACGTTTTACTCTAGGCATGATAACTCCTTAAAATAGTGAGTAGAGGTTAAGCTGTTGGCATCATACGCATGACTGATGTTACGTCAGACGCGTTGATGTTACGGGTGCCACGCAATTGGCGTTTGTTCTTAGTGGTTTTTTTAGTCAAGATATGGCGCTTGAAAGCATGACCACTCTTAACAGTTCCACCTGGGCGTACACGAAAGCGCTTCTTTGCAGAGCTCTTTGTTTTCATTTTAGGCATTTTACATCCTGTCTTTTACGACAGTTCCTTTTTATATGATGGTAGGTGGCAACAATGACGTTACTCTTGGATGCCTACTTCTCACTTAGCTTGGGCTTGAAATCGAGTTCAATGCCCTTTGTTGCGACGGCGATGCTTGCGAATCACTGCCACTACAAATTCTTTATTTTGCGCTCCAACTTCGAGATCGCAAGGTGGGTTCAGAAATTCAATTTTAGGGTTGCAGTACTAGGCGTTTCCCGCAGCAATACAAAGGTATTGCAGAGACAAACAACAAAGTAATGCGCCCTACAATTAGATTTATGGGCTCACCGAATTACTTTTTCTTTTTCGGTGAAAGGATCATAACCATTTGGCGTCCTTCCATCTTAGGAAACTGTTCAACCTGACCGTAAGGCTCAAGATCCAGTTTCAAACGCTCTAACATGCGCATACCAATTTCTTGATGTGCCATTTCACGTCCACGGAAACGCAATGTAATTTTAGTCTTATCGCCGTCATCTAAGAATTTGGTCAAATTACGCAACTTAATATTGTAATCACCATCATCTGTACCTGGACGGAATTTCACTTCCTTGACCAAAATAACTTTTTGCTTCAGCTTGGCTTCGTGCGCCTTCTTCTGCTCTTGGTACTTAAATTTGCCGTAATCCATCAATCGGCAAACAGGTGGCTGCGCGGTTGGCGCGATTTCCACCAAATCTACTTCGGCCTCTTCGGCTAAGCGAAATGCTTCACTTAATTTAACAATGCCTAAAGGCTCGTTCTCAACGCCGGACAGACGCACTTCTATCGCTGTAATTTCGCCGTTGATGCGATGTGACTTATCGGTAGCTATCTTAGTTTCCTTCAAAAATTTAAATAAACAGGCTGTACTTTTTCGCGGGCAAAAGCTGGTTAAGCCTTGGTTTCCAAGTCGTTTTTGAGGCGATCCAAGAAGGCTTCTTGAGTCATTACACCCAAGTCCAGATTACCGCGCGTACGCACAGCCACTGTATTTGCATCCCGTTCTTTATCACCAACTACGATGATGTAAGGCAATTTTTGCATGGAATGTTCGCGTATTTTATAGGTAATCTTCTCATTACGCAAATCTGTATGCACTCTAAAGCCTTGTTTTTTCAGGTTTTCTGCGACAGATTTAGCATATTCAGCCTGCGACTCGGAAATATTAAGCACCGCAACTTGCACTGGAGCTAACCAAGTTGGCAAAGCACCAGCATGATTCTCGATCAAAATACCAATAAACCTTTCCATTGAACCAACAATCGCGCGATGCAACATCACTGGCACTTTACGAGAGTTGTCGTCAGACACGTACTCAGCACTTAGACGACCTGGCATAGAAAAATCCACTTGCATCGTACCGACTTGCCATGGACGACCTAAACTATCTTTCAAGTGATATTCAATCTTAGGACCGTAGAAAGCACCCTCACCTGGCAATTCTTCCCAAGTCATGCCGCAATTACGCAAAGCAGCGCGTAAAGTCTCTTCCGCCTTATCCCAAATTTCTTCAGAGCCGATACGATTTTCAGGGCGCAACGCCAATTTAATTTGAATATTTTCAAAACCGAAATCGTCATACACCTTCATCGCTTGCGGATGAAAAGCCATTACTTCGTCTTGAATCTGATCTTCAGTACAGAAGATATGACCATCATCTTGTGTAAACCCACGCACACGCATAATGCCGTGCAACGCGCCAGATGGCTCATTACGATGACATTGACCGAACTCACCGTAACGCAATGGCAATTCGCGATAGCTGCGCATATTTGAATTGAAGATCTGCACGTGACCTGGGCAGTTCATTGGCTTCAACGCGTAGTTACGATTTTCAGATTCGGTACTGAACATATTCTCGCGATAGTTCTCCCAATGCCCAGTTTTCTCCCACAAAGTGCGATCCAAAATTTGCGGCGCCTTGACTTCTTGGTAGCCACAGTCTTGATACACCTTGCGCATGTATTGTTCAACTTGCTGCCAGATCGTCCAACCTTTTGGATGCCAGAAAATCAAACCAGGCGCTTCATCTTGGAAGTGGAACAAGTCCAAACTCTTACCCAACTTACGATGATCACGCTTTTCTGCCTCTTCCAACATGTGCAGGTACTGTTCTTGATCTTCTTTCTTCGCGAATGCAGTGCCATAAACGCGTTGTAGCATCTCGTTTTTGGAATCACCGCGCCAATACGCGCCAGCCAACTTCATCAGTTTGAATACTTTGAGCTTGCCTGTTGAAGGCACGTGCGGACCACGGCACAAATCTGTGAAATTGCCTTCAGTGTACAAAGACACATCTTGATCCGCAGGGATCGATTCTATAATTTCAGCTTTGTAAGCTTCACCGATGGATTTGAAGTAAGCAACCGCCTCATCACGTGGCAATACTTTGCGAGTAACTGGCTCATCCTTCTTTGCCAACTCAGTCATTTTCTTTTCAATCGCCACCAGATCATCCGGTGTGAATGGGCGCTTGTAGGAAAAATCATAGTAAAAACCGTTTTCAATCACTGGACCGATAGTCACTTGCGCTTCAGGGAATAATTCTTTCACTGCGTACGCAAGTAAATGTGCAGTCGAGTGGCGAATCACTTCCAAGCCATCCGCATCTTTGTCAGTCACAATGGCTAGATCAGCATCAGCTTCGATCAAATGCGAAGTATCAACTAATTTACCGTTCACTTTACCTGCCAAGGCCGCTTTCGCCAAACCCGTGCCGATACTGGCAGCGACTTGCGCTACCGTGACGGCGGACTCGAATTGTCGCTGCGAACCATCGGGCAATCGAATTGAAATCATATTCATCTCCATACGGGCCTAAGCCAAAGAAAAAAACAAAAAAATAGGAACACAAAATCTATAGGCGAAAAAAAACGCGGACTAGCCGCGTTTTTTATCGTACCTGAAGACGAAAAAACACCTCGACTAGCGTCGCTCACAAAGGAATGTGATCGTAGTTCGCGGTGTCATAACCATGATGCCTTTCTCGCTCTTACAAAGTACTACTTATTTTTACTAAATTCTGGTGGGCGGTGCAGAATTCGAATCTGCGACCCCTTGGATGTCGACCAAGTATTCTAACCAGCTGAACTAACCGCCCGAAGAGCCGTGACTATAGCAAACTACAGCAAAGTCGTAAAGAGCTTTTTAAAAAATTCATATAAGCCCCCCCCCCAGAATCCTAAACGCAATCTTTAAATCAACTTCAAGACCAACTTAAAACAAACCGGTCACAAATCGAAAATATCCTTTGCACCAAAATCACATTAACCAAGAATTGAAACATCGAGTCACATCTAAATCCCTTACAATGCGATCTCACTTATCCAAAGCTATCCTTTCATGCCACACGACCCACACACACATAGCACCCCAGACAAAAGCGCGCACCTTCATGCACATCGCCATGGCGATGCGGAGCACCAGCACTATTTTGCTGATCGCAGTCAATCTATTTTGGCATGGGCACTTGGACTAACCTTGTTCTTTGCTGGAGTCGAAGTCGCGTTTGGCCTCCTGTCCAATTCGCTCGCACTCATTTCCGACGCAGGTCACATGGTGACGGATTCCGCAGCGCTCGGCCTCGCCTTATTGGCGCAAATTATTGCCAAACGCCCACCAACGGCTAAACATACATTTGGATTTGGCCGCTCCGAAGCTTTAGCCGCCTTTGTAAATGGTTTGGTAATGCTAGGCGTAGTTGCATGGATTAGCTTTGAAGCATTACAGCGACTCGCGACACCAGAAAAAGTACAAGGCGGCATCGTTATGATTGTCGCGGCGATTGGCCTAACAATCAACATAATTGTGGCGTGGGTTCTTTCCCACGACAAAGACAGTATGAATACGCGGGCGGCGTTAATTCATGTCATGGGCGACCTGCTAGGATCGGTGGCCGCCATCGTTTCAGGAGCGATAATCTATTACACCGGCTGGATGCCAATTGATCCAATTTTATCGATCTTTGTCTCGCTGCTCATACTAAAATCAACAATTGGTGTTCTTAAAGAATCCTTTCACTTTTTAATGAAAGGCGTACCTCATCATATCGACTATGTAAAAATTGGTAGTGATCTCGAAGCCACACCTGGCGTCGCCTCGGTTCACGACCTTCATATTTGGGATATGTCACCAGGTCAACCAGCGCTGATTGGCCATTTGGAGATTGATGATTTGAGCGCATGGCCGCGCATTTTAGAGAGCATCAAAAAGATGCTACTGGAAAAACACGGAATCGATCACATCACCTTGCAAGCTGAGGTTTTAAGGGATGATGAATTTAATGCAACCTGATTCAATGCATAGACTCAATCTTCCTCGCGCAACATCCAAGCTTTTAAACCATTGACCCAAACTGGCGCCTGCAGTTTGTAATTCACTCGCAAAATCGCAGCGCGTTGATACAAAATTTCAAAATCGATTTCCGGAGCGGTCTTAAATGCGATCGCCACAACATTTGCATCGTGAACCTCAGGCAACCACACCACAACATCAAAATACTCCTGCATCGCTTCGATATTTTTTCGACGCTGCACATCATTGGCAAACAGGTTAACAGTCATCATGCCTTCAGGCGTCAAGCAAGCAGCACACGCTTCATAAAACTCAGGACTATCCAATACCGGCCCATCAGCTTCCGCATCATACAAATCCACCTGAATCACATCCACGGTGCCATGACGCGCTCGATTACGCACAAAATCGAAGGCATCCATGTCTAACACCCGCAAACGATCATCGTCTGGTGGCAACTTAAATTGCTCACGACACATGGCAATCACTTTGGGATTGAGATCAACAGCTGTGACTAACGCATCAGGAAAATGGCGATAACAAAATTTGGTTAGCGAAGCAGCGCCCAACCCCAATTGAACTATATGTTTAGGCAACATATCGAACAACATCCACAAATTCATTTGCTGTACATATTCGAGCTCAATTTGATCTGGAACCGCTAGTCGCATGGAGCCTTGAATTGGCGCGCAACTCGTATCAGCATTAATTTCACTAGCCAAATGCAAAGAACGGACACCTCTGAATTCGGAAACAAAAACATCTGGATAGTCGATCGTCGAAGGACTCATTAAACTTCTTCTTTTCATAGTCAAACTGGGGAAACTTGTCGCCAAGCACAATCGTGCGCATGATCATTTACCATCCCGATCGCTTGCATGTACGCATAAATGATCGTCGAGCCGACAAACTTAAACCCACGCTTCTTCAAATCTTTAGAAATCTGATCTGACAAATCTGTCATGACAATGCGTTCCCCTTTATTTAAAATCGGTTTGCCATCAACATATGCCCACAAATAAGAGTCCAAACCACCCGTCTCTACGCGCAATTTCAAATACGCCTTAGCATTTGAAATTGTCGCGTGAATTTTCAAACGATTACGGATAATTCCAGCGTTTTGCATTAAATTTGCTATCTTGGCTTCATCATACAAAGCAATTTTCTCAGCATCCCAAGCATCAAAAGCCAAACGATAATTCTCTCGTTTATTTAAAACAGTTTCCCAACTCAATCCTGCTTGCGCTCCCTCCAAATTGAGCATTTCAAATAGACGCAACTCATCATGACATGGCACGCCCCATTCATGATCGTGGTAGTGCAAATACAAAGGATTAGCAGTATTTGCCCATCCGCAACGCTGTAACGACATAAGTTCCTTTCTTTCCACCCGAAAATAAGATTGAATCTGGAATTACATTTGGAATCAAATAGCATTCTCAGATGTCGCAATCAATAGGCTATTTATTTGCTCTTTTAGACACATATTCTTTCTATGCCAATCGAGTTCGATTATACTGCTTCGCATTCATAAGACACTGCCAATGTAAACACTAGGCCATATCCTTTTAGTCAAAATAAAACTAAACCCAAATCAAAAAAGGTTACCAACATGCTCAAAAATTTCGCCGTCGCTCGCAACTCGATCGTCACTGCAGGTTTATCGTTAATGCTAATAAGTTGTGGTGGCGGAGGTAGTTCAGAACCCAGCATTAATCTATGCGGCAATGGCAAGGGTGTTTGTGCTGTGACAGGTTCAGATAATTCAGGAAATAACGGCTCTACCAGCACCATAGGTTTACCAGAGACTTATGCCAACATTTGCACTGCCAGTGCAGAAAAATCTTGGGTTCGAGCACATCTTCATGACGTTTATCTCTGGTACAAACAAATTGTCGATGTCCCAGCAGCGAATTACGCGACACCTGAAGGCTATTTTGACGCTTTATTGGTCAAAGCAAACGATAGATTTAGCTTTACTGCTGACAAGGATGAAATCGACGGCTATTTTGAAGCTGGTGAAGATGTTGGCTTTGGCTACAAGCTGGTTAATCAAAACAACAGACTTCGCGTAACTTTTGTGCAGCCTAATTCACCAGCAGACCAACAGCGAATTAAGCGTGGAGCGGAAATCGTTGGCTTAAACGGCGTGCCAATTGAGCAAGTCAGTTATGACAATCAAATTGAGTCGCTTTACCCGAGCAGCTCACAAATTTCGACGCGTTTCGAGGTCAAGGATGTCGGTTCTAACACCACGCGTATCGTCCAGATGCAAGCGACAACCGTCACGACAAAACCAGTTTTACAAAACAAAATCATTACAACCGCAACAAATCGCCGTTTAGGCTATATCGTCTTCACCGATCATATCGCCACTGCGTCAGATCCATTGATTACTAGCTTGCGCGAATTCAAGCAACAAGGCATTGATGACCTCGTACTTGATCTGCGTTATAACGGTGGTGGCTACATCTACATTGCCAATGAAGTTGCATCGATGATCGCAGGCAGCAAAGCGCAAGGCCGCGTTTTTGAGCAGCTGCAATACAATGACAAGCACGCTGACTGGACTGCCGAAAGCAAATTTTTGTTCACCAACAAATCCCGCTCAGGACAGGACTTGCCACAATTAAATCTGCCACGCGTTTTTGTATTAACCAGTGCCAGAACTTGTTCTGCCAGCGAATCCATCATCAATGGCTTATCACCTTTCGTCCAAGTAATTACCATCGGCGGAAATACCTGCGGCAAGCCTTACGGTTTTAGCCAAAAAGATAATTGCGGCATAGCCTATTTCGCGATTGAATTTGATGGCGTCAATGATGCAGGTAAAGGCGGTTACGTGAATGGTTTCGCCCCGACCTGCCCTGCTAGTGATGATTTAGAAAATGAGCTTGGTTCACTCAGTGAACGATTATTAGCGAATGCTGCTAGCTATAGTAAAAATGGTGTTTGCGGCGCAACCGGTTATATGCCACCACCAACCACTGGAAGCAATGCATCACAAATTGCCGACCGTGAGCCGCACGATTGGAGAAATAATAAATTCAAAAAATGATCTGAACAACGGTCAAACAAAAATCCCAAACAGCGATGTTTGGGATTTTTTTCATTGTCGATGTAAGTTTTGCTGTTCCTATACGACTAATGCACAATCGGGACTCTTACAGCCATCTATCATGTTCAAAAATTTTGCTTACCTTTGTTTGTTTTGTTTTTCCTTATTTCTAAGCCACACGGTTTCCGCACAACAGCTAAAAACCAATACCAAGCTTAATTTAGTGGGTATCGACTATCGAGGCACAAAAATCAATTTGCAAGACTACCAAGGAAAGACCATCTTAGTCAGTTTTTATAGCGCGGGATGCAGTGTCTGTGCGCGCGATCTGAAATTAATGCGGGAATTTTATCGAGATAATCACGGAAAAAATTTCGTGCTAATTGGTGTCAATACCGATAAAACCCAAGCGGATTTTGCGTTGTACACCAAGATACTCGGCGCGAGCATCCCCAAGAATCAACAATTTCCGTTGATCTGGCGTGGCAATGCGGAACAGCTCGAGGGTTTTAGTGTAATGAATACAGATCCTACACACTTTCTTATCGCACCAAATGGGCAGTTAAGTCTAAAACGCGAAGGAACGTTTAAAGCGGAAGATTGGGATAATTTGTGGGAATCTCTAAATCCCTAATTCGCCCAGAAAAAAACGCACGGCTAGCGTGCGTCAGATCGCTGACAAACCCCGTCTTTTATTAAAAGCGGGGTTTTTTATTGGGTAATGATTGCGTCTCTAGTAGGCACTTTAAAAATAAAAGAACTTCGCCACGTATTTTTCAAACGAAGACTCAAT
>NZ_JACOFW010000036.1 GCF_014284305.1 Affinundibacterium seohonense
ATTGAGTCTTCGTTTGAAAAATACGTGGCGAAGTTCTTTTATTTTTAAAGTGCCTACTAGAGACGCAATCATTACCCAATAAAAAACCCCGCTTTTAATAAAAGACGGGGTTTGTCAGCGATCTGAGGGACAGATGACTGTCCCTTTTTTTACTTGAATTTCATGTAGGTTAATTTCTTTGATTTCTAATCAATCTGTAAGCTCAACTATTTGTTCGGTTGTGTGATTGAGCGAACGGCTTCGACGCTTCGATACGTATCCGCGTCATCTGATCAGGATGTGATGCCCTAATGCTTGTAAGTGCTCTAAATCGATGTGTTAGCGCATTACTATTCGCTTAGTGGAAATAGGCGACCAATCTCCGGTCCAGTTGCACCATCGATGCCAAGTTGTTCAATTGCAGATAATTCTGCTGCGCTAGTGACGCTCTCCGCAAAACTGAGCAGAGCTAGTCTATGTACAATATTGCAGACGCCTTTAATGAAAGCTTGATTCCCTTCATTGCTATCAATATTTCTGATGAAGCCACCATCGATCTTGACATAGTTGAGCTTTAAGTCATGCAGCAAATTAATTTTGTCGAATTGGCGTCCAAAATGTTCTAAGCCAAGCTTACAACCTGTCGGTGCGATATCGCTGTGGAACATGCGGAAAGCATCAATATTCGCGAACACCCCATTTTCTGGAATTTCTAACCACAAGTGTTTTGCTGCTGCAGGTTTACTTTGAATAATAGATTTTAGTTGCGCACGGAATTCGGCACTCTGTATTGATTTTGCGGAAAGATTGACCGCGATGTCTTTGTTGTCGTTGGTTTTGTTTAAGTCTTCTAAGGCTAGTTTGATCGCAATTAAGTCTAATTTTTCAGTGAGACCTAAGCGTTCCGCGATCGGCAAAAATCGTGCAGCAGGAAACCATTCGCCACCAAACATCAAACGTAGAGCGGATTCTTTATGGATCAATTCACCATTCGCTTTAGTCACAGGGAAATAGGCTAGTTTTACCCAATTTTGTTCAATTGCACGTAAGATTAATTTACTCCACTCCTCAGCGCTACGTGGTGCATGTTCGATATTGAGTGGCGCTGATTGATGCACATCGCTTAGACCAGCTGCCTCGGCACCAGCAACAGCAGCATCAACTTGCGCTAGTAAACTACTCGGTGAAATGCCGTATTCGTAGTTCCCGGAACCAATGAAAACGACAAAGTCGTTCGCGACATCAGCGAATATTTTATGGATTTCCGCTAGTAATTTTCGAGCGATTGGTACCGCTTCTTCTCGTCGGAATAACAGTGCAAAATCGGTGCCATTTAATCTGGCAGCGAGGCCGTCATGCAAATGTTTTTGGTGAATTGACAGGAGCTGTCCTACTTGTTTTAAGAGGGCATCAGTTTTGTTTCTTCCTAATGTTTTATTCACTGTCGCTAAGCCTGCAAGACGGATAATTAACAGGCTGCCAGCAGGTGCGTTTTCCTCTTCAACGCAAGCTTGTAACTGACTAATGAAATGACTCCGATTGGCTAAGCCCGTCGTTGAGTCTGAATTCGCTTGCAATCGTAGTGACTCGAGTCTTTCTGCCTCTTCTGCAAACATCGATTTTAGCAACAGTACCGTTGAGTTCATCGCAACCGATAACTGTTTTAATTCCGGAACACTAGACTCTGGTGTCGTGATGAAGCGACGTTCCGTCATGCCTTTGGCTTGATCGATGACTGCTTTTAATGGCTGTTTAATGCGGCGTAAAACTAAGGCGCCAAGATAGCAGGCGATCAAGCCAGAGAGCGCCAGTGCTGCAAACATTTCTTGAATTGATTTCCATAATGTCTGGTACGCACCTGCACTTTGGCTAACCAAAGAAATCGTGCCAATTTGTTTCCAACCGCTACTAATTTGCGCTTGACCTGGTGTCGATTGAATTGGAAATAGCTGCTTAAACCACGCCGGAACATCAGTTTGTTCTGCTGGTGCAATGCGTTCAATTAAGGTTTTACCAGTAGGATCAAGGACTTTGATAGAGGCGTAATGGCCATTGTCAAAGAGTGACGCAATGATGAGTTCTAACTCCACAGGCTCAATGTTTTTTTGACTTAATGACAGGGCAAGTACCGTCGCATTGTCAGCGTTTTTCATTCGTAGCTGTTCATTTAAGTAGGCACGCGAACTCATCGTCGATGCGAACAAACCACCGACTAGAGCAATCAACGTGCTAAGAATGATGGCGAACCAAAGTTGGCGATACATCGACATGGTGGATCCTTTGCTTATTTTGAATACTTTGTTAAATTTTACTGACACGACTTACATAAATATGGTGTTGGCATTGTGCTTATCCCGCCATTTTTCGCTTTCCACAGCCTCTTGAATTGAACATTCTGAGACGGACGCAAACTAACAATACTTTTTCTAATCCCTAAATAATTGAACTTACCGAGCTTGCACAAAAGCCAATTTTTCACTGCGTTTTTACAGAAGAGCTGTTTGCAAATTATCGAGTTTTGAAATTATTCAAATCCTTCTTTTTTTGCCCGTTCTAGTAAATCTTGCCAACGTGATAGCCTGCTCGTTCCACCAGGCCCTAAAGTCGCATTACTAGCAGCTCCTGCGAAGATGCCTTGACCGTTGAAACTGAAAATCGGTGAAAGATCACTGCGACGTGAAGCCGGGCGAATATCTGAAATGAGATTGTCAAGAATTAGCGGCTCAGCATCGGCAACTGGATAATAGGCAAGTACCATGTGTGCTTGTGTAATTGTGCTGTTGACCCCACCAAAACGAGCTTTGACATAAATCAGCCTAAGTTGGGCATCCGGGACGTTCAGGTTACGTAAGCTGAAATATTTAGCAATCACGAAATCCTCACAGTCCGCTTTTCTTTTTGCCATGCTTTCAAGCGGTGTTGCCCAATAGTCAGATTGCCCCCACGCTTCGATATCTTCGACATAAGTCAATTTACGATTAAAAAAATTATTGACCTTCTGTAATTTGGTATCAATCGATGCTTCCGAATTGCTCAGTATTAAGTTAGACCATTCATTAAAAATTAGCTCCTCACCTCCAAATGCACGCATGTTTGCACGTAGGCGGTCCCAGTTAATACTATGAGAAGTCACCGACAAAAAAATAGCGGCGATACACAAAGTTATCAGCACTACTTTTTTCCCAAAGCGACTCCGCGCGAAAAAAACAGAAGGCAATTTTTGGCCTGACTAAAAGTTGTCTAGTAAGTGCGCTGAAGGCAGACTGCCAAAACGCGTCATGATCCTATCTTACAGTGCGTTTGTATCAATGCGTCGGCGTGACATTCAGTTTGACAACAAATTCGATAGCAATCTTACTTTCTATTCTACAAGAAAAAAATACTTCTCTTGGGAAACATTGATGTGCGTGAGAATCTTACACATCAATTTCATTGCACAAAAAAACCCGCATACGAAATCGAGTGCGGGTCTTCATGTTTAACTAATGAGTGCTAAGTTCCTTGCATTACCATTGCTTTGCTTTTGGACCTGAGACCGTTTCATTAACGATTTGCCACTTTCCATTAATTTCTTCCCAAAACAAAGTCTTTTCAAGTGAATCTTGATAACTAGCTGAACGATAGTCTTGTTGGAAGCTAGTCGTCGCATGCTTGCTGTCTTGCATCGTAAATTTAATGTCAGATAAATCTAAACTAATCTTTTGGGCTGTCATTAAGCGGGCACGACGTGCTGTCTTCCATGACTCTCTTGAGGTATATTTTTGTGAATAGAAATTGAAGTAAGCGTCAGGATTCATACTAATCCATGCCTCGCGCCAGCCTTTCAATGCATTGAGCATCGTACTGCGAGACCGCATGAAGTGATCTTTGGCTGGTTCTTCAGCTTTCGCCACAGGTGCTACTGACTCCAATGGTGTTGGCTTGACGATTGGTTTGCTTGGTTCCAGATTCGTCAAACCTTCCATGGCACGTTGATCCAGTTGAGCCTTGTTGACTATGTAGATTTCTGGTGCTTCGATTGGGCAATTTGCCATCGCTGAGTTGGAGTTATTGTCCAGATTTTTCAACGAGCCAGAATTATCATCACGACGCGACAGGCCTAATGCCGAGTATAGTTTACCCATGCCAGCCTGAGTTCTTGCGTAGGCGAAAAACAAGTCAATTTCAGCATTCGAAAATGAACGTTTTGCTTGAAATAATTCGTTCTCGGTATCTAGTAAATCCAATAAAGAACGCTGACCAATATCAAATTGCTGACGATAGGCATCGCGTGCTTTCTCGATCGATAACTGATGTTGATCGAGGAAGTTGAGTTGATCGGTGAGTTTGCGAGTATCGTTATAGGCGATAGCTAAAGTTTGACGAATATCGCGGCAGGTTTTGTCACGCAAATCTTTTGCCAAATTTAATTGATCCGCTGCTTCTTGTACCCGCGCTTTATCGCTACCGCCATTAAATAAATTCCAGGACATCACGAATTCAGCAGAATTATTATTGGTACGACCAGAGACGAAATTAATATTGTTACCGCGTTCCGCTCTAGCTTTGAAATCTAAACGCGGCTGATAGGCGGATTTCCTGGAGTTCATCCCACTATTGACGGATTCTATATTTTCCAAACTTGCCATCAAGGCAGGGTGGCTGGTGAATGCCGTGTTTAAAGCGCCGCTAATAGAGCTCGGAACACCATTTGATAAATTGCCTAAATTTTCTAAATCTTTTGCTGGTACGCTGCCGACCAAGCGCTGAAAGCGGGCACTGACATCGTGTAAATTAGAGGTTTCTGTCACTAGATTTGATTCAGCTAGTGCTAAACGACCCGAAATTTGCTCCAGATCGACTCTGCGACTGACTCCAGCTTTAGACTTTGCCTGAATTTGCTCAAATACCGCACGGTGACGTACGTAGTTATCTTCAGACAAACTCACTAGTTTGCGAAAGCGAATCACATCGGCATAGGCGCGAACGACTTCTAAGGCAATGAGCTCGGAAGTATCTTGTAATTCAAAAAAACGAACCTGTTTTAGATGATCCAATTGTTTAACTTGGTTACTCGTTAAAAAACCGTCATAAATCATTTGGTTCAAGCTGATCGCAGCCGATGTTCGACTTAACTCTGATTTACCTAAGCGATTATCTCGATTATCTCGACCAGTATCCGCGCTTAAACTAACGTTTGGTAGGTAAGCGCCAAAAGCAGCCTCTCTGCCAGAGCTTGTTGATTGAAAACTATGCCACTTCGCCTGTACCTCTGGATTGGTGAGGATGGCTTTCTGTGCAGCGTCCTTTAAGGTTTGAGTTTGCGCATGGGCATGTAAAGTAGCCAATGCTAAGCTGACCGCCAGACTAAGTTTTTTTAGGTTCGATGACATGTTCTTCTCAAAAAAGGTCTAATTTAGGTTGATACGAAAGATAGCAGAAGGTTATCGGCAAACTCATTACATACACAATGCTTTTATGTCTATTTTTCAAAAGTTAACACATTCAATGATTTGAGGAAACTTTTCAATAAAATCATTTACATGTAAATTTTACGTAGGGAGTCACGTGCGGCATTAATGGTTGTTTCGATCACGGAATCAGAGTGCATTGCCGACACGAATCCTGCTTCGAACGCAGATGGAGCAAGATATATGCCACGTTCAAGCATCTCGTGGAAGAAACGGTTAAATGTCGCCGCATTTGCCTGCATGACTTGATTAAAGCTGACTGGAACCTCTTTGCGGAAGTAGATGCCGAACATGCCACCAATCGCGTCAGCACAAAAATCGATATTGAGCTCGGCGGCGATGGAATTAAATCCATCGACTAATTTCTGCGTTTGTTGGCTTAAATTGGTGTAAAACTCAGGCGCTTGAATTAGTTTTAATGTCGTTAAGCCTGCAGCAACGGCAACAGGATTTCCAGACAACGTACCTGCTTGATATACACCTCCAAGTGGGGCGAGATGGGCCATGATCTCCGCTTTGCCACCGAACGCTGCGACAGGCAAACCTCCACCTATGACTTTGCCAAGTGCCGTGAGGTCTGGCTGAATGTTATAAAGTGATTGGGCACCGCCTAATGCAACGCGAAATCCACACATCACTTCATCAAAAATCAAAATACTGCCATGCTCAGTGCATAGTCGACGCATTGTCTTCAAAAAGCCTTCAGTGGCTTTGATGAGATTCATATTGCCCGCGACTGGCTCCACGATGACGCAGGCGATTTCGGATCCAAATTGAGAAAATGCAGCCTCAAGTTGATCACTGTCGTTGTAATCGAGTACTAAGGTGTGTTTAGTGAAGTCAGCAGGGACACCAGAGGAGGTGGGGTTTCCAAATGTCAGAAGTCCACTGCCAGCTTTTACAAGAAGGGAGTCGGCGTGACCATGGTAGCACCCTTCAAATTTAATAATTTTGTCTCGCTTGGTCGCCCCACGAGCTAACCTAAGAGCGCTCATAGTCGCCTCGGTGCCGCTAGAAACTAAGCGAACTTGTTCGATGGATGGAACCAATTTGCAGATTTCTTCTGCCATTAAAATTTCCGCCTCGGTCGGGGCGCCAAAGCTTAAACCTTGTTCGGCAGCATTTTGGACGGCAGCAATCACTTCTGGATGGGCGTGGCCCAAAATCGCAGGTCCCCATGAACCTATGTAATCGATATATTTCTTGTCTTCAGCGTCCCAAATATATGCACCCTGTGCTTTTTTTATAAAGCGTGGCGTTCCTCCGACTGACCGAAAGGCTCGAACCGGTGAATTGACACCACCGGGTGTGGTGATTTGCGCTCTTTGAAACAAAATCTCATTTGAAGACATGGATGTACTCTCTGCAAGAAATAAATTAAGTCATAATTTGGCCTCTTGAAGGCCTTGTTATAGCATGTGTGACATTCTTAACTATATTAACGCCGTTATTGGTTACTGGTTTTTATTATTATTAAGTAAAGAAAATATTAATATCAATCAAAATCCTCGTGCTTTTTTGTGGAATAAAACAAGAAGTTTGTTTATTCTTCGGTCTTTTTTGTGTAAATCTAACTCTGTTGTTTTTTGTATTGAGTTGAAAAAAAAAGATTGCTGATATTACCTTAACACCTAATTAAAGTCGTTATCTAAAAGGAATTTATTTCGTGGAATATAAAACAATGATGTGTCTAATTTGCGGCTGGATTTATGACGAGTCAGCCGGAATGCCCGAAGATGGGATTGCTGCTGGGACAAAATGGGAGGATGTGCCATTAAATTGGACTTGTCCAGAATGTGGTGCACGCAAAGACGATTTTGAGATGGTGGCAATTTAATTGAGTGCTAGCTTGCGTCTGAAGCGCATTGAAAATTAGGTTGTTTGCTCTATTTTTTAGGGCTTTACTCAGTGCTCTTCGTTGAATTGTTGTTTCATCGTGAAGAAACGCGTAAAAATTGGTGCAAGCTTGATAAACTTTGATAAAGTGTTGTGTAGTAAAAACTCTTCCACTCTGAGATTGCCTCATGTCAACTTCCATTAGTAATGAAAATTTAAGAATTATGGTGATTGACGATAGTAGTACTATTCGTCGCTCTGCCGAGATTTTTTTAGGTCAAGTTGGATATAAAGTGGTTTTGGCTGAAGATGGCTTCGATGCTCTGGCCAAAATTAATGATACCCACCCACATTTGATTTTTTGTGACATTTTGATGCCACGATTAGATGGATATCAGACTTGTGCTTTGATTAAGAAGAGTGCGAAATTTAGAGATACTCCGGTTATTATGTTGTCCTCCAAAGATGGACTGTTTGATCGGGCGCGCGGCGCAATGGTTGGTTCGGAAGAGTATCTGACTAAACCCTTTACTAAAGATAGCCTCCTTAAAACGGTACGAAAATATACCTCCGAGGCGATTTCTAATTAAATTTAAAAAAACTTTTCGAGGTTGAAAATGGCAATACAGAAGATTTTGATCGTTGATGACTCGCCAACAGAACGTTATTTTTTAACTGATATTCTGGTGAAAAATGGCTTTTCTGTTTCAACGGCAGAGAATGGCGAAGACGCCTTATTGAAGATTAAGGCGGATAAGCCTCAGTTGATCTTGATGGACGTGGTGATGCCTGGACAAAATGGTTTTCAAATAACACGCGCAATTTCTCGCGATCCAGAAACTCAAGACGTGCCCGTCATTATCTGTACCAGTAAAAATCAAGAAACAGACAGAATCTGGGGATTAAGACAAGGCGCCAGAGATTATCTGGTAAAGCCGATCGACCCACAAGAGTTACTCGCCAAAATTGCAGCCTTAGGTTAAGCGAGCGAGCTTATGACAGACAATTCGAGTGAAAATTTGGCAGTGCGGGAAACTGAAATTCCCGTTTCTGCTGCTGTTGGCAGGCGCGCTAGGTTGCGTGACTTTCAGTCACAGTTGATGGAACGTATGCAAGCGGCGAAAGCTGGCGCGCACGTCCGGGCAAATCAACTCGGTGTTCAAATCGGTAAATTCCGTTACTTGGTCGATTTACGCGAGGCTGGTGAAATAGTGTCTTCTGGTAATTTAACCAAAGTGCCGCTGACGAAACCGTGGTATTTAGGTTTGTCAAACGTGCGTGGCAGCTTAACCAGTGTGATTGATTATTCATTGTTTGAGGGAAATGACGCTACGTTTGTCGATTCTTCATGTCGCGTGCTCGCATTCTCTAATTCATTGTCATTCAATAGCGGTTTGCTTGTGTCGAAAGTTCTTGGCTTACGCAATGCGGATGAAATGGATCTCATTGATGAGCAGGCTGCGGAATTGAATGTGAATCAGCAGCAAAAGAAACCTTGGATTTTAAATCGATTTTTAGATGCCGATGGACAAATCTGGTCGCAAATAAGCCTCTCGCTCTTAGTTCAGGATCAAGAATTTTTGCACATTGGCTTGTAAATAAAAATAAGTGTTTGACGGATAAGTAAAACTGGAAAAGCCTAGCTTTTCAATCGTTTAGGAGATTTTTTAATGGCATTGAACAACCCACCAAATTCGACTGAAGATCAAGAAGTCCAAGATCTCGACTTTGCGAATCAGGCATCAGAGGCACCGATCGAGTCGATTGAGAAAGAGATTGCGCCGCTCGAAACGATAGAAGAAGCACAAAACGTACGCATGTTGCAAGAGCAAGACGTCGTCGCCGTGGAGCCAGAGCCATTGCCAGTGCCTGATCTTACTAAAGAAGTCAATTTTGATAGCACGATTAATCGAGTCGATGCAACGATGATCGGTGATCCCATCGACAAAGGGCGCGATATTAAGTTGCCTTTGATCGGTCATTTACCGCTACAAAGACAGATTCGCTATTTGCTTGCTGCGATGGCAGTATCTTTGTTATTGAGTGCGATGTTCGTTTATTTGAATTCAAGTAAATCTGCCTTGATTTCTACTCAGGCACAGATTTCCGGTGAGATCCTGATGCACTCCCAGCGTATCGGTAAAGCAGCGCCTAATGCGATTTACGGTAAGCCGGCGGCATTCTCACAATTGGAAGAAAGTCAAAAAACCATTAATGCGAATATCAATATTTTGCTTAATGGCGGTGACTTTAAAGGCCGTTCAGTTTCGAAGCCAAGCTCTTCAACCGAACCTATTCTCAAAGCGACTAAATCTGCTTGGACGAACTCGAATAATGCGGCAACGATCATTATGAAAACCAAAAAAGAGTTGGCGGGTTTTCGTGAAGATCTGGAAAGTATGAACTTGTTGTCTCCAACCTTAGAAAGTTTAACTAGCGATATTTCTACGAAAGAAGTGCAAGGCGGCGCATCCGCACAGGCGATTTTTGCTTCCGGTCAATTGGTTATGTTGACGCAACGTCTAGCGCGAAGCGCGAGTGAGTTCATGACACCTGAAGGTGTTAACCCAGAAAAAGCGTTCTTGTTAGGTAAAGATGCGAATACGTTTTATGAGCTGGTTGAAGGTTTTTTGAATGGTAGTGAAATTAATAAATTGGCGGCGGTTAAAGATCCAGCGATTCGCTCCTTGTTAAATGAGCTGCAAAAGACTTTCGTCGACTATAAGAAAAACGTGGATAGTATTTTGGCGAAAAACAATGAATTTATTGAAGCTAAAAAATCAGAACAATTGATTTTTAATGAAAACGAAGATCTGAAGCAAAAAATTTCTAATTTGGAAAAAACTTACACGGCCCAACAAGATTCTACCAATTTGTCTTTCTGGTTTTTGATGTTGTCAGCATTGTTGGCGCTGGTTTCAGCGGCTGGTATCGCAGTGGTGTTGTTGCAAGATAGTCGTAATCGTACGAAAGAAGCGAATCAACGTCGTCTCGAGGCTGATGCGCAGATGCAATTGGCGCAAAAACAAGAGGAACAAGCGAATGCAGTAAATGAACAGAATCAGGCAGCGATTTTGCGATTGATGAATGAGTTGCAGGAAGTGGCGGATGGTGACTTGACTGTGCAAGCGACGGTTTCTGAAGATATTACTGGAGCGATTGCCGACTCTGTTAATTACACGGTGGAAGAGTTGCGGGGGCTGGTAGGTCGTGTTACTAACACCGCGGTTCAGGTTACTTCTGCGTCTTCTCAAGCACAAGATATTTCAGATGAATTGTTGGAAGCCTCACATCAACAAGCGCGTGAAATTGTTGATGCTGGTAAAGCCATTACTACGATGGCAAATGATATTACTGAAGTTTCTCGCTCTGCAAATGAATCTGCTGAGGTTGCGCGTCAATCGGTTGCTGCTGCCGAGCAAGGTGCGTTAGCGGTGGAAAATACGATCAAGGGCATGAATGAGATTCGTGAACAGATTCAAGAAACCTCTAAACGTATTAAACGCCTCGGTGAATCTTCACAAGAGATTGGTGAGATTACCGAGTTGATTTCCGATATTACCGAACAGACCAACGTGTTGGCGTTGAATGCGGCGATTCAGGCGGCGTCAGCGGGCGAAGCTGGTCGAGGCTTCTCTGTTGTTGCGGAAGAGGTGCAGCGACTTGCGGAACGTTCGGCTGAAGCGACTAAGCAGATTGGTGCGCTGGTGCGTACGATTCAAACGGATACCCATGATGCCGTTGCGGCGATGGAAAAATCAACGCAGGGTGTGGTTGAGGGAGCAAAATTGTCCGATGCGGCGGGTACTGCGTTGTCAGAAATTCGTAGCGTTTCAAACCGTTTGGCAGAACTGATTCAAGGTATTTCACTTTCTACCGAACAGCAAGCAACCTCCGCAAATGGCGTTGCACAAAACATTCAACACATTTTGACGATTACCGAAAAAACACAAAACGGCACTCAACAAACCTCTCTCTCCATTAAAGACTTGTCGATGTTAGCGGAAGAATTGAAGAACTCAGTGTCTCGATTCCGGGTTACAGCCTGATATTCGATAGCAAGTTAAACATAGCTTTAGCTTGTATATGTATGCAACGCGGAAAATTTGGTTTTCCGCCTTTAGAGTTTGCGGGGTTTAAGAATGACATCAGGTTCTTCTAAAACGTTAGATTCTGGACAGGAGCAATTTGATATTGCGCCTTTGTCTTGGGTGATGACGGAATTGCGGGAAGCACTTTCTAGTGCTGGTAAGTTATTAAATGATGCAGTCAGTCAAGAAGCTGATGCACAATCAACTTCATTATTGCAGGCCAAAACGTATTTGCATCAGGCGCACGGTGCGTTGCAAATTGTCGAAGTCGAAGGGGTCTCGATTGTTACTGAAACAGTCGAAGAACTGATCGAGCGTATTCAGGCTGGTAAGTTGGCAATCTCAAAAGATACTGTTCAGAAGATGACAGAGGCGTTTTACGCCGTTTTACGCTATTTAGAAGACTTATTAGCGGGAAACTCTCAACAGCCCGTCCGTTTATTTCCAGAATACCGGGCGTTGCTTGAATTGAAAGGTGCTGAACGTATTCATCCAGCCGATTTGTTCTTCCCATCGCTATCCGTGCAGGAGAAAATTCCGGAGTTGGCGCTCTCTGGGCATCCGACCGATGTTAATTACGGTGCCATACGTTTGCGTTTCGAGAAATTGTTATTGACAGTTTTAACCAGTAAAAATCCTGACGCTAAACTTGATGCTTCGAATCAAATGAGTGTTTTGATTCGTGAAATTGAGCAAGCGCAAGTGACCTCACAGACCAAAGCATTTTGGTTGGTGATGCGCGCATTTGCTGAATCAACGGCTTTGATTGATGCGAGAGATGAGCGTCACATTAAGCAAATTTGGGGGCGAATTAATTTACAAATTCGTCGATTGGTTGAAGGTAATGCAAGCGTGCCGGAGCGTTTACTGCGTGACGCTTTGTTTTTTATTGCTCAAGTTCGTGAACCTTCGCCATTTGTCGCGCAAATTCGTAAAGCTTATCAACTCGAAGATCATGTTCCAGCGGATTATGATCAGAAACGTTATGGTTTGATTGCGCCGAATGTATTGTTGAACGCCAAAGAATTACTCACTAATATCAAAAATTTGTGGGGGCGTATTTCGAATGGCGACGCCAGCTTGCAGGATAAATTCTTTCAGAAAATGAAGGAATTAGCAGATCTCGGTGCCAGCTTGCAATCACCACCACTGACTAAGTTGTTAAGAGAACTGAATGGCATTGCCAGTCATGCGGTACGCGCCCAAGATAAAGAACGAATGGGCTTAGAGTTGGCGACTTGTTTATTATTTTTGGAAAATGCTCTAGAGCAGATTACGCATTTGCCAGGGAATTTTTCAGCTCGTGCTGACGAAATTTCCGCGCGCTTATTATCGGTGGTTGGCGGTGAGATCCCAGATGGTCAGGTGACTTGGATAGGTGAGATATCGCGTGAAGCTCAGCAGCGTCAAACTATGGGTGTGCTGGTTAACGAAATGCAGCATAGTTTAAAGCAAGCAGAGAAAGCGCTCGATGAGCATTTCCGAGATGTTTCGAACACAGCGATTTTGGCCCCTGTCGATGGCGTTCTTGCGCAATTAGGCGGTGCATTAGCAATCTTGGATCAGGATGATGCTCTCGCTGCGGTCAATTATACCCGTCAACTAGTTAGCACATTCAGTGCCAGTAATGACTCTTCTACGACTGACGAGTTGGAGCAATTGCATCAGAAAGTTGCACAAAATGTTGGGGCACTTTCCTTTTTTATCGAGACCCTGCAAAGTCAGCCAGAGCTAGCAAAAAGGCGGTTTAGTTTTGATGTCGATACTGGCATTTTTCAAACGAGTCTACTAGAAAAAGCACCGGAAAAGGAGTTGTTACCGTCAGTACCGCTTGAAGTCAATTCAATTGAGCAAGCAGGAACCGCAGAACAAGATTTAATTGAGCAGCAAAAAGAGTCCGAGCGTCTATTGGCATCTTTGGTTAATACACCTGACGATTCAGATCTGCAGGCTAAGTTGAAGGATTCTTTCGATCACGAGCGTTCGTTTGCCGCTTTGTTGGATGACAGTGAAGCTAGCGCCCGAGCAAAAAATGCAATTGACTTACTGGCGCATGCAGACCTTTCACAGGCCACAGCACTGGACGAAATCGTCGCGGCAACTTCACATGTCGAAGCCGCACAAGAAACGCCTTTGAGTCAGGACCTACCTGAGACTGAAGCCGAAATTGATGCTGAATTGTTAGAAATTTTCTTGACAGAAGCCGATGAAGTTCTTGGTGCGGTACAAGAAAATATTCCTCTTTCTCGTCATGATGCCTCTAATCAGGAGTACCTGATTCGCCTGCGTAGGTCTTTTCACACCTTAAAAGGCAGTGGTCGCATGGTTGGGCTGATGGTGTTTGGCGAAGGTGCTTGGAATATTGAACAAGTGATGAATCAATGGCTATCTGAGTCACGATCAGGGACTGAGCCGCTTTACCAATTGCTTGAATATACCTCAGAGCAGATGTTCGACTGGGTGGAAGAGCTAAAATTAAAAGGAAGTTCATCAAGAAATTCCGATGCCATTATTGCAGCCGCATTGAGAGTCAAAGCAGGCGAGGATTTTAGTATCGACAGTGTACCGTTGATCGAAAACCAAGAGCAAGTTCCTACTGTTGTCAACGAGCCTAACGACAGTTCTACGCTCAATGTGTCCGAAGTTGTTATCCCTGAATCGGTCGATGTGCCGCTGGATGAACTTGAACTTGATAGTTTGATCGTTCGGTTTGAAAACAAACCAATTGGTGACAATGATTCTGTTGGCACAATTGATGCCTTACCTGAGATGGAGCCGGTGAGTACCGTTGAGCATTCTTACATAGTCGAGAATACAGGCTTAGCACTCGCTAGTGAAGAAGCTAATTTTTCTGAAGAAATGTTGGCGCCTGAACTCATTTTGGCTACGGATGTTTCTAATTTAAGTGAGGTCGATACAGAAGCTCCGGTAGAAGAAATTCAAATCTTAGCTCTTGATGATGGATTCTTGTTAGAGGATGACGTTGAGGTCATTGGTGAAACTGCATCAACAGGAGCATCAACTACGGTAGATGTGTTCGGAGATGTCGAGGAAGCTTCTGAATTTGGAGAGGCACCTGAGTTCAATGAGCCTGAAGTTCACTCTGAGGAAGTGCCAAAACAAACTGCTCAAATCATAGAGTTTCCTGATTTTTCAATGCCAGCTTCCAAAGAATCAGATAACACGAAGCGTATTGGCGAGATTGAAATTAGTTTGCCTTTGCACACTATTTATATGGCGGAGACGGACGAGATTGTGCGATTCCTCGCGCAGGATTTCTCAGAGTGGCGACATGAACCGAATCGGCCAGTCTCGCGTCATGCTGTGCATGCTGCGCATTCTTTGGCGGGAAGTTCTGCGACCGTTGGTCTTTTCCCAGCACAAGAACTTGCGCATAGCTTGGAAAATGTATTGCAACGATTGGAACGTCATCCGGTCAACTTAACGACAGCGGAGTTTGATTTGCTTGATCACGCGGTTGATTGCGTAAAAATCATGTTGCAAAAATTTGCTTTGTCTGAAATGGCAGATCGAGTGCCGCACGAAAATTTGCTGTTGAGTCAGTTATTAGAGGCAGTAATTGCACGCTCTAATGTCGGAGATGATGGAGAGTTTATTACTTCAACCAACGAGCGGCTAGATCATGTGATGTTGGATTCTGAGGTAGAACTCCCACTAATTGATTCTGATTTGATCGTTGATCAAATTGGCGTATCGTCAGTGGATGTTGCTGAAGATGACATTGAAATCTCAGAGTTTATTGTTGAATCTGTTCAGACTGATGTGGCTGATGCCGTTGATCAAGTTGAGGGGGGCGTTTCGTCAGACGCACCACCATTGCAAACATTGACAATACCAGATGAAGCATTAAGTGATGCGCAAATTGATTTCAAGTTGCATGATAGCGACGAGCTGACGTTAAGTACCTCCGCCTTGGTGTTAGGCTCGCCAGATCAGGTTTCTGGTCTGAGTATTTTGGATTTATCAAGCAATGCTGGCGATGTAGTTGTTGAAGACTCTCTTGAAGTCGAAGATACTCTAGTTTCAGATGCTCAAAGTCAGATTGAAGAATTGGCGACTGATGAAGTGAGTTTTGCTCCGAATCTGGAATCCTCTTTTGATTCTGTTGAATCTGATGTTGTTGCCTTGTCTCCGACAGCTCTACCTATCAACTTCGTATCAGAGGCTGCAGAAACAGTCGATGAGGTGCCAGTCGATGATTTGCCTGAAGTTATTGTTGCTGCTCCGCAAGATGTTGTCGTAGAACGTAGTAGTTCAGAAATTGAGCTCAAAGTCACAGATGAGCTTGATCATGATTTGCTTCCTGTCTTCTTGGAAGAGGGCAATGACCTGCTTCCGATGATAGGTCAATTATTGCGTTCATGGCAGCAAAGCCCTCAGGATGATGCCATCCCTCAGTCTATTTTACGGTTGATGCATACCGTGAAGGGGAGTGCACGTATGGCTGGTGCGATGCAGCTCGGCCAGCATACCCATGATATGGAAACCCGTATCGAAAACTTAATGCATACAGGTAGCACAATTCGTCAACCTTTGTTGGAAGATTTATTGTCACGCCATGACTACGCCATGCATTTGTTTGACCGATTGCAAAATCCAGACCTAGCGATGCAGCTAGCACCAACAGCCAACTTGTCTGAGCTGAGTGCGACTGAGGAAATGAATCAGTACCAGGAAATGGCTGGTAGTTCGCTGGGGTCTGAAGAATTACGATCCACATCGTTAGTTGACAGTGACGACGTTGCTGCCAACGATTCAGATAAAGATTCGATGAATCTGCGGAATCGAGCTGACGATGGAATCATTGCGAATGTGGCTCAATCAGAGTTACCTTCTAAAGTAACTGCAAATGAGCAATCACCGATTGCAAAGCCTGCAATCGTTTCGCGTGCTTTGCGCCAAGTGGCACCTCAAGTTGTGACGCAGGTTGCCAGCGCACCAGTTCCGCTGGTGCGGGTACGTGCTGATATTTTGGATCGATTGGTTAACCAGGCGGGTGAAGTTTCTATCTCTCGTTCCAAGTTGGAAAATGAGGTTGACACCTTAAAGGCTTCTTTGTCAGAGTTGACCGAAAACGTCAGTCGTTTGCGTGATCAGTTGCGTGAGGTAGAGATTCAAGCGGAGACACAAATTACCTCGCGCATGGCGTTTTCAGGCGATCGTGAATTTGATCCTTTGGAATTTGACCGATTCACTCGTTTGCAAGAATTGACGCGAATGATGGCAGAAAGTGTGAGTGACGTTGCGACTGTGCAGACCACCTTGAGTCGCACAATTGACGGCGCTACGAATGACTTGCATGCACAGGCGCGATTAACGCGTGAATTGCAACAGGATTTGATGCGAGTTCGCATGATTCCGTTTTCCAGTGTTTCTGAGCGCCTGTATCGGATTGCGCGTCAGACCGCGAAGGAAGTGGATAAGCGGGTTAACTTAGATATCCGTGGTACTTCTGTCGAGATTGATCGTAGTGTGTTGGAGAAAATGGTTGGTCCATTCGAACATATGCTACGTAATGCAATTGTGCACGGAATCGAAGCCCGTCAAGAACGTGTTGCTCGTGGTAAAAATGAAGTTGGTGAACTGTTGATTGAAATTCGTCAAGAAGGTAATGAAGTCGTTATTCATTTTACTGATGATGGCCAAGGACTGAATATTCATCGCATTCGTGAAAAAGCGAAAAATGTTGGATTATTGACTGATGAGAGTTTCATTAACGAATCAGATGTCGTCAATTTGATCTTTGAGCCAGGATTTTCAACTGCTAGTGAAGTCACTGAGTTGGCTGGTCGTGGCGTAGGTATGGACGTTGTGCGTTCGGAAGCTGCGTCTTTAGGTGGGCGGGTTTCGGTCAGCACGGTTGAGGGAAAAGGCGCGCATTTTACGATTCATTTGCCCTTGACTTTGGCGGTCACGCAAGTGGTAATTTTAAATGCTAGTGGTAAAACTTTTGCAGTGCCTTCTGTCTTGGTAGAGCAAGTGCAACAATTGAAGTCCGCCGCTTTGGCAACGGCATACAACGATGGCGCCATTATGTGGCAAGGCAATCGTGTGCCCTTGCATTATTTGCCTAGTATGTTGGGTGAACGGGATGCTACACCGGATACGCAGCAATACACGCCTATTTTGATCATGAAAAGTGACAACGAACGTGTCGCAATTCATGTCGATCAAATCATTGGTAACCGTGAGGTCGTTGTCAAAAACGTCGGGCCTCAATTGGCGCGCATGATAGGCATCGCTGGTGCTACGGTACTCGGGTCAGGTAATATCGTTTTGATCTTGAATCCTGTGCCATTAGCCCAAAAAATTGAGTTTGAACGTGCGAAACTACCAGATGTTAATGTTGATTCCGCTAAGTATGAGCTCGGTGCTGTTGCGGAGATGGTTGCGAAAGAAGCTGCTCCAGTCAATGTGGAGCCTGTGCAGGGACTTCGATCGCATCACATTGTGATGGTCGTCGACGACTCGTTGACAGTACGTCGTGTAACCCAGCGATTGTTGGTTCGAGAGGGATATCAGGTCGTATTGGCGAAAGATGGAATTGACGCGCTGGAGCAGCTGCAGTCAATTACACCAGATGTCATGCTCGTTGATATTGAGATGCCTCGCATGGATGGTTTTGATTTGACGCGAAACGTGCGTAGTGATTCCAGAACAAATCATATTCCTATCATCATGATTACATCGCGGACTGCCGATAAACATCGCAATTATGCGGCGGAACTTGGTGTCAACGAGTATTTTGGGAAACCATATCGGGAAGATGACTTGTTGTCCGCAATCAGTGGCTTTGTCAATCGTCAGCCTGAGTTGATTTCCTGAGTTGACGCAACTTTGTTGTAGCGAATGCCGTTTGGTGAAGAGCTGAGCGGCATTTTTATTTTTGAGCGTCACCGACGCGTAGTGAGGTGTAGTTGTCGAGCAAGTACTTAAACCTTCAATTTGCTTGATTTACTCAATACATCATAAGCGATCGAGATCCCTGTGGTGACTTGTGTTGATCTTGAATTTGATACGAAAGTATTTATGTGGCACTGATTGTGAAACGTGGTGACACTTGATGGCCTATTTTAGGAACGGCCAAATAAATAAACCCGCCGTAGCGGGTTTATTAAAAAACATGACAAAATCGGATTAAGGATTTTGGATGTTAGAAGCTTGCTTGCCTTTTGGACCCTGCGTTACTTCAAACTGCACTTTTTGACCTTCTTTCAAAGTCTTGAAGCCGTTCATTTGGATCGCGGAGAAGTGGGCGAACAAATCTTCACCGCCATCATCCGGAGTGATAAAGCCAAAGCCCTTGGAATCATTGAACCACTTTACGGTACCTGTTGCCATAATACATCTTTCAAATATAAACTAATCACACGAGCCGAAAAAGCAAGAAAACTCTGTAAAGCTACCTTTCTTAACCTGCCCACTTCATATTGATAATAAGAACTTAAGTTAAATATCAATAAATATCATTCTTGGCGGAAAAAAAACTAAAGTCAAGAAAATTAGCTTGTCCTAGTATCATTGTTGTTTTTTTATGTGAAAAGTGTTGCACTTGATCTGTGTGGAATGATCTCCATCTAAGTACACAATGGGATGCCGAAAAGAACTTAAAGGTGCTTTAAGAATGGCTGAGTTGATTTGGGAATTTCTAAAATGATGAATTTTGCAGGTTTCTGCGGAAAATGACTAAACACTTTAAAATGAATAGAAGCACTTTTATTTGTCTAATGTTTGACTTCGACTATCATCAACGTACTAGAATAGACGTATGGGAATAAAGCATGAAAATAGTACGGTACTCGAGAAGCAGGCGCAGAAATTAAAACCGCCATCGATGTATCAGGTCGTGCTGCTGAATGATGATTACACGCCAATGGAGTTTGTGGTGGCAGTGATTCAGGAGTACTTTAATAAAGATAAAGAAACCGCTATGCAGATTATGTTGAAAGTACATGTAGAGGGGCGGGGTGTTTGCGGTGTGTATACGAAAGATGTCGCGTTGACAAAGGTTGAGCTGGTTTTAACACACGCTAAGCATGCGGGGCATCCGCTGCAATGTGTGATGGAGGAAGTATGATTGCGCAAGAATTAGAAGTCAGTTTACACATGGCATTTGTAGAGGCTCGGCAGGCTCGTTACGAATTTATTACCGTTGAGCATTTACTGCTCGCGCTGCTAGATAATCCATCCGCAGCTGAAGTGATGCGTGCTTGTGCTGTGAATATTGAGGACTTGCGGAAAACTCTCTCAAATTTCATCGCTGACAATACGCCTACGGTACAAGGTACAGGTGAAGTTGATACGCAACCGACCTTGGGTTTTCAGCGAGTGATTCAGCGTGCGATTATGCATGTGCAATCGGCGTCAAATGGAAAAAAAGAAGTCACTGGCGCAAATGTGTTGGTTGCAATTTTTGGTGAGAAAGACTCGCATGCCGTGTACTACTTACACCAGCAAGGTGTAACACGTTTGGATGTGGTGAATTTCATTTCTCATGGTGTGCGGAAAGATAATCACAACGAGCCGCAAAAATCACCTGAAGGTGCTGAAGATGCTCAGGGCGATGCGCAGACGAAGGAAAATCCGCTTGAACAATTTACCCAGAATTTGAATAAAGCTGCGGCCGAGGGCAAGATTGATCCTCTAATTGGCCGTGATAGTGAAGTTGAGCGTGTAATCCAAATTTTGTGTCGTCGCCGTAAGAATAATCCTTTATTGGTTGGCGAAGCCGGTGTCGGTAAAACGGCGATTGCTGAAGGTTTAGCATGGCGCATTACCCAAAACGATGTACCCGATATCTTGAGTAAGGCAGTCGTGTATTCACTTGATATGGGATCTCTGTTAGCTGGCACAAAATATCGCGGTGATTTTGAACTCCGACTTAAAGGAGTTTTGAAACAATTAAAAGAGGCTCCAGATGCGATTCTATTCATTGATGAAATCCACACCATCATAGGAGCTGGTTCGGCCTCTGGTGGAACGATGGATGCGTCGAATTTGTTGAAGCCAGCTTTGTCAAATGGTCAGTTGAAATGCATAGGTGCGACAACTTATACGGAATACCGGGGCGTATTTGAAAAAGATCACGCGCTAGCTCGTCGTTTCCAAAAAGTTGATGTGAACGAACCAACAGTAGAGCAAACCGTACAGATTTTGAGAGGTCTGAAGTCCAAGTTTGAAGAACATCACAATGTGAAATATTCGGCTGCAGCCTTGACAACTGCAGCGGAGTTGTCTGCACGCTTTCTTAATGATAGACATTTGCCTGATAAGGCGATTGACGTGATCGATGAGGCCGGTGCCGCACAGCGAATTCTGCCTAAATCTAAGCAGAAAAAAACGATAGGCAAGGCCGATATCGAAGATATCATCTCTAAGATTGCACGTATTCCGCCGCAAACTGTGAACCAAGACGACCGTAGTAAATTGCAGACAATTGACCGCGATTTGAAAAATGTCGTATTTGGCCAAGATCCTGCGATCGAAGCCTTAGCCTCTGCAATCAAGATGTCTCGTGCTGGTTTAGGGAAAACAGATAAACCAATTGGCTCATTCTTATTCTCTGGCCCGACTGGTGTCGGCAAAACCGAGGTCGCCAAGCAACTTGCTTTCACTTTGGGTATTGAGCTGATTCGTTTTGATATGTCTGAGTACATGGAACGTCACGCGGTGAGTCGCCTAATCGGTGCGCCACCGGGTTATGTTGGCTTTGATCAAGGCGGTTTGTTGACGGAGGCCATTACTAAGAAGCCGCACGCCGTTTTGCTATTGGATGAAATCGAAAAAGCCCATCCTGATGTCTTTAATATTTTGTTGCAAGTCATGGATCATGGCACTCTGACTGACAATAATGGACGCAAAGCGGATTTCCGTAATGTGATCATTATCATGACGACGAATGCAGGTGCCGAAAGTCTGCAAAAAGCGTCTATCGGCTTTAGCAATAGCAAACAAGCTGGTGATGAGATGGCGGATATTAAGCGGATGTTTACGCCTGAGTTCCGCAATCGATTGGACTCGATTATCAGTTTCCGTTCACTTGATGAAGAAATCATTCTTCGTGTAGTAGATAAATTCTTGATGCAATTAGAAGAACAATTGCACGAGAAAAAAGTAGAAGCGACTTTTAGTGATCATTTGCGGAAATTTTTGGCGAAGAAAGGCTTCGATCCGTTGATGGGAGCCCGTCCTATGGCACGTCTGATTCAAGACATGATCCGTAAAGCTTTGGCTGATGAGCTTTTATTTGGTCGCTTGGTGAGTGGCGGTCGGGTCGGAGTTGATTTGGATGAAAAAGATCAAGTCAAGTTAGAATTTTCTGAAGGTGACGCACCGCCACCAGTTGCTTCTCAAGAGGTTGTTGAGGTTGAATAGGTGAGATGCCTAACTGTAAAGTGTTGTAGCGGAAGCCCAGATTTTATCTGGGCTTTTTTGTTGTCGTTGTTTGGGCAAAGAACTAATGCAAATAAATCATACATAAACAGATGGATTTGAAATGATTTTGGGTTGTGTTGAAAATGAAAATTTTCTTACATGTTAAATCGATAAAAGTGGTCTTCGTTACTTTCCTCCAGTATACTGAGCCACCAATTTCTGCCTCTCATCGCCAAGCCATTAATGGTTATAAGTGACGGTAGTGTTTAGGCTTCATATTAAAAGGACGTAGAAGACATGAAAAAACGCCTCAATTTGACTAGTTATATTATTTTTGGTTTGATTCTTGGTATTGTTGCTGGTTATTTCGTCAATGCGAATATGGCTAAGCCGACCGATTTTGCAGATGCGATGTCGTTGATCACTACAATGTTCTTGCGCCTGATTAAGATGATCATCGCACCTTTAGTGTTTTCGACTTTGGTGGTCGGCATTGCAAAAATGGGGGACGTGAATGAAGTGGGGCGTGTTGGGGGTAAGGCTTTGGGGTGGTTTATTATTGCCTCTTTGATTTCCTTGACCTTGGGTTTAATCATGGTCAATATCTTCCGTCCTGGCGACGCTATGCATGCCATGTTACCTGCTAGTGATGCTGTATCTGGGATCGCAACTACCAATTTAAGTATGAAAGAGTTCATTACTCATTTAGTGCCCTCATCCATCGTTGATGGGATGGCAAAAAATGAGATATTGCAGATTGTGGTGTTTTCGATTTTCTTTGGCACCGCCGCTGCAGCAGTTGGTGAGCGTAGTAAAGTTGTCGTTGAGGCGATTGATGGTGTGGCACATATTATGTTGAAGCTAACCGGCTACGTGATGAATTTTGCACCTGTTGCGGTATTTGCGGCAGTGTCTGGCGTAGTGGCCAAGAGTGGCCTGGCGGTGCTTGGGACTTATGGCGTCTTCATGGCGGAATTCTACTTCTCGATTTTAATCTTATGGTTGGTGTTGATATTTATTGGGTATTTGTTTCTAAAGGGACGGGTAGTTGGCTTGCTGCGTGAGTTGCGTATGCCAACAATCCTAGCATTCTCGACAGCTTCATCTGAAGCTGCATTCCCAAAAACACTGGAAGGCTTAGAGCGTTTTGGAGTGAAAAACCGTATAGCCTCATTTGTCCTGCCTTTGGGTTATTCGTTTAATCTCGATGGCTCAATGATGTACTGCACATTTGCTACTGTGTTTATCGCACAAGCTTATGGCATAGAATTGTCACTGGGAACTCAGATTACGATGATGCTGATCTTGATGTTGACGTCTAAAGGAATGGCTGGCGTGCCGCGCGCATCTTTAGTGGTTATTGCTGCGACATTAGCGCAATTCAATATTCCGGAAGCAGGTCTATTGCTTTTACTAGGCGTTGATCATTTCTTAGACATGGCTCGTTCCGCGACGAATGTGATTGGTAATGGTTTAGCAACCGCTGTTGTTGCCAAGTGGGAAGGCGAGCTTGGTGAGCACGTGGAGGGTGATTTAGCGCGGCAAAAATTACCGGAATAAGAACGAAATTAAGGAATCTTTCTTAGTTTAGTTTGTCCAAGAAACGCTGAATTCTCTCAGAATTCAGCGTTTTTTTATTGACCATCTTACCCGTTGAGGGAAACAACAATGAGAATGAAAAAGAATGGCGTACTGCTTTGCTTAGCGGCGAGTGCATTGACTTACAGTTTGATGCCAATGGCGACAGCGCAGGTTAGTGATAAATTGAGTATGGAACAAATAATGGCGCATACAGATTGGATGGGAATTGCGCCAGAGCGTCCTTATTTCAGTCAGGACGGCAAAAGTGTTTATTTTCAACGTAAAGCCGTTGGATCTGAATTACGCGATGTTTATAAAATTAGTGCCAACGGTGGTCTTGCTCAAAAACTGAGTGCCGCTGAAATCGTGGTCGCAGAATCCGAACAGAAATTGACTAGTCCAGATCGCTCGCAGACAGTTTGGGTACGGAATGGCAATCTCTTTTTATTAAAGAATGGTAAACAGCAGCAAATCACCCGTACTGGTGAAATGGCTGGCTTGATTGGTTTTGTCGGCACTGAACAAATTGCTTTGCGTAATGAGGGCAAAGTGACCTTGTTGAACTTACGTAGTGGCGAACAAACAATGTTGGTCAACATCAAAAATGAAGATGATCCGCAAGCGAAGAAAGATTCACCGGATTATTTGAGTGCACAACAGACGCGCCTCTTCGATATTATTAAGAAACGTGAGACTGACAAGAAGGACGCCGAGCAGCGTCAACGTGAGCTCGCGAGTCAAAGCGCGAGCGCCCCTATGCCAATTTATCTCGGCAAGGGTAGAGAGTTTCGTAGCTTTAGTGTCGCACCAGATGGACGGCATTTATTTGTGTCAACGGCCGCGCCGCGCAAGGATGGTAGAACCGATAAGATGCCGCATTATGTGAGTAGTGACGGCTATGTCAAAATTGAAGATGTACGCAGTAAAGTCGGTACCGGTATTGATAGCGATGAACAGATTTATGTGATTGATGTGGTGGCTGGTAAGGCGCATAAACTCAATTTGGACTTGTTAGCTGGAATTAATGAAGATCCATTACTGGCGTTGAAGACTGATGCCGCCAAACGCCTAGGTAAGCCAGCACCAAAAGCGAGTGTGCCAAGAGCCGTTTATGTGGGCTTCCGTGGTATTCGATGGAGTCAGCCTGGTCAGCAGTTGGCATTTAATTTGTTTAGTGCCGACAATAAAGATCGTTGGATCTTGACCATGGATTTGGGTGGTTCGGACAAGGCAAAATGGCAATTGGCACATCGCTTGAGCGACCAAGCTTGGGTGAATGATGGTAGCTTTAATGAATTCGGCTGGAGTGCTGATGGTAAAGCCTTATGGTATTTGTCGGAAGAGTCTGGCTATAGTCAGTTGTATTTGCAGCGAGATGGGAAATCGACGGCACTGACCAATGGCAAATTTGAAGTTAATAGCGTACAAGCTACCCGCGATGGTAAATGGTTTTATTATCGCGCCAATCGCAAGCATCCCGGTATTCATGAAGTTTATCGTGTCTCCGCAGATGGTAAACGCGATGAAGCTTTGACCGATATGAATGGCGGTATGGATTTTGAATTGGCGCCAACCGAAGATAAGTTATTGCTCACGCATTCCACCACGATTCGTCAGCCAGACTTGTTTGTGCAAGCTGCGACACCGGGGGCGAAAGCTGTTCGATTGACCGATTCCACGTCAAAAGAATTTGCGCAAATCAACTGGATTAAACCAGAGATTATTGCTGTTCCATCGAAGCACGGCGCCGCGCCAATTTACTCCCGTGTTTATCGTGACAATAAAACGCAAACTGGCGAACGCAAACCAGTCGTGATGTTCGTGCATGGCGCTGGTTATTTGCAAGCGGCGCATCATGGATGGTCTAATTATTTCCGTGAAATGATGTTCCATAACCTCTTAGTGCAGCAAGGCTATGTGGTGATCGATATGGATTTTCGTGCTTCAGCGGGGTATGGACGTGATTGGCGTACTGCTATCTACCAACGCATGGGAACACCAGAACTAGAAGACTACGAAGATGGTATCGATTGGTTGGTGGATAACGCCAATGCTGATCGTCATCGTGTTGGTATTTATGGCGGTTCCTACGGTGGTTTCATGGCGTTTATGGCGATGTTTAAATCAGACAAATTTGCTGCGGGTGCTGCCTTGCGTCCAGTAGCAGATTGGGCTCACTATAATCATGGCTACACTTCAAATATCTTGAATACACCAGATGTGGATCCAGATGCCTATGCACGTAGTTCGCCTATCGAATTCGCTGCCGGTTTGAAGCGCCCACTCTTAATTTGTTCGGGTATTTTGGATGACAATGTCTTTTTCCAAGATAGCGTGCGCATGGTGCAAAAGCTGATCGAATTGAAAAATCCGAATTTTGAATTGGCTGTCTATCCGATCGAGCCGCATGGCTTCCGTGAGCCAGAAAGTTGGTTGGATGAATATCGCCGTATCTATAAATTGATGGAGCGTGACGTTAAAGGACGTAAATGAGATAAGTATCGTGGCTCTGTATCCTTGATATTCGATCTGCCCACTCCCAAACTCAAATGAACTTGGCAGTTTTGGGAGTGCCCATTGCGCTAACTGTTAGTTGCGTCTCAATGTTAATTTTATTATGCGGATTTCGTCACGCTATTTACTGCAATCATCAAGACCATCAGGGGTAACTTCGCTACAGTGATAACGTTATTACCATCTTATTTGAAGGAAAAAGTATGAGTTCCATTGGCGGATCTAGCGCTGCAATAGAATTAGCAAGCATTAGTAAAGATTTGTCGCATGTTCGACCAATTAGTGGTGAGGAGCGTCAGCAGCGACGAGAAAAGGCCACACGATTGATGCAAGAGCGTGGTATCTCAGCGCTAGTTCTTAGTGCAAGTACCAGCTTGTATTACTTCACTGGATTATCTTGGTATCAAAGCGAACGTCTGGTGGGTGCCATCTTGTCCTCCAGCGGTAAATTAATTTTTATCAGTCCTGCCTTTGAAGATTCCAAACTGCGCGAAACGCTCGGCGAGCAAGCCGATATTCGACTATGGGAAGAAGACGAGAGTCCCTATGCCCTGGTAGCACAAATTTTGAAAGATGAAAATTTGCGTGGCACCGTGGCACTGGATGAAGCGGCTCCATTTTTTATCGCTGATGGTTTGCGTCAAGCTTTGGCTTCGTATCCAATTGTGAATGGTATGGTGATCACTGCCGAATGTCGTATGCATAAATCGGCAAATGAAATCGCCTTGATGCAAGCGGCCAAAAACATTACTTTGGAAGTGCAACGTCGCACAGCAAAAATTTTACGTGAAGGCATCTCGTCGCTTGAAGTGGCCGATTTTATCAATCAGGCGCATCGTGCATTTGGCGGCAGTAGTTCGACATTTTGCATCGTCAGTTTTGGTTTGCCAACCTCGATTCCGCATGGTCCTGATGGCGTGCAGTATTTGAAAGAAGGCGATATGGTGCTAATCGATACTGGCTGTATGATAGAGCGCTATCACTCGGATATTACTCGTAGCTATGTGTTTGGCGAGCCAACGGCACGCCAACGCAGTATGTGGGATTTGGAGAAAGCCGCACAAGCAGCCGCGTTTGATGCCGCACAGCTGGGCGTGCCATGTGAGGAAGTCGACTTGGCAGCACGTCGTGTATTGGAGGCCGCTGGATTAGGCCCTGGTTATAAGACGCCAGGATTGCCACACCGAACTGGACATGGCATAGGCCTTGATATTCATGAGTGGACTTATCTGGTAAAAGGGAACAAGACGCCACTCGCGACCGGTATGTGCTTTAGCAATGAGCCGATGATTTGTTTGGATGGTGAATTTGGCATTCGATTAGAAGATCATTTCTATATGACGGAGCAGGGGCCTGCATGGTTCACTGGGCAAAGTCATGCGGTGGATGCGCCTTTTGGCGCTTGATCTGATTGTGTTTTTTTAAAAGCCTGCGTTAGCAGTAGTGCCGTTCAGTTAAGCTCAAAATATCGAGGCGCCATCCCTGCGTAGGGTGTAGTGGGGAATTCAAGCAGCATGCTGCTTGCCCACGCAACGATCATCGTTTGCAAACGATGATTCCCATAGCGAGAGCCGGGATTTAGTGTCTTTCGGCTTTTACGTCGCTGGATTCCTGTCTGCGCACACTACTGTCCGGAATAATTTTATTGACATAGTCATGTAAATAATCCGATCTGAAATTGATACATTCTTTGTTCCTCTCGTCGTCGTTTTTGTTCACGATGGTCGTCTAACTCTTTACGC
>NZ_JACOFW010000037.1 GCF_014284305.1 Affinundibacterium seohonense
GATATCCTTGGCAAGCTCTTTTGCCAAAGCTTTCAGTTTTTCTCTATCCATTAAAATGTCCATCGGTAATTCCTCGCTCGAGAGGTTAATAGACCGTGGACATTTACACAAATTTATTCACAGGCTCGCGACGTCTTAGTCATTGTTAGACCCTACGCTGTCGCCTTTGGAAAATATTTTTCTGGATTAATCTTATTCGTTTCTAATTGGCTTATTTCTTAAATTAGATTTTTTCAAAGTGTCATTTGTCATCGAGCCAGTTGCTTACTCAGGAAACTTAAAGGTCACCGTCCCCGCCATAGGATCACCACTTGATGATCGAAATCCATCACTCAAAAATTGCACCGTGCCGCCAGGTGTGTAGCTGAGGAACTCGATCACAAAGGTCTTTTTGTCAGACATCCAATAAGATGATTTTGGCACGTAGTCGCCTTTGACCAAAAAGCCCGGACCCATCATGCGATCAAAACTAATGACAATCTTAGGATCGGTGCCAGCGGTAAATGTTGGGCCGCTGACGATTTTGCTAAAACTTGGAGCATCCGATTTTGGTAGACGGAATACAAAAGGAGTACGCATAGCGACATTCGCACTTGACACAAAGCCTGGCTGACCGTCATTACGGATGCCGTTAAAGTAAACGTCGCTACCCGAAACGAATTCATTAAACTCGATCACAAAGCTACGTTTATCAGCTTTCCAATACATGGCCTTCGCCACGAAACTTCCTTCAACCGCAAAACTAGACTGCATCGCGCTATCAAACTTGACCTCCAATGTTGGCGTTGCCCCTGGAGTGAATTGTGGAATGCCGATAATCGCTGGTGGTTCCAATAACTGTGATGCACTCTTAGGGAAGTAATAGACGATATCCTCACTAATGGGGATGTGTTCGGCGGAACTAAATGCAGGCAGACCGTCACTGCCAACGCCGAAAAATGTGACCCGCCCATTCGCTTGAAAGTCCTCTATTTCGATAAAGAAGGTGCGTTTGTCGCTGCGCCATCCTGATGATTTTTGTACATACGATCCTTCGGTTTGATAGCTGCTGTCCATATCTCTATCGAAAGTTAATTCCAATAAGGATGGTGAGCCTATCGTCAACTTAGGTTCGCCGATTAACTGTGGTGGAGATTTATTCATGTCGGCTGCAAAGCCTATCACTTTGAACATCGCTTTTGCTGCGTCGATGTTAGTAGGAGTCACCGCCTTGGCAATCGCCATGGTTTTGATGATGGATTCCTGCCCACTGCTGTAAGTTAAACCTTGTGTGATGGCGAAGTCTGCTGCAACTGTGTACTTGTTCTCAAGTAGCTGCGTGACCCAGCCGAATTCGGGATGGTTGGTGAATTGATGTGCGACATTGAGTATGGATAAGATCAAACCACCCTTGCTGGTCTTGCCAGTGTCGAGCTCATCAGCCCAATAGTTAACGTCTTTTTCCGGTGGTGCCGTTGCACCAGAACGGCCAAGCACGTTTTTATAGATAATCTTGACGAAGTCAGCATTGCTCATGCTCGCGGTATAGTCGGTTTGTTCGCTATACAAAATCGCTGCGCCATAAAAAACATCCGCAATATCCTCAATCGATTTTCCAGCCCGCTTTTCATTAATCCAATAGGCTAGGCCTTCAGCATCAGGGACACGATTAAAAAAAGCGACATACAACTCAACGATTATTTTGAGTTCATCAGCAGGAATGCTCTTGCTTAAGGCCAGCATGTTTGTATTGAGTTTGAGATCAGAAAACTTCAACACGGTGGTACTTAAGGGATGCAGTACCGTCACGCCACTCTGCTTATTCTTAATTTGAAACTGTGTTGCCGTCTGCGTGATCATGTAGTCAGCACGCGGTCCGTTGAATTCGACGATATTGTCTACCATTGGTGGCGGTGTTGACTTCGTGGAGACGCCGGTACGTTCATCGTTTGCTTCACCCCCGCAGGCAGCTAAGGCAAGTAATAGTGCATAGCAGCTGAGAGTACGAGTGGAGAATAGGAGTTTCATGTTAGCCGTGTGAGTTAAATTAGAAAACTTGAAGAATGAAGCTGACCTTAGGATGCACGACGCAATCAGAAGCATTTAGTACATGATTATTTACCTATTATCTTAACATGCCTGTTTTCTAGGCGGCTCGCGATCTTGAATGCGAATACATCAGAAATCGTCATGGTTAAAGCTATTGATCTTAATTCTGCAGATTCTAACTAGTAAAACCATAAACAAGCACCTTTATCCCCGCTTAATAGCGTAATTGAAAAAGCATGCTTATCTCTACAATCTTGAAAAGACTGTTTCTAAGTTTGTTAACAATTAGTAGCGCTCGGTCAAAGAATTGGGTTTGTTAGCGATATCAACGTTAAGTGAGGTGAAGCATATGATGAACATAATTACTTTAGGTGCCGAGGAAGAATTACAGATTGTTGATCAACACAGTCTGGAGTTAGTTGCCCATGATTTTGATCTAGGTCAGGCAGACTACCCCGATCGAGGTGGTAGCTCGTCGTGTGAGCTGCATAAAGCGGTTGTGGAATTGCAGACGCCGATTTGTCAAACGCCCGATCAAATTGTTGCCAGTGTTGCGTCGATGCGCGAAGTGATACGTTTAAGAGCGCAAGCGCAAGGGCAAAGAATTCTATCGGCAGGCGTTCATCCTTTTTCTGATTGGAAGGAACAAGAGATCAACAAAGATCTGCAAAAACATCAGCATTACATTCGCTTGGTGGATGAATACGCCGATGCCATGCGAAGCATGGTCTCCTATGGTTTTCATGTGCATTTGGGTTTGCCACCAGGCATACCCCCGATGGTAATCTTTAATTCATTGCGTAATAGTTTGGCTGCGGTATTGGCAATTTCCTTGAGCTCGCCATTTTACGAAGGCCGCGATACTGGTATGCAGAGCTGGCGACATTCGATGTTGGATCGCTTACCGCGTATGGGAACGCCAGATATTTGGGAGTCTGAGGCGGCCTATTTCGATCACATACAATTGCTACGCAAAGTTGGCACCTTAGAAGCGCAACATGGGATGTGGGAGGATTTGCGACTACATCATCGCTATCACACTTTAGAAGTCAGAATCTGTGATGCCACGCCATCTCTAGAACACATCTGGTTGATTACGGCTTTACTGCAATGTGAAGTGGCAACGCTGGTACAAGATTATCAGCGCGGTTGTTTGCCAAAACCCTTGTCACGTGCCTGTCTCGAAGAGAATAAGTGGCGGGTGCGACGCCGTGGTCTTGCGGCATCCTTGATTGATTGGCATAGTGAAACCCCGGTGAATATGCATGACTATTTTGATCTTTGGTTATCGCGTTTAACACCGGTTGCCGAAGATTTAGGTCTACTCCAAGGATTGCGTGAAAAGTGTCAGGCTTTGTTTATACAAGGTGCATCAGCCGATATTCAGCGCGGGATTTTTCAACGCTCGGAAAACTATCAAACCATCGTGCAACATTTGATTCATGAAACTGAGGCGGCGCAGTTTGCTGCAACTCAATACGTGCAATAAGCCTATGTCGAATATTGAACATCCGTTTCATGCATTGACCTTCGAGTTGCAACAAGGTGCAGCACAATCGAAACTACGCATACATCAACTTTGGGCGCAATTGGCTGGCACAGCTTATGTGCCTGAGCAGCCTGTCTTGTTTTCCGAATGGCCAATTGTCGCCTCGCAAACGCTACAAGATAAATTGATGCAAAGGGTCGAATCGCTGTGCCACGTCTTAAAACCACATTTGCAAACGCAAGTGATGCAGACAAAAGGCTGGCAATACGGTAGTGCTGCCGATGTCCTGACCGTCGATTACGCCATTATCTGCGATGATGAGCATGGTGAAGGAGATGCTGCTTGGGATATTCGTCTGGTCGAATTTCAGGCCTTCACGTCCTTACTGACCATGGGCTACCGCATGCAACAGGTGCACAGTCAGTTATGGCCGCAGTTGGCTGATTGCCCGCCATGGACAGCACGAGAGTCTGAACACGATTGGCTACGCATTTGCCGATCTTGGATCGCAGGCGGCGATAGTCCAGCACTACTAGAATATCGACCTTGGCAGCGCGGTACGCTATTTGATTTACATGCGGCGTCTGTATTGTGGAATTTGCCTATTATTGAGCCGCACCAAATAACGGTTGATGACAAGGGTCACTTGTTCTCAAATCAGAATGGCGCAGCACAACAGCACGACAAAATTTTCAATCGACTCATTCTGAGCGAATTGGATGATGGTGATCAATTTCTCCATCAATTACAAAGCGCCAAGTTACAGTGGCATTGCCATCCCGCCTGGTATTTTTTAGTACACAAAGGTTTGGCTGCAGAGTTGACAATTCCGTTTGAGCCTGAGAATGTCAAAGCCAATCAATGGCGCAGTTTGCATTTGCCAGCACAGAAGCTAGTTGCTAAGAATATCTATTCGTGCGGCGGTAAAGATTTACGAATTGGTCCTGAAGCGCAAGAGTTAGATCAATTAGAGCAAGCGGAAAATTGGTTGGTGCAACCACGTTATCGTCCCTATCCGGTGATGAATAATAAGTCAGGTGAACCAGTGTATGCCGAGGTGCGACTGATCATCCAGATGAATGAATCGACCAAACCGCGGGTCGCGATGCAGATCGTTCGTATGTATTACGCCGCACAGGCATCTGCGAGTTTTTTTCAAGGACGTGAAGGTGAGGGGTCGACGATACTTCATACGCCCCCATCATCCTAATGCCAAGACGCTTTGGTGCTCAATGCAACTTAATCCTCGGATTTCGGACGCGGTCTATGGTCTCAGCCCAGGTCGATAACCAAGTATGAAACCAGCCATTGACCGCCACCTGATGATGTTTGTGTAGCGACCAGTACATCCATTTGGCAAGCGTACCTTCGATAAAAACCGATCCGCTGGCAATGGCGCCCATCAAGCTTCCTACGGTGCTGTAATTGCCGAGTGACACCAGGGAACCGTGATCTTTGTAGACAAAGTCTTTGAGGGATTTCCCGGCCAAAGTACGACATAGGGAGTCCGCCAGACAAGTTGCCTGTTGATGTGCCGATTGTGCGCGTGGTGGCACATTGGGCAAACCCTCGCCTTGCGGGCAGGCACAGCAATCACCGATCGCAAAGATCGCTGGATCAAGCGTGGTTTGTAAATTGCCCTTGACTACTAATTGATTCAGGCGATTGGTTTCCAAACCATCGAGCTGGTGTAAAAAGTCAGGTGCTTTGATACCCGCTGCCCACACCACAATGCCGCTTGGAATAAATTTACCACTCGCCATCGCCACACCTTCTTTACTGACTTCAACCACTTTTTCATTAGTATGAATCTCAATCGCCATACTGCGCAGCTCTTTGGCGACCGCATCGGATAAGCGCTCAGGTAACATCTGCAGTAGGCGAGGGGAGGCATCGACGATGACAATTTTGAGTTCTTTTTCTGGATGAAAATTAACGAGTCCATAGCTCGATAATATTTTGGTCGTCATGTGCAGTTCGGCCGCTAGCTCCACACCAGTCGCACCACCACCGATAATGGTTACGGTGAAACGGCCTTCACCAGCATGTTGCTGTTGCGATTGTGCGCGTAGACAGCAATTAATGAGTTTTTGATGGAAGCGTTCTGCAGCTTGCAGAGAATCGAGCATGATGCAATTATCTTTTGCACCTTTAGTGCCAAAATCATTGGTTTGACTGCCGAGGGCGATGACTAATTGATCGTAATGAATCGCCTGTAGTGGCAATAGCTCATTACCATCTTCATCCAAAGTTGGGGCGAGATAGATTTCTTTTTTCTCACGCGACAGACCTTGCATACGACCTAGGCGAAAATGAAAATGCTTACTGAGCGCCAAGGCAAAATATTCGCGCTCATCAGCATGACTATCTAAAGTGCCCGCAGCGACCTGATGCAATAAGGGTTTCCATAAATGGGTGCGATTGGCATCAATTAAAGTAATGCGTGCTTTACCTTTTTTACCGAGCCGTTTGCCGAGGCGTACCGCTAATTCTAAACCTCCAGCGCCGCCGCCGACGATGACAATTTGGTGCAGTGATTCTCCCTGAGATGCGTTCATAAGTTTTCCTTGAAGTTTAAAAAGCCATTTCAAGTATCACTAAGCATTCTTGTGCATTTTTGGGGGCTACACAACAACGGTAAGGCTTAATTTTTCTTGAAATAGATTCTCAACAACCGGCGTGCTGAACTGGGATTTTTTCTTCTAGCGATAAGATGTCCCGACAGGATTTTACTCTGACTTGAGATTATGTGTAGGTAATCCGTAGATATGGGCTTTGGCGTGGTGTAGGACTGATTTGATGTCGTCGTTCTGTGTTGCGCTGGTTGGATCAACTATCAGCCAATCCTCTCCAAATAATTCAGATGGATGTGCTGTGCGATCTGCGCCGTTGCCACATGCCATGTCGCTAGCCGGACAGAAACGATCACAGCCCCAACAAATTCGTTCAGGGTGTTTTGGCAGGATAGGAAATTTTTTGTTCATCATCGGTAGTCCGAGATCATTTTAGCTTGTATGTCTTTGAACAGTGGCATTGTCACATTAGAAAATTGATTTGAATTAAGAATTAGAAGTTTTAAATTCGATGCTACTGCTAGGGTTTGCGATTCTCTATCACCGATGGTCGGGGGAGTTTTATTCGCATTTTCAGGGTGTGACGCAAAATAGCCATGGTACTGATGATGCGCCAATGAGTGCCAGATTGGGGGGGAGTCATGATCTTGACGAGGCCATCAAACGGCATGGCAAATTGCTCGACAAATTGCTCGACATTTGGCGCGACGATTTGGTGATGCTGATTACGCAAACAGAAATCTAAGTCTATCAGCGGCGTCATGGTCAGATCGCGTGCAAAAACATCGGGTCGCGAAAACTAGTGACGGTTAGATTTGAAAGTCGCTTAGAAGACGGTCGGTAATTGCTACGCATTCATAAAATTCGATGACTTCCGGTTATCGACGAGGGGCAGCATTTGATCGGTATCGTGACACGAATTGATTTTCTTAATAGCGCAGATTTGGATGTCTACCATGATTTTGATCTTAAACTGCGGCACTGATGGATAACGCGCGTTCCTTGAGTGCGAGTCATGTGCAGGTGGCAGGGCATTTGATGACGAGTGCCCTGACCACCGCGACTGAAGATACGTCCATTCTTGAATTGGTTAAATTGCTGTCAGATGAGGGGCTGCATCAAATTCCTACCCTGAATAACAATCAACAACTAACTGGCTTAGTGACCCAATCTGATCTGATCGCCGCTCTGTATAGGATGCAAATTGATAAAGTCTTGCAGCCGTAGCGGCGATGCCGAGATGGTTGTTTCATTCCTTCGTGCTTAATACCTTGTTCAGCTTCAGCAGCGCCGCTTTTGATTTCTCGATGACGACTTGGGTAGGTGGATTGTCTGCGCCTTGTAGCAGGCCCATCAATTTATCCATTTCTTCATGGAGTGCTTTTCGTTCCGGTGTCATTGCTGCAGTATGAATGCGATTCATACTATCCCGTAGTTGCAGACTCAAATCGAATTGTTGCTGTAATGCGGCCTTGCTGGTGGTGACGCGAGGATCCATTCTGATTGTCATACTTTGTTGGCTGGTTTTGCCATCCACGATTAAACTTAGCTGATATTTACCTGGCATGGCCCATGGGCCGAGATCGGTGCGTACCGTGTTTTTGTAAATCGCAGCGATAGGGAACTCTGCATTTTGTCCTGCGGCTTTGCTGTAGTGTAAATCCCAAATGAAACGATGCATGCCAGCTTTGCGTGGCAATATTTGTGCAGGACGTTGCCAATAAACCGGCACATTGCTGCCGGTCTCCAGCGGTTCGGGCGCATCACTGGAATGATAGCGGCGCACTAAGCGACCAGCCTCATCGCGGATTTCAAGCGCGACGTCAGTGGCATCTTGTTTGAGTTGAAAATACACAATTGCCCCGTCAGGTGGGTTCGCACCAGCGGGTTCTTCCGGCGGCAATGGCGTGTCGGTATTCATATTCCAGCGCACACGTGTTGCCAATTGTGGAGCGAATAAATGCATCGTGGATTTTGGATCAAGCTGCTTGAGCTGACGTATGGGGCTGATGTCATCCAAAATCCAAAAGCCACGTCCATGTGTTCCAATCACCAAATCATCGCCTTGTATCACGAGATCGCGGATCGACGTAATTGGTAAATTTTGTCGCAGACTGGCCCAGTGTTCACCATCGTCAACAGAAAAATACACAGTGCGTTCGGTTGCGGCATATAAGATGCCTGCAGCTTGTGGGTCTTCTCGTACGGCATTGACAGTTTCGCCATCAGGAATACCGTTGACGATCGAACTCCATGTTTTGCCGTCATTGCGAGTGCGCAGAATGACTGGACGTAATTGATCCAGACGTAAAGTATTGATGGCGGCATAAGCGACTTTTTTATCAAAGTGGCTTGCTTCGATCAAAGAGACTTTGGCCCATGCGGGTAAATTTGGTGGCGTCAGATTATGCCAACGCTTGCCGCCATCGTCAGTGCGGTGCAGTAAACCATCGTCGGTACCAACCCAGATTTTATTGATATCTAATGGTGAAGGTGCGACCGTATAAATCACGCCACGTTGTTTGATTTCTGCTTGGTATGGAGCGACATTGGCAGGGACTTCCCAAGTTTTGCGACTCAAGTCGGGACTGATGATTTGCCACTTGTGGCCGTAGTCCGTGGTCTTGAACAAGACATTGCCAGCGTAGTACAAGGTGCGTTTATCGACTGGCGAGAATACAACCGGCGCGGTGCGTAAAAAACGGGTGCCGGGTACTTGTGGTGCAATGTCTTGGGTTTGTCCGGTGGCTTCGTCAAAGCGGGTGATTTTTCCGCCAAAAATAACGCCAGGATGGAGTGGATCTGGGGCGACATAACCATATTCTTCAACCCCGACTGGTTGCCAATCTCGAAAAGTAATTTGACCGTTATCGCCGCGGCTTTTTACAGCGGCAGAACCGCTCTCTTGCTGTCCGCCATAAACCCGATAAGGGAAACGATTATCGGTGCTGACATGATAAAACTGCGCGGTAGGCTGGTTGTACCAGCTACTCCAGGTTTGCCCGCCATTGACGGTAATGATGGCACCCTGATCGCTAGCATTGAGCATGATGTCAGGATTGTTTGGGTTGATCCAAATTCGATGATAGTCATCACCGCCCGGCGCGCCACGTACTGCTGTCCAAGTTTTACCGCCATCTTCACTTTTTTGAGTAGCGATATTAGCGGAATAGAGAATATCTGGATTGTTGGGATGTACCTGAATCTCGGCGAAATCGTCGGGACGACCAGAGACGCGTTCTTCATTATTGATCTTATACCAGTGATTACCCGCATCATCGCTGCGATAGGTGCCCGTCTCTTTGGCTGCGTTGACCTGCGCATAGAGTCGATTGGGATCTGATGGAGCGATGCTGATATTGATACGACCGACATTTTTATCGGGTAAGCCATGGCGCAGTTGGTTCCAGGTATTGCCGCCGTCGGTTGATTTGTAGACACCGCTGTTCGGCCCTTGAAAAGCGCCGTTTTCCCATGGCCCCTGGCGTGCATGCCACAGGGTTGCGTAGAGCGTATTACTATCCTTTGGATGCATTACCAGTCCAATTGCACCGGTGTGCTCATCTTTGTATAACACTTTTTCGAACGTCTCTCCACCATCGGTCGAGCGATAGACACCACGTTCACTGTTGGCACCATAAGGATGTCCCAATGCTGCCACAAATAAGCGCTTATGATTGTTTGGATCGACGACGATCTTACCGATTTGCTGGGCATCACGTAGTCCTAAGTGTTTCCAAGTCGCGCCCGCATCGTCACTTCTATACATGCCGTTTCCGGTGCTTAGATCCGGTCTGTGTAAGCCTTCACCACTGCCCACATAAACCGTATTTGGTTGCGAACGAGCTACGGCAATATCGCCAATCGAGCCTGTTGATTGTTGATCGAAGATCGGAAACCAAGTGTGCCCGTAATCCGTGGTTTTCCAAACGCCACCATTATTGACCCCGATATAGAACACATTTGCTTGTGAAGGCACGCCCTCGGCACCGACCGTCCTGCCACCACGGAATGGGCCGATATGACGCCAACTCAAACCTTGATATTGTTCAGGCTGTATCTGCTGTGCACAGACTGCGTTGTCGAGATAGGCGCTGCTGATGGCGACTGCGATTAGTATTTTTGCAGGGAGTTGGCGCATGGATTTCTTTCGTGTTAGAGCGTGCCATTCGAAAGCATCAGATCGATTGACGATGATGCTTAGCTTACTGATGTTTCCAGATTAATTTAGAAAAATTTATTCAAATTGTTTTTTGAATTCAGCTAACTGCAAGCTGATCTCAGCGACTGTTTGACGTAACTGGGCGACTTCGTCTTCGAGATTCGACAGTCGGTCTTTGTGACTGGCAGCAGAAATTGATGTGGCTGGCGCACTTGCTTGCAGTTGTTCGATGGCGGCTTCATCGCAACTCAGTAAATGCGCGTAACGTGGCTCTTTAGTTCCAGGTGCCAGTGCAAGACGAGTCACTAAAGGCGGATATTTGTTCATCAAAAACTCTAAGGATTTTTCAAGGTCAGCTAGGTTGGTAAAATCATGTAAGCGACCGGCACGGCTACGAATTTCTCCGGCAGTTTGCCAGCCGCGTAACATCAAGGTGGCTAGTGCTGCTAACTTGTCTTGCTCTAGCATCCATTTGAGGCGCATACGATGCTCATATTTTGCTACCCGTGCACCAGCTTGATGAGTAATGCCGATCAGCTTTTTAGCAGCTAAGCGGTCGAGTGCTTCGCTCACTTGTGATTCACTTAATGACATCACGGGTTCGCGGCTAGTCAACTGATTGCAGGCATTGACTAGCGCATTGAGTGAGAGTGGATAATTGTCCGGCGTTGCAGCCTCTTTTTCGGCGAGCGAGCCTAAGATACGGACTTCAATGTCATCGAGAAAATCCTGGTTAGATATGGTCGATTCGCTAGTCATGGGATGCTTTCTTGAGATGGTAATAATGGGTTCGGCGTGGGAGACGAAGGGTTGCTGTTTTAAATTGCAGCGCATGCTATGAGAATACCCAATACGGAGCGCTTTGGTCAATTTCTATCGCCCATAGATACGTCACAAAGTACAGCGACTCGGGCAATGTGGGGCGCTTGATGTTCTCATTTTTGACATCGCACTGTTGGCTATGTCAGGCGACATTGGCAATTGAGGACTTGCAATCACTAGTCGCCAGACGAATTCTTTATCCGATGCACATTCTGCAAAACAACAATTGAAGTGAGGTTTAGTGCCTATAATCACACTTGTATTGTCTTTCTCCTCATTGTTGAATTTATTTATGACTACAGTTGCCATCGTCGGTGCCGGGTTTAGTGGCTTACTTACCGCTTATCATTTACTCAAAGACAGCTCGATTCCTTCCTTACATATTTATTTGATCGAGCAAAAAAAGCGCGCGGGTCGAGGTTTGGCCTATGGAACATGGGACGATAATTTTTTGTTGAATGTCCCAGCTGGAAATATGAGCGCGATTGCAGATGATCCGCAGCACTTCGTCAGGTATTGTCAGGGGATTGATCCAGCGTTTAATGATGGCACTTTTGTTTCTCGACGTATTTACGGTGATTATTTGGAAGACTTGTTAGCGCAGGCAATTGAAGAATCCGATGCCAGATTAGAGGTGATTACAGCATCCGTGCACGCTGTGAAAAAGACCGAGCAGGGACAATTTCTTGTTCAATTAACAGATCGCGATGCGCTACTTGCTGATAAGGCAGTGCTGGCATTAGGACACTTTGCATCTGCTAATCCCTTGCAGCAACACAGTCCCCAATTTACCGCAGAGGATTTTAAGACGACTCACGAGACACAGTGGTTAGAGCAGGCAGATCGCTCACTTCCTGTGGTGATTATTGGTAGTGGACTCACTGCGATTGACGCTATTTTTAAATTGAGTAGTACAGACTTGAGCAGACAAATCATTTTGGTTTCTCGTCGTGGCTTGTTACCGCAGCCACACAGAACGAATCCAAAAGCGCCAGCAAAAAATTCTTTGGATACTTTGTTCCGTTCTCCCAATACCATCAGAGCTTATGTGCGAGCGCTTCGCCTTGAAATTGCTCGGCGCGAACAGCAGGGGGGCAACTGGCGTGACGTGATCAATGAATTGCGTCCTTATACACCAGAGATCTGGCGGCGTTTTTCTGTCACTGAACGCAAGCGTTTTTTACGACAGATCTTACCGTATTGGGATACGCATCGTCATCGGCTGGCGCCAATAGCGCATAAACGACTGCTCAATTTGATGAGTCGTGGTCAAGTCGAGGTGCTCGCGGCGAGAGTTAAACAGATTCAGCCCACATCATCGGGATGGCGCTTAAGCTTGCGCTCGCGTCAGGAGCAAGTTGTGCACCAGATAGATGCCGCTGGCATTATCAATTGTACAGGTCCTGATAATGATATTCGGCGAATTGATCAGGACTTGATACAACAGTTACGCTCAGATGCGTTGATTAGCGAAGATCCCTTACATATCGGTATTTTGACCCAGTCAGATTATCAAACTATTGATAGACAAGGTCAGGTGAATGCCGGTCTTTACTATATAGGTCCAATGTTGAAAGCGAGTTATTGGGAGGCAATCGCTGTTCCTGAATTGCGAGTCCATACCGCATGTTTGGCTAAGGTTATTGCTGCTAATCTGTCAGCTTAGAGCATCTGTCGAATAATCGGTCTTGAAGGCGTGCTTCTACAAGCCACAGTCATCGATCTCAATGCCTCATCAAGCAATTCGAATCGATGACTTCGTCCCATTAAGGCTAGGGCGCCGTTCCTGGAATTACCGTTCTTTTGAAAATCCCCAATGACATCGCTGTGGCAAGCAACACGATGGCTATCCCAGTGATGATGCCCGTGGTGATTGGTTCGCCCAGTAGTAACCAGGCCCAGATTGACGCAGTCGCGGGGATCAAAAAAGTCACTGTCACTGCCTTATTCGCGCCTTCGGTTGCAATTAAGTGAAAAAACAAGGCATAGGCAACACCAGTGCAAACCACGCCGAGTATCACCACCGACCATACCGCGGATGCTGTGCCGTGCACAATTGCGTTTGGTATCGATGGCATGGCAAATGGCAGCAACACCAGCGCAGCGGCAAACTGACTGCCGGTGGCAACTGCCACCGATGGAATTTGTTTAGCATGCATGCGCGTGTAGGTCGCTGCAAAGCCATAATTCATTGCTGCACCCATACCAGCCAAGACGCCGCCGATCACCAACGGCGTGACGGTAATTGGCCCTATCCCTACCAATACAGCCACGCCAGCCAAGCCCAGCAAAAATGCGGCGATACGTAGGCTGCTCAGACGTTCTGCTAATAATAAATAGCCAAATACAGCGGTAAAAATGGGTGCCAGTGAATTCATGGTGGCCATGTAGGCAGAGGGGATATACAAAGCCGACCAGGCAAATAAGCTAAATGGGATTGCTGTGTTCGTAATGCCGATGATGAAGTAAGTCTTAGCATTCTGACGCCACGCAAATTCGACTCCTGTATGGCGGGCAAATATATACAGAGCTAAAGCCCCTAAACTCGCACGACCAAACGTCGTAAGGATGGGCCCAAATACTGGCGCGGCGATACGCATTAACATAAAACTCGTGCCCCAAATGAGTCCAAGGAGAAGCAGACGGGTCAGATTTGCACTAGACATGATGGTTTTCTTTAGATGATGATGGAAGACAGGTATTACCAATGTGCTTGCATACTAGCTAGCTTGAGGCCAAAAAGCGAACGATACTTATTGACATGTGCTGTTAGAAAATCTAACAATACAGCATGTTGCCGACTTCCTTAAATTCTCTAACGACCTTTGAAGCTGCTGCGCGCCATCAGAGCTATTCATTGGCGGCGGCGGAGCTGCATATCACGCATAGCGCAATCAGTCAGCAGATGCGCGTGCTGGAAGATAGCTTGGGCGTTACGCTGTTTGAACGCAAGGGTAGGCAAATGCAATTGACTGCAGAAGGCACGCAGCTACTCAAACAAATTCAGCCCGCCTTACGTCAGATCAGTCGTGCCTTGGCTCAGCTTAAGACCGAAAAGCGAACGCCAGCAATTCGCGTTGCGACCTTGCAGTCTTTTGCGACTTTCTGGCTCTTGCCGCGCTTACGACAATTTCAAAATGCGCATCCTGACCTAGCGATTCACATCCAAGCAGCAATCGGTTTGGTAAACCTGGATAAAACGCAGACCGATATCGCGATTCGTTTTGGTCTGGGTAAATGGGAAGACTACGACGCCGAAAAATTGCTCGATGATCAGCTCTATCCTGTGTGTAGCCCTGATTTCAATGGCGGACGTTTTCCCGCTAGTCCTAAACATCTACGCAACTTTCGAATTTTGTGTGTGGAGAATGGACGAGAATGGCAAAACTGGAGTCAGTTAGCGGGTATTGAGATTACCAGTTTCAAACATGAAACCCATCACAGCGATAGTAATTTGATGTTGACCGCTGCCAAAGCCGGGCAAGGAATTGCGGTAGCGCGTCATAGCTTGGTTGCCGGAGAAATCGAAGCCGGCAATCTGGTGCGCCTATTCGATCTGATCGCGCCATCGGATTACAGCTACTATTTGGTGACGCCCAAGGGCTTGCAGAAAAACGACGCCTTGCAAGCCTTTGAGCAATGGTTAAAAAAAGAGGCGAAGGTTTTTGCGAGAAAACTTTTGGCGTAGTTTTACTTTGTTAGCAGCCTTGCCTAGCCTCCCGTTCTCGCTTCTTTGGCACACTTCTTGAGTTTTATAGCGCCTCGCGCAATGCTTGCTTGTTCTGATAGGCAAGTAGTTGTGCTTTCAGCGTATCTAGTGGAAGCGCCAAAGACTTCGCATCGCTCAGCGCTTTTTCTTGCCACTGTTCGGCTGCGATAAAGTCGGCATTCTCGGCATGGACCGCTGCTGCTGTCCGGTAGTAGCTTTGTCTATCTTTGTGCTCGGGGTCTGCGGCTTGCAGATAGGTGAGTGCCAGGGCGCCATTGCGGATGGTCGGGTCCGGATGGGTTGCTAGTACCCACGCAAGACGGAGTTTTGGCGCATTGCTGGTTTTTGATGTGGATGTAGCTGCTTTGTTCAGCCAATACATTCCTTGGTCTTCGTTCTTTTGGAGATGGGAACCGCTGAGTAACTCTTGCGCTAATAAGTATTGGGCGTCGACGATATGTTGACGCGCGGCTTTTAACAGCCAAGCAAGACCTTTGTTAGGGTCTGGAACGCACATATTGCCATTCAACACATTTTGTCCCAAAAAGAAACTCGACACGCCACTGCCATTTTGCGCTGCTAGTTGGTACCATTTATTCGCGTTTTCTTCTGACGCTAGTTGGGGTTTATAGTTGGTAAAACTCGGTAGGACGTCGAGGTAGTAGGCAAAAATAAACTGCGCATCTGGATTGCCTGAATCCGCCTTTTCTTTTTGTTTGATTAGTGCCTGATTTATTTTTCCTCTGCTAAATTCGGTATCATTCATCATGAAATGAAAACGGATTTTGACACCGTGAGTGTCAATCACTTTTCCTGCCACACGCTCCGGCTCATACTGCCACTGACGAACTGCATCGATCACGGCGTGGGTAAAGGCGATGTTTGAACTGTAATAGACGAGGTGATCTCTGGTTGTACCTTCTTTGGTGACCGTAAAAAAAATATCAACCCATCCCACGGTACCATTTCGCAGCATGGTGGTCGGATATACTGGATTTACATTCTTGAGGCTGCGCAATCGGCTTGATAAAGAACTGGTACTAGTGTAAATCGGCACCATGTTTTTTTCTATCGCTTCAGAATTAAATTGAGCATACAGTTCCTGATAGCGTTGATCTGCAGATTTTTTCTGCTCTTCTGACAAGCCTTGATAGACAGTCAGATGCAAACCACGTTCTTTGAATTCAGTATCTTGCGCCGCGAGGGTGAGCCAAGCATAAGCTTGAATACTATCTTTAGGAACAAACTCGCCGCGAAAATACATGACACCAAGATTAAACTGAGAGGCAAAATCACCAAACTTTGCCGCTTGTTGAAATTCGTAAAATGCTTTTTCAAAATTGGATTGCGCATAATGTTTCATGCCTAATTCAAAATCAGCGCGTGCGATTCCACTAAAGCTCAACAACGCAAGAGCGGCGGCGTAGCAACAGGTACGGAAAATGTGAGACATCATTCTGGTTGTCCTTGTGTCGAGCTTGTTGTATTTGTTTTTTGTAATGGCATGTAGTGCAATTCCTGAATGGTGACCGCTTCATTGCTGTTGCTAACTTTTATCTCGTTAAACTTTTTAAGGGCTTGTACGGACAGTGTTTCCTGATTCACCGAAACCGATGTGAGTGCATTCTTGTCCCAGCTGATCGCAATGATTAACTCCTCATCCCACTGTAGAGGAGTGCGAAAATATTTAAAACGGGATTCTGTATCGCTAGTGTAAAACTTGATCTGCGCTTCCGGTCCGGTTGAACAATCATATCCAGATAAGCTCAAGCTGATCGGACTTTCACCAAGACTTGGTGTTGTAGATAATGCGATCAATGTCATTCCATGGCGCGGGATTTGAAGCTTGAGTTGTACCTGTCCCGGTTCACGGTGAAGTGGCATTTGCCACGCTTTCGTTGCGCCTATGTTGGTATTGCGGGGTGGGTAATTGGCTGGTAACAAGCTGGTACAAGCCGTCAACAAAAAGATGGGTGCGACTAAGAGATATTGTCTCAATTTGTGAACATGAGCACGTGCAACATGTTGCATTTCGGCGAGCTTGAAGGGTTTGATTGCCATTCGGTGAACGAGGGGATTGGTCATGATGATAGGTTTCAAATAGGGGCAAAATTAGCGGCATACATCATGTATGTCAACATGTTGCAGCAAACTAGATCCATATTTTGCTTGCGATAATTAAAGTTTAGAAATCATCTTTTTTATTTTAATAAAATTTCAAGCTAATGCAACAAATCTATTTTGTCATAAAAGCAGCTGATGTGGTCAATAAGCTAGTAATAATAATAGCGATAGTGCAGACGATGCCAGCACGATTAGCACGTTTAGCACGTTAAAGAGCAAGATTGAGTCTGCTAAAGTTCGTCAAAACGAGATGGATCGCTTCGTGCATTGACTGCACGTCATGCAACAGTGCGGTCTAAAACTTGTCAGTGAGATTTGAATAAACGCGAACCGTGGTCCTCACTTTATCAAAGGCGGCAAGTGTAATTCGAGGAAAATACAGAGAGTTGATGCTAGTGCGAAGCTTAATACTTATTGTCGATATTTTTGTAGGTACCATCCGCTTTCATCTCGCGCAATTTGAGATTCAAAAGATTGGTGGTTTCCGCATTCATGTTTGCGTTACAGGCTAAGTAATAATCTGAAGAATGGTAGTTGAACAGCCATACGACTTTGTCTTCAAGATGGTTTTCCATAATAATTTTCTTACCATGGGTGTCGCCCGCCGTTGCGTATTCAATTCGACCTAAGGCCACATTTTTGAACGTTGTCGTCGACTCTATCGACGTTACCATTTGAAACCCTTTTTCTGAGAGATAGAGTACTGAGACATTCCCCGCTTCTGTTCCAATGCTCGATTGTTTGATATCTTCCAGTCGTGTCACTTTCCCAAATTTGTCTGGACTTCCAAAGACCGCCCAGTTGCCGACAGAAATTGGACCTATCCACACAAATGACGCTTCTCGATCTTTTGTCCTTACGGTAGAAAATACGCAAGTGTCCGCATTCTTACGCGCCAATTCAAATGCCCTGTTCCAACTCATTATGCTCATTTGATATGGCAACTGACTTCGCTTAAATAATTCATGCACTTTATCAGCAGACTGCCCATAAATTGCAGTGCTGTCTTTGTCAGTAATATTTTGAGGAAAGAGGTATTCGGTGGTGATCTTGATCGTCGGTTTTTTTGTTTGAGCAGCACTTAAATCACAAAAGACTAACAAAAACGAAAGACACACCAGAGAGACTTTGCTGTGTAAGTGCTTTGCTTGTTTTATGTTGAACATTGCGAAGGTCGTGTTTGGAAGCAGGTGAAATGGTTTTTGTACGGTTACTGTGCCACATTTTTGAAGCGTAGAGAATAATTGATGCAGTCAACTAGGTCAAATATTGTTACGTCCTTCTTGCGATTGTCGGCACAAAATCCTCAACAAGTCGCCAAGTTTGCGGTCGCGGAATGGAAGGGCGAATGGGTGAGCGCTTCTGACGGCAAGTAATCAGAAGGATGGTCAGCGCAAACTGGCTTTCAGAATTGTTGACTATTGATATGCAAATAGTGTTTTTGTATTTTCTTAAATTTATTGATTTGGGCCGACAAAAGAAATAGGTGTGGCTTGTTTTGGCCAACGAATCGGATCGTCGATATTCAGACGAAGCAATACGCCTCGCGACCATGTCGGTGTGCTGTGCTGTTTAAGAATGCGGCATGGAGTGAAATTGGAATTGACGATGCTGTAGCAATCTCGCGTAGACCATCAATTGACAAAAATTGTCGTCGAATAAAAGCGCAGGGAAGGCCTGTAATGCTGTTCAGTTAAGCTCTTGTCTTATTTCTCGTCATTCCCGCGAAGGCGGGAATCTAGTGGCGTAAAAGCCTAACGACGCTGGATCTCTGCCTTTATTCCCCACGCAGCCAACCCCGCTCAGTAGCGATATCAATTTGTGCTAACACATACTCCCAAAGTTTTGGTGCCGAGCTTTCGAGATAGTGATTGCGCTTGATTACCTGATGCCTTAGCACCTTGTTTTGTGCCCAGCTACCGCCTTCGTTTTGCATGTTTTGAATTAACGGCAGTATGCGATCCATCGCTTTGGCAAACTGCGCATCGGGTGTTTCTGCGAGTTCAAATTCATGCCAGAGTGAGATGAATTTTTCACGCTGTGACAATGGCAACAACCCAAAAATACGATCCGCCGCCGCGCGTTCTTTGTCTGCTTGTTCACCGAGCACAGAGTGATGATCAAACGCAAAAGTATCGCCCGCATCAATCTCCACAATATCGTGAATTAGCAGCATTAAAGTCACCCGAGAAATATCGACGGCGTCATTGGCATAGGGCGCTAAAACATGCGCTGTTAAGGAAATATGCCAGCTATGTTCAGCACTATTTTCGTAACGATTGTTGTCGGCCTTGATCAGCGCTTTACGGTATACCGCTTTGAGTTTATCGAGTTCGAGGATGAAAGCGATTTGTTGAGAGAGTTCTTGCATTATGTTTAAATAAAATATTGAAGTGAGCGGAAAATGATCCGCTTCATTAGGTAAAAAAATAAGAATGGCATTGGTGATGCGACTCAGCTTGGTTTGTACCGAGTACCATCATGCAAAAGACGTGATCCTATTTTCGAGAGTGCCCTAATACTTATTCTCGATACGCTTGAAACTACCATCGGCCTTCATTTCGCGTAGATTCTTGTTGAGCAATGCGATGGTCCGGGTGTCCATCTTTGGATTACAGGCCAAGTAATAATCCGAGCTTGAATAATTAAACAACCATACAACTTTATCTTTCAGGTTGTTTTCGGCAATGATTTTTTTGCCGTGGGTATCTGCAGCAGTGGCATAGTCAATCCGACCGAGAGCGACATTTTTAAATGTAGTGACAGATTCCGTTGAGGTCACCATTTTAAAGCCTTTTTCAGACAAATAAGCGAGCGATACCTGACCTTCCTCAGTCCCAATCGTCGATTGTTGAATGTCTTTGAGACTGGTCACTTTGTTTAATTTATCAGGGCTTCCAAAGACTGCCCAATTTCCAGTCATGACTGGTCCAATCCAATGGAAAGATGACTCTCGTTCTTTTGTTCGCGACGTGGAAAAGACACAAGTGTCCGCATGATTGCGCGCCAATTCAAACGCTCGGTTCCAGCTCATGATATTCATTTGGTATGCCAACTTGCTTCGTTTGAATAATTCATGAATTTTGTCAGCCGACGCACCATAAACCACACCATCTTTGTCAGCAATACTGTATGGATAGTAATGTTCGGTCGTGATTTGGATGGTGTCTTGTTTCGTTTGCGCTGTACTTAATCCGCACAATGTCGCCGACAATAAAAAACACAAAATCAGTGGTGGAGTTTTCAAGTGCTAAGTCTCAAGTTAGAAGAAGCAATTGTGCTTTTAATAGCAATAAGGAGAAGTGCTAGGTAAGGGCTAAGTGATCGCCAAACAAAGACATCACGAAATCAAATGCTGTAATGGATCCAAGAATAATTCAAGCAGGGAAGGCGGTCAACTGTTCTTGTGACCTTGTTCATTTTGTCAAAGTGATCTAAGTTTTTGCCACACCCAAATGACGCAAATGATTACAATAGACGCGTGACGATTTGACCGATTTGACCGATTTGACATAAGGATTTCTATGATTAAGCTCTATGGCAATACTGATTCGGGTCACGCCTACAAGGTACGTAACTTTTTATTACTCGGCGGACTGCCGCACGACTATTGTTGGATCGATTTATCTTTACCTCGAAATCAGCGACCAGCCGAATTTATTCAAGCGAGTCAGTTTGGCGAAGTCCCTGTCATGGTTTATCAAGGCCAAGCGTACTGCCAATCCAATGCGATACTGATCTATTTGTCACAAAAGACGCGTCGCTTTTCTGGAAAAACACCGCAAGAATCGCAGCAAATTCTTGAATGGCTGTCTTGGGAAAGTAATCGGATCGGCTTTAGCTTGCCGAATCTCCGTTCCTCGCTACATTTTGATAAACAGCCACCTATCGTTCTCAACTATCTAAGTGAGCGCATGGGCAGTGACCTGATGTGTCTAGAAAAATTTTTAGCAGGTCGTGACTATTTGGTGGGGAATCAATTGACCATCGCCGACATTAGCTGCTCAGCGTATTTATTCTGGCTCGATCATGTTGGCATTCATGAACATCATTACCCGCACATTCAAGCTTGGCTTGATCGTATGCGCGCACATCCGAATTGGTTACATCCAGACAAAGTTATGGTGAAGGCGTCTTGAGACGCGCGTGATGTTTGCGAGATTCAATAAAGAATAGTGCGTGTTAATTCGTAGCGTGGACACGGCTTGATCGTGTCCACGCGTTACGGTAGTTGATGGTGAAAAAACGTGCGTGTTAAAAGTGACTCTCGATCGCCTATAACATCGACTATTTACGGTGATAGTGTGCGCTCATGAACTGGTGCCAATTGCCGTCTTCACTTTGCATACGCGAAGTCAGCGTGCGGTGATCGGGTGTGATGAATTCGATGATGTCCTGATACTTCGACATCGTGCCATCACCAGCGAAGCTTGGACCTTCAGAGTCAAGCGTAAGAATTTTTGCAGACGCATCGAGTGTGCCTAGGTAAGGCCACAAATGTGTCATCACCGACGCGATAAACGTGCCAACGAAACGCTTTGCTTCTGGGTCGTACCCCAGTGTCATCACAGAATTCCATGGACCGCCTTCTGGCGAATCACTGGTTCCCTCGCCGATCGTCCATAATTTGCCCAAAGGCTTAACCACTTCACTTCCAGTCGTTTTCATAGGAGGCTGGTCTGGCCCCATGAGGCATTCGGATTCGAAAGTCCACTTGCCGACGAGTTGTTGTAGCCAAAGATGTTCTGTGTGTGGTTCTGGAACTTGCATGATTTAACTCCTTTAGTGATTATTATGCCGACGGAATTGCCGACATATCCATCCAAACGGCTCCCCAAATATGACCATCGGGATCAGCGAAATCGCGACCATACATAAAGCCATGATCTTGCACCGGATTGATATCGGCAGTCCCGCCCTTGACCAATGCGATATTATTCATTGCATCAACTTCGTCGCGTGAGTCACACGAAATATTTAATGCGACTTCGCTCGATGTGCTCGGCGGAATTGGGCGTGTTGTGAAGCTGCTCCATTTTTCATGCGTCAATAACATCACGCTGATGGTTTCGCTCCAATCCATTAAGGCTGCACTGTCGTCGCCACATTGCGGATTGAATTTGAAACCGAGCTCTGTATAGAATGCCTTGGAAACATCTATATCCTTGACCGGTAAACTAATGGTGATCGTCCTTGCCATAATTCTTCCTTATTAATTGAAGTTAAGTGGTTAAGCTAGGTGATTCTTCGCGTTGTCAGTCGTTTTAACTAGGCTGCTACTTATGTTGTGCCCGCGCCTAAATCCAACTCGCGCACTGGTCGCACTTCAATACTGCCGAATTTTGCCGGTGGAATTTTCGCCGCCCAATTAATTGCCTCATTTAAATCCTTGGCGTCGATTAAATAGAAACCTGCCAATTGCTCTTTGGTTTCGGCGAATGGTCCATCGGTCATCGACATTTGCCCATTGCGCACACGTACCGTGGTCGCAGTTTGGATTGGGTGCAGTGGTTCGGCGGCGAGCATGTGGCCGCTTTGTGCTAATTGCTCGGCAAATGCAAAGCAGGTGGTGTCAGGGCAGGCGCTCCAATTTTCTTCTGATAGGTAGACGAGGCAGAGATATTTCATAGCGAGATTCCTTATCAAGTATGCTGTTTAGGCGCTAGCTAATGCCGCTGGGTCCATCCAAAAAATCTCCCACACATGACCATCTGGATCTTGTACCGAACGACTAAACATGAAGCCGAGATCTTGTGGCGGATTAGGATCTGCCAGCCCACCCGCTGCTGCGGCGCGATCTAAGATGGTATTGACTTCGTCCCGGCTATCGAAAGTCAGTGCGAATAAACCAGCACTGGTGGCGCGCGCATCGGCAATCGGCCTAGCCGTAAAAGAACTGTATTTGGCATGCGTTAGCAGCATTACGTGGATGGTTTCAGATAGCACCATACAAGCTGCAGTGTCGTCTGAAAACTGCGGGTTTCTACTGCCGCCTATCGCGGAGTAAAAAGCAATGGAATTAGCGAGGTCGGTGACTGGCAGATTCACGAAAATCATTTTTGGCATAGCGTTTCCTTAACGTGAGGAATGAACTAAATTCTGATGCTTATCCAGCGATTTCTGGTTCAACCAGCTTCGCCAATTGTTCTAAAGATTCTTGCCATCCCAAGTAACACATCTCGACGGGAATCATTTCGGGAATACCAGTTTGGCTCACATTCAATTCCGTACCACAAGCGACCGCTTTGAGTGATACGGTCACGAGTAACTCGCCTGGTAGATTGGGGTCTTCAAATTTGTCGGTGTAACGCAGCAATTGACCAGGGATTAATTCCAAATATTCTCCACCAAAAGCATGCGAATGCCCAGTCGAAAAATTCTCGAATGACATGCGGAAAGTGCCGCCGACTTTGGCATCTATGTGGTGGACGGTGCAAGTAAAGCCATACGGTGCAATCCACTTTGCCATCGCAGCTTTGTCTAAAAACGCACGATAAACCTTATCTGGGTTTGCTTTGAGAACGCGGTGAAGTTGAACGGTGCCAGTTGCCATCGAGATATCTCCTTTTAATTGATGTAAATGGGTTGGGGACTAAAGTGATGCTTGTTTATTGTAAGCGGTACTTTGCATGACATTTTGTTCCCAATCTACTACTAGTCGAACGGCAGAATCTTAAATCGACACCAGTTCAAAGAATATTTTGAATTATTTTCTCAATGGGGCGTAAAGTTTTTGAGTTCTCCATGATTGCACTCTAAGTTATTGCTAATTCTCCGCCAAAAGGCCACACATTTCTGCAATGCGTTTTTGTAAAAATCGCTGCTCAGCACCTTGTTTGGTCAAAGCTAAAGCTTGTTCATAAGCAAATTGTGCTTCCTGATAACGAGCCAAACGGCGATACATGTCGGCTTGTGCTGCGTGTGCTAAGTGATATTTTTGCAGCGATTCTTCTTGTAAAAGATCGTTCACCAAGGCCAGACCTGCCGCTGGGCCATCGCGCATCGCAATTGCCACCGCATGATTGAGTGCAACAATGGAACTGGGTTCCAAGCGAAAGAGGGCATCGTATAAGCCGACGATTTGCAGCCAATCGGTGTCTGCACTTGTCGATGCTTCTGCATGCACGGCTGAGATCGCGGCTTGCAGGCTGTATGTGCCGAATTGCCTTGTGCGTAGCGCTTGTTCAGCCAAGGCACATCCTTCGGCTATCAATTCGGCATTCCACAAACTGCGGTCTTGTTCATCAAGTGGAACTAGATCATTCTGCAGATTGACGCGCGCAGCTCGGCGCGATTCATGGAGCAACATGAGTGCCAATAGACCCATAATTTCGGCTTGGTCAGGCAGTAATTCACGGAGTAAACGCGCCAAGCGAATCGCTTCATTCGATAGATCACCCCGCGTGAGCATATCGCCACTCGATGCAGAGTAGCCTTCATTGAATACCAAATAAATCACGCGTAAGACGCTGCTCAGTCGGGCAGGAAGTTCCGTTGCATCCGGTACTTGATAGGGAATCCGCGCATCGCGAATCTTGCTCTTTGCCCGCACGATGCGTTGTGCCAAGGTCGGCGCGGGCAGCAAGAACGCACTGGCAATCTCTTCGGTGGTCAATCCACAGACTTCGCGCAGCGTCAGCGCGACTTGCGCATCAAATGCCAAACTAGGGTGGCAACAGGTGAACACCAAGCGCAGCGCATCGTCTTCCAGCATGATTTGTTCTTGCAGCACATCCCAAGTCGGCGTTTCGTCTGCAATGTTCTCTGCCTGTTCCTCAGCTTCATCCCATGCAGTAAAACGCTGATTGCGGCGTATGCCATCAATCGCCTTGAAGCGTCCTGCAGAGACCAGCCAAGCATGTGGATTTTCTGGAATACCCTGCCTTGGCCATTTTTCGATAGCGGCTCTAAATGCTTCGTGTAGAGCTTCTTCCGCTAAATCAAAGTCACCGAGTAAGCGCACCAAGGTCGCAAAGAGTTGCCGCGATGACTGTCGATACAGCTGGTCTATGGTCAAAGTAATGTCGTGATTGGTAATGTGCATACGACGCGCGCGGCTGATCAATGAAACTGTCATTATCTGCGTAAGCGAGATCGAATTGTGAAATTTAGTTGTGATGAATTGGTGCGCAATGTGGACACGGCATCTTCGTGCCCACGCGTTACAGTTGTTGAAAGTGAAAAGTTGAGATTGCGCCTTATGGACTTATTTCGTTGAAGCGACAAAGGAAAATATTCGTGCCGTAAGTAGGGTGCAATAGCCAAAGGCGTATTGCACCGTCCGACAGTCGACCGATCAACAGCGAGGCAATTCATTTACAAATCAAAAAACCAAAGGAAACAATTGTTCGCCATGATCAACCACCATACGGCGCAATACGCCTGCGGCTATTGACGTATATGGACTCCTCCAATATTGCAAATTTTTTTGTTCAAACAAAAGGTGTAACTGCTCGCGTATATCCGGCTTCTATCTGGGCACCGTCGCGCCC
>NZ_JACOFW010000038.1 GCF_014284305.1 Affinundibacterium seohonense
CTTCATTATTTCTTGAAAATTGGTTATTCTAAACATGTTGCAGGTTTGGTTTTTTAGTCGGCAAACCGAGGTTAACACTCGTAAACCAATCCCTGCAACACCCTACAGCTTAGTCAAGCAAATTATTTCGGACACTAGTGCGCCTTCGTGGGAACGACAATAGGTGAAGTTAAGCTTAACTGAACGGCATTACTGCGCTAGCAGGCTTTTTTGCTTCTTAGCATCCTTAGCAGGTAAAATGCAGCCTTGCATTTTTTGAGCATTTTCCCATGAGTAAATTGTCCTTTGACCGTATTCTGCAATCGCAGGGATTCGGCACCCGTAAATATTGTCGTGAGCTGATTGAGGATGGTGAAGTTACCATTGATGGCGTCGTGAATGACAACTTCAAAGAATTAATAGATACACAGGGTTTGGTGTTTACGATTTTTGAGGAAGAGTGGACTTACCGAGAGCACGTGTATCTATGCTTGAATAAACCAGCTAATTTCGAGTGTTCGCGTAAGCCCTCGCATCATCCAGGTGTGCTGACTTTACTACCTGAGCAACTGAGCTGGCGTGATGTGCAACCTGTTGGGCGCTTAGATCATGATACGACCGGTATGTTATTGATGTCGGATGATGGTCCCTTTATTCATGCGCAATCATCGCCAAAGCGACATATTCCCAAACTGTATGTTGCTACCACGGCAGAGCCCGTCACGAATGAGCTGATTCAAAAATTATTATCTGGTGTTCAATTACATGACGAACCAGCGCCACTCGCAGCGCAAAGCTGTGTACAGGTAAGTGAATTTCAGTTGCAAATTGTGCTGGAACAAGGAAAATATCATCAAGTTAAGCGAATGTTGGCAGCTGCAGGCAATCATTGTGCTGCCCTGACGCGCACAGCGATTGGTCAATTAAATTTATCGAGCTTAGGCTTACAAGAGGGAGAGTGGTGCTATCTTGAACCTGAGCACCTAGCACTCTTAGTTTCAGATTCTGAACAGTGATTTAGCAAGACACAGAGGTTTACGAAGTGTTGTTAAAGTGGCTCTTTTAGGTATCGCTGTTTCAGTGGATAAGGAAAATATATGCAAGTAATCGCGGTAATGAACCCTAAAGGTGGTGTTGGTAAAAGTACGTTTTCTACCAATCTTGCTGGTTATTTTGCCTCGCAAGGCCATCAAGTGATGCTTGGAGATGCCGACGTTCAGCATTCAGCACGTGCTTGGTTAGCGTTAAGGCCAGCACACCTACCTAAAATCGCAGGGTGGGAAATGTCAGATGGCCATATTGTCAAACCACCCAAGGGTACCACGCATGTGGTAATTGACACGCCAGCAGGAATTAAGGGGAATAAGCTCGATGCGATTTTAAAAATCGCAGACAAAGTCGTCGTCCCTCTGCAAGCGTCGATGTTTGATATTTTGGCGACGGAGGATTTTCTGAAAAAATTAGCGAAGCGCGAGTATAAAAATGATATTGGCGTGTTGGGCATGCGGGTTAATGCCCGCACAAAAGCTGCGGATCAATTAGCGCATTATGTGACACAGCTTGATCTTCCAGTCTTGGGTTATTTGCGTGATACACAAAACTATATTCAATTGGCTGCGCACGGAGCAACGCTCTGGGATGTAGCACCTTCGAGAGTTGAGAAGGATTTGGTACAGTGGGAAGAATTATTGCAATGGATAACGAAGACGTAGTAACCGACTTTGAGTAGGCACATCAGAAGTGAAGTGTGACATGGTTATTTACATGACAGCTAACACTCATTTAGCAGTCAAAAAAATCAGAAAAATAATTACCTAGAAAAGGCAAGCTTAACCTTTGCTGATGCCCGGTTGGCGCAGTTTCATCCGGTTGCAATATGGCTTGCGTAGAGACAAAACCATGCATTTCACCATTTTCAAAACTCCCGTGATTAATACACTCATGCGTTGGATATCGGCGATGATTCTGCGCTTGCTTGGCTGGCGAGTTGATAGTAGCGATGCAGAGGTACAAAAATGTGTCTTAATTGCGGCTCCTCATACCAGCAACTGGGATTTTCCTATCGCATTGATGATTTGTTTTGTTTTACGTTTGGATGTGTATTGGATGGGAAAATCAAGTCTATTTCCGCCAATACTCGGTGCAATTATGCGCTGGTTAGGTGGTATTCCAGTTGATCGTTCGCAATCCGGCAATTTGGTGCAGGTGACTATTGATGCGTTTAATCAGAGTGAAAAACTGATTGTGATCGTGCCACCGGAAGGAACGCGAGGCAAAGTGACGCGTTGGAAAACAGGTTTTTATTATATTGCCCATGGGGCAGGCGTCCCTTTGGGTTTAGCCTACGTTGATTTCAAAGAAAAAGTTGGCGGGGTGGGTAAATTGTTCTATCCTTGTGGCAACATTGAAGAAGATATGATTTTGATTCGTGAATTTTATGCTGGATTTACTGGTAAAAACCCTCAGCAATTTGATGCTGAACAAATCAATGCAAATAAATCGTGAAGCTTAGGTCGAACCGTAGAGGGGGGATGTTTTGAAGCCAGTAGCAAAGTCCAATAAGCAAGCGAGCGACAAAAGTGCCGCTGATCGATTTGCTCTATATGCTGCGGCGGTTGTATTGCTATTCTTTGGAATTGTGGCCGTGTTTATCTATTTGAGTCGGGCGCCTAGTCGAAACGATGCAAATCTTAGCTATGTGGAGCTGAAGCAAACCTTGGTCAACGATCAAGGCACGATTGCCCGACTTGCAGTGACGGTGCAAGTGAACACCGATGACAACGATTGGTTGAATGATAATCAGGCTGCGCTCAATGAACAATTCAAAAAAGAATTAAGTTTGGTGGAGGTCGAGACTTTACGATCTAAAGAAGGAATGGAGGAATTCCAATCTGAATTAAAGCGTAAATTCAATTTGGAATTCAAGACCGATAAAGTGCAGGCCGTGATGTTAACAGAAATACTGTTGCAGGATCAGCGTGGCGGTCCTTAACATCGAGGTTTCGTTAGAACTAATCATTACAAATCGAATTGATCTAACTTTTTTAATTTGATACTTGCTTCTTCAATTAGGGTGTCTAGTGATGCCTGATCTAGATTCAGACTATTCCACGAGACAACAGATACAGAAATTGTTTGTGTTGCTGGGGCGGCATTGGTGCCAAGCATGTGTGCAATGCCATCCGCTACATGGATAATTGATGGCAGAAATCCCAGTCCGGGTTGTTCAGGTTGATGATGTCCTGAGATAGCGTTTTTCATCACATCGGAAAAATTCCATTCAACCGCCAGCGCTTCACCGACTGCTGCATGGTCGATTCCTAAAATTTTCCGTTCCGCCTCAAACTGCGTCGATAGACCAGTTTTACGATAAGCAATCACTTCTTCAAATTCTTTTGGATACAGTGTGACCAAGGCGAGTAAGCCGATATCATGCAATAGACCAGAGGTGAATGCGACGTCTTCATTGAAATTCATACGGCGGGCAATTAACTTTGAAACATACGCGACGGCATTCGAATGTCGCCAAAATGCTTTGTGGTCAAATCCTTTGCAATTATTTTCGGGGAAACAGCCAGATAATGCTGCAGACAGTACCATTTGTTTTACCGTTTCCACCCCCATCAAGGCAATGGCTTGCTGAATGGTGCTGACTTTGATCAAGGTCGAGTAAAACGGTGAGTTCGCGTAGCGCAAAGTTTTAGCGGTTAAGGCTAAGTCCTGCGTGACTTTTTTCGCGAGGACGGAAATATCAGCATCTTCTTGATCCAAATTATTCAGCAGTTCCATTACGACGGCTGGTAAAGTTGGCAGATCTTTGAGGTTGTCAGTAACTTGTTGCAGACTGAGTTGTGTCATAAAAGCTTGCCCTTTTTGAAGATGGGATTAGCTTGCCAGAAATTACAGATTTAGTGCGTGAATTTTGTATAATTTTCGGTCTTTGTTGTAATCAGACTATTTGATTTATTGGGACAATCGGCGCATTCAAAGTCCCTCATTTAGTTTCGGCACCAAACGTTTTTCTGAAATACTCGCTTTTGCCCGTTCTAACATATCAATCGCAGCTGGTCCACGCAGCAATGTAACCGCAACAGCCAATGCGTCGATATAGGTCAAATGCGCCAGACGCGAGGTCATAGGGGTATAAATATCCGGATCTTCTTCGACATCCACGCTGATGTGTACATCAGCAAGTTCCGCCAAGGGGCCGCCGCTTGCGCACAGGACCAATACTTTTGCACCCGTGTCTTTGGCGAGTTGCACACTACGGATCAAATCGCGGGTGCGACCGGTGCGCGAGAAGGCGACGACCAGACAGTCGCTATTGAGTAAGCTTGCTGATTGTGCCTGCAAATGCGCATCGCAAAATACCGTGGTAGGAATACCGAAACGGAAAAATTTGAGTTGCGCATCGATCGCCAATGCGCCTGAGTAACCGAGGCCGTAACACTCGATACGGCGAGCACGTGCGAGCAAGTTGACTGCTGCTTCAAACGTCGCGCTATTCGCGTTGTTGCGCGCTTCCATTAAGGCTGCGATCGTGCGGTCAAACACTTTTGGTAAGACGTCTTTGACTTGATCGGCTTGGTTCACATCGAGATGTAAATAGGGAATGCCAGTTGCCAGACTTTTGGCGAATGCAAGCTTGAAGGATTTGAAGCCATCAAAACCTAACGATTGGGCAAAGCGCGCAACTGTCGGCTCACTCACATTGCAAACCTGTGCCAACACACGAATCGACATCTCTAATGCGTCATGCGGTTTTTGTAGAAGAAAATCGGCAACTTGTCGCTCGGCGCGACTTAGTGCCGTACTGGCGACGCGTATGCGCGCCAGCAATCCTTTTTCAGGAGGATTGTTGGTCGTGGTGTTTTTTGTGGAAAGAACGTTGACCATATTGTTATTGCCTTTTGTCTCTTACGAATTGTTTTGCTGATCAAGTCAAAATGAATATGCGTTTATGGAAAGTGCGACCTTGTGGGTCTCACTTTCGGTGCTGCTTGGGCGAAAATCCAAAGTGAACTTTGACTTTAGGGACACCAAAACACATCAATCCGACATTGTGCCTGCTTTAGTAAGTTGGTGATAGGCAGATTACTGGTTAATGCGTTTTCAAACACTTGACGCTTTTCATTGCCCGTAATCACAAGCCAGATTTTTTCGCTTTGTAACAAACGCGGTAAGGACAGGGAAATGCGCGTCTGGTGGGTTTGCGGATGCACGGCGGCGAGGCAATCTAAACCATCGGCTTCTAATGGTGCGCCCGGAAATAGCGACGCTATATGCCCATCCGCCCCCATGCCCAACAAGACTGCACTGAAACGAGCTGGCAGTTGCTGATGCAGGCGTTCGTTAATGGCTTCCATCGCCACTTCTGGTGTGTTGGCAGCATTTTTCAATGAGACCAAATTCCATTGTTTCCCATAACTTAATGGCAAACATTTCTTAAATAAGCCCTCATTACTTTGCGGATCAGTATCATGCACCCAGCGTTCGTCGGTGGCGGTCAGGCGAACATCGGATGGGGCGCGTTGTGCCAGTGCTTGATCGAGTTCGCGATAAATAGGCGCGGGTGTTGAACCGCCTGCCAGTGCAAAAGAGGCAGGGCGTTGTGCAGCCGTTGCGCTATCAATGAGATTGACCCATTCGGTGACCAATGATTTGCTTAGTTCAGCGAAATTCTCGAAGCTGTGAAACTGTGTCTTACTCTGGAGGTTGGCGTTTGTCATTGCATTGGCATTCATAGTCTTTACTTGTTGCGGTATTGCTATTGAGTCGATTGCTGAGTCCATCACTGCTTCCATATTCTGCTTAGCCTTCCACATACTCTTCGCCCCACGCTGCGCCGTGTTGCGCTAACAAATAACTTGCCGCGGCAGGACCCCAGCTGCCAGCGATATAGGCTTTCAAACCTTCCGCGTCATTGTCCCAAGCAGACATGATAGGGTCTATCCATTCCCATGCAGCACCCAATTCATCATCACGCACAAACAAAGTCAGATCGCCATGCAATGCGTCAAGCAATAGACGTTCATAGGATTCGACACGACGTAAATTCGATGCTTCAGCAAAGTCCAAATTCAAAGCCACATCGGATAAGCGTATTCCTTCGCCGGGCTCTTTCGCTTTCATGAACAATTGCACGCTTTCTTCTGGTTGCAAAGTAATGACCAAGCGATTTGAGCGCAATGGACCTTGGCCTTTACCAAAAATCGAATACGGAATGGGTTTGAAATTAATTGTAATTTCAGCACAGCGACTTGCCATACGTTTACCAGTGCGCAGATAGAAGGGCACCCCCGCCCAACGCCAGTTATCAATCTCAGCACGAATCGCGACAAAGGTTTCAGCGCGGCTAGAAGCTGGGACGCCCGGTTCATGTTGGTAGCCGATCACGGGTTTACCATCGACTGCGCCAGCACGATACTGACCACGTACGGTTTTCTTGGCAACATCATCTGCCGTGAATTTACGCAATGCACGCAAGACTTTCACTTTCTCATCACGGATGGCATCAGGATTCGCATTGACAGGCGGTTCCATCGCCACGATCGAGACTAGTTGCAATAAATGGTTTTGTACCATGTCACGCAAGGCACCGGTTTTGTCATAAAAGTCACCGCGTGTTTCTACGCCGACTTGTTCTGAAATGGAAATTTGTACATCTTGTATCCATTTGCGATTCCACAATGGTTCAAGGAAGGAATTAGCGAAACGTAGTGCGAACAAGTTCTGCACCATTTCTTTACCGAGATAGTGGTCGATACGATAGATTTGGTTTTCGTTCAAATAAGTGCGCAATGCGGTGTTGATTTCTTTCGCAGATTTTGCATCGCGCCCCAGCGGTTTCTCGACTACAACGCGGGCATTGCCTTCCACCAAGCCGTGTTTCGATAATTGCTCGACGACCGGAATAAAGATATCTGGACCAATCGCCAGATAGAATAATTTTGCCTTAGTCGTGTCCGCATTTACGCGCGCTTTTAAGGCGTCAAAATCACTCGGGACTTTTGCATCAATTTTCGAATAGCCGGTCAGTGCTAAAAATGCGGCTAATTGTTCTGGCGTTCCATTTGCTTTTGCTGCATAGGTTTCGATACTTGCCGCAACACGGGTACGGAAATCGTCGTCGCTCAAGGCTTCACGCGCTGCGCCAATAAAACTAAATTCGGGATCAAGACGTCCATTGACGAACGCGCTGTACAGTGCAGGAATGATCTTGCGTTTTGCCAGATCGCCAGTACCGCCAAACAATACAAAAGTAGTCATGTGGACTCCGAATAATTCTAGTGAGAGAAAAAACTAAAGAAACATAAATTTCTTGCTACAGAGGCGCAGAGAGTGCAAAGGCACTCATTAAAAAAATCTCTGTGTTTTCTGCGCTTCTGCGATTAAAAATATGTTTTTCGATTGAATAAATTATGCCATAGCTTAAACCATATTTCTTCAAAAATGTAGTTTCATTACGATATTTTTGATGGTTTTTATGTTTCAAACAGAAAAATATCGCATTTCTGAAAGTTTGTTACAGTTTTTTTCTGTTTTTGTGCTATCTTTCAGTTATTCGAATTAGATACCCCCACAAAACTATGACGACTTCTGGACAAAATACAAATCATGTTGCAATCAACGCGGTAGTTGATGCAGTGACTCAGCGGATTACTGAGCGTAGCAAGACTTTGCGTGCGGAATATTTGGCACGTTTGGAGCAACTCCGTAGTCGAGGACCACGCCGTGCTAGCTTGTCATGCGCTAACCAGGCGCATGCGAATGCGGCGGCAGATAGTAAGACCAAAATTTGGTTGAATCAGGCGCAGAAACCGAATATCGGTATCGTGACTGCTTACAACGATATGCTGTCGGCACATCAGCCGTATGCGACTTATCCGGATCAAATTAAGGAAGCGGCCTTGCGATTTAATGCGACCGCGCAAGTCGCTGGCGGCGTGCCTGCTATGTGCGACGGCGTGACCCAAGGCCGCCCAGGTATGGAATTGTCTTTGTTCTCGCGCGACGTAATTGCGCAGGCTGCAGCGATTGCCTTGTCGCATGATGCGTTCGATGCGACTTTGTGTCTCGGTATTTGCGACAAAATTGTGCCTGGCTTATTGATAGGCGCTTTAGCTTTTGGTCATTTACCGACTATTTTTATTCCAGCTGGTCCTATGGGATCTGGTTTGTCGAATAAAGAAAAGGCAGCGGTGCGTGAGCGCTATGCGCAAGGGAAGGCGACCAAAGACGAATTGTTGGCTGCGGAGAGTGCGGCCTACCATAGCGCAGGTACTTGCACTTTCTATGGCACCGCAAACAGTAACCAGATGTTGTTGGAAGCCATGGGCTTGCATTTGCCTGGCGCCTCTTTTGTACATCCTTCCGATCCGCTGCGTCATGCATTGACGGATGCGGCAGTTGAGCAAGTATTGAAATTGACTGAAGCTGCTGGCGATTATCGTCCTATAGGTCATGTGGTGAATGAAAAAACCATCGTGAATGCGGTGATTGCCTTGTTGGCGACTGGCGGTTCTACCAATCACACGATTCATTGGATTGCAGTAGCACGAGCGGCAGGTATTCTCATCGACTGGCAAGATTTCGATGAATTGTCTTCGGTGATTCCATTGTTGACCCGTGTGTATCCAAATGGAACCGCAGACGTGAACGCGTTTGAAGAAGCGGGTGGGCCGACATTCGTGATTCGCGAATTATTATCACAAGGTTTGATGCATGCCGATGTGATGACCGTATTTGGTGATCAAGGTTTGGCATCGCACACGACACGTCCAGAATTACAAGATGGCAAAGTGGCGTTCATTGCCCATCCTGACAGATCGAGCGATACCGCAGTTGTCCGTAATGTCGACGAACCATTTGCAGCAACCGGTGGTTTGCGTTTGCTGCAAGGTAATTTGGGTCGTGCGGTTGTTAAAGCATCTGCTGTGCCAGAAGAAGCCTGGATCGTGCGTGCTCCAGCCAAAGTGTTTGAATCGCAAGACGCCTTAGTTGGCGCCTACAAAGCAGGACAATTGAATCAAGATTTCGTCGCCGTTGTGATCTTCCAAGGACCACAGGCGAACGGTATGCCTGAGCTGCATCATTTCACACCAGTGCTCGGTAGCTTAATGTCGGCAGGTTACAAAGTCGCCTTGGTGACGGATGGTCGTATGTCGGGTGCGTCCGGTAAAGTTCCGGCCGCCTTGCATGTGAGTCCAGAAGTTGCGCAAGGAGGTCCGCTAGGTAAAGTACGTGATGGCGACATGATTGAATTGAATGTACACACCGGCGAATTGCGTGCTTTGGTCGATGACGCCATCTGGGCAGCACGGACTAACCCAACTGTCAGTATCGATAGTAGCTATGGCTATGGAAGAGATTTGTTCGTCGCGCAACGTCGTGTTGTGACATCGCCAGAGCAAGGTGCGTCGACTTTATTTGTTTGAGTTTAAGAAAATCCATCGTAATTTTGAATTTAATAATTTACCGTTTAGAAGTGAGACCAAGATGACTATGACGACCGCCGCGATTATTTCTCAACTGGCACAAGTACGCGTGTTGCCTATCTTGGTGACTGATGATGTTGATCAAGCGATTCGTTGCGTGACAACGCTAGCGGAAAATGGTTTGCCAGCGGTTGAAATTACTTTACGCACGCCGAATGCGATGACTGTCTTGCGCGAAGTAGTGAAAGCCTGCCCAACAGTGACTGTCGGTGCTGGTACGATTTTGACTCCGGCGCAACTCGATGCTGTACGTAATACCGGTGCGGCATTTGGTATCAGTCCTGGGATTACGCCAGTATTAGCAAAAGCGGCAGCCGAATCAGGTTTGCCTTATTTTCCTGGTGTAGGAGGCGCAAGTGATTTGATGCTGGCATTGGAGCATGGCTTTAAGGTCGTTAAATTATTCCCGTCCGATATCGTCGGTAGCGTGAAGATGGCAAAAGCACTCGGCGGTCCATTCCCTGATGTGAAATTTTGTTTGACGGGCGGTGTCACGGTGGAATCGACACCGACTTTGTTGCAGCAATCGAATGTTTTGTGTGTAGGCGGCTCTTGGATGTGCCCAGCGAATTTGATCAGCGCCAATGATTGGGCGGCAATTGGACAATTGGCAGCACAAGCAGCAGCGGCAGGTAAGTAAATTTTAGGTGTTTGGTTCTCAATTCATTTTTCTCAGGTTGTTTGATCATGGCTATCTCAGTTTCCCGTACCCCATTGTGGTGTTTGTTACAGCAACGCGCAAATAATATGCCGAGCTTAAAAGAGTTGTTTCGCGCTGATCCACAGCGCTTTACGCACTTTTCTGCTTCTGCTTGCGGGATGTTGTTGGACTATTCCAAACAGCGCATGGACACGACGGCGAAACTCAATTTATTAGCACTGGCACGTCAGCAGGAAGTGGAATCTCGCCGTGATGCGATGTTGCGCGGTGAAGCGATTAACAACACAGAAAATCGTGCGGTCTTACATACTGTATTGCGCTTACCAAAGGGCGAGAAGTTTATGTTGAATGGCGAGAACATCGCGGCCGATGTGCACAGCGTTTTGGCACAGATGCGCAGTTTCAGTGACGCAGTGCGAGAAGGTCGTTGGTTGGGTTACACCGGCAAGCCTATTCGCACGATTATCAATATTGGCATCGGTGGCTCTGACCTTGGGCCGCAAATGGCATGCATTGCGTTGGCGCCATGGTCACAAAAGAATCTTTCCCTTCATTTTGTCTCTAATGTCGATGGTCGTCACGTTGCTGATTCTTTGGAAAATGCTGATCCTGAAACAACCTTGATCGTGGTGGCGTCTAAGACTTTCACGACGATGGAAACTTTGACGAACGCCCGTACTGCACGTGAATGGATGTTGAATCATGGTTGTCCTGAAGATCAAATTCGCCAACATTTTGTCGCACTAAGTACCAACGTCAAAGCCGCAAGCGCATTTGGTATTGCAGAGGAAAACGTGTTCCCATTTTGGAACTGGGCGGGCGGTCGATACTCCATGTGGAGCGCGATTGGTTTGTCGATTGCTTTGTACGTTGGCGCTGATCGCTTTGAAGAAATGCTGGCCGGCGCGCACGAAATGGATTTGCATTTTGCGCAAGCACCACTGGAACAAAATTTGCCAGTCTTGATGGCCTTGATCGGTGTTTGGAATATCAATTTCCTCGGCTTGCAGGCTTTATCGATTGCGCCTTATCACCAGCGCATGACGCGTTTGCCAGCCTACTTGCAGCAACTGGAAATGGAAAGCAACGGCAAGTCGGTGACCCGCGAAGGTCAACGGGTGGATTACACAACGTCACCGATTTTATTTGGTGAAGCGGGTACCAATGGTCAGCATGCTTATTTCCAATTGCTGCATCAAGGCGCGACAATTATTCCAACTGACTTTATCGTGGTGGCAGATGATGATGCTGGTTTACCCGGCCACAATCAAGCTTTGTTGGCAAACTGCTTCGCACAATCGAAAGCGATGGCTTGGGGTAAAAATATTGATGAAGTTCGTGCAGAACTCGGTGACCTTCCAGAAAAAATGTTGGCACCGCGAGTCTTTGAAGGCAATCGCCCGACGTCCACCTTGTTACTCGACTCTTTGACGCCGCGCTCACTCGGTGCTTTGATTGCTTTGTATGAACATAAAGTATTTGTGCAATCGGTGATCTGGGATATCAATGCATTTGACCAATGGGGTGTTGAGCTAGGAAAATCACTCGCTCAACAATTGATCAGTCTTGATCCTGCGGCGGTGAAAGAAGAATATGACAGTTCGACCAAGGGTTTGCTAAAGGCTTTGACCAAGCGCCATCGTTAAGATGAAAATTCCCTCTCCCGCAAGCGGGAGAGGGCTAGGGTGAGGGTGGTTCAGTAATTGATATTCTTTATATCGGTGCGCGCGAATCAAAAAAACTAGCCGTTATCCCCAAGTAAATGCAAAATTATCTCAACATGAATTGTAGTCATTTGATTTATATTGAATGAAGCTGATATACCAGCCACGGTGCTGTGAGCTTTGTTAAGATGTTTTGACTTTTAAGTCGCTGCGTTTCGCATAAACTATTTATTTCTAATTTTTATTTAAAACCTTTTTTAAAACCAATTAAGCAGATCATGAACGATATCGCTGACGATAAAGACCAGAGCCTCCGTGAAGACATCCGCCGCCTCGGCCGCATTTTGGGTGACACGGTTCGTAATCAACATGGTGAAGAAGTCTTTTCTCTAATTGAAACGGTACGTCAAAATTCGATACGTTTTCGTCGTGATGCGGATGTTGCCGCGCGCGCAGAGTTGGAAAATACGCTCGACACCTTAACGAATGATCAGACTACGCATTTGATTCGTGCATTCAGTTATTTTTCACACTTAGTGAATCTGGCAGAAGATCAGCATCATATTCGTCGCACACGTGCCCACTTGATCGCAGGTTCCGCACCACGTCGCGGCAGTCTTGCTCACACGATCGAAACACTTTTTGCTAGCGAGAATGCTGCGGAGAATTTGAATACATTCTTCCAAACAGCGGAAGTGAGTCCAGTATTGACTGCGCATCCAACCGAAGTACAGCGCAAGAGTATCTTGAATTGCCAGATGGTGATCACGCGCTTACTCGATGAACGCGATCGTATGCAGTTGACCCCAGAAGAATCGCGTGCAAATGAAGATGCATTGCAACGCGCAGTCTTGACCTTATGGCAGACGCGCATGTTGCGTATGTCGAAGTTGTCAGTGCTCGACGAAGTAGAAAATGGTTTGAGTTTTTATGACTACACTTTCTTGCGCGAACTACCTCATCTGTATGCAGGCTTGGAAGATTTACTGGCAAGTAAAGATCAACGATTCGAAAAAACGGAATTGCCTAGCTTCATGCGTTTAGGTAGCTGGATTGGCGGTGATCGCGATGGCAATCCATTTGTGACTGCCAGTGTTTTGGAAAAAACCTTAACGATGCAATCTACTCGTGCTTTCAAATTCTATTTGGAAGAGTTGCACACACTTGGTTCACAATTGTCGATGGCGACATTGCTGGTCAAGGTTTCACCTGAGTTGGTAGCACTTTCTGAGCGTTCTCCTGATCATTCTCCGCATCGTGCGGATGAGCCATATCGACTGGCTGTGAGTGGCGTATATGCACGCTTGTCGAGTACTTTCAAAAATCTACTTGGATTAGATCCTGTCATCGCGCCATGTGGTATCGCTGATGCGTATGCTAATGCTGAAGAGTTGGTGGCGGATCTCGACACCATTCATCAATCTTTGTCCGACAATGGCTCGATAGGCATCACGCGTGGTCGCCTGCGTCATTTACGTCGTGCGGTTCGCGTGTTTGGCTTTTATCTCGCTCCTATCGATTTGCGTCAAAATTCCGACGTGCATGAACGCGTCGTTGCTGAATTATTGCAAGCCGCGAATCCTTCATTGAAGTATCTAGATTTGAATGAAGACCAGCGTATCGAAGTCTTGGTTACAGAAATCAGTTCGTCACGTCCATTGGCGTCGCCCTATTTGACATATTCAGAAGAAACACAATCCGAACTGGCGATTTACCGCGCAGCTTGCACAGCGCAACAGCGTTACGGAAAAGGCGCAGTGCCAAACTGCATCATCTCGAAAACAGATGGTGTGTCGGACATGTTGGAATTGGCTTTGCTATTGAAAGAGTCTGGTTTATTACACCCGGCCGAAGGTCGTTTGGATGTGAATGTCATTCCTCTGTTTGAAACGATTGGCGACTTGCAAAATAGTGCGCCGGCGATGGATAGATTGTTTGGTATTCCTGCTTACGCCCGTTTGCTGGCAAGTCGAAATAATGCACAAGAAGTCATGCTCGGTTATTCCGACAGTAATAAAGACGGCGGCTTCTTAACTTCTGGTTGGGAATTGTATAAGGCTGAAATTGATCTGGTCGAGATCTTCGCGAAGCATCAAGTACGTCTGCGCTTATTTCATGGTCGTGGCGGCTCAGTTGGTCGCGGTGGTGGTCCTAGCTATCAAGCGATTTTGGCGCAACCATCGGGAGCGGTTCAAGGTCAGATTCGTTTGACTGAGCAAGGTGAAGTCATTACAGCGAAATATGCTAATCCGGAAGTAGGGCGTCGCAACTTAGAAGTCTTGGCAGCAGCAACGATGGAAGCGAGTTTGCTGTCACACACGGAATTAGCACCACGTCCAGAGTTCCTCAAGACTATGGAAGCTTTATCCGAAAACGCCTTTAAAGCTTATCGCAATATGGTGTACGAGACAGAAGGCTTTGAACAATATTTCTGGGAATCGACTGTGATTTCTGAAATCGCTGGTTTGAATATTGGTAGTCGCCCTGCATCACGTAAGAAGTCGACAGCGATCGAAGATTTGCGCGCAATTCCTTGGGTATTTAGCTGGTCACAATGCCGCTTGATGTTACCGGGCTGGTTTGGTTTTGGTAGTGCCGTCAAGCAGTACCTAGAGGCGAATCCAAGTAATGGCTTGCAGACTTTGCAAGCTATGTTTAAAGACTGGTCGTTTTTCTCAACCGTGTTGTCGAACATGGAAATGGTCTTGGCTAAGAGTGACATCGGGATTGCGAGTCGTTACGCGCAATTGGTCAAAGACGAGGAATTACGCAATCGCATTTTCCCGCGTTTGGAAGCTGAACATGCGTTGACAATCGCGGTATTGAAACAGATTTCAGGCCGCGAAGATCTACTGTCGGATAACCCATTGCTGAAACGATCTATTGTCAATCGCTTCCCTTATTTGTCACCTTTGAATCACGTTCAGGTTGAACTTTTAAAACGCTATCGTCAAGGTGATGAAGACGAACGTGTACGTCGCGGAATTCATTTGTCGATCAACGGTATTGCAGCAGGTTTACGGAATAGTGGGTAAGGTCGATTTTTTTAAATCTTGATCTGCAATAAGAAGCCAATGCAATTTGGGGAAAGTATTTCGTTATACTTTCCTCTTTGTGTTTTTGGGCTTCATTATGCATGCAGCAGTTTTAGGAGTCGTAGGTTGGTCAGGTAGTGGCAAGACGACACTCCTTGAGTATTTGATCAAAGAGTTGGCTCGATCTGGGAAAACAGTGAATGCCATTAAGCATAGTCATCACGATGTGACTTTAGAACCTCCACATAAAGATAGCGCAAGGCTACGTAATGCCGGTGCAGGGCAGGTATTGCTAGCATCGCCTTTTCGTTATGCAATCGTACAAGAGCTGCGATCTGAGCCAGAGCCCTCATTACAAGAACTATTAAAGAAATTAGATCCAGCAGATTTGACTTTAGTAGAGGGCTACAAGTGGGCAAATCTATCTAAGCTTGAAGTGTATCGACCGAGCTTGGGCAAACCAGCAATTTATCCAGATGATAAACATATTGTGGCTGTCGCTTCTGATGTAGCGAGACTTGACGACTGTCCTGCCCAAATTACGTGGCTAAACTTGAATTTACCTGAAGATATCCTTGCATGGATTCATCATGGATTGGTTCAGCATAGATTTTCACAATTTAATGAAATGCAATAATCTATCTAGGTAACCTTCATTTTTGATTGTCATTTTTACGATCTTTTTCTTGCTGCCTAAATTATTTTCGTGGGAGCCTAAAGAAACTTGAAAGACCTGCCGTTATCATGAGTGTAGATAAGGAGAATTGTCATGGACGTGTCCAGTATAGCAAGGTTTGCAACTACAATGGCTGATGTTGGCGTGAGCCAAGAAGTCAGTGTTGCCGTGTTGAAGAAGGCACTTGATGTCAGTAAGGAAAGTGCAACAGCCCTGATTGAGGCGATCCCCAATTCAAGTGCCAATGTGCCTAATTTACCGCCAAATTTAGGGCGTAATATCAATACAACAGCATAAAATTTAAAATTTTTCAAACAAAAACAGCGCTATTGAGGCGCTGTTTTTGTTTGTAGTTTTGATGATGGTATTTTGAATTTTACGAAAGTCTGTCTTACTTCAAGCGCGATTAACGGCAATTTGCAATAATGGAGGCCTATCTCATTATTTTCACTGACCATGGACTTATTACAGTTCAGTCAAGTCGTCAAAAAAGGAAGTTTATGTCAATACAAAATTGGGCTTGGTCTGATCGTTTGAGCTTAAAGCATGAAATGATGGATGAGACGCATCAAGAGTTTGTTGCGCTTTGTTCAGCCTTGTCTTTGAGCGAAGAGCACTCACCATTTTTAGATCGTCTCGATGCTTTAATCGAACATTCCATTGCGCATTTTGAGCAGGAAAACACGTGGATGGATGACTTTGCTTTTCCACCAGCAGGGTGTCATAAAGGTGAGCATGATGCGGTTTTGCAGGTGATGCAGGAAGTTCGCCGTCGTTATGCAGGCGGTGAGCGTGATTTGGGTCAAAGTTTGGCTGAGGAATTACCTTTATGGTTCGAGCATCATGTGGATACCATGGATAATATGTTGGCTCAGTTTTTGATCAGTAATCAGCTCGCACTTGCTGAACATGAAAAGGCAAGCCCTCAGCTTGCCTGATTACAGCAAATGCAAGGGCGTTGTGGATAAGACTGAATTATTCCGCGACAACAAGAATCGAAACGTCGCCCAGTCGCACTTTTTGTCCTGGGCGAATTTTTGCGGTTTTGCGAAGTTCTTGTTTGCCGTCAACTGACACATCGCCACTGGCAACGATGACTTTTCCAGCGCCACCACTATCGCACAAACCGACCAATTTTAAGAGTTGATTTAACTCGACATATTCACCAGCAACGGTAAAAGAAATTTCTTGCATAGCCACCCAATCAAAAGTCAGCAAATAAAATCGGCAGGATACACTATTTTGTCATGTTGTTTAGTCGGTCTTTTTTTATTCTTTACTCGCTAGATAAAACGGGGCAGAATCAAAAAGCAGAAAATTTTTCATTGATCTGTAAGGTTCGTTTAGTTTGTCCGACTACCTGTTGTAGTTTGCTATGAGATCTCAATAGATAATTTTTGAGAAAAATTCGATTTACATTTTTTGGAGATGAATATGAGTAATAAGGCGATGATTGCTGTGGCATTAGCTGGTTTGATGGGCTCTATGAGTGTGATGGCCCAAGACGAGAAAAAAATGGCTACGTCAGGGAAAACTGAAAAGTGTTTTGGTATTGCAAAGGCTGGTCAAAATGATTGCGCAACTAAGAGCGGTAGCCACTCATGCGCAGGGCAGGCAAAAAAAGATAATGATCCGAGTGAATGGAAAAAGGTTCCATCTGGAACTTGCGAGAAGATGGGTGGCAAATTAGACGCGCCAAAAGCTTAGTCGTTTTCCCTATAAATTATTTTTACAGTTTGTAAGCCTATGTCATTTGATAAGCAGATTTTTGGTACAGGCATAGGTTTGCGAACACCCCATTATCGTGAATTTTTAGACTCGTCAATTGAAATTGACTGGTTGGAAGTGCACTCCGAAAATTACTTTGGTGATGGTGGCTTGGATCTTTTTGTTCTGGATCAGCTAGCCCAGCGGTACCCGATCAGCTTGCATGGTGTTGGCTTAGGGCTAGGCTCTGTCAATGATGCGCAGGAACGGCATTTACTTAAGCTTAAACGCCTAGTTGATCGTGTAGAACCTTCCTTAGTTTCCGAACACTTATGTTGGAATAGTATCGCAGGTCAATATTTGAATGATTTGCTACCGCTGACTTTGTCAAATCAAGCCTTGAATTTGATCGCTGATCGTATTGATCTGATGCAGAATTTTTTGCAGCGTCAAATTTTGATTGAAAATGTGTCGACCTATTTACGTTTTCACGATGACGCCATGTCGGAAGCCGAGTTCCTGATTGCGTTGAGTCAGAAAACTGGATGCGGTATTTTATTAGACGTGAATAATCTCTATGTTAACCAATGCAACCATCAAGAAGATGCACTTCAGGCGATCGCACTGTTTGCCCAACTTCCTGCCAATATTATTGGTGAAGTTCATTTAGCTGGACATACTAAATTGGAGCATTGTGTGATTGACGATCATGGTAGTTGCGTTGCTGATGAAGTGTGGGGTTTGTACCAGCGCTTGTGCCAGAGTGTAGATAATGCAATTCCTACGCTGATCGAGTGGGATACTGATGTTCCAGAATTATCCACGTTGTTGGCTGAAGCCATTAAAGTTGACACGATGCGCGACACCAATGAGCTGACATATGAGCGTTGACTTACAAACGCTGCAAGCAAGTATCGCGCACCTGCTGTCAGCACGAAAAAAGCCTGTGACGCCGCCAATTTTTTCGACAGCGCCTGAAGTGCTAGAGGCACGAATTGCAATCTATCGTGGCAATCTCCAAGCAGTTTGGACGAATGCATTACGCAATGCCTATCCCGTTATCGAGCGCCTAGCCGGAGCTGATTTTTTCGCGCAATTGGCGGTTCTTTATGCACAAAAATATCCATCGCAATCGGGTGATTTGCATGAGTTCGGGAACTATTTTTCAGCCTTTCTTGAAGCTGAAAAGAGCGTTGCAGACTTTCCCTATTTCGCTGCAGTTGCGGCTTTAGAGTGGCAAATTCACCGACTTTATTATGCTGCTGATGCGCAAGCAATTAGCTTACATCATTTCATCGCTAATGCTGGAGTGTCTCCTTCAGACTGCACTTTGCAATTTCACCCAGCTACCAGTTTGTTCCATGCTAGCTTTGCTGCAGTTCAAATTTATTTGGCGCATCAATATGCAGAAGTGCAGGCGCTAAATGTCGATTTGCATACGCCTAGCTTTGCCATCGTAAGTCGCGATGTCTGGCGACTTCAAGTAACACAGTTAAGTCAGGCGGAATTTGTCGGCTTGAGCGCTTTGCATCAAGGACAATCCTTGGGCAATGCTTTTGAAGCAACAATGGATGTTGACGGTGATTTCAATGTTGCTCATGCACTGCAGTCATGGTTTGCGTTGGATATTTTTATTGACTTTATTTGTAAGAATTGATCTCCATCACACGACTAAGTTTATCACTTAGACGGATTCCAATTATTATGAATAAATTTCTAAAGATGCATCAAACGGCCATGCGTTTAGATTCCTTTTTACCCCGATTGTGTAGTGATATTTTCAGCCTCGGCTTGCGGATTTTTATTGCCTGGCAATTTCTCAAGTCTGCCAGAACTAAATTATTTGATTGGCAGTCCACAATAGAATTATTTCGCGATGAGTATCAAGTTCCCATGTTACCTCCCGAGGTGGCTGCTTATGTTGGAACTGGCGGTGAATTGATCTTCGGCATATTGCTTGTTATCGGGCTCTTTTCCCGCTGGTCAGCCTTGGGGTTGCTATTGATAAACATCATGGCAGTCGTGTCTTATCCGGTACTTTGGAATCTGGATTGTCCTGCAGCGCTGAATGACCATTTTTACTGGGGTATTTTATTGGTCAGTGTGGTCTTATTTGGAGAGGGAAGAGTTAGTCTCGATCACTTTCTGCAAGGTCGTTATAAGCGTTAACTGGTTGGTTGACATGATCGATACTTAGACGAAAAAAAACGGGAATGGTTGTTCCCGTTTTTTATTTGGAGCAAATCAAATTACCAAGGATTTACTTCCACTTACGTTTTGCCAATTCATCAGAAATGTAGCTGGCGAATAAAGACTGACCAAATGGCGTAGGGTGTACATTGTCGGCGAAGTAATATTTGCTAGTGTCGCCTGGTATCAAGTTGCCTGCGCTACAAACTAAAGATGAGCCGAGAGGATTTTTAGCCGGAGTTAAATCGCATGCTGGCGTTGTGACATTGCTGATGCCATATGTACTTGGATTGGCTGCGTGATCACGGAAGCGGGTGAATAAATCGATAAACAACACATTGTCATTGCCTGCCAATCCTGCCAAGAGGCGTGCATTAAATGTGACAGTCATCCCATTCAACAAAGTTTGGGTGTCAGCAGATTGTTTCAATGCGTCTGGTGTCTTGCTGAGGTCAGGCATGTTAACGACGACCACATATTTGGCACCTTTTGCCAAGATTAAATTGTTCACGTAGCCCGCTAATTCAGTGCCTGCAGTGCCCATGGCATCGACGTACGTTTGCGCGTTTGCTTTTGCGTAAGCGGCACCAGCAGGCGCGCCCACGGTTGGCGTCAAGGCTGCAACAGCACCTGGAATACAGTTGCTCGCTTGAGCATCGGTTGGTTTGCAAGCTCCGCTAGCAATATCTTTTTGAATTTGGCCAGGAACTGCTGCAGTCACAGCCGCAGTAGCCGCCGCGGTAGCTGCCGCCGACAATGTACCAGCTTGGATGAACGCATCATTTGGTCCGCCACTGACGAACACAATTTCAGTACCGGAGAATTTGCCACCGTTTGCATCCAAGTGATTCTGGATCTGTTTAACTACCGGTACTGTCATTTGACCGAGGATAGCGTTGCTGCCTCCTAATAATTTATTGCCAGGGCCAACTGGATTGGTTACCCGAGCGCCACCTTGTGCATATCCGGTACATCCAGCATTGTTTTTTAAAGGTACATTGAAACCCTGTGCTGCTAATCCTTCTAAACCAGTCTGTGCTGCGCATGGTGCACCTAGGCCGAGATCAGCTGCGACGATTTCGGTCCAATTTTTTGCGGAGGCGCTATTGATTGTATATTTGCCTCCACCCAGGGCGGCAACAGTTCCAACCTTATATGTGCCGACATCACTCAAACTGTCGCCAAACGAAACTTGTGCGGTAAATTTAATCTTTGGTGCTGGGTCAGTTGCACTGCCGCCGCTACCACCACAGCCGGCGAGTACTGCAGCTGCGATGAGTGTTAGTGAATATTTTAGTTGGCGCATTTTGTCTCCTGGTCATTTATGAATTAGTGCTAAAAGCATAAAACGAACGATTGTGCTTTTAGAGAGCTTCACTATATGTCATTGAAATCAAAATGGGGTGGGCAAGGTGCAATTAAACGACACTGTAAATTAGAAGATTTATTCGAAAAAAATGATATTGAGTTAAGTGATTTGAGCTGTTTTTTTTAAACTAATGAGCCTGAGCTTACCTCGAGTTTTCATAGTGAAAATTCGAATTTTTACGCTTCAAATAATTTCCTTTATGAATTTCTTTTTTGTTAGTCTCTAAATTGCCACAAGTGGCATCAATTTATTATTGATCCTATACAAGTGTTCAGATCAATGTCATATTTTGACAAATGAAATTAGTACGTACGTTCGTTTCAGATAGACTCAAAGAATACATGGAGACAAAAAAATGAAATTAAGATTTTTGGCAATCGCTTTAGGTGCATGTTTTGCAGCGCCAACAATGGCACAAACCAACGTAACTTTATACGGTATTTTAGACGCTGGTATTCAAGTCGCTAATAATGGCAAGGGTACGCAGACTAAGATGGTAAGTGGTATTGCTGATGGTTCTCGTATCGGTTTTAAAGGTACTGAGGATATGGGCGGCGGCTACAAAGCAATTTTCAATTTAGAAGCTCGGGTTGAGGTTGATACTGGCAGTAATAAAGCGGGTAATTTAAGTGATTATCAAGGTTATGCTTTAACCAAAGGAATGGATTTTCCAGATTTTGGAAGCGCTGCTTTAAAAGGCGCTGCGGTACAAACTTTAGCGGGCGTGCGCTCAGCTTTACAACCAAAATATAATGTGAACGCCACTTCTCCGTTGATTTTGTCTCGCGGTGGTGGTCCTGATGGCGGCTTGTTTGATCGCACCGCGATGGTCGGTTTGATTACACCAGTTGGTGCTGTGTTAGCTGGTCGTATGTATACGCCTGCTTATGAAATCTTTAATTCGGCAGATGCTTTCGAAAGCGGCATGGCTGGCAGTTGGGGTGGTATTACTGGTGGTACAGGAGGCTTGCTAACCTCCGGTATGGCGATTCGTTCGAATAAATCGGTGCAGTATCGTATTGAACTGCCAAATGGCATTGGCGCAGCATTGATGTATGGTTTTAAGAATTCAGGTTATATTGGTCTCGATAAAGACTTTATCGCTGCCAATGTGAAATACAAAGCGAATGGGATCGATGCGGGTATTGGATACAATCGTGGGACAAACACGGATGGTTCTACTGGGTTAGAAACATTGACAGTCGGCGGTTCTTATAGCTTCGATGATTTCAAATTGTTCGCTGGTTATCAGACAATGAAAAACGAAAATTCTATTTTGTTGCCAGTATTTTATGATGCATGGGATTTGGAGATTTCACCTGGTTTGAAAGCGGGTGGTGTACCAGCACCGGTGATTGCAGCTTGGACTAGTATCTTTAGAAGCAATATTACTAAAAACTTCAAGTTGAATGCTGAGAGTTATAGCTTGGGTATGCACTATAAGTTAGGTAATGGTCGGGTGATGGCTTCGTATAGCCATCAGGACGACAAAACTTTGTCGAACAGTGATGTGACGCAATATGGTTTGGGCTATGACTATAACTTGTCTAAGCGCACTGACGTTTATGCGGTGTATGGTTATACAAAAAATCAGAATGACGGTCAGTATGCGCCAGGTGCAGCGAGTGCTTCAGGTGGTTTTACTGAGCTCCCGGGTCAGCCAGGCCGTGTCTTTCAATTCGGTATCCGTCATCGTTTTTAATTGAAACCCGATCTGTAAAGTATGACAAAACCGCCATATGATTATGGCGGTTTCAGACTGCTGACAAACCCCAAAAGGCCTCGCCAAGTGCGAGGTCTTTTGGTTTAATAGCGGCATGCTAAAAACACCGACACCTTTCCAACACGAATTAGAAATGGTCACCTTGGAACAACTAGT
>NZ_JACOFW010000039.1 GCF_014284305.1 Affinundibacterium seohonense
ATACCAATTCGAGTAATATTCATTTGGACTTCTCCTCTGTGAACTAATCAGTTTTACCTCTAATTAGTTTGGCACATTTGATGCCGTAGGGGGAGGAGTCCATTCCATTGCCTTACGAAAAGATTGCGCCTTACCGAGTTGAGAAGGCGCTGGCAAGCCATTGTCGCCATCACCCTGGCTTTCCATTACTCAAGAGTGTGGCAGGAATTGGTGATGTACTGGCAACTGTGATTCTGTTGGAGACGGGCTCGATAGAACGATTTAAAGATGTCGGTAATTACGTGTCGTATTGCCGCTGTGTTGGTAGCGTACATACCTCTAACGGCAAGAAGAAAGGCGAAGGTAATACCAAGAATGGCAATCGCTTCTTAGCGTGGGCGTACGTTGAGGCAGCTAACTTTGCAATCCGCTACAGCGAAGCAGCGAAGAAATTTTATCAGCGCAAGAAGGCCAAACGCAACGGCATTGTGGCGATTAAGGCAGTGGCGCACAAATTGGCAAGAGCCTGTTTTCATATGCTTAAAACAGGTGAGGTTTTTTCGGTGGAGCGATGTTTCACTTAAGGTTTGGCAAAGCTACGTGAGCCAGTAATTGGGGTTGGATGATAAGCCATTAGGCCTGATTGGACGCGTAGTTTTTGCCATTGATTTGGCAGGTCAACACAAGTTAAATCAAGCAGGTGGATGTCAAACCATCAGAACTGATTGGACACGTTGAATTTGCCATCACAACAGTTTATTTAAAATGAGTCGTCTGCAATGTGAGCCACAAGGGGTTGGAACCGAAAGGTAACCATAGATCTGCCCATCAATTGGACGCAAAGCGGTACTGAGATGCTTCTGGAGTAGCGGCGCTACTTGGGCGAAAACAGCAACATCATTTTCGCTAGAACCACATGGGTGACTGGTGCGATTCACGCAACCACACGACGAAGCAACAAGGCACGATGGCATTTTGAAACGAACGTGTGGTGGTGTATTAAAAATTATCGCGGTAATTTGCGAGTATTTGGTTCGACTACTTGACTACCGGGGGCTAATGGGTGACCCTGATCTTGTGCATTTGATGCCGTAGGGGGAGGAGTCCATTCCATTGCCCTACGAAAAGATTACGCCTTACTGAGTTCTACTTTACCCCATGTTTCACCGAGCTAATGTAGGATTTTCTTCGAGCCAAATTGATGAGTTAGCATATAGTTGCGACGCAAGTGCAAAATCTTGTCCAGTTTTGAAATTAGGTTCTCCATTTCGACATAATTTCATTTTCTTACGGGAATTTTTCTGTAATTCCTTTATCGCTTCGACTCTAGAAGTTAAAGAAATTCTTGATAGAAGGTCTTTATGTACCAGATGCGCAATGAGCCTTCCTTTTCGATTTAAATCGTCACTTCGAGCATCAAAGTGCATATACTTTTTTTGATTCCGATCTTGTTCTTTGATCTCAAACAAAATCGAAAGTTCTGCTGTGTTCAAAAGCAAAAAACCGTGCTGATGTGCATTCTCTCCTGTCGGAATTCCATAATCTTCTACAATCAATAGATATCCATCGTTTTGCAATAATTTGAAGATATACGAATCGGTACCAAGTTCTTCTATCCACGACTCAGGTGGAACTTCATGTAAGACGTTACACATGACAATGATGTCGACGCTACCTGAATCACATTTTGTGGCAATGTCACTCATGGAATTAAAATATCGAGTCTGAGAACTTCTGTCCATATAGAACTGTTCAATTTCATTTCTACATTGAATCGAATCATCGTCAAACGCATCAAATGCATAATAATCCAACCATCCACATGAATTTGGAATTAGCGTTGCGAGAGTAGGTAAGAGTCTTCCTCTTCCCGCACCATAGTCCAACACTCTTAAAGTAGTACCGTTTTTCTTATCTAAGATGTCCTTTACGATAGTTCTAATCTGGTTCGTTTGTGGATCCGTTACATCTGCACCAACAGTTGCAGGCGGCAAAATGCATTCAGCTAAAAAACGATTGGTAGCAAGTTGCATCGGTAATTGCGTAAAATGTCTTAATCGTTCCGTACCTTCAACGTTACCTAAAAGTCCTTCTAGAACCAATTCAGGCTTTCTACCCGCGTGATTGATCTCACCTTCATGTACATACCAGAGGCATGAAGGTTCGTCATAAACGAAATACGCAATTAAAGGTACAGAGTGAGTTGCGATCCATATTTGACCATCTGTTATAGCTTCATTAAGTTTAGAAACAACCTCGATGAGCGCAGCGGGATGTAGATGATTTTCAGGTTCATCTAAAAAAAGTATCGCTTCATTTAACTTGATATCCTGAGCATGCAATGCTGCGGTCATTTGAAACAAAACTTTCTGGCCTTCAGATAACGTGTTCGAATAATCGACACGTCCAAAAAAAGACACTTCGCCGTTGATTGTGAGATGTGGATCACTTGCATTCCCAAGTATTTTTTTGAACAATTGAATGAGCGAATCCCTAGCGGAAATAGCTAAATCGATATCGCCTTTGTCAAATTTATTGTCGGGAATTTTTGCAAAAAGAGCTTTTTGTAAGACGTTCTTGACGTAGGCAGGGGCGGCGCCATGAGCATCCTTCATTCCGAGTTCAGAAAATAAGGTTGAATAGCTACGAAGATTTTGGGGTGGTAATTCCTCTGGATTTTGAAGGCTAGCGCTTTGTGGTACAAATGAAATTGGATTTAATCTTTCATTCTCAACCGATAAGGATATCGCTTTTAGTTTGCGCAATCTAAGATTTGAGTTTTCAATTTCAGATTTCCAGTTTTCTATGTTTGCCTTAAATTCATCGAATTTTTCTGCATTATTAGGATTACGTAATTGTATCTCCCTGTTCGATATTGCGGTATTCAATTCTTTTATTCTAATATTTAGCGTATTTGTATTTTCGTTATGATCTCTTTGATTACCTAAGATTGAAATACAACGCAAAAAGCGAGACTTTCCAGAACCATTTTGACCAGCTAACAATACTAAACGACCTAATTTCGGCATTTGGATTTTTGCTTTAAAGCCTAAGTCAATATTGAAGTCAATAAGATCATTTTCTTTTAAATTGATATCTGTAATTTTCATAAATTGATTGAATGGCTTTAAATTCGGCTAGATATATTAATTGAGCGGATAAGGAAATCTAATTTTTTATTTGTGATGTTTTTACTTGCCCCACGAATCCTTCAAAGTAGTCACACGATTAAACACCGGCATATCCTTCATAGAATCCACACGATCAGCCACAAAATACCCATGTCGTTCAAACTGCAATCGAGTATCAGGCTCAACCGAAACCATACCCGGCTCAACATAAGCGCGGATGGTTTCTAAAGACGATGGATTCAACAAAGCCATAAAGTCTTTGCCGCCCGCATCTGGGTTGGCGTCTGTGAACAAGCGGTCATACAAACGTACTTCAACTTCTAATGAATCCGACACGCTCACCCAGTGAATGTTGCCTTTGACTTTGTAGTTGGCGCTGCCTTCTGTGCCGGATTTGCTGTCGGCAAAGTAGTTGCAGTGGACGGCGATGATGTTGCCGTTGTCGTCTTTGTCGCAACCTGTGCATTCGACGACATAGCCGTAACGCAAACGCACTTTGTTACCCGGGAAGAGGCGGAAGTAGCCTTTGCTTGGTACTTCCATGAAGTCTTCTTGTTCTATCCACAGTTCTTTGCTGATGGTGAATTCGCGGTTGCCGAGTTCTGGATGGTGCGGGTGGATAGGGGCTGTGCACGCTACTTTTTCACCTTCAGGGAAATTGTCGATGATGAGTTTGAGTGGGCGCAAGACGGCGGTGGCGCGTGGTGCTTTTGGGTCTAGGTCTTCACGCAGGCAGCCTTCTAGTGTGCTGTAGTCGATCCAGCCGTCGGAGCGGGTGACGCCTATGCGTTCGCAGAACAGTTGGATGGCTTCTGGTGTGTAGCCGCGACGACGGATGCCGACGATGGTGGGCATGCGTGGGTCGTCCCAACCGCTGACGATGTTTTGTTCGACGAGTTGGCGCAACTTGCGTTTGGAAGTGACGACGTAGGTCAAATTCAAACGGGCGAATTCGTATTGTTGCGGTACCGGTTGTTTGAAGAAACCACCTTCGGCAGCGCGTGCGATGATCCAGTCGTAGAACGGACGGTGATCTTGGAATTCCAAAGTGCAGATCGAGTGGGTGATCTCTTCTATCGCGTCTTCGAGTGGGTGGGCGTAATCGTACATCGGGTAGATGCACCATTTATCGCCGGTGTTGTGGTGATGCGCGTGACGAATGCGGTAGATCGCTGGGTCGCGCATATTCATGTTAGGTGATGCCATGTCGATCTTGGCGCGGACAATGTGCGCGCCATCGGCAAATTCACCGGCCTTCATGCGGCGGAACAAATCTAAAGATTCGGCTACTGCACGGTCGCGGAAAGGTGAGTTCAGACCAGGCTTGGAGAAGTCACCACGATTGGCGGCCATGTCTTCGGCGCTTTGGCTATCGACGTAGGCGTGGCCTGCTTCGATCAGGTATTCGGCAATTGCATAGAAGGTGTCGAAGTAATTGCTGGCGTAGTAGAGGTGGCTGCCCGCTGGGGTGTTGGTACCATCGTCCCAATCAAAGCCTAACCATTTGACGCTATCCATGATGGTATCGACGTATTCTTGGTCTTCTTTTTCTGGATTGGTGTCGTCGAAACGTAAATGGCAACGGCCGTCGTAGTCGCGGGCTAAACCGAAGTTTAAGCAGATGGATTTGGCGTGACCGATGTGCAAGTAGCCATTAGGCTCAGGCGGGAAGCGGGTGATGACGTTTGGCAAGCCATCGCGAGTGTATTTGCCGTCGGCCAGATCGCGGTCGATGATGGCGCGTAGGAAGTTGGAGATGACAGGGGCTTCTGTGTTTTTATCGTTGCTCATTGCGAAATTCTTTGCGAAAAAAAGGAGAGAATTGTTAAATATGGGAATGGCAAACATTTTACCGTAGCGCAGCATATTTAGGCAGTTTTGGACGGTTTTGGTGGGTTTTGGTAGATAGAACATGGCATGCTCAGTGGTTTTTTGCTGAGTTTGTGTGTTTATGTGCCGCTCGCCGCACATGACGTTGCACATAAGCACGAGATTCTTTGTCGTTCTTCTTCTAGAATTGTGTGATATTTACCTAAGTATCAATATTAATTTTTGTTCGCTAATTAAGGTCGTTTGGCGTGAATGCCACCTTAATAGGAAAATGCTTGTTCGCTTTGATTCGCGGACGCCGCTGGACTCCTGCCTGCGCAGGAGTGACGATGAAAGATGTTTGTGTGTGCTTGTGATGATTGTGGTGTTTAATGAACCTAAGCTGGGAGCGTCTTGGCATTGTTTTTGTATTTTTGGTACTGGTGCTTTGTTGTTTAATTCTGAGGGAAATAGGGCATGTTAAATACGATTGTGAACGCTTTGCTTGGTGGTTTGATGTTTGTGACTGGGTGTGTCTCCCACACGGTGTGGGCGGAAACCGCAACTAGGCAAATGAAACCTGCGCAGCAATCAGCTTATCCGCATGCGATGGAGCCGATTGGGAACGTGCGTGAGATTTATGATGGGGTATTGACGCCCGAGATGGCGGTCAATACGTTTCGCAATATTGATCGACTATTTCCAAGCAATCGCGTGGCGAAGTCGGCGAAGCCTCTTCCGCTGACGATGGCGGCAAAGCCGATGACGAGTCTGAGTTTCGATGATCGTGGGCGGCAGATCTCGTTGGATCAATATCTGGAATTGAATCAGGTTGCGGGTCTCTTAATTTTAAAAGACGGCAAAATTCAATTGGAAAAATACCGTTATGGGAATACGCCACAAACGCGCTGGATGTCGATGTCGATTGCCAAGTCGATTACCTCGACTTTGATTGGGGCGGCGATCAAACAAGGCAAGATCCGCAGCTTGAATGATCCCGTGATTCAGTATGTGCCTAGCTTAAAAGACAGTGCGTATCAGAAGGCGACGGTTAAAGATGTGCTGATGATGGCGTCGGGAGTGCGTTGGAATGAAGCCTATTCTGATCCTCGCTCGGATCGCCGTCGTCTGTTGGATGCGCAGATTTCGCAAGTGCCGGGTGCGGCGATGCAAGTGATGGCGAGTCTGCCGCAACAGTCAGCAGCGGGTACGGCGTTTACCTACAATACTGGCGAAACCCAAGTGGCAGCGCAATTGTTACGTAAGGCCATCGGCATGCCGTTAGCGAGCTATTTGTCTGAGCGTATTTGGGCAAAATTTGGCATGGAAGCTGATGCTAATTGGTGGCTCGATTCACCCAACGGCGTTGAGATTGGCGGTAGCGGATTTAGTGCGACACTGCGTGACTATGGCCGATTTGGATTATTTATGTTGGGTGGCGGTTTGGCAAATAAAGAATTGATTTTGCCGACAGCTTGGACCTATGAAGCGACCACACCAAAATCTTTGCGCAATGGGGAATTGATTCCTTATGGCTATTTGTGGTGGCCAGTGAATTCGCGCGAAGGTTTTGCTGATGGTGCGTATACCGCCATTGGTATACATGGTCAGTTTTTGTATATCAATCCGCGTCATAGCGTGGTAATCGTGGTGTGGGGCGCGCAGCCTAAACCGGTGGGCTCGGCGCGCATCAATGATCAAGCTTTTTTTGCTGCGGTGAGTGCGCGATTGGCGTCCAAATCAGCAGCGCAATAGTCTACTAAAAATCTTGGCGCTGTGCGTGATGGCGCGTCTAATATCATTTTAGTGAAAATAGATTTTTTCATTGTCGTCGCAGGTGCGCGCTTGCTTCGCTTCGATCTCTTTCAACAGGCGCTGTGCGTGTGCTTGTTGTGCTGGAACGGCCTCTTTGATGACGTCTTCCAGTAATAAACAAGCGCCTTCGGTATCCGCAATATCGAGATAGGCAGTGGCTAGTTTTAAACGTACTTCATTGGCGGTGTATCGTGTTTTTTCATCTACCTCAACGGCTGGAGTGACCGGTGCTCGATTGGATGTGTGAACAACTGGCTTGGTAGTCGTTACCGCAGGCTCTGCTGTGGCGGCGACTACCGCTGTCATTATATTTGGCTTCAGGACGTTAGCAGTTGACGTTGCAGGAATAGGTTGGTCAACTGATTCCTTGACTTGCGGATTTGATGTGTTTACTGGCTCGACAGCGGTGACTGTTACTTGGGGCGCTGTTGCGGAGACGATAGACGGTGCTGCTTTCGTATTTTTTACAGCGCTATCGTTCTTGTTCGTTTTAAACAGAAAATCGGCAATGCCTATGCGCTTTAATTGCTGTACTTGGCGAGGGCGATCAGGGCGGTTGGCCAACTCCAACAGACTTTCTAATTGTTGAAACATGTTCACGTCAAATCCCTCGCGTGGACTCATCCGTGAATTGTGCATCAGGCGTTCAAGATAGATCACGACCTCATCTGTCGGCCACAGGTCCAATATCTTTTGAACGATGTGAGGAAAGTCACTCAGTTGTTTTTGGTCAGCATTGTTGCGTGCTTCCAATGGATTGATTTTGATGTTAAAGAATTTTTTGATTTCTTTGCGGATGTTTTCAAAGCCGGAATGATCGCTGCTTTGACGAAAATTATCTAACATTTGCAGCCATGGTTTGGCTGAGTTAGGCTTAGTCGCTGCTGCTAATGCTTCTTCATAGCGCGGATCGCCAGGATTATAGACATTGAGCCACGCATCAAAAAAACCTCGTATGTCAGAAAATTCATCGCCGCGTCCAGTTGTATTGGGATTGAGTGTGCGGTGGAATCCGCTGTTGAGCTGACTGTTTGGCTGGGTGTTGAGTTGACTATTTAGGCGGCTATTGACCTGATTGGATAAGCTGCTGTGCTTATCCAATTGGTCTAAATCCGTTTGTGAGATGTGAAAGGATGAACTATTGCCGGCCGTGCTGTAACCGGAGGTGTCGATAAACGAGAGTGAAAATATTGAGTCCTGAAAATTTCTCAGTGAAGTCGTGAGAGAGTCCAAACCAGTTTGAAACTTATGTTGTACATGCAGACGCCAAAAAGAGAATAGCGATATCAACATGGCGATAATCAAAAAGCCGATCAGACATTGCGTCCAAAACACGCGTTGTGATTGGCTCTCTAGATACTGTATTTTTTCTTGATTGATACGCTTGTTCTCAGCGAGTAGGCTGTGTAGCTCTTGTTGGAGTTGCTTGCGCTGAGCATTGCTTAGGCTGGTATTGAGATCGCTTTGTTCGTTGGTGCTCTGGACCGAACTGCTAGTGTTTTTCAGTTCTAGTTCATTGCTATTTTGTTGAGCCGCTGCAGTAGGTGCAAATTGCATTGCCGCGCAAGATAAGCAAAAGATGAGAGCGCGCAAAAACTGAGAAAAAGTTGCCATAAGAAAGCTAGCCTTAAATGATATGCATCGAATTCTAAGTTAGTTTTTTTCATAAAGACGAAATATCCCCCGAAGTTTGCGTAAAACACACACTATCGATCACGATTCATACCACTTCTGTTGAAGTGAGGAAATAAGCGTTCTATGCGGTAATATTTCATGCTGGCTGCCCGCATGTGTGATATCTGCTGTGGTGGCAATCGCTATATTTTCTAAACGAGGCTGACATGATTTATCAAGGACGTTGTCATTGCGGTGCGGTGCAATTTGAAGTGGACGCGGCGGAAGAAGTCGAAGTCGAGGATTGCAATTGTTCGATTTGCCGCATGACGGGTTTCCTGCATTTGATCGTACCAATGCGCGCTTTTCGATTATTGACAGGTGCAGACCAGTTAACAGTGTATCGTTTCAATACTGGCGTGGCTGAGCATCAATTTTGCAAAGTCTGCGGCATTAAACCATTTTATGTGCCACGCTCAAACCCTGATGGCATGGACGTGAATTTGCGTTGTCTAACAACTCAACCACGGACGGTCAAAATAGTTGGCTTTGATGGACAAAATTGGGAACAACATGCGGCTGATTTGGCGCACAAGAGTTCGTGATTTTGTGACTTAAGCTTGGTCTTTTACATTGCTGAATTTATCTACTCTGAACTTACCGTATATGTCTAAAAAAATCGTATCAGGATTCATGCTAGCTGTTCTTCTGCCTACCTTAGCAGTCGCTGCCGACAACAGTATTTTACTCAAACCAGATCGCGTATTTGATGGCGTGAATATGCACAGCGATTGGGTCGTATTGGTCAAAAACAATAAGATCGTCGAAGCCGGTGCGATGCGTTTCAAATTGTCTGCCGATACCCAAATTGTCGAATTGAAGGGCATGACCTTATTACCGGGTTTGATTGAAGGCCATTCGCACTTATTGCTGCATCCCTATAACGAAGTTAGTTGGGATGATCAGGTCTTAAAAGAAAGTCGGGCTGAGCGGGCCATACGCGGTGCGAATCATGCAAAAGCGACCTTAGCTGCTGGCTTCACTACGGTGCGCGACTTGGGTACCGAAGGTGCGGAATATGATGATGTGGGATTAAAACGCGCCATAGAAAAAGGCGTGATTTCAGGGCCTCGTATGATTATTGCGACTAAGGCTTTGGTTGCCAAAGGCGCGTACGGCCCTAAGAGTGTTAACCCCGATGTAGACCTGCCGCAAGGTGCTGCCGAAGTCGCTGGACTTGATCAGATCTCGCAAGAAGTCCGCAGTCAGATCGGCAAAGGCGCGGATGTGATTAAAGTCTACGCTGATTATCGTGCCGGACGAGATGGTGAATCGGTGCCGATTTTTTCGGTCGAAGAAATGAGTTTGATGGCAAAGATCGCTAATAGCGGCAAACGCCAATTGGTCGCCCATGCCTCCACGCCGGAAGGCATGTTGCGAGCGATCGAGGCGGGCGCATCGACGATCGAGCATGGTGATAGTGGCACGGCGGACGTATTTAAACGCATGAAAGAGAAGGGCGTTGCACTCTGCCCAACCTTAGCTGCAGGCGATGCGATCGAACAATATCGTGGTTGGAAAAAAGGCGTGAACCCAGAGCCTGCTCGTATCTTGGCAAAACGTCAGACCTTCGCGCTCGCCATGAAGGCGGGTGTCAGTATCTGTATGGGTGGCGATGTCGGCGTGTATGCACATGGTGACAATGCACGTGAGATGGAGTTGATGGTGGATTACGGGATGTCAGCGATTGAGGTATTGCGCGCAGCAACGTCCGTGAATGCTTCAGCCTTTGGCTACGGTGACAAAATTGGTCGCGTTGCGCCTGGCTTGCTAGCTGATTTGATTGCGGTGGAAGGTGATCCAAGTACTGACATCAAGATCGTGCGTAAAGTCAAATTGGTGATGAAAGATGGTAAGTTGCTGCCATCGTTCTGATCTCAACTGTTGGCCCAAAATTTCGGCGAAACCACTTGCCAACGTCTGGGCTTTCTCAACGCGTTTGATCGCAGTCTTGTCGTCTTTAAGCGGAACATCGACTTCTTGCATCACGATCGGTAAGTTAAATGCTCGCCCGAACGAGATAGGAATGTTAAATGCGGTATGTGTAAGACGATGTGACTGAAATCAATATGCATACTGTGCCCAGCCATGAATGTGGGCATTGTATTGTTGTCGTAACAGTTCGTCTCTGACACTGGTCGTCTATGCGAGACCCGTATCAGAAAACGATTCTGCTGCCTTGCAGGCACTGAGGTGGAAATTATTTACTAGGAATGCGTTCTAAAACAGCGAGTAATAAGGTCCAATATTGTCCAACCGTTTTGATGTTCACCATTTCATCTGGGCCGTGCGGGAAACGGATGGTTGGGCCAATCGATACCATATCGAGATGTGGATAAGGTTTTTTGAATAGGCCACATTCTAGACCAGCATGAATCACCATGATTTCAGGTTCGCGTTGATAGATGCTTTCGTAGGTGTCTTTTACGATTGCCATCACCGGCGAGTTGTTGTCTGGCTTCCAGCCTGGGTAGCATCCTTCGAACTGCACGTGAGCGCCAGCCAGCTCACATAAAGATTGCAACTGACTCTCGATGTAAGCGCGGCCGCTGTCGATCAAAGAACGTACCATGCAGATGACACTGACATGGTCGGCAGACGTGCTCACCACACCAACATTGAGTGAGCTCTCTACAACACCAGTCACTTCATCGCTCATACGCATAACGCCATTTGGGCAGGCATTGATGAGTTGGATCAATTGCTGTTGCGAGTTTGCTTGTAGGACTTTTTCTGGTGCCGTACAGTCGCTGATAGATAGCCGCAAATTCGGTTCAGTTGCGGCTAATTCTGTTTGTAATATCGTCTGGAATTGTGCGACTCGTTGTTGCAACAAGTCGAGTTGTGCAACTGGCAAAGTAAAGCTGCATTGCGCTTCACGTGGAATGGCATTACGTAATGAGCCACCTTGTAATTGACTGATGGCGAGGCCTAATTCCTTGGCATGTCCTGCAAAAAAGCGTGCCAGTAATTTATTCGCATTACCACGACCGAGATGAATATTGACACCGGAGTGGCCACCTTTTAAGCCAGAGATATTCAATGTATATGCCAAGTGTTCTGGATTGGCGTCTTGCCAGTGCACTGGTAACGCTATTTTTGCGTCGACACCGCCAGCGCAACCCATATAGATTTCGCCTTCTTGTTCAGAATCGGTATTGATCAAAATTTCTGCTTCTAGCATATTCGGCTGCAAACCAAATGCACCTGACATACCAGCTTCCTCATCGACAGTGAGTAAGACTTCGAGCGGACCATGTTTAATATCTGATGCGCCCAAAATGGCTAATGCAGAAGACATGCCGATGCCATTATCTGATCCCAATGTGGTGCCACGTGCTTTAACCCATTCGCCGTCAACCCACGCTTCAATCGGATCTTTGGTGAAGTCGTGAACTTTATCGGCATTCTTTTGCGGCACCATATCGAGATGGGCTTGAATGACGACTGTTTTACGGTCTTCCATGCCAGCCGTTGCCGCTTTACGAATGATTAAGTTACCGACTTGATCAACAATCACAGATAAGTCACGCTCTTTCGCCCAAGCTTGAATATGTGCACTTAATGCCGCTTCATGTTTGGATGGGTGCGGGATTGCACAAATTTGTTCAAACCATTGCCATAAAGGTTGTGGGAATAATTGATTGAGTGTGGAGCTGGTGTTTGGATTTGTCATTGCTGCAAAAGCCAGGCGGCGTAAAATTCAGAGTCCGGAAGTTTACCATAGGAGTCGACTGGTATTGTTCAACGTATGTGCGTTCATGTCGCTAGGCTTGGTCGATATCAATTCTTCTTTGAGGTAAATACCGTGTCCACTTTTAAATTTGACAAGATTGAATTTGATATGGTTTTTGTGGCGAATCAACTAATCTCGGAATTGCAATTGCGCTTGGACATGGCAATGCTGCGAACAGCTCTCAATACTCGCGCTTCTGGATTGAAACCGTTGCTGAACGCCATTCCACCAGTGGGCGATTCGACCGATACTCGTATTTTTGCAGGCTGATGCAAGTCGTATTTAGTTTGATAATTTCAGCTCGAAAAAATCAAAGCAGCATGGAGATAGTCTCTCAATGCTGCGATTTGAAACGATGAAGCTCAGTTCGTTTGGATGAATTCTCGATAAGCTTTCAGCGTTTCGGGTTTGCTCATCGCATTCATATGCCCAGCATCACGAATTTCCTCGTAGCGTTTATTTGGTTTGTCTAAGGCTAGATAAAGGTCATGGGCGGTCGCTGCGGGCGTCTGTACATCGTTGCTGCCGTTGATAATCATTATCGGACCCTTGTACTGTTTCAAGGCGATACGGTTATCTATACTCTGTAACTCCTGATCGAGTTTGATCGTGATAAATGGTTTTGCGAACCACGGAATCATGTTGTCGGAATAGGCTTGGGCACTAGTGCCTGTGCCTTCTAATACCAAGCCATCTAGTGGTCGCAGACTGGCAAGTTTTGCTGCGACAAAACTGCCAAAAGAGTGTCCGTGTACGATCAGCTTGCCTTTGGTGATCTTACGAACATGATCGTACAAGGCCAAAGTGTCGGCTTCTAAATCAGACAAGCTGACGTTGCTTTTCGGGGCATCGCTACGGCCAAAATCACGATAGTCAAAGCTGATGAAGTTAGCGTTCAATTCGGTGAAAACTTTGGCGATGTATGAGCCATTGGCATCAACTCTGACACCAGAACCCATGAAGTATAAGACAGTGAAGTTTGTCTCTGGCTTGTGTATCGAGATGCCGCGACTGACTGCGCCATCTGCTTGAATGTACTCAATATCGTCGAATTGATATGTGCTCGCGGATTTCTTTAAATGATTTAATTTGCCTGGATCTTTAGGCACAAATTGTTGTGAGGTGTAATTATAAGTGGTGCAAGCTGATAGGGATGCAAGCAGGGTGGCAATGGCTGCTAGGCGGAATATGTTCATAAATAAAGTCACTCAAAAAATCATGGATCGGGATAAACATGAGGCATCCAGTAGCTTGAATACCAAAACAACGTAGAGATAATAGTAGTTTGAAACAAGTGATATTTGTCGCCCCTGCGATGAAATATAATCTTTGTATCCTGAAACGCGAAGAGCACAGATGAAGCTATTCGCAGCGACCGACGACACGCACGGCGGTTTCGCAATAATCGCGAAATCCCATACGCAGATAGAGTTCATGCGCAGCAGTATTGCCAGTCATGACATGCAAGAATGGAATTTCTTTTGCCAGCAATTGGCGTCGGATAATCTGATGCATTAAGCGTTTAGCCAATCCTTTACCTTGGAAATCGGGATGCGTACAGACGCCGCTGACTTCACGATAGGGTGGTGCATAACTACGCTCACCAGCCATCGCGATTAAGCGATCATCGTCAAAGCATCCTAGATATTCTCCCAAGGCGATGGTGCGTACACCGAACGGACCTGGATTCGTTAATTGCGCTAAAGCCATTGCTTGTTGGGCGTCTTGTAGATTGTCAGCGTCTAAACGTCGTGGTTTGAAATCGACATCTTCTGGCGGCATGTCGCCATCCCACACCATGCGATACATCGTAATCTCGGCATGAAGCTGCCAGCCTGCGGGCATTGCGCCAGTCCATCCGGCGCAGTAAAAATTGACACCAGGCTCGCAATAGGAAGTGATCGCATCAAAGTCAGGATGCTCTGCATCAGCAAAACCTAAGATCGGCGAAAAACCCTTGGCGTAACGACGCGCATTCGTTTCGCCAGTCGCGAAACAAGCTTGTGCACCAGACAGACTGTGCCAAAAGATATTGTCGAGGAGATGTGCCATAACGGATGCCAAAATTATTTTGAATGAGTGTAGCAGATAGTCCTACTTTGCTCGCTACAATAGCGGCTCTCATTCTTGAACTTTCTTCGGCAACTATGTATCCCTATCAGACCCTCAGTTCTCCTATCTTGAACGATGCCGGCTTAAATTGTCATGCTGTATTTGCGATAGCGAGTTTGTCAGAAGATGTGAAGACTATTTTGTTTGTACGCTGTCCGCAGGCGAAGAATTATCAGCAGTTAATTTTGATTGGACATGCTGGTAGACAGTTTTGGCAGTCCTTGAATGAACGCGTAGCCGACCTGCATCAGCAGGCGCATCCGATTGATACTTTTACCGTGTCGGTCGTCGAACAATTTTTACAGACAGAACATCCATTAGCTGCTTATGAGATTGTGTATCCAGGGGCTTATACAGTCAGCCTGCTAGAGTTAGGCAAACTCGCTGGCTGGCATCATGCGTCGCCGTTTATGGTTGGTGTGAATGCGCAATATGGCCCATGGTTTGCTTATCGTGCCTTGGTACTGGCCAATACGGATTTACCGGTGACACCAACGACAGCGAGTGAGTCACCATGTTCAACTTGTGAGGACACACCTTGTATTAACGCTTGCCCACCGCGCGCTTTGGACGATGGCAAATTCAATCTGGAGAAATGTGTTAATTATCGTCAGCAAGCGGATTCTCAATGCAAGACGACTTGTCTGGCACGACGTGCGTGCCCAGTCGCTAGTGAACATCGTTACACCGATGAACAAATGCAATACCACTACGGGCGTTCTATGAAAATGATAGAGCTATATGCAAAAAAACAGCAAGAGTCCTAGGCTCAGTATTAGCACTTTTCATATTTCCAATTGCGGCGCTTACCTTCTGCCATCCACTCTATCGCTTGATGCAAGCGCTTAGTGCGAGTCGCATCTGTCTTTGCGTCGTTGTACCACTCGACATATTCTTTTTTCTGCGAGTAGGAGAACGCATCGAATGTCGCCAATGCAGCGGAATTTTTCTGCAATTCGTTTGAGAAATCGCTTGGAATCTCCAGCTCTTTCTTTTCGCTTTTATCTTTGTTGCGCGAGGGAAGTTTGACGCCAGCATCATGTAACTTCATCGCTTCTTTTAATAGCTGCACAAAGACGTCATCATTTGGTAATGCAGTTAAGCTCGTGATGCGTCCAAATTGCCCCATGGCTTTTTCTAGCTGACTATCAATTTGCAATAATTCCCCATACCAGAGTCCCAACGCGCAGTGCTTTTTAAATGCGGCGAAGTGGCAGAAGATACTACCCTTGTATTCAAAGTGCGGCATACACCATTTGATCGTTTCACTAACATCTGGACAATGCTGATGCACCATCTGGCGGATGTGTGTCAGGATAGGTTGGGCAAATTCTGCGGACTTTTCTATGTAGGTGTCGATACGAGGATCGGTGCTTGTCATTGTGAGGGTTCCTTGCGAAATTCGTTCTTGAAAATTGAACGAATTGATCAAGCATCAATCACTTCTAAGTGATTGTCAACGCTGTCGTGGTGACTTAACTATTGTTGAATCGTAAAGTTGTTTTGCTTGAGTCGAGGTCACTCACGATATCGATCAAATATGCGTTTTAATTCACCGCTTTTGTGCAAAAAAAGTAGGGAATCATTGATCATAGTGATGTGTTTCTCGGGCAGGTTTTTTCTCAAGCCCATGTAAAATTTTTCCGATAACTTGGGGCTTTCAAGCAGTCGGACCTGCTTTTCAAAACCTGCTTGGCTGATGGATTTTTTGATGCCTGGAGAGCGGTGGCAATAGAATCGACCGCGACCAGCTAAGAGTTTGCGCAAATTGGATAAGGACGACGTTGCGCCATTATCAATCTTTAAGCCGCCCATATTCTGCAAGATGTCGGTAATGCCAAAACCGCGAAGCACCAAGATGATGCCATCGTTATTCAGTGCCCGGATCTCTTCCCAGGTTGTCACTTCAATTGGGTCGTCTGCTCTGACTGCCAATAAATAATCAACAGAAAAGAGAGGCGTATCTAAGAGTTTGTATTGTGCGGTATTGCGCTCAATATTTTGTACACCACAGATGGCATCGATACGATTTTCAATGAAGTTGGCATCAATGCGCATCCTTGGCATCCAGACTTGATCGCCACTAAATTGAATTTCTGGATTCCGTTTTTCGATTGCGCGGAAAATGTCGACGCAGATGCCGCCGATTGCGACTTGATGATTTTGATGCAGGGCGATGAACTTGGGCTCGGAAGATTCTTGTGCCGCAGTTCGAATGACGACGACCGCTAGTGCCGGAATTTGTATCGACAGAAGCAGCATTGCGACAACATTACGCCAAAAATAACAAAAGCGCCCCATAAATTTCCGAATGTAATCTAGCTTTAGATTTTCTTAATGAAGCTGAATTATACTCTTTAATATACTAGGAATTGAGCTTCGGAGCCTTGAAGTTTTTAAGTGGTTCGGCTGTTATGGCGTAAGAGATGCATGGGCGAGTATAGGCTGGTGCAGAGCGCAGCGAAGCCCAACAATTTGACACGTCGAGTGCAGAAGTCAAAATCACACACTCCAAAAAGCAACAAAAATAAACGGGTCAAACCGTCCGACTTTGCGATGCCTTACGCAAATCGCTGTAGTCCAAATTTGTTTTCTCAAACTAGTGACCTCAATTTAGTGAAACATCCTTGTCCTAGTATTCATGCTCGAAGTGTTCACAGAAGGCACCACCTTCTTGTTCTTGCGTTCTAGAATGGGGGGCATTTTAATTTCGAATTATCAATTTCTTAGTTCTACTCTTTATAGTTCTCTTTTGATTGGGATATCGCTATTAATTCTTTTTACAGTGAACTTTGTCAAACCAAGGATACATAAAATTTAAGGGACATCATGATGTCAAAGTTTGGACGCCTAATCGGCAAGGCAAGTAGTAAGGTATTTTTGGGAAGCGTATTGTCATGCAGTTTGATAGTTAGTGCATTACTGCACACCCCTGCGCGAGCGTTTGCAGCGAATCAATCTTCTGTGAGCCAACTGAGCCCAGAAGCCGCCGCTCAAGATGTGCGCATATTAAAAACGACGCTGATGGCTTTACATCCAGCTCTCACCAAATACCGCACACAAGCAGAAATCGATGAAGCGTTTGCCCAATTTGAACAACGCGGCAAAGCGGCAACAACGAGCAGCGCCATGTACCTAGCAGCTACAGAACTCGCCGCTGCGATTCGTTGTGGACACACTTGGACCAATGTGCTGAACCAGAGCGCTGGAAGTAAGGCGGCTTTACTCGATGCGAGTGGCAAACTTCCGTTTACCATGACGCTGGTGGAAGATCGTTGGTTAGTATTGGCTAGCGCGGTGCCGTCGATCAAGGCTGGCGATGAGGTTCTGTCAGTGAATGGAATCAAAGCGCCTGACATGGTCAAGATGATGCTGCCATATTTACGTGCCGACGGTAGCAGTGACGGCAAACGTCTGCGGCAAATTGGGCATGACCGTAAAGATTTTAGCCAAATGGATATCGTTTGGCCGCTATTGTCGCCACCACAATCCGGACGATACCAATTACAAATACGCCGCTTGATGAACGGTAAGGATCAGGTTTTCACACGTCAAGAAGACGCGCTAACGATGGTTGCACGAAGTAAGATATTGAAGAGCCAAGGCGAGCCTGAACCCGATGAAGCATGGCGACTCAAGATCAATGAACACGTCGCCTATTTAACTCTGCCAACTTTTTCCTTTTGGAATTCGAAATTCGATTGGAAACAATTTATTGATCAAAGCTTTGCTACTTTACGAGAAAAGAATGTCACCCATCTCGTGATCGACATTCGTAAGAATGAAGGGGGCGACGGTGCGATAGGCGGTAAGCTCTTAAGCTATTTGATCAAACAACCATTTCAATTCACGTCCGATCAATCGATCACCAACTACGAGCGTGTGCCTTACAAACTTGTACGCTATTTAGATACCTGGGACTATGGGTTTTTTGATCGTACTGGTAAAGTCGACAAAATCACGGACGGCACCGCCAAAGGAAAATATCAAGTGACAGCGCGCGCTGGCCTTGTACAAACAATCGAACCAGTGGCTAAGCCTTTTCAAGGCAAGGTATTTTTACTGGTAAGTGCAGAGAATAGTTCTGCGACATTTCAGCTAGCTAAATTAAGCCAAGAGAGTGGTGCGGCTATTTTGGTCGGTCAACAAACAGGCGGCAACCAACGTGGTTTGAATGGAGGAGAACTCACTTGGGTAACACTGCCCAATTCAGGTGTCGCAGTCGATATTCCATTGCTAGCGACGCGTTACACTGAGACGACACCAGATAGCAGCATCACGCCAGATATCCAAGTACAACGCACATTTGCAGCCCGCTTGGCGGGTCGAGATGTAGAGATGGAAGCGGTCAAGGCGATGATTCAACAAACGTCAGTTGAGCATCAACCTTAGATTCGTATTCCCTCACGAATGACTTAGGATTGACTTAGTATTGACTCGGGATCTAAGTCTATTCGTGAGGCTCCGCTACATACATACTCACTTTGGCTTTGCCGCGCTCCAGTACGACAAAAAGTCTCTACCAGTTGAGTTGGTAAGCCCTTCAAGTTGATTCCCTACGAGCGTAGCGGAGTGATTGTATGGCCCCGACTGATCTGCCGTAACAAACGCAATACGAACCGTGCTCCAGTCCGTATTAATGCGCGCTTGTTCAATAGGCGCGCCATAAAAAGTGCCGGTAAAGGTCTTCCCTTTGATCGATGACACAACGAACTCTTGAAAGTACGCTGGTGCATTTGGTGTTGGTCGCAGATCTACCTTCCAGACCCCAATGAGTCCCTGCGGATCAACAGATTTTATATCTTTGTTAGGCGCAGCACATCCTGCGATCAGCGCAAGGGAAAGTAGTGATAATAGGATTCGCATTTGAGCCTTTCTGGATTGTGTGGCGAGTCGTGAAGTTTCAACCCTAAAGTGATGTGAATCGCGAGCAGCAGCTTGCACGGAGAATAAATATTAACACGGCGTCACAACCGACTGCCCTGTTAAATCTCTGTTCCGAATACTTGAACTGAAAGAATCTCAACCTGACCGTCGAAGGCTGGAGCAATGCATGCTGTGATCGCATCCGCGAACTCGTCCGATAGCGCGAGGCCGTCAATATCGTAGTCATTCTCTGCTGTCAGTTGCAAAATCTTCCCATCCCATGAACATTGGACGGCCTGATGCCAAGGCCGGTGGGTGAACTCTTCGGTAATGTCGGTCGCAGCGGCAGCACCATGATTTCGAGGCACGCCGTGGCAGATAAGGGAAATTCTATACAAGAGGCCTAACCCATTGCTAATAGGCTGCCGCAGCATAGCGTGGGCAGTCCCGTGGCGGCTATGTTGTTTGTGGCAGGAACAAGATTAAGTAACTTGTTATATACCATTACTCGTATGCCAAGAGTGTGTCAAAAATATCCTTTGACAGAACTCTGAATGAACCGTGAATGGATTCTGATAGCTTTTCAGGATCGTCAAAATCAGGCTTGGCAAGCATGACTATTTCAAATATTGACCATTCTGGCATTGTGTTTTTGTTGACCCACTTTGTACCTTTCAATTTTTCCCAGTAGCCAATCTGAACGTCCTTTGTTTGTCCAAGCAGCCAAAGTTCAAAGTGTGCTTGACGGTGATTAAGTACGATCGCTAACTTAAGCTTATGCTTTTTAAGGTAGTCATTTTGCAGATAAAAATAAGTGAAATCGATATACCCATGTAGCACGTTTGCGACTGAGTACTCATCTAGATACGTTTTAGAAAAATCAGTTCTAAGATTTTGAACAATGCCAACCAAATTTTGGTAAGTTTTTTGTATCTCTCCGCTCGCGAAAGCCTCCTTGTAGGCAGCTATCCGAGCATTTAGATTTTTACCTGACATTATCTGTTTCCTCTAACTTCATCTGGGGGCATAACGCAGAGCTAAGGGGCAGCGTAAGGCTGGGCATAAAATGCGAAGCATGCCCAGACTGAAGCTGTCCAGCGAACGTATGTGAGCGGCCTTGAGCGACCTGTTAGCAGTCATTTTATCCTCATTTG
>NZ_JACOFW010000004.1 GCF_014284305.1 Affinundibacterium seohonense
GATGCAGGCTACTTCACACCCCACATTTGCAAAGGTTTAGTTGAGCGCAATATCTATGGCGTGATTGGCTATCGTCGCCCCAATCATAAAGATGGTTTCTTCTATAAGCGCGAGTATGAATATGATGCGCAAGCGGATGTGTATCGTTGTCCGAATGGTCAATTACTGGCGTACTCCACTACGAATCGACTTGGCTACCGCGAATACAAATCGGATGCCAAACAATGTAGTGACTGCCCATCAAGAGCGCAGTGCACAGCGAGTAAAAATCATGTCAAAGTCGTGACCCGACATGTTTGGCAGCATTTTAAAGAACAACTCAACGCGAACCGACTTAGTGTAAGTGGGAAAGAGATTTACAAGCATCGTAAAGAGACGGTCGAACGGAGCTTCGCCGATGCGAAGCAACTACATGGTCATCGTTACGCACGCTTTCGTGGATTAGCCAAGGTCAAGGCGCAAGCGCTGCTCGCTGCGGCATGTCAAAATATGAAGAAAATGGCGAGTTTATTAGAAAAGGCCCTGCGCCTTTCTTTATCGTCTTATTTGACTCAAGCAAAGCACCTATGGCGACTATGGAAGGCATTGAGTCTTCGTTTGAAAAATACGTGGCGAAGTTCTTTTATTTTTAAAGTGCCTACTAGAGACGCAATCATTACCCAATAAAAAACCCCGCTTTTACCTGCACTCCTGAATAGGCGGTGGCACCGTGCAAACTGACGTAGATATACGTGTTGGCTGGTGGATTATTGATGGTGATGGTTTCGTTATTGCCTGCTTTTATTGAACGATAATTGTACGACGTATTCGTCGCCCAATTGCCTAAGGTATTGGCGTACATATTCGCGTTACCTGTGCCACCACTTGAGGTCAAAACAATCTTTGTGGTGCCAGCTGGAACATATAAGTACATGTAGGTCAAGTTACCTGCTGCACCAGATAAATTGCTGCGTGTGCAGTTTTTGCCCAAAACTTGTGGATTGCTATCAGTACATTCTGTGCTACCACTGGCAGTAACTGTCACGGTTGCTGTTTTCGTAGCTTGGCCACCTTGGTTATCAGTCACTTTCAATGTCACTGTGTAAGTCCCTGCTACCGCATACGTTTTGGCCGGATTGACTAGGCTTGATGACGTGCCGTCACCAAATGTCCATAGGCGTGATGCGATAGTGCCGTCGCTATCAGTCGAGGTATCGGTAAAGTACGCAGTCAGAGCGGTCACACCTGAAGTGAAGCTAGCGACTGGCAAAGCATTAGCAGGAACGGAAGTCACTGTAATGGATTTGCTGATGCTGGTTGTTCCACCGCTATTGTCGGTTACCTTCAACGTCACATTGTAAGTGCCTGCAACTGCATAGGTCTTGGCCGGATTAACTAGGCTTGATGACGTGCCGTCACCGAATGTCCATAGGCGTGAAGCGATAGTGCCATCGCTATCAGTCGAGGTATCGGTAAAGTAAGCCGTCAAAGCAGTGACGCCTGAAGTGAAGCTAGCGACTGGCAACGCATTGGCAGGAATCGAAGTGACGGTGATGGATTTGTTCGTGCTGGCTGTTCCACCGCTATTGTCGGTAACTGTCAATACCACATTGTATGTGCCTGCTGTGCTATACGTTTTGACTGGATTTGCCGACGTCGATGTGGTGCCATCACCAAAACTCCAGCTACGTGAAGCAATGCTACCGTCGCTATCGCTTGATGTATCGCTGAAATTGACCGACAGATTTGACACGGTGTTGTTGAAACTTGCGACTGGCAATACATTGGCTGGCGGTGTTCCCGTGCAATTTGGCAAGCTAGGATTATTCACGCAAGGCAACCATGCTTTGAAGTCAGTATCCATGCTGGTGTTCATGCTAGAACCATTCATGTAATTGGTGTAGCCAGTCCAGTTACCAGGACGGAAATAGCCGAGTACGTTGCTGACTTTTGCACGTTGTTTTTCAAACATATAACGCACCGCCAGATAGCCCCAGTTGTAGACGCGGGTTTGTCCAGAATTGTAGTCATTTTTGAAGATCGTGCTCAGATTGTAGGTGCCGAGAGCCGCTTGCTGTTTCGCCCCGTCATAGCCCAAATTGCGATAGCTGTAGGACATATATTCAGCGAAACCTTCAACCCACCACACTGAATTAACACCCATTGCTGCACCAAAGTCACCAAACATATTGAAGCGACCATCTAGATAGTGGACGTATTCATGCGTCAGATTCCAGATCTCAAATTTCGGCAAGACCCACTCAGCTTGATAAGCAATAAACCGAGGCTGATTGCCCACTACCGATGGATCACCTTCCAAATACATGCCGCCGTTATTGGTATCGATACCGAATATAGCCCCCGCATAAGTGCCATAGTCTTTACTGCTGGAGAAGACGTTCATTTCCAATTGCGTATTGTTGTCATTGGCAACTGGGATTTTATTAGTCGCTACTTGCTGATGGAAATAGGACTCTTGGCCTGCTTGAATATTACAAGTTTCTGCCAACTGTGCTTGTGTCATCGATTGCGCACGGATGCGTAAAGTTGGACTGCAGTTGTATTTAATCGGCAGGATGTTAGTTTCCAAACGGGTTTGGAAATCGCACAAGCTATAGTAGCTGCAGTTTGCTTTGTCATAGTAGTCAACCATCTCACCGACACCTACCCACAATGCGGCCGTGGTGCCAGTGACATTACTGCGATCGATCATCAATTTAGCGCGTGCTTTCGCTAAGGATTTCAGCGAACCACCCTCAGGATATTGCAAGAAGCGGCCGAGCTCGCGACCTGCATTGGCAATCAGATAGCCAGTGTCGGTACCAAGTTGGGCGAAGTTATAGTTGACGAAGTTGTATAGGGTGTCAACGATCGTGTTATCTGATTGCACCAAGGTTTTAAAGTCAGCATTTTGATGACCGCGGAATAGCACAGTGAACGTATTGTTGACCGCGCTCTTCATCCACCAGTAGCTGTTATAACTGCTGGTGTAATTGCTCAACAAACGCTTCACTGCGGAATTCAAATAGCGTGCATTCTCGCCTGCGCTGTCGATCAAGGTGATGAATTCCGACAGTGTTTCGCCATGCACATCGTTGACTAAACCGAAGTTGCCGTTATTGACGAAGGCATCCAGCGCCGCGCGGATTGAGGTTTTTAATGCCGTGCCATAAGGGCCGGTATCGCCACTGTAGTACCAATTCACATAGTAACCAGCGCGCAAGAACATGACCAACTGCAAGGCACTACCTGAGTTCGTACCGTTATAGCTACTTGCCACTGTGCGGAAAGCATCTGCGATGCTGACCATTTTGGCTTCGTTAAAAATTTGTCCTGCAGTCGTACCAGTCACGTTATACAGATCGTTTAGACATTCAGATGTGCTGGACTTGACAGCATTGACCAACGCGCTGCCACTAGACGTCGCAAATAACTGTAAGTCGCAAGCTGCCGCCGCTGCCATTGCAAAAGACTCTCCGCCGGCTTTAAAGCGAGAAGGGCGTTTGATGACTTGTTTAGGATCACTATCGTTTGCACCATATTTCAAGCGAGCACTTAGTTGCGGTGGTGCGCTAGGCTTACGTTCCGCTGTTGTAAATCTTCTCTGTTGATGATGGGCACCTATGAGCTGAGCTTCTGTGCTCGCGACCTTACCTAGCCGTTTTGCTTGTTCAGATTTGATGTCTTGTGGTGTATGTGTAGTTCCTGCTATTGCTGTCCCAGCAATAAAGCTGATCGCTAAACTTACGGCGCTGATGGTCCAGCGTGGGTTCATCTGACTTAGATGTGGTGTTTTCAAAATACTCTCCCGGTCGTCGTGAACGACGACAATTAATTGAATGTGTAATTACTGCCAAACGTACTTGAGGATCAAATCTTTTGCTGTTAAAGGGAATCAGCAAAATTCGGCGTGCACAGTCCCATTCCACTGGTTTTTAGTGGTTTCTAGATGCAACGTAACTGATTTGCTAACTAAAAATCTGCAAGCCCTACCAAATGACCTCTTGTCAGAATGTCGTTATTGAAGTGGTGTTTTTACCATGTCTGAAAAACCGAGTCGTCGATTCCTTGAATGCTTTTTAAACATGTGAACACCTAGGATGGCGTTAAGCGCTGGAATGAAATTGATGCAACATAGGTCTCCTCCAAGAGTCTGCGATTATTTAGTGATGAAGCAGGTAATTCCTGTGGATATCAAATAAATCTAAAGGGGATAAATTAGCAAATCCGAACTACCTTTAAATATATTACTAATATTTTTATAGAATATCAGCAGACTATTTTGTTATCGTTGAAGGAAATTGCACACTAGTTGTTTTTTAGTGCTGATAAATTGCTGTTGGGTAAGTAAACATTTTATTGCCACTATTTAGCGCACGAGTGAATAGCATTAAATGTTTAAAATCAAGTGCTTGGAGTTTGTTGAGGGAGAGGAGGCGGGGAAATCAAGAAAGAGCCGAGGACTATTGCCCTCAGCTCTGCAGTTAGAAAATTAATTAAAACACAATTTATTCGGTAGTCTGATGCTTAGAGAATCTCACGGTTTCGCTTGTGTTGAATCGACGACCACAGTGACGCCACAATAAATGCCACGCCGATCAGGCCCGTAAAGATTTCTGGAATATGGTATTTGATGCTGGCAAACATGATTAAAGCCAAAATGCCAATCGCATAGTGAGCGCCGTGTTCTAGGTACACATATTCTTCTAGAGTCCCTTGACGCACCAAATACACAGTCATAGAACGTACAAACAAAGCACCAATCGCCAGACCCAGCATGATGATGACGACATCGCTGGTGATCGCAAACGCGCCAATTACGCCGTCGAATGAGAAAGACGCGTCTAGTACTTCTAAGTACAAGAAGCCACCGATGCCGCCGGTCTTCACCACGGCACCAACATCGATATCGGTCACTTCTTCTTTTTCTAATAAGCTACTGATGAAATCAACGCCGACATACACAATGATGCCCCACACACCTGATAACAGCACCGCATATTGTTGCGCGGCATCGACTAGACTGACGCTGCCGACTACCACGCCAAGCGCAATTAAGACTGGGATAGAACCGATACGACCAAAACTGGCGATCTTGGCTTCAACATTACCCAGCCAATGCATTTCCTTCTCATCGTCGAGCAAGAAATTTAAAAATACTAGCAATAAGAAAACACCACCAAAGGCAGCCACTTCGGCGTGATGATTGATCAGATGTGTAGAAAATTCTTTTGGATTCTCGATAGCTAAATTCCACACTTCTGCGATTCCTAAGTCAGCAGCCACCGCTACGATCACTAAGGGGAAAACTAGACGCATACCAAACACGGCGATGATGATACCAACCGTTAAAAATAGGGTTTGCCAAAATGCATTCCAGTTTTTTAAAACTGAGGCATTCACCACAGCATTATCAAATGAGAGAGAAATCTCCAGTATCGCCAAAATCATCGCGACACCGAGGGCGCTGGCGGCTGCTGTCGCACCACCATGGGAATAGCCCCAATACGTGGCGAAACCTAAGCAAATGAGGGAAATAAGTATAGAAAGTCGAAAATGTTGCATGCTTGTTGAGTCCAATTGAGTAAGGTCAAGAATAGGATGATCTGACCTAAAATGAACTGGGAGAGTGCCACATAACAGCTAGGTGGTGCAAGCGGTAATCCTGTTCTGAAAAATTAGTTACCTTCCATCTGCGTGCCATCACGGATCCATTGCTTTAATAGTGGTCAACAGGAGCCACAATGAGTGCTGCAGCGATTCAGCTCCGTTTATTTAGAAATCGGATCGATGGCCCGATTGCATAAGCCACTTTATGCCGGAACACCATATCCGCGCCATAGTGTAGATGCCTTGCTACAATAAGATGACTATTCATACTTCATGGAACCCATAAATGACTTTTGTATTGAGACAAGCAAGCCTTGCCGATATTCCTGGCATGCATCGCGTCCGCCTGGCGGTGCGTGAAAATGCATTGCGCTCGACTGTGATTACCGAGGCGAGTTATGTGCAGCCAATGATGGAAACGGGTCGCGGATGGGTGGTGGAAGACGACGGCGAGATTGTCGCCTTTGCCGTTGGTAATGCGCAGACGGGGAATATTTGGGCCTTGTTCGTTGATCCCGAACACGAAGGGAAAGGCTATGGACGCTGCCTGCACGACACCATGATTGCTTATCTATTTGCCTGCGGCTTAGCTCGCTTAGAATTGAGCACCGCATCGGACACTCGCGCGCATCAGTTTTATGTCCAGGCGGGTTGGCAGCTCACAAGAATAGATACCGATGGCGAGGCTTTTTTTGCGATAGAGAATCCGCTTTAGGGAACAGCTAGCTTCATTGCTATTTTTTTGTAGTGAAGATCTGCAGACGAGTCCTCACTACACAGAAAACGCATACTGACTTCACACAGTTTTTTTACACTAGAAAATCTCTCACCTTTCTATGAATCTTAAGCTCAGCTATGTCATCTAAAATTCTATTGATAAATCCTCCTCGAGCCGCCATCGGTGATCGTCTCCCGCAAGTGCAAACACAAACGCAATTGCCATCGTCATGTTTGTTTTGTGAAAGTGTTTCCTTGGCCGATACGGGCTTTGTAGTAGAAATGCTGGACGCAGAATGCGAGGCGATGAGCTTGTTCACGATTTTGCGTGAGACCCGAAGGAGGGCACCACAGGTGGTGTGGATATTGGGTTCAGTTCCCTGTGACAAGGACGATGACATTGCAACGATGTTGATGGCGATCTTGAATGTGACCATGCCGCGTCTTTCGGTCACTTATCGCCATCTGCAAACTTAAACCCAGCTTTTCCATTAGGCGCGTCTTCGATGCTATTTGAGCGCTGGCGGCGCATTTTCGGTCATTTTCTTCGTTCTTCGTTGCAAATAGCTCGCTATTTTCGCCTCATTCACGTAAAAACTGCCTCGAAAAGTGCATCCACCATCGTCTCAAATCCAAATGGAAATTCTGGGTTAAAAAGAAACGGCACAACCCTGATCAGGCTGTGCCGCTTAGTCCTGCAGGCTTTGTGTCTTATCGATTCACACTCATTTTGGTGGCGACCGTGACGGAGTCGCCTGAGTCGACTTTGGCTACCATGCCACGTAAATCACCTTCAGCGACATACCAAGCATAACTATAGGTATCGAAGCCGTTCGACGTACCTATGCTTTGCAGCTTACAAGCATTGAAAGTACCAGCTGGCACACTGACAGATTCCAGGCCTAAAAACGTCGTAGTGTTTGTCGACGTGGTCTCTGGGAAACTCATAGTATTACCAGTGATTTCCATTTTGACGCTGGTGGTTTGGCGATACGGTTGATTTATCACGAGTGCATAGGGCATGCGTTCAGGTGGCGTCATCGTATTGGTGACCTCGTAATTGACCGTGTTGTTGAGTTTGACGCTAAGTATCGATCCGTAGGTGACAACCTCGTTACTGCCGATCGCGACATAGGTCTTCACTTGACTGACAACGCCAGCACTTTGGCCACTTAACAATAAGGTGTCGGCCACAATTTCTTGCGCTGATTGCCCTTTGAAATTGACATTGCCATTGGCTTTGTATGTCACGGCAAATCGTTCGCTTGTGCCCGTACTACGAATGTCTGATGTCATCTCGGTATAGTGGCTGACACCTTGTCTGTACAAATCGGGATTTAGGCAATTTCTGGAGTCTCCCACACCAGAACCGCTAGCCGAGGTGCCAAGCAGATTGAAACTGGTGTCACTCACATTCATCAGCGTGCGAGCAGCTTCGGTGCTGGTGGCGCTGACCTTACCGGCAATCTCCATACCCTTGCTAATGGAATCGTTGGGGTCGACATAGCCCAAACCGTGTTCAATCGCGAAATACTTACCGACGGCAATTTTGTTATCGAGTAATTGAGGTACCCAACCCCACTCCGCGTGACCGACAAATTTATGCGCAGACTCGAGCATGATCTTCACCAGAGCGCCTTTGGTTCTTATGCCTTTGTCTAATTCACCAGCCCAGTAGTTAACCTCCTCTTGTGTTGGCGCCTTGTCGTTAATTCTACCCAGCACATTTTTATAAATGATTTTGACAAAGTCGGCGTTAGACATGGTGGCGGAGTAGCCTGTCAGACTTGGACGTTGTACCGCTGCGCCATAAAAATTGAGGGCGAGCTCATCGATCGTCATGCCTCTTTTTACTTCACCTATCCAATACCCCAAACCTTCTGCGTCAGGCACGCGATTGAAGAAGGCAATATACAGTTCTACCAAGGTACGCAATTCATCGGCAGGAATCGTTTTGGATTGTTCGCCGATCCCCAAGTGTACGGTCACATCTGAAAATTTAAGAATCGCTTGACGTGAGACTGCCACCGGAATGCCTGGACCGAATTTCTTACGAACTTCAAAACCTGTTGCGGTCGGCATAACCACAAAACTATTGCGAGTATCATTAAATTCAATTGGGGTATTGACTGTGGTGACAGTCGTCGACGTCGCAGATGGCGGTGGCGCCATTGATGTTGCATCTTGTTGACCAAGGTCCGCGCCTCCACCGCAAGCACAAAGTGCGGTGGCCAAAAGAGTCAGGGCAAAACGTTTGCTTGCTACATGATGCTGGAGTTGCATGTGTGTTCCTTAAAAGAGTCTGGTCGTAGCGAATTGCCCGCCGACAGTTGATTGTTGCTGCTCTATGGCTACTTGCTCACCAATGGCAACGCGTATTAAATAATGCTGTCCCAGAAGACAGTCATCATCATTGACCCACAGCCGAGGTTGGAAAAAGAATAATTGTAATAGAAAAACAAAGCTGTAAATATCTTTTAGGTAATTTTTGGTTGAGCGGTGACTTTGGGCAGAGAACTGGCAGGTAAAGTAGGTCTTTGCTGGCGCTCAATGGGAACAAGTTGAGTTGAATTGACCCGAAACATGGGACGCAACTCACCGCAAATAATAATCCGCCAGTCCGAATTGCGCGCGAATCCACTACAATGTCCCCAATTAAAATAGCGCGGCAAAGCAAGGACTATCCAACATCATGGCAAGACTCCCACGCCTAGTAATTCCTCATCAAGCCCATCACATCACGCAAGCAGGTATTGATGGAAAGATTATTTTCCCTGAGCATGCTGATTACACCGCTTTTTTGGGATGGCTCAAAACGGCGGCCAAGCAATTCGGCGTGCAAATTCACGCTTACGCCATCTTGCCAGATCGTTTGCATTTATTGGCAACGCCGATCGATGAATTGGGTCTGGGTAAAATGATGCAATGGTTAGGTCGCTACTATGTCCCTTACTTCAACGCTAAATATAAGCGTCACGGCTTGTTGTGGCAGGGACGATTCAAAGCCACGGCGGTGGAAGCGGCGACCTACTTTTTACCGTGTTGTGTGATGTTAGAAGAAATGCCCGTGCGTCAGCATCTGGTAACGGAACCAGGTGCTTATATTTGGTCAAGTTGTCAGCATCACCTAGGTATGCGGATGGACCCGTTAGTCGCGGATCATGCGATGTATTGGGGGCTAGGTAATACCCCTTTCCAACGCGAAGCAGCCTACCGTGAATTGTTGGACAAAGGTTTGTCCTCTAGTCACTTCAAAGCGATCAACGATGCCACGAACAAAGCATGGGTATTGGGCTCTGAAACGTTTAAATTAGAGATGGCAAAACTGACCGAACGGCGAGTTGAACCAGCGGCGCGTGGTCGGCCTCGGAAGAAGATCGTGGCAGCAGATTGAGGAAGAATGGAGTCGCGAATGCGGAGGTGTTTGCTGATATCGGTATCCGCACCGCGTAATACGGTGCGGATTTTGTGGTGCTGGTCGGTAGCTCAATCACGATATTTTGACGTCATGCCAATGCAAACGGACTGCCAGTAATGGTCCTACCATCACATTACCCGACCTTTCAACAATCACAAAAGGTCGGTGGAATAACCGTAAGGCGGATCGCTACATTACGCTGAACGGCTTCTCCAAGCATGTGAGATCCATCGTTGCAATGGCAATTGCGCTAGCCGAAAATTATTCCCCGACCAATTGCACCGCATCAATCACTTTGTAGCCAGGTTGTACATTGTTCGCGATAGTGACTTTGACGGCTTTCACTTTGTAGGGCGTCTTTTCAAAGCTGCGGACAAACCAAGTACGACCACCGCGCTTATCACGCTTTTGATCACTGATACCTTCCCATACGGTATTCCATTTGCCATCCGTGCTTTGCAATTCAACTTTATTGACGGCCTCAACCCCATCGCCATCTTGAAAAACGATCCGCACTTCGGTTGCCGCCACTGGTTTTTCGTAACTCAATTCTAGCCAGTCAAAACCGATATCCTGTTGATTGTTCGTCCAATTTTTACCATCGACTGCACCTTTGACATTGATTGCCATATTGGATGTGGCTGGCCCTGAACTGCTCTTGTCACCAAATGTCGAGCTGGCTTTGGCATCGCTTGCCCATTGCGCCTTGCTATCATTGATGTATTGATCTTCCATCGTGGCATAGTCCATCAAGGCTTTTTTCTTGGCCATTTCCATTTGTTCTGGTGTGGGTTCTGCAGGTGTCACTGGCTCAATTGCACTGGCTGTGACCACTGGGGCTGGCGTGCTCGCTACGGCCTCCGCAGAGGTTTCTGTTGGTTTTTTATTGCAGGCAACGACGAGAACACAACTTAATGCTAATAACAGACTGGAAACGCGGGACACTGTTTTCATAGGATACTCATTTAAAAAATTAGAAATGAAAAATCATGTTGCTAACATGAAGCGGAAGCGCCATTTTATGCGAAAACCTCGCGCTTTCATAAATTCATTCTATGTCGATTACTTGGCTGGTGAATAGACGATGGAAGTGATCTGACCATGAGATCAATGTTGTTAACGATGTGATGTATTGAGTCGAGCATCGTGATCCGCATTCATTCGTGAAGTTGCTTGTCTCTTTGACTTTGATCAGCTGTTAACACCGGTCATTGCGCAGAGGTAGGCATTGTCATCGGCATTGTTTGAAATTGATGTGGGCGACAACTGGCTTGGGCTAGTTGGTTACAGGCTTGTAGCTGCTTGCTCTTGATGGTCTCGCTAGAAACGTATTGAATACGATTGCCAAAACAGCAGACTAATGTATCCATCGTCATCTTCCATTTAGCCCCTGAACACCCCCCACTCGCCACAAATGCATAGCTGGCAATCGAACTTAACTCTAGGCTAGCGATTCATGCGCTTTTGACCGTGTAGTCGCTGCGCTAATGCTTACCAAAGGACGATGCCATGCAAAGACCAAAACCGAATTTCGATGTTTCTGATTGTTTGAACGATGGATTAACGCAGCGTCGTCATGATCTTGAATTGCTTCGTATCGTGGCTCTGTGTATTTTGATTTTTTATCACACCGGCATGCTGTATGTCAGTGGATGGGATTTTCATTTTAAGAGCGACTATCAAAGTGAGACCCTGGCGAATTGGATGTTGTTGGTAAATCCCTGGCGCATGTCTTTGCTGTGGTTCATTTCTGGTGTCGCATTACGTCATGCATTGCATAAATACGGTAGCTGGATTAGTTTGCGGCAACGCTGTGTGCGTTTGCTTCTGCCGCTGTTGTTTGGTGTCTTGGTTGTGGTACCGCCGCAGTTATATGTGGAAATGGCAGGCAAGGCGCAGCTACCATCTGGATTGACTTATCTAGAATTTTATCGCGCCTTTTGGCAATGGAATCATCCACTCTTTGCTGATTATTCCAGTGGAATTTTGCCGCATATGGACGTGAACCATCTGTGGTATTTGCGTGAATTGTGGAAATTTTCCTTGCTGCTGATTGTGCTGCATTTTGCTTGGAACAAGCTGAGCTCGATGTTTCCTGCTGCTGTGTCCGCCATCGAAACGCGTATGGGATTAGCTGTAGATGGTGCTCGTTTGAGTGCGTTACTCATCTTGGCATTGGTCGCTTTGGATGTCGCGCATTTGGATGATCGCAATATGACGGGATTGTTATTTTTGTTGGCTGGATATTTCCTGGCCTCGGCGGCCGCGTTTTGGCAGCATATTTTTCAAGCGCGGCGACAGTATTTGATCGGTGCTGCGGTGCTCTATGTTTTATTGCTGTGTATGTACAACTTGGTTTGGTTGGTACCAACACGCAAAGAGCAAGCTTGGGTGGATCCATCTGCCGCAATTATTTATCGTCTCTATGCTGGTTGTTGCATCATGGCGGCATTAGGATATGCCCGCTCTTTTGGTGAGCGTTTCCAAGCTTTTTCTCAGCGCTGGAGTGAAGCTGTGCTACCAATCTATATTTTGCATCAAAGTTTGATCGTCGTTGCTGCGTATGTCTTAAAACCCTACGCTTTTGGTGCTGTTTTGGAGCCGATGTTGGTGATCGTTTTGACTGTGGCTGGAAGCTATGTGGCGTATCTTGTGATTGCGCGCTTCAATGTGTTGCGAGTTTGTTTTGGGTTGAAGTGGACAGTCGTTAGCGCCGAGGCGGGTGAGCAGGCTGGCCTGGGTTGGCGAATACGCCAAGGCTTGGCTTATCTGGTGTTAGTGCCATTGGCAATTAAATTGGTGCTTTGAGATTGAAATTGTCGTGTTGGTAAGTGAGGTACACATCTGCGTTTTTTGTAGTAAAAAACAAATTGTTTTTTAAGCTTCGCGTTGGTGAAATGCCAGAAAAAATGTTGTAAAAAGACCGTCATTTATGCTTTGGTCATGCTCAGCTTCAGTCTCCTTGGCGGAAAGTGTTGACAGTGGGTAACCCTGTTGGCACAGTTGGGGAACTGTTCTGCTGGCAACAGCAAGCTTCAATTTCTCAGGTGACCCGTTGCTTAATTTTTCAATTTTGATGCTGAAACGCGTAATGCTGTCAGGAGCTTTGTTGTTCTTGCTCGGCTTGATCAGTCCGCATTCGTTAGCGAACTTAAGTTCAGAATTGCGTTTTCAACGCCTCGCTTCGCTCGGAGCTGATCAGCTCTCTGTTTTATCGCTATTGCAGGACAGACAAGGGTTCATTTGGATCGGTACGAATAACGCTGGCTTGTATCGGTTTAATGGCTATCAAAGTGAAAAATATCAAAGTGACGCTACCAATTTGGCGAGTTTGCCGCACGACCGGATATCGGCGTTATTTGAAGATAAAGATGGGCAAATTTGGGTTGGCACACAAAATGGTTTGGCGCGATTTAACGCCGAAACCAATAACTTTACGCGTTTTACCCCAAGTTCTGGAGTCAATAATCAACGTATCATCAAATCCATCGTTGCCGATGGTAAAGCGGGTTTCTGGTTGGCGACTTGGGGCGGCTTGCAACATTTCGATCCTGCCACTGGCCGTTTTACTTTGTATTCACATGATCCAAATCGACTCGATAGTATCGCCAGCAATGATTTAAACGCGATTGCGGTCGATCCGCGCGGTGGCGTTTGGGCTGGTACTTGGCCTGCCGGAATCGACTATTTGGCACCCGGCGCAAGGAGCTTTCAGCACTATCGAATCGATACAGAAAGCGCGCCAGATTCTAAATTGAATATTGTGCGCTCGATGTATCTAGATCCACAAAGTAACTTGTGGATAGGCACCGAAAATGGTGTGGTGTTGTGGCACAGCGAAAGTGACTGGTCAAGCCGACGCCGTCTAGACACGCCAGCTAGTCGAGTCAATAACATCTATGCTGACCGGCATGGTGTCGTGTGGGCTGCGACCTTATCCGCCGGTTTGCTGCGATGGAATACGAATACCAAACAATTTACCCAATTTGTGAAGCATGCGATTGATCCCTATAGTCTGCCTTCAGATGATGTGCGGGCGATTTTGCATGACCGTGGAGGCATGCTATGGGTCGCTACCTTAACTGATGGTATCGCGATTACGAATCTGAATAGTCGCGGCTTTCGGCGCATTATTCCCTTTGATGCGGACGCTCAAAATCCAAGGCCCAATAACTCGATAGGGCGCATCGTTGGTGCCCCTGACGGTAAATTATGGCTGGCGAATAATAATGGACTGGCTTTATTTGACCCAGACAATGGCAATGTACTCAAGCAGTTTCGTTCCGATAAGAAACGCGCTACTGCCTTGAGCAATGATCTGGTCTATAGCATACACCAGCAAGCGAACGGACCTTTATGGGTTGGCACATCAGTCGGCCTGAATCGTCTCGACTCCCCCGATGGGGTGTTTGCAGTGATGCATTTTGGAAGCATCGCCGATGATTACATCAATGTAATTGCCGCGGGTGATGCCGGGATATTGTGGTTGGGAACGGGTAACAGTTTAATTCGCTACGACACCACAACGGGTACCCATCGCAAATTTATCTCAGATCCCGCCGATCCCGACAGCCGCAGTGCTAAGGGAACGACTACCATCTTGCAAGATAGTCGTCGCCGCTTGTGGGCTGGGTCTGAATGGGTTGGTGGCGGGCTTGATGTTCTGGATCAGAATACTGGTAAGTTTCGACACTTTCGACATGACCCTAAGAACCCTTCGAGTATCAGTGCCGATAATATTTCCTCCTTACATGAAGACGCTAAAGGTCGACTTTGGGTCGGTGCGGTGAATGGTTTAAATCAGATCATCACCGAGGCAGATGGCACTATACGATTTCAGCATTTCACCGCGAAAGGCAGCATAGGTGCGGCAAAAATTGTGGCAATCGAGAGTGATTTACAGGGCAAACTCTGGCTCAGTACTGTCAATGGTCTGATCCGTTTTGATCCGGAATCGGCGACGGTCGATGCGTATACCGCCAGTGATGGATTATCAGATAGTTTTTCGGGGGCATCTTATCGCGATGCGAAGGGCGTCTTATATTTTGGTGGAACCAAGGGCATGAGCGCGGTATATCCGGACTCAGTACAGCGTTTTTCAACACCACCACAAATTGCGATTACCGATATTAGTGTCTTTAATCGTTCGCTCAAGTCTGGTAAAGCATCCTCGGGCGTGAGCTTAAGCGGCTCGGTCACCGCACCAAAATCACTGCGTATAGAACAGCAGGAATCGGTGTTTTCTCTGGAGTTCGCTGCCTTACATTTTACCAATCCCACACTGAATCGATATGCCTATCGCCTTGAAGGATTTGATCGAGATTGGGTGGAAGTCGACGCAGAACATCGGAATGCCACCTATACCAATCTCAATCCAGGGGACTATGTTTTTCAAGTCAAGGCAAGTAACGACACTGGACTCTGGAGCGAAAATCTTGCCAGCCTTAAGATCGTGATTCCGCCTAAATATTGGCAAACTATTTGGTTTCGCTGGCTTGCTTTAGTACTGGTGGTAGGACTACTGTTTGGCGTTTATCGCTGGCGGGTGGCGCATTTGACCCGTGATCAACTTCGTTTGGAGGCATTGGTAGCAGTACGCTTGCAAGAGCTGCTCGCGCAGCAACAACTGAACCGCGACAGTGCGCAGCGTATGCAAGCGATCTTGCAAAATGCGGCAGACGCGATTCTGACGACCGATAAAAACTGGACGATAGAATCATGTAATCGCGCTGGCCTGCATTTATTTGGTTGGAATGAAACAGAAATTAAGGGCGTGTCGTTCATTAAGCTGTGTAGTGAAGATGTGACCCCTCTCATGTTGCAGCATGCTGGCAGTGCTGACTTTATACAAAAGGGACATAGTGAAATGGAGTTGCAGCAAGTCCGTGCGGACGGCACGCCATTTCTAGCCGAGTTGTCGCTGAGTGGATTTACCGACGCTGGAGAAAGAAAATTTATTTTAATCGTGCGTGACATTACTGAACAAAAACGTGTCGAGCGCATGAAAACACAGTTTGTTTCTACCGTTAGTCATGAGTTGCGTACACCGCTTACCGCAATTCGCGGTAGTTTAGGTTTGATGGTTGGCGGCGTGACTGGCGAATTGCCTGCCGCGGCTGCTAAACTAGGGCAGATCGCACTCAATAATGCGGAACGCTTAGGCCGTCTCATTAATGATTTGCTCGACATGCAAAAAATCGAAGCCAACATGATGGATTTTAATTTTCAGCGTTTGCCATTAGCGGGCCTAATCGCGGATGTCTTGGAATCAAATCAGGCGTTCGCCCAACGCTTGGGAGTGTCTTTAGTATTGGAAGGTGATGTAAGCCATTGCTCACTCAGAGTGGATGCAGATCGTTTTGCGCAAGTGATGGCAAATCTATTGTCCAACGCCTGCAAATATTCACCGACTGGCGAGCAAGTCACAATCCGTTTGACGCCGCAACAACAAAGTTGTTTGAAGATAGAAGTGATCGATCGTGGCCCCGGTATTCCCGCCAGTTTCAGTGAAAGAATTTTTCAAAAATTTACCCAGGCTGACGCCTCTGATACCCGTGCTAAAGATGGCACAGGTTTGGGCTTAACGATTGCGAAAGAGCTGGTTGAAAAGATGGATGGGACGATTGGTTTTTATCCTAATCCGCTTGGCGGCACCATCTTCTTTGTTGAATTTCCTGTGTTGACGCTGGAAAGCTAGTCTTTACATTTTCTGAATTTAAATTTTTTCGATAAGAATCATCGATCAGTACTGGCAGTGGGGCTGGGACCCACTGCGCTAACAAAACTTATTCAACTTCAGGACGATCAGAACGTAACCAAGTATAAGTCAGACCGAACAAGAGCGATGGTGCGGTTTTACGTTTGACCAAAGAACTGTTTTCGTTGGCAGCACCGACCACGCTATCAATCCGCACACCACCAAATACGCGGAAATTATTGCTGTAACTATGAGAAATAAATCCTGATAAGCGCCAAGCGATTAAGCCTTGTTTTGCTTGATAAGCGGCGCGGTCAGGAAGCACTTGATCTGGTCGTACCTGGTAAAAAGTTTCCGCCATCTGACGATTACCAAACACAGCAGACAATCCTGTACTGTAGCGCCAGCCGCCAAAGGCGCGACGTTCGAATTCAATCTCTGGCTCCATCGTATAGCCGCGATGTTTGAATTGATTACTCATATCGAAGACCGCCCGCAATGGCAGTTCAAAACGCCAACGGCCATTTGCCTCAGGATCGCTGATATTCCATTTCAGGCGTGGTCCAAATTCGATCAGATTGCCCAGTCTTTCCATGCCACGACGCGCAGTGACTTTATCCGAGCTAGAGCCGAGTGCACCGGAAAAGCCAACATCAAATTCAAACTGCGGCGTTTTGACCGCGCGATAACCCGTGTTGCCACGGTCGACTCGGAAGTGTTCACCGCGATAGAGAAAGTAGGGTGCCGCTAGTATCCGATTGACATACGTATCCGAGCCAGGATACGACTGCTGACTTAAAGCAAATGCCGACGCGCCAAACTCCCAAAGCGGCAATGGCTCCTTGTCTTTTACCAAGATTGGTTTACTAGCGGGCGTGTCTGGTGAAGCCGACGCGCCTACAAGCTCTTGGGCTTGAATGGAAGTGGAGCACAGATTACTAAGCGCGATGCCAAGCAATAATGTGGCGGATGGGAGGAATTTTTTTGGCATGGATATTATTGGCAAGATGGGGAACAAGGATGAACGAATCCGTAGTGTATCGCAGCTTTAACGAAATTGTGCCATGGAAAAACTGACGCGTTCAATCAAGTGATTAGGCTCGAGGTATTGTTGGGGAGGATGGGTGCTACATATCGAGTCAGATTGACCCATAATGCCTAAAGAGTCGACAGCAAAGAGTGCGCCTGCGAGACAGTTGCTGGCTTGTCGCGCAGGCGCACTTCATACTGGCTTCATTTATTGCACAAGGAATTTCACGGTATCTTGCCCGCAGCTAGATACCACCAATAGGGTGTGCCAACCTGCTGGCAATTTTTGCGCGAATTGCACGCTAGCGACGTCATAAAACGAGCCGTTTCCAATCAGAGTTCCATCGAGATACCACTTCACTGAATACATACCACCGCTGCAGGTAGTCGTAAAATTAGAGTGGAAGTAGTTTTTTACAGTGGAGTTGTGAATGGGGTAGGCAATATTCACAGGTGCATTTGCTGCACTGGCGATACCACCAACAGACAACGACGCTAACATTGAAATCGATACAATAAATTTTTTCATGGTATTCACTTTCGATAGAGGACACAAACATCATTATCAACATTGACGTCAGCACCATGCTGATAATGCACCTGACATGTCGGCTTTTCTATTGGAGATGCTTGTACAGAAAAGGCCTTATGTCGGGTTAAATAGTATCATTAAGTAAATTAACTTAGTTTATTATTTTTAATTATATCTGGCTAATCATAAGGACTTTTTCCGACTTGGTTTTATTAAGGTCGTCAGCCTAGTTTGAGAAAAAGGAACATGCCATGTTCGGCTAGAATCGTCATGCGAGTAAGCTGGCTGCTAAGTAAATTCATTCGGCGGCAATGCTGACATCATGGCAAACAAGCTAAATTCTCGACTGTTGCGCCATTGTCAAACATACGGTGTGCCTACAGCGGTTTGGATGTTTCATCCAGCCGCATCAAAAATTGCATCCGTCACGAAATGCATCCGTCACTGTCACAAACCCCAATGGAAAATCTCGGTTCACTCTGGTTTGGTTGATCCCGAATTCGTAGGCAAGACAAACTCGGTAAAGCTCACGTCGCACGCACCAACGCTAGAAAATTGCCACCGATGCTGGAAGCGGCTGTAAAAGTCGGCGTGAAATCGATAAGTGTTGAGGCGATAGAGTTGTTGCAGAAATAGATGTGTGACTTGTGGATAGTAATGTGTGCACCTTGAGTCAAGAATGGACTTGCCCCTTGCGAAATAGTCGTTCGTTTAAAATGATGTCGCAGCTTACACCCGTAAGCTCGCTCTAAAACCTCGCGCGGCGTAATGGGATGATGCTCCATTGTGATACACGAATACTTGATCGTAGCGGCGGTCACAAAAGAGCGCACCGCCAAGCTCACGAATACTATCTGGGGTGCGTATCCAACTAGACGTTTTTTTGTCAAATTCACCGAGCTGCTGCAAGGAGCGGTATTGCTCTTCACTGAGTAGTTCAACACCCATCATGGCCGCCATATCCATGGCGGAATCGGCAGGGGCGTGTTCTTTACGTGACTCTAGCGCGGCGCGGTCATAACACACACTACGACGTCCGGCAGGACTCTCTGCAGAGAAGTCACAAAAAATATAGTCTCCCGTGGTCGAGTCAATACCCAGCACGTCTGGCTCCCCACCACTATCTTCCATTGCCTGTAAAGAGCGCAGTTTATCAGGCTGTGCTGTCAACTTTAGTTGCAACTCCGCCCATGCTAAATTGGGATGACGTGACTTGTTTTTTTCAAAGCGGGTCTGCAAAATTTGTAAAAGTTGGCTATCAGATGTTGTACGCATACACGGATTGTTTTTCGTTGTCGACACTTGAGGTTTTTGATCTATTTGTGCGGAGATCATAGTCAGGCTGTTGAGCATAAACTGTTGGTAGAATTTTTGCCAGACCAAAGTCGAGAGTGGAGAGATCTTTGGTGAAAGTGTCGCGCTGCTATTTTGATTATTCCATAGCTCGCTGCCAAAGTGGATCCCGCACAGGTTCAGAAATCATTGTTTGGGATTACTTAGAACCATGTTAGCGCACACCCGATTTGGCCGTGTTGTCGTAGCATGTTTTGGCATGTTCAAGCGGGAACGAACGGCCAAACAGCGATAGCCTTTGCTCAGTCGCAGTGGCTACCGAATCTGCTTTTGCTATAAATGGATCGGATCTTGGCACTTTTAATTTCGCATAATCTGATTCACGCTACCGACCAGCTATCTCCTCATGCAATTAGCTTCACCCCATGGCTACGCTTTTTGCCAACTTGTGAGTTGGACTTCGCTAATCTTGGATTGGAAGCCTTACCAAGTGTTGCAGTCTGCGTATGACTTAATTTAAATACGGCGACGGTTTCTGCTAACAGGGACGCTTCATCGCGCATTGATGCCGCCGCGGCCGCGGCCTCTTCTACCAATGCGGCATTTTGCTGTGTGACTTGATCCATTTGGTCGATCGCAAAATTGACTTGCTCGATGCCAGTGCTTTGCTCCTGACTCGCCGCCATGATCTCGGCCATGATGTCGGTAACCCGCTTGACGCTGCTCACGATTTCATTCATGGTACTGCCCGCTTCGGCGACCAACTTGCTACCTGCATCGACTTTTTCTACCGAGTCACCAATCAGAGTTTTAATTTCCTTGGCTGCGGCAGCAGAGCGTTGCGCCAAATTGCGCACTTCACTGGCAACTACCGAAAAACCGCGACCTTGTTCGCCAGCACGTGCCGCTTCGACCGCGGCATTCAATGCAAGAATATTGGTTTGAAAAGCGATACCGTCGATGACAGCAATGATATCGACAATCTTCTTCGCGGAATCATTGATCGAACTCATGGTATTGACCACTTGTGAGACCACCGCGCCGCCTTTAATCGCCACACCTGAGGCTGTCATTGCTAGTTGATTCGCCTGTTTGGCGTTGTCGGCATTTTGTTTCACTGTCGAGGTTAATTCCGACATGGAAGTCGCTGTATTTTCGAGTGAGGTTGCTTGTTGCTCTGTACGAACAGATAAATCTTGATTTCCTGATGCAATTTCTGTCGAGCCTGTTGAGATCGTCTCGGTTGTGCTGCGCACACGACCAACGATACTCACCAAACTATCGCGCATTTCTTTCATGGCTGATAAAACACTGGTCTGATCACGTGCATCAACTTCGATGTCAATGCTGAGATCACCAGCGGCGATACTGCGAGCAATCGCGCTAGCTTCTTTAGGCTCACCACCGAGCGCTCTTGAAATATTACGCGCAATTAAAGTGGCAATCACCGCACCCAAAACAAGTGCCGCGAAACAGGTAATCAACATTAAAGTTTGAAATCCGCTGGCAGTGGCGCGGGCAATTGTTGATTCTTGGCGATTCAGATTTTCTTCAAAATCAATCAGCTTGTTGATGCGACCTAGCCACTCCACAAAAGCTGGGCGGGCTTCGTTAAGCATTACTTGTTTGGCCTGATCTGCATCACCAGCGCGGCGTAGCTCAATCACTTTCTTAATGATTGGCAGTGTTCGTGCTTCAATTTCTTTAATGCTCTCTAAAATTTTCTTTTCTTCGCTAGTGATGTCTTTTCCCTCATTAAACATTTTATCTAATGGGGCAGCCGATTTTTCGTAATCGGCAGTTAAGCTCGTAATGGTCGCGAGCACCGGTGAGAGTTCAGCATCACTTGGCACCAAAATCACATCACGCAGCGCAATCGCTCTGTCGTGGACACTCCCACGAAAATTAATCGCATAGCGTTGCTTTACGCTATTCACGTCACCGATGGTCGTTAAACCGGTTGAGATTGAATTGACCTGCCAGATCCCGATCGTGGTGAGAATCGCCATCATGGATAAGACCAAAGCAAATCCCAATCCTATACGAGCCTTGAGCGTGAGATCACTAAATAGATTGGTGTTCATATAGCCTCTAAATTATTAAATTCTTTTTGTGGTAAATGCTTGATGGGCATAACAGAGTCGATTCTCTGAGATGTTCTGGAGGTGATATCAAAAAAACTGACCTCAAGTACAAGCTTGAAAATAACAATTAAGACTGACTATGTATGTTTTGCAGCGCACCCAATGACAGAAACTTCCGTCATGAAGTTGCGGTACGGCAATGTAACACCATTACCAAAGCTGCGCTTGCGGTGGTCAATTGTGTGCGTTTTTGGTATGCGAAGAGCGCTAAGCGGCCGAGCTTGGGTCTATGGAAATGATTTCAAAGTTGCTTGGCGTACGTAGCGAGAACATCACGCACGCGGTAGGTGCAAAAAGACGGATGGATCGCCGCCAAGCGTGGCGATATTCAAGCGTTAGACAGACCCGCCATGGAAGCGCGCGTTTGTCGTTGCATTAAGGTGGTTAGAAAAGATTATGAACCTTTGCTGCAACATGTGACTGATGCGGAGGCGGTGCAGTAGTCGTATTAGTTCGTAGTGATAATTGGGGATAAATCTTGTGAATATTTTGATGACTACCGAAAAATTGTAGAGTGGCTTGTGTTTGAATACGCCACGTTTGAATTTGACCCTACGCTTTGTTATTTCTTACATTTTTTAGGGTAAATGAAAATGGTCTTGGTTCATTCGCTGCATCGACTTAGTGGCGCACTTAAGACTATGCGTCCAGCCCAAACACGCGCAGCTCTTGTTGACAGCGACAAGCCTTTGCGATGCGCGCAGCCCAAGCGATAGCTTCATCATGTGTCGCTAGTTCCAATACAGTAAAACCACCATTCAAAGTAGGCGCCCAAGTATAGCCGCCTGAAGTGACGGTGCCGTCGGCAGCAACCAAAAATGGCAGAACGTCTTCGTCAATGCCACCAGCAAAGACATACACGCCAGCTGCTTTCGCTTCTTCGATGACAGCGTGCGCGTCACGACCAACTTCTGCTAATTTGTGATCTGGTACTTGCATTGCTGCGCTGGGAAATGAGATTAGGTATTTGGGCATGGGGCTGTTCTTTGAATTGAGGGTGGTTGTAGTTTTGGTTGGCGTTGGCGTAGCTAAGGATAGTGATGATAGGCGCGTGCTTCAGATTGCGAGTTTGAGACTACCTCAAAACCTGCATGTTTCTCAAACCATTTGTTAAATTTTACACTGTAGATTGATCCATGAAATTGCGTTGCCAAAGAAACGAAGATGTTCTGATTCTTTGACGGCCTTTACTATGGATGACCATCCACTACTGCAAACGCTATTCACACCACGAGCCGTCGTTGAACCAATCCAATCGTAGAAAGTAACAACTACCACATCGTTGCAAACATTAGACGGGTCTTCATAATCCTCAGTTCCAAAACGAATCGAGCTATACACAATACAAAGATCACAAAGTACCGTCTTATCGTATAAAAACGAGCATGCTCTATCGATATTTTCTGTCCTTAATGGTTTGTTCCAACGACTAGATTTAGTCTCTAATTTACAAAGTCAGTATGTCTGATTCTCATAGCTTGCAAACCTCTTTTTTTTGAATGTCGACTGGACGATAAGATCGAGACATTCTTTATTTTTCCAGTCTGCGGTCTGAGTTGGCAGAAAATGTCGTAAGAACAGATTTGAATAAATCGTATTGCTCAATTGGCTTCATAAAAGGCAACAATACTCTTATGAAATAATCTATAATTAAATATTAAAAATGGGCGTTAAGAACGAAATTCAGTCCCTTAGTAATTACCTTTTCCAACGAACAAAATTTCCCATATGACTTCAATTGCATCGAACCACATCCCAGCGACCTCAGAAATTAAACTTAGGGTAATTGAAGATACTTTGTATGTTTTTCAAATTTCCGACTTTCCATTTTCTGATGCAGATGTTGGACAAACTTTAAAATTTGTAAAATTTACAGGCATGTCTGCGAGAGGTAACTTTTACTTGCGTGGCGTTGAGATAAAGACGAACCAAGAAATTTCTGCAGCTGACATCGCTGGTGGCGCGTTGACGTACATGCCAATGAAAAACGCCGTTGGCGAAGATTATTCTCATTTCATGTTTGCGGTCAGTGATGGGATCGAATATTCAGCTCCAAAATCCGGCGGTTTCTACATTAGTCCAGTGGAAGACCCGCCAACTTTACATACAAGTACGGGGTATCTCATTGATTCATTTGGAAATGATCAGAGGTATGTGATTGACTCACATCAGTTGAGTGATGGAAGTATTCGTCTTAGTACGGTAAAACATGGATACGAGGGTGGAGATTATGGTTATTACACCTTACAAATAGATTCCTTGCAAAATGACAATATGGCGGAATGGAGAAGTCACATTGATTTAGCATATAAATTCGAAAACTCGAGAATTTCGTCAACATTGCCTCTGCCAGATGGGAAATTTCTGGTGACAAGCAGTATTTACGATAGCCAGACGAAAAAATCTCAATTCTTTGTGAATCGCTTCGATAGTCATGGTGAATTAGATAAAAGCTTTAATCAGTCTGGGACTTTGAGTAATCTATTGGCATACCGGGTTTTGGATACCGAGGTCATTTTGCAGGCTGACGGAAAATATCTGGTGTACACCAAGGGTGTGTCGGAAAATGCTAGCCAGCGAGTGATGTTGACACTTGATCGCTACAATCCCGATGGCAGTATCGATAGAGAATTCAATCGATTGGGTACATCGGCGTCTTTCAATGTGAAAAGCGAGCAAGAGAAAGTAGTCTCAATTCAAACCGATGGAAAAATATTACTGTTGGGTCAGAATTACGCAAGTAGGGATATCGTGATGATGCGTCTGAATGCGGATGGCAGCTTGGATCAACAATTTGGAATCAATGCATCCGTGAATCTGCAAATCGAGCAAACTGGTAGTGTCCCCTTGAGTATGGCTGTTCAACAAGATGGTAAGATTTTGTTGCTTTGGTCAAGGCGTTCAGAGCAAGGTCAGAATGAAATTAATCTTGCCAGATTTAATGTGAATGGAAGTCTCGATACGAATTTTAATGGTACTGGTAAGCTAAGCCTGCTTAACGATGATTTAGGTTTCTTCATTAATGAAGTAAAGAATTTGATTGTCACTGAGGATCAAAAAATACTTATCTCAGGCAGAGGTCAAAAGTCGTTGGGTTCCAACGAGGCATATACAGATCAAATTTTTGTTATTCGTTTAGTCAATGATGGTCGTTTGGATAACAGTTTCGATGTGGATGGCGTTTTGGCGTTGTCAGTTGAGGCGGCGGGAGAAAGTCCTCTGAATGTTTTCCTCGATCGGACAGGGAAAATTATTGTTACTGGTACCTCGTATGTTTCAGATAAATTTAGCCTGATCGCTAGATATAACAACGATGGAAGCATAGATCACAATTTTGCGCGACCAACACTTTATTCTGAAAATACATCTAACGGTGTTTTTTTAGACCGCAATATCTGGATTAATGACCCAGAAATTCATGGTCGTAGTTGGAGTCAGTCAAAACTGCAAATTAGTAGAACGGGAGAAGCAAACCCGGATGATCTATTTTATTTTCCTGCAAATTTCAAGTTTGATGGCAACTCGTATTATTCATATGGTGGGAAGATTTATAGCAATGACGCCGCTATCGCCAGTTATACGAACGATGATGGCGTGTTGAAAGTCAGTTTTGAGGGAGGTAATTTTTACAATGACATATTGGCAGTCATGCGCAATGTGACATATAGCAATAGCAGATCGGGAGATCAAAGGCTGATCACCCTAGACTGGCGTTTTGATGAAGGCGTTTCAGGAGTCACAAGTATTGGTACTGCGCAGACCGAGGTCATGGTTTCGACCTTAAGCAATTCTATTCCTACCGCTTCCAATATTCACGGGGACTTAAATCCCTCAAGCAATCATATTTTTACGATCGATGAATTTCAATTTCGAGATAAAGATGTTGGCGATGGTTTCAAAGGAATTGTTGTTCTAAGTTTGCCCGCACACAAAGGTCTATTTCTCAATAATGTGGAAGTAAAAGAGAATCAATTTATTTCTAATGCCGATATAGAAAATGGGCTTTTGCGTTTTCGTTCGCTTGATGTATCCAATGGGATGTTTAAGTTTAGTGTGAGCGATGGAAAGAGCAAATCGATTCCCTACGATTGGACTGCCAATGTTTTTGAAACAGTCGTAGTCGCACCAGAAAAATTCTCGATCAGGGGAAGTTTTACGCAAGGTGAAATTCTCACAGCGGTGATTCATACAGGTGATGTTGGAGATCCAAATTCGGTGAAATATCAATGGAGAATTGATGGTTTTGCAAACTCGCAATTGGACAAAGCGACGCTAACCCCAGATAGTTTTGATGTCGGTAAAAAAGTCGAATTGACTGTGCAGTATCAAGATTTGAATGGGAATTTGAAAATTTACAGAGCGTTTGGTGGTGAGCCCATTAAGGCCGGGAATGATGCTCCTTCCGGTTACCCCATCCTGAGTGGGCGCGGTTTTGTTGGTGAAACGCTTACATTCGTAGGGGGAGTCTCTGATGGCGATGGTATAGAGCGTATTAACGGTATTGAAAATTTTCAATTTCAATGGAAGTCCAACGGCATTGCGATACAGGGGGCGACCTCACCTAATCTTTTGTTAGATACGTCGCTGTTAGGAAAACTCGTTACCGTAGATATCAGCTACCGTGACTTAAAAGGCAAGTCGGAGATGATCTCCGGTGGTAAGCCTTCTCCAATTAATGATCTCACGGTCTTCTTATCCGGTGATCGTACAAAGATTGCAAACCCTGGAGACAATAAATTTATTGGAAGTAGTGGTATCGATACAGTCGTGTTCAATGAGCCATTGAAGAACTTTCTAGTGTTAAAGGGCAATGGCGAATATTATTTGATGAAACCGAATGGCGTGAATGAACTGCAAGTATTACGTGATATTGAGCATGTGCAATTTCAAGATTTCTCGATGAATCTACAAGTGACCTCTAAGGCCAGAGCAATGGCCACAGCAGATGTCAATAAATTGATTGAACTGTATATCGCTTTTTTTAACCGCATTCCTGACGCAGATGGGCTTTCTTATTGGATGGATCAGTTTAATGCTGGACAAAGTATTGACCAGATCGCCCAGTCATTTTATAACGCAGGTATCCACTATTCTGAATTAACCGGATTTTCTAAGACGATGACGAACGAAGATTTTGTCAATGTCGTCTATAAAAATACTTTGGGTCGACAGAGTGGTGCAGATGCGGAGGGCTTAGCATATTGGTCAAGCCAGCTACAAACTGGCAAAGCTACCTATGGCTCCTTGGTGTCCGAAATACTGACTTCCGCGCATTCTTTCAAAGGCAAAGAGACTTGGGGTTGGGTTGCAGATCTATTGGACAATAAGATTTTTGCAGCATCGACAATAGCGGTTGGTTGGGGCATTAGTTTTAACAGCCCCGAAGAGTCAATTAAGAAAGGTATGGAAATTGTCGCTGCGATTACACCGACAAATAGTTGGGATGCCATCAAACTAGTTGGCCTTAGTACAGACGCCATTTATTTGTAGGTTGGATATGCATTCAGGACGGCTGAGTTGCGACACGGTTTAGCTTTAGATCGTCGAATCTATAGTTATGGATTGTTGTAAGTTTTATAAAAAATGGTCTCAAGTTAAGCTGTAAAAATCAGCTTGTCTCAAGCTTTTGGTAGGCTATTTTTTTGATTTTTTGCTTTCAGTATACAAAACCTACATGTCGATTTAGTTGTAAATGAAAAAACTTACCCCAAACCCTAGTTGCTTTTGATGATTTAGGTTTCATGATTTCGTCATCGTTATCGCCGTAAAGCCAATGCGCCGTTTCTTTGGCGTTTCTTGTACAGCCATCAAGGCGCGGATTGCTTCGAATATTCGTTTGAATTGCACGCGTGCGTTGTGTTTGAAATTGTCGTGTTTGACTTCGATTAAATCCGCTTTGCTTTCTAGTTCAACTAATCGCAGTGCTATTTCCTTCTTCGACACGATTACTTCGTGCAAACGCACAAAGGCGCGCATGATTTCGATATTGACCGCAATTGCCTGAGGACTGTTTAAGACCGAGGAAAGCATCGCTTCGCCTTGTTCAGTAAAAGCATACGGCGCATAACGTCGGACACCCCATCCAGTCTTTGAGGTCACAATTTGTGACCTCAAAGCTTCCCATTCATTGTCTTTCAGTTGAAACATAAAAACCGTTGTGAAGCGGTTTAGATTTCGTTTGACGGCTTGTAGTAAAACTTTGGTCGGTACGCCGTGCAGTTCGGCTAAATCTGTATCAAGCAAAACACGATGTGTGCGCAATAAAATAAAACGTTGGGGAATTCTGATAAGCGGTGTTGGTGCGGGTGTCATGTATTTCCAAAAGATGCCGACTCTAGTCAAAAGAAGCTAGAACATGTCTAGTTTGGATTGTTGTTCTAAGAGTCGAAGTTAGCATTAATTTTTAAAAAAATATTATTTAAAATTAATTGTTGAGTTTGGAAGATCGATTAATACAAACATAAAACTTGCAAAGAAACACTTCATTGCCAATGAGCCTAGATAAGCTAAAGCACCAGTTATAGTTTGTCTGTATCTGCTATAACGCGCGACCACATTTATCTTCATAGCAGATGATGCGCTCAATTAAAATCACTCCATCCCTAATAAAAAATATCAAAAAATAAGACCAGTTTTTACATACTCTGACCCTATTTATTCTTGTTGTGAAATCTTTTGCGCTGCACTATTCTTGAGCCCAAGTTTGATTTTTTATTGTCGATTGGGTGATTTCCAAAACTTTATTTGGAATTGTTCAGCAAGCAGATTGAGGTACTTCGGCAGCGAAGTGCTTCAATGCAACAGCAGGAGAGAAGCTATGCAAGCACAAGGTTTATACGATCCAAGTAATGAAAAAGATGCCTGCGGTGTCGGTTTCATTGCGCATATCAAGGGTAAGAAGACGCATGCCATCGTTGAACAAGGCTTGCTGATTCTGAAAAATCTCGACCATCGGGGTGCGGTCGGTGCTGATGCCTTAATGGGTGACGGTGCGGGTGTCTTGATTCAGATTCCAGATCAGTACTATCGCGAAGAGATGGCGAAGCAGGGCGTGGAATTGCCGCCGCCTGGTGAATATGGCGTGGGCATGATCTTTTTGCCTAAGGAACATGCTTCTCGTTTGGCTTGCGAACAAGAGATCGAACGCGCAGTGCGCGCTGAAGGTCAGGTTGTTCTCGGTTGGCGCGATGTGCCAGTGGATACCGAAATGCCGATGTCGCCAACTGTGCGCGAAAAAGAGCCGGTGATACGCCAGATCTTCATCGGTCGCGGTCCTGACATCATGGTCACCGATGCTTTGGAACGTAAGCTCTACGTGATCCGTAAATCGGCTGTGCATGCGATCGAGGCTTTGCACCTCTTGCATGGTAAAGAATATTTTGTACCGTCGATGTCGGCGCGTACTATCGTCTATAAAGGCTTGCTGCTCGCTGATCAAGTCGGCGTGTACTACAAAGATTTGCAAGACGAGCGTTGCGTCTCCGCTTTGGCTCTGGTGCATCAGCGTTTCTCAACCAATACGTTCCCAGAATGGCCATTGGCTCACCCTTACCGCATGATTGCGCACAATGGTGAGATCAATACCGTCAAAGGCAACTTCAACTGGATGCGTGCACGTGAAGGCGTGATGAAGTCGGCAGTGCTCGGTGACGATTTGCAAAAACTCTACCCACTGATTTTTGAAGGCCAATCCGATACGGCAAGTTTCGATAATGCACTCGAACTCTTGGTGATGGCAGGTTACCCGATAGCGCAAGCGATGATGATGATGATTCCAGAAGCTTGGGAAAATCATACGATGATGGACGATAACCGTCGTGCTTTCTACGAATACCATGCCGCGATGATGGAGCCATGGGATGGTCCAGCGGCGATGGCATTTACCGATGGTCGTCAAATCGGCGGTACTTTGGATCGTAACGGTTTGCGTCCAGCGCGTTACATCATCACTGACGACGACTTAGTTGTGATGGCATCTGAATCTGGCGTTTTGCCAATTCCAGAAGCACGCATCATCAAGAAATGGCGTCTGCAACCAGGCAAGATGTTTTTGATCGACTTGGAAGCAGGTCGCATCATCGACGATAAAGAAATCAAAGATACTTATTCCAATGCGAAACCATACAAGCAGTGGATTAATTCCGTGCGTATCAAACTCAATTCACTCAAAGGTGAAGAAGACAATACGCCAGAAACGGCTTCCTTATTAGATAGGCAGCAGGCTTTCGGTTACACCCAAGAAGACATCAAATTCTTGATGGAACCGATGGCTGTTAGCGGTGAAGAAGCGATCGGCTCCATGGGTAACGACTCCTCCTTAGCGGTGATGTCGAATAAACTCAAGCCACTATATAACTACTTCAAGCAATTATTCGCGCAGGTAACGAATCCACCGATCGATCCGATTCGCGAAGCGATGGTCATGTCGCTGGTGTCTTTCATCGGACCAAAACCGAATTTGCTCGACACGAATAACATCAATCCACCGATGCGTTTGGAAGTGTCACAGCCTGTTTTGGATTTCGCCGATATCGCCAAATTGCGCAACATCAGCGCCAACACTGGCGGCAAATTTAAGTCTTACGAACTCGATATTTGCTACCCGGTCGCATGGGGCAAAGATGGTATCGAAGCACGCTTGGCGTCTATCTGTGCTGAAGTCGTCGATGCGGTGAAATCCGGTCACAACATCATGATCATCACCGATCGCAAGATGGATGCGAACTTTGTGGCGATCCCGGCCTTGTTGGCTACCTCAACCGTGCATCAACATTTAGTCAGCAAGGGTTTGCGTACGACAACTGGTTTGGTAGTCGAAACTGGTTCTGCACGTGAAACACATCACTTCGCTTTGTTGGCAGGCTATGGTGCTGAAGCCGTCCATCCTTACTTAGCGATGCAGACACTCGCGGATATGGCGATCAAGTTGAAGGATGTCGATGCAGAAAAAGCCATCTACAACTACACCAAAGCTATCGGCAAAGGCTTGCATAAAGTCATGTCGAAAATGGGTATCTCGACTTACATGTCTTACTGCGGCGCACAGATTTTTGAAGCCGTTGGTTTGAATAAGTCTTTGGTCGACAAATACTTCAAAGGCACAGCGTCGAACGTAGAAGGTATAGGCGTTTTTGAAGTCGCAGAAGAAGCCTTGCGCTTGCATACAGCCGCGTTCGGCAATGATCCAGTTTTGGCCAATTCACTCGATGCGGGTGGCGAATATGCCTTCCGTATTCGTGGTGAAGACCACATGTGGACGCCTGATTCGATTGCGAAACTCCAGCATTCAACACGTTCAAACAATTTTAATTCCTACAAAGAATACGCACAGATCATCAACGACCAATCTAAACGTCACATGACTCTGCGTGGTTTGTTTGAGTTCAAGATTGATGCAAGTAAAGCGATTCCTCTTGACCAAGTTGAGCCAGCCAAAGAGATCGTCAAACGCTTTGCAACTGGCGCGATGTCCATGGGTTCTATCAGTACCGAAGCGCATGCGACTTTGGCGATTGCGATGAACCGTATTGGTGGTAAATCGAACACTGGTGAAGGTGGCGAAGATCCAGCGCGTTACACACAAGAGTTGAAAGGCATCCCGATCAAGCAGGGTGCAACCATGGCCTCCGTGATTGGCGCTGAAAATGTCGAAGTCGATATTCCTTTGCAAGACGGCGATTCCCTGCGTTCACGTATTAAACAAGTCGCGTCCGGTCGTTTTGGTGTGACAGCGGAATACTTAAGCTCTGCGGATCAGATTCAGATCAAGATGGCACAAGGCGCAAAGCCAGGTGAAGGTGGTCAGTTACCAGGTCATAAGGTGTCGGATTACATCGCAAAATTGCGTTTCTCTGTGCCAGGCGTGGGCTTGATTTCTCCACCACCACATCATGATATTTACTCCATCGAAGATTTGGCGCAATTGATTCATGACTTGAAAAACGTCAATCCACGTGCTTCGATTTCTGTGAAATTGGTGTCCGAAGTTGGTGTCGGTACGATTGCTGCTGGTGTGACCAAGGCGAAGTCCGATCACATCGTGATCGCAGGTCATGACGGCGGCACAGGTGCCTCACCTTTGTCATCCGTCAAACATGCAGGTACACCGTGGGAACTCGGTTTGTCCGAGACTCAGCAAACATTGGTCTTGAACGGTTTGCGTGGTCGTGTTCGTGTACAAGCTGATGGTCAAATGAAAACAGGTCGCGACGTGGTAATCGCTGCGATGTTGGGTGCCGATGAAATTGGCTTTGCAACAGCACCGTTGGTAGTCGAAGGCTGCATCATGATGCGTAAGTGTCATTTGAATACATGCCCAGTCGGCGTCGCGACCCAAGATCCAGAATTGCGTAAAAAGTTTTCTGGTAAGCCTGAGTATGTCGTGAACTATTTCTTCTTCGTCGCAGAAGAAGCACGTCAAATCATGGCGCAACTCGGTATCCGTACTTATGACGAATTGATCGGCCGTGTGGATCTCTTAGATAAATCCAAAGCGATCACGCACTGGAAAGCCAAGGGCTTGGATTTCAGCCGCATCTTCCATCAAGTGGAGGCAAGCGAAGAAGTTGCGATTCGCCATGTTGAAGAACAAGATCACGGTCTGGATAAGGCCTTGGACAACAAGTTAATCGCACAAGCGAAATTGGCGTTGGAAACAGGCGAGAAAGTGTCCTTCATCCAGCCTATCAAAAACTTGAACCGTACAGTCGGTGCGATGTTGTCCGGTGAAGTGGCGAAGCGTTACGGCCACGCTGGTTTGCCAGACGATACTATCCATATCCAATTGCAAGGTACAGCTGGTCAATCCGCAGGTGCATTCCTAGCGCGCGGTGTGACTTTGGATTTGGTCGGTGAAGGTAATGATTACGTCGGTAAAGGTCTGTCCGGTGGTCGCATCATCATTCGTCCAAACACAGAATTCCGTGGCTGGGCAGTCGATAACATCATCTGCGGTAACACAGTTTTGTACGGCGCGATCGCAGGTGAAGCCTTTATCAATGGTGTAGCAGGTGAACGTTTTGCGGTACGTAACTCAGGTGCTTTGGCAGTCATCGAAGGTACTGGTGACCATGGCTGCGAATACATGACGGGCGGCACGGTAGTCGTGCTCGGAGCAACTGGCCGTAACTTCGCAGCTGGCATGTCTGGCGGTATCGCTTACGTCTACGATCCGGATGGTGAGTTTGCGCCTAAGTGCAATATGTCTATGGTGAGTTTGGAATCTGTCTTAGCGGGTGATGAGCAAGAAAAAACCATTCCGAAATCACAGTGGCACGCCAAGACACGCGGCGCTGAGCCAGAGACGGACGAAGCGATTTTGCGTAACGCAATTGAACGTCATTTCAAACACACAGGCAGCACACGTTCACGCAACTTGCTGGACGACTGGGCACGCAGCCGCGCCAAGTTCGTCAAAGTATTCCCGCACGAATACAAACGTGCTTTGGGTGAGATGTATGCGGCGAAAGAGGCTGAAGTGAAATTGGAAAAAGCGGCTTAAGGATCGAGGTTCGATAAAGCCCCCTCTCCCGCAGGCGGGAGAGGGTTGGGGTGAGGGTGATTCAGGTTAGCGAAATCAATGTTTCAGGATGATTGGTTCGAATTTGAGAACTCATAATCTAACGGAATTTCTCGCTTATCGACCTCCCTCATCCCCGACCCAGCATATGGAATTCGCCGCCAGCGGGAGATGGAAGCAAGAATCGTTGAGTTGACAAAGTTAAAACACGCGCATTGCGCCTAGCTAGATTGAGGTTTTATCATGGGAAAAGTAACAGGTTTTATGGAATACCAGCGCTTGCAAGAAGCGAGCGAAGCGCCTAAGGCGCGTTTGAAGCATTACAAAGAATTTTTGATGCATCTGGACGATGGCCAAGCCAAAATCCAAGCAGCACGTTGCATGGACTGCGGCATTCCGTTTTGTAATAACGGCTGCCCAGTCAACAACATCATCCCTGACTGGAATGATCTGACCTACAACGGCAATTACCAACAAGCCTTGGAAGTGCTGCATTCAACGAATAACTTTCCAGAATTCACAGGAAGAATTTGCCCAGCACCTTGCGAATCAGCCTGCACACTCGGCATCAACGAACTGCCAGTCGGCATTAAATCGATAGAGCATTTCATCATCGATAAGGGTTGGGAAAACGGTTGGGTCACACCACAAATTCCTGCGCAAAAAACAGGTAAAAAAGTCGCCATCGTTGGCTCAGGTCCAGCAGGTCTAGCGGCAGCACAGCAATTGGCACGCGCTGGTCATGATGTGACCGTCTTCGAAAAAAATGATCGCGTCGGTGGCTTGCTTCGTTACGGTATTCCTGATTTTAAAATGGAAAAATCCCACATCGACCGTCGTGTTGAACAAATGCAGGCAGAAGGCGTGACTTTCCGTACCAGCGTTCTGGTTGGTAAAGATTTCCCAGCTACGATTACCAACTGGGCGAAAGAAACCGTCTCCGCAGATGACTTGAAAAAAGATTTTGATGCCGTGATCGTCGCAGGTGGTGCCGAAGTACCACGTGATTTGCCTGTTCCAGGTCGCGAACTCAAAGGTGTACATTTTGCGATGGACTTTTTACCATTGCAAAATAAAGTGAATGCAGGAGACAAGATCAAAGACCAATTGTCCGCTAGCGGCAAGCACGTCGTGGTCATAGGTGGTGGCGATACCGGTTCCGATTGCGTCGGCACCTCCAATCGTCACGGCGCAAAATCAGTCGCTCAATTCGAATTGATGCCACAACCACCAGAAACAGAAAATAAACCATTAGTCTGGCCTTACTGGCCAACCAAATTGCGCACATCTTCTTCACACGAAGAAGGCTGTGATCGCGATTGGGCAGTGGCGACAAAACGCTTAGAAGGTAAGGGCGGCAAAGTAGAAAAACTGATCGCCTGCCGTGTCGAATGGAAAGACGGCAAGATGTCCGAAGTGCCCGATTCTGAATTCGAAATGAAAGCCGACTTGGTACTATTAGCAATGGGCTTCGTTTCACCAGTCGCCCAAGTCTTAGACGCCTTCGGTGTCGACAAAGACGCACGCGGTAATGCCCGTGCGACGACCGATGGCGAAGGTTGTTATAAAACCAATGTAGAAAAAGTCTATGCAGCGGGTGATATGCGCCGTGGCCAATCGCTGGTCGTATGGGCAATCCGCGAAGGCCGTCAATGCGCGCGTGAAGTGGATATGTTCTTGATGGGAGAGTCCGTTTTGCCACGTTGAGAGTTTTGAAAATGAATTCAAGTAGTCACTAGTTTATTGAGTAGCACCATGTTGTTTAAGGTTTCCCTCCAATCTATCTTTTATCGGATGTGTTGGAGGGTTTTTTTATGGGTGAGACGTTCATCACGTCTATTGTTTATTTTGATCAAAGTAGATAATTCGCGCTCGATCTTGCATCGCTAAAGGTGAATTGATCATTTTTTGATACTGTGGTATTGATGGAGATCAAGTTTTTTGTCTGCAAGTTGGTATCCACTCAATCTTTACAATAATTAACAATTTATATGCCACAAATTCAGCATTTTGTTTCCATGTGGAAAATCCAATGATTATAATAAATCCCAAATTTATTTCAGTCAGCACATTTTAATTTCGTCGGGAGAATGCAATTGTCATTCAATATCTTTGGTCCAGGTAAGCAGATTATGCGCAGCTTGCGCATGCCGGCGAAGTTTTCAATTATTGTTGTCACGCTGCTGATTCCTTTGATGATGCTCTTGTATCTGTATGTGAGTAGAGCCAATGCGGAAATTGAATTCGCCGAGGATGAAGCTACTGGCGTCTATTTTCACCAGCACGTCAATCCTTTAATGGACGCGGTCTTGCAGCATCGCGGGCAAGTTTTGTTGCGATTAATAGAAGTCGAGGATAAAGCTCTCACAAATGAAGCTGTATCTGCGATCGACAAAGCTTTTGACGATTTAGAGAAAATATTGGCTGAGCGTGACCCATTCCAGCTAAAACCTATTCTTAGCAATGCGAAAGCTGCGTGGTTAGACGCGGAGAAAACGACTTATACAGAAACAGCGCAAATTACTGCTAAATACACCAAGGTGAATGATGCGTTGATGGAAATCCGCAGGCAGATTTCCGAGCAATCTAGTCTCGCTTTGGATCCGGATGTTGATAGTTACTATTTAATGGTTGCTGCTACGGAGAAGTTGCCAGCGATGACTTCGAACTTAGCGCCATTGCGTGGTTTAGTTGCTTATGTCGCTGCCAAACCCGATCAGGCAGATGCAACCAGAACACGTATCGCTGCATTTATGGCATTGATCAAGCGTGATACGGCAGAGGCAAAGGATGCTTTAGCCAGGGTAGGAAAAGTCAACCCAGATGCGCTCAAGGGCATCGACCAACAAGTATTTGATCGCACCGACGATTACCTGAAGTTGATCCAAAACACCATCATGAGTGCAGAGGTCAGTGGCCAAGCGAAAGCAATCTATACAGCTGGTAGTGACGTGATTTATGCAAATGAGGCGTTAACCGAAAAGATTTTAAAGGCGCTGGGTGTGGCTTTGGAACTGCGTATTGACAGCCTGACGCGTCACCGCAATTTGATGCTAATCGGTGTGGTTTTTGCTTTGGTTGTCGCGATGTATGCGCTTTATACTTTTTATCTAACTTCGATGAGTGGCTTTAAAAGTATGTCTAAGCGAGTGAATATGCTTGGCGAAGGTGATTTAACAACCTCAAATGCTGCTGTTGGAAATGATGAAATCTCTGAATCGATCAACATCTTTAGGGTGAGCGTCCATGCGCTTTCAAAGATCGTAGCTGGTGTGCGTGAATCAGCGGAATCGATCAGTTTGGCAACGACGGAAATCGCTGCGGGCAACAATGATCTGGCAGAACGTGGCGCACGGATTGCTGGCACGGTGCAGCACACAGCTGAAAACATGGATTCACTCGCAGCCAAAGTCACCCATAATTTGGAGAATGCGAAACAAGCGGATCAACTTGCATTGTCGGCATTTCAGGTTGCGACTAGAGGCGGTGTTATTGTTTCTAATGCAGTAGAAACAATGGAAAAAATCACGATCTCTTCACGTAAGATTGGTGATATTACCGAAGTGATTAATGGTATCGCTTTTCAGACCAATATCTTGGCATTGAACGCTGCGGTTGAGGCAGCACGCGCTGGCGAGCAGGGACGAGGGTTTGCTGTAGTCGCATCTGAAGTGCGCAGCCTGGCGCAACGCAGCGCCAGTGCGGCAAAAGAAATTGGTGATTTGATTCGAGATTCGATACAAGATATTGAATCTGGTGCTCGCTATGTTAACGATGCTGGCAATACGATGAAAGAGATTGTGAATTCGGTACAAAATGTTACTGAAATCATGGATCAAATTACCAAGGGCTCAAACGAGCAATCACATGAAATCAATCAAATGGCGGAAGCAGTACGTGAGGTCGACGCCAGTACACAACAAAATGCCGCGATGGTCGAAGAGATTTCTGCCGCAGTGATGTCATTAGAGGAGCGTGCGAATTTCCTTGCTGAATCCGTCAAAACTTTTAGAATTGACGCGATGCCAGCGACGAAGTTGATTGCGTACTAGCTTTGATAGGTTCGATTTAATACATTGTCCTCGTTAAAGAATAATCCAATGGCGTGCAGTACGTTCATTGGATTATTTTTTTATGTGGGCTAGATGTTGAAAGCGCGAGCGGATAAAAGGTGGTGAAACCTAAGTTTCACGAGCAAATGACCAGGGACTTTTTACGACTTCTGAGCGTACTACACAGCGAAGCAGGAGAGTGAAATGAAGAATGAAAATTGAATGCAATGAATTTGCAATTCATACTTGACACGCTTCATAGAAGGGCGGGGGCAAAGTTGTTTAAGGATGCCCTCCAATGTATTCATTCGTGAATGTATTGGAGGTTTTTTTTATGGGCGATTCATTTTTCAACTAATACGCTGATGAATCAAAAGTGCGTTGGATGTAAGGATTCAAGAACTAGTCCGACCAATCGGCAGTGCGCTTAGTCCTTCCCACTTGAAAACACAATGAGGTGACAAAGGCGCATTGATCTAATCCTTAACTAGAGACCTCGACTACTCAATGAGACCGATATGACCAACTTCCTCAAGAAAATCCTTTCCGCTTTCGCGCTTTTCTTCGTTTTTTCAAATGCGTATGCCCTAGATAAAGAGCCGTTCACACAAGCGCGTTTTGATGCACTGCAAGCCTCTGGCGCTGTCGTGTTGATTGATATCTATGCGCCTTGGTGCCCAACTTGCAAGCAACAGCAAAAAGTATTCGAGCAATTCCGCGCGGCGAATCCTGACAAAAAATTCACCATCTTAGAAGTCGACTATGACAAGCATAAAGACGTCGTGCGTCAATTCCGAGCGCCACGTCAGTCCACTTTGTTACTGTATCGCGGCAACAAGCAACACTGGTTCGCGGTTGCAGAAACGCGTGTTGAAGTGATTTCTGCTGAGATCATCAAAGCCATCGACTACAACTACAATTAAAGTTATGCCACTCGAATTTGCTTCCGTCACCATCGCCCTTGTAGCAGGTGTGCTCAGTGTCTTATCGCCTTGTGTTTGGCCCTTGGTCCCGATCGTGATGACGTCCGCGAGTGGTCAAAGTCGCCTAGGTCCAATTTACTTGGCGTTTGGTTTGAGTTTGTCATTCGCCATCGCAGGTGCCTTCTTATCGTTTATCTTGCTCAATTTGGGCTTGAACCCGGATGCCTTCCGTTCCGTCGCCGCAGTATTGATGGTATTGGTGGGCTTGATTTTGGTGGTCAAACCCTTAGCCGATTGGATCAACCAACATTTGTCCATGCTCAGTAGCCGCTTCGATATTGGCAGTGGTTCAAATAGTCTTGGACAGTTTGGCGTCGGTTTGCTGCTAGGCTTAGTGTGGCTGCCTTGCGTTGGTCCCACCTTGGGCGCGGCAATCGCTGTGGCATCGATAGGTCAAGACATGGGCATGGCATTTCTAGTGATGTTCGCCTTTGGTATCGGCACGGCTTCTGCATTATTGCTGGCAGCGTTTGTGTCAGGGCAGGTGCTAAAGCGAGTACGCCCCGGCTTATTCAGCCGTGTTGCAAGTGCAAAAATGGTGTTGGGCTATCTACTCATTGTGCTCGGCGGCATGATACTTGTGGGTTTAGATAAGACCTTAGAGATTTATGCTAATCAGATATTGCCTGATTGGGCGATATCGCTTTGATGTGATTTGGTTTGAAAATCGGAATTGAGATGGGGATGGCTGTTGATGCTATCTCCATTTTTTTGTGATCGGCTAGGATGAATTGGAAATTCTTCATGCTGAAAAGATACTGTGCATTTCTTTGTTTATCACGTCCGGCTAAATGTTTATTTCACGGACATGAAAAACGCTGCTTTGTATTGAACTAGCCTGAGGCGATTTTTTCAAGCTCAAATTTGGTTTGTTCAAGCCATGCAATCAGTATCTTTTTTCGATTTGGGTAAAACCAGTTTTTAGTGAGTATAAATAATTTAACCCAAGCCCCATGTGGGCTTGAAGAGACTTGAAACAAATTGCATGTATTTTGGCAATCAGGTATCTTTTCATTTTGTTAAATTAAATCACGTTAGAGCAAAATTGGAATTCGGAAATAGATTATGGACCAGACATCAAATAAGCGAAGAATTCCGTCGGCTGCAATGCTGGCGAATCTAATTGCAAAGCACAATAATAAATGTGCGATGTGCGCCATTTCTGGAGAGAAAATCCGTTTAGAACTGGCTTCGATTGCGCCGCTTCATCAAGTTGGTAGCATGGCGGAAGAAAATTTCCTTCTGCTATGCCCAAATTGTCATCGATATATGGACATGGGTCCAAAAGAGATTGAGTTTGTAAACTTCCTTTATCAGGTTCTTAAGGAAACGAACCCTAATCAAAATATTCAACTTGAAGTAATAATTGGAGAATCGCAAAGGGCGAGAGCAGACATTCTCATAGAAAACAGTCTGAAAGAGAAGATCCTTATTGAGTGTAAATCCAATAGAGCAATCACAAAAAGCCACAGCTCTAAAATAGTCGAACAGATTTTGGAGTACGGCAAGCTTGTAGGCGAATGTAAAAAAGTCCTAGCCATACCTGGTAGATTGCCGCACGAGATAAAGCAAAATTTAGAATCTCACGACATAGAGGTGTGGGACGCAGACTATCTCATTAAGAATTTCAAAGCGGGAATACAAAAGGCTGATAGTCGCTACTTTAAAATGCTTCTAACTGCTATTGCTGGGGAACAAGAAGGTAGTAGAGCGCGGGATTTGCTTGGCAAGTTAAAGACATGTATTCCGGGTCGTAAAGATTGCTACTTATATCAGAGCCTCATTGGCGAAATCATAGAAGAATTATTTTGTCCTCCTCTTGAAAAGCCGATTCAAGAAGTTAACGATTTTACCAAGTCAAACCGAAGAGATTTCATTGTCCCGAATTATGCAACGGATGGGTTTTGGTCATTTTTGCGCGAAAAGTACTCTGGTGACTATGTTGTGGTAGATGCCAAAAATTACTCTAGAAAAGTGAAAAAGAGTGATGTCCTTCAAATCGCGAATTACCTAAAGCCTCATGGAGCAGGTTTGTTTGGCATCATCTTTTCTAGAAATGGCGGTGATACCGCTGGTTGCTTGCACACCATTCGAGAACAATGGATGGTGCATCAAAAATTGATTCTTGTACTTGATGATACTGATGTAGAAAATATGCTTTTATCATCTGGCGGTGCTGAAGATTTAATCGGAGCAAAAATTGAAGAATTTAGGCTATCCATGTAAATGCTCTAACAAGCAGCTCCACTAGGACAAATTTTCTGCTGCGCTCCAAATTTATCGTTGAGCTCGGCGTTTGCCATCACTGAAAGGGAACTTCGTCATGGAACCACCCGTTTGGGCAGCGACCATCGTTGCTGGAAGTGCCGCCTTTGGCTGGTTCGTCACTCATTGGCTGACTTTGCAACGGGAGGAGAGTCGACGCAGGCTTGAAGCACAACTAAATTTCATAGAGCGGCAAATCGAAGAGCTCTATGGGCCGCTCGCTGCAGTACTCTTTGAAGGGCGGAGAACGTTTCGCGATCTCCTTGATAGTCTCGGTCGAGACTACGTGTTCCCTGAAAACGGAAAGCTGCCTGAAGGCGAACTTCGCACGTGGCTGTTTTGGGCAGAGGCTGATTTCCTCCCCAGAAACGAATACATAAAGACATTGCTTATGACCAAAGCTCACCTCATTCAAGGAGGGGAATTTCCAGAAAGCTACCTTGCGTTCTTGGATCATTGCAATTCTTGGGCTGTCAACCATCGCAGATGGAGGGAACAGCAGATCAAGTACAGCTGGCATTCCAAGTTCGATTGGCCGGATGCCTTCGAGACGCAAGTCATCGCGACGTTTCGAGCACTGAAGTTGCGCCACTCCGAGTTGATCGGCGAGCTAACAGCGAGTATCCGACCGCCAGCAGCGTGATGGCTAACCAGCCATGTAGGGCGAGTGCAATCACTAAACACATTGAATCGACGGCGCGGGTTGCACTCGCCCTTCAAGACTGCATCTAATTAGACTTGCTTGATGCATCTTTTGTCGATTTGGGTAAAACTAATTTTTTTGGGGTTAAACAGTTTGCCCCGCGTCCCATGTGGGTTTGACGAGAGTTTAAACAAATTGCTTTATTTTTGATGTCCGGCTATCTTTTTAATTTGTCAAATTAACCCACGTTAGGCCTCCCATGCAACTTGCGTCCGAGATCATCACAAGATCACATTTACTGGAGCCGAACTGCTTTTCGTTCTTTGATCAAAATGATGTTGGTTTGAAGATAGTTATCACATCCTCTACGACCTTTATATTGACGCTCGACACCGAACGCTTTGCGCGACTTGGCTCGGTGGATCCACTGTTTGACACCCATGTTTCAGCATCGAGCTTTTTGGTGGCGTTGTGCATAGCCTCAATTGGACTGTTTACCTGGAAAAATGGCCCGACATTTCATCCAATGTACACAGTGACAGGCAAAGGCGGCATAAAATTATCCGAAGAAGTCGTGCTCTCCCAAGAGTCCGATGGTCCGACTTATGAAGAACTAAGACCCCTAACAGAGCAAGATGTCGAACGTTGCTTGCTTGTATATGGGGCGCTCATGCGCGAAAAGCAGCAGGTATGGCGAATGGAGTACCTCAAAGGATTACTTCATTGTACAGCTGCCCATATGGACATCGACTTCTATAGAGACGCGTTCATGAATTTCTATCGGTGCTCGGAGTTCTTCGCAACAAGAAGGGTACTCGGTCTCAAGCGGCTGACCAATGAAGTAAAACAAATCCGCCAAGCACTGGTTGCCGTTGGCGCTGACGCTGAACTCTCTGAAGTTTTTACATCAGTTTATGCAATACGCTCCGCACAGGCGGCACATGCACAGAACGAGCCTCAGGCACTAACCTTTGATGACGTTCTAAAAGCAAAGACATTTGCCGATTTGCTAATGGCCAAGACTTACGCAAAGGACGCACATGCTTGGCGCGAGGCGAGGCAGGGATAACCATTCGCTAAACTGGACCGATTGCGGCATGTTAGCTCAAACTTTTGTCTGCAAAATCCCATGCCAATAATCCACTGGACAGAAAAGCTCAACCAGGTAGGGCAGGTGCAACCCGCGCGGTATTTCGGTCGATTAACTTCAGATATTTGGTAGGCGGCGCGGGTTGCACCCGCCGTACAAAACAGCATCTCTATCCCACGCTTTCTTCGCTTCAGAATCTGGAAGTCGGATGCAAAGCTGAGCGAACGAAGTTAGGTTCAAACATTCACAAACTCAACTCAACGACAATCAAACCAAGAGCTTTGCAGCCGCACCTGCCGCGACTCTTCCTTCATCTGTCGGGACTAGATAGATCTCGACAGCACTGCTGCTGAGATGCAGGGCGGCGATCTTGCTGCCGTTTTCGCTACGGTTTTTTTCCTCATCGATTTGCACGCCCAAGTAGTCAAGTCGCTTGCACACGTCCTCACGCAATTGACTATCGTGCTCGCCAATGCCGCCAGTGAAAGCAAGTACATCGATGCCGCTTATCGTGGCGATCATGGCGCCAATTTCGCGTACTACGCGATAAGTAAATAGGCGTATCGCCAAAGCGGCGTCAGGCGCATCGCTTTGACGTAGTGAGCGCATATCCGCCGAGACATTAGACACACCGAGTAAGCCACTTTGTGAATACAGAAGGCGTTGAACGTCTTGCTGAGTCCATCCTTGCGCTAGTAAGTGCAATATCACACCCGGATCAATCGAGCCGCTGCGGGTGCCCATCATCAATCCATCTAGGGCAGAAAATCCCATACTGGTGGCCTGACTTTTGCCCGCCAGCGCGGCGCATAGGCTTGCACCGTTTCCTAAATGCGCCATCACCGTGCGGCCATTAGCGCGCTGTGAATGACGCTGCAATGCCTCCATCACATACTGATACGATAAGCCATGAAAGCCATAGCGGCGCACGCCTTCTTGTGACAGCGATTTTGGAAGTGCAAACAGATATTCTTCCTCAGGCACATCCGCATGAAACGCGGTATCAAAGCAAGCCACTTGAGGTACATCAGGAAAAGTCTGCGCAAACATCTCAATGCCTGCAAGATTGTGCGGTTGATGTAAGGGCGCTAGTGGACAAAGGCTACGCAATTGTTCGAGACGCGTTTCATCGACGATGATGGCTTCACGAAAAAAGCTGCCACCATGCACCACGCGATGGGCGATTCCCAAGATTTTGACGCCTTGTGTTTTTTCCTCGAACAGGCTTTGTAATGCGTGCAGTGCGGTTTGAAACCGTATCGAGGTGCTGGCGTCTTTTGGTACGTTTAAGGCAAAGCGGGCGGTCTCTTCGTCCTTGCGCCAAGTTAAGAAGACCTCGCCCCCGGTTTGCAGTCCTTCTACCATGCCAGAAATTAGTGCCGATTCTATCTGCTTCGCATGAATCGGATAGAGCGCGAATTTGATACTCGATGATCCAGCGTTAATCGTTAAAATCGACACGTTGACTCCTGTATTTAAGCACACCGTTAAGAAAATAAAAAAATCAGGGATTAAGGCTGTACCAAGCGATGATGATGCGCGACCAGTTTTGCTAACAGGGCAGACGCAATTCGCACATGCGCACCATCGGCGCGGCTGGTTAATGCAATCGGTAACTTGGCACCTAAGACGATGCCGGATGCCGTTGCGCCAGCGAGGTATTCCAATTGCTTGCTGAGCATATTTCCTGATTCGAGATCTGGCACTACCAAAATATCGGCATCACCTGCCACCGAGGATACGATGTGTTTGATGTGTGCAGAGTGGTTCGAGATCGCATTGTCAAACGCCAAAGGTCCGTCCACGATGCCACCCAAAATTTGACCGCGTTGCGCCATCTTGCACAGCGCCGCTGCGTCGATGGTGGAGGGGATATTCGGATTAATGGTTTCGACTGCAGATAGGATTGCCACTTTCGGTGTCTCAACGCCCATCATTTTTACGAAGTTGATCGCATTTTGGATGATGTCGGTTTTGTCGTTGAGCGATGGGGCGATGTTTAAAGCGGCATCTGTGATGTAGAGTGGTTTGTAATAAGTTGGAACCTCAAATCGGAAAATATGCGACATGCGTCGATTGGTGCGCAAGGCGGGTGTCGAGACGATGGCGTGAATTAATTCGTCAGTGTGCAAACTGCCTTTCATGAGCGCTTCAATGTCTTTATTGACTGCCAATTCTGCTGCTCGCGCTGCGGCTGCGTGGCTATGTGGAACTGAATCGATGGTGATGCCTTGCAGATCGATGCCTGCCATTTCGGCGATTTCTCGTATCTTCATTTCTGGTCCGATCAGGATAGGATCAATCAAACCATACTGTGCTGCTTCTATCGCACCTTTCAGGGATTCGACATCACAAGGATGGACGATGCCGCAGCGAACCGCGCTCATGTCACTGCCCAATTTGATCAGTGATTTGAGATGCGCTTGTGGATCGAATAATTGGATTTGTGGCGCGTGAATGCGTGGCCGGCTAACCTTTTGCGTGGGTGCTAATACTCTTGCTAAGCCGTGCAAAACACTCACGCCTTTTTGATTGGAAACATCACATTCGAGATCAACGCGCTTTTTCTCATCATCTTTGGCAGTGACGGTAACGGTGACAGTCAGGGTGTCGCCGACTCGCACTGGCTTGGTGAAATGTAGTGCCTGCTCAAGATAAATCGTACCTGGCCCTGGGAATACTGTGCCAAGTAAGGCAGAGATCAATGAGCCGCCCCACATGCCATGCGCGATCACACCATGAAACAAAGTGGCGTCCGCATAGGTCGGATCCAGATGCGCTGGATTCGTATCGCCGGATACCGCAGCAAAGGCGCGGATGTCATCTAGTGTCAATGTTCGCACTGTGCGTGCGGATTGACCTAGTGTGATTTCATCATACGTTACGTTTTCTATCGATTCTTGCAAAGTGCTAGTCATCATGGTCGTACCCCTTGTTGTCACGGTTTGTTTGAAGATCTTGAATGTCGCTTTTCTTAAAAGGCGGAGGATTTCCTACATCTTTTGCTTTTACTACTTCTTTGTTGAACCAACAGTAATTCACCTTTAAGCCTGTCAACTCTAGATGCCAGATCAAGTCCCTCTACTGTCTAGGCTAATATTCTTGACAGTTTTGGTTTGGTACTCCCTTCTCCCGCAAGCGGGAGAAGGGTCGGGGATGAGGGAATGTCAGATTAGATCAACGATATTTAGAAAATCTAAACCACGCCTTCTCCTCACCACTTAGTCGTATGAAACGGCAATGCAGCTTCTGAACTACCCTCACCCTAGCCCTCTCCCGCTCGCGGGAGAGGGGACATTAACGCCTACCACCTATCGGTTTTTTTTCAAGTCCGGCATGACGCTTAGGTCAATTTCTGTCTCTCAAAATGTAGTCACATTATTGAAATCGGCTATAAAAAAAATTGTGGATAAACCTCAGTAGTAAAGAGGGCGCGTTTTAATCCGCATATCGCTTCATCACATACTCCCCCGGTGCATCCATCAGATCCTGATCGGGTGCGATGGCTTTGGAGCTAATCTGTCCTTGCGAATGCGTACTTAACCACTGATGCATGGCGTTCCACCAAGAGCCTTCTTGGGTCGGTGTGCTTGTGCTCCAAGCATTCGGCTCTATCCACCGATGTCCCGCTTCCACGCTGGCGATTTGATAGCTACGTTTTGGATGCCCGGGCTCCGAAATAATCCCCGCGTTGTGACCACCAGAGGCCAAGATGAAGGTGGTCGCGGTGTTGGTCAGCAGGTGAATTTTGTATACCGAGTGCCAAGGCGAGACGTGATCTTTGGTGGTGCCGACGACCAAGAGTGGCGCTTGAATATCCATTAATGCAATCGCTTTACCATTCACCCGAAAATGGCCGTGTGCCAAATCGTTGTTGAGAAATAGTGATTGCAAATACTCCGCATGCATACGTTCAGGAAGGCGCGTGACATCGGCGTTCCAGCTCATCATGTCATTGCCAACGTCACTTTGTCCGAGCAAGTAACGGCGGGTGTTTTTTGACCATAGCAAATCTCTTGCATGCAGAAATTGAAATGACGCCGCCATTTGTTTGCCTGTGAGATAGCCCGTTCTCGCCATCGACTCACGCAAATTCTTGATCTGATCCGCATCGATGTAGACACCGAGTTCGCCAGGCTCACTAAAATCGGTTTGTGCTGCTAGCAGGGTGACGCTTGCCAACTTAGGTGCTTGTAGCATTTCTGGGCGTGCCGACTTGATATCTGGATTCGCCAACGCAGCGGCTGCCATTGCCAAGAATGTGCCGCCTAGGCAATAGCCAAGTGCGTGTATCTGATCGGATTTAGCTGCCGTTTTTACCGCAATCATGGCATCGATGACACCCGAGTTGAGATAGTCATCAATGCCTAGCTTGCGATCCGTTTCATCGGGATTCTTCCACGAGATCATAAACACAGTGTGGCCTTGATTAACCAGAAAGGCCACCATCGAATTCTCTGGCGATAAATCCAAAATGTAATACTTCATGATGCAAGACGGCACGATCAAAATCGGTTCTTTGTACACTTTTGGCGTGGTCGGCGTGTATTGAATCAGTTCGATAAGATGATTGCGAAAAACAATTTTTCCTTTTGTCGTGGCGACATCTTGCCCCACTTTAAAGTCGAGCTCGGCGATCTCATCTGGTGTAGTGCGCGCATGTTTGGCATGCAGCTGCATCGCGTCGGCGGTAAAGCTGCGCCAGCCTTCTAGTAAGCTCAGCCCCTGCGACTCTAGACCTTTCTTGTGGACTTCTGGATTCGTCAACAGCCAGTTAGATGGCGAGAATGCATCGTAAGTTTGACGGTTGAAAAAGTGAATTAAATGCGCATTGTGCTTGTTCACACCATCGACTTTAGCAAGATCCGTCAAGAGAGATTCGCCCGCTTTGAAACTGTTTTTGATCGTATTGAATGGCCATTGATTCCAACTGTCATCGCTAAAGCGCAAGTCGTGATCCACCGGTTTTTTCGGTAGCGCATCTGGAGCGCTGTTTGGTGCTGACAAGTCTGTTGGGGTCAGCAGTGATGTTGCCGACGTCATCGCTTGTTTGAATAGCTTGTACTGTCGCCCAGGTGACGCGGCTAAATGTAGCGCCCAGTCGGCGTAAGCTAAGGACAAGGCGATAGGCGAGACACCAGCTGTGATTTTGCGGATCTGTTCGTGGATAGTGGCATCGAGGATGTCGCCAATATCCGCTGGTGTTGCTGTTGCCACCGTTTCTGCAACGACGGTAGCAGTATCAGGTGCAGTTGCGGTTGGCGTCTTGCCAGCAGCAGCGACTTGCTTTGTTGCATTGGTTCTTGTCGTGGTTTTCATCAGATCACCTTTCTTAGGCCACCGCGTGGCAGCCAGCATCTACGTAGATGGTTTGCCCGGTCATGCCAGATGCTGCATCGCTTAACAGAAAGCTTGATAGCTGAGCGATTTCATCGAGGGTGACTAAACGTCCCAAGGGCGCTTTGTCTTTTGCATGCTGCATCAATGCATCAAACTCCTCAATGCCAGACGCGGCGCGTGTCAAAATCGGGCCTGGTGAGACGGCATGAACGCGGATGTTCTTCGGGCCTAAGTCGAGAGCCATATATCGCACCATCGATTCCAGTGCCGCTTTCACTGGCCCCATCAAACCGTAGTGAGGAACAGCAGCAACCGCACCGACATAACTCATGGTCACGAAGCTGCCGCCATTGGGCATGTGCGGAACGCACAATTTCGCCATCTCAGCAAACGAGTGACAGGACACTTCGATGGCACGCGCAAAACCACCAATGGAGCTATTGATGACCGAGCCATGTAAGTCAGCCAATGGTGCCCACGCAATCGAGTGCACGACAAAATCAAGATGACCGAGGTGGGCAACTGCCTGGTCTACCAAGTTCTGCAATTCACCTTCTTTTTCTATGTCACAGGTAAACAGCGGCACACCTAATTCGCGGGTCAGTGGCTCGACATAAGTGACCGCTTTTTGGTTGAGACAAGAGGTGACGATTTGTGCCCCTTGCGCATGTGCTGCCCGCGCGCAACCGTAGGCAATACTATGTTCGTTCGCCAGCCCGAGGATTAAGCCTTTTTTGCCTGCTAAGCCTAGATTGTTCAGTGTTGTATTTAGTGTCGTGCTCAGTGTCGTATTCATTTGTTGTGTTTCTTCCTGGCGTGATGGTGTTCTGCAAATTGAGACCGAAGTTGGCGCAGGCGTTCTAACAATGCTTCATCCATGACGCGCACAGACTCGACGGCACCTGCATACACAGTTCCCTGATTACCATCGACGGTGATGACATCACCCTCATGAAATTCTTGATCGCCAAAATAGAGCGTGCGGGTAGCTTCGTCGATGTGTAATTGATCGCAGCCGACTAGACAGATTTTGCCTAGTTGCCTAGCGACCACTGCTGCATGTGAAGTTCTGGCGCCACGTTGTGTCAACAGCCCCTCTGCCAGATCGAGCGCGGCGATATCGTTGGTTTCTGCATCTTGACGTACCAGAATAATTGGTACGCCAGCACTGTGTCGATTCGCTGCACGCTCACCATCTAGTGCGATTTCACCAGTGGCGATCCCAGGGCAGGCAGGTGCGCCGTGAGCTAGGACGCCGCTCTCCGCTTGGGTTGCTGCATTCGACACGAGTTGCACCACACTCAATTGGGATTCGTCGAGATGAGCGGTACGTTCGTGTGCGGTGTCGAGATCGATGATTTTTTGATCGAATAAATCTAGTGCGATGCGGGCGGTCGCCAAAGCAGAGCGCTTTCCTGAACGGGTTTGTAGAATATGCAGCACGCCATCTTGCACCGTAAATTCGAAATCTTGCATGTCGCTAAACGCATGCTCCAAAGCCTGCGTTGCGCTTTGTAATTGTTCCCATGCTTCAGGTGCGATCGCGGCTAAGACTTGATGACCGTGTGCATTGCGACGTCCTGAAACGACATCTTCGCCTTGCGCGTTGGCTAAAAAATCTATCCACAGTTCCGCTTCACCATTGGTCGGATTGCGTGTAAAACCAACGCCTGCACCTGAGTGTCCACCCGTGTTGCCAAACACCATACTTTGTATCGTCACCGCTGTGCCAATCGTGTCATCGATCTGATTTAAGCGGCGATATTCTTGCGCTTTCTCCGCATGCCATGAGTTAAACACGGCACGTACCGCGCCACTCAATTGCTCGTTGACGTTTTGTGGAAAAGGTTTGCCGACTGCGCTTTGATAGAGTGCCAAATACTGTTTGCTCAGCGCACGCAATTGCTCAAAGTCGAGCTCTCGCTCATCTTGTCCCTGACACAAATCTTGCAAGGCATTTTCAAACACGGAGGCTGAAATCCCCGCAACGACTTCACCATAGCTGGCGATTAAGCGACGATAGGCATCCCACACCAGTCGTGGATTGCCACTTTGTCGAAGTAAGCCTGGCAAGGTGTCATCGCACAGGCCGATGTTGAGTAGGGTTTCCATCATGCCAGGCATGGAGACCGGCGCACCCGAGCGCACCGATACGATCAAGGGGTTGCGCGTATCACCAAAGGTCTGCGCTGTGGCTTGCTGCAGGCTTGGTAAGCCCAAGGCGAATAAAGGCAATATGCATTCTTCAGGACTCTGCGTGTAGTGCGTGCCTATCACCAAAGCGGGCGGAATCGGTAATCCTATCTGTGCCATTCTCAGCAGGTTATAGGCTTTCGAGCCCATGTGATTGCGATCTGCCTTATGTTGGTGAGACGCATTGTCTGTCGCAACCAGATAAAAATGCTTAGGCCAAAACGAGTTTGATTTCATCACTTCACTCCTGTTTTCGTTAATACCAATTGACGTAAGGCATAGCCAGCTGCGAGCAGATGGTCGGACGCCTTCTCTAAGGCATTCACTAACTCATTTGCAATCATTAAGGACGCTGCCGATGCATGTAAATGGCGGATGATCTCGACTCGCGCCTGCCGTGACAGATCATCGCAAATGCGTTCCGCTCTTAACATGCGCCAGATGGTTTGTAGGAACTGATCGCTATCCAGATCATTCGCGTTGTCACTCAGATGGCGGGCAATCTCAATCGCTTTGATTTGATCTTGGATCGCTGCCAAGGTGGTATTAGCCAATTGACGTGCGTAGTCCAACACTGGTGCAGGTAGACCGGTTAAAGGCGGTACTAAACTGAGCGAATACGTGAACATCGCTTCTTCCAAGGCGTCGGCGATATCGTCTGCTTTGTCGAGAATGCCTAGCACTGGTCCCCAACGTTCTTGGCGCTCGGCTCTAACGCGTGCTTCCATTAACTGATGGTCAGCTTGACGTTCCCATTTCTTGGCACGATTCACTTGCTGCTGCATTTGTTCGAGTGGAATGCGATTTCCAGCATCAAAGGTATCGCATAGCGAAAACGCTAAGGCATGACAATAAGCGGCGTGCTCTGCTAATAAATCAAATTCAAAAGTGCGGTTGCGCAATATGCGCGCTAATAAAATTCTGGCTTCGTCGGCGATGAGTGCCTGCGGCTGCTTTTGTTGCAGCATGACGCTGGCCATACGCAATAGCTCTGCCAGATAGTTAGACGCGGCGCTTTCGCCCAACACATCGTCTAGGCGATCACCGACACGAAAGGCTTCATTGTCGACATCCTGCATCGCCTTATAGATCAACTGTTCTCCACCTGCCATCAACCAGCCCATGTGCCCGAATTGTTCTTTCGCCGCATGGCGCAGTAATTCTTGTACCTGCGATTTGGCGATGAACTTTTCTAAGCGTTTGCGGGCGCGATTCCAATCAATCACAAAGACGATTTGCGCCGCCAAGGCTTCGAGTCCAGCGAGTAGGACTTCACGGTCGCCGTTCAGCGTTGCATTGCCTAAGTGGTAGGGTTTGCCAGCGTTTAAACCATCTGAGGTTTTGGGCTCAAACACATGCCATGAAAACCCGATGTCTTCGAGTAACTGTTTGAAAAAGTTAAATCGACCCTTGTGCAAATCGGAGTAAGTGAGCTGTATGGATTCTGGTAACACTTCAATCACCAACACATGCACATCATTGGTGCCGATATCATTTTGTATCAGCAGTCGATCGCCATCACGTGTGACGGCGGTGTCTAAACCGGGATGCGAGAATTTCAAAGGCGCAGTGCGATGAAGACCACGCATAAAGGCTTTGATATAGGTCTGATCGGCAGAATCGATTTGCCAGACATGCGCGCCATCGATGGTTTCTGTTGCGATCTCGCTGGATAAGCTATTGAGCTCTTTGTGCAGATCCATCACAAAAAGATGAAAGCTATCACCGGCTTTTCTATCCCCATGCGTCAACGAGCGCAAAAATGCAGAGCTTATTCCCTCGGATTCGGCATTTTGTTTTATTTGGTTCAACCAATACTCGCGACGCTCAAGCAAAGTATTCAATTGTTCCGACGACTCATCACACATTGGTCGTGCCATGACATTGATGTCCTCAGACAGCGCCAACAGCAATTGTGGCTGCTCAGGGAACACGAGAGAATCATCATCGAAGTAGGCTGACTTCACGACGCCCTGCAACCACTTTTCCTCATGCAAGCCGAGTTTGGCTAACTCCCGACTCCAATCCATATTTGGTGCTGAAGGGCTGTGCGCATGTTGCTCGGCGGACTGCAAAATACTGAGATATAGCTTCAATCGATCATTGGCCGCTAAAGCAGCTTTGATCCAGGTTGGCATCAGCAAAGACTTCTGACCAAGCGAAGCGACTACTTTGTCTTTCAACATCGGCATTCCCCTTAGAAACATGAAAGTAGGGGAAAGATAATTTGTTAATGTGTCAGGTAAATGACAACTCTACATGCGGCGAAGCTTCTTCAACTGAGTTTGAGGTGGATCAAACGTCGTGCGGTATCACCTGCGTTTACGATCCGGATGGTGAGTTTGCACCTAAGAGAAATATGTCTATGATTGGTCTGGAAACTGTGTTGTCGGAAGTTTCTTTATTCCATTAGTAATTGGGAAATTCGTATTTACTTCAAGGTGAAAAGCATTAAGATACTAGGTATATTTTGTAGATGACAAGGAATGACAATGCGGTTTAACAGACATAGCTTGAAGTGCGTGTGTTTAGGATTATTGCTTGCTGGTAGCGTGTGCGCACAAGAAATGACCAAAGTGACTGCACTGCAGCCCATTGACTCGCAAGAGGCCAAGAAACTCAAAACACCTTATGAATTTCGTATCGCTAGTTTTGCGCAAGACGAAGGATCGTATGGGAGTGGTGCCTTGGTATTATTGGTCAGCAACGATACCAACACGGCAGTGATCAATTTACAAGGCGTTCGTACTGAATTGAAGGCGATGCCCAGCGTTGTGACGCCAACGTGCGTGACGGGTGCGACACGCCAACAAATTTATGCCAAAGATCAATTACGCCTGACGGTCAAATTTACCTTGAAGGAGGGCGCTGAGGCTTGTTGGGCTGAGGGATTAGTATCTATCCGTACCGATAAACATACCAATCGCTATTTAGTCAAAGGGGTTAGTGGGCTGTAAAGGTAGCAAAGTTTGCTGTCATAAATAGGCAAGTAAACGCTCGCGAGTCCAGAGTTTATTGGCGTAGATTAGAGCGACTATGCCTGATGCAATGACACACAAGACATAACTTGCATTCATGGTGAAGATCGCTGCTTTTAATGGATTCACTTGCTGCAAATAGAAGTAGCTGGTGACAGCCGCTGCCATTACTAAGCAAGTCATAAACAAATAAAACAAGCTGCGTTCTGGCTTTTTACTTCCCCGAATTACTAGACCTATGCAGAATGCACTGACTAATTCGACGGCCAAGATGGCGATGCTCACCAAAGATGTGTATGTGGTGCGATGTAAAGTCGTCGGCATTTCAAAGAACATGGTCGCGCCATACAAGAGAACAAACAAGATCAATGCCCAGAATCCGTAGTAGGTCATACTGGATCTAAGTAAGTGATTGGCAATGCGACCTTGTTGAAAATTGTTTGGCAGTAGTATAAAACGCCAGTGCAGATCTTTTACCACAATGTATGAGCTGGAAAATGCAGCGAACGCGACTAAGAGAATCAAGTGAACTAAGGTCACCGATGCTTGCCATTCCACCAAAAAATTAGAGCTCAGCAAGAGAAACCAGACCAATCCCGCACTTCTAAATATTCTGTCTGATGTCGCTAGTGGATCATTCTTTTGCCTGACACGAAATGATCTCAGGTCGGTAAAACGATAATAGAAGTGGCGCAGCTTGCTGATGAAGCCTAGTTCCTTCAATTGTAAAAATAAGGATTTTCCCTTGTTTTCAGGCGGTTTTTCCCAGTACAGCAGTGCACCAAGAACTAGTATTGGCCATGTCAGCATTACAGGGAAATGCCACTCCCAAGATGCCTCGATCCATTGCGTAATTCCAGAATCTAAGACGACATAGACCAAGTACGGTGCGACTGCCAAGAGTAGCAAATAGCATCGCGTATTCAGATAGTTATTGAATGCCAAGGACAAAGAAAAACCTAAAGCTAAACTCAATGAGGCCATTGCCAGCAAGGCTGTCGTAGGGAATAAACTTTGATGGCTAAGCTCCAATATGCTGATCGCGAGAAACACGAGAATCAGGAGCAAGCTCGCACGCGTCAAAATGGCGCGCTGCCAGGCTTGCCACAAACGGCTAGGTGTTTGCGTGTGATGAAAAACCCGCGCGCCAGTTAGCAAAACCCGTCCCCATTTTAGGCCGCCTATCATCAAACTGAACAGGCATACTCCAGCAAAAATAGTTGCATAAAATGACCACTGCTTGTCATTTTGATTCAGCAATAATATGGCGTAAGCGGTGGCAAGTAAGATGAGGAATAAATTCACCAGATAGTTGGAGACGCTACGGGAATAAGTAAATGAGAATTTTGGCGTAGCTGAATTGGACATGATTTTTATCATCGCAGATTAAGAATTTAAGGCGATAAAAAGATCATCGAGGCCGTTGATGCTTGGGGCTGTAATGATGGCGTCGATATCAAAACCAGTCGCCGGATTTGTCTTAGTCCAGTTATGTAAAGTACGAATGTCTAGGATCAGCTGTTCGGCATTTTCAGCGATGCAAAGCGATTTTGGCAGCTTGCATAAGGACTTCGGCACGACGCGTATAAATTCCAAAACCGCATCCCACTCGTCAAACAACTGAATTCGGCCATCGCGCATGAAAGCGACGTGGGAGACCACACGTTCGAGGTCGCTCAGTAAATGGCTGGAGATGATGATGGTGGGGGCGTACTCAGGCTCGCTATCGTTCACCTCATCGACGGAATCCGAAAAAAATGATCGCCCATCTTGAAACAAAGAGCGCATGAAATCACGTCGCGTCATAGGATCGAGGCTGGACACGGGTTCATCCAAAATAATGAGGTCTGGCTGATGCGCAAGCGCGAGCACCACTGCTAATTTTTGTTGATCGCCTCCCGACAGTTGACTAACTTCGCGCCCCATCGGTAAGCGTAAGCGCAGTGCCAATTCTATCGCGCGTCTCTCACGCCATTTTGGGTAGGCCTGCCCTATCATCGTGATGTGCTTTTCTACGGTCATCCACGGAAACAGATCAGCCGATTGCGCAACAAAGCCGAGACGTTCGCGGACGGTGTCATCCATTTCTAGTGCGGGAATGTCGAACAGATGCACCTGACCTTGATGGGGAATTTGTAGTCCAACCAAGCAACGCAATAGTGTCGATTTACCGCAGCCATTGGCGCCGATCAAACCGACTACGGCACCTTGAGGAATCGCCAGATTAACGTCTTGCAATATCGATTTAAAGCTATAAGAGAAATGTAGATTTTCGCAAGTGACGGCATTCTTATTCTTGCTCTGTGTGCTAGTCTTGGTCTGCATTTTTCTTACTCTCCATCTCAATTGTCTTGAGCGCTTGCTCAAATAGTTTTACCGCCTGCGTTCTCTCCATGCCGAGTTGGTGCACGACTTGAGCCGCGTTTAACATCGCTGGCATGGCAAGATTGGTTTTGTCTCTTGCTGTATTGCGTCGTTCTGCAACGACCATGCCTACACCACGCATACGCACTAATACACCTTCAATCTCCAGCATGTTGTACGCCTTGCTGACTGTCATGGGATTGATCGCATGATGCAATGCTACGGTGCGAACGGATGGCAAAGTATCACCTGACTGCAGTTGTCCGCTCGCGATAAATCGTTTCACCTGATCGATGATCTGGCGAAATATGGGTGTGCTACTGGAAGGGTGGATATCGTAATTCATTGCGAATTAGTGTATCACTACGATAATACGCATTGCAAGTGAAAATTTTTGAGATAGTTCGAAGTGTTAACACGCAGATTAATAACAGGGAATCGCGCGATTTGTATTTTGCGCTTGATGCAACTTGGAGAGGAGATTTGATTTTGTCGTGGCAGCTTGTTTGGTGTCTTGTCGACACCAAACAGATTTTCTTGCAATACTAGATATGCAAAGCATGCCCCAAAGCTCGTAACGCTGCTTCTTGCACCGCTTCACCTAGAGTTGGATGAGAGTGGATAGTCCCGGCTACATCTTCTAAAGTGGAGCCCATTTCCAAGGATAATCCAAACGCTGTGCTGAGTTCCGAAACGCCTTTACCTACAGCTTGCCAACCAAGGATCAAGTGATTATCTTTGCGAGCGACTACACGCACAAAGCCATCAGTGGATTCTAGTGTCATCGAACGACCATTGGCCGCGAATGGGAACATGGCGGTGATGTGCTCTATGCCAGCGGCTTGGGCTTCTTGCGGTGATTTTCCGACCACGACTAATTCTGGATCGGTGAAGCAAACGGCAGGGATAGAAGCCGGTGTGAAATGACGGCGTTTGCCGGCAATGATCTCCGCCACCATTTCGCCTTGCGCCATGGCCCGATGTGCCAACATCGGTTCGCCCGCTACGTCGCCGATTGCCCACACATCACGCATGGAAGTGCGGCATTGATCGTCGATTTTGATGGCTCGGCCGTCCATGTCTAACATCAGACTTTCTAAGCCAAAACCTTGCGTGCGTGGACGGCGTCCGACGGCGACTAAGACTTTGTCGCAGGCTAGTTCAGATTCTTCACTTGCCGCATTTTTCACGCGCACGGCGTCGCCTGCTGCATTCATACCTTGTACCGTTAAACCGAGATGTACTTCCACGCCCAATTGTTTGAGCGCGGTCTTCACGACCTTGGTTAGGTCTTCGTCGTAAGCAGGCAAGATGCGATCTAAGGATTCGACGACTGCTACTTCGGCACCCAGCTTGCGATACGCGATACCTAGTTCCAAACCGATGTAGCCACCACCAACCACGACCAATTTTTTGGGTACTTCGGTCGGGGATAAAGCTTCGGTCGAACTGATGACTTTGCCGTTGCCAGCACCAAAGGGCATGAAAGGAAGCTCTACTGGCGTTGAACCAGAAGCGATCAATAGATGCTGGCAAGTAATGCGTGTGACTTCTTTGCCGTCTTGCATGACGGCGACGGTTTTGCCATCAAGAATCTGCGCCCAGCCTTTGACGACTTGCGCGCCATTCTTTTTCAATAATGCGCCAACGCCTGTGGTTAAGCGTTTGACGATGCCATCTTTCCAGCTAACGGTTTGCGCGATATTGATGCTGGGATCGCTGACCTGTATGCCTATGGATGAGCCGTGAGAGTAATGCTTGGCTTTTTCGAATTCTTCGGCAGCATGGATGAGCGCTTTGGAAGGGATACAGCCGATGTTGAGGCAAGTGCCGCCGAGTTGATCGCCCACGATCAAAATCGTGGCGATGCCCAATTGCGCGGCGCGGATGGCGGCGATGTAACCGCCAGGGCCACCGCCGATGACGATTAGGGTTGTGGATGTTGTTTGCATTTTTGTTCCTTGAAGCAGTTTTTTTAACGTCTTCTAAAATAGGGATGAAGTCAAAATCATCGTATCAACATTGAGGCGTCGCTCCTGCGTAGGCAGGAGCCCAGTGGCTTTCGTTGATCAAGCAACGACGCTGGATTCCTGCCTGCGCAGGAATGACATCAAAATGCTTACGCTTACTTTCTAGACTCGGCGTCTTACTCAATAAAAAGCGTAGCCGGACATTCCAAATACCCGCGTATGGTTTGAATAAACTGCGCCGCATCCATGCCATCAACGACTCGATGATCAAATGAGGACGACAGATTCATCATCTTCCGTGCGACGACTTGACCATTGCGTATCATCGGGCGTTCCACCATTTTGTTCACGCCTATGATGGCGACCTCAGGTGAATTGATAACCGGTGTCGAGACGATGCCGCCTAAAGCGCCCAAGCTGGAAATCGTAATCGTTGAACCCGACAATTCTTCACGCGTCGCTTTGCCTATGCGTGCTGCTTCTGCCAGTCTTCCCATTTCATTGGCATTGCCCCACAAATCGCGTGCCTCAGCGTGGCGCACCACAGGCACCATCAAGCCCGCTGGCGTTTGCGCTGCGATGCCTAAATGGACTGCGGCAAATTGCGTGACCACACCGGCTTCATCATCGTAGCGCGCATTAATTTGTGGATAGTCGCGTACTGCTAATACCACTGCGCGCATCAGCAGTGGTAGCAAACTCAGCTTGCCGCGTTCTTTGCCCCATTTCTGATTGAGCTGCGTGCGCAGTGCTTCGAGTTCGGTGACATCCACTTCTTCGACGTAAGAGAAATGCGGAATGCGACGTTTGGCGTCCTGCATTTTTTGCGCGATTTTGCGACGCAGGCCGATGACGGGAATCGCGGTTTCTTCATGTAGTTCACGATAGCTGTTACCGCCAGAAGCGATCGGTACCGATCCACGCGCGACATAGGCATCTAAATCGTCTTGCGTGATGCGACCCGCTGCGCCCGTGCCAGGAACGAATTGCAATTCCACGCCAAGATCCCAAGCGCGACGACGTACTGCTGGCGAGGCGATAGGTTTTTCACCACTGGCGCGTGCTGCGCTTGGAACGCTGCTACTGGTTTTTGCTGCCGATGTGGCTGCTGCCGCGACAGGCGCTTTTGCTGGTGCTGGAGCGGCTGGCTTCTCCACAACTGGCGCAGGTGCTGTTGTAACTGGTTCCGCTTTTGCAGGAGCAGGCGTAGGTGCAGCAGCGGCGGCATTCGCATCCACATTGCCAGCACCTTCAACTTCAATACGAATCAACTCTGAACCGACCGCCATGACTTGACCAGCGGCGCCACCAAGCGCTAAGACCTTGCCATGCACAGGGCTAGGAATTTCGATTGTGGCTTTGTCAGTCATGACGTCCGCCATGACCTGATCTTCTGTGATCATATCGCCGACTTTGACATTCCACGCGACCAATTCAACTTCTGCAATACCTTCGCCGATATCCGGCATTTTAATGACATGAATACCCATCTTATTTCTCCATCGCACGTTTAAATGCCGCGGCAACGCGGGCTGGACCAGGGAAGTAATCCCACTCTTGCGCATGCGGGTAGGGAGTATCCCAGCCTGTCACGCGTTCGATTGGGGCTTCGAGATGGTAGAAACAATGTTCTTGCACCAGCGCAGTCAACTCAGCGCCAAAGCCGCTAGTGCGTGTCGCTTCATGCACAACCACGCAACGACCCGTCTTTTTCACCGAGGCCAAAATGGTCGGTAAATCCAAAGGCCAAATGCTACGCAAATCGATGATCTCGGCATCGACACCACTTTCCGCCGCTGCTGCTTCGGATACCCAGACCATGGTGCCGTAAGTCAGCACTGTCAGATCTTTGCCTTCGCGGAACACAGATGCGGATTCCAACGGCACGGTGTAGTAGCCTTCAGGTACATCGCCCATAGGATGCTTAGACCAAGGCACGACTGGCTGATCATGGTGACCATTGAACGGGCCGTTATAAATACGTTTAGGTTCCAAGAAAATGACGGGATCATTGTTCTCGATTGAAGCGATCAACAAACCTTTCGCGTCGTAAGGATTGGACGGCATCACGGTGCGCAAACCGCAGACATGCGTGAACACCGCTTCTGGACTTTGGCTATGGGTTTGACCACCATAAATACCACCACCGCAAGGCGTACGTATCGTCAGCGGTGCGATGAAATCACCGGCTGAGCGGAAACGCAAACGCGCCGCTTCCGATACGATTTGGTCGTACGCAGGATAAATGTAATCAGCAAATTGAATTTCGATCACAGGACGCAAACCATAAGCGCCCATGCCGACTGCCGCGCCGACGATTCCGCTTTCTGAAATCGGTGCATCAAACACACGCGATTTGCCGTATTTCTTTTGCAGACCTTCGGTACAACGAAACACGCCACCGAAGTAGCCAACGTCTTGCCCGAATACCACTACATTGTCATCACGCTCCAACATCACATCCATCGCTGAACGCAGCGCTTGGATCATGGTCATGGGCGTGGATTTTCCCTTTACATCATTGCTCATTTTTAGATCCCCAATTGTTGGCGTTGCTGACGCAAATGCTCAGGCATTTGTTCATAGATGTCCTCAAACATTTCTGCGGGACTAAATACATGGTTGTCTGCCAGAGAGCCAAATTTCTCAGCTTCTTTCTGCGCAGCGATCACCATCGCCTCTAATTCTTTTTGGGTATCCTCATGTTCTTGTTCTGACCATGCTCCTTGATTGATCAAGTATTGTTTCAAACGAGCGATAGGGTCGCCCAAGGGGAAATGATTTGCATCATCCAAAGGACGATATTTGGATGGATCATCCGAGGTCGAATGTGGACCTGCGCGATAGGTCACCCATTCAATTAAAGTAGGACCGAGATTGTTGCGAGCACGGTCTGCTGCCCATTTTGAAGCTGCATAGACAGCGAGGAAATCATTGCCATCAACGCGTAAAGAGGCAATGCCACAACCCACGCCACGCGCTGCGAACGTCGTGTTCTCACCACCCGCAATCGCTTGGAAAGTCGAGATCGCCCATTGATTATTCACCACATTCAAAATCACCGGCGCGTGATACACATGCGCGAAAGTCAATGCGGTATCGAAGTCCGCTTCTGCAGTGGCACCATCGCCTATCCATGCCGACGCGATCTTGGTATCGTTCTTAATCGCCGATGCCATCGCCCAGCCGACTGCTTGAATGTACTGTGTGGCAAGATTGCCAGAAATCGAAAAGAAACCTGCTTCGCGGATTGAATACATGACAGGTAATTGGCGACCTTTGAGCGGGTCATCCTCGTTCGACATCAATTGACAAATCAAACCATGCAAAGGCACATCACGTGCCATCAAAATACTTTGCTGGCGATAGGTCGGGAAGCACATGTCGTCGCGATTCAAAGCCATCGCTTGCGCGGCCCCAATCGCTTCTTCGCCCAAGCTTTGCATGTAGAAGGACATTTTCTTTTGGCGCTGCGCGATCAACATACGCGAATCGAACACGCGTGTTTTCATCATCGCCCGCATCCCAGCGCGCAAAGTTTCTATACTAATGTCCGGCACCCAAGGACCAACCGCATTGCCTTGCTCATCGAGCACGCGTATCAGCGAATACGCCATATCACGCGTATCGACTGGTGTCACATCGACGTCGGGTCGGCGTACTTCACCTGCTGGCGATAATCGCAAATAAGAAAAATCGGTAGTTTGGCCGGGACGGCCGGTGGGTTCCGGTACGTGTAGACGTAGCGGTTCTGTTTGTGGCATGTAAGTCTCCTTGCTCAATTGTGTTGGGCAATATTGGTCAAATTCTTTGCAGCACCTCGTTTTATGGCACTGCATTTTTCTTTTATTGGTTCATTGATTTCTTATGGAAATCAACTCGTTGAAAGCATTCAATCTTTCTGGCGCAAAGTATCCACAAAACACCAGCTATTGGCAAGTGAAGTAAGCTTGTTTGTTGATCTTGTCCAAGAAATTTTGTGCTTGATTTTTTTTGCTAAGTAGAGAGGAATTGAAAAAATAATTTGCTGCATTGCCGCATCCACTCATCATCGTCCTAGAGGTGATTGTGATTTATGTAGCTGTCTGAGTCATCTGCAATTTTTCGATGGTCTTGCTGAATTTAATTCATTGCCAGCTCTTCTAATTTACGCAGTTGTTATTTACTATTAGCCGCTACTTCTTGATTCGCGGTTTGGATCGTGAGGCGCGCAATCGTCATAAATCTTGACGTTCATTTGTGAGTGTTCGTTTGGGATCTTGCAATGGATCACGCCATCGGTCAAGGAGTCTAAAAAAGCCAGCAGAATGATGTGGATTGTTTGTGCAGATTCGAGATTAGTCGTACTTAATCTCAGGGACTTTTTCGATTAGACTAATGAGGTCATGCATCGAAGCAAATCATCATAGGAAATTTGGAAGCTAGAAGATGTATCAGGTAGTGCGATTGGTGCGCCTTATACTTTTTTCTTGCCGTCTGCGTAGCGCATGTGGATACCAATCATTTCTCGTGGCGGTGATCAATTTGTAGCGCGGCTCAGCAATTTGCCACTTTATATCCTCGACTTGCGTATCAATGATGAATTCATATGGTCGTCTTGCGAGCTTTCGTTCATTGATAGCCCCGCCATTGACGCGTGAAATTGAGTAGGTGTGGAATGTGCAGGCCGAGCAATTTGAAAAACGTCCTGTCAACAAATGAATTCAACTCGATTAGGGTAATTATGCATCCAGATAAAGTTTGCCGTGAACGTGTGCAAGTTCTGACTGATTTGCCGAATATTGGTAAAGCTGGCGCTGCCGACCTCGTATTACTCGGGATTTTGCATCCTCAAGAATTAATTGGACGTGATCCTTTTCATATGTACCGCCAATTGTGTGAGCTTACCCAGCAAAGGCACGACCCATGTGTCATAGATGTGTTTATGTCGGTGACACGATTTATGGCAGGTGAGCCAGCGCAAGCTTGGTGGAGCTTTACAGAAGAGCGAAAGCAGTTGCTGACCCAAGCTGCCACCCTTAGTCAGGACTAAGTCCATCCTCTGAATGCGCTTTTTTTGCAGAATCAAAATCGACTTTGGTTCTATGTGACGGTACCTTTGGGCTTGTCATATGGGCCAATAAAAATAAACTCGGCCTCGTTCCAAACTTCACCCAGACTTTGCGGTCTTACTCGCCAAATTACGGTCTTTTTCGGGTTTTAAACAGCATAAACGCCTGTCTTTTTTGAAATTGCTGACTCTAAGTTCATTTATTTTCGCTGAATTTGTGCGATGCAGAAGAGGTAAATTCAGTATTTTATATTTTATTTAAATTAAATTTGGCTGTTATTGTATTTTAATGAATTTAATTATTTCGTTACATTTTTCATAGCGTGGGAAGAGCACTCAAATTCTCGATCTGGTTTACAATCTCGTCTTTAATATAGAAATCAATCGTCGTGCCCAATTTAGTTGAAATTCGTGATTTGCAGTTTGGCTATGGCAACCGGAATATTTTGTCCGGTTTGGACATGGATTTTCCGCGCGGTAAAGTGATTGCCGTGATGGGAGGCTCGGGTTCAGGTAAGACCACTATCCTGCGTTTGATCGGCGGTCAGATTACGCCTCAACGCGGTCACGTGGCTGTCAATGGTGAAATTGTTCATCAATTAAAAACGCCAGGTATGTATGCCCTCCGCCGCAAGATGGGCATGCTGTTTCAGCACGGCGCTCTGTTTACTGACCTTAGCGTTTTCGATAATGTCGCCTTCCCGTTGCGCGAGCATGCCAAGTTACCAGAAAGTATGATTCAAGATCTGGTGATGATGAAGTTAAATGCGGTCGGTTTGCGCAATGCTGCGAAGCTTAAACCATCTGAAATCTCAGGTGGCATGGCGCGTCGAGTCGCTTTAGCGCGTGCCGTTGCACTTGATCCGCAATTGATTATGTATGACGAACCTTTTGCTGGACTTGACCCAATTTCTATGGGGGTAACGGCAACTTTGATTCGCAATTTGAATAATGCACTCGGTTCCACCAGTATTTTGGTATCGCATGATGTGCATGAAACATTCACGATTGCAGATTATGTTTATTTCCTGTCACAAGGCAAGATCGTCGCGCAAGGAACACCGCAAGAGATGCTGGAATCGACCGACCCGTATGTAAAACAATTTGTGCATGCAGAGAGTGATGGTCCGGTGCCTTTTCATTATCCCGGTAAGTCGATGGCTGAAGAGATTGGTTTGAAGCGACATTCCGGAGAGTCGACATGATTAGTAATTTTGTTAGTCGGCTCGGACAGGTCACTCGCGAGACGATCACAGATCTTGGCCATGCGAGTCGCAGTTTTGTAAACATCGTGATCAACGCCCCGAGCCTGTGGCGTAGACCACAACTGATTGCCGATCAAGTGCATTTCATCGGCAATTATTCCTTAGTGATTATCGCCATTTCTGGTTTGTTTGTTGGATTTGTGCTGGGCTACCAAGGTTATTACACCTTGAATCGATATGGATCAGAAGAAGCCTTGGGCTTATTAGTCGCTTTGTCGTTGGTACGCGAACTTGGACCTGTGGTGACCGCTTTGTTATTCGCAGGTCGCGCAGGAACGTCGTTGACCGCAGAAATCGGTTTGATGAAGGCTGGCGAACAATTAGCGGCAATGGAAATGATGGCGGTAAATCCTTTGCAGCGTGTGGTTGCGCCGCGTTTTATTGCAGGTGTGATTGCTCTGCCTATCCTGACTTTGATCTTTAATGCGATGGGCATTATTGGTGGCTACTTGGTTGGCGTGTCTTTGATTGGTGTTGACAGTGGTTCGTTTTGGTCGCAAATGCAGGCTGGCGTTGATATTTGGAACGATCTTGGCAACGGCAGTATTAAGAGCATCGTATTTGGCTTTGCGGTCACTTTTGTGGCGCTGTATCAAGGGTATGAAGCAACTCCAACGCCAGAAGGTGTGGCGCGTGCCACGACCCGTACGGTAGTGATTTCTTCCTTGTTGGTGTTGTGGCTGGATTTCTTGTTGACCGCATGGATGTTCCAGTAATCCGTTTTCTGAATTTGAATTTATACAATCGCACCGAAGACGATGACGTCATGGTGGATTTTGGTAAGAGGTAAAACAATGCAAAAAAAATCAATCGACTTTTGGGTCGGCATCTTTGTCCTGCTCGGTGCGGCATCTTTATTATTTTTGGCTTTGAAGGCTGGCAATATGAGCAGTCTGTCATTTGATCAGACCTACGAAGTGACGACAAAATTCGACAATATTGGTGGGCTCAAGCCAAACGCCGCGGTGAAGAGTGCAGGTGTGGTGGTAGGTCGGGTTAGCTCCATTAATTTTGATGATAAGAGTTTTCAAGCAACCGTGATCTTAAAAATGGAAAAACGTTACAGTTTTCCAAAAGATACTTCTGCCAAAATTTTGACCGCTGGTTTACTGGGTGAGCAATACATAGGTTTGGAAGCTGGTGGTGATATCAAGAATTTGGCAGCTGGGGACAAAATCACTATGACGCAATCCGCAGTGGTACTCGAAAATTTGATCAGTCAATTTTTGTTTAGTAAAGCTGCGGAAGGCAAGGAAGAGCAAAAATGAAAGCCCGCTTTTTGAACTTATTTAGTCTGCGCTCTTTAGCGGTACGACTTCTAATACTCTGTGCGCTTGGTACAACAGTGACGGCTTGCTCTACCGTAGCCAAGGTTAAGACGAACGCCTTGGTTACTTTGGAAAAAGTCAGTGAGACGACGGGAATTGGCAATAATCCAGATGATCCTTTAGAAGGATTTAATCGCTCGATGTTCAATTTTAATGAGAGTCTTGACGCGACCGTGTTGAAGCCGACAGCGCAGGCATATCAGACAATGACGCCAGATTTTGTGCAAACTGGCATTGGTAATTTCTTCGGAAATATTGGTGATGCTTGGACTGCAGTCAATAATGTTTTACAAGGAAATATCGGGGATGGTGTTAATGATATTTTGCGTTTTGGCGTCAATACGACTTTCGGTTTAGCCGGTTTTATCGATATCGCCAGTGCGGCTGGGATGCCTAAGCACAGGGCTGATTTCGGGCAGACGCTGGGCGTGTGGGGGGTACCATCTGGACCATTTGTCATGTTGCCGATTTTAGGGGCATCGACCTTGCGTGACACGATTGCAACGCCGATCGACTTCAAAGGTGACCTCTTATACTCTCAAACGTCAACTGCGGTGAAAAACTCGACTTCGTTACTCAAAGTGGTAGATAAGCGTGCCGCAGCTTTGGATGCGGTGAGCTTGATTGAGGAAGCTGCACTGGATAAATATGTGTTTATTCGTGGAGCCTACTTGCAAAGAAGAGAAAGTCAGATTAGTGCGGGAAAAAGAGAAGAGCAGGAATAGTCCAGCAGGTTTACAGAATGTGGCTTGGCGCATGCTAGATGATGTGGCCTTGAAAATGCGTCAACCGAACGCCTACGACTATAGTTAACGTGGAAACGTAGTGATTGAATCAAGTTCCACAAGTAATCTCACAAATCAGGGAAATATGATGAAAAAAATTAGTCAGTTTTTAGTTGGTCTTTGTTTCAGTATAGGCTTGTTGGGAGCTGCCCAAGCGCAAGAGGCTCCTGATGTTTTGATTAAGCGCTTGAGCACAGAAATCGTTGACGCAGCCAAGAACGACAAAGATATTCAGTCTGGTAATCGCCAGCGCATTAATGATTTGGTTGAAGCAAAGGTGCTGCCACACATTAATTTTGAGCGCATGACGTCATTAGCGGTGAGTAAAAGCTGGCGTTCGGCAACGCCTGATCAGCAAAAGCAATTAGTGACGGAATTTCGCACGTTACTAATTCATACTTATTCTGGTGCGATCACGCAAATTCGCGATCAACGTGTTGAATTCAAGCCATTCCGTAGTGCACCAGACGACACTGAAGTCGAAGTGAAAAGTTTGGTAATTCAAACCCGTGGCGAACCTTTGCAATTGAGCTACCGCCTCGAGAAAACGGCATCTGGCTGGAAAATTTTCGACATAAACGTGCTAGGCGCTTGGTTGGTCGAAACTTATAAAGGTAGTTTCTCTGCCGAAGTTAGTAAAAATGGCGTTGATGGCTTGATCAAAACCTTGGTCGAGAAAAACAAAAAGCTGGCCGCTGCGCCAGCTAAGAAATAATTTCTTTAAAATTATCGGAGTTCAGCATGGTCTTGCAAGATCAAGAATTAAGTTTGCGTAATGCAGTAACCGTTTCCCAAGCGGGTTTGCAAGCGATTCATGCTGGCTCTGATCAGATTGATATGTCAACTCTGCAAACGATCGATTCCTCGGCCGTGGCTGTCATGCTGGCGTGGCAACGTCAGGCGCAGTCTTTAAATCGGTCTTTGCAATTTACTGGGGTACCAGCAAGTTTAATCAGCTTAATTTCACTTTATGGGTTGAATGACTTCTTTCAAGTCATTGGTGTTAGCTCGCCTGAGCGACATTGATCCTCAACTCATCTGCATCAATTTGTCTATACAAGCGCTACGATAAAGCGTAACCCGTAGTCAGGCAAAATCCCCTATAATCGAAGGTTTTCACGGCATTTGTCGTGATCTTGTTTTGTATTCTTGTTTCGTCGTGAGCGAGCTCAGAGTTCGTTGGCAAAGAAGATGCGCAAGTTCAGATTATTTATTAACGAACCCTAAGTTCACAATCAATGCGCATAAGCGCGAATGCCACATGGCCGCCATACAAATTAGCAACGTACAAAAATCCTATCAGTCTGCAGGCAAACCGCTACAGGCTTTAGGTGGCGTTTCGCTCTCGATTGAAGAGGGCGAGTTTTTTGGTTTACTAGGACCGAATGGTGCTGGTAAAACCACGCTCATCTCGATCATTGCGGGTTTAAATCGTGCTGATTCTGGACAAGTATTGGTGCAAGGCCATGATGTTGTGCGTGATTACCGTGCCGCACGTAGCAAACTTGGTGTGGTGCCACAAGAATTGGTGTTCGATCCCTTCTTCACCGTACGTGAGACGCTGCGCCTGCAATCCGGTTATTTCGGCATCAAGAATAACGATGCTTGGATTGATGAGGTCATGGAAAACCTCGACCTGACAAATAAAGCTGATGCGAACATGCGCGCTTTATCAGGCGGTATGAAGCGCCGGGTTTTAGTTGCGCAGGCGCTGGTACATAAACCACCAGTCATTATTTTGGATGAGCCGACTGCAGGCGTCGATGTTGAGTTACGCCAAACTTTATGGAAGTTTATCGCGCGCTTGAATCGTGAAGGTCATACCATCGTGTTGACCACGCATTATCTGGAAGAAGCGCAAGCTTTGTGTAATCGGGTTGCGATGCTCAAAGCAGGTAAAGTGGTGGCGCTCGATACCATGTCCGCTCTCATTAAGCGCATCTCTGGTTCGCAAATGAAAGTGCAGTTGGCACAAGGCTCATTGTCAGCTCCCTTGCCGTCCTCTTTGCATAGTTTAATTATTCCATCGGAGTCGCAAGCAGAAGCGAATAGCTTTGCATTACGCATTACGAATTATGCTGAAGTTGAGCCTATTTTGGCGAGTCTACGGAGCGCGGGTTGTGTCATTGAAGACTTGCACTTGCAACAAGCAGATCTGGAAGATGTGTTCTTACAAATTATGGGTGGAGGGAATTCGCAATGATAGGCTTCCGCACCTTATTGTATAAAGAAGTTCTGCGTTTTTGGAAAGTCGCAACGCAAACGATTACAGCGCCGATCATGACGGCGATGATGTATTTGCTGATTTTTGGTCAAGCTTTGGAAGGCCATGTCAAAGTCCATGGCGTGACTTATATGGCGTTTTTGATTCCGGGCTTGGTGATGATGAGCGTTTTGCAAAATGCGTTTGCGAATGCCTCTTCGTCTTTGATTCAATCAAAGATTACTGGCAATCTGGTGTTCATCATGTTGCCGCCGCTCTCGCATTGGGAAATGTTTTTTGCCTATGTGTTGGCTGCCGTAGTACGCGGCCTTGCAGTCGGCTTGGGTGTGTTCGTGGTAACTGCTTGGTTTGCGCACTTAAGTTTTAATGCACCATTATGGATTGCTTTGTTTGCCGTCATGAGTGCCTTTGTGCTCGGTACTATGGGTTTGATTGTCGGTATTTGGGCAGAAAAATTTGATCAGTTGGCTGGCTTTCAGAATTTTGTGATTGTGCCCGCCACCTTTTTATCTGGTGTTTTTTATTCCATCAATTCACTGCCGCCAATTTGGCAAACAATTTCGCATTTCAATCCCTTCTTCTATATGATTGATGGCTTCCGATATGGCTTTACGGGGCAATCAGATGTTGATCCTGTACGTAGTTTAGTGATTGTTACTGTCTTCTTATTGGCATTGACTGGCGTGGCCATGCAAATGCTCCGTAGCGGTTATAAGTTACGACACTGAGTGCACCCTTGAGATCATTCATTGACGTGACAAGAATCAATTTCAGAAAATTTTTTAGAAAGATTAATTGTGTTCCCTACACCAGACCAAATTAAAAATTACATCGCTTCCGGCTTGGAATGTACACATCTAGAAGTCGAAGGCGACGGCCAGCATTTCACTGCGGTGATTGTTTCTCCAGCGTTTACTGGCAAGCGTTTGATTCAACGTCATCAATTGGTGTATGCCGCTTTGGGCGACCGTATGCGTGAAGAAATTCATGCGTTATCGATGAAAACTTTAACTCCGGAAGAATTTCAATAAACATGGATAAGTTACTGATTACAGGCGGCAATCGTCTGAATGGCGATGTCATTATTTCTGGTGCGAAGAATGCCGCTTTGCCGATTTTGTGCGCGGGCTTGCTGAGCGCTGACGATGTGGTTTTACACAATGTACCGCATTTGCAAGACGTCGCTACGATGTTGAAACTGCTCAAGCAGATGGGTTTGCAAGTTACCGAAGAGAATGGCGTCGTCACATTAAACGGCGCAGCAATTGACAAGCTAGAAGCACCTTACGACTTGGTCAAAACCATGCGCGCATCGATACTGGTGCTCGGTCCTTTGTTGGCACGTTTTGGCGAAGCGAAAGTGTCTCTGCCGGGCGGTTGTGCAATTGGCTCACGTCCTGTCGATCAGCACATCAAAGGCTTGCAAGCGATGGGTGCTGAAATCACTATCGAAGCGGGTTATATCCACGCCAAAGCCAAGCGTTTGCGCGGCGCACGTATCGTGACCGATATGATCACGGTGACAGGCACAGAAAATCTGTTAATGGCAGCGACTTTGGCTGATGGCGAAACCGTATTGGAAAACGCAGCACGCGAGCCTGAAGTCACCGATTTAGCGAACTTGTTAGTCGCGATGGGTGCCAAGATTGCTGGTATTGGAACAGACCGCTTAGTGATACAAGGCGTGGAAGCCTTGCACGGTGCAACACATACGGTGATTGCTGATCGCATCGAAACGGCGACTTTCCTTTGCGCTGTCGCGGCGACCGGCGGCGACCTAACTGTCAAAAATACGCGTAGTGATATTTTGGATGTGGCTTTAGATAAGTTGCGTGAAGCTGGCGTGATCATTACGAGCGGCCCGGATTGGATACGCGCGCAAATGAGTGGACGTCCAAAAGCAGTCGGCTTCCGCACGACCGAATACCCGGGTTTTCCAACTGATATGCAGGCGCAATTCATGGCTTTGGATTGCATAGCAAATGGCACTGCGCGCGTCACCGAAACGATTTTTGAAAATCGCTTCATGCATGTACAAGAGATGAATCGTCTCGGCGCACATATTGAAATCGACGGACATACAGCGATCGTCAGTGGCGTGGAAAAATTGCTTGGTGCGCCAGTGATGGCAACCGATTTGCGGGCATCGGCGTCTTTGGTAATTGCAGGTTTAGCTGCGCAAGGCGAAACCTTAATCGATCGCATTTATCACTTGGATCGTGGTTATGACCGCATGGAAGTCAAGTTGTCTGCTGTAGGTGCGCAAATTCAACGCGTAAAATAAAGAAACCGCTAAAAATCCAATTATAGGGCGCATTGCGTCGTAGCTTGTCCTCACAATACCGGAGTATTGTTGCGGGAAGGGTCTAGCACTGCATCCCTATAATTGAATTTTTAGAGGCTTCTTGAAGCAAGCTAAATAGAAAAGTAAATCGATATGAGTTCTCAGCAACTAACTTTGGCCTTGTCCAAAGGCCGCATCTTTGAAGAAACCTTGCCGCTTTTGGAAGCTGCTGGTATCCACGTCACCGAAGATCCTGAAAAATCACGTAAGTTGATTTTATCGACCAACGATCCCGATGTACGCGTGATCATCGTGCGCGCTTCTGACGTACCGACTTATGTGCAATACGGTGCTGCCGATTTTGGTGTGGCGGGTAAAGATGTATTGTTCGAACATGGCGGAGCTGGACTGTATCAGCCTATCGATTTGGGCATTGCAAAATGCCGTATGTCGGTTGCTGTTTCGGTCGGGTTTGATTACGCGACAGCCGTGCGTCATGGTGCGCGCTTACGTGTGGCAACTAAGTACACAGAAACCGCGCGTCAGCATTTCGCTAGCAAAGGCGTGCATATCGATTTGATCAAGCTGTATGGCTCGATGGAATTGGCACCATTGGTTGGCTTATCGGATGTGATCGTTGATCTGGTCAGCACCGGCAATACGCTGCGTGCGAATAATTTGGTCGAAGTCGAAGAGATTATGGATATCTCATCGCGCTTGGTGGTGAATCAAGCTGCATTGAAATTGAAACGCGAACGCTTACAACCTATTTTGCAAGCGTTTGAACGCGCTTCGGAGGGCAAATAATGTCTTCCGCTATGTCTTTTGCTACAGCGCTCACTCGTTTGGATTCTACACAAGCCGGGTTCGCACAAACCTTGCGTCAATTATTAGCGTTTGAAGCGAGCGAAGACGCGGCGATTGATCAAAGTGTTGTACAAATTTTGCAGGCGGTGAAAGCCCGTGGTGATGCTGCGGTGCTGGAATTTACTCAACGTTTTGATCGATTGGCGACAGTCAGTAACATGCAAGCCTTGGAAATTCCACAAGCTGATTTGCATGCGGCCTTAGCCAGTATTTCTAGTGAACGCCGCAGCGCATTAAAAGCTGCAGCGGAGCGTGTGCGGGCTTATCACGAAGTACAAAAACGTGAGTGTGGTTCTGCAGGATTTTCTTATACCGAAGCAGATGGCACAGTGCTGGGGCAGAAAGTCACGCCTTTAGACCGCGTCGGCATTTATGTGCCTGGCGGTAAAGCGGCTTATCCATCTTCTGTATTGATGAACGCGATTCCTGCCAAAGTCGCAGGCGTGCGCGAAATCATTATGGTGGTTCCAACTCCCGATGGCGTGCGCAATCCCCTAGTTTTAGCCGCAGCGGCAATCGCTGGCGTTGACCGTGTGTTCACCATCGGCGGCGCGCAAGCCGTCGCTGCTTTAGCATACGGCACGGACAGCATTCCGCAAGTTGATAAGATCGTTGGTCCTGGCAACGCCTATGTCGCGAATGCCAAGCGTCGTGTATTCGGTACGGTAGGTATCGATATGATCGCTGGCCCATCTGAAATTTTAGTGTTGTGCGATGGCACGACAGACCCGGATTGGGTAGCGATGGATTTGTTTTCGCAAGCCGAACACGATGAACTCGCGCAGTCGATTTTATTGTGTCCTGATGCGGCCTACATCGATGCAGTTCATGCGAGTATCGATAAGTTGATTGCAATGATGCCACGTGCGGAAATTATCCGTACCTCATTGAAGGATCGCGGTGCCTTGATTAAGGTGCGCGATATGCAAGAAGCTTGCGATATCGCGAATGATATTGCTGCTGAACATTTGGAAATTTCTGCAGAAAATCCACAGCAATGGGCGGATCAAATTCGTCATGCAGGTGCGATGTTCCTTGGACGTTTTTCATCTGAGTCTTTAGGCGATTATTGTGCTGGCCCGAATCACGTCTTGCCAACGTCGCGTACTGCACGTTTTTCTTCGCCTTTGGGTGTGTACGATTTTCAGAAGCGTTCCTCGATGATCCAAGTCAGCGAACAGGGCGCGCAGACACTAGGTAAGATCGCAGCGGAACTTGCTTATGGCGAAGGTCTACCAGCGCATGCCCGTAGTGCTGAATTGCGTTTGAAATAGATCAGTCAATGAAGATCAAAATCTTTAACCGCAGAGGCGCAGAGAACGCAGAGGAAAGCATGAAGAATATCTCTGCGTTCTCTGCGCCTCTGCGGCAAAGTTTTTTGAATTATTCGATAGCATGACAAGTTTCCTCAATCAAATTTTCAACGAAGATGCCATCACAGGTTTGCAGCGCATACCCGATGGTAGTATCGATTTGATTTTGACTGATCCGCCCTATGGCTTGGGTAAGGATTACGGTAATGATTCAGATAAGCAAGAAGCAGCCGATTACCTAGCGTGGACTGAACGGTGGATAGATGCCGCGTTACCTAAGCTCAAACCGACCGGATCAATGTATATCTTTTTGACCTGGCGTTATTCGCCGGAAATCTTTGTGATGCTGAAGCAGCGCATGACGATGATCAATGAAATTATCTGGGATAGACGCGTGCCATCGATGGGCGGCAGTACTCGTAGCTTTTCTTCTGTACATGACACGATCGGTTTATTTGTGAAATCGAAGAGCTACTACTTTGATTTGGATGCAGTACGTATTCCCTACGACGCAGCAACTAAAAAAGCACGTTCTCGATCTATCTTTGTTGGCGCGAAATGGTTGGAGCTAGGTTATAACCCAAAAGATTTATGGAGTGTCTCGCGCCTACACAAAGAAGATGCAGAGCGGGTAGAACATCCTACGCAAAAACCTTTAGAAATTATTCAACGCATGCTGCTCGCATCTTGTCCTGAAAATGGTGTCGTACTTGATCCGTTTATGGGCAGCGGCACCACCGCGATTGCAGCACGGCGTTGCGGTCGACAATTTGTCGGCTTTGAATTAAATCCAGAATACTGCGCCATCATAGCGGCGCGTCTCTCATCGGCAGAAGCAGAATTACAAATTCTGAATAATCAACCGACCGAACCAGTGCGGGCTAAACCTGTGCCGGTCAAAGCAAGTAAGCGTATTAGTAAAGCTAAGACTACAACTGTAGCTGTTAAGGCGAAAGCCAAAGGTGTGAAACCTGCTGTTCGTAAGAAGAGCACAGTAGCACTTGAAACTTGATTCCGGTTTGAACGAATATCCTAAATTATTCACCGATTTTTAATACGAGCAAAAGCCTCATGTCTTTAGTAGAAAATATTATTCGCGCTGATGTGCGCGCCTTGTCGGCTTATCACGTGCCGGATGCAACGGGTTTTTTGAAGCTCGACGCGATGGAAAATCCTTATACGCTCACGCCAGAATTGCAGCAAGCGCTGGCGAAACGCTTATCGGAAACTGATTTGAATCGCTACCCAGTGCCAAGTTATGCTGGCATTAAGACCGCGCTCAGTACACATTTTGGTGTGCCTGAGGGCTACGATCTTGTGTTGGGCAATGGCTCAGATGAGTTGATCGCGATGATCAGTATTGCTTGCGCTAAACCAGGCGCAAAAGTGCTGGCACCTTTGCCCGGTTTTGTGATGTACGCGATGTCAGCAAAATTTGCAGGCATGGAATTTATCGGTGTGTCGCTCAATGCCGATTTCACCTTGGACAAAGCTGCGATGCTGTCAGCGATTGCTGAGCATAAGCCTGCGGTCACTTATTTGGCTTATCCGAATAATCCTACTGGTACTTTGTTTGATGCTGCGGATATGGAAGAAATTATTCGCGCTGTTGGAGATACTGGTGTGGTGATTGTTGACGAAGCTTATCAGCCATTTGCGCAAACCAGTTTTATGTCGCGCTTGCCAGAATTTTCTAATCTGATTGTGATGCGTACCGTCTCCAAATTAGGCTTGGCAGGAATCCGTTTGGGCTATATGTCAGCAGCGGCAGAATTGCTCGAAGAATTCGATAAAGTCAGGCCACCGTACAACATCAATGTGTTGACCGAAGCAGCGATTATTTGCCTGCTCGAACACGCAGAAATCTTTGAAGCGCAAGCTGCGCAATTACGTGCTCAACGGAGTGAGTTGTCTAGTCAACTTGCGGCCTTGCCAGGAGTAGAAGTTTTCCCCTCTTCTGCGAATTTTTTGCTGGTACGCGTGTCTAATTCGGCGAAAAGTGAGACTTATGGCAATGAAGTGTTCACAAAATTACTGGAACAAAAAATTTTAGTGAAAAATGTGGGTAAAATGCATGGTCTTTTGCAGAACTGCTTACGAATTACCGTCAGTACACCAGAAGAAAATGCCAAATTTCTCAATGCGTTTAAACTGGCACTAGATTAAGTTTTTTTGAATTTTTTATAAAATTTCTTCTTTCGAATTTCACTCAACATTATAGCTAACCAGTATTAGCTAAACTCATCATGCAACGTACAGCGCAAGTTACCCGCAATACCAACGAAACCAAAATTCGTGTCGCCATTAATCTCGACGGCACTGGCAAGCAATCATTGAAAACCGGTGTGCCATTTTTGGATCATATGCTGGATCAAATTGCTCGTCATGGTTTGATTGATTTAGATATCGAAGCCGATGGTGATTTGCATATCGATGCGCATCACACGGTGGAAGATGTTGGTATCACTTTAGGCCAAGCATTCGCGATTGCAATTGGCGACAAAAAAGGCATACGTCGTTATGGTCACGCCTATGTCCCACTCGACGAAGCCTTATCTCGCGTGGTGATTGATTTTTCTGGTCGTCCAGGACTTGAATATCATGTTGACTTCAAACGTTCCATGATAGGTTCATTTGATGTCGATTTGACCCATGAATTTTTTCAGGGTTTCGTCAATCATGCTTTAGTCTCTCTACATATTGATAATCTGCGTGGCGAAAATGCGCATCATCAATGTGAAACAATTTTCAAGGCCTTTGGTCGTGCGCTGCGTATGGCGGCAGAATTGGACCAACGCGCCTTGGGTACCATTCCATCTACTAAAGGTAGTCTATAAAAGAGCAGTACGTGCTATAACGATCAATATGTCGCTGTAGCACTTACAACACTTCACTATGTCTACTCTCTCACTGTTATGAATAAGATAGTTGTTGTCGATTACGGCATGGGCAACGTGCGTTCCGTCGCTCAGGCTTTTCGCGCAGTTGCACCTGAAGCACAGATTGTGATCTCAGGCGACATCGCCGATATCCGATCTGCTGACCGACTTGTTTTGCCAGGTCAAGGTGCTATGCCTGATTGTATGGGCTGTTTGAAGGAATCAGGTTTGCAAGAAGCACTTTTGCAAGCCGCACGTGAAAAGCCGCTATTTGGTGTCTGTGTCGGTGAACAGATGCTATTTGACGTTAGTGCCGAGGGCAATACGCCTTGTTTAGGTTTGTTGCCAGGCAAGGTTGTGCGCTTTGACTTAAGCGGGCAATTGCAAGAAGACGGTTCCCGTTATAAAGTGCCACAAATGGGTTGGAATCGCGTGCGTCAGTCGCAAGGACATCCGCTTTGGAATGGCATCGCTGACGACAGTTATTTTTATTTTGTGCATAGCTACTATGTTCAGCCAGAACAGGCGCAAGATGTGGTCGGTACCACTGAATATGGTCAGGTATTTACTTCAGCAGTGGCACGCGAGAATATTTTTGCAACGCAATTTCATCCAGAAAAGAGCGCTGCAGCCGGATTGCAACTGTATAAAAATTTTGTACACTGGAATCCTTAGATCTTGAATTATTGAACATACGTCAAACTTATTGTCTGTTTTATTGTCTGTAGTTTTACTCTACTTTTTTATTTTAATTACCCTATAAATTCATCATGCTGCTCATTCCTGCTATCGACCTGAAAGATGGTCACTGCGTACGTCTTAAACAAGGCGATATGGATCAAGCCACTGTATTCTCTGAAGAGCCCGCCGACATGGCGCGTCACTGGCTAGAACAAGGCGCACGTCGTCTGCATCTGGTGGATTTGAACGGCGCTTTCGCTGGCAAACCAAAAAATGAAGCAGCGATTAAAGCGATTATCAAGACCGTGCGCGAGTACGCAGAAGAAACCGATACCGAAGAAGTACCTGTGCAATTAGGTGGTGGTATACGTGATCTCGATACGATTGAACGCTATTTGAATGCCGGTATCTCTTACATCATCATCGGTACCGCCGCGGTAAAGAGCCCAGGCTTTTTGGCCGATGCTTGTAGCGCTTTTCCAGGTCAAATTATTGTGGGCATCGATGCTAAAGATGGCAAAGTGGCCACTGACGGTTGGAGTAAAATGTCGGGTCACGATGTGATCGATTTGGCACAAAAATTTGAAGGTTATGGCGTTGAGGCCATTATCTACACCGACATTGGTCGCGATGGCATGATGGGTGGTGTAAATATCGACGCGACAGTGAAATTGGCGCAAGCAGTGACCGTTCCTGTGATCGCTTCCGGCGGTGTACATGTGTTAGCCGATGTCGAAGCCTTATGCGCGGTGCAAGATGAAGGCGTAGAAGGTGTAATTTGTGGTCGCTCGATTTACGAGGGCACTTTAGATTTGTTCAGCGCGCAAGAGCGTGCCGACGAACTCTGCGGCGATCTCATCTACGAAGAAGATGAAGAATGACTTTAGCAAAACGGATTATTCCTTGCCTTGACGTGAATGCAGGGCGGGTAGTCAAAGGCGTCAACTTTTTAGAGTTACGCGATGCCGGTGATCCGGTGGAAGTCGCGCGTCGTTATGATTTGCAAGGTGCGGACGAAATCACTTTCTTAGATATCACCGCATCTTCTGATGACCGAGATTTGATTTTGCCGGTGATAGAAGCGGTTGCTTCGCAAGTGTTTATTCCCTTGACGGTTGGTGGCGGAGTTCGGACTGTGGCTGATGTTCGGCGTTTGTTGAATGCAGGTGCGGATAAAGTTGGCATGAATACTTCCGCAGTAACAAATCCGCAATTGGTGGCAGATGCAGCGCATAAATATGGTTCGCAATGCATCGTAGTCGCGATTGATGCCAAAGCCGTCGCGCCAGGCAAGTGGGAAGTGTATACCCATGGTGGACGCAATGCGACGGGCTTGGATGCAGTCGAATGGGCACGCAAAATGGCGGAGTTGGGTGCGGGTGAAATTCTGCTAACCAGTATGGATAAAGACGGCACTCGTTCCGGTTTTGACCTGGCTTTAACCCGCGCAGTGTCGGATGCGATTGATATTCCAGTCATCGCTTCGGGTGGTGTCGGTGGTTTGCAAGATTTAGCTGATGGCATCAAGCTCGGTGGTGCCGATGCAGTATTAGCAGCAAGTATTTTTCATTTTGGACAGCACACAGTGCAGGAAGCAAAACAGTTTATGGCGGCACAACATATACCAATGAGGTTAGCATGAGTTTTCGTTGGTTAAATAAAGTGAAGTGGGATGAAGTTGGCTTGGTTCCCGTGATCGCACAAGAAGTCGGTAGTAATGATGTGGTGATGTTCGCTTGGATGAATCGTGAAGCATTGAGTCGCACAGTAGAAACTGGCGAGGCTGTGTACTGGAGTCGTTCGCGCAAAAAGTTATGGCACAAAGGCGAAGAATCAGGTCACGTTCAAAAAGTCAAAGAAATCCGCTTGGATTGCGATGAAGATGTCATTCTGCTGAAAATTGAACAAGTCGAGGGTATTGCTTGTCATACCGGACGTCATTCCTGTTTCTTCCAAAAGTTTGAAGGTAATGTGGATGCGGGCGAGTGGGTGACAGTCGATCCTGTGCTCAAAGATCCCGAAACCATTTATAAATAAGCGCCTGAAAAACTATGACGCAAGAATCAATATTGGATCAATTGGCTAAGGTCATCGAGAGCCGCAAAGCAATTAATGGCGGCAATCCAGAAACCTCCTATGTTGCCAAATTGTTTCACAAAGGCGATGACGCAATTTTGAAAAAAATTGGTGAAGAAGCGACAGAAACAGTAATGGCAGCCAAAGACGCCCGAGTTTCTGGCGATACGGCGGATTTGTTATATGAATGCGCCGATCTCTGGTTTCATTCGCTTGTCATGTTAGCCCAGTATAATTTGCACCCGCAGCAAGTGCTTGATGAGTTGGCCAGACGTGAAGGTATTTCAGGTATCGAGGAAAAAGCTTCTCGCAATGATAATTAATTGGGTTCGATATCATTGTTTTGTAACAATTTTTTGAGTGAATCGTATGGATAACTGCATTTTTTGTAAAATCGTTGAGAAGCAAATTCCAGCAACTATTTTGTATGAAGATGATGAATTGATGGCATTTAATGACATCAATCCGGCGGCACCTGTACATTTTTTGATTATCCCCAAGAAACATTTGTCGAGTTTGGCCGACGCAAAAGCTGAAGATGCCGTATTGTTGGGTAAAATGCTGGAATTAGCACCTAAACTGGCGGCGCAACAAGGCTGCGCGTATATTGAGCATGCGGACGGATCGAAGTCGGGCGGTTTTAAAACCGTGGTGAACACAGGTCCAAATGGTGGTCAGATTGTTTATCACTTGCATATGCATGTGATTGGTGGCGCCAAGTTGTAATATTTTATTGATCGATTTTTGGGCTTAGCCCTAGAAGGAAGCATGATGGGTTCATTCAGTATTTGGCATTGGTTGATTGTTTTGGTCGTCGTGGTTTTGGTATTTGGTACCAAAAAACTCGGTAACGTTGGTGGAGACCTTGGCAAAGCGGTCAAAGGTTTTAAAGACGGTATTAAAGGTGAAGAGGACAAAACACCGAAAGCAGAAGAGCAAAAAACGATTGATGTCGAAGCAAAGGATAAGTCGACGCACTAATCTTCGGATGGTGTTAGAGCAGATTTATGATAGACCTCGGATTGGCTAAGTTGGCACTAATTGGTGCCGTAGCTCTAATTGTAATTGGTCCCAAAGACCTACCTAAAGTGGCGCGTATGGCGGGCACCTTGTTTGGTCGTGCGCAACGTTATATCAGCCAGGTGAAATCCGAGGTGAGTCGCGAAATCGAAATGGAAGAGTTGCGTAAGATGCAGAAAGAAGTTGAATCTGCCGCGCAAAATTTCGAGCAGGATATGAATAAAGAGTTTTCCGAGGCGCAGCAGGAGTTGAATGAGTTGGTGCAACCAGAATCGCACAATATTTATTCAACTTATGACTATTATTCTATACCTTCAAATGAAGCGCTGTTGGCGAAAGCCAAAAACTTCCGTCGCCGTAAGGTGGCAAAAACGGCCAATATCCCACTTTGGTACAAAAGTCGTCATGCGCAGCGTAGTCAGGTGATTTCCGGCGCGGCACGTATGGCTAAGCATCGCGTGAACGCGCTCGCGCCTAAGAGTTTCTTCTGATGTTGTTATTGTCCTTCCTCCTAATTCAAACGAAAGCATGCCATGAGTAACGATAATTTCATGGGAATGCAAGATAGCTTCATTTCTCATCTGGTTGAGCTGCGTGATCGCCTGGTGAAGGCATGTGCTGGTATTGCCATCGTTTGTGCTGCCTTGTTTGCCTGGCCGGGACCGTCCGCGATTTATGATTTTTTGGCGCAGCCGATGGTGGCTGCTTTGCCTGCAGGTGCCAAGATGATTGCGACTGGGGTGATATCTCCGTTTCTGATACCAATGAAAGTCACGCTTTTACTTGGGTTTTTAATTGCGCTGCCATGGGTCTTGTATCAAGCGTGGGCATTCGTTGCGCCGGGTCTTTACGCGCATGAAAAGCGATTGGTAGCGCCTCTAGTCATTTCTTCTTCAATATTATTTCTCAGTGGCGTTTCGTTCTGCTATTTCTTTGTCTTCAAGAACGTATTTCAATTTGTCGCTGAGTTTGCTCCAACATCAATTACCGTAGCCCCCGATATTGAGAATTATTTGGACTTTGTAATGTCGATGTGTTTGGCGTTTGGATTGACATTTGAGGTACCAATCGTGGTGATCGTATTAGTAAGGACAGGAATACTCTCCATCGAAAAACTTAAGGCTATTCGGTCGTATGTAATTGTCGGGGCATTCATATTTGCTGCGATAGTCACTCCACCAGATATCTGGAGTCAATTATCTCTAGCTATATGTATGTGTTTGCTATTTGAACTAGGGCTATTCGTGGCGCCCATCTTCGTCAAAGCGACGCAAGCACCACCGGAGCAATAGCGAGTTAGGCGAACTTGGCCGCCCGCAGCCAAGTCACGAGTGGCAGGGCGGTTTTGAAGCCCTTAAGTAGTTTCTCATGTACATCCTCGTACAATAAACCATCTAGCTGGCACTCGGTCCAAACCATCACATTTTTCAGCTTTAAGTACTCGATTAATGCATGCTCAGGATCGAATCCTTTGGGTGGGCGTATCAATTTACCTTCTTCTTGCAAATCACCAAAGCAGTCTTTCATCGCCTTATTTTTAATGAGCTTCTTGAAGCCTGCTTCATCGTCGAGCATGTGCTGGCGAATATTTTTAAGGCGATCTGCTGGCGGCATATATTCACCAACTGCAAACAATAGACGATTGTCTTGACTGATCTGGAAATAGTAAGCAGGGCCTCCACCTTCACTGGGTTTCTTGCGACCACTTGGTAATATAGATGCTGAAAAATACGTCTTGTAAGGTGATTTGTCTTTGCCAAATCGCACGTCCCGGTTGATGCGAAACAGCGCTTTCTTTGGGTCACATTGCGCGATTGCCGGGTCGATTTTGCTCAATTCTTGAATCAGTCGCGTGACCATTTGCAAGAATTCCGCACGCAAAATATCGTAGCGCGGTTTGTTCATGACAAACCAGGCACGATTGTTATTGTCGGCAAGTTCAAACAGAAAGCGACTGAGTTCAGGGACGTGCATACTATTCTTCCGGTTTAAATGGTGGACGTTTACCAACGACAATCTCTAACTGAATTTCGTTGGATTGGCGCACCACTTTCAGTTTCGCTTTGGTATTGGGTTTTAACTGGGCGATCTGATTCATCATTTCGCGACTGTTTGAAAATGATTGCCCATCAATCGCTACACAAATATCGCCAGGTTTTACACCAGCCTGGTCTGCAGGGCCACCACGGACTACGGCAGCCACGATAGAGCCTTTGGTCTGTTTGATGTTGAAGCTTTCTGCCATCTCTTCGGTGATGTCTTCAGGACTAATTCCCAAATAGCCACGTACAACCTGGCCATCAGTGATGATGGCTTCCATGACCATTTTGATGGTCGAGACTGGAATGGCAAAGCCGATTCCCAGTGAGCCACCATTTTGTGAATAAATCGCAGAATTAATTCCCAACAAATTTCCATTGGCATCGATTAATGCACCACCTGAATTGCCGGGATTGACAGCAGCATCGGTTTGGATAAAGTTTTCGTAGGTATTGATACCAACGCTGTTCCTTCCTAATGCTGAAATGATGCCCATCGTGACAGTCTGTCCAACACCAAAAGGGTTACCAATCGCCAAAACGACGTCACCAACATTCGCTTCGTCTGAGTGACCTAATGTGATTGCTGGCAAATCCTTTAAATCAATTTGTAGTACCGCGAGATCGGTATCGGGATCGGTGCCAATAATTTTTGCACTTGCTTGGCGTCCATCTGCCAAAGCGACCTCAATTGCACTGGCACCTTGAATGACATGGTTATTGGTCAGAATATGCCCTTGTGGACTCATAATGACACCCGAACCGCTGCTGGATGGGCGCTCCGATCTTGGACGAGCCTGCTCACCAAAAAAACGCTTGAAAAACGGATCGCTCAGCAAGGGATTTGTATTGTTTGAGCTGCGTGATGCGCTAATATTCACAACGGAAGGCATGGCTCGCTTGGCAGCTAGATTGTAAGAATTCGGTGAGCTCTTCTTATTGCTGGGTGCTTCGATCAAGGTTGCCGAAGAGGTGAGGCTCAGACTTTTATTAATTCCAAAGCCTTGCTGCACCCATTGGGGCTTTAAGCTGGTTACAATAAACCAAAGCGCTAAACCGACAGTCACGGTTTGAGCAAATAAGAGCCATAAACGACGCATGATGAGGTTGGTATGTTAAGAAAGTCGGTAGAGAGGAAAGCGCTTGCGCAATTTTTAGATAAAGAATTGCAAGTCGCACGTTTCCGTGATTATTGCCCAAATGGGCTTCAGGTGGAAGGGCGCAATCAAATTAAGCGCCTAGTTAGTGGTGTTACCGCCTGCCAAGCTTTGTTGGACGAGGCTGTGAAATTAGAGGCAGATGCGATTGTGGTACATCATGGGTATTTTTGGCGGGGTGAAGATGCACGTGTAGTAGGGCAAAAATTCAAGCGGTTGAAGACCTTGATGGATCATGGTATTTCTCTGTTTGCCTATCATTTGCCTTTGGATTCTCATGCAAGCTTGGGAAATAACGCGCAATTGGCAAAGTTATTTGATTTTGAAGTTAGTGGTCGTTTTGGTGAGGATGAGTTAGGTTGGTTGGGGACTTGGCGTGCAGGACAGTTACCAAGGTTGGCAGAGCTCGTTAGGCATATTTCAGATAAATTACAGCGTGAAGTTTTATGTATCGGCGACCTTGATAAAACAATCGAGTCAATCGCATGGTGCTCTGGTGCTGCTCAAAATATGCTTGGCTCTGCAGTAGAGGCAGGAGCGAGTGTGTATTTAAGTGGAGAAATTTCAGAGCCGACGGTACATCTGTCACGGGAGTCTGGAGTCTCTTATCTTGCGGCAGGGCATCATGCAACTGAGCGCTATGGGGTGCAAGCCTTGGGGCAGTTTGTTGCGCAAGAGCTCGGAATTGAGCATGTGTTTGTTGATATTGATAATCCTGTGTGATTTCAATTCCTTGACTAGTTCTCAGAAAAAATGCCACCAAAAATTGGTGGCATTTTTTTGTACTTTGTATTGAGCAGGTTTATTTCTTTAATGCGTCGCGAATTTCGCGCAGTAAAGCAATGTCTTCCGGGGTTGGTGCTGGTGCGGCTGGTGCTGCAGCGGCAGCTGCTGCATCTTTCTTTTTCATTAAATTGACCAGACGAACCATTTGGAAAATGATGAAGGCCAGAATGATGAAATTCAACGAGATCGTTAAAAAGTTACCATATGCCAATACGGCGCCGGCTTTTTTTGCTTCAACCAAGGTCATGCTGGTTGCTTGGCCGTTTAATGGTAAGTAGTAGTTAGCGAAGTCCAATCCGCCGAATATTTTGCCGACCACAGGCATCACTATGTCGCCAACTAAAGAATCAACAATTTTGCTAAACGCAGCACCAATGATGACACCGACCGCTAAGTCAACGACATTGCCTTGTGCAGCAAAGCTTTTAAATTCTTGCATCATGCCCATAACCTTCTCCTCTTTGTATCGTAAATGAATAGAATTATCTGAAATTCCAACGCCTTGGTTTCAAGAAATGTGGTAAATCGACAATATGATAAACCGCAAAAGGCACTAAGTCTGCCTGTTTATTGTCAAATCTTGTGAAACCCTTATTGATTTGTTGTTATTGCACATGAGTAACGCGAGGAATGCGACGCTTTTGTCAGAAATTTCTGGGTCATACGAGGCTTTTCTACGGAAAAACCGGGTAATTCGATCCATAAAGCATCTTTTTCTTTAATTCACCTCCCAGCTCCTTTATAATTTAAGGTTGTAAGAAGTGTAGTTGTGCTTCGTCAAGTTTTGATTTTTGATAGATTGGGGTTTGTATGAGTATCGAAAAGCAGGTCGATTCAGGCCGTCGGGGCCTACTCGTTGCAACCTGTGCGGCAGGTGGCGCGGCAGGTTTGGCAACGGCAGGTGCTTTGGTAAGCACTTTCCAACCATCCGAGCGCGCAAAAGCGGCGGGTGCGCCGGTTGAAGTGGATATTTCCACTTTACAGCCTGGCACAATGACAACAGCGGAATGGCGTGGTAAGCCGGTTTGGATTTTGAAACGTACGCCAGAAATGATGGCAAGTCTGAAAAAGACCGAAGCTAAAGTGGCGGATCCAAAGTCTGAAAAGCCATACACCATGGCAATGCCAGAATATTGCGATAAACAAACACGTTCCCGTAAAGAACATAGTGATATCTTGGTGACTGTGGGTATTTGTTCACACTTAGGTTGTTCTCCAAGCTCTAAGTTTACTCCAGGTGCGCAAGCCTCTTTGCCAGATGATTGGGAAGGCGGTTTTATTTGCCCATGCCACGGTTCTACATTTGATTTGGCTGGTCGTGTTTACAAAAACAAACCAGCACCACAAAATCTGGATGTGCCACCTCACATGTTTTTATCAGATACCAAAATCATCATCGGTAAAGATGAGAAAGGCGAGGCTTAATCATGGCATTTGTTGAGAAAAAACTCCCTGACGATGCGCCAATCGCAGCGAAGGCATTGAATTGGGTTGACTCCCGTTTTCCACTGACTAAATTGTGGAATGACCAATGGGGTCAATACTATGCACCAAAGAATTTCAACTTCTGGTACATCTTCGGCTCCCTTGCGATGCTGGTATTGGTCATTCAGATTGTTACTGGTATCTTCCTGGTTATGCATTACAAGCCAGATGCAAACTTAGCATTCGCTTCTGTTGAGTACATCATGCGCGAAGTGCCATCTGGCTGGTTGGTGCGTTATATGCACTCGACTGGCGCTTCTGCTTTCTTCATTATCGTGTACTTACACATGACACGCGCTTTGCTCTACGGTTCTTATCGTAAGCCACGTGAATTGATCTGGTTGTTTGGTTTCGCAATCTTCTTGTGCTTGATGGCTGAAGCTTTCTTCGGTTACCTCTTGCCATGGGGCCAAATGTCTTATTGGGGCGCACAAGTTATTGTTAACTTGTTCGGTGCGATTCCTTTCATCGGTCCAGATTTGTCTTTGTGGATTCGTGGTGACTATGTGGTGTCTGATGCGACATTGAATCGTTTCTTTGCTTTCCACGTAATCGCTATTCCTTTGGTATTGTTGGGCTTAGTTGTTGCGCATTTGATCGCATTGCACGAAGTGGGTTCTAACAATCCAGACGGGATCGAAATCAAAGAAAACTTAGATGCAGATGGTCATCCGGTTGATGGCGTGCCTTCACATCCTTACTACACTTTCCACGATATTTTCGGTGTGACTGTGTTTTTGACGATCTTTACAGCAGTCGTGTTCTTTGCTCCAGAAATGGGCGGTTACTTCTTGGAATACAATAATTTTATTCCAGCTGATTCATTGAAAACGCCACCGCACATTGCACCAACTTGGTATTTCACACCGTTCTACTCGATTTTGCGTGCAACGACTTCTGAGTTCTTGTATGTGGTTCAATTTGGTGTTGCTGCTTATGTCGCTCTAATTTGGATGAAATCTACATTGCCATTTATCATCAAGGCAGCTATTGCCGGTATCGCATTGTTGGCAATTATTGGCATGATGCCATTCGGCCTTGATGCAAAATTCTGGGGTGTAGTTTTGTTTGGTGGTTCTGTTGTGATCTTGGCGTTCTTGCCTTGGCTCGACGTATCCCCGGTGAAATCTATCCGTTACCGCCCAGATTGGCACAAATATGTGTATATCGTGTTTGGTATTTCATTTGTAATCTTAGGTTATCTTGGTGTGCAAGCGCCTTCACCAACAGGTGAGCGTGTATCTCAAGTTTGCGCATTAATTTACTTTGGTTTCTTCTTGTTGATGCCATGGTGGAGCGGTATGGGGACTTTCAAGCCTGTACCAAAGCGCGTAACATTTGCTGCGCATTGATCAGATTAAGCGAGGAAAATTTAGCATGAAATTACTTAAAAAACTGATCGTCACTTTGGCATTTGTACCTGCCTTGGCTTTGGCAAGTAGTGGCGGTTATCCATTGGATCGCGCGCCAGAACGTACGACAGATTTAGCAGCTTTGCAGAATGGCGCAAAATTATTCGTCAACTACTGCTTAAATTGCCATTCTGCCGTATCTATGCGATACAACCGTTTGCGCGATATTGGTTTGACTGAAGATCAAATCAAGAATAATTTGTTATTCACCGGTGAAAAAATTGGTGAACTGATGAAAACTAGTCTGAGTGCAAAAGATGCAAAGGAATGGTTTGGTGCGGTGCCACCTGATTTGTCCGTAATCGCACGCGCAAAAGCATCTGGCGAAGGTACTGGCGCAGATTGGTTGTACACGTATCTGCGTACTTACTACAAAGATGAAAGTCGTCCAACAGGTTGGAACAATATGTTGTTCCCGAATGTTGGTATGCCACATGCTTTGTGGGAGTTGCAAGGTGTACGTGGTGCCAAGTTCGAAGAAGTGAAAGACGCACATGATGCATCCAAAACTGAACATAAGTTTGCAGGTTTTGAAACTTTAACCCCGGGCAAAATGACTGCTGTTGAGTATGATAACGCGGTCGGCGATTTGGTGGCTTATTTGCAGTGGATGGGTGAACCAGCGCAAAACGATCGTAAACGTTTAGGTGTTTGGGTTGTGATGTTCATGGCTTTGCTGGCAACACTTGCATGGCGTTTGAATGCCTCCTACTGGAAAGAAGTTAAATAAGTAAATTAGTCGTCCGCCAGTTTTTCGGCGGATGTGTCATCCCAGGGTGAGGTACGCTTTTATTGCGCCTCGCCCTAATCGTTTTTAAGGAACTATAAAAATGATGGTTCTCTATTCAGGTACAACCTGCCCATTTTCACAACGTTGCCGCTTAGTCTTGTTTGAAAAAGGCATGGACTTTGAAATTCGCGACGTCGATTTGTTTAATAAGCCAGAAGATATCTCGACCATGAACCCTTATGGTCAGGTACCTATTTTGGTTGAGCGTGAATTGATTCTGTATGAATCTAACATCATCAATGAGTACATCGATGAACGCTTTCCGCATCCGCAATTGATGCCTGCCGATCCATTGCAACGTGCCCGTGCGCGCTTGATGCTGTTCAATTTCGAAAAAGAATTGTTCGTACATGTCCATACTTTAGAAAACGAAAAGAATAGTTCTTCCTCCAAAGTGTTGGATAAGGCACGTGCAGAGATTCGCGATCGTTTGACGCAATTGGCACCGTTATTTGTTAAAAACAAGTACATGTTGGGCGAAGAGTTTTCAATGTTGGATGTTGCAGTAGCTCCTTTGTTGTGGCGTCTCGATCACTACGGTATCGATCTGTCCAAAACGGCAGCACCGTTGTTGAAATATGCTGAGCGGATTTTCTCTCGCCCAGCTTATATTGAAGCCTTAACACCTTCAGAAAAAGTAATGCGTCGTTAATTGAAATTTGCGATCAGGTGCATTTAGACTTGATCGCATCGTTTCAGATCAACTTAGAAAGTATTGCCAGCACATGACGGGAATTTCTACAAAACCTTATTTACTGCGTGCGATTTACGAATGGTGTACGGATAATGGCTTCACGCCTTATTTGTCAGTAAAAGTGAGCGGTGCAGTGCAAGTTCCTATGGAATTTGTACGTAAAGGTGAGATCGTTTTAAATATTGCGTTCTCGGCCACCAGTGGTTTGAAAATGGATAATGATGCCATTACATTCAAAGCGCGTTTCGGTGGTGTGTCGCGTGACTTGTACGTGCCAGTACAAAATGTGCAGGCTATTTTTGCCAGTGAGAATGGGCAAGGAATGGTCTTCGATGAAGTTGAGGATGTGCCAGAGTCTGAATCGGTGATTGGCGAGCCAAGTAAGCCATCGATTGGGCTGGCAGCGGTGACGAGTCCAGATGAAAATCAAACGATCACTCGACTCAGCACCGAAGAAACAAAAGAAACACAAAAAAAATCAGAAAAACCTTCCCTAAAAGTCATAAAGTAGTCTATAATTTTGTTCTTCAAGATTCGTTGCAAAACAAATCGAATTGCAAAAGATCTTGAAAAGATTACCGCCGGTTTAGCTCACTTGGTAGAGCAGTTGACTTGTAATCATCAGGTAGCCAGTTCGATTCCGGCAACCGGCACCAATAAAAACAATGCCTTACGTGAATTTCACGTAAGGCATTTGTTTTTTCGGAACGCTAAAAGTACACTATCGGTACACCTAGCATCCGAAAGCCCCTATGGCAACCTTCGTAAAGACCCCCTCAGGTACATGGAAAGCACTCATTCGCAAGAATGGCTGGCCTACTACGTCAAAGACTTTCAGAACAAAATGTGATGCAGAAGATTGGTCTAGGCGTACCGAGGACGAAATGGTTCGCGGTGTGTACCTCTCGCGCACAGTCTCTGAAAAAATGACCGTTAAGACCGCTTTAGAGCGTTACCTGAGCGAAGTTACACCAACAAAGAAGCCAACCACACAAAGAAGTGAGGGTGTTTCCGCAACCAATCTCATTTCCTTCCTCGGTTCTTACTCACTTGCGGCGGTAAGTAGTGAGTTGGTTGCATCTTATCGAGATCATCGTCTAGCTCAAGGCAAATCCAACAATACAGTCAGAATCGAACTTGCGCTCCTAAGTAATCTATTTACCATTGGGATACAAGAGTGGGGATTAGGCTTGATCTTTAATCCTGTTGCCAATATTAGGAAGCCGAGCCCTGGAGAAGGGCGAGACCGTCGCCTGTCAGTAAATGAAGAAAAAGTTTTGCTGGAAGCAGTTGATGCACACAATAATCCGATGCTAGGCTGGATCGTCAGAATAGCAATCGAGACTGGAATGAGGCAATCTGAAATCCTTAACATTCGCCGGTCACAAATCGACCTTAAAAAACGTATCGTTAGATTGTTTGATACAAAAAACGATAGTACTCGTACAGTCCCGCTGACTATGGACGCAACTCGCATATTTACGCTGGCATTGAATAATCCAGTCAGGCCAATTGATACCGACCTTGTATTTTTTGGTGAGCCTGGCCGCGACGGAAAACGATCGCCATATCAGTTTGTAAAAGTATGGGGTGGAATTAAGAGCGCGTTAGGCATGTGCGACCTTCATTTTCATGATCTACGCCATGAGGCCGTTAGTCGCTTGGTTGAGGGGGGATTGAGCGATCAAGAGGTTGCGTCGATTAGTGGTCACAAATCAATGCAGATGCTAAGGCGATATACCCACCTCAGAGCAGAGGATCTGGTGTTTAAATTAGACAAAATGAATCAATCAGAAACTGAGTAAATGAACGGTGGAGCTTAAAACCAACAATTTTCAGAGAGTAAATATGCTTACTTGTTATCTGGATTCACAGGACTATTCTGTATTAACCGATCCGCACAAATCGAACCATGGACTCGACCAAATTCGTGGCAAATTATTGGAATTTGCATCCAATGGTGAAGTTCAATTTGTCTTTTCGACTGTAAGCGTGAGTGAAACAGTGGCGACTTCAGCGGAGGCGTCGAAATTAGCTCAAGGAAAGGCGGAACTGCTTTCTTCGCTATGTGGATCTAACGCTCTAATATCACCGGATCGTTTACTCGATATGGAATTGCATGCATTGCAAAACCGCGCTCTCGTACCCAAACATGTAATTGATCCTGACGGAAATTGGTTTCCAGATATTCCAGATATTCCAGAGATGATTGGCGAAAAAAATTCCTTAGACCCAATTCATGAAGTGATCCATGGGGAATTGAACCAGGCTGGACTGTCGCGGAAGGAGCGACGTGCAAAGGCTAGAATATTATTGAAAAACGGAAAACCTCGTAAGGAACTAATACAGCAGATCAGTAAGGCGGATCCGCAGGTCTCAGCAAAGGCCATGATTGAGCTGCTTCCGATGAAACTAGAATTTGCTGAGGTTATTTCTAGGCATTGTCTTGGGTTGGCAACTGAACAAGAATTTCGGGATGCCCTTCTTTCTAGCCTTCGTGATCCTAAATTCATGATGCAATGGTTCACAACTAATTTTGCGCTTTCTTCTCCTATATCTGAAATTGTGCGATCTCCAGGACGTGAATTGGGTGAGCAACTTAGACAAATTGTTGAAGTCAGTGTGGGTCGGACGGAATTACTTCTAAAGGCAGGGGGCGATGTAAATCCAACTAGTCAACGCGGCATAATATTTGACGATTGGTCGAAAATGGTTGATTCAAAACTTGTTGGCATTTTCAATCGTGCCGCCAAAGAGAGATCCATTGAATTAGGCGATATAGATGCCCGACTCGTTGAAAAATACTGCCCAGGAATTACTACTACTATCAAGTCTCTGCTTTCCTCAGTCTGGGAAAATATAGGCGGTGGAAGAAAAAAGCTATTGGAAGACAGTCAGCCAGTTGACGCTCTACACGCGATGTATGCGCCCTATGTGAAGGTTTTTAGAGGGGATCGTTTTATGAGTCCACTTATTCAAGCACAGGTAAAGCATCGAGGTACGATTGTTGTGCCAAAGTTGGAATCATTAATTGGTGTACTTGAGCAAGAAATTCGAAGTCGAGTCTAAAATTTGATTTAGTTGCTGCTGTAGAGCTGGATTCATTTTTTTAACTCTTGATCAAACCTAAATTCCTTTGGAATCTTCGCGACAGCTTTGAAAACAGATTGCTGACTTATGCCCATTAATTTCGCGACTTCAGCTTGCGTTTTACCCGACCTCAACGCGACTACAATTTTTTTCTTAGTGTCTTTGACTCGTGACTTTACAATTTTGTTTGCTAATTGTTGGAACAAAGGCTCATCGTCAGGATATAGAAAATTTTTTTGAGCCGTCAATCTTATGAATTCATCTACTAAGGCGTTTCCTGATTCTGCTCGCGGTTCGTGCCAGCTAAAGGATTGCCGATGAAGCCTTGCGAACTCTATTTCTATCAATTTTTCCTGTCTTAAAAACTGCTGATAGGAGGAGCTAATTTTCGAACTATTTGATCGAACTGGCCTATGGTCAGCGCAAAATATCTTACTCGGCCGTCGCGCGTCAAAATCCTCGTTTACCCAGGTACTTGGTGTAGCTGCGAACATTCTCAGTTCAGTTGGCGCGCTACAGATTCTGCAAAAAAGTGGAGTGTTTTGAATATTAAAATTTCGACTCTGATTGTTATTGGTTACGGGTCTAAATTTCGATTTCATTAATCTACATTTGAGTGCGACGGAGCGGAGTTCCGCGATCGTTCCATACAGCTCTATTGATGTTTCTTCTTTTGCCAATAAAGGTTCTTGGTTCATGCGTCGAATGGTATCGATGCACCAGTCTTCAAGCCTCAAAAAACCTTTCTCCTTTGCGTACTCGCTTGGTAGAAATCCACAGATCAAATTCCCAAAACATGTATCTGTGCTGACTTGTTTGGAATATTCGATCCATGCCGGATCAATATACTTTTTCATTCGAGTGAACAATGTGACTGGACGAGATCGCTTCTTATCCTGGTTTTCGGATTCGAAGAACTGCTCTATCGCATGGCGCATCAATTCTGCGCAATTTTGAGAAACGAACTTATATCCAGAATTTGGCATTACAACCTTTTTGAATAATTTTCTCAGTAATCATATCGCTAAAAACAACCACTATACAACCCATAGTTTCGTAACTTATAGGGGATTGATAGTATGCAAATCGAAGAAGCTCTTACACAAATATATGGTCCACTTTTGACAATCACTCAATTGGCAAAAGTGCTTGGTCGGTCGGCAGAAGGATTGCGCATTGGCCTTCGAACTGATTCTGATTGGGTGCGTCGAGTCAACTCAACAAAAATAAAGTTGGGGCGTCGTATTTATTTTAAGACCGCAGGAATTGCACAGATTTTAGATCAAGCCTAATTCGAAAAATGAGAGCACCTGTATTTGATCCAGAGCGTCATTTATCGAAAAAGGCGCTGGAGGCAAGCAAGCTTCCTATATCGTTGTCAGAGAAACGCTCGGACAAAAAAATACTATCGAAAGGGCTTAGCCCATCCTACCGTGCAATGCCTAATCATATCGCTAGAGCTAGTTTGTTTGCGCCTATTGCGCGAGGAAGGAAAGTCGTTCACTTTAGAACGCTCCTTGCTAGCCGTTGTGATGCAGTAATGACTTATAGTGGCGAGCAATTCAATGAGCAGCAGGCAGATGTTTGGATGCAATTGATCTTTGAGTCTAGGAACATTGAATTGGGTAAGCCTACGACGATGAAGCGCGCTAAGTTCTTAAAAGATATTGGACGTTCGACCTCGGGGCGTGACTACCGTTGGCTTAAAGAGACTATGGTTGCCTTCACGGCAGCAACCTTGGTGATAGAAGTTTTTTCTCCTGACGGACGCCAAAAATATTCTGTCGGTCAACACAAGGCTTTTCATATGATGTCGAGCTTTGACTACGATCCTATAACCGATACCTACACTTTCATTATCGACCCACAATGGCAATTGATTTTCGGTATCCGCGAATATTCTCTGATCGATTGGAACAAACGAATGCGAATACGCAAAGGACAAGATCTCGCTAAGGCAATTCAACGAATTATTTGTGCGTCATCCAATCGAGAACAAAAATTTGAGCTTCAAGATTTGAAATATACGCTGCAATACGGTAGTCCAATGAATAAATTTCGAAGATCGTTGAGAGAAGCAATAGCAGAGCTAACTAGGGTCGGAATTATTGAGAATGCCACATTCAAGTGCCTAAAGAGCGGCGAAGAGGGATTGGTGATTTGGCGTTGCTAAAATTGGTGCATGTGGATAACTATCGTGTTTGCGTTCCAAAAAGGCTCGTGTTTGCATTCCAGCATATCGTGTTTGCATTCCAACTTCTCGTGTTTGCATTCCGAATTATCGTGTTTGAATTCCATGTGAAAAATGAAGAGTGAAGCTGGGTAACGATTTCCGAGGAAATAAATTTCCCTTACCTTCTTTTACCTTATTTTACCTAGGTGATTCGCGAACAAATTTATTGATAGAGGGATATTCAAATAGATGTGAAGATTTTCGCGGACGCGAAAAAATGTCTTGGGCACGGGTTTAGAGAATTTGATTTGATCATTCAATTGGAGTCTGTACACACCTCATTCTTTCTAATCGATCCAGTAACTGATATTCACGCTTAATGCCACGATAAGCACCAATGAGTGGAATAAAGTATTCGTAGGGCGTTTCTTTCGCTGCTTGAACTATTACTTTGAAGATTCTGATCATTTTACTCTCCTGTTTGATGACTTCATTTTAGGATCAAAAATTGCGCAAAACAAAGGAAATTCAAGAAATTCATGAAGTTTCAAAACGAAGTGCTTCTATCTTGCTTTGAATATGCTTTTCTGAAGCTTTTCATACGTATTATCTTGCTCAGAATATGCTTCATTCCTGCTTCATTCTTGAGATTTTTTGCAATTAATAGCCGAAAGACTTCATGCGTAGGAGATTGAGGGCAGGATAGGCTTTCAAGACTCTTTCTTAGCGAAATATGGCACACAATTATTTATTCGATGCTTTTTTTAAGGAGAAGCTTTTATGTCGAAAGCACGCTTGGTGACCACAATCGATTCTGCACAACTTCGAGAATTCCAGGAATTTGCTCGAGCTTTGAACTTGAGCGATGCAGCACTACTTAGAAAAATAATTCAACATTATCTCGCTGATAATAGTGAGCAAAGTCAAGCTTGGAAACCTAGTAATGTTGTGGACAGCCAAGAGCCATCCATGCAGGTGAGCTGCAAACTTGCGAAGGGTGTTTTGACAAAGTTAGATTACATCGCCAAACTGCAGGGAATGACGAGAGACACTTTTCTAAAATCCGCTTTGCTTGACCGACTTGACGAAAGAAACCCGCAGCGGCCGTCGATCCGAGAACTTGAGCCTGATTATGCATTGAAGCAAATAACAGTAAGAGTTCCAAATTTCTTGATGGGACGATTGCGAAGAAAAGCTAGGTTAATGCAGATGAAGATATCACCTTGGATTTCCAGCCTAATCCAATCCACGTTAGTTCGGGAGTCTGTGATGACACATAATGAAATTTTGCATTTGAATAGATCAAATCGTGAGCTAGCTTCGATCGGAATAAATCTCAATCAAATTGCTAGGGCAATGAATCAAAATTTGAACCATAATAATGTTTTGGGTCTTAATGAAATTGAAGTGTTAAAGAAAACGGTTGATTCGAATAAATTGGCAGTTCGAGAACTAGTCGCAGTTAGCCAGCAAAATTGGGGATATTTTTTTGTTGACTAGTGTCTAGGTGATTGCAGAAATTTATCTGTTGTCGTTGATATATAGGGAGATCGTATCTTGACTTGGACTTTCGAAGACGGTTTGAGATTCGAATGCGCGCGCGATCTGATGACAGCGATGATCGGCATTTCTTCGGGAAAGATTGCTGAAGAAATGCAGAAAATAAATCCAGATCAAGAACTTATTCAAAAATTGAAGGCGGATAGTTTTTCTTTTGCTCGACGTCGCGAATCCTTTCATGTTCATGATAAAGAAAAAATTGAAAGTATATTTTCCGAATTTACTGAAGTTGTACGCCAAGCATATACTTTGCAATTAACAGATTCAGTAGCTGAAACGTGCGATCACATCGAGGGTCAATTGAGTGAGAAGATAAATTGATACACTCGTGTCATCACAATCGAAGTAAGTTCGTTGTTTTTGATTAAGTTAGCAGTTAATCGACCAATGGAGGTTACTCGTTCTAGGTTTCTTAACTGGTATGCTTGGATTGTTAAATAATTAGATATTTATTTGTTGAAAGTTTCTTAATGTCGCCTAGTTTCTTAAATTTTTCGATTGAAAATTATCGAGCATTTGCACGAGAGCAGAAAATTGAACTGCGTCCGTTGACTCTCTTTTTCGGTTGGAACAGCGGTGGAAAGAGTGCATTGGTTAGATTTTTGCCATTATTGGTCGAATCGATTAAGGCAAATGGTCCACCTATTTGGCTAGCAGGCGATGTTGGACGAGATGCCACCTGGCCTGAACTGGTATGCAAAGCAACAAAACGATCTAATTTGAAGTTCGGTTTAAGTGGTCTATCGGACGGAGGAACATTTTCAATAAAATGGGATATTAATGGGGATCTCGCCGGTAAATGGCAAGAGATTAAGTCAATTTCATTCAAAAAAGAGCTCGGGAAAGTATTTTCAAATGAGAATCTCGGGCATGAAATTACGTACATTGGCCCGAGTAATGAGTTTAGCGACGAATGGAAAGGTTATCCTACAAGCCTTTTACGTGAAAATTTTGAGGGGCAGGATGTTATTGGTCAACTGAATCTAGACGTTAAAAGCATATTAAAACCACTTGTATCGAAGGTTCAGTGGATAAGTGGAGTTCGAATTCGCCCACAGAGGCTTGTGACTTACGGTGGAGGAAATTCCCCGACACTTAAGCCTGATGGTAGCAATGCCGCAAATCATCTCATAGAAGCACAATTAAGAAGCATAAATGACCCTGTTTTGCGAGAAACGGGGGCTTTCTTTTCTTCTCTGGGTGAGGACTTAGTTCTAGATAATCCGATGGACGGCGCATGGAGGGTAATGCTTAGACCGAGCGGATCTCCTGAAGTAAAGGTGAACCTTTGTGACACAGGTGAAGGTTACGCTCAGGTTTTGCCAGTGTTGGTTGCACTGGCTCGAGCGAAATTTGGCGGTCCAAATTTATTATGTTTGGAACAACCGGAGTTACATCTTCATACCCGTGCACAAGCAGAGTTGGCCAAAGTGCTTGTCAGTACCGTCAAATCCGAATCTGAACCAACCATCTTAATGGAAACACATTCCGAGGTTTTGCTTACGAGCATACAACTTGCAATCGCTAATCGAGACATCAGCGAAGAAATGGTGCGAGTATATTGGGTAGAGTCTCGCGCAGATGGCACGAGCGATGTGATTCCAGTCGATTTTGATAGCAACGGACAGCCGAAAGATACGACGCTGGTTGATGCATTTGGTGAGGCAGTGGCGTTAGGGCGTCAGCTAATGGTAAAACAATTGGAAAGCCACCAACTGTGAGGGTGATTATTACTGAAAAACTCGCCTCGATGCCTCTTGATTCTCCGTCTATCGTAAATTTACATCACCTTATTTCAACGACGATCAAAGATGAACAGCATTCGCTTGTGTTTGATTCCAATCAAGGTCTTGAGTGCGTGTTAAACGGATATCATGAACGCGTGAGAAAGACGGTTGAGAATTTAATATTGGCATCGATCAGGAGTTCATCTACCTATACTTCTAGTCGCTCAACAATTAAAGTCGATCAAGTCGAAAATTCTACTTGGGATGAACCTGTTCCAGTATTAAAGTTAGAAGATGCTCTAAATGTAATAAATGAAAAGGTCATTATTCTTCTTGAAAATTCAGAGAATGATTGGAACTTTCTGTTAGGCATCATGAAACAGCGCGATAGAGAACGAATACTTAAATATGCAGAGTCTGGATGGGTTGAACCAGTGCACGGCGGTGGAGATTCTCTTGGAAGAATTTTGGAGTCTGAAGGCAAGAAGCAATGGAAGGCTCTCCGAACTTTCGTTCTCTTTGATAGTGACCGACTACATCCTGATGAATTTAATTTGGATTGGACACCAGAACGTGTCGGCCAACAGCCGTCAAGTTGCCATGCATTCGGATGGGAAGCCTGCGTAAAACAATACTTTCGAGATCGCTACTGGATGCTCAAACGTCGATTTATCGAGTCTTATATGCCACGAGACGAACTTATTCTAGCTGCAGAGAATAAAACGGACAGTAATGCCGTGAAGTTTTTTTTTGAAATGGATCAGAATGCTAGATGGTATTACAATATGAAAGCAGGACTTGAAAAAGATAGAAAGCGTGCAGACAGTGAACGATCAAGGGATCTTTTCAGTGGTCTTTCTGATGAAGCACTCAAATCATTAAGCACCGGATTCGGAAATACAATTGCTAGACACTATAAGCAATCAATCGGAAGAGAATTTTCCTGGGATATGGATGCGCGGCAAGAGGCCGATATTGTGCTCCCAAAACTTCTTAATTTGCTTTAATGGATTGAACCATGTCAGAGTCATTAACCTCTCTTGCCTCAGAAAATCTAAATCCGAGCCTAAGGGGATTGCTAGAAGATGTTCAGCGGGGTCACATTCGTGTACCACGTTTTCAAAGACCTTTCGTATGGAAAGATCAACAACGCCTTCAACTGTTGGAGTCCATAAGAGACAACATGCCGATTGGTAGTTTATTGGTTTGGAGCACCGCTCAATTCGAACTTGCCTCGTTTCCGAAAGTTGGCCCCCACCATATTCCGAATCTCACCGATGGAATACCTCTAAGAGGTCGCCAATATTTGCTTGACGGACATCAACGTGTTTCCACGCTGCTCGGTGTCTTGTTGTCTCCATTGCAAGAAATTGAGTCAACCTCCGCTGATGATTCTGAAGATGAAGTGATTGACTGGGTTATTCAATATGACTTGATGGATCAAGATTTTGTCTTTGTGAATCGACCAAAGAAAATGATGGACAATAGACCATTACTGCCACTCTCGACACTTTTTGATGGCCGAATGGTCAATCGTCATATGCGCGCAATGCGCGAATCTATGGAGCTGAAAAACTGGACTGAACTAGACTTCGAAGTATGGGAAGAGCGCGCGGATCAGTTATCTTATCGCTTTCAACAATACAGAATTCCTATTGTTGTTATGGTGACCGATGATTTGAATTTGGCCGCTAGAACTTTCCAGAGAATTAATAGTCAGGGTACTCCAATGGGGGAAGCGCACTTGGTTGCTGCGCTAACATGGACTTCAAAATTTGATCTTCGTGAGAAATTGGCATCGCTACGTGACGGTTTTCCAGATGGCTGGAGAGAGTTAGAGGATCGCTTGTTTCTCCAAGTCTGCAAGGGTCTAATTGCACCTGATATTTCCAAGATTGATGAAAGGCAATTGATTGATAGCATCAGAAAAGATAATGATTTGTTGGATAACGCTGCTTTTGGAATGAAGGCGGCGATAGAGCTATTGATTCGAAGAATGGGGGTTGTTAGGCAAGATCTTCTACCATACGCCTTACAGTTGGTGTTCTTGTCGATCGAGTACGTTGAGAGACGAAATTTACCTATTCCGGAAGATGCATTCGCAAATTGGTTTTGGCGAACTGCTTGTACCGAGGTTTTTGGGAGCGGATCATTCCGTCAAGTTAGAACTGAACAGGAAACTTTACGTAGCTTGAACCATATGAGTGAAGTAGGGACCTGGGATGATGATTTAGTCCTCCGGTTGCGTTTTGATTCACGATTTGCAAGGGTAAGAGCTTGGATGATTAGAACAGCATTGCGACAAGACCTTGTCGATGATACCGGTCATACAATTAATGGAGCTAATCTTCTGGAAATGCACGGTAAAGACGCTTTTTGCAAACTTTTCTCAACTCCAGCAGGAGCGTCAACAAAGCTAAAAACTCTGTTGCAAACTCTTGGGAACAGGGTTTTTTTGCATCCAAGCAAGTTGAATGCAATGCGCGCTTTGTTGAGAAGTAATAATGAGATCGATCAACACTTCCTCGACATTCATTTGATTACTCCAGAATGCCTCAGGGCTCTGCGAAATAATGACTTAGAAGAGTTCTTTGAACTTCGTAATTTAAACATCGCCAACTGGGATAAGTCCGAGTGGCGTATTGAGCGAGAGCGTGTAAATCTTAATCGGGTTCCATCGACAGCGAACCTGTTTTAGAAATTTTTAATTTTTTTGTTTGTAAATGGAATTTAATGTAATTAATTTCATGTTGTCTTTTATTTATTGAGGATGCACATTGATTGTAACGAATCCTCTGGAAGCACACACCGATGCTGGGTGACAGGTGATAATTTAAAAGTCGGAATCACCATGTTGCTAGCAACGCCAAATTTTGAGCCCTTAGCAATCGATATCTGCAATTAAAATATGATTGAGAGCTGTTAATCCATTACTTACGGGCGTTACAAGCAGAACAATAAAATCCAACCGGCGGCGCATTATTCGAATTGATTTTAATACCTAAATAACAATTGTTGAAAGCGCCGAGTTTCTTGAAAAATGCATTTTGGAATGATGATTGTTGATTTAGGCAAGGGTTGAGACTTGTTAGATGAATCGAATGTAAATTCTATGAATCGGCTCAAGACACTGATTACTCACTTGCAAGGACTAAGAACACCGGATTTCAACCTGAGTATTCAGTAAGCGGAAGGTTTCATCCATTGCATGTGTCTAAAAAACGACGATAGAGTTGGATCGCATAATAAGAAAATTCGCTGGTCTGCTTTTATGTGTGAGTACATATACAGTACACACATCAGTTCTTTTCTATTCCTTAAAATTACGCTAAGTTACTGATTATAAAGTACTTTCTATTAAACTTAATTACGGTCACTTTCCCTTAAATATCAAAGACTTATGGTTTTACTTGTCAACTTGTAATCATCAGGTAGCCAGTTCGATTCCGGCAACCGGCACCAATAAAAACAACGCCTTACGTGTTCTGCATGTGAGGCGTTTGTTTTTGCACGGGCGAAAAGTGGAGCCACCGCAGGGTCGTCGATTGACGAACTTAGCACAGGCATTTGAAACAAAATTCAAACTACCCTAAAGCTTGCATGACAATCTCTCAGGCGCGTCTTACAACGCGCGCAAACTGATGGTTGCGACTCGGATATAGCGAGTTTGTTGTTCGGTGAAATTGGAAGAGTTTAGTTATTCGCTGCCTGTCTTGAGGCCTGCCCAGCGTGGTGAAAGCTGATGTTCAATTTGAAATAAATCAAGAACTCTTGCCAAGCTGTGATCAACCATCTCTTCAATACTGCTTGGACGATGATAAAAATTCGGAAGCGGTGGGAAAATGATGCCGCCCATTTCGGTCACAGCGGTCATGTTGCGTAAATGCGCGAGATTGAATGGGGTTTCTCTCACCATGAGCACCAAGCGCCGACGTTCTTTTAAGACCACGTCAGCGGCGCGTGTGATCAGGTTATCTGCAAAGCCGTGCGCGACTGCAGCTAATGTCTTCATAGAGCAAGGCGCAATGATCATGCCATCGGATTGAAACGAGCCACTGGCGATACTAGCCCCGATGTCGCGTACGGAATGAACCACATCCGCGAGAGCTTCTACGTCTTTACGCTTGATATCGAGCTCTTGGTGAATATTGAGTACACCTGCATCCGATACCATTAAATGGGTTTCAACATGAGAAATCGTGCGCAGATGTTGCAGCAAGCGTACGCCATAGATAGCACCAGTGGCGCCCGTGATGGCAACGATAATGCGCACAGATTTCGTCACGGCTAGCACTTAGCCTTTGATCAAAGCTTGTAACTCACCACTTTCAAACATCTCATTCATGATGTCCGAGCCGCCAATGAATTCGCCATTGACATACAACTGTGGAATTGTTGGCCAGTTCGCATAGTCTTTAATCCCTTGGCGAACCACAGGATCTTCCAATACGTTAACAGTCACCGGGCTTTGTGCACCGCAGGCTTTCAAAATTTGAATCGCACGACCCGAAAAGCCACATTGTGGAAATTGTGCAGTGCCTTTCATGAAAAGCACGACAGGGTTGTTTGTCACAGTTTCTTTAATCCAGACTTGTACGTCGCTCATGATGTTTCCTTCAAAGATAAAAATCGATGAACAGCATTATAAAGGAAACTGAGAAAAGCTTACGGAGCCAAATGAACTAGTCAAAGTGAAGCGCTTCTCTGGTATTTATAAAACGTCATCGTTGAGCTAGGTAAATTTTCTATGCTCGAACTTTCGCGCCAACTAATGACGGTTCGCGCCACATTGTATTTGTCTGGTCGCATAAAAAACCTCGATAGTTCCAGTCTCCATAAGATGTGGTCTTACTTAACTATTTGGAGGTCTTATGAAAACTTTCGCATCGATCACAAGCTTACTGATACTGAGCCTTGGTTTAATTAGTGGTGCTGCTCAGGCGGGCGATTTACAAGTCGAAATACAAGGACTGAATGAAATCAAGGGCGAGGTCATGGTGGCCGTTTTTAATCAAAAAGGTCAATGGTTGAAGCAGGCGCAGTTTAGTAAAAAAGTCAGCGCAAATAATGTAAGTTTAAGCGTGCAGTTTGATAACTTACCTGAAGGGGAATATGCGGTTTCCGTATTCCACGATCTCAATAGCAATGGTCGTCTTGATAGCAATGTAATTGGAATGCCAACTGAGCCATATGGCTTTAGTAATAATGCCGCTGGTAATTTTGGTCCACCATCTTTCGATGCTGCCAAGATCAAGCTGGATCAAGCTAAGACCGCTATCAGTATCCGTATTAACTAAGTTGGGAGAGTCATCATGAATCGCCGCCATTTCTTTCACTCTTTGGGTGTTGCAGCTTCTGGCCTTGCATTACCTGCTTGGGCAACACAAGCTGGTGTGAGCCAGACCAGTCAATCCGTAAAGGCAGAGCCGTTATTTCAAGCAAATCCTAAACTCACTTGTTTACGTGGTTACCGCGGGCAAGATGTTAGTTGCGACAAAGCCTGGATCGAAGGAAAGATACCAGCAGACCTGCGCGGTGACTTTTATCGCAATGGACCTGGGTTATTTGAGCGTGGAGGTCAGCGTTATCATCACTGGTTTGATGGCGATGGGATGGTGCATGCTTGGCGCTTTACCGATCAAGGCGTGTCGCACCAAGCGCGTTTTGTGCGTACCAAGAAATTTGTCGCAGAGGAGCAGGCTGGTGAGTTTTTGGTGCCAGCATTTGGTACCGCAATTGCGCCAAAAATCCCTTTACGTTCTTCCGATACGATGAACACGGCAAACACCAACGTGATAAAGATGGATGACCGCTTGCTAGCATTGTGGGAAGGTGGATCCGCACACGCGATGGATGCGACTAGTCTGCAAACACAGGGCATAGTGTCATGGACTCCAGAATTAGCTGGTATGCCGTTTTCAGCGCATCCCAAAGTCGAGGCCGATGGCACGATGTGGAACTTCGGCACGATGATGGATAAAGTCGTGATGTATCAATTTTCACCGCAAGGAAAATTGGTGAAACATCATGTGATGACATGTCCAAGATCTGCGATGGTGCATGATTTCGTAGTGTCGCAAAAGCACTTGATTTTCATATTTTCTCCAATCGCATTGAATATGGATTTGCTGCATTCTGGACGTAGCATGGTCAATTCTATGGAATGGAAAGCCAATGAATCGAGCAAGGTGCTCATTGTAGAAAAAGCGGATTTTACGAAGAGTCGTATTTTGGAAATCCCCGCCACGATGTTGTTCCATTTCGGGAATGCATGGGAAGACAATAATGTGATTCGTTTAGATTTTGTGAAGAGCGAAGATCTCAGCAATTTCAATACTTGGATGCCGAAAATCATGCGCGGTGAAGAAGTGACGTCAGAACCATCTACGCCAGCTTTCTTGACGATCGATTTAAATAGAAACAAAATCAGTATGACCGAGCGCAAAGACTTACTCGAATTTCCAAGAGTCGATCCGCGTGTGGTCGGGCAACGAAATCAGTTTCTATATTATCCAGTTGCAGTGAATAAGTTTGATAACAATACGCTCAATGGTGTGATGCGTTTGGATCTCGAAAGCGGCAAGACAGATGCTTATGATTTTGGCGATCGTTGTCGCTTGGAAGAGCATGTCGTGGTGCCTAAGGCAGGCTCACGTAAAGAGGGCGAAGCTTGGTTGGTAGGCGTGGGCTTTGACATAGAAAAGCAAACCAGCTTCGCAAGCGTGCTTGACGCCCAGAACCTATCTGCCGGACCAGTCGCCTTAGCCCATTTACCGTATTGGGTGCCACACTGTTTTCATGGGAATTTTTATTCTCGTGCGTGAGCTTGATTTTAGTAAGTTAGCGGATCTCAAAGGGAGTAGTTTTATTCTTTCTTAATTGTATTTTAGAAAAAGTAAAGTGCCACACAGGGGAGGTATTGGGCTAGATACCTCCACCTTTATTGCTGGTAACAGTAATTATTGGTGTCTAGGTTAACAATTGAAGTGTGGTCATGGGAACGCCGACAATAACCAATTCACCATTAACAATAGTTGTGGTCACATGTTGAGTTTGTGAAGTTGACCCAACAGCATTTGTTTTTGGTACGATGTTATTCTCTGAATCATTTGAGCCAGATATTGGGAACCACCAATCATCCCAATCCCAAGGATCTGTTCCTCCGCCTGGTCCTGCTTTCATATTGTGATGGAGGATGTAGACACCTGGTTTTTCTCCTGCCCAAAAGCAACGGTCTCCGACAGTTATATGCTGTACTAAAAGTGACCCGATGTCTTGTACTTCTATAACTTCTTCCCATGTATTTTTACTGCCATCCGGGCCATCACGACGAACTGCAACTGCCTTACCCAAAAGATCTGGGGCTAAGACCAAGCCATCAAGAGTTGGAATTGGTGCCGTATCGGAACACATTAATGTGGCACCACTAACTGTGACAATTCTAAAGCCAGGGCAAGTTTTTTCTACAGAGAAAGTGACTTCGCCAGTTGCTGCTTCGAGACTGGTATGGTCTGCTAACTGCATCGTATCACCTACTCGAATATCTCCCGCGATTCTGCCATCGGGCAGATGAGAGATTGTTGCAACACACCCAGTTATGTCGTCATAGTCACTCTGAATATATTGTATTTCTTGTGCCGACAGAATAATTTCACCAAATCCAGGTATATATCCACCCAAGTTTGGCTCTGATAGGCCCATGCAAGCAGCAAGTGTTGAGGCGACGGAATTGCTGTTATGTCCGAGAAAGTCGATATCTAGCGCGTTATAACTGTAATTTTTTCATTAATGAGAGTCTTGCAATCTAATGCAGCATTCCAGCGTGCTGCGACCGCTTCTGCTTCTCCTTCAAATACCACTTGTTGTGAAGTGGAGGAGTTAAACTCCATTCCATAGTTGTTGTAAACTCGCAGAGTGCCGCCTACACCAGTGGTACTTGGTTCACCGTTAGGGCCTGCTTGAAAGCCATGAAGTTGGCTCAGAACTTGACCATTGTCGCCAAGTAAAACCCAAAAGTTGTGTTGCCCTGCTCCTCCAAGAACTGGAGCTTGTGCAGCGATAATTTTTGGCATGATTTGACTCTCCTAGATGATTTAATTCATATGGTTGTGAATGTTACGAATTTTAATTTTTTGTTCTAACGACCTGAATGTCTAAAGTAATGGGCTTGCTCGAATAGTCCAATAAAATTTCAACACGTTGTGTGTGCGCGTTTAATGCGCTAAGCTCCGCGCTAACATTTCTTAGCTCAAATTTGGCGGATCCAACAAACCTACATTTGGTGGAAGGTGATGCCTCGCAGTTGAAACCTATCGATGTATAGGCCTCGCGAGCAATGTTTGCTTGAAGTGGATTTATGTCGTCGGTGAGTTTGCGGATAGCCCTCTTCATCTGCGGTATCGTGTCATGCGATAGCTCAAGTGCGATCGCTTTTGCAAGTTTGCTCTCGCCTAAGTCTGAATAGTCGACGACAGCAAGTGGGCCAATAGCTCCACAGGCACTGAGAGTAATGCTTGCAATTAAAAGAACAGACTTATAAAGAAATTCCATAAGAAATTTTCCTTGGTTGATTATTTAAACATTTTAGCGATTGGGCGCACAAACTTAGAAAAGGCAGATTGTAATCAAAAATATAACTTAGTGGTCAATAATTCATATTTTTTATTAAAGTTTAAATGAAATTGAATTTGTGTTTTGAATTCATATAAATGCGATTTTTTTCGAGATAAGTTGACGCATACCTCTGGAAATGAAGTGGGAGAAAGCGATGATGCGATTAGATGTGGACAATGGTAAAACAGAGAGTTTTGATTTTGGTGTTCGTTGTCGATTTGAAGAGCACGTCGTACCAACACTTGGATCGCATAAAGAAGGCGAGCCTTGGTTGCTAAGTGTGGGTTTTCGACATCGACAAGCAAAGCAGTTTCACTACGATGTTTGACGTCCAAATTTGTCTGTAGGACCTTTGGTGTTAGCGCATTTAGCGTATTGGGTGCACCATTTTCTTCATGGGACAGTTTATGCGTGTGTGAGGCGATGTTCCTGCTCTTGCAGGAACATCGAGCATCTTGTTTGGCGAATATGATCGAACTGCACCTCGATTTTCGCAGTAGAGTGAATCCTAGCGTTTCAATTTCGCAAAAGCCGAAGCCATCGCGCTATTCACTGGAGCTGCTTGCTGTGAATGTTGTGCTTGACTGCGATGTTGATTGAGGCGTTTTGCATCGTCACGATCAGCACGTTGTTCAGGCTTGCTACCTGGTTGTGGCGCTGAATCGGTTAGTCGCATGGTTAAAGCGATGCGCTTACGTTTTTCGTCAACTTCTAAGACTTTGACCTTCACGACCTGACCTGCTTTGACCACGGTGTGTGGGTCTTTAACAAAGGTATTGGAGAGTGCAGAAATATGCACCAGACCATCTTGATGAACGCCAATATCGACGAAAGCACCGAAAGCAGCGACGTTGGTGATCACGCCTTCGAGAATCATATCGGGGCGCAAATCGCGGATTTCTTCGACACCGTCTTTAAAGGTTGCAGTAGTGAATTCTGGGCGTGGATCACGACCAGGCTTTTCTAATTCTTTTAAAATATCTGTGATCGTCGGAATACCAAATTTGTCATCCGCATATTTGGATGGACTGATGCTTTTCAGTACGCCGCTATCACCGATAATGGTTTTCACATCTTTCTTGATATCCGCGAGAATCTTTTCTACCAAAGGATAGGATTCAGGATGAACAGCGGAGGCGTCGAGAGGATTGTCGCCATTCATAATGCGTAAGAAGCCCGCTGCTTGCTCAAACGTCTTATCGCCTAAGCGTGGGACTGAACGCAACTCGGAGCGCGAAGTAAACATGCCTTTGGCATCACGATAATTGACGATGCTTTGCGCCACGCTGCTGGACAAGCCAGACACACGTGCCAGCAAAGGGGCAGATGCGGTGTTGACATCAACGCCGACCGCATTCACGCAATCCTCAACTACGGCATCGAGCGAGCGTGCTAATTGCGATTGGCCGACATCATGCTGATATTGACCCACGCCTATGGATTTAGGATCGATCTTCACCAGTTCAGCCAAAGGATCTTGCAGGCGACGCGCAATCGACACCGCACCGCGAATCGTGACGTCTAAGTCTGGTAATTCTTTTGAAGCGAATTCGGAGGCAGAATACACGGAAGCACCGGCCTCAGATACCACGATTTTGGTCAGTTTTAATTCAGGTTTGAGCTTGATTAAGTCTTGCGCTAATTTGTCCGTTTCACGTGAGGCTGTGCCGTTGCCGATAGAGATCAAAGACACATTATGTTTTGCGGCTAATTGCGCCAATACGTGCAAAGAACCATCCCAATCATTGCGCGGTTGATGTGGATAAATTGTGGCGTGTTCCATCACTTTGCCAGTGGCATCAACAATCGCGACTTTAACGCCAGTGCGCAAGCCTGGGTCAAGACCCATGGTGGCACGAGGTCCGGCGGGTGCTGCTAATAACAAGGCTTTGAGATTGCGCGCAAATACATTGATCGCTTCGACTTCGGCTTGCTCACGCAGGTTGGTCATTAACTCGGTTTCCATGTGCATGAACACTTTCACGCGCCATGCCCAACGCACGGTGTCGTTTAACCATTTGTCTGCGGCACGGTTTTTATTGCTGACGCCGAAGTGGGCGGCAATGCGGCTTTCGCAAGGATTGAGAGGCGCATCCCATTTTGGTTTCTCTTCTTCGGTGTCGAGGCGCAAAGTGACAGTGAGAAATTCTTCGCGACGACCACGGAAAATTGCTAAGGCACGGTGAGAAGGAATCGTGCCCAAAGTTTCTGAGTACGCAAAGTAATCGCTAAATTTAGCACCGGCATCTTCTTTGCCAGCTACGACAGCCGTTTCGACGATACCGTGATCTAGCAAATATTCGCGTATCGATTGAATTAAAGTGGCGTCTTCCGCGAAGCGTTCCATCAAAATCTGACGCGCACCATCTAATGCAGCTTTGACATCGGCGACACCTGGATTTTCACCCGCAGCGGTGGTGAATGCTGGTTTTAAGTACGCTTCTGCGACAGTTTCCGGAACTAAGTTGGGGTCAGCCAATAAAGCATCTGCCAGTGGTTGCAAACCAGCTTCGACCGCGATCTGCGCTTTGGTGCGACGCTTTTGTTTGTACGGCAAATATAAATCTTCTAAACGTGTTTTGTCTTCTGCCAAGCTGATTGCGGTCAGCAACTCCGGCGTCATTTTGTTTTGTTCTTCGATCGAAGCAATGATGGCAGCGCGGCGGTCTTCTAATTCGCGCAAATAGCGTAAGCGCTCTTCTAATAAACGCAGTTGCGTATCATCGAGTCCACCAGTGGCTTCTTTACGATAGCGAGAGATAAAGGGCACGGTCGCGCCTTCGTCTAAAAGGGCAACTGCAGCGGCGATTTGTGCTGGTTTGGCGGCGAGTTCTACGGCAAGGCGTTGTTCAATGGAAGGCAACATAAAGGTTTCAAAAAAATCAGGGAAGTTAAATCAAGCTCGTGATCATACGCAATCTGTGAGATTGCGCCAGTCTTGACAAGAGAGAAAAAAGGCAATTGCGAAGCACATGTGTGAAGCGTATCGCGCGGTTGAATGAGATGAGTTGCTGTTTTATGTTTTTGAATAGATGTCTGGAATATTGATTTCCATCATGATGTTTGGATTGCCGAGTTGCTGAAATCCAAAACGTTGATACAAGCCGCGTGCATTGCTGCTGGCGAGCATAAAGCGGCGTAGACCCTGCAATTGCGGATGCGACATTACTGCTTGAACTAATTGCAAGCTTAAACCGCGGCCTTGGTGTTGCGGCACAACGAATACGTCCATTAAATAGGCGAAGGTCGCAAAATCACTGACCACGCGGGCAAAGGCGATTTGTTGACCGTTCTCATAGCCGCCAAAACATAATGAGTTGCTGATGGATTGTTCAACCAGGGAACGTGGAATATTCAATGCCCAAGTGCTTCCTTTCGATAAAAAAGCATGAATGACGTCGAGATCGAGTCGGGTCTTGTCGTTACTGATTTCCATCTTTCTTATCCTATTTTCTTCCTATTTTTGGCTAGTACTCTGACTAGGCCAGCCAACGGCCGCCGGTGACGCGCCATATACCAGCCAAATCCTGCCAGCTTTGCACTTCGCTAAATCCACGATCTCGTAAAAGCGTCTGAACATCTTGTGATTGATGGTAGCCATGCTCCATCAAAAGCCAACCATCTTTCGCTAAATACGCAGGCGCATCACCAATAATTTTTCTATACGCACTCAAGCCATCGGCGTGGTCGGTCAGCGCATTGATAGGTTCAAAACGTAAATCACCCTGACTTAGGTGTTCATCATCTTTGACGATATACGGTGGGTTGCTAACGATGGTATTAAATCGTTGTGGAGGGATTTGTTGATACCAATCGCTTTGGTAAAACGCGATCGAGGGGCGGTCCTTGAGTAATTTGTCGGCATTGAATTTGGCAATTTCCAAAGCATCGTTGCTGATGTCACAAGCGTAAATCGTTAAATCATGACGTTGTACTGCGATGCTAATGGCAATCGCACCAGAGCCGGTGCCCATATCAAGCAGGCTTGCCTTGTCTGGTGTGTGTTGTAGGGCGAGTTCAACTAATAATTCGGTGTCAGGGCGCGGAATCAACACGGCTGGATTGACCTTGAAGCTAAGTCCAAAAAACTCGCGCTCGCCGATCAAATAGGCCAATGGTTCGCCGTCTACGCGCTTCTGTACCAAATTATTGAGTGCAGTAATTTGCCCGGCGCTCAGTTGGCGATCACTTTGTGTGATTAACTGAACTCTGCTCAATTCACCGACATGGCTTAACAACATGCGGGTTTCGAGTGCATCTAAGGGAGACTTTTGTTGACAGGCAGCGATACTGTCGTCAACTGAAAACCACTCACTCATTACAGCTTGTTCGCAAAAATGCTTGGTTCTTTAGGCTTGGTTACTAGCAAATAGATTGAGGCGACCGCAAATACCAGAAACCAGACCAGTGCCCAAGTCGGAATCGATAAGCCCAAGATGGGATCATATGGTGTTTCACATAAGCCATTGGCTCGGAACATCACGGGAAATAACTTGGCAGGAAAGAGGCTATTGATAGGCCCAGACCATAGATCTGCACCGCAAGATCCGAGTGGTTGTGCAATCACCCATAACTGATAGCTAGCGATGCCACCACCAATTAAGCTAAACGATAAGCTTGCCGACATCGCTCCACGCATGAATTTTGGTTTGAATAAGCTGAGTAAACAAACTAGGGCAATCAAAGCAAATGCATAGCGCTGGATGACGCAAAACGGACAGGGCAGCATATCCAGCACCAGTTGCAAATACATTGCAAAGCCAAGCAAACCAAGGCAAGCGAGAATAATGGTGATCAAGAGTGCTTTTGTACGATTCATGACAAGTTCCAAGTGACTTCAATAATGTTCAGCGATATTCAATCGAGAGGGCGTAAGCATACTAGATTTAGCCATCTTTACGCAAAGTTATAGACTTGGCGCATTTCGTACGCGACAGGCTAAGTGACTGTCTTGGTAAAGGAAAGTTCCCCTGCAACGTCTTACACTGGCTGGCAGATCTTGGTGAAGCAGTCTATCATCACGTTATCATCGCTCAATTCAGCGTATTTTATAAATGTTCCCAGAAGCAAAGGAAGTACCATGTCTAGTAATGTCGTTCGCGCTGTTTGCCCTCATGATTGCCCTGATACCTGTGCCTTGTTGGTGACAGTCAAAGATGGGGTGGCAACCGAGGTCAAGGGTGATCCTGATCATCCGACTACGGCTGGTGTCTTATGCACCAAAGTGGCGCGTTATACCGAACGTACTTACCATCCTGATCGCTTGCTCTATCCGCAAAAGCGGGTTGGCAACAAAGGCGAAGGTAAGTTTGAACGGATAAGTTGGGATGAAGCGATTCAGACCATCGCGAGCCGACTTAGAGAAATCGCTGCCCGTAATCCATTGGCGATTATGCCCTATAGCTATGCAGGAACCATGGGCTTGGTGCAAGGCGAAAGCATGGCGGCGCGGGTGTTGAATAAACTGGGTGCGTCTTTCTTAGACAGAACAATTTGTGCGTCGGCAGGTGGAGTTGGCTATAAATATACGTTGGGCGACCGCATTGGTACCGATGTCGAACAAACGCAAAACGCCCGTTTGATTATTATCTGGGGCGGCAATCCTATCGCCTCGAATCTCCATTTTTGGACACGCGTACAAGAAGCAAAACGCAATGGTGCCAAAATTATTGCGATTGATCCTTATCGCTCCTTGAGTGCCGAGAAATGTCATCAACATATCGCAGTGCGAGCAGGGACCGACTCGGCATTGGTGTTAGGGATGATGCATGTGTTGATCAAAGAGGACTTGCTCGATCACGATTACATCGCGCAATACACGCTTGGATTTGAACAATTGCAACAACGTGTTGCTGAGTGGACTCCAGAAAAAGTCGCTGAAATTTGCGGCATCACTGTCGAAGAAATAATCGGCCTTGCGCGGGACTATGGTGAAGGCGCAAAACGTGGTGAACCTAGCTTGATTCGCATGAATTATGGGGTGCAGCGTACGCACGGCGGTGGCATGGCGGTGCGTAATATTTCATGTTTGCCCGCGCTAGTTGGTGCTTGGCGTCATGCCGCGGGTGGTGTTTTATTGTCGTCTTCAGGTAGCTTCGTAAAAAACTCAGCCGCATTAGAGCGTCCGGATTTATTCCCGGCTGCTCAGGCTAGTCGTACTTTGAATATGAGCGACATCGGCGACACCTTGTTGCATCCTGGTTCAGACGAATTTGGTCCCAAGGTAGAGGCCGTGATCGTATATAACTCGAATCCGGTGGCAATTGCGCCTGACTCCTCTGCCGTTGCACTAGGGTTTGCACGGGAAGATCTGTTCACTGTGGTACTAGAACATTTTCAGACAGATACCGCGGATTACGCCGATATTCTGTTGCCAGCAACGACGCAGTTAGAGCATCTTGATGCGCACTCGGCCTATGGACATCGTTATATGATGGCGAGCAATCCGTCGATTGCACCGATCGGTGAATCCAAACCCAATACTGAAGTTTTCCGCTTGCTTGCGAAAGCATTGGGTTTCACCGACCCTTGTTTTGCCGAGACGGATGATGAATTGGGCGCGCTGGCATTTAACTACCAACACCCTCGTACTCAACACACCAATTGGGAACAGTTGAAACAGTCTGGCTGGTCAAAACTACAGATGCCTGAAGTCCCGTTCGCGCATGGTGGTTTTACCACGCCGTCGGGTAAGTGTGAATTTTATAGCCAACAGATGTTAGACGCTGGATTAGATCCTTTACCCGCGTATATTCCACCCTATGAATCTGTGATCAGCAATCCGCAATTGGCTGCCAAATATCCTTTGGCGATGATTTCGCCGCCGGCGCGTAATTTTCTGAATTCGACCTTTGTGAATGTAAAGAGTTTGCGCGATACCGAAGGGGAGCCGCATTTGGATATGCACCCAGACGATGCTGCGGTTCGTCACATTTCCGCTGGTCAGATGGTACGGATTTTTAATGATAGAGGCAGTTTTGTGGCAAAAGCTCGGTTGACCGAAAAAGCCAAACCTGGGCTGGTGGTCGGGCTCTCCATTTGGTGGAAAAAACTCGCTTCCGATCATAAGAATGCTAATGAAGTCACCAGCCAGCAATTGACGGACATGGGTGGCGGTCCAACCTTTTACGATCTTTTAGTGCAAGTAGAAAAGGCGTGATGCCGACCCTTTGTTTATGTTGCGCCGCAAAATTTCCTAGAATCCTTACTCAGTTTTAGGATTTTTGCGAGGCTAATTCGCACCAACAATGGTCACAGCGCAATGCTTGGTGTATCTTGTTGGTGCATTTGGTTTTAAGAAAACATGTTCGTTTTCCTGCATCCAAGAAATCACTGTCGTTTAAACTCGGTGGGATTGCCACGCAGTGGATTGAACAAATAAAAATGGAGACAATAATGAATACAGCGACCAACATAGATAAATTTTGGCTGAAGTCTTATCCGCCAAGCGTACCCGCCGAGATCGACGTCAATCAGTACAAATCTTTAGTACATTTATTGGAAGAGGCATTTAAGTCCTTTGCTGATCGCAAAGCATACGTCTGTATGGACAAGTTCATGACCTATGGCGAAGTTGATGCGATGTCGAAGAAAGTCGCAGCATGGCTGCAGAGCCGTGGCTTAAAACCCGGTGCGCGCGTAGCTGTCATGATGCCTAACCTCTTGCAATATCCAGTGGCGCTAGCTGCTATTTTGCGTGCAGGTTATATCGTGGTGAACGTCAATCCTTTATACACGCATCGTGAACTTGAGCATCAACTAAAAGACTCTGGCGCAGAGGTGATTTTTGTTTTAGAAAATTTCGCGACAACTTTAGAGCATTCGATTGCGGGCACCAACATTAAACACGTTGTGGTGTGTGCGATGGGTGATTTGTTGGGTGGGGTGAAAGGCACGATCGTGAATCTGGTGGTGCGTCATGTGAAGAAATTGGTCCCTGCGTTTTCTTTGCCAGGATCTTTCCGCTTTAATGACATCGTCGCTCAAGGTGCTTCGATGAAGTTTCAACCAGTCGAGTCCAAGCTTGATGATGTCGCCTTCTTGCAATATACCGGTGGTACGACGGGTGTTTCAAAAGGCGCGGTGTTGAGTCATCGTAATGTGGTGGCAAACGTATTGCAGAATCACGCTTGGCTCAAACCGAGCATGGATGCCCATAAAGAAACACCGCAATTGGTGTTTGTGTGTGCTTTACCGCTGTACCATATCTTCGCTCTGACCGTATGTAATATGGTTGGTACGCGTATTGGTGGCTTGAATGTGTTAATCCCAAATCCGCGCGACATTCCAGGTTTTGTGAAAGAACTCAAAAAATACAAGATCAATATTTTCCCGGCGGTGAACACACTCTATAACGCACTGTTGAATAATCCAGAATTTGCAAATACTGATTTCTCTGGTTATTTGTGCTGTACAGGTGGCGGTATGGCGGTACAAAAAGCCGTAGCGGAACGTTGGAAAGCGGTCACTGGTTGTGCGATTGCAGAAGGTTACGGCTTGTCAGAAACATCTCCGGTAGCAACAGCGAACTATGCTGATTCAAAAGAATTCACCGGCAGTATTGGTCTGCCGATTTCTTCTACAGAAATTGCCATTTTGGATGACGATGGCAAGCCTGTGCCACTTGGTGAAAGCGGCGAAATCGCTATTCGTGGACCGCAAGTGATGCTCGGTTATTGGAACCGTCCAGATGAAACCGCGAATGCATTTACCCCTGACGGATTCTTTAAGTCGGGTGACATTGGGATCATGGATGAACGTGGTTTTACCAAAATTGTTGACCGTAAAAAAGACATGATTTTGGTCTCAGGCTTTAATGTCTACCCAACCGAAATCGAAGGCGTCGTGGCTGGTCATCCAGGTGTCTTGGAATGTGCTTGCGTGGGTGTTCCAGACGAAAACTCTGGTGAGGCGGTCAAGTTATTCGTCGTCAAGAAAGATCCAGCGCTGACGAAAGAAGATTTGATGGCGTTCTGTAAGGAAGAATTTACCGCTTACAAGAAACCAAAATACATTGAGTTCCGCACTGAGTTACCAAAGACCAACGTCGGTAAAATTTTGCGTCGTGCTTTGCGGGATGAAGCTAAAAAGGCAGCGTAATTTTTTAGACTTTCCAAGCATGGTGTCATGTTAGTCAAAGTAGTAAAAAATCACAACAAGCCCCCAAACTGTGAGTCATAGTTTGGGGGCTTTGTCATTGATAAGGAAGTGCTAACGAATTGTCTTCAGGCATGATGTAGGCAAATCCAAGACTCTTGCTGAAGACATGGCGAAGTGTTTTTTCGTAAAACTCCTTTGACACGTTGATACACCCAAAGCTAATTCGATTATCGGCAGAGGATGTAGATTGCATCCTTTCTCGTCGGCGCTCTTTGGCATTCCCTTCAAAAATACGATGCAAAGAAATTGACGCTTCGTAATCGATCCAAAAGATATCTTGTCCATGCAGATCATGCCCAAATTCCATTGGAAAGCGACCTGCTGGTGTAATCCTATCTGCAGGTCTGATTTTTGCCAGCGTATGTTGGTTGGTATTGGGTATTAGTTTATCGCCAACGGCCAAACCTAATAAAACGGGTGTGGTACCAGCCAATGTTCCGTCACTGTGAAAGATCAGTAATTGAGCATGGGCTTTGTCAATAATTAAGTAGGGCGCACTTTGATTGTCGCCAGTTTCGGTGATCCAGCTTGTGAGCTCGATCAATTGCGATGATGCTGGTCCTTGATCGAAATAGACAAAGTTTGTCATGTCATGACTGCTGATGGAGCTATCAGCTCCGCGTGAAGTGATGGGTTCGACGGCTTTCACTATCGGTTTTACTATCGACATCCGATCAAGGTTTTCAACGTCGATTTGCGGCCGAGCTTGGGGATGTGCATTGGTTGATGTCGCGATTGCTACACCGACGATTAGAGGCCACAAGAGACACTGAAGAAAGCGATTTTTTGTACACATAAGGCGTCGTTATTTGGGCAATAAGTTTGAATTTCTTTGGTCAGTGAGCGATTAGAATGCGATAAAAAAACGCTAAAGGAGATCGCAACTTGAAATCTTGTTTCAGCTTGCGATCTTTGCTCCTTTATTTAATGACGGTCTTGTTTGCGGGGACGTTCGGTCGTTTTTTTGAAGTCGGGTACAGGTTTGTCGCTCCGAATTGGTGGAGTGACTTTGACTGGCACTGGAACCGGAACCGGGATTGGTTTGATTATTGGCGTCACTGGTTTGATAGGCTCTGGTACCAGCAAGCTGTCTAAGCCTGTCGGTAATGTGGGCGTGACAATGTCAACGCCAACGGGGTTTGGATTGGTCGGCGTTAGCGGCGTTAGTATCGTTGGAGGAATGATCGTCACCGGTGTCGTCACCGTAAGTTCACCCGGAACATAGTTGATGTTGTAATTGCTAGGCGTAAAATTCTCACCGGTGGCATTACTGACGGTGATGACATACGGACTATCGACGACCGAGGCCGTAGCGACTGTACCTGGACTGGTTAAATCTGTTTTCGTAATCGTCTCGCCTGGCAGTAGGCCGGTTTGGGTAAATTGCGTGAGTTCGACGACGCTGCCATAAGGCTTAGTGACATCAGTTGCTTTCACAACCAGTGCTAATGGCTTGACCGTTAAGATGCCATTAACGTAGGTCTCATTGTAGTTGGACGGCGTGTAGGTACCTGTAGCGCCACTCGGTGTGATTGCATAAGGACTGCCAATGACAGGGGCGGTGGCGATTGCACCTGGACTGGTTTCATTCACATTCACTACCGTATCGCCATTGACTAAACCAGTGGTGGTAAAGGCTGTGAATGGAAAGCTAATCAACTGGCCATAATTTTTGGTTGCGTCATTTGCTGTGATCACGAGCGGAATTGGTAGAACCTTCAAAACACCATTGACATAACTGAGGGTGTAATTGGACGGTGTGAACGTCCCGCTCGCACCACTAGGTGTAATGGCATAAGGACTGCCAATCACGTTGGCGGTGGCAATCGTGCCAGGGCTAGTTTCATTGACACTAACGATGGTGTCACCATTGACCAGTCCACTGCTAGTAAATGCGGTGAGAGGCAATGTGATGGTCTGGCCATAATTTTTGCTAGCGTCATTCGCTTTCACTACCAGAGGAATCGGCAGTACGGTTAAGGCTCCATTGACATAACTGAGCTAGTCTCATTGACGCTGACCACCGTATCACTATTCACTAAGCCGCTGGTCGTAAAGGCATTGCTTGGCAACGTCATCGTCTGACCATAACTTTTACTAGCGTCATTGGCTGTCACGACCAAAGGAATTGGCACGACAGTGAGCGCGCCATTGACGTAACTTAGCGTGTAATTGGATAGCACAAAGGAACCACTTGCACCGCTAGGTGTAATGGCATATGGACTACCGATCACATTTGCGGTGGCGATGGTGCCAGGGCTAGATTCATTGACGCTAACGATGGTGTCACCATTGACCAAGCCAGACTGGTAAAAGCGGTGAGTGGTAGCGTGATCGTCTGGCCATAATTTTTGCTGGCGTCATTGGCCTTCACTACAAGAGGGATAGGCAATACGGTTAAGGCGCCATTGACGTAAGAAATAGTGTAATTCGACGCCGTGAACGAACCACTAGCGCCACTAGGAACGATGGTGTAAGGACTACCAACCACGTTGGCAGCTGCGCTCGTGCCTGCACTTATTTCATTCACGCTGACAACCGTGTCACCGTTAATTAGACCGCTAGTGGTAAATGCAGTCAGAGGTAGGGTCATGGCCTGACCATAATTTTTTATCTGATCATTTGCCGTGATAACCAAGGGAATGGACTGGATAGTTAGGATGCCATTGACATACGTGATGGTGTAGTTTGATGGGGTAAACGTACCGCTAGCTGCACTCGGCGTGATGGTGTATGGACTACCTGCGATGCTTGCGGATGCGACGGTACCAGGGCTAGTTTCATTGACGCTGACGACTGTATCGCCATTCACCAGGCCACTGCTGGTAAACGCGGTGAGTGGAAGTGTGAGTGTTTGACCATAGTTTTTGCTGGCGTTATTGGCCGTAATCACTAGCGGCGTTGGTAGCACAGTCAGGGCACCATTGACATAACTCAGCGTGTAGTTTGATGCTGAAAACGCCCCACTAGCGCCACTCGGCGTGATGGCATATGGGCTACCAATCACGTTGGCTGACGCTGCTGCACCTGGACTGTTCTCGTTCACACTCAGGATCGTATCGCCATTGACTAAACCTTGGGCGGTAAAAGCCGTTGGCGCAAAATTGATACCCTGTCCATAATTCTTGCTCGCATCATTTGCTTTCACTACCAGTGGAACCGGCAACACGCTCAGTGCACCATCAACATAACTTAACGTGTAATTTGACGCGATAAATGATCCGCTGGCCGCGCTAGGGGTGATGGCGTAAGGACTACCAACAACATTCGCCGTGGCGATCGTGCCTGCGCTAGTTTCGTTGACGCTGACGACAGTATCACCATTGACTAAGCCATTGGTGGTGAAAGCTGTGAGAGGCAGTGAAATACTTTGACCATAATTTTTGCTGGCGTCGTTGGCGGTTACGATTAACGGTCTTGGCTGCACGGTAAGCGCGCCATTGACATAACTTAGCGTGTAATTAGACGCAATGAATGAACCACTTGCATTACTCGGCGTGATGACATAAGGGCTACCAATAACGCTCGCTGTGGCGACTGTGCCAGGGCTAGATTCATTCACACTAACGATGGTGTCCCCATTGACCAAACCACTACTTGTGAAGGCGGTGAGCGGCAGCGATACTGACTGACCGTAAGTTTTTGTCGCGTCATTGGCTGTTACCGTAAGAGCAACCGGCATGATCGTCAAACTTCCATTGACATAACTTAGCGTGTAGTTCGATGGCGTAAAAGTGCCACTTGCCGCACTCGGTGTGATGGCATAGGGACTACCAATCACATTCGCGCTAGCGACGGTGCCCGGACTCGTTTCCAGCACACTTACAATGGTGTCTCCATTGACCAAGCCGCTGGTGGTAAATGCAGTCAATGGCAAGCTTAGCGTGTCACCATAATTCTTAATTTGAACATAGTGACTTTCGGTTGATAAACGCAAATGACAGCAGTAGATTGTTAAGCATTCATGATGCTGGTCGTTTTTGTTCTTATGATCTGTGCGCTGGCACGCAGTATTGATCGATGTTAGCAAGGGGAGTGTCGATAATCTGACACTCGGAAATCGTCTCAGACTTCGCTTTTCGGAGGCGCTACCAGGACGTGTGATGAGAGAACACGATGAGATATTTAGTCACCATTTAGTCACGGCTTAATCAATATGATGACGCACGTGACCTAACTGTTGCCCCTGCAAATAGTGTTGACCCACGCGCGCGGTCAGCTCGACTTTATCGGACTCATATAAGGTGATAATGTCAGAGCCGCCAAAAGCAAAATAGCCAAATTCTTCGCCTTTGTGCAGGCTAGCGCCAAGATCTGGCGTCAGATTGACCGAAGAGACTTGTGCCATGCCGATCGGCAGCACCGCCACCATGCCAATTGCAGTCTCGATAATGATTAAGCCGCGATCTTGCGTAAATTGATAGCCGACGCCATCCACAATACTCAGACTGCCATCAGGATTTCGAATGACATCCATCACCGCATAGCCAGGGATCTTGCGCAACTCTTTAACGATGCCAGCAATTGGTAAATGAAAGCGGTGATAGTCATTCACATCTAAGAAACTATGGGTGAACAAACCATTTTTAAAGCGCTCTTGATAGGGACTGCCTGCAAGAAAATCTAGTACCGACCAACGCAAGTCTTTGATGGTAATGGTCGATTCCTCTGCGATTTTCCAAGCGCCTTGGTACACACTATCAGCCGGCGATACGACACTGTGATCGTCACATAAGCCGTCGATAGGGCGCTTGCCCGGTTTGACTTGGCGAGCAAAGAATTGATTGAAACTGAACCAACCACCGGGCGTCTGTATGTAGTCATCCATGTGATAGCTAGGATCTGCATAGAAGCTTGGTAAGCTGGCAGCGGACTCGACTGTGTCCAAAAATGTGCCCCAATCACTGGCAAATTTTCTGACCCATTCTTGAAATGCTTCATGATGACGTAAGACATAATCAGGGGATTGACCAATGATGAAATAGAATTTGCTGACGACAGGGTTGAGATTGCGTACATTGGGAATCAAGGTGACCGTCGCATCCAAAAAGTCGAAATAGTCTTTTAAGCTTTGTATATCGCTGAAATTGGCACGTTTAAAAGACGCTAATAGCGCCTCTTGCAGTGAAGGCTGATCATTGAGAAGGGTAATGAGTTCGTTGGTGATGTTTTGATGGGCGTGCATGATGTGCTCCGGATGCGTCAGGATTGTTGGGATGATTGGGATGACCATTTGTCGCTGAATCATTCACAAGACTCAACCGGGCTCCTGCATGCTAATGACCAGCTTCAGTGCATGCGTCTTGGCGGCATCGCGAAAGCTATCGTAGGCATCCAAGATTTGATCGAATCGGAAGTGATGCGTGACGAGCTTTTTGGCCTGAATCTTTTCCGCTGCAATGGCTTTGAGCAGCATAGGCGTACTCGAGGTATTGACTAAAGCGGTAGTGATCGTGATGTTTTTGTCCCATAGAGTTTCCAGATGCAAGTCAACTTTATGTCCATGCACGCCGACATTGGCAATGGTGCCGCCGACTGCGATAATCGCCTGACAAAATTCGAAAGTCGCAGGAATACCCACCGCCTCAATCGCTGTGTCTACGCCTTTGCCCTCGGTCAATTTCAACACCTGTTCTTTGGCATCGATTTCGCTACTGAGCACCGTCGCAGTAGCGCCGAATTGCCGTGCCATGGCGAGACGCGATGCATCTAAATCGATGACGATGATTTGCGATGGCGAATAGAATTGCGCGGTCAGCAGTGCCGCCATACCGATAGGGCCAGCACCGACAATGGCGACAGTGTTACCGACTTGTATTTTTCCATTGAGTACACCGCACTCAAATCCAGTTGGCAGAATGTCGCTCAACATCAACATGCTTTCTTCATCGGCACCAGCAGGAATCGGATACAAGCTAGTATCGGCATAAGGAATTCTGACAAATTCTGCTTGCGTGCCATCGATGGTATTACCCAAGATCCAGCCACCGTCAGTGCAATGCGAGTACATCATTTTTTTGCAGTACTCGCACTTGCCACAGGAGGTAATACAGGAAATCAGAACGCGATCACCGACCTTAAAATTGCTAACGCCTGCACCGACAGCATCAATCACGCCCACACCTTCATGACCCAAGATGCGGCCTGGCGTGCAGGTAGCGACATCCCCTTTTAAGATATGTAAATCGGTTCCGCAAATACTGGTTTTGGTCACGCGGACAATGGCATCGCTGGGTTTGTCTATGCTAGGTTTAGGACGATCCTCTATCTTTTGTTGATTGATACCGCTGTAAATAAATGCTTTCATGATGGCTACCTGTGATTGAGTGTGATGAACTCATTAGCCTAGTCTTTTGCGGTAGACATTCAGTGCGTTAGGGAACATATAGGTTTGTTTGACACCGTGTGTAGGTGCAATCCTCTCTCAGTTTTTTCATGAAAATTGAGTGCGTGTTGCCTTTTGCAAAATGCGACATTGTCCGATCTTTATTGTTCTGCATCGCTTAAGATGGATAAATCGGTTAAAATCGTGGCGGGTGCACATCACATGTGATGCAGCAGGTTTCAGCGACGGTCGGGCCGCCTCGCTGTTTTTTCACATCTAAAGCCCATGACCCATCTTTCTATTGAGTTGATTGCCGCTATCCTTTTCGCAATCGCTTTACTCCACACCTTCTCCGCCAAACAATTCGAACGCCTCTCCCACCGCTATCCGCGTCATGCGGGATTATTTCACCTGCTGGGTGAAGTTGAAGTCGTGTTCGGCTTCTGGGCTATCGTTTTGATTTTTACGATGGCGGCGATTAACGGTGGTGATCAGGCGCTTGCCTATGCCGAGTCGCGCCAATACACCGAACCTTTATTTGTCTTTGTGGTGATGGTGGTGGCGGCATCTCGCCCCATTCTTCAATTAGTCTTGAATGCGGTGAGTTTGACCGCGCGATTCATACCACTGCGCAATACATTGGTGAGTGCATGGCTAGGTTTGGCAGCGGTGCCATTGCTAGGCTCTGCGATTACTGAGCCAGCGGCAATGACGATTGCGGCGTTGATGCTCGCACCGCAAGTGTTTAGAAGCGATGTTCCTGAGCGCCTGAAATATTTTGCCCTCGGCGTGTTATTCGTCAATGTGTCAATTGGTGGCACCTTGACCTCCTTTGCGGCGCCGCCAGTACTGATGGTGGCCGCAACATGGCAATGGGACTCGGCTTTTATGCTGGCAACCTTTGGTTGGAAGGCTGCAATTGCAGTGGTGATTAATGCCACCATCGCCGTCGTTGTATTGAGAAAACATTTGCCTGATCAAGTGTCGACACCCGATGCTGATGAAAGAAAGCCAGCGCCAATCGTATTGACGCTAGTGCATATTGCTTTCTTGGTTGGTGTCGTCACTTTGGCTCATCATCCAGTCGCCTTCCTTGGCCTGTTTCTTATGTTTCTGGGTGTCACGCAAGCGTACGAGCGGCACCAAAATCCACTGATCATTAAAGAGGCATTGCTGGTCGCTTTTTTCTTAGCAGGTTTGGTCGTGCTCGGTGGATTACAACAATGGTGGTTACAACCATTGGTGGCCAACATGTCGCCAAAGGTGCTGTTCTTTGGTGCAACTGCATTAACCGCGGTCACCGACAATGCGGCTCTGACTTATCTCGGCTCATTGATTACCGGGATCTCGGAGCAAGCGAAATATAGCTTAGTCGCAGGTGCGGTAGCTGGTGGTGGTTTGACGATGATCGCGAACGCGCCGAATCCAGCTGGTGTAGCCCTGCTTAAGCGCGGATTTGCTGATGAGTCAATTGGCGCGGGAGAGCTCTTGATCGGCGCACTCTTGCCAACCTTGGTGGCGATTTTGGCTTTTATGTTTTTATAAGCATCGAAAAATGGCGTAATTGACGCAGAGGTGGGGTGTGCTTAATTGAGGCTTGGTAAGTGGGGCGATTGCCAATGCCGTAGTGCATGAGACGAATTAACCTATTCAATTTCATGGCATTGGGGCAGATCGGTTTGTGTGTGAATGATATCCACTGCAATTTTATGGGCAATTGTGATGATTGATAAAAGCGTTTGATGTGAAACCAGTAGAAAGGAAATCATGATAGAACTGACTACACTCCGAAATGATATGGCGTGGCCGCTTGCTATATTACTGGCATGGATAGCTGGTGAATTTGCTTATCGTTGGCTCAAGTTGTCGCGCATCAGCGCTTATGCATTGGTCGGATTTGTACTGGCACCTTCACAAGGTGGATTGCTACCCGCTAGTCAGTCACCGACCATGCTATTGATGGCGAATATCGCGTTTGGTCTGATCTTGTTTGAAAGCGGCTATCGAATTAATTTGCGCTGGCTACGTAGTAATCCTTGGATCGCCGCGGCGAGCTTGACTGAGGCCATCCTTACATTTGCCAGTGTCTATTTTTTGGTGCTTGCCTTTGATCAAACAGAAACCTCGGCTCTGCTCTTAGCTGCATTATCAATGGCAACTTCGCCAGCCACGATACTTCGGGTGATTAATGAGCAAAAAAGCTCAGGTCAAGTGACAGAACGTGTCTTGCATCTTTCTGTACTCAATTGCGTCCTTGCAGTTTTGGTATTTAAGGTGATCGTGGGACTGGTAATCTTTAAGACTTCTGGCAATTTATGGGATGCGAGTTATAACGGATTAATTGTATTAATTGTCTCTGCCGCATTAGGTTTAATGTTTGGTGTCTTGATACCAGCTGTACTGCGCAAAACCAAACGACTTAACCAAGATGGCACTCTCGCATTCACAATTGCCGTTGTTTTTATCGTCGCATTGACACACAGCCTAAAATTATCGCCTGTGCTGGCCACCTTGACCTTCGGCTTGGTTGCACGCCACAGACGTATCATTTTAAATGCCTCTCAGCGAGGATTTGGGGCGCTTGGTGATTTGTTGTCGGTGATCTTGTTTGTTTTTATTGCTGCAACGATTGAATGGAAACAAGTTGTCGCTGGTGTCGGCTTAGGGCTTGCCATCATCGTCGTTCGTCAAGTTGCCAAGATGGCCGGTATCGGCATATACGCAAAAGTCAGCGGTATTTCTTGGCGCAAAGGCGCTTTAATCGGGATGGCAACGATGCCAATTTCTGCATTTGTGATTTTGGTGCTAGAGCAAACCAGATACATAGGCGTCAATTTGGTGGATCAACTCGCGCCTTTAGCGACTGCCGCTTTGACGCTCGAAATCTTAGGGCCTCTGTTTATACAAAGAGCTTTGATTTGGGCACATGAAGTTCCTGAAAATAAGGAGGATTGAAATGGCACTCGAGAAATTTAAGAATTCACAGGCACTGAGCATGGGTGTCGAGTTAGAACTTCAATTAGTGAGCCTGACTGATTTTGATCTGGTAGCTGCTAGTCCAGATATGCTTGAACTACTTTCTCGCAATGCTTTTCCTGGAGTGGTAACGCCAGAGGTGACAGAAAGCATGCTAGAGATTGCCACCAGCGTGCACTCTGAGTATGGATCGTTGGTTGCCGAATTGTGTCAAATGCGGGATATCTTGATTCGTGCAGCAGATCGTCTGAATATCGGTATTGGCGGTGGTGGGACACATCCATTTCAAATTTGGTCCGATCGACGTATCTTCAAAAAACCCCGTTTTCAGGAAGTGTCCGTTCTATATGGATACCTGACCAAACAATTTACCATTTTTGGTCAGCATGTCCATATCGGCTGTACTAGTGGTGATGAAGCTTTATTTTTGCTGCATGCATTGAATCGCTATGTGCCGCACTTTATTGCCTTGTCCGCTTCCTCGCCTTTTGTACAAGGGCATGACACGCTATTTAATTCAGCGCGGCTCAACTCTGTGTTTGCTTTTCCATTGAGTGGTCGGGCCCCTTTTTTTCTAAAATGGGATGAATTTGAAAAACATTACTTTGAGAAAATGGAACATACCGGCGTTGTTAAGAGTATGAAAGATTTTTATTGGGATATTCGGCCTAAACCTGAATATGGCACGATAGAACTACGCGTCTGTGATACACCACTAACGGTAGAGCGCGCTGCTGGATTGGCTTGTTATCTGCAGGCCTTATGCAAGTACTTACTAGAACGAAATGAGCCCCCACCAGCCGAAGATGATTACTTGGTTTATAACTACAATCGCTTTCAAGCCTGTCGATTTGGACTTGACGGCACAATAGTGCATCCTAAGTCGTATGAGCAAATGCCTTTACGTGAAGATATCTTAACGACTTTACGTAAAATTCAATCACATGCTGATGCATTGGGCGCAAATGCGGCTTTGGAGCATATTTACCAAGCGACCCACACTGGCAGTGATGCTAGTTTCTTACGCAATGAATTCGCCCACCGTGGCAGCGTCGAAGGTATGGTGGATTTTTCACTGCAGAAGTTCAGACAATCTGTGCTGTAAATGCTGCATTAATCACTCGGAGAGTCTCAAATGATCATCCTCAATTTTGTAGCAATTGCGCTGATTTTTTTGACTGCTGTTTATTTCATTCTGCTCGGCATTGTTGCATTGTTGAAACCGACAATGGCAGCCCGATTCTTGCTCGGTTTTGCAAACAGCGCTGCGATGCATTATTTGGAATTGTTTCTTCGAATGGCGATTGGCTTTGCCTTGATACATCAAAGTACAAATATGTTGTTCGCTGATGTGTACTGGAGTTTCGGTTGGTTGTTGGTCGCAACTACCGCTTGCCTGTTCCTCCTACCATGGCAATGGCATCGGAAATTTACAAACAAAGTAGTCCCCTATGCGAATACTTATCTTGCTTTGATTGGGATCACGTCATTGGTTCTGGGGATGTTAATTCTCGGTTCCATTTTTATTCCCGCGATACAAGCTGTTTGAGAGCCAGTCAAACGCATTACTGAAGATGGATAGCTTGGACAGACAACCAAGCATATCCATCTTTTGTTGAAGACCGCGCTGAACAAAAAAGGTAGTTACAGCAAGTCGAGCGGCGGGATCAACCGAGGCTTACGGTTCTCATCAGTAGCGACATAGGTTAATGTTGCTTCTGTAACCTTGACCGTGTCTGCCTGCAAGCGATTGCGTTCTGCATACACTTCCACATACACCGTGATTGATGTGTTGCCGACCTTTGTCACTTCCGCATAAAACGACAACAGATCGCCGACGAAGACGGGTTGTTTAAACAAAAACGAATTCACCGCAATCGTCGCCACCCGACCATTGGCGCGTCGGGCGGCGGGTACTGCCCCAGCCACGTCGACCTGTGCCATGATCCAGCCCCCAAAGACGTCGCCGTGGATGTTGGCATCGGATGGCATCGGCATCACGCGTAACGTCGGCATGGTGTTCGGGAGTGAGGTTTTTGTGTTATCTGACATGGCTTTCTCTCTTAGGTCGATTGAACGCGATACAATCGCAGGAATTTCTTTTGAGTCTTTGAATCGATTGTCGCGTGGTAGTTGACTAGCATGTTCTCGCTAGCGCGATAAGAAACAATGATATAGCAAATTCTTTTACTGATGGTAAGCCATGCGCCGCGATTCTCGACCTTCTTCACCTGCCAGTCCCAGTGCCGTTCGCGGTGACTGGTCAACCGTTAAAACTTTATTACCGTATTTGTGGGCATATAAGTGGCGGGTAATGTTAGCCCTCAGTTTTTTGGTCGGCGCTAAGCTTGCCAATGTGGGTGTACCGTTGGTCTTAAAGGAATTGGTAGATCAATTGACAGTCAATCCTTTGAGTCCGACGTCCTTGATGGTGTTGCCAGTCAGCGTCTTGTTGGCGTATGGCCTCTTGCGCTTATCGACAACCTTGTTTACCGAGTTACGTGAATTTGTCTTCGCCAAAGTGACACAGAGAGCAGTGCGCACAATTGCGCTCAAAGTGTTCCGGCATTTACATGCCTTATCTTTGCGTTTTCATTTGAATCGTCAAACCGGTGGCATGACACGGGATATTGAACGTGGTACGCGGGCAGTCTCTTCTTTGGTATCGTTTGCTCTGTTTAGTATCGTACCGACGCTTTTGGAAATCGGTTTGGTACTTACTTATCTGTTCGTGCAATACGATAAGTGGTTCGCAATCATCACCATCGTGGCGCTCATTACCTATATTATTTTCACGATCGCGGTCACCGAGTGGCGCACCAATTTTCGCCGCACCATGAATGATCTGGATTCGAAAGCCAGTACCAAGGCTATCGATTCCTTGTTGAATTACGAGACGGTTAAATACTTCGGTAACGAAGAATACGAAGCGCAGCGTTACGATCAGGGTTTGCAAAGTTACGAGAAAGCGGCGGTCAAATCGCAGACCACGCTGTCCATGCTCAATGCGGGTCAATCGCTGATTATTGCCACGGCAGTGACTTTGATTTTGTGGCGTGCCGCGCAAGGCGTGATCGATAAGAGCATGACACTCGGTGATTTGGTCTTGGTGAATGCCTTCATGATACAGCTGTATATTCCGCTCAATTTCTTAGGTGTGCTTTATCGCGAGATTAAGCAAAGTTTGGCAGATATGGAAAAGTTGTTTACCTTGCTCGACCAAAATAAAGAGATTGCCGATAAAGAAAACGCACCTGTGCTGCAATTGCATGGACACGCTTCACCTGATGTCGAGTTTCATCAGGTGAATTTCAGCTACGAAGAAAAACGTCAGATTTTATTTGATGTCGATTTTAAGATTGCCGCTGGGACGACAACGGCCGTGGTCGGGCATAGCGGATCGGGTAAATCAACTTTGTCGCGCTTGCTATTCCGTTTTTACGATATCCAATCTGGCAGCATCCAAATCGCTGGACAAAACATTATGGATATTAACCAACATTCTTTGCGTCAGGCGATCGGGATTGTGCCGCAAGACACGGTTTTATTTAATGACACGATTGGCTATAACATCGCTTACGGTCAACCCGGTGCAACGCATGAAGAAGTGGTGGCGGTGGCGAAAGCAGCCTACATTCATGACTTCATCGAAAGCTTGCCGGATGGCTATGACACCATGGTCGGTGAACGCGGATTGAAACTCTCAGGCGGGGAAAAACAAAGAGTCGCCATCGCCCGCACTCTATTGAAAAATCCAGTCGTGATGATCTTCGATGAAGCGACCTCGGCACTCGATTCCAAATCCGAACAAATGATACAAGCCCAGCTCAAACAAATCGCCAAGAGCCGCACCAGCTTAGTCATCGCGCACAGGTTATCGACCATCGTCGATGCCCAGCAAATTTTGGTGATGGATAAAGGACGCATCATAGAACGTGGTACGCATCCTGAATTGATGGCGATGGCAGGCGCGTACTCGCAGATGTGGGAACGGCAGCAACATCATGGTGATGGCAGTTTGTCTGCTGATGATGCTTGAAGTACAAAATGAAGTTATGCAAAACGAATTAAATCCTTAGCTGCTCATAGCCGTTAATGTCCCCTCTCCCGCAAGCGGGAGAGGGCTAGGGTGAGGGTGGTTCAGAAGCTGCAATGTTTTGAGGAGAACTCCGCAAAGCATGAAGGGACTTTGAAACCAAATCGATCAAGAATACTAGTCCTGAGATAAGAAGAATCAAGTCAGGAAAGATGACAAAAACCATTGATAAATATTTTTTAAGAACCGCATTATGGAAACCAAATGGCTAGAAGATTTCGTCTCGTTGGCGGAAACCAATAGTTTTAGTCGCTCCGCAGAATTACGCCACGTGACACAGCCAGCTTTTTCGCGCCGCATCCAATCGCTCGAAGCCTGGCTAGGCGCGGATCTGATTGATCGTACCTCGTACCCAACTCGATTGACCAATGCGGGTGAGATTTTTTTCGAACAAGCGATTGCGATGCTAGGGCAAATCAACAATGCCCGCGCACTCCTACGTGGCAAACGCACCTCGATTCAAACCACGATCGATTTTGCCGTACCGCACACTTTGTCGCTGACTTTCGTGCCTAAATGGTTGTCCGAATTACAGACTAATTTTGGTGATATCAATAGCCGCTTGCTAGCTTTAAACGTGCATGACGCAGTCATGAGTCTGGTCGAAGGTGGTTGCGATCTAATGCTGTGTTATCACCACCCACAACAACCTTTATTGTTAGACCCAGCGCAGTACGACATGATCAGCATGGGCAGCGAAACCTTGCGCGCGTATTCACGCTGCGATAAATCACGACAACCTGATTTCCTTTTGCCCGGCAGCATAGAGCAACCATTACCGTTTTTGGCCTACGCCAATAATGCCTATCTCGATCGCATGGTCGATCTGATTCTGACACAACCCAAGTGCGCTTTGCATCTAGATAAATGCTACGAAACCGATATGGCTGAAGGCTTAAAAATGATGGCACTAGAAGGCCGCGGCGTCGCCTTTTTACCCGAATCGGCAGTGGTGCGCGAACTCAAACAAAAACAATTAGCCCGCGCCGATGGTGGCAGCGATACTTGGGAAGTGAAGATGGAAATTCGCCTATATCGCGAACGACCCTCGGAAGCGAAACCTGGCAAACCACTGGTCGCTAAGCTATGGGACTATTTGACGCAAAAGTCCTTGTTGGCGAATAAGTCTAAGACGGTGCGGTCGCAGCGGTAGGAGAGATTTTCGACTTTTAGCGGTGACGACTAGTCCGATGAAGGGGAGAATGAATGCATTTGCACACGAACCGATTTTGGCAATCAACTTTTTGGAAAAACTATGACTGAGCACTTATTCGTTTACGGTACTTTGGCACCTGGTCGACCAAATGCACATATTCTTGCTGACGTTTCTGGTACATGGGAACCAGCGGTGGTGAGAGGATTTTTGCGACAAGAATGTTGGGGGAGCAGATGTCGGTTACCCTGGCATTATCCCGCCCGATAGCGGCAACGAGGATCTTCACATCCGAGGTGTTATCGGCTCATTGGCAAAGGCTAGACGAGTTTGAAGGAGACGCCTACCTTCGCGTGCAGGTGCTAGCAAAACGTCGTGATGGTTCGATTATTCAAGCCTATGTTTTTTCACTCAGGAATCCAAGCAGCGACACAACGACCAAATAAGGCGTCCATCTTAAGGAGCAACAAATCGACTAATGCTCGCCTTACCCTAAAGTTGTCACGTCAGGTCGCTTGTATTAGTAAAACTTAGTTGAGTAAAAATGATGGCAAGCATACGCTTGAGATTCTCTTATTTGAGATTGGTGTCTTGGCTTTACCTTTATCTCAATTGCTGGAACATGTTTTTTGATGTAACGAATATTCTGGCTCATGGTTCAAAATCATGTTGAAGAATGGATTTCGTTTAAACGCTGGCCATGTTGGGTAGAATACAGACAAGAATTGTACCAATCCAACTCCACAGATATTTATTCTTCACGCTTTAACAAGCTTCATCCAAATAATATTAAATACGACTGAATATGAAACAAAAAATCAAAAGCATCCTTACCCAACTTAATCATGGCTTAGTTGAACGAGAAGAAACACTCAAGTTAGCTTTATTGACGGTGTTAGCGAGTGAAAATATTGTTTTAATCGGTCCACCCGGAACTGGAAAGAGCATGTTGGCGCGTAGGATTGCTGATTGTTTTGCGCTTGACGAGCAAGACGCGAACAAAGCCATGTCTGGGGAACTGAATGTAAATACAGTACATCCCTATTTTGAGTATTTACTCACTAAATTTTCAACGCCAGAAGAAATTTTTGGACCATTATCGATCACTGCATTGAAGTCCGATCGTTTTGAGCGCAATACTGCAGCCTACTTGCCTACGGTAAAAATTGCGTTTCTGGATGAGATTTTCAAAGCGAGTTCTTCAATTTTGAATTCTTTATTGACGATTTTAAATGAGCGAAAATTTCATAATGGAGCAAAGGTGCAAGACGTTCCATTGCAGTCGCTAATTGCGGCATCAAATGAGTTGCCGACAGATCAAGAAGAACTCAGTGCATTGTACGACCGCTTTTTGGTAAGGGGATTTGTTGATTACGTTAAACCTGAGAATTTGCCACTTTTATTTGAGAATGCAGGAGATCCTCCTAGTTCGAGTAAGCTGAATCGAGCCGATTTGGAAAGTCTTGCAGTTACTGTCCAAACCGTCACTATCCCGCCAGATGTGCAGGAAGCTGTATTGCGTATTTGGGCAAAGCATAAAGAGCTATTCAAGGAAGACCGTCGTGAAAACTTGTCGGATCGGCGCTTAAAGAAAATTTTACATTTAATGTGCATGTCCGCAGCTACCAATGGTCGGAAGGAAGTTGACCTGTCGGATGTCGTTCTTCTAAAAAATTGTCTATGGAATCATCAGGAAAACGCTGTCAAGGTACATGAACTTATCCTAAATGTTTTACGTAGTTTTAGCCGAGCGATGCCTCAAAGAAAAGGTGAGGCTGCTCCATCGCCAGCTTTGCCCATACCTAAAATCAATAGCAAATCAGTGAATGTTGTTAAAGGCCTTAAAGGTAGTGGTACGGAACGAGACCCGCTGTTGATTGGGACAGTTGAGGAACTTATGGATTTGAGCCGTCCAGAGGTGGGACTAAAAGGCTATCACTTCAGACAAATAACTGATATCGATTGCTCAGAACTCACTTCTTGGACGGATATTTCTTTTAGGGGCCACTACTGTGGCGGTGGGCATACTATCAAACTTAAGGTTAACAATGACCATGGGACTCCAGATTGGCCGTTCCCTACTGGCAAGTTGACATTGGAGTGGATCACGCTCTTTAGTAACATTCAGGCACAGTCCAGCATTTTTGACCTTAAGATGGACAATGTGGGTCTGGCTACCAAAGTTTCTGGTTGTCACATTAGTCATTGTTTAGCCAGCGGCATTTTGATTGAAGATAGTGCAACTGATAGCAACTTTAATGCTTGTCAAACTGGAGGCAGTCTGATTTTCAATTCAGCAACCAATTGCACAATTACGGATTGCTTAGTGATCGGTAATTGGAAGGGAAAAGGAGGCCATCATCGAGGTGGTATTGCTTTTCGCTTAACTCAAGGAAGTACCGTGAAACGGTGTTTTGTTACTGGTACTGCAGAATATGAAAGCACCCATGATTCCTTTTATTTTTCTGGAATTTCATCGAAGTGCTTTGACAGTAATATTGAACATTGTGCCATTGGAAAATTGGTTCGAACTTTAGAACGTGATGTCCTAGGAAATCGTATTGTCGGTGAGTCGGAAGGCCGAGTAACGCTGAAAAACAATGCCTCAATTGATAGTAACAGTGGGCAAGATGATATCGATGGCAACGACGGAAAAACGGTTGCTGCAGCTTTATTCAAGCAGCGTTACTTTGAGAACACGTTAGACTGGGATTTTGACACTGTCTGGCAATGGGATACTAAGGAAGACAGGCCAGCTTTGCGTTCCGTAGGCTCACATCCGGCACAACCTAGAACGCAACATTCGAATTCGGTGGATGAAGTGAAGGTACCGGATATTGGTGATTTTAAAGAAATGGAAGTCATCGAAGTGATGGTAAAGGTCGGTGACAGCATTAAAGTCGATCAATCCTTAATTACCGTTGAGTCCGATAAAACTAGTATGGAAATTCCTTCTAGCCACGCTGGTATTGTCAAAGAGATGAAGGTTAAAGTTGGCGATAAAGTCGCCAAAGCTAGCTTGCTGTTGCTGGTGGAGGCAGCCGGTGTAACCGGTGTAGATGCGGCAACGGCAAGTACTGCACCAGCGGTACTCACCATGCAAATATCTGCCAACGTCTGGCTTTAGAAAAGAGGCCTGATGATTTCTTCTTTTCTAAATTTGGCCAAGTCAGGCTTAGGTGTACTCAATGCGGCACTCCCATTTGGCTTAAAAACGATCAAGTATTTTGTCGACAGCACATTCCGGGATAAGGTTATGCCCGTGCCAGGCAGCGTCCTGTATTGTGATTTATGGTTTGCTGTAGAACATTCCGGTATTTATGTGGGCGATGGCAAGATCTCGAATATTGTGGTTGATGGATTGGCTGAGAGCACGGTAGAACGTTGCGATCCACAAAGTTTTACGTCTAAAAGTACTTTGGGACGCAAGATCTATGTCTCCTGTAATCAACATGGTGCAGTGGGACATCCAGCGGTGGCGCACGGTGCAGATGGGCATGTTGGTGAGCGTGCTTTTTATGGTTTGGTCATCAATAATTGCCATCAATTTTCTAGTAAATGCGTGGATTATTCAGCGTTGGATCATACCGATGACAATATCTGGGAGACCTTGTGGTCGGCACTTCCAGGTGCAAGTTGGGAGCCAACTCTTCTCTCATTGAAAGCCGATGCGAAAAATAAGTTGGGGGCGAGTAAGTGGCGTTTGTGGGATTGGGATAAGGATGGGGCTCAAGATTCAACGCCTGAACCAGATTGGCAAGCACACAGTGATTTTTTTCAGAATCAAGCCTTGAATGTTCAGAGCATAGAACAAATTCGTTCCGAACTCGCCGCGACACTAGCCTACGAAGCGGAAATAGCTGATGAGAACATCCCTGCAGAAGTTCGTCAGAAATTGGGTAGCTTTCGTCGAACATTGACCGACATCAGTAAAAAATATGAAGAGGTCAAAGATTTTCTATCAGCGTGTTCAGGTGCTAGCTTTTCATACGCCGAACTGTTGGCGTGCAATGAAGATTTTACTGCGTTGGCTAGCCAATTAGCGAACAACGATAAGATCAAGAATCTCGCGGAAAAAATGGGACGAAATTACGTTTCGGAAGAAAAAAAGAAACAAGCAAAAATTCCCTCTGCAAGTAAGAGCGAAGTCCACGGCACACATCGTAGCAACGATCTAATGCGTATGTTACCTAGCGAATTATTAAATCTCGAAGACGAAGATCTTGAGATGTTGTTTTACGCAAAACTCTTAGAGCAGAATCTTTTGACCTATGAACTAAGTGGCACCCAACTGATTATTGGTGAACAAACCGAGATTAATAAAAAGCGCACAGGCCCAGTTGTTGCGTGTCTCGATACCTCTGGGAGTATGAATGGCACTCCGCTATTGAAAGCAAAAGCATTGTTACTGACAATTTCAAGGATGCTTCAAAAAGAAGACCGCTCTTTGCATGTTTTGTTGTTTGGTTCCGCAGGAGAGATTCGCGAATTTTCGATGTGGCAACAAAATGATTCCGTGGGCTTATTAAGATTTCTAAACCAAGGTTTTGGAGGTGGTACAGATTATGAAACGCCGTTGAAAAAAGCCTTCAATATTATTGAAGAACAAGACGAGTATCTTAAAGCCGACGTTCTCATGATTTCCGATGGCGATTGCAGCTTGACGCCTGATTTTATTAGTCAAGTCAAACAAAATAAAGAGCGTTTAAATTGTATGTTGTACTCTGTGCTTTGCGCGGGTTCGAAGTTGGAAGATTCGTTTAGCGATGAAGTGGTTGTGTTGTAGGTTTGTGTTTCTTTTGAATGAGAACATCACACCAGACTGTCATCTCACAGACCAATCTCCTGCACTAAAAAGCTTGTAGATGATCTTGCATTGAGCGCTTTCGTGAGTTGTCGGCAGTGTTTTTGATCTCGATTTGTGCCTAGGTGATTATGTCGAATCAATATCATCTAATGCGACACGTCGATCGTGAACTTACCGTTTCTATGTCCGATGCGGAAGTTGTAGGTACCGATCACATCGATCTAGAAAAGCCAAACCGATCCTAAGTTGTTGACATCGCCAATTGCAATTGGAGTGAGGGATTGTTGAAGCGAGCTTGAGGTTCTTTTTTGGTATTTACGTAGATTGATATATTTAATTTCCTACGGTTGGTTTCTTCTTTACTAAAGCAGTTTGCTCGTAGTGACACATGCTGATGTTGATCGTGCTTAGAAATTCCGTTCTTGTCATTCGAAAATGTTGGAGAAGGAGGCGATTTTTGCGTGCATGATTCTTATGTGAAGTCAGTCATTCAAGTGGTATAAAAAATGTAGGTATTAGGCGGGAGTAATCTGGTGGTTTTAGGATGCTATTTTTGAAATGTTGTGTCATTACTTCAAGTATAATTCCGCCCGTCGTAATATTTCATAAACTATTGTAAGACTTTACATAAGGAGCTGTGCCATGCCTAACAATTTGCGGACCTCGTTGTCCGCGGTGCTGCTGTCTCTGCTTGTGGCATGCGGTGGCGGTGGATCAACGCCGAGTACTTCCAAACCAGATACGGGCGTCAAGATCAATAATGCGCCGGTGGTATCGATTACGGCGACTGGTCTACAGGCACCAGCTGGCGCACCAAGTAATTCAAGCCTCAGCTTGACCATGGGTGGATCCGCGACGCTCGACGGATCGTCGAGTAAAGATCCGGACGGGGATGCTTTGACTTATGAGTGGTCTCTGACCAATAAACCAGCAAATAGCGCAGCCGTGATTCCATCATCGGCACAGCCGCAACTCACGTTCAAACCAGATTTGTATGGTAGCTATACCTTGTTGCTGAAAGTAAGCGATGGTCGGGGTGGCGTCGCGACGCAGCAAGTCGTGATTAATGCGGATAATCGTGTGCCTGTTTCTAGCCTTTCTACTGTGGCTCAGTTCAATGCTATCCCTACCAATATGCCGACACAACTCGCCACCGTCGGCGCGAATATTATTTTGGATGCGACTGGTGCGACAGACCCTGATGGTGACCAAGTATCCGTTGTATTTGAGCTGATAGAAAGACCAGTGACGAGTTCGGCAGGCCTGAGTTTCGCGGGCAAGACAGCCAGATTGGTTGCTGATGTACAAGGTATTTTTAAGATCCGTGCACGCGGTTCTGATGGCAGGGGCGGTTCATTTGAGTCGGTTTATTCCTTCCAAGCGGACAATCGTGTGCCGACTGCCATCGTCATCACTAATGCGACTGCGATCGCCAACGCGGTTGGTGATACTAGTATGACGACCTCGGTGGGTTATAACGTTTTGCTCGATGGATCGACTAGTAGCGATGCCGATGGCCAAGCGTTGACCAAGGCTTGGGTGATGAGTTCTCGACCAAATGGCAGTACCGCAGTATTGTCGTCAGCTACAGGTAATGTAGCGGGCTTTACACCGGATGCGCTGGGTACTTATGTGGTGAATTTGACAGTGACTGACACGCAGGGAGCGCAAGCAACTTACATCAAGCGTATCAATGCTAATAATCGTCGTCCGATCGCTAGTATCGGCTCGAACGCAACACCGACTGCGCAGCTGTCGGCTCCTAATATTTTATTGCGTCTTGGAACAGAGCTGACTTTGCGTGGAAGTCTCAGTAGTGATGCGGATGGTGACGTAATGACTTACCTATGGAGTATTGAGGCACGACCTTCCGGAAGTACGGCATCATTGTCATCGCTGTCGATTGCTGACCCCAAATTTGTTGCCGATAAGGAGGGATCTTATGTATTCCGACTACGTGTCACCGATACTGCTGGCGCTTATTCTGAGCGTACCATCGGTGTCGATATCGGCACGCATGCCCCTGTTGCCTTGATTAATCGGGACCGTATGTCGGTGTTGGCTGGTTCACCTGTAATCGCGTCTGCGGATTTGAGTTACGACGAAGACGGTGATGTGCTGAAATTCGCTTGGACGATTGATGCTAAGCCAGTCGGTAGTAATGCTGTGATTAGTACCGCGAATACGTCTGCCTTAGCGTTCACGCCGGATATGCCAGGAAATTACTCACTTGCTGTAACCGTCACTGATGGTCGCGCCTCGAGTATTGCCTATCTTAATTTGTTGGTGCTGGCGAACATGAGCAATTCAGTCTCTCTGAATTTTGTGCCAGATCGCGTCAAATACAGCTTGGGCTTGGATAAATTGATTGTGACGGCAACCAACCCAGACACCCTGCGTATCGTTGATCCTTTTGTTGGCTCGATCCGTTCTGTGGCATTGTCTTTGCCAGTTAAGAATCTGGGCTTGAGCCCAGATGGTAAGTTGGCAGGTGTATTGCATGAAGGAATAGTGAGTTTAGTTGATCTGGTGACTGGAACGATCATCCGCTCCTCATCGACGGGTGGTGCGCATACTGATTTGTTCGTAATGAATAGCGGTGTGGTCTTTTTGATTGGACAGACAGGTGGGCAATGGGTGAATGAATCCGTGGTCGCTATCGATGCGAGAACTGGCACAAAGATCGCGCAAGGTTCCGGCTATTTAGGAATGTTTTATGGAACGCAGTACGGCATTTTGGCTGACAAGCTCAATAAAGTATTCCTGATGGAACAGGGTTTGTCACCGTCTGATATTGACTACTTTACGTTCAATCCAACGACAAGTCAGGCGATCAAATTTGGCGACTCGCCATATCACGGTGACTACAGTCTGAATGTACCACTGTATCTTTCAGAGAATCAGAACATTTTGTTCACCTCTACTGGCAACTATTTCCGCACCGATACTTTGCAATATGCCGGTGTGTTGAATGGTGTAACGCGTCCGCTGAGCCTCAGTAATTCGTCGCTGTTAGACGAAACTTTGGTTTTGCAAGCTGGACCAAGTACCAGCAATAATTATCCCTACACGCCGACTTTGCCATCAGCGTATAAGCGTTTTTCTGGAGCATTATTCATACCGGATACGGAGATGTCTTTACCGCTTATAGGAGGGCAGCAGTCGTATGGTATGCACATCTTCCATAGCGCATCTGGAAAGCACGTGGTGCTGGTACAAATCAATACCAAAGAGATCAATGGCGCGGGTGCGCGTTTTGCGGTGATTACCCGCTGATGAAACAAAGCACTTTGTGGCATTAGTCTATCAATAATGCCACTTTCGACATAATGCCGTTCAGTTCATGCTGAGCGGCATTTTTGTTTGTTGGCTGTGTTTGTGATCTTGCGTACGTATTTCGGTCAATTTTGCGATTGCAAAATGGGATTCTTCCGCTGAAAAATCCCATTGCTCTATGTGGCAGCCGCCCATCGCGGCGTCGCCCCCCCAGCGTAGAATATTCACCGAATTTGGCACACTGGATCGCACTCGCGATGAAACAGCAGTGCCAGCTTGCACTGCCCACATTGGACGTGAGAAGCCGCTTAGTGGCAGCACGTAAGGTAAATGGATATGCCCACCCATGACCAGATCCGCGCCAGCGGCGGACCACGCAGTTAAGGCCTCGGCGTGACCACGAAGTAAGTGGATAGCATCTGCAGCGCGCGTTACGGCGATAGGTTGGTGGACGACGACGATGCGTAATTGCTCGGCACTTGTGCGTGACAATACATCGGCAACTCGCGCGATTTGGCTGGCGGATACTTCACCGTGTCGGTGACGCCATGCGCGCGTGGTGTTGACGCAGATGACCAACAGGTCGGGAGATGAATAGACTGGTTCCAGCTCCGCTCCAAAAGCGGCGATATGGCGGGCGTAGGGATTGCGCAAGCGCGACCATAAATTGAGTAGCGGGATGTCGTGGTTGCCTGGAATTGCTAAGAAGGGGACTTGCAGGCTATCCATAAAACAGCGTGCTGCTTGGAACTGCGCTGGCTTAGCGCGTTGCGTGATATCGCCGGATAGCACGACGAGATTCGGCATCTGCTGTTTCACCAAAGACATGAGCGCCGCCATCACTTGTGGCTGTTCGGTGCCAAAGTGCGTATCGGAGATCTGTATTAAGACGCTCATGCGCCAAGGCTTTCTTGCGGTAATTTGTCGTTCACAGCAATTGTCCTTGGCGCTGGTTTTATCAGAAACAAGGGTTTCGATAGCACTTGAAAATGTAGTGGTGCGCGCAGGCGTGTGACTTCGCCATCGAACGCGACTTTGACGCCGCGACGACCTGGTGTGAGTGTGGGACGGACGACTAAGTGGTTGAAGCTAAAGTGTTCGATATCCTCAGCAGTACCAAGATTACCCATTGCACCATGCCACATGAGTCGTAACATCGCCAAGGTGCCGATGGGTCGTAACATGACCGCGGTTAGATGACCTGGTGTATCGGGTAGTGTAATGCTTGGAGGTACGCCCAATTGTTCTAGCTGCAGGCGATTATTGCCTACAAAGAGCGTCAGGGCTTTGACATTGCGGACTGCGCCTTCTTGTTCGATGCGCATGCGTAGTCGTCTTTGTGCGCGTAATAGCGTTGCACTTGCAGCCCAGAATGCGACCCAGCGGCTACGTCCAAAACGCGCTTTGTACGCTTCGCGATCTTCGAGTAAATCGGGGTAAAGTCCAAGGCTAGCATTAACCAAAAACACGTGTTCATTTATAGCGGCGACTTGTACAGGCCAAGGCGACCATTCCAGAAGTTGTCGAGCAGTGATGGCGGGATCGTCAGGAATTCCATGCGTGCGGGCAAAGTAGTTGAAGGTGCCTTGTGGTATGACTCCCATGGGGCAGCCTAGTGCGTGCGCAGCTTGTGCCACGGTGTTGATGGTGCCATCGCCGCCAACTGCAACGACAGCGCTGTGCTTGGCGATTGCTAAGTCTGCGGCTTGTCGCGCTACTTGTGCCAAGTTGGCGGGGTCACTAAAAATTAAATTGCCTTGACGTTGTGTTGCCTGAAGCGCGGCTTCGATGAGTTGACGTTTGTTCTCTGCGGCATTACTACCTGCCGCCGCATTGATCACGAACTGAAGTGGCGCTTCAGGATCGATGTGCGGAGCAGACCAGTTCGCGTTCATTTAGCGATGCCGCAATAAGTCGCCAAACACAGTGTGTTCACCCTCTTTACGATCAGCACCTGGCGCATCGTAAAGTACCAACCAGCTTGCTTTGCCATCTGACAGCTCGGCTGGCAAATTGCAGATAGCTTCGGCACGATTGGTGCCGCGTCCATGTGGTAGTGAAATAGATTCCGTCAGACTAGATTCAAAACGCGCTGGCTCGCGATTGGTCGCTAAAAATGGGCGCGCTGCTGGCCATTTAAAAATGCGGATATCACCATTGAGTACCATGGTCGGGCCAGCCAAAATGTATAAATCGTCACCGCAGAAATGCAGGTCACGCACACCCAAGCCGTCAAGTTGTAGAAAGTGCTTGCGCATCATGGCGCCAGTTTCATCTAATGGCACTAAGCGGAGTTGATCACCGCGTTCTTCGACGGCTATTTCGATTAAGGCTGACCAACCGCGCAACACGGGGCCACGCAAGCCGAGCAGTAAGCGATTACCGTCAATCGCCAAACCTTCAATGTCAAAGCCATTGTCTTTGCCGGGGATCGCCATGTAAGGGCCAAAGTGCGGATCGTCGGCTAACAAGCGGGTCAATTGATTGTGCTCGGCGTCGCCTTTGAGACGTTTGGCGCGGCGACCATCTTTCGCCTCCTTTACCAAACATGGTTCACCTTTGGCATCTGGCTCGATAGGAAAGCAAGCCAGTAAGCGACGATTACCATCCAAGGAAAGCTTTGCTAATCGCTTAGCGTTGTCTGCATGACTGCGTTCTGGTTTTGCATTTTTTCGTTTCAGTCCATGCGAACCCACCACCCAAAGATAGCCATCAGCAACAGCCATACCTTCAAGATCCGCCTCTTCGTCAGCCGCGCCAGGGAGGTCCAATAAATCCGCTAATGGAAAATCACGTACCTCACCAAAACGCAGCGACTCATCACCGACAGCATCAAGCTTGCGCAAACGATCCAAGCCGCAGGCTTCATCGCCTGCCACCCACAGCCAATCGCCCGTAAAAGCGGCGCCCGATAAGTTGGATTGCACTAAGGAGCCTGTTGTGAACTCCAGTCTGACAGCATTTGCGGATCGGTTATTTGGCATGATGGTGTTCTTTCCTAAGTCGAGATGGGCGTACGCTTATGTTTTGTCGTGGGTGAGTCGCTCTGCAAACGAGATACCAATTGCCGACAAGACAAACAAGAAGTGGATGACGGCAATCAAGGTCACCATTTGAATATTCTCTAAACTGAGATCGCTACTCAAATAAGTCTTCAACGCGTGCACGCCAGAGATAGAGATGATGGCAAACGCGAGTTTCAATTTCAGGTTATAGGTATTGACGTGATCAAGCCAGTCAGGCTTTTTCATGTCGGTGTTATCAAAGTGTCCGGTTGTTACGAACAGTGATACACCCGCCAAAGCAACGACCCACACTAGCTGTGCCACCATGGTCATGTCGACCAATTCGAGTACCTTAATGATCAGGCCAATTTTTTCCAGATTGCCAAATAATAAGGTGTTCATGAGCTTGTAGGTTTCAAACAAAAATTTGCCCAATATCCCAACAATGATGCCAACCAGCCCCATATAAAACAATAACATCATGATCCGCATGCCATATAGCATTGAACCTACGCTTGCCAGTAGTTTTTCCATTTTTTTCCTTATACAACCTAAACCCAAAGGGCGATTAAAAAAGATACCCAGCATCATAAACGCAATCCCAATTTTGGCAATCATTCAATATGATTTTTTCTGCGGCAATGTCAATTCCACTTGTGGTGTCGGTCTTGATCGAGGCCGATTGAGCGGCATTGTCTGTTTGCCTTTCTTGGATGTCAATAGCGTTCGACTGATGAGAGAAGCAGCTAGTCAGGGTTTGCAAGCGTGGATAATAGTGACACCGGGTCTTTCGCCTAAGCGACCAAATAGAAGTCATAATTGATCGAAAAAAAGCATGCGCCAGTGGCAGTGGTGAGAGGATTCATTTTCCGATGGCACAGAACTCGATACCAAGCATGCTTGATCTAGATACTTGTTCAACGCATTTTTAGTCGTGAGACTGATGCTGCGTACTTAAGCGTATATGTAAAATTATTCTTGAGTGCCAAAGATTCGCAGTATCATCGCAATATCATTTTTAGAATACCGACAAGCCCATGCGTCTATTTAAGCCTCGCCCGCAGTTAGCTGATTTACCTTGTGTTGCGATGGAGGTCGACGCGATCAAAATCTTACCAAGCGCAAAGCAGTTTCGACTCGAACTTCTACAGCAGTTTGCGCAGGCAAAAACGCGTATTTATTTATGTAGTTTGTATTTGCAACATGATGAGGCGGGGCAGGATATTCTCGATGCCTTATATGCGGCTAAACGCGCTAAACCTTCACTTGATATCAAAATTTTTGTGGATTGGCATCGTGGTCAGCGTGGCCTCATCGGGGAACAAAAGACGCCAGGCAAAATGGCCGGCAATGCCGCCTGGTATCAGATTCAAAGTGCGCAACAGAATTTCGTCATTCCGATTTATGGCGTACCGATTCAGACCCGTGAATTATTTGGTGTCTTGCATCTCAAAGGCCATGTGATTGACGACACGGTGATTTATAGTGGCGCGAGCATCAATAATGTCTATCTGCATCAACAAGAAAAATATCGGCATGACCGCTACTGGCTGATCAAGCATGCGGGTTTGGCAAACTCAATGCTGAATTGGATGCGACAATACTTTTTGGGTTCATCGGCGGTATGTCGCTTGGATTTACCAGAAGTACCAACGACCAAAGCGATTCGGCCAGATATTCGCGCCTTTCGTGAATACTTGAAAACCGCATCTTATGTCCTCCCTCAGTCCACGAGCGTAAATGAGGCGCAAAGTCTAAGTGTGACCAATTTGGTTGGCCTGGGAAAAAACAATGCACTTAATCGCAGTCTGTGTCAGTTATTGGCGTCCGCTGAAAAGCAAATTACGATTTGCACACCCTATTTTAATTTTCCGTTAGCGATCACGCGTGAAGTGAATCGTGCTTTGAAACGCGGTGTGAAGGTGAAAATTATCATTGGTGACAAAACCGCCAATGATTTTTATATCGCGCCAGAACTGCCATTTAAGGCAATAGGGTGTTTGCCGTACTTGTATGAAATGAATCTACGGCGCTTTGCCAAAATGCACCAGCCCGATATTGCTAATGGCAGTTTACAAATTCATCTATGGAAAGACGGTGACAATACCTACCATTTGAAAGGTTTGTGGATCGATGATCTTTACACGCTGGTGACGGGTAATAATTTAAATCCACGTGCTTTTGGTTTGGATCTGGAAAATGCCTTATTGTTCGTCGACCCTAGGGGTGAGCTACTGCCGCAACGTCAACAAGAGCTCAATGCGATTTTGCAGCACACCACGGTGATCACGCATTATCGCGCTCTGGAGAAACTTCAAGACTACCCACCCAAAGTAAAGCAACTATTGCAACGCTTAAGCAGGGTACGTCTGGATCGTCTTGCTTATCGCGTATTGTGATGATATCGATTTGTATAGGATAAGCGATTAGTCGGCGTGACAAGTGAATCACCAATGTTGTATCTCAGCCAAACTTCCTGTTAAGTGGTGATTAAATCCTGGGTGCTCGGTACGAATCGGGCAAAATAGGATGTCGTTCTTTCCTAGCTTCTTGAGCCTGCATCCATTACCGTATAACAGGAGACTGCAATTGAAATCGAATTTTACTAAGTTACATTCCGCATTACGCCCTATCTGCATCGCGTTGGCGATAGCAGGCGTGAGTAGTTCCTCGGCCTTTGCTGCTGACAGTGAATTGAAACTCGCGATTGCGAAAAACTACAACGCGCAATTAAAGCCATTATTTGAACATTTTCATCAAAACCCTGAATTATCATTCATGGAAACCAAGACCGCAGCACGTCTGGCAAAAGAGCTACGGGCGGCAGGTTTCGAAGTCACCGAAGGCGTGGGCAAAACCGGCGTGGTCGCCATGTTGAAAAATGGCCCCGGTCCGTTGGTGATGTTGCGTGCCGATATGGACGGCCTGCCTTTAGAAGAAAAGTCGGGTTTGCCTTACGCCTCTAAAGTTCAACAAAAAGATCCCGATGGTAAAGACCAATTCGTCATGCACGCTTGCGGACATGATGTCCACATCACCAGCTTGGTTGGTACGGCGGTACAAATGGCCGCGCTTAAAAATCAATGGTCGGGCACCTTGATGTTGGTCGGACAACCGGCTGAAGAGCGTGTTGGTGGCGCTGCCGCGATGATGAAAGACCAAATTTGGAAACGCTTTGGTCAGCCGAAATATGCTTTAGCTTTTCACGTAGACTCTGGTTCTGAAGCTGGCAAAATTGTAGCTGAAGAAGGTTCACCTTATTCCGGCGTTGATACCGTAGAAATTACCGTACATGGCATTGGTACGCATGGTGCTTATCCGCATTTGGGTAAAGATCCGGTGGTGATCGGCGCGCAAATTGTGCTCGCCTTGCAAACTATCGTCACCCGCGAAGTCGCGCCGCGCGAACCAGCCGTGATTACCGTAGGCTCCTTCCACTCTGGCACCAAATCTAACATCATCTCAGATCAGGCCAAGTTGCAGTTGAGTGTGCGCAGCGAGAGCAAGGAAACGCGAGAATTATTATTGGCAGCGATCAAACGGGTTGCCATGAATACGGCGCGTGCAGCAGGCTTACCGGAGAATTTATTGCCAGAAGTGGTGGAACGCGATACGCCAACGCCACCAACTTTAAATGATATTCCGCTCACTCAGCATTTGAAAAAAGTGTGGACAGCCAAATTAGGAAAAGACGCGTTTGCTACACCAAAGATGCGTGATGGAATGGGCGCAGAAGACTTCCCGTTCTTCACTAGCGATCCTTATATTCCTAGCGTGTATTTCTCGATTGGTGGCACTCCGAAAGCAGATTTTGACAATGAAAAAAAGGGTGGTCCAGCAGTGCCTGGACATCATAGCCCGATATTCAAAATTACGCCTGAGCCAGCAATTCGTGCTGGTGTTGAAGCGAGTGTGATTGCTTTGTTGGACTTGTTGAAGAAATAAATTGATTGATAAGAAAAAACCGCCCAAAAGATCAGGGCGGTTTTTTATTGTGCTGACAGCTTAACGCAGAGTGCGATTAAATAAATCCAAGGTGCGTTGCCAAGACAATTTGGCGGCAGCCTGATCAAAACGTGGTGTCGTGTCATTATTAAAGCCGTGCTCCACGCCTTCATACACAAAGCCTTGATATTTCACACCAGCGGCTTTTAATGCCTCTTCATACTTAGGCCAGCCAGCCACAAGGCGTTCATCTTTGCTCGCATGATGTACCAGTACTTCGGCTTTGATATTGGCGACAGCATCGAGAGCTGGCGCGCCGCCATAATAGGGAACTGCGGCAGACAGATCGGGAATTTTTGTCGCAAGAAAGTTAGCGATCGCACCGCCATAACAGAATCCAACCACACCGACTTTGCCATTGCCGCCAGCAATCGTTTTTAAGACGCCCGCAGCAGTGAGAAAATCTTCGCGTGTCTTCGCCTGATCTAATTTTGGAAACAGTTCGCGAGCCTTGTCTTCTGTGCCAGGATAGCCACCGAGTGGGAATAAAGCATCGGGCGCAAAGGCGATGAAATTGTCTAAGGCAACACGACGTGCAACATCTTCGATATGCGGATTCAAACCACGATTTTCGTGCACCACCAATACGGTTGGTAAGGGGCCTTTAGCATTAGCAGGTTTAACTAAGTAACCGCGCAATGTGCCGTAGCCGTTGGGTGATGGGTACTCAACATAGCTTGCAATAATACGTGCATCATCCGGCTTAATTTGCTGCGCCTGAGCAAAGTTTGGGCTTAGGGCCAACAACAAACCTTCGGCAGTCATGGCACCAGCGGCATACTTGCCAGCTGAACTCAAGAACCCTCGACGATCGATCCCGCCATGTACATACTGATCAAATAACTGTAGTACTTCGGGATGAAAATCTTTGGCACTTTGTTTGGGAAATTCTTGTGACATTCTTGCTCTCCTCGTTAGTGTTCGTATGGTTTGTTGAACGCGATGGTTTGCTCGCGCTCGTTACAATACACAGAAACATTCAAGCTTGCTTGAGAGTATGTAGAAAATGTTGGCGAATATGAAAAAGTCGACATCATCACGCTGGATTTGATGTCGACTTTGTTGGTCGTTATCCGAACTTTACCAAGTGCTAAAGCATGAAAAGTTTAGGGAAGCTGTAGCGCTTTGGCGATCTGTTTCCAATTGATATATTTAAAATTTTGTGCTCCATCTGGTAGATGTTTATGGCCATCTTGTACCACCAAAATGCCATCTTCATAGCCTGTCCCAAAACTCGCAGAGCTCACTTCTAAACCATCCGTCTCTGAGCTACCGTCTATGCCTTTCTCAATATTGAAACCAATACGAAATTTTCCGCGATAGCGAAATGGTGCTTGTGCATCGTAGATGACATAGCTATTGTCGCCTTGGCTGGACACCACAAGGTAGGTCTCTTTCTTACCGTGATACAGCGCTAGGCCTTCGACATCCGCATGTAGCTGTTCCCCGACTTTGGCGATGAGTTTTAGCGGGCTCGCCTGCATCACATCGGCATTGGTCAACCACACACCACGCTTTTCTTCACCGATGAATAGACGTGCATTTTTGTCGTCCACGACACAACCTTCTGGTTGTGTTGCAATCTTCATCTGTCGTAACTGTGTGCCCTGATATGCGCTATTCTTACGCTCTATGCGCCAGTGTTGTACCACGCCATCTTTGTCATTCACAAAGGCTTCTAGCCCACCACGACTAGGTTGATATAAACAAGTGCCGTAAATATCTTTTAGGCCTGTTGCAATGCGGCTGACTTCGCGTACAGAGCCATTTTGATCAATGTCAAAGATGACTAAACTATGGTCGTCACGTTGGGTCGCGATAGCGATATCGCTGACACCATCTTGCCACTGAATTTGCTGACGTACATCGACGTTATTCAGACGACCGACTTCCAGTAATTGGGTTTGCTTACCTTGCATATCATAGACCAGCAATCCCTGTTTTTTGTTCGTGCCAAGAATGCGGCTCTGTTGACTATCAAGCGGGTGACGCCAGATCGCTGGATCATCGGCTGCGTCGCCGAGGCGACTCATTTCCTCGGTTTGAGCTTGGGGAAGTAGAACAGGGATAGCTGCAGTTACGGGCGATACTTTGCTTGCGAGGCTAGTGATCGCAATCCAAGTCTTTTTACTATCATCGCGTAGGAATAAGTTTCGTTTTCCTGGCGTGTCAACTGAACGCAGAATGCCTGCTTTCTGAGGCCAAGCGGCATGTGTTTTTTTAGAAAATTGTTTGTTAATCTTCCAATCTTGTTTTGCTGATGTTGATGTCGATAACGAGATGTTGCTGCCCGCAGCATCGAGTATCGCAATGCCGTTTTGCATCGCGTGTATTGCATGAGCACCATGTTGCAATCGTCCGTATGGCTGACGCAATTCTACTGCACCACGTGCGGCATGACTTTCTGATTGCGCAGCGTATGCCCACACACCAAAATCTTCTTCGTTCACATATAAGGTCTCGGTGCGGTCATCGACTTCACAGGATTTTGCGTTGGCTGGTAATGCGAGGTTCCGCACTAAGCGTGCTTGATTGTCTTCTAAGATCCACTGTTGCGCGTGGCCACTTTTTGCAATGACGAATAGATGCATAAGCTGCTGTTGATCGCGATATAGGCAACTGGACTCTAGCGCACTGGTAGCTGCAGGTAGCGACGTCTGTAATTGAAACTGTGCTTGTTGAATGCGAATCGGCAAGACATTTTGTGTGTCGCTATCAATTAAAGCGGCAAGCGCATAATTTGCGCTTTCGCGCACATCAAACTGTTTTGCACGCACTTTCATAGAAGTGAGCTCTACACCACTTGCTGATAATAGTCGTAAAGATTTTTTGTCCAAAATCAACCAGTCACCATTATTCAGTTGGCGAAAATCTAAGGATGATTTTACAAATTCAGGTAGTGTAGGCGCTGGTGAATTGGCACTTGAGGTATTGACCGTCAGTGCTGTCGTAATCAGCATGGCTGCGCACAGCGTGCGTTGCCATTGTTGTGAATGTGTTTTCTTTTGGGTTTGCATAGCGAAACAGTATTCTTGAAAAATGTTATCTATTCAGACTCTATTGGAGAACGACTTTTTGTTAAACAAGAAGTCGATCATAAAACCTAAATAGTCACGAAAAGTCTCGATGACCGAATCGTAGGCGTTGCAGCGATGCTGCGATTCGGCCGGCGCTGACTAACAATAAGACGCTTGTTATGAATATCTGTCAGTTAAAAGTTGATTTTCAAACTCGCTTTGTACGTACGTCCATATTGCTCATATTGGGCGTTGAGTGACTTATTACCCAGATACACATAGTAGATTTCATTGTTGAGATTGTTCGCTTCAAACACGACTTGATAGCGGCGATTAATTTGGTAAGACAATGAGAAATCGAGCTGCTTCTGGGTATCGACCATACGATCCTGATCAGTCGCCAGAATGTCTGACCCTAATTCCAAAAGATAAGGTGACTTATAGTTGAGTGCCAGACGCGTACTAATCGCACCATCTTCGTAACCTAACATCAAGTTGCCAACGCGGTCGGATTGCCCCGGTAGTTTAATGCTACGGGTCTTGTAGCTATTGCTGGCTTTGTCGAAACGTCCAATGCTAGCGTCAGATTGACTCAAGCTCAGGTTGGCAGAAAAAATCAAATGATTGAACGGTGCTGGCAGCATGCGTAAAGATTGGCTATACCCGAGTTCAATACCTTGTACTTTAGCCTTATCACCATTGGCATAACTAATCGCACTGGTGTAACCGGTCCACGGTGTAGTGCCAGCCAGATTGGTGGTGTAGGTGAAGTTCTTGATATCTTTATGGAACAGATAGGCCGATACACTGCCATCGTCTTGCAAGCGGCGTTCGATACCAAAGTCGAGGTTGCTTGCTTTCATAGGATTGAGCAGAGGATTGCCAATCTGCGCTTCGGTGCTGCTAATCATATTAATCCCGGGTGCCAGTTGACTAAAATTGGCACGCACCACGGCATTCGTCCACGCTGCACGCAAACTAGTTTTGGCATCGACATCGTAGCGACCTTGTAGCGTCGGCAACCAATTATTGTATGAACGTGAACTTTGATTTGGCGTGGCGACACCAGCGACAATCTTATTCCCAGAAGCATCGAATTGCGTGCGTTCTAATCGTGTTCCGACCAATATGCTAAAGTTCTCAGCATGAAAACCATTTTGAATATAGGCTGCATCAATGTTTTCATCCATAGAGAAATCATTGATCGCTGATTCTACTGTCGAACGGGCAGCGGCGCGATTCGCACCCGAGACGCGAGCACGCAATGCCACAGGGTCTAATCTCGAACCGATACGTCCTAGTGGATAATCGACTTCTTGACCAACAAAAGATGACATCGAAGTTGGACCGGCACCCCAATAATTTGCTGCGCTCGTACTGCTGCTAAAGGCAAATTGATCCGTGTCATTTTTCTTGTTGCGCTGACTGGTCTTGAGTCCGAATTTCAATTTCGCATCCCAATCGCCGAGATCGAAGGTTTTACCGAGATCAACGCGGGCATGATGTTCTTTGTCGTCAGAAAAACGAGTCTGAAAGGTCAATGCATTCAAGGCGAATTTGCTAGCATCGTAGGCGCTGGCTGGCGCGTTGAGTTTTGGTAAATTCGTTTGTGTGAAGCTGATGTCGTTGAAATTGGACGTGCCACGGAAGCGTGCATCGTTCAGCGCATCTGGCGTGTCATCAGAAGCGGTGCTTTGCGCAATATTCGCTTCGAGCTTCCAACCTTGTATGTGTTGCTCTGTACCCAATAAGAGTGAGGTGATTTCTTGTGTGTATTTGCGTTGACGTAAACGACGTTCTAATCGTGCAGTTGCAGGTACGCTTTCAGTTAAGGCACCGCCGCTGACATTACTTACGGTTAGGCGATCACGTACTTCGTCATCACTAAATTTACTCATAAAACTGCGCATGAAATAACTGCTCTCAGTATTTGGTCGCCAATCTAAATTGAGTGCAAATGCTTGACGTTCACGCACTGGCAAATAGTCGCGCAATTCGAGGCCAGACAAACGACCATTGCTCCATGCGCCGCCAGTCTCCAAATTATCGGAGCCGAATTCGCGCTTCTCCATGCTTAAACCAGCGGCAATGCCGAACTTGCCATCGAGCAGACGATCGGCAAATAAGAGTCCGACGTTGGGACTAGTTTTTTTGATGTTTTCATCATAGCTGACACCTGCATTCAAGGACATCACTTGCTGTGGTAAGTCGAAGCCGGTGAGTGCTTTTACCTCGACCGTGGCACCGAGTGAATTGGCATCCATATCTGGACGCAAAGTTTTGATGACTTCCAGAGTGCGGATAATTCCTGACGGCAGCACGTCGAGCGCAACCGCACGGCGGCTCGCTTCTGCTGAAGGCACCAGTGCACCATTGATCGTGATGGCATTTAAATCTGGCCCTAAGCCACGCACGGTGATGTAGCGTCCTTCACCTTGATCACGTTGCACGGAGACGCCAGGTAAACGCGCCAACGCCTCTGCTGCATTTTTGTCAGGTAAAGCACCGATGTCATCACTGCTAATGACGCTGACGATGTTGTCGGCTTTTTCTTGTATCTCTAAAGCTTTACGCATACTTGCACGTTGACCGGTGATGGTGACACTTTGCGGCTCATAGGCAATTGTGCCACCCATAGTCGTTTGCGTCTGTGCTTGTGCTTGCATCATGCAGAGTACGCCGAAGCTAATTGCGCTGACTTTGCCAAGTATCGCGGCATTGTTGGATGGGCGTACACGTTTTGCGGTGGGAACTGAATACAAGTTGGTTTTATGTTTCATGATGGACGGGCTTGTTGAGAGGATGGAAAAGCCCGCAGTCTAGGAGTCAAATGTGTCAGTTGCGTTACAGCGGATTTTTGATTGCAGCGCTAAGTCTGGTTTTCAAGCTATTTGATAATGTTGTCTCTATTTTTTTGAGCTGAAATGACCATCTGCCCGTATCCGTGATTCTGTGGAATATGCCTAGACTAGGCGTGAATTGCACCGACATCTTTTGTCTGTAGTGGAGTGATCGACTGATGCAATGTAATAATCCAAGAGACCTCTGCACAAGCTACTACGCGACCGAATTTTGAATCTGCGTTGCTCGCTGTGCCTTAGCACAGGTGCGCCTCTCGTTCCAAACTTCGACCGCTCGCTATAGTTGTGCAGAGTTCTCTCCCATGCAATCTTTTGTGAGCTGTTTGCACCTGTGTTGTTTTATTCTGCAGTTTGTTAAGTGAACAGATAATTTGCGGCGATGTCATTTTCTCGTCATACACAAGGTTTACTCTCGCGCGATTCGTCCAGATTGGATGCTCATCGTCCTTCATTGTCTTTATGATGCTATCTCTCCATAAAACGCCACTCGCCTTATTATTGCTCACGACACTCGTGACATTTTTAGCTTACAGCACCGTCGGTATTGCAAAACCATTGGATACCATACAGTGGCTTGATGTCATTGCAGAAGGCGGCACCGCCTTGATGGCTGGCTTGTGGCTATTGATGACGCTCAGCAGCAGACCACGCGGCAAAGTTACGTACTTATTAGCGGCTGGCATGGGATTGATTATGCTAGGCGCTTGGTCTGATTGTATGGATGAGTTTTATCGGGTTGGCAAAGAACAAGGCTGGGATCACTGGTTAGAAGCCATATTTACCTTGGGCGGCATGTTGGTATTGACAGCTGGATTGTACTTTTGGCGGCATGAACAACTTTCACTGAATCAGCATTTGCAAAAACGTGAACGATTGTTCCGCGATCATCGTGCCTTTGATCGTCTCACGCAATTAGTGGATGCAAATTATCTTCGTCGCCTGATCGCGATGGAGCAGGAGCGTCATCCTCAAGTATCGAATTGCGTTGCGCTGTTGGATATTAATTCCTTCCATGTATTGAATCGCGATCACGGTGTGGCAGAGGGAGATCGCGCCTTGCAAGCGGTCGCCCACATGCTATTACTGAATTTATCCAATCAAGATGTGTTGTGTCGCTACGCTGGAGATCGATTTGCGATTTATATGCCGGCGATCACGATTGCCGACGCTCAGAAAAAAATTGACCATTTATGCACGATGGTGGCGCAGATGCATTTCTACGCGCAGAACCAACAAGTCCAGATCAGCTTGCGTGCTGTATGCAGCGAGGCACTTGAGGAACTAGATGTATTGCTGGCACGTTTAGAGCCATTAGATCAAAAAGCTGTGTTCAGTGAAGCCACAGAAACGGTAGTCAGGCTGTCGCCCACCACCGTCTACAGCTAGATCGTCGGTACCCACGTGCGCTATTTTTCCAGTAACGAAGCTTGTCTGTTTGCCCAGCATCACACGATGCTGGCATGGCAGAGCGCGCAGCGTTTTGAAGTTGATTTGGATGGCGCGCGTAAGGCGAGCAAATTGTGTGCTGATGATTTTAGTCAGCCAGAACGCAAGATCAGCCCCGAACAATACTTAGCGCTATTGCAGTATTTGGCGCAGTATCTAGCGCGTCATTCCCAAAGTAAAGACATCAGCTTTGCGCTAGGTCAGCACATGTTGCCAGGGCATTATGGCAGTGCTAGTCAAGCCCTATTGCACGCCAAAAATTTACGTCAGGCTTTGCAGATACTCGTGCAATTTCAATCATCATTGTGTCCGTTGCTAACACCCAGGGTGAAAGAAGAAAATGGGCAAATGATTTTGTATTGGATGGATCAATGGGGTGCGCCAGGTCTATTGCCGTTTTTGGTCGAGAAGCACATGACTGCGGTAACGGCGATGTGCCGCTGGCTGAGTGAGCAACGACTGCCGTGGCGGTACTGTTTTAACCGTAGTCGCGCAGCGCATATCGAGCAGCATCAAGTCCACCTAGGGCATGACTTGCGTTTTGATTGCTACCTCGATGCGATGATTATTCCCAGTGACTACTTAGATATCCCATGGCCACGCGCCAACGCCGTCAGCGCCGAGCAAGCGATTGCGCAAGCGAATGCAGAATTGGCGCAACAAGCACCCGTGCAAAGTATTATTCCGCAACTATATGACTACCTAGCGGCGAACTTGCGATGTACACCTAGCTTAGAAAAAGCAGCTCACCATTTTGACTGCAGCATTGCCACCTTCAAACGTCACCTAGCCAGACACGGCACACACTTTCAAGCGGAACTAGATCAAGTTCGCACGCACATGGCGCTTTACCTATTTCATTTTCAATCTATGGATAACGAAGGCGTTGCTGCTTATCTTGGTTTTCATGATGCAACGAATTTTCGTCGTTCATTTAAACGCTGGACTGGGCGGACGCCTAGTTTGTTGCGTTTGGCTTTGGAGTAGTGTTAGATCGATCATTGACGATCAAAAAACGTATAAGCAAACGCGAAATCATTCGTTTTCAAATCTTACTCGCATCTTTAATCTCCACACATCGATTTATTAATTATCTGTGTGGAGATCAAAAAATGAAGTTACTGAAAACCCTAGCTTGCGCTTTCACAATTGGCGCAGCAGCTCTGACACCATTCGCGTTGGCTGCAGACGTCACATTACTCAATGTCTCCTATGATCCAACCCGTGAGTTATACCAAGATGTAAATGCGGGGTTCGCTAAACTTTGGCAAGCCAAAACAGGAGATAAACTGAGCATTAAACAATCCCATGGTGGTTCAGGAAAACAAGCACGCGCGGTGATTGATGGCTTGGATGCCGATGTGTTGACACTGGCTTTAGCCTACGACATTGACGCGGTTGCAGAGAAAGGCTTGCTCGATAAAGCTTGGCAAAAACGCCTTGCGCATAATGCTTCGCCTTATACATCGACAATCGTATTTTTGGTACGTAAAGGAAATCCGAAAGGAATTAAAGATTGGAACGATTTGGTGAAGCCGGGCGTTGCTGTGATTACGCCGAATCCAAAAACCTCTGGCGGGGCGCGCTGGAATTATTTGGCGGCTTGGGGTTACGCGTTGAAACAAAAGGCTGGGACGAATGCGAGTGCCAAAGATTTTGTCCAGAAGTTATTTAAAAATGTGCCCGTATTGGATTCTGGCGCGCGAGGTTCTACCGTCACGTTTTCTGAGCGTGGTATCGGCGATGTTTTGATTACTTGGGAAAACGAGGCTTATCTAGCATTGAAAGAATTTGGTGCCGACAAACTACAAATCGTCACGCCGAGTTTAAGCATTTTGGCGGAGCCACCTGTGACTGTGGTGGACAAAACCGTTGATAAACGGGGTACGCGTAAAGTGGCGGAGGCGTATCTAAATCATTTGTACACTGAAGAAGCCCAAGACATCATCGGCAAACATTTTTACCGTCCTACATCTGAACGTGCCGCGAAAAAATATGCAGGTCAATTTGCAAAAGTCAGTTTGTTTAAGATTGATGAAGTATTTGGTGGTTGGACTAAGGCACAAAAAGAACATTTTTCTGATGGAGGTGTATTCGATCAAATTTATCAAGCAAAGTAACTTTCGTTTTCTTTGAGACGTAAGCGATGATTTCTACCTAAGTAAAATTTAGGCGTAAAGATAGATCGTGTTTGCCAGTCACTTTGGCCCCCAAGCAAAGGCGACGTTGAGGATTCGCGAGGATGTGTTGTTGGACGTATTGTTAGGCCTATTGTTAGACCTATTGTTAGACCTATTGTTAGATCTATTGTTAGAGACATTATTTATCAAAACTTCCCCCCCTTTGGTTTTGACGAAGTGATCAGTTTAAACTGATCTTGGTGTTGCGCGACTTAAAAATGTTTTCAGAGACTTTAGCTCTAGAGACATTTTTAATGTCGCGCTTTTTTACATATCTACATTCGCTGATTGTGGAAATAGAGTGCATAAATCATCTAAGTAAGTGCAAATTACTTCGTTTGTTTTTATTGATTCGTCTTTTAATCTGTACTGATTCAATTGATGTGATCGGAGAAGATAATGACTTATGTAGGATTAAATCACTACCTCAATAGCTTGCCAACGCAGAGTGGTAGCCATTTATTTTCAGGTAAAGATGGACGTATTTCTGCGCGATTTTTCAACGCGCGTTTAAGCAGTGTGTTTCAACCGATACGATCGAGCGTAGATTGTCGATTGTTAGGGTATGAGGCTTTTGTAAGGACGCTGTCATTGAATGATCAAGGGCTCAGTATTTGGAAATTGTTGGAGCATGCAACTACCGATGACGAGTCTGTTGAACTTGATCGTCTGTGCCGCTTACTTCACGCAATTAATTTTTTTCGTCAGACCGTCATGGAAAAAAGCGATTTGTATTTGAGTGTGCATAATCGCTTGTTGACCGCAGTCGCTGGTAATCATGGTGCGGCATTTCAGCGCGTACTTTCCAAGTTAGATATTCCACAGAAAAATATCGTTTTGCAATTGCCTGCGATTGTTCCAAGTCAGCGTTGGGCAATCACACACGTCGCTGAGAATTATCGTCGTAATGGATTTCGTCTTGCGGTTCATGCACAAAACATTGAGCAGGCGTTTGACTTACTAGAGCGCGTGCGTCCTGATGTGATTAAGCTCCACCTACATAGCAGTCTTGCCGATAAAGATGTCTGGTTGTTTGAAGATCTATTGAGACAAGCGGCGCAACAAGCTTGTTTGATTGTTGTGCGTAAAGTGGATCAATTACAGGCATTTCATAAATTACGTGAGTTAGCAGATGATCGTCTTCTATTTGCAGTGCAAGGAAATGCCATTGATATTGCGCGCTCGAATTTGATAGACGCCGTGGTGAAATCATCACCCAAGTTCCAAGTCAAGAATGGCTTTGGTGACAAGTCTCAACAAGCTTGTTGTTGAGTGCTAGAGCGGCGCTTTAGCTTATGCAGAAATCGACTATAGAAATATGAAAAAAATCGTTTTCTATATAACTTTACCGTGCAATCATGTGATGTCTATAGCTAATTCAGTAATAAAGGCTTCGCATGGCATTCCTTTCAAAAAATCGGGCGAAGGCGCGACGGGTGATACCCGGCTTTCACTTATCGGTGGGATTTACCTTGTTTTATCTGGGGTTGATCGTTCTGATTCCTTTGTCCGCTGTTTTCCTTAAAACCTTCACGATGACCTGGGATGCCTTTTGGCAGACCGTGACTTCTGAGCGCGTGATGGCATCGTATCGTCTGACTTTTGGTGCGTCGCTGCTGGCTGCTTTTATTAATGTGATTTTTGGCGGCATTTTGGCTTGGGTTTTGGTGCGCTATAAATTTCCGGGTAAGCGATTGATTGATGCTTTTGTCGATTTACCGTTCGCTTTGCCGACCGCGGTGGCAGGGATTACTTTGGCGACTTTGTATGCGCCGAATGGATGGTTAGGAAAGTTGTTGGTGCCGTTTGATATCAAAGTCGCCTATACACCATCAGGCGTGTTAGTCGCCCTGATTTTTATCGGCTTACCCTTCGTTGTGCGCACTGTGCAACCAGTATTAGAAGAAGCGGAAAAAGAATTAGAAGAAGCGGCGATCAGTTTGGGCGCTAGCCATTGGCAGACATTCGTACGAGTGATTTTCCCTACCATTTTGCCTGCCGTGTTGACCGGTTTCGCGCTTGCTTTTGCGCGTGCGACTGGGGAATATGGTTCGGTGATTTTCATTGCCGGCAACATGCCTATGATTTCTGAAATCACGCCCTTATTCATGATTACCAAACTCGAACAATACGATTACGCAGGTGCAACGGCGATCGCTGCCGTGATGTTGATTATTTCCTTTATTTTGTTATTGGCGATTAATGCGCTGCAAGCTTGGACGCGTAGTCGTCAAACAGCAGGGAGAGAATAATGACGACACAAACTGTAGCGAATCCACGGATAGAACCACCTCTGCAACTGCAGGCGACTTTAGAGCCCATATGGGTGCGAGTCTTGTTGCTCACGGTAGCACTGGCGTTTGTCACTTTGTTTTTGTTCATACCTTTGGTTGCCGTGTTTACTGAGGCTTTGCGAAAAGGCTGGGATGTGTATCTGGCATCTATTCAAGAACCGGATGCAGTGTCTGCGATCAAACTAACCTTGATTGCTGCTGGTATTGCCGTACCTTTGAATTTGGTTTTTGGTGTTGCGGCAGCTTGGGCTATCGCTAAGTTTGAATTCCGCGGTAAAAATGTTTTGCTGACTTTGATCGACTTACCATTTTCTGTTTCACCAGTGATTTCTGGTTTGATTTATGTCTTGCTGTTCGGTGCGCAAGGCTGGTTTGGTGAATGGCTGCGCGAGCACGATATCAAAATTTTGTTTGCGGTACCAGGCATCGTGTTGGCAACAATTTTCGTCACCTTTCCTTTTGTTGCGCGCGAATTGATTCCTTTGATGCAGGCCCAAGGTAGTGAGGAAGAAGAGGCGGCTTTGGTATTAGGCGCATCCGGTTGGAAGACTTTCTGGCATGTGACTTTACCGAATATCAAATGGGGTTTGTTATACGGCGTGATCTTGTGTAACGCACGAGCCATGGGCGAGTTTGGCGCGGTGTCGGTGGTGTCTGGGCATATCCGCGGCGAGACCAATACCATGCCTTTGCAAGTGGAGATTTTGTATAACGAATATAACTTCACGGCAGCGTTCGCAGTCGCTTCATTGTTGACTTTATTAGCGCTAGTCACACTGGCTTTGAAAACCGTCGTGGAATGGAAGACTGACGAATCACGTCAGCGGACGCTACAGGAATAGCTGTAAATACCTCTGCCACGAACGCTAAGTAGAGGTCGAAAAAAAGCTCCCTCTCCCGTGGGCGGGAGAGGGTTGGGGTGAGGGCGGTTCAGATTTGCGAAATGCTGATTAGACGCCAAATCAAAGCCCAAGATCATGCTCGGAGTGAGAAGGTGAAACATCAATCTACTTGCTCGACGTCCCTCATCCCCAACCCTTCTCCCGCTAACGGGAGAAGGGAGTAAGTCTGTAAATATTTGAAAGATTGGAAAAAACATGAGCATCGCTGTTAATCAATTACAAAAACGCTTCGGCAATTTCACCGCCCTAGACAATGTGTCTTTAGATTTTCCGAATGGCGAATTAACGGCATTGTTAGGGCCATCTGGCTGCGGCAAAACGACTTTGCTGCGCATCATCGCTGGTTTGGAATATGCGGACAGCGGTCAGGTTTTGCTGGATGGTGAAGACGCCTCAAATCAACATGTGCGTGAACGTCAAGTCGGCTTTGTGTTCCAGCATTACGCCTTGTTTAAACACATGACGATTTTTGAAAACATTGCTTTTGGCTTGCGCGTGAAGCCACGTCATTTGCGCCCAACAGAAGCGCAGAATAAAGAAAAAGTGACTAAATTATTGGAACTGGTACAGCTCGATTGGTTGGCGGATCGTTACCCACCGCAGCTCTCAGGTGGACAACGTCAACGTATCGCTTTAGCGCGTGCCTTGGCGGTTGAGCCACGAGTCTTGTTACTGGACGAACCCTTCGGCGCTCTCGATGCCAAGGTACGTAAAGAGCTGCGCCGCTGGTTACGCCGCCTGCATGATGAACTACACGTGACCAGTATTTTCGTCACTCACGATCAGGAAGAGGCACTTGAAGTCGCAGACAAAATCGTAGTGATGAATCACGGTAAAGTGGAACAAGTCGGTGCACCGAATGAGGTCTATCAACATCCCGCGACACCGTTTGTTTATGGATTTTTGGGGAATGTGAATCTGTTCCATGGTCGCGTGCACGAAGGCGTATTAGATGCCGATGGTGTCGCCTTTGATGCGCCTGGACATGCCGATACCAAAGATGCAGTTGGCACGGGCTACGTGCGTCCACATGAATTAGATATTGATCGCTATACAGCGGGCGCGTCCGGCTTGGTGGTGAAACTACGTCGCGTGCATGGCATAGGCCCACTCGCTCAATTGGAGTTAGTACGTGAAGATAATGGTCAAATCGTGGAAGCCATGATTAGTACCGAACGTGCCGTGCATTTGAATCTACAAGTCGGCGAAGCCTTGGTGGTGAAGCCAAAACGCTTACATGTATTCGTCGATAATGTGAATGCCTAGGAACGATTATGAATTTCCAACAATTACGCTCCATACGCGAAGCCTGCCGTTGCGGTTATAACTTAACCGAAGTGGCGAATGTTTTATACACCTCGCAACCAGGCGTGAGCCGTCAGATTCGCGAAGTGGAAGAAGAACTGGGCGTGGATATTTTTGAGCGCAACGGCAAGCGACTGACCGGCTTAACAGAACCGGGAAAAGGTATCTTACCCATCATCGAACGACTGCTACTAGAAGCTGAAAATTTACGTCAAGCGGGTAATGATTACTCCGATCAAGCGCGTGGGACTTTAGCGATTGCAACGACGCATACACAAGCGCGTTATGTCTTGCCGAAAGTGGTGCAACAATTTCGCTTGGCATTTCCCGAAGTGCGTATCGCTTTACAACAAAGTGCGCCAGAGCACATCGCAGAATGGGTGTTGTCAGGTAAAGCCGACATCGGCATTGCAACAGAAGGTTTGTCGGCATTTAAAGACTTAGTTTCATTCCCCTGCTATGAATGGAACCACGTGGTCGTAGTGCCGGATGGTCATCCATTATTGGCGCATGAGAAATTAAGCTTAGAAGACCTCGCCAATTATCCTTTGATTACCTACGACATTGGCTTCACTGGTCGTGGGCATATTGATGACGCGTTCAAACGTGCTGGATTGCGCACCGATATCGTGTTAACCGCGATGGATTCTGACGTGATTCAGCAATACGTGTCACTAGGATTGGGTGTAGGTTTGGTCGCGTCGATGGCGATAGAGTCAGGCAATGAAAACCGGCGTGCACAAGGTTTGCGAACGATTTCAGCTTCGCACTTATTTCAATCGAACGTGACACGATTGGCAGTGCGACGCGGTGCCTATTTACGCGCATACACTTACGACTTCATACAAAAATTCGCGCCTGATTTAAGTCGCGACGACATACGATTGGCTTTGGTTGATCACGCAGGTGAATAGATTTATTGGCGTGACTACACTTTGAATTTGCCAATACTCTAAAAACTATTTTGCTACTTCCGCAAGTTCATCAAGAGCTAGGTCACCCAAATGCTCAATATCTCCCCAACTGACAAGTGAGAGCTGACCATCTTGATAGACAAAACGATTGATACTGGCGTTGTAAATGGTGATGGTGCGTTCTGCATTGAGTGGTAAATTCATTGCTTCACGATACGCACATTCGAGTACACCGCCGTGAGCGACTAAGGCGATTTTCTTGCCTTCGAATTGTTGGGCGTGGTGCACAATACTATCGATCGTGCGTTGATGAAATTCGCGTATGCTTTCGCCGCGATTATTACTGTCATCCGGTTTAGGCGGGAAATGAAAATCGGGATCACGTTGTCGCCAATGTGCATATTCTTGCGGATACATTTCAGGTAATTCGCTATATAGCTTGCCTTCAAAATCGCCAAAGCAACGCTCGCGCAACGCTGCATCAATGCGTGTTGGTAGGCCTTGTAGTCGGGCGATTTCGCCTGCGGTTTGCATGGCGCGTTGTAGGTCACTAGAAATAATCGCGGCCAGTTTTTCGTGTTGCAAACCGGCGGCTAGTGCTTTGGCTTGACGTCGACCTTCGGCATTGAGAGGGATGTCTAAATGCCCTTGCAATTTGCGCACGGCATTCCAGGCGGTTTCGCCGTGGCGTATTAAGAGAATATCGGTCACAGCTTATTTTTCAATTTTGGATTTGGTTTGCAACCAAAATGTCACCGGGCCATCATTGGTCAAGGAGACTTGCATATCGGCACCGAATTGACCTGTTTCGACCAAAGTATGCTTGTTGCGTGCCTGCGCGACAAAGTGATCGAATAGCTGCTTGCCCAACTCTGGTGGAGCGGCGGGTGTGAAGGATGGTCGCGTACCCGACTGCGTGTCAGCGGCTAGGGTGAATTGAGGCACCAACAGCAATCCGCCTTGCACATCCGTGACGCTGCGATTCATCTTGCCAGCGTCATCGGCAAACACACGATAGCTGAGCAATTTTGTTAGTAATTGCTCAGCGTCTTTTTCGGTGTCGTTTCGTTCCGCACATACCAAAACCATCAAGCCAGTTTGGATTGCACCTATGGTCACGCCTTCGACCACAACATTGGCGTGACGAACGCGTTGCAGTAAAGCGATCATGCTGTCAACGTGACCTTGGCGAATTTACGTTTGCCAACTTGCAGCACCACGGTTCCCGCTTCAACTTGTAATTGCTTATCGCTGATCACAGCGCCATCAATACGCACGCCACCTTGATCGACCATACGCATGGCTTCGGATGTTGAGGCGCAGAGATTCGCTTGCTTCAATAATTGCGCAATCCCGACTGGCGCGCCGCTTAATGTAATTTCAGCGATATCGTCAGGAATACCACCTTTAGAACGATTCACGAAATCGGTCAATGCGTCGTCTGCCGCCTGCTTGCTATGGAAGCGGGTTACGATTTCTTGCGCAATCGCGACTTTGATATCGCGTGGATTTTGGCCTTCTGCAACCGATTTTTTGTACTGGGCGATTTGTTCTAGTGAACAGAATGACAGCAGATCGTAGTAGCGCCACATCATCTCGTCAGAAATGCTCATGACCTTAGCAAACATCGTGTTGGCTGGCTCGGTGATCGCGATGTAGTTATTTTTCGATTTGGACATCTTTTCGACGCCATCCAAACCTTCTAATAAAGGCATGGTCAAAATACATTGCTGTTCTTGTCCATAGTCTTTTTGTAGCTCACGACCTACCAGCAGATTAAATTTTTGATCCGTACCGCCTAGTTCTAAGTCGGCATGTAAAGCGACCGAGTCATAGCCTTGCATCAAAGGATACAAAAATTCATGGACGGAAATTGGCGTGCCCGCTTTAAAGCGTTTGGTGAAATCATCACGCTCCATCATGCGTGCGACTGTGTATTTCGAAGACAATTGAATCAAGCCACGCGAACCTAGTGGATCACACCATTCGGAGTTGTAGCGAATTTCTGTCTTGCTGGCATCGAGAACCAAGGATGCTTGTTTAAAGTAGGTTTGGGCATTTGCTTCAATTTGCTCACGGGTCAACGGTGGACGCGTAGCATTGCGACCAGATGGATCGCCGATCATGGAAGTGAAGTCGCCGATCAAGAAAATCACTGTGTGGCCGAGATCTTGCAATTGACGCATTTTGTTCAAGACCACGGTGTGACCGAGGTGCAAATCTGGCGCTGTAGGATCTAGACCTAATTTAATGCGTAAAGGCTTGCCGGTTTTTTCACTGCGCGCTAATTTTTGTGCGAATTCGGATTCAATCAAGAGTTCATCGACGCCGCGCTTGGTGACAGCTAATGCATGCTGCACCGCATCAGAAAGTGGCAAAAGAGTGGTTGCGCTTGGCGCTTTGTCATTATGTTGTGGCGAAGTCATGATTCAGTCAGCTAAATAATTAAACGAAATAATTAAACGAAATTCTAGATAGATCAAACAGTTTTGTAACAGGACTAGCGAAAACAAATGTCTGCTCGCATAATCGGCAGCTTGCATTATTCGCCATTTGCTTTACAATCAGGCGACTAATTTTCGCCCCACTTTACGATAATAAAAATAAAACAAGTGGGTTTGCAAACATCATGTTTGGTGCCAGATTTTTTGATCCGGCAGCGAAACATCAATTTTAACTTATTGCATGCGTTTATCCGATAAATTCCGTCAATTAGCTGCAACTACGCAAGTTAAAGCCCAATCCCTTTTAGCAATCAGCATCGCGAATGTGCGCGGTATGCGCGCATCGCGTGTGATTCCTTTCACTGGTTTGTTCTTTGCTGTATGCGCAGTCGGTGCAGTTGGTGTTGCTCCTTTAGCACCAGATGCCGCCAATCTCCCAGTCAAGACGGTGACTCAAGATTTAATTTTGCCATCCTTGGATGAGCAAATTGCCAAAATCGTATTGCAGCAACAGCATTACGTTAAAGAAGAAAAGATACAGCGCGGCGATAGTCTGGCAGCTTTGCTACAGCGTCTCGGTGTGGATGACGTCAATGCCGCTAACTTCCTCAAAACCGATCCAGTGGCACGTGGCGTTTTGCAAGCCCGCGCAGGGAAATCCATACGCGTAAAGACCACTGACGAAGGGACTCTGGAGTGGTTGCGGGTTGGTTTGGACAATAATGAAAATGGTACCAAAACCCTGTTGGTTGCTCGCAATGAACAGAACGGCTTTAAAGCTTCAGAAGTCACTGAACAATTAGAGCGCCGTATAGAAATGCGTTCTGGCGATATTCAATCTTCTCTATTCGTTGCCACTGATAAAGCGCTTATTCCATCAGCCATCGCCGATCAGATCGTGAAAATGTTTGAAACTAGCGTGGACTTTCGTCGTTTGCAACGCGGTGATTACTTTAACGTGGTGTATGAAACTTTTTGGTTGAATGGTGAATTGGTTAAAACTGGTCGTTTGCTATCCGGGGAATTTAAAAATTCTGGCAAATTAGCACAAGCAGTTTGGTTCGACGAAGGCGCTGGCGAAGGCGGTTACTATAGTTTTGATGGTAAATCCTTGAAAAAAGCGTTCTTGAAATCTCCATTAGAATTCTCTCGTGTCTCGTCTGGTTTTTCTATGCGCGTTCATCCGATTTCGGGTAAATGGAAGCGCCACACAGGTATCGATTTTGCCGCTGCCAGTGGCACACCAATTCGTGCTTCTGCTGATGGCACAATTGACCATGCGGGACCACAAGGTGGTTACGGCAACATGGTAATCATTAAGCACTGGAATGGTTACAGTACAGCATATGCCCACATGAGCCGTTTTGCACCAGGCGCACGCAAAGGTACTCGCGTCAGTCAAGGTCAAGTGATTGGTTATGTTGGTTCTACTGGTTGGTCAACTGGACCGCATTTGCATTATGAGTTCCGCGTCAATAACGAGCCTCGTGATCCAAACACGATTAGTGTACAAAGCGCAGCGGCACTAGCATCACATGAGTTGCCAAAATTCAGAACAGTCGCAGCCGATATGGCACATCGTTTTGACTTATTGCGTCCAGAGCGAAATTCAGCGGCGCTGGTGGCAGCGCGCTAAGCGAACTGTCAAGAATCAGCCGAACGTAGTTCGGCTTTTTTTATTCCTAATGGCAAATCCTATTTTATGCAGACAGCTATCCAAGTAGATTCAAACTATTATATCGGCCTGATGTCGGGCACCAGCTTAGACGGTGTCGATGGAGTACTAGTCGCTCTGCCCGAGCAGGATCATGCGCATGATCGGGACGCATTGCAGCTTCTTGCCAGTGCACATATCCCATTTTCAATAGCACTAAAACAGCAAGCAATGGCTTTGCAACAAGCAGGTGAGAATGAGATTGAGCGTGAAGCTTTACTTGCAAATCAATTGGCCGCCATTTACGCGCAATGCGTGGCTGAATTGCGCGCTCAGCATCCCGACCTTAAAGTTCAGGCCATTGGTGTGCATGGGCAAACCATACGTCATCGTCCTGAATTAGGGTTCACCCGACAAACCAATAATCCCGCCTTGTTAGCTGAATTAAGCGGACTTGATGTCATTGCCGATTTTCGTAGCAGAGATATCGCTGCTGGCGGACAAGGTGCTCCTCTGGTTCCGGCATTTCACCGCGCTATGTTTGCCAAGCAAGGTGAATGTCGCGTGGTGTTAAATATCGGTGGGATTAGCAATATTAGTGTGCTGCACGCGGATGGCAGCACGATCGGTTTTGACACTGGACCCGGTAATTTGTTGATGGACGCTTGGATACTGCAGCATCTGGGTCAAGCATATGATGCGGACGGTGCTTGGGCTGCGCTAGGAAAGGTCGATCCAGCTTTGTTGGCACGTCTAAGTGAAGACAGTTTTTTTGCGCAAGTGCCGCCAAAGAGCACCGGGCGTGATTTATTTCATTTACCTTGGCTGCAACAGCATTTACAGTCATTCTCGGATCTGAGTGCCGCCGACGTGCAAGCCACTTTGTGTGCCTTCACTGCCAAAACCATCACTGATGCCATCGCACAATTTGCCCCTGATTGTGTCGCTGTATATGTCTGCGGTGGTGGTGCTTGCAATGCGAGTTTGATGCGCGCTTTGGCACAGGCATTGCCTCATATTCACTGGGATAAAACTGATAGTCTCGGGATCGCTACCCAGCATGTGGAAGCGATCGCATTTGCTTGGCTTGCGCAAAGATTTGTGCAAAGAAAAGCTGGGAATATCAGTGAAGTCACAGCAGCCCGTGGTGCGCGTATTTTGGGTGCCTTGTATCCTGCTTAGATTTTTGAGTCGCCAATCCTCCGTTTTAACCCTGATGCTAGATGACAATGACAAATAAATTTTTATATATCGCTGATCCTATGTGCTCGTGGTGCTATGGATTTGGTCTGGAATTGCAGCAATTTTTGGCCGATAAACCTGATGCCGAACTCGATATCGTCTTGGGTGGTTTGCGTGCCTACAATACGCAAGTCATGGACGCGGATCAAAAAGACATGATCTTGTCGCACTGGGAAAAAGTACGGCAGGTCAGTGGCTTGCCATTTGATATGAGCGGCTTAGATAAGCCAGGATTTGTTTATGATACCGAGCCTGCCTGTCGGGCGGTGGTGACGGCTAAGATGTTGACAGATGGCATGCCGACGAAGATTAATTTGGCTGTCTTTCAGGCCATACAGCACGCGTTTTATGCGCAGGCAAAAGATGTGACTGATGAATTGACTTTAGCGGAGATTGCTGTAAATGCCTTAAATACGTATGAGCAGGCTGCGATTTTTGATGTGGAAAGTTTCCTTGAAACGATGCAAGCGCCAGAGAGTAAAGACGAAACGCGCCAGCATTTTCAGCAGATTCAACGCTGGGGTGTGCGAGGATTCCCCGTGTTGTTGCTAGTCAAGGAGGATGGTTTGCATATGCTCAGTTCTGGTTATACTAAGGCTGGGGATTTGACATCGGCTCTTAATGACATGCTGTGAATTCTTGAATGCATTAAAAAAACAACCATAAACTTAAACAAAAAACATTGTTTCGTATATAATGCGGCTTCAAATTTTTTTTAAAATCAAATCTAAAAGATTGGAAGCTCAGTAATGAAAAAAACGATTTTAGTAGCATCAATGGTAGCAATGACAGCTTTGACTGGTTGTGCGTCTATTTTGAATGACAAGACACAAGCAGTAAACGTATCCGCTTCAAACGGCAAGGAAATCACAGGTACGATCGACGGTGCAACATTCAAAGCTCCTGGCATTGTGAATATCACTCGCGAAAATAAAAACAAGCTGGTTTTGGTATCAACTGATGGCTGCGCTAAAGAAACTTCCGTTGAAAAATCTGTTGATCCAAAATTCTTCATCAACATTTTGTCTGGCGGTGCGTTTGGTTCTACTACAGATTACAGCACAGAAAAAATGTGGCGTTATTCTGAAAATGTTGTAGTTTCATGCAAATAATTCGTATTTGAATTTCAAAAAAGGCGGCTCTCAAGCCGCTTTTTTTTCGTTAAGAAAATCCTTTACCATGCTCTCTAAGTTATTGATTATCTGCTTAAGCTTTGTGATTTATTCGCAGACTGTGCTTGCAGATACCGAATCTAAAGACCTCAAGCTAGACTCCTATTTGGAACTTGCAACGCAGAAAAATCTTGCGGCTCATCCGACTTGGGCGGCGTTGTTACACGTGAGTGAGGCTAAGGCGAACATTCGTAGTGATACGTTCTTATTGAGTCATACAGATTTTTCACTCGCCAATGAATTGCGAGCGACCTTGCACTTGCTATATGCAGATCAAAGCAATCAGGTTTGCCGCTTTCCAGCGCGTTATTTGTGGCTACAAAAAGAGTTGAACCTGCCTGCACTGCCGATACAAAATTGCGGCGATCTGCAAGAATTTAAAGCTCGGGCGCCAATGCAAGAGATTGCATTAGCATTTGCATCAGAAAACCTTGCCCAACCATCGAGCATGATGGGACACGTGTTTTTAAAGCTGAGTGGGGTAGATGAGCGCGGGCAAAATCTGGAGCACGCCATTTCCTTTTTTACCGATGCTGGTGGTATCAATGTACCTAAACTATTTTTTGACAGCATGGTAATCGGTAAGAAGGGCTATTTTAGTCTGTCGCCTTACCAAGAGAAAATCTCACTATATTTAGGTGAGGAGCAACGCAGTATTTGGGAATACACTTTGCGCCTCAATCAGCAGCAAAAAGATTTGATTCAAGCGCATCTCATCGAATTGCGTCAAACCGATTTAGTGTATTTCTTCCAGAAATATAATTGCGCTACCGTGATTGATTTTATTCTGGCAGTCGCCGCTTCCCGAACGCTCGATACCAATGGTTTTTGGTTGACGCCTAAAGATGTCGTCAAGCGCGCGCATGAACTAGATCTGATTGACAGTAGTCGCATGATGTCGCCCAATCGATGGTTGATTCGTGCTGTGGGCGAGCAGTTCACAAGCCAAGAGCGCGCACTCATTGCGCAGCAAGTCGAACGCCAGGCTGTACCATCGCTGACTGAGCTCGATACGAATAAGACTTACTTAACTTTGCAATTGGCACGTGCGTATCAAGCCTATCGCAATGAATCGACGAAAGATCAATCGGCCTCGGCCTTAGCCTATGTAAAGAACTTGGATGGGATGACTAAGCGGGATTTTCCCGTGCATCAACTACAAGTCCTCGAAAGCAAAAATCCTTTAGAAACACCACAAGATTCCCAAGTCGCACTTGGTTTTGTGCGGCAAGATCGCGAGTCTTATGCCCGCGTCACATTGACGCCGACATCCCATCATTTGGACGACGATAATCGGCACTACTTTAGCGAAACCGAGCTCTTACTATTTGAACTGTCTTTGTTGAAAAATCTACGTAACCGCCAGCTTTTGATCGATAAATTGACGGTTTATGCAGCACAATCTTTCATCCCTTATGACAATATGAGTGGTGGTATTTCTGGCGCGATTCGAATGGGTATCAAGCCGCAGTTTGATGCGACATTTCGCCCAAAGAAAACTGCCTTTATAGAAGGAGCTTTGGGCTTCACACATCGCAGTGGGACCGACATCGATAGCTTTGCCTTGCTAGGTTTGGGCATGGCTTGGCGAAATGGACAATCGCAAGTTTATTTGCAACCGGAAATTGGCGTGATTGCGAGAGAAATTTTTGATATGAAATCTCGCTTGTCGGTCGTGCTCACATCCAATATTCATGGCGATCATGCACGAAATTTGCATTATCGTTTTGTACAGTCTAAATACTTTCAGAAAGAGAGTCTGTCGATACACTTGAGTATTGATCGCTTTCAGCAACAAAAAAAACGTCAGAATAGTTACGAATTGAGCTTAAAAAAGATGTTTTGATTTCGTAGTTGCAATCGAGAAAATCGAAGATAATATAAAAACCCGCCTGCGTTGCGGGTTTTTATATTCTGACAATGCGATCACGCTTGTTGGCTGATTTATCTTGAAGAGAATGTTTGTGATGTCTATTAGTCCACGCCAACAAATCGCCCCACAAGGCCCTGAATTTTCCCGTATCGTTTTAGGTTTATGGCGTTTGTCGTCGTGGCAAATGACGCCAGCTGAGCGTGTCGATTTTTTAAAGGCGGCGCTTGATTTGGGAATTACGACCATCGATCAGGCTGATATTTATGGCGACTACACTAGCGAAACTTTACTTGGCGAAGCGTTCGCCTTGGCGCCAGAATTGCGACAGCGTTTTCAAATCGTGACGAAATGCGGCATCCAGTTTCCTTCTGTAAATAGACCGCATCAGACAGCGCATATTTACAATACGACGGCGGCGCATATTATTCAGTCAGCGGAAAATTCTCTGCGAAGTATGCAAATCGATTGTATTGATCTGTTGTTGATCCACCGACCCGATCCTCTGATGGACGCGGATGCCGTTGCACAAGCGTTCTTACAACTGCAGCAGAGCGGCAAAGTTAAACACGTAGGAGTGTCAAATTTTACACCTGCTCAGTTTGACTTATTGGCGTCGCGTATTCCTTTGGTTACCAATCAGGTTGAATGTTCGTTATTACATACAGCGCCGATTGATGATGGGACCTTTGACAACTGTCAGCGTCTACGCATTTCACCGATGATTTGGTCCGCTTTGGCAGGCGGACGCCTGTTTAGTGATCAACATCCGCAAATACAAGTTCTCCATGCTGAATTAAACAGGATCGCCAATGAACTTGATGTTAGTGTCTCATGTGTCGCGATGGCCTGGGTTTTAAACTTGCCCTCTCAACCTGTGCTCTTGACCGGCTCTGGACGGGTGAAAGTGTTGGAAGAGGCGGTGCGCGCCTGTGGATGTCAGCTTTCACGTGAACAATGGTTTGATTTGTGGCGGGCAGCGACGGGTCAAGATTTACCGTAAAGAGATTTGCTGAATTTATATCTAAACCAAAAAAAATACTTTTCAGTAATTGTAAAACAGCGTATAAAAGAAATCTGATTTAGACTAACGTCGAATCGATCCATGCTATAAAGGATCTTCGAATTGTGTTGTCAGCCTTAGGGGGCGCAATAATTGAAGATAGTTCGTCCTTTCTTACGCCGCTTTTTACGCGCTCAGCGCCTGCCTTCCAAAGATTTGCAATTTTGGCGAGACCAGATGCTCAGTGCGATTCTGTCGGTTGCCTTGTTGCTTGGGACACTCACGGCGATTCCTAGCGTGATGATGGCGATCCGTGATCAGCTCTATTCCATCGTACTTATTGATTCCTTTGCGATTGGTTGGTTGTTGGTGATTTGGCGTTGGCGCGCACTTAGCTTCACTGCCCGAAGTTGGCACTTTCTCCTTGTCGTTTATAGCGTCGGTGTATTTTTCTTGTTTAAGGTTGGCCCTGTCAGTCAGATCTATTTGATGGCAGTGCCGGTCTTGGCTGCTTTATTATTAGGCCTGCGCCCAGCCATATTTGTCCTGATTTTAAATGCGATTACCTTGATCGCAATAGGTTACAGCTTCAACATTGATCTGCAATTTGATCGCTATCACGACCGGCCTTTTTTGCGCTGGATCATTATCACCCTCAATTTTACTTTTATCAGCTCAGTCATTACCGTTAGCTGTGCGGTGCTATTGCGCCGACTTGAAGAATCCTTGCGTAAGCAGGTGGAGATTAGTCTGTCCTTGCAGGAGGAGCAAAAATCCCTAAGGGAAGCAAATGAAGAATTGAGGCTGATTTCTGCCGCAGTCGACAACCTCAATGATATGGTGATGATCACGGATAATAATCTGCGAGACTCTGGACCACATATCGTGTTTGTTAACAAGGCATTTGAGACGACTACCGGATATAGCCGCGCTGAGGCGCTAGGTAAGACTCTGGAAATGCTATATGGAAAAAATTCTGATAGTCTCGAGATTCACCGCATGCGTTCGGCGATGGCGTCTCAAGATCCTATCCGCTCGGAAATCTTAGGCTATACCAAGTCGGATGAAGAATTTTGGTTGGAAGTGGACATTCAACCTATCAATAATCAAGATGGACTATGCACGCATTATGTGGCGATTGAGCGTGATATTACGGATAGAAAAAAGGCTGAGTTAGATATCTATCGACTGGCGTTTTTTGATGTATTGACGGGTTTGCCTAATCGTCGGTTGTTACGTGATCGCATGAGTGTACAACTGGCAAACGCGCAAAGAACAGGCCATTTCAGCGCAGTTTTGTTTATCGATTTGGATCATTTTAAAACCATCAATGATGCGCGTGGTCACGCGACTGGAGATATTTTACTGATCGAAGTCGCAAGGCGTTTAAGTGATGTGCTACGTGAAGTCGATACGGTGGCAAGGATAGGCGGTGATGAATTTGTCGTCCTGATTGATAGTTTAGATTCGCACATCGAAGTGGCCGGTAAGCTGGCATTGAAAGTCGCAGAAAAAGTTCGCCAAGCGCTATCTCTCGAATTTGTTATTCATGGTCAAGTCTACAGCTCCAGCTGTAGTATCGGTGTGAGTTTAATGCCTAAACCCGGACAAAGCGCCGACGATTTGTTGCGCGAATCGGATACGGCGATGTATAGAGCAAAATCAGCAGGGCGAAATCAGATTGCGTTCTTTGAGGGCAATATGCAAACCGAAGTCGAGCATCGCTTGACACTAGAACGAGATTTGACCAAAGCACTAGAACTCAATGAATTGCAAATGGTGATGCAGGCACAGGTTAATGATGCTGGTGTTGCGGTTGGTGCAGAGCTATTGATGCGTTGGCATCATAAAGGTCGGGGTATGGTTTCACCGGCTGTATTCATTCCATTGGCAGAAGAGTCAGGCTTGATTGTGAAAATGGGAGATTGGGTTTTGCAGGAGGCTTGCCGAATTTTGAAGCAATTGCAAAGCGCCGGGCATTATTTTTCATTATCTATCAATGTCAGTCCTAAACAATTCCGTCAAAAAGATTTTGTCGACAAGGTCACCGCGACTTTGGCAACTCAAGGAGTGGATGGTAACTATTTGATTTTTGAAGTGACAGAAGGTTTGTTTATCGATAATTTGCAAGAAACAATTGCGCGCATGAGCAAGCTTTCTGACTTGGGAATTCGTTTTTCTATCGACGATTTTGGCACCGGCTATTCCAGTTTGAATTACTTAAAACGTCTGCCTTTGTACGAATTAAAAATCGATAAGAGTTTTGTGCAAGATATCCCTGGGGATGCCAACGATACGGCAATCGTCGGCTCGATTTTATCGATGGCTAGGCAGTTCGGATTAAAAGTTGTTGCTGAAGGTGTGGAAACTGTCGAGCAAGCAAATTACTTGATCGCGAACGATTGTGATTCTATGCAAGGATTTTTGTATTCCCGCCCGATCGCTCCGGAGCTGTGGATTAGCCAGCACGCGCAAGAGCAGACGGCGACTGGGGTGTAAGTCACGGATTGGCGTTCCATTGGCTGATCGCGCGCCGTCAACGTATAATTCACACTTCGTTTTCAACATGGCAGGCAGATCATCGTGACAGCTACCCCGCAAGACCAACAGCAGCAGCCAAAGACTTCCAGTAAATTCATCGTCTTAGTCGCGATAGTGGCAGTGATTGCACTGATATTTGGCTATCAGGCGCTCAACGCGAAACCTGGTGCACCTAAGCTTGATTTTACGAATATTCAAGGTAAGACCATCGATCAGCAATCCTTGCAGGGTAAAGTGTACATGGTCAACTTTTGGGCGACATCTTGTGCCACCTGCATTAAAGAAATGCCGCAAATGATCGCCAGCTATGAAAAATTCCGCGCCCAGGGCTTGGAGTTTTTTGCGGTGGCAATGAGCTATGACCCACCAAACTATGTCTTGAATTTTACGGAAACCCGGCAGTTACCTTTCCAAGTGGTACTGGATCATCAAGGGAAAATCGCGCAGGCGTTTGGCGATGTTAAATTAACGCCGACGACTTTTGTGATCGATAAGCAAGGCAAGATCATCAAACGTTACGTTGGCGAACCTTCCTTTGATGAATTAAATCAATTACTTGCCACCGAATTGGCAAAAATTTGAAAGCGATAGACGGCTTTTGTTTTGGGTTTTCGTTTCTGCAATTGAACAACAAAACACAAAGAAGTCTATTGAAAACTCCTTCTAAATTGAAAAAATTTGTTCATCTGAATCGCTAGATTCACGCAGTTTTGCTACTTATTTAGGCAGCTTTTCAGGTAGAATAGCGCTTCCTCGAAATTCCTCCGACTCTCCCAAGGTTTTAACATCGTGCACATTGGCTCCTATCAGCTAAAGAATAATATTTTTGTCGCGCCCATGGCTGGCGTGACCGATAGACCATTTCGCCAATTGTGCAAAGACTTGGGCGCAGGTTATGCCGTGTCAGAAATGGCGGCATCGAATCCTAAATTATGGGAAACCGAAAAGTCCACGCGTCGGACTAACCATGAAGGCGAAATGGAACCGAAGGCGGTGCAGATTGCCGGTGCGGATCCTAAAATGTTGGCCGAATGCGCTAAATATAATGTCGATAAAGGCGCGCAGATTATCGACATTAATATGGGTTGCCCTGTTAAGAAAGTTTGCAACGCATGGTGCGGTTCAGCTTTGCTGCAAGATGAAAAATTAGTTGGCGAGATTCTCGATGCCGTGGTGTCCGCGGTCGATGTACCAGTGACTTTGAAATTCCGCACAGGTTGGGATAGAGCGAACAAAAATGCTTTGCAGATTGCGCGTATCGCTGAATCTGCTGGTATCGCCATGTTGACTTTGCATGGGCGTACGCGTGCCGATGGCTACAAGGGCGACGCTGAATACGAAACGATCGCAGCAGTCAAGGCGCAAGCAAGAATTCCCGTCGTTGCCAATGGCGATATTACGACGCCAGAAAAAGCGAAGTATGTACTGGAAGTGACAGGCGCAGACGCGATTATGATTGGACGTGCGGCGCAAGGCAGGCCTTGGATTTTTCGCGAAATTGAGCATTTTTTGAAGACAGGCACCTACTTACCCGCACCTTTGGTATCGGAAGTTAGTGCGCTGTTGGATCGCCATTTGCGCGAGCATTACGCGTTCTATGGTGAGTTTATGGGTGTGCGTACGGCGCGCAAGCATATCGGTTGGTATGTCGAAGATTTGGTCGATGGCGAAGCCTTTCGCCAGCAAATGAATAAGTTGGAAACTTGTGAGGAACAATTGGCGGCGGTCAACATGTTTTTTGATAGTCGACCGACAGAACGGTTACAATACCGCCCCTTCGAGAGCATTGTGGGCACCGAACTAACTCAAGGATTGTCGCAAGCCTTAGCCGCTTAAGTCATTTTCCTAATGGTATTTGGTGTCAGTAATGTGCACTATTTTGGTGGAAGTTTAAATTAGTTTTACCTCAGTTTAACCCTTGGAATCGAATGAGTTTACACCTCAGATAGATCCCATTAATAAGAAGAAAATTCAGTATGAGCAAAGAAAGCATTCAAGAAGCGGTCCACAAAAATCTGGAAAAATATTTTCGTGATTTAGGTGAGCAACCGGCTTCGAATATTTACGATATGGTGGTGTTAGCGGTTGAAAAACCGATGTTGGAAATGGTCATGACACGCACCGATAGCAATCAATCTCAAGCCGCAGATATGCTTGGTATTAACCGCAATACCTTGCGCAAAAAACTGCAGCAACACGGTCTTCTTTAATCTTATTTACCTATCTCAATCATGATCAAACAAGCTCTCCTGTCCGTGTCGGACAAAACTGGTGTTCTCGAATTCGCACGTGAACTCAATGCTATGGGTGTCAAACTTTTGTCCACAGGTGGCACTGCTAAACTCTTGACTGACAATGGTTTGCCAGTCACCGAAGTCGCAGATTACACAGGTTTTCCAGAGATGCTTGATGGTCGTGTGAAGACTTTGCATCCGAAAGTTCACGGCGGTATTTTGGCGCGTCGTGATTTTCCTGAGCACCAAGCTGCTTTAGAAAAACACGGTATTCCAACCATTGATATGGTGGTCGTCAACCTCTACCCATTCCAAGCAACAGTCGCCAAAGCAGAATGCTCCTTGGAAGACGCGATTGAAAACATCGATATCGGTGGCCCAACCATGTTGCGCTCATCGGCTAAAAATCATAAAGACGTGGTTGTAATTTGCGATCCTATCGATTACGCGACGGTCTTGGCGGAAATGAAAGCGGGCAATAATGCCGTGTCGTATGACACGAAATTCATGCTGGCGAAAAAAGTGTTTGCGCACACGGCACAATACGACGGCGCGATTACCAATTATTTGACGAGTTTGGGCGAAGACAAAGCACACACAACACGCAGTGCTTATCCACAAACTTTAAATATGCATTTCGAAAAAGTTCAAGAGATGCGTTACGGCGAAAACCCGCATCAATCCGCTTCTTTCTACCGCGATCTGGCACCAGTGGTAGGCGCATTGGCGAACTACACGCAATTGCAAGGTAAAGAACTGTCCTACAACAACATCGCTGACGCTGATGCAGCGTGGGAATGTGTAAAGTCTTTCGAGACTGGCGCATGCGTAATCGTTAAACATGCAAATCCATGCGGCGTAGCGATTGGTGCGACAGCATTGGAAGCTTACAACAAAGCATTGCAAACAGATCCAACGTCAGCCTTCGGCGGCATCATCGCGTTCAACACAGTATGTGACGGCGCAGCAGCAGAAGCCGTTGCAAAACAATTCGTTGAAGTCTTGATCGCACCATCTTTCACTGCGGAAGCGAAGCAAATTTTCGCAGCAAAACAAAACGTGCGTTTGTTAGAAATCCCTCTCGGTTCTGGCGTCAATCAATATGACGTGAAACGTGTTGGTGGTGGTTTGTTAGTGCAAGCACCAGACGCGAAAAATGTTTTGCCAGCCGATGTGCGTGTGGTCAGCAAATTGCAACCAACACCACAACAAATGGCTGACATGATGTTCGCATGGCGCGTCGCTAAATACGTGAAATCCAACGCGATTGTCTTCTGCGGCAATGGCATGACTTTAGGCGTAGGCGCTGGTCAGATGAGCCGTATCGATTCTGCACGTATTGCTTCAATCAAAGCACAAAACGCTGGCTTAACTTTGCAAGGTTCCGCAGTCGCGTCTGACGCGTTCTTCCCATTCCGCGATGGTCTCGATGTTGTTGTCGATGCTGGCGCAACTTGTGTGATTCATCCAGGCGGCTCTATGCGCGATCAAGAAGTGATTGATGCTGCGGATGAGCGTGGTGTGGTGATGTTGTACACGGGTGTGCGTCACTTCCGTCACTAATTTGCATTCAGAACGTCGTTAGTCAAATGGCGTTCGTCTATATTCTCGCCAGTGATCGCAACAGCACTTTGTATGTTGGTGTAACGAGTGATCTGGTTCAACGAATCTATCAACACAAAAACAAGTTTGTACCAAGCTTTACTGAAAAGTACGGCGTGGACAAACTTGTTTGGTTTGAGACTTGTGATTCTATCGAGGGCGCGATTATGCGTGAGAAGCAAATCAAGAAGTGGAAGCGCGAATGGAAAATCAATTTGATTGAGGCGACCAATCCTTATTGGAATGATTTGTATGACTCGATTTTGTAGTGGCTGTTTTGTTCCAGCTTTTATCCGCGTTGAACAAACGACACTGGGCTCCTGCCTTCGCAGGAGCGACGGTAAATAGTTTATTGTTTGCTGCTTTGTGTTAGGAAACGAAGCTGAAAAATTTGAAGCCATGCCCTACATTTGTTAACGGTCATTCCTGCGAAGGCAGGAATCTAGTGGCGTTCGTTGAGCGCCAACAAAAGTAATTAGGGATCAGAAGTACAACACGCGAACACCCAAGACCTGCGTATAATTTCGCAATAAATTCATACACAGAAATCAAACACCAATGAAAATCCTAGGCATCGACCCCGGCTTACGCACCACAGGTTTTGGTGTCATTCATAAGCAGGGCAGTAAGCTCACCTACATCGCCTCAGGTACCATCAAAACAGTCGAAGGCACTTTGCCTGAACGCCTCAAAACCATCCTCTCCGGCGTCACCGAAATCATCCAAACCTACCAACCCGATTGTGCTGCAATTGAGAAGGTATTCGTCAACGTCAACCCGCAATCTACGCTGCTACTTGGTCAAGCGCGCGGTGCAGCGATTTGCGCTTTGGTGCAAGCCGATTTGAACGTCGCTGAGTACACCGCGCTGCAAGTTAAGCAGGGTGTGGTCGGTCATGGCAAGGCGAAAAAAGAGCAGGTGCAGGATATGGTGCAGCGTTTGCTGTCTCTATCAGGTACGCCAAGCTCGGACGCCGCCGATGCCTTGGGTGTTGCAATTTGTCATGCGCATAGCGGGGATACTTTGAAGACGCTTGGTGCTATTGCGCCTGAGTTGGCTAAGAAGGGTTTGCGGGTGAGGGCGGGGAGATTGATTGGGTGATTTAATCCTGCAGAGAAGTAAAAAATGAGATATCTAAAATTGATGGCCGATTATCATTGTTTCCCACTTTGGGAGAATTCGTCAGATCTTGTAGGAAATGTTGATCCAGCATCTTTCCCAATTTCTGAAAATTTAATCTCAAAGTTAAATGAATGGGCCGAAATATTTAATGCTACGCTAAATCTCAATGATCCAGTCCGATCAGGTTTCGCGGCAGAGAAATTGAAGATTGAGTTTCATGATAAAGGGCATGATCTATGTCTTTCACTAAAATCGGAACTTGGTGATAATTATTCGGTCATTTATGTTTAGGCAAAGTTGTGAAAAATAGGGTTAGAAAAAATTCAAAATTTATTTCCAAAAATGACTTGCGATAATTTGATCTAACCCTCTTATTTTGTATTCATATCTAGTTGGATCTTTGTCCGTTGTCGTGGTTTAAATTTTGTAGGTGATTTTTAATGTGCAGGTCGGGTGTGGCCCGACAGCCACTCCCTTTCTTTGCTTCGCCAAAGAAAGTAAGCAAAGAAAGGCGACCACGCTGCCACTGGCCTTCGGCTCCCCAATTGTGCAAGACAAAAAATGGGAAAGCCTTGAAACTCGCTTCGCTCAGACAACAAGGCTATCTTTATCCATTTTCTGTCCTGCACAATTGGCAGTGTCAGAAGTGGATGAAAGTCAAAAGCAAAAGCGAAAGCGAAAGCGACTTTAAAAACAGCCACCTACAACCACTTAAAATTAGGAGTAGTAGAGCGAATTTTTGCGCAGTGCTAAGTATGAATTCACTCATAAAGGTCATACCGGACTTGATCCGGTATACAGAATTCACCTTTTGGCGCGTCGAAATGAATGCCGGATCAAGTCCTGCATGACCATTAATTTTCGCTCTTCGCATTTGTTTAGCGGAAGCGCTCTTGGATAAGCTAAATACTTGACCTGGAATTTCTTTGTAATTAAGCCTGCTGTTGTTCTGGCCTATTTCAATTTGTGCTAGGTCGAGAATGGTGTGTTCCCAATTGTGCGAACTTAATGATTTAATTTTATTTTCATCATTGGCCTTTGGCCTGTATCGCCAATTTTCCAATTGTAAGTACTAAACAAGCCAAAAAATGATGGCTTCGAACTAGCATTGTGTGAAATGATTTCGGCATTTTTTGGGAGCCGTACTTCAAGTGTTCCATCTACGCTAATTCCTAGTTGTTCGAGCTCACGTTGGCCTTTCTCTTTTATCTCTTTGGACGCGATGGTCATGATGCCATTCTTATCGGTGCTGACTGAGAAAATATCAAACATATTCAGTGTTTGGCCAGTTTTTCTTTTGCCTTCAATTTTAAGTTCGTATCTTCCATTTCCTTTATAGACTGCGTTCTGAACGTCTGGGTTTTTTAAAAGACGCTCTGTTTCCTTCTTTAGACCCATTTGATCCTTCTCGGAAAGTGTTCCTGCTTTCTTTATTTTTGCTGCTGCAAGTCCGTGTACCGCGGTTCCTGCATAAACAAAGGTATAACTTGCGTCAGCTTGAATATCAACTTTGGCCGTGAAACGTTCGGGGATCAGGCAGCTAGAGAGCAATACTACGCAGGCTAAGGAAGCAATGATGGCAATTTTTTTCATAGTCGCACATTCCTAATTGAGGAACAGATTTGATTTTCGTAGATTTTTTTAGGCGGGCGAAACCCGCCATTCTTCTAGACTATCGAATTTTGTGTCTAGGTCACTTGTGATTTTACAGACCTCGCAAGCTTAAAAACTAAATCGTAACGCGGATGTGAGTGTGCCATCTGAGCCAAAACGTTCCACCTCTATAGAAAGTGAGAATTTTTTGCTTAAGGCATATTCGGCGCCAATCGATCCGTATGCATTCGTCTTAGTTTCATCGACACCAGATGGGAAGCCGCTTTTCTTAAATTGATTGCGTATCAATCCAAGTTTTCCGAATAAAGAGAATTGCTCAGTGAGTGGGAGGCTCCCTTTGCCAGCAATGTATTGCCCAGTGGCGCCAAATGTTGCCGTGCCAGCCCGTCCCGAGAATTTCCATTCTGTGCTAACACTTCCCAAATCAACATAGGCTGTTTCAATGGACCATGTTTTATCGATTGCCATACCCGCGAAAAATTTAGCACCAGTCTGATTGACACTGTTTTGATTTGAAAATTGGTCATAGTTGATGCTTACTTCATACTTGCTTGAAGTGATACCTGCCCCGACATAATATCCATCTTGCGCTTGTGCAGTCGAAATACCAGCTAAACAGCATATTGCGAGAACTATTTTCTTCATCTGTAAACCTAAAAAGAGTGAGTTTGAAATTTGACGAATATTCTATGCGCGAAGCGCATATGAATGGCGATAGTGTATCAATAAAATAAGAAAATTAAGCATGTAATTAAAATTTATTTAAACAACTACATCTTTCAAATTCTAAACAAGCACCCGACCCCGCAAAGCCTTTTGCACTCCATGCGTATTTTTGCTATCCAAGCGCTTGCGTTGTGAACTGCGAGTTGGGCGTGTTGGGCGACGTGGTGTTGGTGTGTGGGCGGCTTGTGTGATGATGTCTTGTAAACGTCGCAGACCGTCGGCGCGATTTTGTTCTAGGCTGCGAGATTGCTGTGCTTTAAGAATGATGATGCCTTCTTTAGTGATGCGTTGATCACTCATCGCCAGCAAGCGTTCTTTGATACTGTCAGGTAAAGACGAACGAGCGATGTCGAAACGTAGATGCACTGCGCACGAGACTTTATTGACGTTTTGACCGCCGGGGCCTTGGGCGCGGATGGCGGTGAATTCGACTTCGTCAGGATTAAGTAGGACGCTCATGCGGTGTTTGCTAATAGTCTAAAAAGCTTGGAAGACGCATGATAGGCTAGTCTGCAGGATTTGGAAAAAAACCTTGAAAATTTGCCTTCATTTTCAGCTTTCCAAGTAAGATTAGCGCTCTCTATTACCCTGAGTTTTCTACCAATGCGCTTCATCCATACCTCCGACTGGCACCTCGGCCAAACTCTGCACAATTTTGATCGTAGTTACGAACATCAAGCGTTTTTAGATTGGCTGATCACCTGTTTGGTGAATGAACAAGCCGAAGCCTTGCTGATTTCTGGCGATATCTTCGACACCGCCAATCCTTCAGCGCTAGCGCAAAAACAGTTTTATCGTTTTTTACAGCAAGCCAAACAACAGTTACCGCATTTGAATATCGTCATCATCGCGGGCAATCACGATTCACCCGGTCGCTTAGAAGCGCCTGCGCCCCTTTTGGAAGAAATGGATGTCGCGGTGATCGGATTCGTGCCGCGTTTGCCCGACGGCAGCATCGATTTGGATCACCTAGTTTTACCTTTAAAAAATGCAGCAGGTGAGATCAAAGCATGGTGCTTAGCGATACCATTTTTGCGTCCCAGCGATGTGCCTAAATGTGACGGCGAGGTTAAAGACCCTTACATGCAAGGCATCACGCTCTTGTATCAACAATGCTTGCAATATGCGTTGACTCTGCGTCAACCCAATCAAGCCAATCAAGCCATAATTGCGCTCGGTCATTGTCACATGGTCGGTGGCGAGATCTCCGAAGAATCAGAGCGCCGCATCGTGATCGGCGGTACTGAAGCTTTGTCAGCCAGTATGTTCGATGCGAATGTCGCGTACGCCGCATTAGGCCATTTACATCTGGCGCAAAAAGTCGGTAAGCAAGACCACCTGCGTTATTGCGGGAGCCCATTGCCGATGTCCTTTGCCGAAGTTGATTATCAACATCAAGTGCTGCGTGTGGATCTGGATCAAGACAAAGTCAGTGACATTGCGCCCATCCTCGTGCCACGTGCAGTCGATTTGCTACGCGTACCCAAACATCCCGCACCGCTAGCGCAAGTCTTGGTGGCATTAGCCGCGTTGGATGTGCCCAGCGACACGCCGCTAGAGCGCCAACCGTATCTTGAAGTGCGCGTCAGACTCGATGCCCCTGAGCCAGGTTTGCGTGCCGCGATAGAAAACGCGATTGAAGGCAAGGCGCTGCGACTAGCCAAAATCGAAACCAGCTTCGCCGCAAAAAAAATCAGTGATTCAGAAACCGTGACACTCACCGAACTAGAAAACCTGCAACCCGAAGATATCTTCCAGCGTCTGTACCAAAACAAATACCAAAATGAAGCGCCACCAGAACTACGTAGCGCCTTCACCGAACTGATGCTAGCTAATGACAGCAGCGACGAGGTGCAGTCATGAGAATCTTAGCTCTACGCGGAAAAAATCTCGCCTCACTCGCCGGAGAATTCGAAGTCGATTTTGAACAAGAGCCGCTCAAATCCGCTGGCTTATTCGCTATCAGTGGCGCAACAGGTGCAGGTAAAAGCACCTTGCTCGACGCTCTCTGCATGGCGCTGTATGAAAACACGCCGCGCCTAATTAAGGCAAATGGTGGTAAAACTCTACCTGACGGAAATGAGCTGATTTCACAAAAAGATACGAGTAACTTGTTACGCCGAGGCACGGGCGAAGGTTACGCTGAAGTCGATTTTGTTGGTTGCGATCAGATGCATTATCGCGCACGTTGGAACGTTCGTCGGGCAGGAAATAAGCCTACAGGTACATTACAACCAACCACTATGTCGTTACATCAATTGCCAGATTTGTTGATTTCTGGCGGCAAAAAAACTGAAGTCAAAGCCGAAATAGAAAAACGTATAGGTCTCAAATTTGAACAATTCACCCGCGCTGTGCTACTCGCGCAAAATGAATTTTCCAGCTTCTTAAAAGCCGAAGACAACGAACGTGGCGAATTATTGGAAACCCTGACAGGCAGCGCGATCTATAGTGAATTATCCAAACGCGCTTTCGAACGCGCCAAACGCGAGCAACAAGACCTGCAACGCATATTAGATCGCTTAGACGATCAAAAGCCATTAACCGAAGAAGAGCGCGCACAGCTTGATAGCGATCAGCAAAACGCACTAGTGCAACTGCAAAAATTAGAAGAACGCAAACTCGCCTTAGAACAAGCTCTGCGTTGGTTTGAACAAGATCAAAGGCTGCAACATGATAGCCAGATCGCGCAAGAACAAGTCGAGCAAACACAGCAAGCATGGGCACAATCGGCAGCGCGACAAGTACAGCTACAGCAAATAGAAGAGGTGCAAGTCGCTCGTCCTTTGCTAACTGAAACCGATCGTCTAAAAGCCAGCGTTGAGCAATGTCAGCAACAAATCATCAAGGCCCAAGCGCAACTCCAAAATGCGCAGAGCAATAGCCAACAACAAGAGCAACAGCAGCAAGCCGCCAAACAACAGCTACAAAAAGCCGAGCAAGTCCAAGCGCAAGCCGCACCGCAACTAGACGCCGCCAAAGCGCTAGAGGCTGCCATCGCCACGATACAACCTGCGCACGAAGCGATGCAAGAAGCGCACGCCAAATTGCAAGCAAAATGCAGCCAAACCCAAGAACAGCAGCAAGCAAAGCAAGTCGACATCATTACCAACCAAAGCCAATTGCAAGCCTGCACCACATGGCTAAGCGAGCACAGCGCCTTGCAAGTCTTAGCAAACGATTGGACAAAATGGGAAGTCTTGCTACGCCAAGCCAAACAAGCACAAGACGAGCTTCAACACCTCACACAAAAGCACGCGCAACATGCGAGAGAGCAGCAAGCCCAACAAGCGCAAATCGCAGACCTTAGCGTGCAACTAAGTCTAAGCCAAACGCAATCAGAAAAAGCCGAACAAGCACGCCAACAAAGCGCAGCGGCATATCTGGAATCCAGTACCAAATTAAACGCCCAGCTGCAACAAAAGCCAGCATTAGAAAAACGCCGCGAACACTTAAACAGCCTAGAACAATTGGCGAATAACCGTGAAGACGAGAAAGCACGCCTGCACAAAACGCAGCAACAAATTCAGACACTGCAAGACAGTCTCGCGCAAACTAAGAGTGAAGCCAAACAAGCAAAAGACAAATTACCCGCATTGATCTCAGCGCAAGAGCAAGCCGAACGTTCTCTCAGAATTGCTGAAAGCGCTTGCCTAAAATCCGCCGAAGATCTACGCGCCACCTTAGCGCCGGATCAAGCTTGCCCTGTCTGTGGTTCGCACGAGCATCCATTCCGTAGCGATCCTGCGCATCCGCAACAGTTGCCGCAGTTACATGCCATGCTCGAACAATTGCAAGCGCAGGTTCAACAATGCCGCCTAAGCACACAAAGCACACAACAAGAATTTAGCAGCAAAGACGCGTTGGCTACGAGCTTACATGCACAGTTACAACAAGCCCAGCAAGAAGAGGCGCAACAACAAGCACAGGTCGCACAAACGCAAAGCGCATGGCAAACGCATCCATTAGCGCAAGAGATCGATGATCTATCGCAAGCAGAGACGGTACTCAAAACATGGATAGCCGAACAAACCACCCAAGTGCAACAAGCGCTGGCGAATATCACCAACTTGGAAAACGCCAACCGCACCGCTTTACAAAGCAAAGACAGCGCACAAGCCCACTATGAACAAGCTACGCGTACGCACAACGCCAATAAAGAAGCACAACAAAATGCTCTCAACGCCGTAGAGCGCAGCAAGGCAGAACAAGCGCACACACAAGAACAATGCACCCAAAGCCAAACCAGACTCAACACCTATTTAGAAGAACTCACCCCAGCACTGCATGAGCTAGGCGATGGCGCAAGTAATTGGAAAGAGCAATGGCAAAACGCGCCCGAGCAATTCACCCAGCAATGCGCAGCACACGCCAAAGAATGGCTCAAACAAAGCAAACAACGCGAAGCATGCAATCAGCGCGCAAGCAGTTTGACCCTAGAGTTGAATAATCTCAGCGCTATCCTGCAACAAGCAGAACAAGAACAACAAAACAGCGCACAAAACCTAGCCGCCAGCGCGCAAGCACTACAACAAAAACAAAGTGAGAAAAGCGCCTTATTGCGCACGCTTGCCGACCTATTCGCTTACCTAATTCAGCACAACACACCGCAAATACAAAGAACAGAACTCAGCCTAAAACAGATCGAAGCTCAATTCACGCAAGCGATTAACGCCGCTAAACAAGCGGTAGATCTAGCCACCCAAAACCACAACGCCGCAGTGCTAGCCCACAGCCGCTGCACCGAAGCATTAGCACAAGCAACAGCACGATTAGTCGCTGAACAAAACCTGCAAGCGAACGCCGCAGCCGCGTTAGCAAATTGGTTAGCAGAGCACGGCACAAGCCTAATGAGTGGAGAAGAGTCTGCAGAAAATCCAGAAGACCAACTACGCCAATTGCTAAACTACGATGCCGCGTGGATCACCAGCGAACGCCATGCCTTACTCGCCATCGCCAACGCCAGCCAGCAAGCACAAACGCTCAGCCAAGAACGCCAACGCCTGTGCGCAGAACACCAAGCACAGCGCCCCGATGTGCAAACAATCTTGGCACAAGACGAGTCAAAGAGAGATGACAATGCAGATGACAACGCAGACGCGAATGTGAATGAAAATGTAGATGAAGATGGTGAGCCAGACAGTGATGCGATAGCAGAAGAAAACGCAGAAGTATCATTCAGCACGCAACTAAGCCAAGCACTACAAACCCTGACAAAACAACGCAGCGAGGCACAAGCGCAAGCCAGCCAACTACAAACTGCTATCGCCCAAGACCAAGGCCGCCGCATGCAAGCCGCCGACATCCTAAAACAACTAGAAACCCAAGAAGCCAAAAGCAAAATCTGGGAAACCCTAAACCAATTAATCGGTGCAGCCGACGGCAAAAAATTCCGTAACTACGCCCAGCAATACACGCTCGATGTCCTAATCGGCTACGCCAACCGCCACCTACACGAACTATCCCGCCGCTACCGCCTTCAACGCATCAACGACAGCCTAGCCTTAATGGTGATAGACCAAGACATGGGCGACGAAGCTCGCTCAGTCCACTCACTCTCAGGCGGCGAATCCTTCCTAGTCTCACTAGCCCTAGCACTGGGCCTCGCATCACTATCCAGCAAACGCGTACGCGTCGAATCCCTCTTCATCGACGAAGGCTTCGGCAGCTTAGACGCCGACACCCTACGCGTAGCAATGGACGCTCTAGATGGCCTACAAGCCATGGGCAGAAAAGTCGGCGTGATCTCACATGTGCAGGAGATGACGGAGAGGATTGCGACTAAGGTGATGGTGGTGCGAGGGGCCGGGGGGAGAAGTGTGGTTGGAGTTGAGCGATGCTGAGTCTATGTAGAAATGCATCTGGTTGTGATTTGTGTTCTTTCACATCGAAACAAATGCTTTTGTAACAAAAATGCACAGCTGAAATGTGGAAAGGCTTTTTCTAACCGGATGCAGTTCTAAGATGTGTTGTTTTAAATTACGATTTCATATCTTTGATATATATATGAAATGAGGTGTATGAAATTAAATTTAGAATGACAATGCATATTGCTTCAAATTAAAAACAGTTGAATTTACAAAAAGATTGTGATCTCTTATGTCTGGCTATATTCAAAGTATTAAAACTATAATTCCTTACACAGATAAAATTGTCAATATTGATCTAAGGGGTAAGAACCTTATTCTGACAGGCGGAAATGGATGTGGCAAAACAAACCTTTTAAATCATTTATTTGATTATTTGAAACGTCGAGTTATCGACCATAAAAATTACGATACGGTTAAATTGCAAGCAAGCATTGAAAATTTTTCCACTGCCATTTCGGCGGAAGGGAAAAAATCTCCGAGCTATGAAGATTGGAGCATGCAAATGAAGATCGCCCAAGAAAAATTGGATGAAATTCAGAGAGCCACTTTATCCTTCGTTAATTTGGAAATGTATATTGATAATTTTTATTTAAATCGTGCTCTATTGACCACGTTTAAAGCTGTCCGCGAAGCGAACATTTCGGAGTCTACTTCTGCTTTGAGTACTTCAACGCTTGTCGCACAAGTGAATGGAAAAAGGCAAACACTTGTCGCAGGATCTTTGTTTGAGCAGTACCTAGTTAGCTATAAGACTGTTCAGGCTTACGCTGATGCTCCAAGTGTGAATAATACGCCGGACATCGCATTAAAAATTCAGACTTGGTTTAACGAATTGGAGAGTAATCTAAAGATACTTTTTGAGGACCCTTCACTAGTACTTCAATTCGATTCACGACTGCAGACTTTTTTAATCAAGCAAGAGCACAAAGAAGCGTATCGTTTTCAACAGCTTTCATCCGGTTACTCTTCAATACTCGCTGTCTACGCACATTTAGTAACAACGGTTCAATTAGACGAAGTTACACCAAATGAAATCGAAGGCGTTGTGTTTATCGATGAGATTGATGCTCATCTACATGTTTCGTTGCAGCGGAAGATATTCTCATTCCTAGTAAATTCCTTTCCAAAGGTTCAATTTATTGTTTCAACGCATTCGCCGTTTGTTGTTTCGTCTGTAAGTGATGCCGTTATTTACGATCTTTCAAAGCTTGAGCAGATCGAAGACCTTTCTATGTACTCGTACGAGTCAATATTAGAAGGGTTATTTGGTGTCTCAGTTAGTTCAGATATTTTAAATACGAAAATTGAAGAGCTACATGAAGAGGCTGAAAAAACTGAAATTGATGTAGAAAAACTTGAACATCTAATTTCGGAACTACGCTTAAATGAAACCAGACTTAGCACGGAGTCTTTGCTATTTTTGGAGTCGGCGCAATTGTCTCTGCTTAAGGCTAAAGCGAGGGATAGAAATGTTTAAGGTTAAGCGGTCAGACGTGATACCAGCTTCGCTTTTGACCAAAAGAAGCTATAAGGACGAAGACGTAGTAGAGGCGCTACAAAAAGACTTTTACAAAAAATGCTATCTGTGTGAAATTAAGGAACCTCAAGATATAAATATTGAACACTTTGTTGCTCACCTAGGCGATGAAGATTTGAAATACGATTGGAAGAATTTGTATTTTTCTTGTGGACGATGTAATAACATTAAGCTCCACTTCTTCAACAATCTCCTAGATTGTTGTGATCCGACCCATGATGTATTTCGCGCCATCAAGTTGCTACCACCAAGGACACCCGGTGCAAAAAAGGTTGTCGTCGAACGGCAAAATGAGGATGCACGTACTCGTGAAACCGAAATGTTGTTAGAGCGAATCTATAACAGTGAACATACTGTGAACAAAGCGATCACTGCAAGTTTCTTGAGGAAGAAAATATATAATCGGTACATAAAGTTTCTTCAATTGGTTAATAGATATTATGCAGATGACACTTTGGACGATGAGCGAACTGACGCGCTAGCACGAATAAAGGTGCTAATGTCCGACCAGTTAGAGTTCTCAGCATTCATTAAGTGGTGTGTTCTTGAAGATGAGGAGTTGGTAGAACTACTCGGGTCATTCATTGAATAAAGCGAAGCAAAGGGCTTGGCATAGTCTTTCTTGAAACATGGGAATAATTTTCAATAGATCCTGCTCAGTCAGTGTCATCACTTGCCTTGTATGCTCCGAATTAAGACTAGAAATGTGAATCCAAATACACGATAATGCACCAATAGTATGATTATTTGTGTCTCCCTCACGACTTTTGGAAGGTATGCATTATGGGAACTGTACGTAAAACTATCTCCTTAACGGACACCCAAGACGCTTGGATTAAATCGCAAATTAGCGCTGGGCATTACACTAATGACAGCGAATATATCCGTGATTTAATTCGACGCGAACAAGAGCGCAATGCTGCACTTGAGGCGATTCGTGCCGGATTGATCGAGGGTGAATTGAGTGGCGAACCTCGTCATGTGGACGTGAACACTTTTAAGACTAGGATGATGGCTAAGTATGGCTGAATATCTCCTGACTCCGGCCGCTGAAAGCGATCTGGAAATTATTTGGGAATATACCAGCCAGCAATGGGGCGCGGATCAAGCGATTCGTTACACCGATATTCTGTTCGATGCTTTTGCCGAACTGGCAAAGTCGCCTCAAGCAGCTCCAGCTTGTGATCACATTCGTCCAGGATACCGGCGTCGAAGCGTGGAACGACATATGATTTACTATCGAATTTCGGATTCTGGGATTGTCATCGTTAGAATTCTGCATGATCGTATGGACGCACCTCGGTATATTTGAGCTGATTCTCTAATCAAAGGATAGGTACAACAACCATGGTCACACAATACAAAACCCCAGGCGTCTACATCAACGAAGTCAACGCCTTCCCCAATTCAATAGTCCCAGTCGCCACCGCGATTCCAGCCTTCATCGGCTACACACCCAAAGCAGAATATCAAGGCAAGTCCTACCTCAATACGCCGCAGGTGATTTCTTCTTATGCTGAGTTTGCGGCGATCTATTTGCTGGATGATCCTATGCCGCCAGCTGATCCGGCGAAGCAGTATCAGCCTGAGTATTATCTGGTCCCGCAAGCGCCGCATGTGCCGTTGTCGAGTGTTGGGCATTATATGAATTTTGGTGGCGTGGTTTATGCGATCTTGCCTGATCCGAATACGCTTTATTACATGGTCAATAGCCTGCGCTTGTTTTTTCAAAATGGTGGTGGGCGTGCCTATATCGTTTCGGTCGGTACCTATGGTGCGCCAAGTAAGACGCCTTTGTCTGATCCTAGCGTGCGACCTGTGAATGCGAATGCCTTGCTGTCTGATTTGACGACTGGCTTGGCTGCTTTGAAAAATGAGCAGGAACCGACGATGTATGTGTTCCCCGAGGCGACTTTGTTGTCTTTGGCGGATAATGCGACCCTGATGCAAACGGCTTTGCTGCAGGCTTCAGAAATGCAAACAGCAGTGTGTATTTTTGATGTTATCGGTGGCGATACGCCTGATCCCGTTTTATACACGAATGACATAGAGAATTTCCGTAATGCGACTGGTAATCACGGTTTGAATTTTGGGGTTTGCTATTACCCATTCATTGGCACCACGACCATGCAAAGTGCTGAGATTGATTTTACGAATTTATGTGGTGGCGATGTCGCGCAATTGGCGGCGCTCTTAAATCCACCATCGAATCCTAATCCCGCTGCGGCAGCTATTTTGAATGCGATACAAAATCCGCCAGCCAATCCCATGACGAATAATCAGTTGCAAGCGGCGTTGTTGGCTGCTAGTCCTAGCTATCAGCAGCTGATGAATGAGGTCTTGGCCTATGCGAACATCCTGCCAGCGAGTGGGGCGATGGCGGGTGTGTATACCGTCAACGATAGTCAGTCCGGTGTGTGGCAGGCACCAGCCAATATCGGTATCGTCGGTGCTGTGGATTTGCCGATTCGATTAACCGATACGCAGCAAGAGAATTTAAATGTGGACGCAGTGACTGGTAAATCCATCAACGCGATTCGCTTATTCAATGGACGTGGAATTCTCGTGTGGGGCGCTCGTACGCTTGACGGGAATAGTTTGGATTGGCGCTATATACCTGTGCGTCGCACGATGACTTACATAGAGCAGTCGATCAAGTCTGGCTTGAACAGTTTGATTTTTTCTCCTAATGATGCGACTACTTGGGCGACGGCGACTAGCATGGTTGTGAATTTTCTCTATTCGCTTTGGAATCAAGGTGGCTTGCAGGGTGCTAGTCCTGCTGATGCGTTTGTTGTTCGCTGTGGGTTGGGGTCAACGATGACAGCAGAAGATATTTTAGACTCTGTTATGACTATGAGCGTGGCTGTCGCGGTGACGCATCCGGCAGAGTTTATTGTCATTAACTTTAGGCAGCAATTAGCAGTGGATTCATGATGTTAAAGTTTGTTTGTGATGAGATGGAAAGCACCACAACGCAGTTCCTAAATCCGCATCGTAGCTGGCGAGTCACGCTAGAAATGTATGTTGATCCTGTTGGTGGTGTCGCTGTGGTGCCTTTGGTTTGTCGTCAATCCGCCTGTAATTGACGACGCACGTTCTGCTTCTATTTATTCGAAACCTAGTCGCTTGACACCGGAAAGTATGAGAACCACCTCGCTGGTCGCGGTTGAGAATGCTGTGCCGTGAGCTAGGGCATCTTCGGCTTTGTCGAAATGACCGTCATTGATGAGTTCACCGACTTGACCAGCAACGCGGTGGAAGCGAGCATGTTTTTCGAGTAGTTCTTTAAAGCTTCGACGCCCACCTAATCGTTGGCCGTCGCCATAGATCCATTTGCCTAATGCGCAGCAGTCATCACGAACGAGCGTTTTGACATCCACATGTTCACCATTCTCAATCGCATCGCGCAACTTGACTTTCCATTGGCGATGTCCATCGATGATAGCGTCGATATCGATGCCTTCGACTTTTTCGGAAGCTTGCGCGCCAGGTAGTCTGAATTCGTCGACTTGGGCAGCCAGACGAATGGCGGTGCTACATTGAGATCTCGCGGCGGAGGCGGTTTCTTCGACAAGGGCCGCATTGGCTTGGGTATTGCGATCTAATTCACTGACTGCCTCACCGATTTGGCTGACGCCGAGGCTTTGTTCACGCGCACCATTTGCGACTTCGTCGAGTAAATTTTTGATCTTGTCGGCGTTGTGTACAATTTCTGTCATGGCACTGCCAGCGTTGCGAACGACTATTGTTCCCGAAGAAATCTGCGCCGAACTGTGCGTAATCAAATCTTTGATTTCCTTTGCAGCATTCGCGCTACGGGCAGCTAGCGCTCTCACTTCTGAGGCGACCACCGCAAAGCCGCGACCCTGTTCACCAGCACGTGCAGCTTCAACTGCTGCATTTAAAGCCAATATGTTGGTTTGGAATGCAATACCGTCGATGACGCTGATGATGTCGCTAATTTTTTTGGAAGACTCTTGAATGTTTTCCATGGTGACGACGACGTCGCCCATGACTTTGCCACCACGGGTGGCAGCTGTCGCATTTTCGACTGCAATATGTGAGGCTTGTTTGACGGAGTCTGCGGTCATTTGCACGGTCGAGGTTGTTTCTTCTAAGGCCGCTGAGGATTCCTCTAAGGCGCTGGCGGCCGCTTCTGTTCTGGCTGACAGATCTTGCGTGCCTTGGGCAATTTCCATGCTGGAGCTGACCACTTGATCGCTTGCCAATTTTACTTGATTGACGGTATCTCGAAGTGCCTTTTGCATGTTCGCTAATTCTTTTAGCAAGCCAGACATTTCGTCTTTACCATTAGCTTGAATATCGGCGCGCAAGTCGCCCATGGAAATACTAATAAGTTGCCGACGCAGCTTTTTAAATCCGCCTATCATCGAGCGATAGAAGCCCATGAATAAATAAAAAGCGAGCAGGACGCCAAAGATCGAAATACCAGACGTAAGCCACAAATTGCGGCTGAGATTGTCTTTTCGTTCTAAGAGCATTTGATCGAGAACCACGAGGTTTTTTTGAACCTGAAGGAATTGTGCTTCTAGAGTTTTGCTAGCAAGGGAGACATAGTTGGCGGTATCAGCCGTTAGCTCTGTTTGATTGGCGAGTAGATCACGTTTGATCGCAGCAACATACGCCGTAGTGGCTTCAGTCGCGTTCGTTTCTATTTTTGCGAAATAGGCTGGTGCGATTTGCTTCACTTTTTCTAAATCACGTAAGGCGAGTGAAAGTTCGTGCTCCATGACGGAAAGATGTTGCTGAATTTCGGCTGCTTGCTGAGGCGATATTTGTTTGGCATTGAGCGCATTGCGTCCCAATCCGCGTAATTGAGATGTGTTTCGAATGACTTCCGGACCACGCATTAACACTGCACTCATCAAATAGTAGGAATGCAAATCAGGATCTAGCGCTAGGCCGGAACCGTCCGTGGTCTTATCGAGTAGCCCGATCAGACTATTGAACAGCGCGGTGTGTGCTTTGTAGGCGTCTTCGGCGTTGAGTTTGTCAGATTGGGCTTGGATCAAGCTTTGGCGAGTTTGTTCTAATTGAGTGCTAGTCGCTAAGGTGCTTCCTAGTTTCTTGTCCAGATTTTCTAAGTCTTTAAATGTTGCTTCAAACTGAGCTTTTGCCTCGTTGGCAGCGGAACTTGATGCAGATGACCTCACTTGATAGCGCCAGGTGGCTGCATGATCCAGTGCGGTATAAACAGACTTTGCGTACTGAGTCCCTAATCTCTCTTGCTTGACAAACTGTAAACTCTTGCTGATTTCAAGGTAGTAACTTGCAAACATCCAAAATATCGGCAGCAAAAAAGCAATCGAAATCAGTGCGATTTTCATCGGAAACTTGAGTTGTCGCATGAAGGACGAAGCAGGTGACCAGATTTTTGCGTGAGTGAGCAGATGGTAGATTTTTTTCATAAATGGGTTCTCAATCCTTCTGGAATTTTGATTGTATTACCTTAATGCAATTTTTGTCTAAGATATTGATTATTGTTAAGCTTGCTTCTGGTGATTGTTAAATGTTGTTAATTTTCTGCGTTTTTTATTTTATGAATTCTGTTTTTTCTCGAAAAAAATTCGAGAATTATCTGACTCCGCGATTCGAGAATCGATGATTGAAGTGTGGTGGAAGTCAGAATATCCGTGAGCCAAATGCCTTTTATGTGGATTTGGTTTGGACCTCGGCTATGACGATGGACGATGTGCTAGATCGATGCATATTGCTTGTGAAATTACAGTGATGAGTCAGGCGAGTGTGTTGTAAATACGTACTTGTGTACGTTGGTATTGTCGATCGTGCCGTTGGCTTTGTTCTCAAATTAGTAGCTTATTCTTGCGCACGGCAGGACATTGCACCATTGATATAAAACCAGCCATTGCCAGCGTCCCTAGTCGGCAAGGCACTTAAGTCAATTTTTTGCGTGCCGCATAATTGAATAGCCAGATGCTTATTGTCACGATGCGCTAGGATTTTGTGATGTTGTCCTTGTAGATCAAAGGCGTAGAAGCTGTTTTTGTCTAAGCTGATGCCATCTTGGTGGCGGCTGCGTTCGGCAAAAATTTCTATTTCTGGGTTGTATACACTGGGGCTGTGTGTGAGAAGAAATTTAGCAAGTGGACTATGTTCGAGATAGCGGTATTGGATGGCACTGGCGACGCCTAAGGTTTGTATCAGTAGGCAGGTCAAAAGTAACGGTCGATCCCACGCCACCTGCTTTCGCAGCAACACCAGAAAAACAAACAGGAACGGCATCGCGCCCCAGAACGCATATCGCATCATGCCGATGGCGGCTGAATTCCAATTACCTGCGACCAGCGAGGTCAATGCAAAGAGACAGGACAAGCCGCAGGCGAGTATTAGCAAAAAGAACGAGCGCCATTTTTCTGCCTGTGTGCTCGTCAATACCTGCCATGCCAAACCTAGCCAGATGCCGAGTGCACCGATGATCATGCCTTGGTTCACATCAAAGAAGAAAGAGTGCAGTCGTATCCAACTGATGAATGCGGTGCTGGTAGAGTCTCTGGCGATGACACTGTGTACGCCGAACGCCCAGTAGTTGAAAACTATTGGCGCGAGAAATAGGACGCTTCCTAGTGTTAGACCAAGCAGCAGGCGCTTGGTAAAAACGCTTCGTAAGCGGGTGACAAAACTTGCGTTCACTTCATCAGTTAAAATCAGTTTGAACAGCGGCGCCAATCCTAGCGCAAATACGATAGGCGGGTTTTGTGTGGATGCCAGACCGATCAGCATGCCAGCGATGATCGGTGATTCTAAAGCGAATAAAATGAGGCCAGCGCATAACAGGGCTGCACTCATGCATTCGGGGCTACTCCATAAAACATAATTGAGGCCACCACAGCTGGCAAATAAGAGTAGTCCAAAAGCGGCTTTCCATGCGCTATCAAAAAAACGGAAGAGACAGATTCCTAAGATAAAAACGCAGGCCAGATTCAGAAAATAAAGGCAGTCGCTTGGCGCAATGCCAATTTGTTCAAACAGTAGGTAGGGCAAGGCCGCGACAGCTGAGTATGCAAAAAAATGACTGGCAAATACTTCGCCATTGCTGGCGCGATAGTAGCCGTATTTGGGAACAGGCGCCTGCGTTTGCATGCCCTCGGCAAGTTCGTCAAAACGGGTCGCATGTTGCGGTAATAATTGTTTGGCTTGGACGATATCTTGGCTGCGTATCTCTGGCGTGACATGATTGGCGACGGCGACCGTCATCAAAACATATTCATCAAAATCACCCGCCATTAAGCCCTTACGGCTAATGAATAGCAGGGTCAAGAGTGTGAGCAAAACCAAGGAAAATTTTTGTAGGCGACTCAATTGTACGATGATGGACTCCGTTGCTTCATTGGATAGAATTAACAACCGCAACCATAGCCAAAGCTATCATTGCCCAAGATTTTCCAAGCACCATTCATATTCACTAAGGTCAGACGGTACCAGCGATCATCTGTCGTGGTGGTGCCACCGATGTGACCTGGGCCTTTGCTGGTGCCCTCCCATATCGCGATGTCGGCGATGCCGTCTTTATTTAGGTCGTAATACAGATGATTGCCGCTGATGAAGCCTGTTTTTTTGCGGTCGAGTTTGAGCGGTAAACTGGTGATGCTGGCTTGGTTGTTGTCTAGTTTTACAGGTAGGTAGAATTGATACACGCTGCCTTCTGGATTACGTTTGCGACTTTCTTTTTGGTAGCTGTTGGGATTGAATTCGGGAGATGCTCCTTCGTTAAAATAGTGCCAGAGCGAGGTGTCTGCATCGCCAAAACTAAAGCCGGGCGACCAGCCTTCGCATTCTGCTTCATCGACTTCACGCCACAGGGTTTCTGTGCTGCGTGCCACGCTCGGTTCTGAGACGATTTTGCCGTCGCGGAATAGGCGTACTAATTGCACTGAGCGCACTAGTGCTTGAGTGCGCTTGAGCATGTCATACAGACCGGGGCCGCTATAGTCTCCTTCGTCCTTTTTAGGTTTAGGACGCGGTGTGACTAATTGACGATAGATGATGCCAAAGCGACCGCTTAGTTCCTCCGGGCCAGCGTGTGGTGGTGCGATTTCACTATCTTTGAGAAATAGCGAAGGTTTGACGCTGGCGAATTCTAATTCGCGTACCAGACGGATGATATGCGTAGGATCACTGTCGCTATTGTTGGCGTCTTGTGGTGGAATTTCGAGACCCAAGGTGCCTTGTAATTCTCTGGCGAACTGTTCCATTTGATTTTGGCGTCGCCATTGTTCGTCGCTGACTTTTTTATTTACTTGTAATAGACGATTGGCTTCTCGGCTCAGATCAAGGTCTTGGGCTGCTTTGCGTTTTAACTCTGACCAGTCAACATAGGCGCGCGGTTTGCTTCCGTACATGCCGAGTGCAAGATGGGCTTTCATTTTTTCTAGTGCTTCCTCGCGCGGCCAGGGATCGTTGCTGCCTTTTTTGGTTTTACTGTCTTTGATTGAATTGACATAGGCTTCTAGTTGCCACCAACCGGGCGTGAGCCAGAATGCGCGTTCAGGATTGTAGTCAGGTGAGGCGGGTAGACTGAGGCTAGTATCGCCGCGTACGTTGGCAAGTACCACCGGTGTTTTGACTAAGTAACGGCAGGCGGTAAATCCACTCGCGATGTTCGCAGTCTGAATCTCACAATAGCCGCTGGTGCCATCTTCGCGGATCAGGGTGACGACACTGTTTAAATGTAGTCGTGACACCACCGTGGCATCTTGACGCGGTGCTTCGCGTACCGTTAAGGGATTGCCGCCCGCCCAGCGTTGATCAATAGGGATGCCAGCCTCACCCGATTTGGCGCGTGCCACGATCTCGGCACTCAAAAATTGACAGGCAACATAACCATATTGCCCATCGCCTTCAATCAGACAAAAACCATCGTGTTCGATTTTATCTTTCAAAATAACATGGGCGCCACGTGGTAAGGTGCCAAGCACTTTATGCTCCGCACTAGAGCCGCTGCGAACTCTGACATCATCGACTTTGACCCAGCGAGGTGGTTGCTCGACTGGCTTGGCCATGCTCGCATTGGATAGTAGAGACAAAGGAAGTAGTGAGAGAGATAAGATGCTAGTCAGGTTTGGCATTGGTCTTTGTCTGCTGAATGGATAGATATTGGCGGCTGTTAGGTTTGATGTTGGTATCAAGCTTTCGGATACTTGTCAGCGCAGAATTAACCAATCGCGCCCAGTCCCTATTTTTACTAGCGACTACAGAAAGGTCTATTGTAGCAGTGGAGAATTGGCTTGTTGCCGCTGGCGGCAATTTATTCTGATGATACTTATTTTGACTTTGTGGGCAAATGAATGCCCGCCAACATGCATCGTACGGAGCCGCCTGCTAATTCGATGGTGGGGACTTCTAGTGGTAATAAGCGCGTGTGTTTTTCCAGGCGCTGACGTTGATCTGCATGCAGACTCGCTAATGCCGTGGTGGAGAGTGCTAGTAGTGTGCCGTGTGAACTTTGGAGTTCAAGCGCATTGGCGGCGAAACTGCGAATTTGGGCAGAACTTAATTCGATGACGTCTTTGCCAGCGTCGCGCAGTTGACGCAGTAAGGTGCTGCGCTGTTGTTCATCTTGAATAGTCTCTGATCCAACGAGGGCGAAGTTCCTGCCTATGCTTAGCATGACATTGGTGTGATAGATTGCTCTGTGATCCATGGTCGCGTTGATGACTTGCGTCTGATAGCCGAGGCTGCGACACAAGTCTTGCAACACGTGTGGCGAGGCGCGTTGTGATAAACACATATAGGCATAACGCTGCTGGTGATCAAATACGATGGCGCCCGTGCCTTCTAAAAACTGCTGTTGATTTTCGTAGTGACGCAGGTCGATGCTTTGTTTGACCTGATAGTGCTGCGCGAGGAAGTCCAAAATATCTAGTCGCACTTCACGTCGTCGGTTGTGACACAGCATCGGATACAGATAAATGCTGCCGTCATGATGCGTCGAGAACCAATTATTTGGGAACACCGAATCTGGTGTGTCATGTTCGCCCAGATCGTCAATCACATGCACGGTGACGCCATGAGCGCGCAGTTGCTCTATCGCTTGACTGACTTCGGCATACGCTTGAACGGCGATCTTGTTTGCCGTCAGCCCGCTGTCGAGGTTTTGGAACATATTGTCTGACAAGGTTTCGAGATTCACAGAGAAACGATGTGGACGTATCATGACGACGGCATGGGGTGTTTGCGCTGACATAGTGGCTCGCTTCGATCGAGTTGGAAAGCCAATTATTGTGAGTTTTTTTGATGTCAACGAATAGTCCGCAGTTTGCTCAGTTTTGTTTGAAAACTTCGCACTTTGTCTCGCATCCTTTACAGTTTGCGTAGTCACACTTGTGATGCCATCCGCTTTGCTTTAGTCTTGCCAAAACACAGACCTTAGGCCTATTCAATATGGATGATATCGATCAGCAACTGCTGCAGTTTTTGCGCGAAGACGCGCGCATGTCTGTCTTGATGTTGGCCAAAAAATTGCGCTTGTCGCGGACCACGGTACAAAAGCGACTGACTAAATTAGAGAGTGCCGGTGTGATCCTGGCTTATACGATCAAGACCAGAGCAGACGTTTTGCAACACAAGATACGTGCAATGATGAATATCGCCATCGAAGGCAATTACGCCAATGCCGTGCAGCAGGCATTACGCGCCTTACCGGAGGTGTATAGCCTGCACACCACCAATGGCAAATGGGATGTGATCGCCGAAATCCGTGCAGAGAATTTGGAAGTGTTGAATTTGATTTTGGGTAAAATCCGAACCATCGAGGGCATCGCTGGTTCGGAGACGAATATTTTGCTGTCAACTTTGAAGATTTAAACTTTCACCACCTGATCTTCGTCCATGAAATTAACATGCGGCCAATAAAGATAATGACGCAGCTTGTCAGTACGGCCAGCATGACGATAAAGATGATGACTTCTCCATGTCCGTACCCTAGGCGTAAAAAGTCATAGGCTGAAAGCAGCGTACCACCTCCTACCAAACCAAAAATCAGACTGAATAACGTATATCGAACCCCAGCAGTTTTGACGGTACATTGTTGCCTTCGAATTTGTCGTCGAAACATGCGCGCCATGAGTAGTATGTAAGCCAGATTCGTCAGGCCGTAGATCCCATAGATCAAGTCTTCTTTATCCATCGTTTGGACGTGATGTACGCTTATTTTTCTGGTGTGATATCAAGCATCGATACGCTTTATCTTGTTCATTTGAGGACCTTACATTCGCTGTCAATGAACAGCACTGCAGAATGGTGATGCCCAGTGGAGGCATGCATAAAGCTACCAGTACATATGACGGTTTTGTTCAATTGAGCCCTCAAAGTCTGATAGGCTTTTTTGGCTTCGCCCGCGAAAATCAATTGCATGGTTTTTATTTTTTGTTCCGCTGGTTCCAATTCATTTTGTCCAGCTAATAAACATAAATTGCTGGGCGTGGTGATAAAGAAGTAGCTCGCCGGACGATCGCCGTTCTTGATACTTTCATAGTTAGGTTGCTCTGGGAAAGTCATTCGCGAGAGTTTGCCTTGGATGGTGACACGTTCCGAATACTTTACACAATCCTCTGCATAAGCAAAGGTGGAGGACAATAAGGACAGTAAAACGAGTAAAGGCTTCATAGCTGATTTTTCTTAGATGAAATTAAAGATGTGTTATTGACCGCATGACGGACCGTTGAGAACATATACCCAGCAAAGCCGATTTCAATGAGGCCGCCGATCGCTGCTGCCATCGTCGGTGCCAGTTGTGCGAAAAAGCACGCTAAGCCAGCAGCCACCAAGCTCGCTCCCATGATCCAAAAAACCGGTTTGCCATAGACACTGGCAAAGATAAAATACCGACATCCGATGGTCAGCATCATTGCTGGAAAAAATAGGTAGGGGCGCAATAGGAAAAGTCCATACGCCATCGCACAGCATGCGATCAGCCAGAAAGTCGATGCCATCGCCAATGGGTTTAAGGCGTTGCTTTTGCTGGTTACTGCCGGACGTCCGAGCCACTTAGTCAGCATCGCACTAATCGGATAAATCAGAGCGCCGCCGATCAGTAAAGCCCATACACCTTGCGCTACACTGAGCTGATAGCACACCAGCGTGGCAGTCATCCAAACCAGACCAGAGACCAGGACTCCTGGCGCGCCATCGTAGTGGGCGTGACGCATTTCTTGTTGATGTGCTTCGGTGGGGCTTAGGTTCATTGGGGTATCTTTTTGGGTTTTTGTTAGATTGGTGCGATTCATCTTACGAAATCGCACGATTGATGTTCGAAAAAAGTGTTTGGCTTGATGAGTGATATCTCGTTTTCACTGCTTACTCTTCGTTGTATTTCTTCAAAAGCTTAAGAAACGTCTTGTCCTTTTTCATATCGTCCAAGGTGGTGTTCCATTGCGCGACAATCACAGGATCTGTGCTTTTTGAAACGGCGATGTATAAAGGCGTTTTGAATAAGTCGTAAGCGAGTTTGACGTCGGTAGCTTTGTAGCCAGCTAAACTCGCCGTGATGGGTACGCCTTTTTTGGCGTCTGCGTAGGCGGCGATTCTGCCTATCATTAGTTTTTTGAAGCTAGAAGCCACCGATCCAGCACGGTCTAGATTGGTGAAACCTAGCTTGGTGAGCGTCTGATCACGGATGTCGTCCCGATACACGCCGATCAGGCCAATTTTTTTGGCGTCTTCTAGCTTGTGAATTTGTATCTTGGAATCGGCTCTGACGTAAAGACCATATTCGATCGATAGGATAGGCCCTATCCATTGATAGAGGTGTTCTCGATCTGGTGTGCGTGCCATCGTAAATAGGAAACTATTTGGCACTGTGTTTAATTTGTCGATGCCGCGTGACCACGGGACGACTTGGATGCGATCGGTGTTGCCGATACGTCGCTGAATTTCCTGTACGACTTCGACGGTCAATCCCGTTAATTTTTTGTTGTCGTCATAAAATTGCAGAGGCTTATCGTCTTCACAGTAAAGAGATAAGACCGGCTGCGTTTTATCTTGTGCAAATGTCTGTGTAGACAAACACAGTAAGCTGGCCGTTATCAGGAGATGTTTGAGTAAGACCATGGCTGCGTATTTACCCGGTTTCTTGAATGAGAAGCGAGATAGCTTAGAGATTTTGCTTTTTATCGTTTCTTTCTGCTATGAACTATAACGAAACTTGTCCCTATAGGCAAACTTTACACTCAATACACATCTCGCCGATAGCGGCCATCCTCACGCATCTTTTCTAACACGGCATCTCCCAATAACTCCCGCAGAGCAAGATCAACGCCGCCCGCCATGCCTTCTAAGCTGCCGCAGACGTAAATGGCAGCACCTTGCTTGACCCAGTTACATAGCTCGGGGGCTTGTTCGCGTAACTGATCTTGGACGTACACGCGTTGTGTTTGATCGCGTGAGAAGGCGAGGTTAAGTTTGGCCAAGACGCCTGTGCTTTGCCATTGTTCGATGTCTGTTTGGCAGAAATAGTCGTGAGCGCGATGACGTTCACCGAAGAGTAGCCAGTTTTGCTGTTGGCCATGTTGCTCTCGATGTTTTAGCAGCGCGCGCAGGCCAGCGATGCCGGTGCCGTTGCCGATCAAGATCAGCGGGCAATTATTGCTGGGCGGATGAAAGCTGCGATTGCTGCGTAGGCGCATTTCTATATTGCTGCCGAGTTCGGCAAAGTGCGTGAGCCAGCCTGAACCTAACCCTAGGCTGCCATCGGCCTGCTGCGCTTGTCTGACGATGAGTTCGACCGCGCCGTCTTGTGGGATGGAGGCAATCGAATATTCTCTGTGCGGCAGTGTGCTGTCGATGCCAGGGCGTCGTGGCAAAATTTCGGCGATGTCACCGGCTTGCCAATCGCTCTTTTGTGGCGGGCTTAAACGTAGTTGATAAACGGGATTGCCTTGGCTGCCGGGATTGAGTAATCGGCGCTCGGTCAGAGTCCAGGTTTCGTACTGCGCTTGATGCCAATCGGCGAGATCGGTGTGACCACTGAGTACACCTAAATGATGTTGCCAATGACGTAGTGCGCCATCGTCACCATTATCAACCTCGACCGTATCGAACAATCTTTGTGCGCCTTGTTGGTGCAGCCAGTGATCGAGTTGATGTCCAAAGGCGCAGAAGGCTTGGTAGTTGCGATCTCCGAGTGCCAAGATCGCATAGCGGCAATGTGAGAGTGAGAGCGATTGACTGAGAATGTGACGGCTAAATTTGACGGCACTATCGGGCGCATCACCTTCGCCTGTGGTGCTGGCGATGAAGAGAATTTTGTGTGCTTGTTGTAGTTGCTGTGCATCGATCTGACTGATGTCGGATAGATGCGCTTGCATGCCACCTTGTTGCAAGCTGGCTTGGGTTTGCTGGGCGAGTTGTTCGGCATAGCCAGTTTGACTGGCGTAGATAATCAGGATGTCGTCAGCTTTAAGGGCTTGTTTGGTTCCGAGTGTTTGACGATGGGTTTTGTGTCCTTGTTGTATCCAGAGATAGAATAGGCTGTAGCTGATTAAGAGGCTGATTACCGTGCTCATACGGGCTAGTTGTGTGCTCAGATATTGTTCTAGCGGCGCGAACAAACAGAGGACGCTGATGGCGATAGCGATCAGCAGACCGAGCGTAAATAGTGGCGATTTATGTTGTGACGGCATGGTGAGTAATTCGGCGTATTTTTCTAATATCTTTTATCTGGTATTTCAACAGTCATCATCCATCATGGCCAAGAATGCTGGACTCATGTGGGTACGAAATCCATGTTCTTCGCGCACGACAAAGCGTGCCGCGGCATGCAGTTGTTTGGCGTATTGCATGCCCGCGTCTAAACCCATGACGGTCATCGCCGTCGCCAGCGCATCGGCGATCATGCATTCTGCATGGAGTACCGTGACCGCCGCGACACCGTGTTCTACCGGATAACCCGTGCGTGGATCGATGGTGTGAGAATAGCGCTTACCTTCATACATGAAGTAGCGATTGGTATCGCCGGATGTGGCGATCGACAAACCATGTAAGGCGACCACATGGCTGGGTTCTTGCTCTTGTTGAGTGACATCTTCTAATGTTACCCACCAAGGTTGCCCGTCGGGTTTGCACCCGAGGCCGCGTAATTCGCCACCGACTTCGACTAAGTAACTAGTAATATCCATTTGTTGCAAATAGCGGGCGACTTGATCGACACCAAGACCCTTGGCAGTCGAGCACAGATCCAGTTGAATGTGTCCGGTTTGACGCACACTGTGCTTGTCTTTGTTGACTTGAATCTGTTGCCAGTTACCGCTTTGTAAAGCGTCCTGAATGGCGATCACATCAGGTGTTGCATTGATCTTGCCTGCTGGGCCGAAGCCCCACAAATTCGCCAGTTGCCCGATGTTGGGATCGTACGCGCCACCAGTTTGCTCAGCGACAAACAAACTATGTTGTAAGACTTTGAAAAACTCGCTTGGTAAGACATGCCAGCTATTGGCTGGTGCGAGATTAAAGCGCGTGATATCGGAATCGACTTCCCATGGACTCATTTGCGCAACAACTTGATCGAGCTCTGCTTGAATGCCCGCCTGTAACTTATGCGCATCGATGGAAGCATCGGCATAGCACTGTACCTGCCAAGTTGTGCCCATGGTGAATCCGCGCAGATCATGTAACTGCGCTTGGGCATTTGGCTGATTTGGTCGCTGCATCGTTAGCGGTAATAAGACCTGACGTTGTCTGGTTTGCGATGCGCTCGGTTGCGGCATAGTCACGATGTTCGGTAAGGAGGATTCAGAGACAAGATGAAGGGAGAAAGTTGTTTGCGTGCCAGTACACTTGGGGGGGGAATACCGACACGCGACTCTTGGGAGAGTATGAAATTAGTCTGGCATAACCTCTAAAGTAGCGACATAGCTTGCGCGACGTTCTTTGACGCCTGGAATACTAGATTTGGTATCGCCAAAAGTCGCTTGCATCCAATACAAACCTGCGCCTTGCCATTTGATGCTTACTTTGCCTTCATTATCAGCAGTCAGTAATTGCTCATCGAGTTTTTGACGGTAACGAATGCCACCTGCGATGACAGTCACTTTCACACCCGCCGCTGGCTTGCCATCGATTAAAAATTGGAATTTTGCTTCGTCACCATTCACCAAATCATTTGGATGCGTGATTGGATTTAATTCCAAACCCTTACCCGTTGGCTTTAATGCCGTATTGTTTGGTTTGCCGTTGGTCACAAAAGTTTCCACGCGCCCTTGATTGTGGCTTACTTGCAGATCCTCGGCATTCGCTGGTACTTCTTTTGCGAAGGCTTCTGCGGAACCGCGCCAACGTTTTGGTGCGCCATTTTCTTTGTAGCTCGCATTGATGCCATCATTCACGACACTGATTTTGTACGTGCCTGGCAATTCTGCGCGAATATCAAAGTTGCTACGCAATTTTCCGCTGCTTTGATTTTCCGCTTTGATGTTAGAACCGTCAGCTGCAGTGATGACCAAGTTATTGAGATTCATGGCAACGTGATCAAAGAAGAACACATCCGTCGCCGCCGCTGCATCAAAGCTCACCCACGGTGCTTTGCCGTTCACGACAGTGGAAGTTGGAACGATAAATTGACGATGCGCCAATGCATCTAATGGCGCCAGTAGGGGCATGCAAGCAACTAAGGCGAGGCACAAACTTTGACGAGTTTTCGTTGTGAAGAGTTTCATGGAAAAAATCCTTGATTAAATGATTGTCTTAGTTGAATACGATTATGGTTTAACTTGTACCGAAATCTTGCCTAACTCATGATCGCCTTGCGCTGAAGCCAACTTGCCGTCTTTGCCGCCCCACGTGAATGGAACTTTGACCACTTCACGTCCGCCACCTTCGCGCGCTGCTTCGACTAACAAGTTGTATTCACCTGCTGGCAGTTTAGCCAATGCCGTTTTGTCGCTCGCAAAATTGAGTGTATGTTCACCTACAATCCGTGTCGCACTACTAACGCCATCTATTGGCATCGAGACATCGCGACCACTGCGGCGCCACCATTGACGCATATCTTTTAACCATTTTGCGCCTTCGTTATCACGCTTTTTCAGGTCGTACCAAACAGATAGATTCGCCGCAAAGCTTTGGTCTGGACGTTCAACCCAGATCGCGACATAAGGGCGGTGATATTCTGCGACGTTGAGTTTAGGAACTTCAACTTTCACAACTAACTCCGCTGCCATCGCCGATGTGCCGAGTAAAGTGCTGATAGCGAAGGGAAGTATTTTTTGCATAAATTTACCTCGATAATAGTAGTTCTGATTATTTAAAAAATTTTGCAATTCATGATTGCGATACCTGAAGAATAAGGTGTTTCGATTCATGCGCTGTCATGTATTTTTGAATCGATAAAACGGATGGATTACCGTCAAAAAAACAATCAAGCAATTAAAACAAATCGCTGGCGTGACGATCACTCATCGGCTGGCAAATACAAATAAAAACCATCTAATCTTTTGAGCAAATTGAATCAATAAGCCTAATGAATAAACATAATGCTGAGGATCATCGGGACGACTAAGCCCGCAACCACGAGCGGCCAAGTTAGACGTCGATTACTCGCATGCATCTTGAGTAGAAATAAACCGGTGATACAAAAGATTAAACATGCTAAGGCAAAAATATCAATGAACCATGACCATGCTTTGCCGGTATTGCGGCCTTTGTGTAGGTCGTTTAAATAAGCGATCACACCACGTTCCGTTTTTTCATATTCAAGTGCGCCATCTTCCAAATTAACACGCAACCATGCATCGCCACCTGGACGTGGAAGAGCGACATAGATTTCCTCGGGCGACCACTCTGCTGCTTTGTTAGCTGCATCGATATGATGTTGTGTCTCCAGCCATTGCACCATGCTTGCGGGCAGACTGGTATCGACGTTCTTTTGGCTGCGTTGTGTTACTTCAGCATTGAGTTGCTGCAAAAGACTCGCTGGAACTTGACCAGTCTTTTGACTAGTTTTGGGGCTAGCTTCAATATCTGCAGCATGGTTTAAAGTAAAACCAGTTGCAGCGAACAGGATCATCGCGATTAAACAAATCGCGGAGCTGATCCAATGCCAGTTATGTAAATGACGCAGCCAAAAAGCGCGTTGTTGTTGAGGAGTAGACACGTTTTAGATACTAAGAAATCGTAATTTGCTAGTGACAGCAAGAAGTTAACTAACGAAGAAACCTTATTTTAATTGAGAATCATTCTCAATTGGAAAAAAATTGTGCAATTGATTTGTATCGCATTGTTACCAAGCAGTGGAAGGCACTGACTAGATCAACGAAGACAACGGTGATTAAGTCTCGGCCCACATGCGAATGAGATTATGATACTGCGCAGTCAAGCCTAATACCTCTGTGCTATCACCGATTTGGCCACGCAAACTTTGTATATGTTGATCCATCTCAAACAGCATGTTGCGACGCGCATCGTCACGGATCAAGCTTTGCGTCCAGAAGAAGGAGCAAACGCGAACGCCACGTGTCACGGGTTTCACTTGGTGCAAGCTGGTTGATGGATACAAAATCAAATCGCCAGCAGGCAATTTGACCTCGTGCGCGCCATAGGTATCAATGACTTCAAGTTCGCCACCATCATATTCATCGGGGTCGCATAAAAACAAAGTAGAAGACACGTCGGTGCGTAAAGTGTAGTCAGCATGAGGGACTTGACGAATCGAGCCATCGACATGCAAACCATAATGTTCGCCGCCTGCATAAGCATTAAACAATGGCGGTACGATGCGTAGCGGCAGTGCGGCAGAATAAAAAATAGGGTTCTTCTTTAACGCTGCCAATATCATTTGCCCCAGCTTTATTGATATTTCGGCGTGTTCGGGTAATTGACGGTTCTGCTTGACCAAGGCGCCTTGTGCGCCAACCGTCTGTTTGCCGTCGACCCAGTTCGTTTCCTGTAACCGTTGGCGTAAATAATTCACTTCATCCAAAGTGAGAACGCCGGGGATGTGCAACATCATAATGATTAATCCGTATAAATAAGTGATTTGCTGTTGCCAGCAATGCTTTCAACACTGTTCTGGTGAATGTATCGAGCGCTTGCTTTAGTCATTGATGAGCATTCTAATCAATCTTTCTTGCAAAGTAAATGGGAATCATTCTCATTTACTTGTTGCAAATCAAAATGAGAACGATTATTATTTGCGTTATTGATTTCTGCCAGCCATCGAAACTGTTCACTCCAAGCGGTTCTCACTAGCCAGCCTTCTCCTTTCAATTTAATCGAAACATGCGCCAATAACATGTAAATGCGGTGATTCCGGCGTTTTATGTTCATTAATGACTTGTTTGATTGATTTCCTTTTTTTTATTTTTTATATTCCTAACCGGAGAATTCTTGTGGCATATATTCGTAGTCGTCAACATCCAACAAATACGGTTCAGTTCAAACATACTCTGATCGCACTCGCGGTTATGGCAGCGCCGTTATCCGTGCACGCACAAACTGAAACGCAGAAGAGCGCGCAAGAGCAAAGCAAAAAAGAAAATGCTTTGCCTGAAATTAAAGTGCAGGGCGCGCAAGATATTCCATACAAAGCAGAAGTATCTAGCTCAAGCAAATTGGTGAAACCACTTTTGGAAACGCCACAGATGGTGTCGGTCATCAAAAAAGAACTCCTGCAAGAACAAGGCGCTTACAACTTGATGGACGCTTTGCGCAATACGCCGGGTATCACGATGCAGTTGGGCGAAAATGGCAATACGGCGGCGGGCGATACATTCCAAATGCGTGGTTTCGCAACGCAATCTTCGGTGTTTGTTGATGGCGTACGAGATCTCGGTGCGATTACGCGTGACACCTTCAATGTTGAGCAAGTTGAAGTGGTTAAAGGGCCAGCAGGCGCAGACGTTGGTCGTGGTGCAGCATCTGGCTATATTAATCTCGCCTCTAAAGCAGCGATGTTGGACGATGTGACGAGTGGCACAGCAAGCATCAATAATGGCAATAACAAGCGTGTTACCGCGGATATCAATCGTAAGATCGGCGATACAACTGCTGTGCGTTTAAACGTATTCAAGCAAGACGGTGGCGTAGCGGGTCGTGATCAGGTTGAAAGTAACGGTTATGGCATTGCACCTTCAATTGCGGTCGGTTTGGGGCAAAAATCACGTGCTTACTTTTATTCGCAACACATTCGTCAAAACAATGTGCCTGATGGTGGTATTCCTACAGTTGGCTTAAAGGGCTTTTACAACGCGAGCACTTTATTGTTGAATGCACCTAAGGTCGATAGCGAAAACTTCTACGGTAGCGTCAATGACTTCGAAAAAGTAGAAGCGGATATGGCTACGGCAAAATTTGAATTTGATTTGAATGACACGACGGTATTGCGCAATATCACACGCTATGGTCAATCTTCGATGAAGCGTGTGGTGACAGGGATCAACGGTCTAACGGCAACTGGTGCGCAAGATACTTGGACAGTGGCTCGTTCCCGTCAAGGTTTAGATCAAAGTAATGAAATCATCGCTAACCAAACGAGTATCAATAGTAGCTTCGATACTGCAGGCTTGAAGCACAGCTTATCAGCGGGTGTCGAGCTGTTGATGGAGAAGCAAAATACAAACACGCTGGCGGTACCAACTGGTGTCGTAGTTCCTGCTGCCAATCTGTATAAGCCAGATGCTAATGTGAGCTTGCCTGTCCCTGTGAAAAATGGTGCAACGGCAGAAGGTCAAACCAAGACTGTCGCACTTTACATATTCGATGCGATTGACTTGAATGATGCGTGGCAATTGAACACAGGTTTGCGCTATGAGCGTTATAACACGGAAACACGTACGGTCAGCCTGTCGACAGCCGCAGCGAATCCGACATTGCCAGTGGGGACTTTGATTCCTGCAAAAGTAACGAAGAGCGATGATCTCTTAAGTTGGAAACTGGGTTCAGTTTATAAGGTCGCGAAAAATGGTCGTTTGTACGGCGTGTATGCGACATCCTTAACGCCACCTGGCAGCTCAAATTTTTCATTGAGCAGTGCCGCAAACAATGTCAATGGTCCATTAGCTGATCCACAAAAAACCACTAATTTGGAACTCGGTACTAAGTGGGATCTGTTAGATAAATCTTTATCATTGACGGCAGCGTTTTACCGGACTGACAGCACCAATGAAATCGTCCAAGTTGATAGCGTGACGAATGCATTTGCCCAGTTTGGTAAGCGTCGTGTAGAAGGTTTTGAAATTGGTGTGGTCGGACAAATCAATCCAGATTGGCAAGTTACAGCAGGTGCCGCAACGATGAAGACGAAGGTATTGCAAGGTTCAACTGGCAATAATGCCGCTGGAGCAGCAACACGTTGGTCTCCAGATCTGACAGCAACTTTGTGGAGTAGTTATAAGATAACGCCTGCCTTCACGATTGGTGGCGGCTTACGTTATACCTCAGAGCAAAAACGTGTGATCGATCCTAGTGCAAATCTGGCTGTGCAAAACATGCCAAATATTGCTTCCAGTTGGGTTGCTGATGCGGTCGCATCCTATCAGGTGAATCGCAATTTATGTTTGCAATTTAATGTTGCCAACTTGACAGACAAAGCCTACGTGAGCACCTTAAATAACAGCGGTGCGCGTTATACCGTTGGTGCGCCACGCACATTCAATTTGAGTGCGAATGTTTTGTTCTAATCAGCGCGTGATGGACGCAAGCCATAGTCAGTTTGATTAAATACTTGTCAACGCATTTAAAAGCGCATCATCGTTTTGGTGGTGCGCTTTTTATTTGTCTTGAGCGTTGTGTCTGGTCATCACATTTGTCATTAGTTGTGTATAGTTATTGAGTCGCGGGCTATCCGCAGATATCGTGATTGCTTATTGGGTTTGAAAAAGGAGAAAAAAATGGATGCAATGAAAAAACAAGCTGCAATTGATGCGCTGAATCACATCATGGAGTTGGAACTAGCAGGCGTAGTGCGCTATACGCATTACTCCTTGATGGTGTATGGCTATAACCGTATTCCTATAGTTTCATGGTTAAAAGGAAATGCTGACGAGAGTTTGGCACATGCCCACAAAGCAGGTGAATTAGTAACGCTGTTAGGTGGCCACCCTTCGCTAAAAATCGGTGCACTGTTAGAAACTGAACAGCATGATATTGGTGATATTTTGCGTGAAAGTCTGGATCTCGAAACGACGGCACTTTCTGCTTACTATGCTTTGCAGAAAATAGTAGAAGGCAATTCAGTTTTGCTCGAAGAATACGCGCGTGAAATGATCGTCGCTGAAGAGTTACACTTAGACGAAGTCAATAAAATGTTACGTCGCCCTGGCGCAATTGAGGTGTTTGCAGCGACATAGTATATTTGAACAGAAATGAGCGCCCATCTCACTGCGCACAGTTGTGTAGATGGGGGTTGCCATGATGTATTGCAGACCTCAGTTTTACTTTCTCGTTTCTATCATCGCCCCAGTGTCTTGCTGAGATTTTTTCTTTAGTTCCTAGCGATATAGCTGTATCTGCTTAGCGAGATCTTACGCAAAATACCAGCTTGTTCATCACTAATGATAAAAACAGAATTAGACCAAAACAGAGTGCGCATACCGTTAAATAAATGATGCAAGCTTGAAGTAGACCAAGATAGGTATGTGCTGTAAAGAACGCATTGAGATGAATAAAAAATCCGCAGGCCATCCACGGTAGCCTTGGGAGTGGCTTATCGAGCCATGATTGACGCTGATGGCATAGATAAATCAGACCATTGGCGATTGCCACACTAAATAGAAATGTTGTGATTGCGAGTGTGCTCATGTATATCTTTCTTCGGCTGTGAATTTACTCCAACTGGAAGCATGTGTGATGCCAGCGGTGATCAGATTGGGCATTCAGTAAGGGCTTATGATGCGGGAGTAATTTGCGGCTCTTTTTTCCCAACATCTAAATCTTCAGTCGCTTGTTCCAAGCCGCGCGCCAAAGATGACACACTTGGATTCTCAATAAATACACAACGTTTGCCCGTGCGTTTGCAAAACTCTTTGACACGCCAATAAGCGTTATGACTGATGCAGCCAGTTTGGCAGATCACTAGGTCGGCTGCTGCTAAACTGGTGTCTAATAGGCTTTGGCTATCTTCCATGCCGCCATCATGATGTGCGAAGCGTCCGCCAACGCGCTCGATGAGATCGCGGTAGCTAGCAACATTGCCACTACGACCGCCAACACATAAAACATTTTTTTGCTGTAAATGAATCGCAATCGGAATCGTGCGGTGCGTTTTGATTTCAACTGCACGCATGTCCTGCGCTGGCTGTTGTTCCAGTTGTTCAGTATTAGTTGTTGTCCGTCGGTTGGCGTTAATGAGCTTATGTTTAAGTTCGCGCACCAGTTGTTCTAACTCCTGTTGACGCGACATCATTTGTTCGACTTTTTGTTGCAAACGTTGACGGCTACCTAATTCGGGAATGGTATTTTTGAGTGCTTGTAAATCGGTGTTGAGATAGGCAATGACACTTTCTTTACCAATGTTTTCAGCGCGCAATTGCACGATGCTTTGCTGTAGAAGTTCGAGCTCTTGGGTTTTCTCTTGTACGTAACGGGTGTGCCGCTCTTGTTGTTTGGCTATTTCACGAGCAAGGATCGCATTCTCTTCTAGCACGGCATTGAATCGCATGATGTCGGCGCGCACTGTAGCACCAGCCTGATGTTGCAGCATGTGCATATCGCGACACATTCCTTCTTGTATATGGTGATTGCAGAGTGGGTGAGTTAATCCAGCCCAGAATGCGCCGGCAACATCGCCTTGGTAAATGGCGTCAACCCATAACTGTGCCAAGGCATCGTGGGTTTTGGCCGAACGAAATCGCTTAATCGTTAGTGCATAGCGTTGATCGAGATCTTCTTGCAAAATTTCTGAAACCCGATTGCGATTGCCACATTCAGCAATGGCCCCCACATGGAGTTCGTAGTCGTCGGCCTGCGTGCTACCGCCCAAAGCTTTGCTGATGAGTCTGCGTAGAACGGCAAGCGGAATACAAACGCCAATTACCGGGCAGTGGGTGTCACGAGATAGATCCCATAAGCGACGACGACGTGAACCAACTCCGGCAGCGTTTGGTGTAGCTGCTGCATCGTTTTTTGTATTAGATGAATGTTTGTCGCACATGTTCAAAACTCCTTGTTTGGAAAATGCTCAATGAAATTGACGTGGTACCTCGGGACTTCGCTGGTCTTGCGAGAACGTCTGCGCTTGTTCTATGGTCGTTTGTGCTTGCGTAATCATCTTCGACAGCTCTGCGAACGCGTTCAGATCGAGTCGCATCGAGATCGATTGCAAGCTCAGATGTACGACGCCACACTCTGGGCAAATCATCACCTCACCAATTTTGCTATGGGCAATGCTCAGGTGCTGGCAGGGCTTGTTGTTCTTAGAAGTTGTCATCTGATTAGACTTTCAGGAAGAATGTTCTCGAGTTAAGCGCATTAACAAACGGGATAGGCAAGACAGGAACAAGTCTGGCCAAACGTAAAGGGTGCGTGACTTGAAAGATAGCCAGTAAATGATGCTTGAGCGTCGTGATGGTGTAGTCCCACCGAGCGCGGTCGTACGTTCTCGTTTTGGTATTGATTAAGATTGCCAACGGCGTACTGAAGATGTTTGCCATGCTATGCATATTGCCCCACATAGTTGGCACTGGCTGGCGTAGGCGGGCTGGTGCGTTAATAAAACGATGAATCTAGTTGTGAAATGATCGGTCTAAGTAATTGCGGTTTGATCGACACCAGCGTTTTTAAGCTGCGGCTAGCAGTCTTCTATTTTGGGAACACAAGGATGCGTTTGCAGCTGACATTGCTGCTCACCTTGTCTGACGCATTTACTTCGTCAAAATGAGTTTGCCTAAAGACGTGCAGCGCAGGCGATACAGCATGCCCTGATGTTCTATCTCGATCTCTGGCTGCCCTTGTAAAATGTCTTGGCTGGAAATTCGGAGCGGCGCAATTTGCTTGTTTGCTGGCTTGAGCAAGGCAGGGCTCACTTGCGGTGTTTCAGAGGAGTTCATAGGCGCCTAGTTTGGGAAAGTTAATCAATGATTTTATTATAAATGCGAATCATTCTCATTTACAAGTGAAATTTGTACGGATTTTGTGTTTTTCCTGCTGTTGACGTTGATTGCCTGCTGCGCGGGCGTGGCTTACGCTCAAACGATGATCGATTTGGTATGTTGCGGATTGGTGTAACGCGACTTGCTTGCGTGGAGGCAACAGTTCTTCAGTTACTTAGTGCAAATGCAAAGCAGGCGTTTTACACTGTGCTTGGATCTGCCACTCACATGCTCTTCAATTTCTACGATGCGCTTATTGTTTTTAATAATTCAACTCTTCAGTATGGTGATGTTGACGATTTTGATGTCGTCAGGCGCTGGTGCACAAACGCTAGTGGTCAAAGCCTATACGGAAGATTGGCCGCCTTACAACTTTGTAAAAAATAAGGAAGTGACTGGCATCTCTGCCGATATTTTGCGTGCCGCCTGCGAATTGGCAACCTTACAGTGCGAATCGCAGTTAGTACCTTGGGTTCGAGCCTATAAGACCGTACAAGAGATGCCAAATACCTTGATCTATACCATCGCTCGCATTCCTGCGCGGGAATCACAATTTCTCTGGGTAGGGCCGATTGCGACACGCACCACTTGGGTCTATGCGCGCACCGCCGTCGCCAATAGAATCCAAACGATGCAAGATTTGAACAAATTTAGGGTCGGCTTGATCCGCGATGAGGCTTCGTTATCGGAGCTGATGGATGCCGGGATATCAAAGTCCGCGATTAAGGTATTGAATTCACAGAGTGACGAAATGCGCTTATTTAAATCGGGGCATATTGATGTCGTGGTGAATACAGAAATCGGCATGGCTATGAGCCGAAAGCAATACGATATCAGTGGCACTGACGTGACGAAATTAATGAAACTGTATGATGGCGGTGCCTTGTACTTTGGCATGAATTTACAGTCCGATCCTAAGTTGGTGGAAAAATTACAAAGTGCCGTTGATAAGTTGCGGAATGATGGTCGGATACAGGCGATCGTTCAGCAATATGTCAAATTGCCCTGATCTGAAATCACCACTTACGACACCTACAGATCGTTTTAGAAAGTCCACGATGTTTTACACCTTAGCTGTTTTATTACTCTTTCAATGCTTGGGCGAGGCGCTGGTCTTCGCCTTGCAGTTGAGTATTCCGGGCCCTGTCATCGGGATGCTATTTCTCTTTTTCGCCTTACTCCTGTCGCCACGATTAATGGAAAAAGTCGAAGAATCTAGTCATCATGTGCTCAAGCATATGTCCTTGTTTTTTATTCCTGCTGGCGTTGGTATTATGGTGTCGGCAAATGGAATCGCTCAACATTGGCTGGCGCTATTGACAGCAATTGTGGTGAGTACCTTATTGACACTGGCGGTGACTGCTATCAGCATGCAATGGCTGACTAAAAACCATCACTCCCAGACTGATGATACAAATCAAGTGACCTCGAACTCTTCATCTGAGCTCGAGAAATAAGATGGCAATCAACGAGATTTTTGTGCCAGTTTGGAACCATCTGAGCCATTCACCTTTGCTCGCCATCGCCGTGACCTTGATGGCGTATTTGTTTGCCATGTGGGTTTCCGCACGTTTTCATTTTTCGCCATTAGCCAATCCTGTTGTGATGGCAGTCGCTTTGATCATCCTGCTTTTGCAACTGAGTGGAATCTCGTACGAGCGCTATTTTTTGGCGGTGCAGCCTTTGCATTTGATGTTGGGGCCAGTCACGGTGGCATTAGCGATTCCTTTGGCGCGTCAATTGCCACGTCTGCGCCGTAGCATTTTACCCTTGAGTGTGGGATTGCTTTTTGGTTGTGTGACGGCGATTGTATCGGCGGTATTGATCACGATATGGATGCATGGTTCTTATGAACTTGCGCTCTCGATAGGACCGAAATCGGCAACGACGCCGATTGCCATGGGCATCGCGGAAAAGATCGGCGGTATCCCTTCAGTCGCTGCTGCTATCGTTATTTTGACCGGCGCTTTTGGTGCCTTGGTCGCGCGTTATTTATTTAACTGGATGCGTATAAGGTCGCCCGAAATACGCGGCTTCGCGCTAGGCTTGGCCGCGCACGGCATTGGCACCGCGCGTGGTTTTCAGGTGAGTAAAGAAATCGGAACTTTTGCGGGGCTGGGCATGGGCTTAAATGGCATGTTAACCGCTATCTTGGCGCCCAGTTTGGTTCCTGTGCTGGTGAGCTATTTCTTCAAATAGCTTGGCAGCCATACTAAGCATCGTTAGATAATCGCTGGTGTATAGCCTGCTTCACGTATTGCAGCTTCCAGTGTTGCTCCATCCTGCTTTGATTCAATGCTGACTAAGTGATTAGGTAAATCAACTGTGATGCTGGCTGCAGCATCGAGTTCTTTGATGGCTGCATTGATCGTTGCCTCACAGTGCTTACAGGTCATATCGGGTATGTGGAATTGTGGCATAGGTTTTCTCCCTAGTTATTGTGGAATAGCTTTACGCCAGATTGTAGCTGCTCATTTGTCGTCTTGCTTGCGTTCCATCATGAAGATTGACAATTTTCTTGACTCTCCCTTTCTACAACGCTATATCCTGAGTAAATTAAAAAATGTATCAAGAAAACCTATAAAAAATCTATGACTAAGAAACTGAATTTGCCCATTGTCGGTATGACGTGTTCGTCCTGCGCAGGACGTGTCGAGAAGGCATTGCTTGCGGTCGATGGTGTACATAACGCTTCGGTGAATCTGGCCACAGAAAAGGCCAGTGTCGACCTTGAGCTTGTGGTGGATGCACAAGCTTTGATCTCTGCGGTGGAAAAAGCGGGCTATCAAGTGCCAACAAAAACCTTCGATCTGCGTGTGACAGAGATGACATGTGCGTCTTGTGTGGCGCGGGTGGAAAAAGTATTGAAAGCTGTTCCCGGGGTCTTGCAAGCCAGTGTTAATCTAGCGACAGAGAAGGTGCACCTGAAGACGCTCGCTGAGGTTGAATTGGTTAGCCTGCTAGCCGCCTTAAAGAAGGCTGGATACCCCGCACAGGTGTTAAATGACGCCGAAAGTGTGCCGTCAGCGAGCTTGACTCGAGTTTGGCTCACGCCGGGTTGGACTGTGGTGATCGCCATCGTCTTGAGCCTACCTTTGATGGCGCCAATGTTGCTGGCACTCATTGGCATCGATTTGCAGATACCTGGCTGGGTACAACTCGGTTTAGCGACGCCCGTGCAATTTTGGTTGGGTGCGCGCTTCTACAAAGCAGGTTGGAAGGCCTTGATGGCTGGTAGTGGTAACATGGATTTGCTGGTGGCGATCGGGACTAGTTCGGCTTATGGCTTGTCGGTTTATTTGTTATTTGCCCATCAAGCGCATGCCATGAGCCATTTGTATTTTGAATCCTCGGCTGTGGTGATTAGTTTGGTTTTACTTGGAAAATGGCTAGAAACTCGTGCCAAACGCCAAACCGTACAAGCCTTGCAAGCCTTAGAGTTGCTGCGTGCCACTACCGCATTATTGCGTAAAGATGGCGTCGATATTGAAGTGCCAGTGGTCGAAGTGCGAGTTGGTGACAACCTGATTGTACGACCCGGTGACAGGGTTGCCGTGGATGGTGAAATCATTGAGGGCACTAGTCATCTGGATGAATCCTTAATCACAGGGGAAAGTCTGCCAGTTAGTAAGTCTATTGGTGACAAGGTGATAGGCGGCTCAGTGAATGCGGATGGCTTACTCATCGTGAAAGCGACCGGCGTGGGCGGCGCGACCATGCTGTCGCAAATCATTCAGTTAGTCGAAGATGCGCAAGCCGTTAAAGCGCCAATTCAAGCATTGGTAGATAAAGTCAGCGCCGTATTTGTTCCCGTGGTATTGGGGATATCGGCGTTCACTTTGATCGCTTGGGGTTTGCTCACGGGGGATTGGCAAACGGCTCTCCTCAATGCCGTAGCCGTGCAAGTGATCGCCTGTCCGTGCGCCTTGGGTTTGGCGACACCGACTGCAATCATGGTGGGCACTGGCGTAGCGGCGAAATACGGCATCCTGATTAAAGACGCCCAAGCTTTAGAAACGGCCCATGGCTTAACCGCAATCGCGTTTGATAAAACCGGCACGCTGACTGAAGGAAAACCAGGATTGCGTGCGGTGATCAGTCACGCCTACAGCGAAACACAGTTACTAGAATGGGCGGCAGCGCTACAGCAATACAGCGATCATCCGCTAGCGCATGCGGTCATGCAAAAAGCGAAGGAGTCGGGATTGCAGGTAGCTGAGGTCAGCGATGTCTTGGCGATGCCCGGACGTGGCGTTCAGGCCAAGTTGAATCAGGTCACGATGGTCTTAGGTAATCTGCGTTGGATGCAAGAACTAGGCGTCAACACCACAGAATTCGATGCCACAGCGCTGGAGCAACAAAACATGGGACGTACCGTGTCCTGTTTGGCTTTAGAAAACGAGGGTCAATGGCAATTGGCGGGATTGTTGAGTTTTGGCGATAGTATAAAAGTTTCGGCTCGTACAGCCGTCCAACGATTGCAAACTCTGGGTGTCAAAGCCGTCATGTTGAGCGGTGATAATTATGGCAGTGCCAATGCGGTCGCCGCAGCACTGGGGATTACTGAGGTCAGAGCCGAAGTGCTGCCTGCCGACAAGGCGAAGATTGTGCGCGAATTGCAGCAAGCAGGTTATCGGGTAGGCATGGTCGGCGACGGCATCAATGATGCGCCAGCACTGGCAGCGGCCGATGTAGGTATTGCGATGGCGACCGGGACGGATGTGGCCATGCACACCGCTGGCATTACGCTGATGCGCGGCGATCCGGTGTTGGTGGCGGACGCGATTTCGATTTCGCAAAGAACGTATCGCAAAATTCGACAAAATTTGGGATGGGCATTTATCTATAATGTGGTCGGTATTCCCTTGGCTGCGCTCGGGTATTTGAATCCCATGATCGCTGGCGCAGCGATGGCTTTTTCTAGCGTCAGCGTGGTATCGAACGCTTTACTTTTGCGGAGCTGGAAACCGTGGCAAGCAAAGGAGCGAACTTAGTCCAAACTTTACACGGCTTGTTGCAGGATAAACGCCGTCAACATGTTGAACTGAAGACGTTTGCGACTAAATACAGGAAGGAATTCAGTGAGTAAATTCAACAAATACACTTGGTACTACATCAGTTAGAGCAACTGACGCATGCTAGTCTCGGCAATGATCAACCGGATTGTCCGAACTTAGAGGAATTGTCGAGCGACAAGCAGGCTGCTTGAGGTCGTAGTTTTATATTCGTCACAGCGTATCGTTTTTTAATCTCAAATTACGGACTTATCGCGCAATTTCTGGCATGCTTGCTTTTTTTACACAAGCTGAGATGAGTGATGCCTATTCCATTCCAAAAACAACTATCAACCGCGCTGATCAGTGATGCCAATGGAGGCATTGCCATCGTTCGCATAGGCGTTGCTTTGATTATTTTGATGCACCCTTTGCATGGCTATTTTCATCTGGAGAATATACCGCGCTTTGGCGAATATTTGAGTGGACTAGGTTATCCTATGGGCGGACTTTTAGCATGGCTGGTGCTGCTGATACAAACCCTAAGTAGCGTAGGGTTGCTATTGAATCGCTACGTGCTTCCCGCTTGTATGGGACATATGGTGATCATCAGTTTTGGTCTGGTGCACGTGCATGCGCAATATGGCTGGTATGTCGTGGGGCCGGGACAGGGCGGCATGGAATGGGGCTTTATCTTACTAACCGCCTTAAGTGCTGTGATGTGGGCATATTGGCCGCGTACTGCGCCAGCAAAGTAAACCGACCTTGTTCAAACTGAATCGCTTCAACCTAGGTCGAACCGATTCAGCATGAAATGCTGGTTTGCGTTTATTTTTTCAGGCAACCAGACATAAATTTTTTGCGCTCGTCGCCTTTCATACCCTTGGCATCAGCATTACAAGTTTTCATCTTATCTTGCTGCGTGGTCAGAGTTTTTTCTTCAGCTACCGGCTTGGCAGAGAGACATTCTTTCATAAAGGCTTTGCGCTCATCGCCTTTCTTACCAGTCGCATCTTTGTTGCAAGTGGTCATTTTTGACTGCTGTGCAGTGGTCGCGTGCGCCATGAGAGCCGGACAAATCAAAGCGATAGCGAGAACGATTTTTTTCATGCTTAACTCCAGTGTAGAAGGATGGGGGAAATGCGGGGTGACTATAGAACACTTAGATTGGCAATGCAATTGAGTTTGCTTTGTTTAACTTTTACAAATGACTTATTGTTTTCATGCGTTTTATTATCGCGCCCCGGTAGACTCTACAAGCTGCTGGTAGCTAGCCGAGTGACGTTGGCTTTTAATCGTACTCCAAATGGTTTGAATACGTTTTGGATTTTGTTTGAAAACATTTTTATTGACCGCGAGATACAGCGGTAAATCCATAAATGGCAGCGGGTGGATTTGTATGCCACCTTTAAAACCAGGCTCTCGGGTGCTGAGGTAATCTGCATCCATCTCTCGCAAGATAGCGAGATCAGCGGCGCCTTTGCTGAGTCTGTGCAGGGCTTCTTCTGCGTTGCGGACTTCATGAATTTTAAAGCCCTGCTTCTGCAATAGATTGCCGATCAGATAGCCACGTTGCACGACTATGGCTTGCTTTACGCCTTGGAGTTTTTTTCCATCCCAGCTCACTTCACTCTGAGCTCGCATAAACAGTTTGGTTTGAACGCTATTGAGGGCTGCGTTCAGGTCCACAGTGCCATCGCGCAAACTGGGGTAGACGCTAAAGTGGAGACGTTCAGCGGATACTGCAGCACCAAAATAGCCGTCAAGTACGCCTAGGCGAACTTCTTCCTGACAGCGTTTCCAAGGTTTCGCAATTAATTCAAAGCGTTCACCCAATATCTCTTCGACTCGTTTTAACAATTCTATGCTTAGGCCGCTGCCATCCGGCATCGTCCAGGGTGATTGTGGCGTGTCTTCGAAACAAAATTTGAGCGGTGTTTGTGCCTGTGCCGATGCCACTAGTAAATGACTGAATAACATTATTTTAATTGCTTGCAATATCAGCTTCATCGTTTCACCCTGATTGGTTTGCCGCGCTTTACCTGTGTTTTACCCACGAAAAGTAAGCCTCATTCTGCATGAGTATGAGGAAAATTTGTGCAAAATCATTCGTATGTCTTCACCTATTTAAACAGATTTTTAATGCGCATATACGCCTTGCAATTCTATTGTTGATTTGCGACAACATTTTTTATTCTTAAGCTATTCATCATTCCGAAAAAAGTGCACAGTAGAGACTCAGTTGTTATTTTTTGTAGCACCTGCTTGTCTATACCGATTCGAGATTTGCAGGTGGTTTTTGCTCAATGATTGATATTGTTTTGTGAGGAACATGACATGTTACGAGACCTGACTATTCGTGCAAAATTGATCGCCAGTCTAGCGATATTGACTGTTGTTGCATGCCTAATTGCCGGTGGCGGATTTATCGCTTTATCGAGTAGCAATAATTCAATTAAAACGATTTACGATGATCGTTTGATCGCCTTGAGTCAACTCGATGAAGTGATACGCCTGATTCAAAGCGATAAAATCGCCGTTTCGCGAGCTGCATTAGAGTCTCCTGAGCAAATCAACAAAAGCTTGGCGGAAATCGACGAAAATCGAAACCGTGCCAATAAAGTCTGGTCTGAATACATGGCGACTTACTTGACTCCAGAGGAAAAGTCATTGGCGCAACAATTTGAGCAAAAGCATAAGGTGTTTTTGAGTCAAGGACTGCAGCCCGCCATTGGCGCTCTCAAAAATAATGAAGTCGATCTCGTGAAGTCGCTGGTCACACATAAACTGGGGGAGACTTTTTTACCCTTGCGCGAAACCATGAATGACTTAATCCAATTGCAAAAACGGGTTGCAAAAGCGGAGTTTGAAAAATCCCAAGGTGCATTCGCGAATTTCAAATTGATGACATTCGCCTGTTTAATCGTCGCACTCGTCATTGCAATCGGTATGGGTATGTGGCTAATGACTAGTATCGTTAAACCGATTCGCGAAGCCGTTTTGGTGGCAGAAACGGTGGCTGCCGGTGATTTGACTCGGGTTATTCATAGCGACTCAAATGATGAGTTAGGTAGTTTGTTGCAAGCTTTGAAAGCCATGAGTAAGAGTCTGACTTCCATCGTGAGCCAAGTTCGGACAGGTACCGACACCATTGCCACTGTATCTAGTGAAATCGCCGCAGGCAATTTGGAGTTGTCCTCACGCACCGAGCAGCAAGCGAGTTCTTTGGAAGAAACTGCGGCATCCATGGAAGAAATTACCTCAACTGTCAAACAAAATGCAGACAACTCTAAGCAAGCCAATGTCTTGACTGGCTCTGCCTCTGACGTCGCTGCACGTGGTGGTATGGTTGTTTCACAGGTGGTGTCGACGATGAATTCTATCAATGAATCTTCCAAGAAAATTGTCGACATTATTAGTGTGATTGACGGCATCGCCTTTCAAACGAATATTTTGGCACTCAATGCCGCAGTGGAAGCCGCGCGTGCGGGCGAGCAGGGCAGAGGGTTTGCGGTGGTGGCTTCCGAGGTCAGAAGTCTGGCACAACGTAGTGCGGCAGCCGCTAAAGAGATTAAAGAGTTAATTAATACTTCGGTTGAGAAAGTCGATGCAGGTTCACGTCTGGTGCATCAGGCCGGTGCGACCATGGATGAAGTGGTGGAAAGCGTTAAACGTGTCAGCGATATCGTGGCAGAAATTACCGCCGCCAGTACCGAACAATCTAGCGGGATTGATCAAATTAATCAAGCCGTCATGCAAATGGATACCGTAACTCAGCAAAATGCCTCATTGGTGGAAGAAGCAGCGGCGGCTGCTGAGTCTATGCAAAATCAAGCCAGAACCTTGGCAGAATTGGTGAGCATTTTTAAGATACCGAGTGCGCAACAATTTCAAGCTCTCCGATGAATATCGATAGGTAGCGCAAATTCAAGTGTGACTGTTCTTGATAAAAACAAGGAGCCGATTATTGGCGGGCATGTCGAGATCTGCGCTTAGCAAGAGAGCGTGGTTTTCGGCTATTTTTTGTATCTCTTCAATGTCACGAATGCCCCGATGTGGCGCTTGCATTTTTAAGTTGGTATCGAATTCTTGATTGCTGATCGAAGTGAAGTTGCCGTGGTAATTAAACGGACCATAGATGATCATTTGTCCCTTTGCGTTTAATACACGACTTGCGCCTTCAAACATCAACTTGACCTCATCAATGCTCATGATGTGGCAGGTATTGGCTGTAAAGACCGCATCCACAGTTTGCGTCGGCCAATTTCCCTGCGCAACGTCCAGTGGTAGTGGAGCGCGTACCCGAGAACTGCCGTGATCTTGTATCCACGCTTGGATACTGGGATGGTTTTCGACCCGGTCACTCGTCTGCCATTCCAAGTGGGGTAAATGCTGACTAAAGTAGACGGCATGTTGTCCGGTACCGCTGCCGATTTCTAACACCAGTCTGGCGTCGCTTAAATAGGTTTGAAGGTAGGAAAGAATTGCAGCCTGATTTCTTTCGCAAGCGGGTGAAAATTGTTTTGCCATTTGAGTCATGTAAATCGATCGAAAAGTCATTAAGCAAGAAAAATTGCTACTAATCTGGCTCGCACGCTAACGAGTGCAAGGCTGCACGATTATGGGGCAAGGCCGGCTCTTTATGCCAACTAATGCCATTTTTGTTGTTTCCGTGAGGACATAAATTGACTTCATTTTTTCTTGGTGTCATGATCAATTTACGTTTGTATGTCTGCACACCTCATTTCTTTTTGCACACCGTGTGATTCTCTTGTTTGGAGGTTTTTAATGCAGCACCTCAGTCCACAAAAGTCAGCAGTGGCCATCGCAGTCGCCTCATTGTTTTATACATCTGCTGGTTATGCGCAAACTGGCAATGCGCAAATTCCTGCGATCCAGACGCAAGACGACAAGCCTGTGTCGGTGATCGTCACGGGAACGCGTTCGCAGAACAGGTCCGCAACGAACACATTAGCGCCAGTGGATATTATTTCCGCCGACGCTTTGCAAAATCTTGGCGTCAGCGAAATCAATCAAGCCCTATCTGTTGCCTTGCCATCCCTGAATTTCCCTCGCCCAGGTTTAACCGATGGTACCGATACCATACGCCCAGCCACGCTGCGGGGCTTGGGGCCAGATCAGACATTAGTGTTGGTGAATTCTAAGCGTCGTCACTCGTCCTCTTTAGTGAATGTGAATGGGACGGTAGGACGTGGTGCGGCGGCAGTCGATTTAAATACCATCCCTAGTGCGATCGTCAAAAATATCGAAGTCTTACGCGACGGCGCCTCGGCGCAATATGGTTCCGATGCTTTATCCGGCGTGATTAACTTGCGTTTGCGTGAAAACCGTGATGGTGGTGAAGTGACTGCGAGCTATGGTGCTCGTATTACTGAATATGACTATATTCCTGGTGCGACAGCCACAGGTGCGACTTGGACTGCGCCGGGAACTTCGCGTGAACGACACGATGGCAAAACCGCTACTGTCAGTATCTGGAAGGGTTTGTCGTTTGGCGAAACAGGTTATGTCACGGTCGCAGCCGAGTTGAAAGATCAGGAACACACCGAGCGTGCAGGGTGGGATTTTCGCCCACAGTATCCTTTGGTGAATGGTAGTTTTGATCCGCGGGAAAAAAACTTTAATCGTTTTAATGCCTGGTATGGCGAACCGGAACTCAAGCAGTCGACCGTATTTGTGAATGCTGGACAGAGCCTAGAAGGCGGCGTTAAATTGTATGCTTGGTCGAGTTATCAACGACGTGATGCTTTGTCTGGTGGGTTTTTCCGTCGTCCATTGCAAGATCAAAATGTGCTCGCCATTTATCCAGATGGATTTTTGCCTAAGATCGCTCCGCAAGTGGATGATTACAGTGTCACAGGGGGAGTTAGTTGGTTAGCCGGACAGTGGGACATGGATGCCTCGCTTGGCTATGGCAAAAATAAAATGCAATTCACGATTAAGGACACCTTGAATCGTTCGATTGGCTCGACTAGTAAAAAACAATTTGAGGCTGGTGGGTTTTCTTATGATCAATTGGTGTTTAATCTGACCGCAGTACGAAGCTTTACGATGCCAGAATTGGCGTCGCCTGTGAGCTTTGCAACTGGCTTTGAAGCGCGCCGAGAAGGTTATAGTTTGTTTGCAGGTGAGCCTGATTCTTATCGTTTTGGTGGCGAGAAATTAGCAGACGGTACGTCAGCAGCGCCTGGAGCACAGGTGTTTCCAGGCTTTACACCAACCAACGCGTCTAATAATCATCGTAGTGCGGTAGGTGCATTTATTGATGTAGAAACGAATTTTAGCAAGGCATGGCAAGCATCGGCGGCAATACGAGCCGAACGTTACTCTGACTTTGGTCATAATGTGACGGGTAAGATTGCCACGCGCTATGATTTTAGCAGGCAATTTGGCTTGCGTGGCTCGATGCAAAATGGTTTCCGCGCACCGTCACCACAACAGCAATTTTTCACCTCGACTGCTACTAATTTTATCGTTGTAGATGGCGTTCAGAGAGCATTTGAAATTACCACCTTTAAGCCCTCTGATCCTGCTGCAGTCGCAATGGGCGCCAAGCCTTTAGATGCGGAAAAATCCTTCAATCAGTCTTTAGGGGCGGTCTTTAGTTTTGGTAAATTAGGTGTTACCGTGGATGCCTATCGCATACAACTTAGTAATCGTATCGTTCTATCAGAAAATTTGACTGCAACAAATGTACGTTTATATCTGAATGCGATTGAAGGACTAGAGAAAGTTGGTGGCGGTCGGTTTTTTATCAATGGGGTGGATACAACAACGAAGGGAATCGATATTGTTTCCAATTGGCCGATGGTGACCGAAAGCGCAGGACGATTCGATTTTACGGTGGCGGGTAATTTCACTAAAACAGAGGTGACCAAAATACCAGTCACTGCGCAGTTATCCGCTTTAAAACCCGCACCAGTCTTGTTTGGCCGTATCAATGTTTTGATCTATGAACGAGGTCAACCTCGGAGCAAAATCAATGCAAGTGTCGATTGGAAACTCGCTGACTACGGGGCAACGCTACGTGCTACTCGTTACGGTGAGGCACTCGACCCAGGTGCTAGTGCAGATTTCGATCAGATATTGTCGCCGAAAACTTTGATGGATCTCGAGTTTCGTTACCAGTTGAATCGGCGATTGAAACTTGCCGTTGGCGCTGACAATGTGTTTGATGTCTACCCAGATGCACGTATCCCCAAGTTGAATACGTCTGGCGCAACGAGTTTTTCGAATTATTCACCATTTGGACGTTCCGGCAGATTTGTCTATGCACGTCTGAGTTACAGTTTGTAGCATGTTGATCGTAGTCGACCAGATGGCTTGATTGCAGTGAATTAAGGGCGACAATAGTTCGCCCTTTTTGATTGCTATTTAGAAAAATTAGCATTTTGGAGACTAGTGAGGTGCAAGGTATACTGCGAAGCTTATATCTCCCAATAACGCATTTGAATGTGCAATATGCCAATTACTATCTATCACAATCCGAAATGCGGCACCTCACGCAATACGCTTGATTTGATCCGTAACAGTGGTGCAGAGCCCGTCATCATTGAGTATTTGTCACAGCCACCAAGTAAAGCGGAATTGCAAAAATTAATCGCTGCAATGTGTGTTCCAGTTCGTGAAGTCATGCGTCAAAAAGAGAGCTTGTATGCAGACTTGCAATTGTCGGACAGTAAATGGAGTGACGATGCTTTAATTGATTTTATGTTATTGCATCCAATTTTGATGAATCGCCCAATTGTGGTGTCAAACTTGGGAACTAGACTTTGTCGTCCATCTGAACTCGTCTTGGATCTTTTACCAGATCCACAAGTGGGGGCTTTTACTAAAGAAGATGGTGAAGTTGTGATTGATGCGATGGGACAACGGGTTCATCCATCTGTCTAAATTTTGAACGGGGTTCATGGTTGATGATGGCGCCTCGATGGCGCTCCTGCAGCCCCGCTCAATCCATCTCTATTTACTGCGCTTTTTCGGTGAGTGTTTCATGGATGCGAGCCACATCCATGACCGCCGCGGTTCCATACCATTTATGATACTCGGCGATCATTTCGCCCTTGATGATGACAGGATCGGTGGCGGTCAATTGCTTTGCTTCCTCTATGTCTTTGACCGCGAATATAAACAATCCACGCCAACCATCAACGCCGTCAAACGGTCCCGCGAGTACCAATTTACCTTCAGCTGCTAGTCGTTTTATATTGGCGAAATGACCTGCAAACATGTCATCTCTTTCTTTACCCGTTGCGATTTTATTCGGGCCTGTTTTCAGTACCACTAAAACATAGCTGCGCATCCCGCGCTGATCGGCGCCTAATCGTTGGACTGCTTCAGCATCATATTTAGGATTCGTGGTCAGCGCTTTTTCTGTGGTTTGCGCAAAGCTGCTCAAGCTGAGCATGCCTGCGAAAATTAATAGACCGAAGTGTTTTGATATTGTCATTGTCGTCTCGCTATGAATGGGGAATTCCGTTCACATCATAAACTTTGTTCGGCTGGAATTCTGTAGTTTTGTGAATTCGAAACGACAAACCCGCCTGTGGTGTCGTCGTTTTAAAAAGCCTCGCATTACATCGTTAAATCGCTTTGTCGTGTAATAGATCCATGAGTTTTTGATCATAAAATGTCGCATAAGCCCTACATTGTTTTCGGCAAGACTTCGATTTTTTGCAAGTAGATAGTCTTGTCGTAGGCAAGGATAAATTTTCAGCGCACAATGCCATTTTGCAGAGAAACGTACTTTTTGGGTAATGCTGTGGCATGGTTGTCTATGTCACTTGCGACTTGTCTATGGTCTGATTTTTGAATTGGAAACATGGTGTTGATTAGTGTGACGTCACAACATTGGCGACAGCAAAATTGCCATTTGGTTTGCCTGATTAGCCTTTTGTGCTGGCTGTTTTTGCCAATTAGCGCGAGGGCCCAATGCTCTCGTCCGATCCAGGTACCGGTCTCGGTGTCAGGATACAACGTGATTGCCAAAGGAAATCAATACACGGGAATCATGCCAGACTTTCTAAGTCTGATCGAAGCGAAAACAAATTGTCGTTTTGCGTATTTTCATGTACCTAAAAGCCGCCAGGAATATTTGTTTGAAAGTGGTAAAGCCGATCTTTTGATCTCGACGGTTAAAACGGATAAACGAGAAAAATCTGGCTATTTTGTTCCCTTGATCCAATTGCGCGCTGCACTGATTTCTATTAAAGGGCACAACTTTTCTATCCAAAGTGCCAAAGACTTAATCGAAAAAAAAGCACTCAGATTAGTGGTGGTGAGGGGGTATGACTATGGTCCTGTCTATCAACGTATTGTTGAAGAAATGAATCGCTTGGGGCGCTTGACGATTGAAAGTGATCCAATTTCGGTTGGGCGCACCATGCAAAATAATGCCAATTACGTGACGATTATGGCGCCCACTCTATTTATGGGCTTGGTGCAAACCGAAGTCATCTTAACAAATCTGATTGGCAAATTAAGCTTCGATAAACTAGATGATTTGCCATGGAATGAAAGTGGTATCTATATTTCTACGTTGTCCCTGAGCTTGGAAGATCAAAACTATCTGCGATCGCAGCTGGAAAAAAATGCGATGACAGATATGATTTGGAAATCGTATGCAAATTATTACTCTCCAGAGGTGTTGAAACTTGGTTTGCGTCGACGAGAACAATCTCATGAGCATTGATGATCCGTCCGTCTCTCAACGCATTATTCGCATTGTTCGCGTTTCGAGCCGCAACGTCGTCGACGGAGCGGGTTCGCAATCGGCCGCAGCCTCTCGCGAGGAACTAAGTTGAATCGCTGCTGTCAATAGAAGCTCATTTCTCAGTTTTTTATTCCCCCCCTTTCTATTTTATTTGGAGTATTGAATGCGCCCAAAGCATTACGCCTCGATATGTAGTATTTTGTTTGCCGGCACGGAAGCCTTCGCGCAAACATCTGCGCCCACGACGAAGGCGTCAGTGGCTGCTGATACGCAAGCAGCTACCCAGACGGTGGCTAAGGCCGCCGCGAAACCAGTGACGCCAGCATTACCTCGTCCTGTAGAAATCGCCGATATGGCAGCTTGGAAATCGATTAGTGCCGCCGTGGTATCCGCTAATGGATCATGGTCGGCGTGGCGTTTGACCGAAGCTGATGGTGATGCCAATCTCATCGTCAAATCCCTGTCAGGTAAGGAAGAGTATAGTTTTCCAGCAGGGCAGGGTGTAGGCACAATTGAATTTTCTGATGATGGTCAATGGCTAGCTTTTACAGCGCATATGACGAAAAAAGAGCAAGAGGCGGCGAAAAAAGCCAAAAAGCCACTCCAAACTAAAGTTGCTCTGGTCGATTTGAAAACTGGCAAGTTAACAACGATAGAGAAGATTCGCAAATTTGCCTTTGCCAATGAACGGGGTGGTTGGATCGCCATGCACAAGTCGCTGCCAGATGCAGCGCCGGCGACAGCAACACCACCGCCAGCGTCTGGCACAGCAGGTGCGCCTGCACCTGCGCGTGCTAAGGGTTCAGATCTGTTGTTGAAAAATTTAAAGACTGGAACTGTGCTGAATTTGGGTAATGTCGCTGAATTTGAATTTGATCATGACGGTCGCTATCTTGCCTATATCGTCGACGCAACCGACAAAGCCGGCAATGCGGTGATCGTGCACACTTTAGATAGTGGCGCCAGTCAGGTTGTCGATGATGGCGATGCTGTTTATGAGAAGTTGCTGTGGAATGATAAGGGCAACGGCTTTGCGGTGCTCAAGGGAATTGAAGACAAAGCCTATCAAGACAAACTGTGGAATGCTTTAGGTTTCCGCTTAGAAGCCAATCACGTTTTCGCCAAAACCGTGATTGATCCCGTGAAGTTAAAAGATTTCCCTTCTGATATGACGATCTCCGGTGATGCCCAGCCGCGTTGGAGTAAGGATTTCGCGTGGATTTCATTCGGCATTAAAGAGACCAAGAAAAAGCCTAAGGATGAAAAGAAAGAAGCCGAGGCCGATGAAAAAGTTAATTTGGTGCTGTGGCACCATCAAGATAAGCGCTTACCGACCCAGCAAAAAGTACAGCAAGAGCAGGACAAGAAGCGGTCGAGTGCTGCGCTCTATCGTGTGGCAGAAAATAAGTTTATCCGCATTGGTGACGAGAAACTAAATAATGTATCAATGCCACAATTTGGGGATTGGGCATTGGCGCAAGATGACAGCGAATATCAACGGCAATCGAGTATGGATGGCCGTCGCTTTAGTGATGTATATGCGGTCAATTTAAAAACTGGTGAGCGTCGATTGCTGAATAAACAGGCGAGCTGGACTTTTGCGTTGGCATATGATGGACGTCATTATCTTCATTATGAAGACGGACATTTTTTCAGCGTAGAGATGGCAACTGGCAAACGCCATAATCTCACGGCAGCGTTACCGACGAGTTTCATTTACGTTGAAGATGATCATAACTTAGTCAAACCGCCAGTCTCGCCTTTTGGTTGGAGTGCGGATAGTCGTTTTGTATTATTGAGTGATGGTTGGGATATTTGGAAGATGCCAGCTGAAGGTGGTAAAGCTGTGCAGGTGACCAATGACGGTAAGCGCGATCAAGTACGATATCAACGTCGTTTCACTCTTGATCCGAATGAGAAGGGAGTCGATCTCAGCAAAGCACAATATTTTAGTGCCTATGGTGAGTGGACTAAAAAAGCTGGGTTTTTACGCCTCGATCCTAATGGAAGTACGAAACGTTTAGGGTTTGAAGATGTCGCCTATCGTCGTTTGATCAAAGCGGAAAAAGCTGAAGTATTTTTATTATCTAAAGAATCCTCCATCACGCCACCTGATTTGTATGTCAGTAATGAACAGTTTAATGCGCCACGCAAATTGACGGATTTATCGACACAGGAAAAAAATTACACCATGGGTGGCGGGTCCATGTTGATTGATTATGTCGGTACTGACGGTAAAAAATTGCAAGGCGCTTTATTTTTGCCAGCGAATTATCAAGCTGGTAAAGCTTATCCAACGGTGGTCTATATTTACGAGAAATTAAGCCAGGGCTTGAATAGTTATACGCCGCCTATGGTTGGTGGCGGTGGGTTTAATCGCGCTTACTACACGAGTCACGGCTACGCGGTATTCAATCCGGATATCACATATCGCTTGAATGATCCTGGCGTCAGCGCGAAAGAAAGTGTGCTGCCAGCTTTGCAGGCAGCGATCGCAACTGGCGTGGTGGACGCTAAACGCGTTGGCTTGCAAGGGCATAGCTGGGGTGGCTATCAAACCGCATTTTTGGTCACGCAAACTGATGTTTTTAAAGCGGCGTCCGCAGGTGCAGCATTGACCAACATGATTAGTATGTATAGCTTGGTGTATAAAAATTCTGGCAGTACTAACCAAGCGATTTTTGAGAGCAGTCAGGGGCGTTTCCTCGGTGCTTATAACGACCATTGGGAAGCCTATGTGCGCAACAGTCCGGTATTCTTCGCCAAGAATGTGAAAACGCCATTATTGATGTTGCAAAATGATGTTGACGGTGCGGTTGATTACACCCAAGGCGTGGAATATTTTAATACTTTACGTCGTGCTGGCAAGGACGTCATCATGCTTGAATATCCTGGTGAAAATCATGGCTTAGTGAAAAAGCCAAATCAAAAAGACTACATGCAGCGCATGAAGGAATTTTTCGATTTTCATCTAAAAGACAAGGCGGCGCCAGAGTGGCTAAACAAAGGCGTGGCTTGGTTGAAAATGGATGAGCATTTGAAAGAGCGTGCTAGTTTGGTCAACTTGCCCGAAGTGAAGTCTGAAGCTAAGGCGGATGTTAAAAAAGCGAGCGATGCTAAAGCCACAGATGCCAAGCCTGATGACACAAGAGCGCAATAAGTCATTTAGTCATTGAACAAAAAAGACCATAACTCTGCGAAGAGTTATGGTCTTTTTGTTAGGGGCAATCATACAAGAAAAGAGTCTCGAATTATTGTCGAGGCTTTGAACAATCTTTGCAGTTTTATTTTTTGGATTTCTTTATTTGGTTTGCCCAGTCGATCATTTCGCTTTCTAAGATGGACAAAGGGACAGATCCTAAGCTTAGCAATTTGTCGTGAAAGGTTTTGAGATCAAATCGATCTTCCAAAATTTTTTCAGTTTTCTGACGTACTTCTCGGATCTTCAGTTCCCCCAGTTTGTACGCTAATGCTTGTCCTGGCCAGGAAATATAACGGTCAATTTCAGTCGTAATTTCATGCTCCGATAACGCGGTATTCTCGCGCATAAACTCCAAAGCGCGATCGCGCGACCAGCCTTTGGCATGCATCCCAGTATCGACTACCAAACGTGAGGCGCGCCACATCTCATAGACTAGGCGCCCAAAGTGATGGTAGGGCGTTTCATAAAATCCCATTTCTACGCCGAGGTGCTCCGCATACAGTGCCCAGCCTTCACCGAATGCAGAGATGTAAGCATTGCGTCTGAATTCTGGTTGCTCAGCCTGCTCGCCAGCTAGCGCAATCTGTAAATGATGCCCAGGCACCGCCTCATGCAAAGTTAGTGCAGGCAACGCCCACATGGGACGTTGATTTAATAATGACGTATTGACCCAGTAATTCGACGGACGTTTCGGATCGCCACTGCCAGCATAACGACCTGCGGTATAAGTGGGGGCAATATCCTCTGGTACCGCTTGTATGCCATACGGCTTACGTGGTAATTGGCCGAAATAACGAATTAACAGCCCGTCAGATTTCTTTGCCCAGTAGGATGCTTCTGCCAATAACTCGCGTGGTGTCTTTGCATAAAATTGCGGATCGGTGCGTAAAAAATGTAAGAAAGCTTTGAAGTCGCCATTGAACTTCAAACCCGTGATGATCGTATTCATTTCATTGCGAATTCGTGCAACTTCCGATAAGCCAATCGCGTGAATCTCTTCTGGGCTATTGCTTAATGTCGTGTATTCAAAAATTTGTGCTTGATAAAATGCTTTGCCGTTTGGTAAATCGTAAGCAGCGATGGATTGGCGAGCCTTCGGCATGTAATCATTGCGGATGAAATCGAGCAGTTCCTGGTAGGCGGGAATCACTCTTTCTGAAATCAATTTTTTTGCACGTTTTTGCAAATCAGCCTGTTGTGCCGGATTGATGGATGCGGGTAATTGCGTGAAGGCCTTGTAAAACACACTCTCCTCAACTTGGGCGACAACATGCCTTTGTATGCTGGCATCACGACCAGTCAACACGACCTGCGGCATCGTCATGCCGCGGTCTATCCCGAGCTTCATTAATGCAATTTTTTGTGCAAAAGTTTGGGGAATGCTGTTCAGTTGTTTTAAATACCTTTCACAGCCTTTGAAATTGGCACACCTAGTGGATTCTGCTGCGCCTGCAGTCCCAGCCCAAAATTGGCTGTCAGAGTTAAAGGTCAGTAAATGCGCATTTAACGTGGTGGAATTGATCCGATTGGTGATTTGATCAGCGAAGATTTTAAGATTGATTTGTGATTCCTTACTTAGATGTGAGGGATTGATGTTTTGTAGCTGCTGGGCCAAGTCACGCCAGGTCTTTAAGCGCCTTTGTTCGGCGGCATCACTGTAATCTGCTTGGGTAATCTCATCTTCATCATCCGCTGCTCGACGACCTGGAAATTCCTTATTGCGAAAAGCTGCCTCTTTTTGATAGAGCTCCTTAAATAGTTGTTCCGCTTTGGTCTTTTCTGAAGAGTTGCTGTTGGCAGACAACGATGCCATTTGCGTCGGCATCGCGTAAATGGTGGTCGGTGTCCCTGCAATGACGCATGTAGCGAGCGCGATTGCAGTGAGTGTGGCCTTAGGCTTTGTACTGGCTTCGATGGCGAAGATTTTGGACTGAAGTGAGTGTGGCATGCGATCCCCGAAAATAGAGTTTGAGGTGTGTGACTGAATATGCAGTCGGTAAACCAGTGTAATGGTAATGAATCCGAGTGTGATCAATGCGAAAAGTTCCCTGTTGTTGAAATGAGGCAGGATGACTGGTTGAAAGATATTCTTTAGACAGTGTGTGGGTGAGTTGTTACACTCAAGGCTCAATTAACAGAAAAGAGTAGGTCGTATGACAACACTAGCCTCATATACCGCCGATTTTTGGTCGAATGCTGAATTGGGCGCCAACGCCATTATTTTTTTGAATCTGACTGGTGCTATGTTGCTCGGCTTTGTCGTCGGTTATGAGCGCTCTTATCATGGCAGAGCGGCAGGTATGCGCACTTATGGTTTGGTTTGTATGGCGTCAGCCGCTTTGGTTGTCATTGCCGGGTATCCAGATTTCTGGTTCGGTGGGCGCTCCCTTGCGCCCGTTGCCTTAGATCCTTCCCGCACCATACAAGGCATCGTGACGGGCATAGGATTTTTAGGTGCTGGTGTCATTATGAAAGAAGGGTTTAGTATTAGTGGTCTTACGACTGCTGCATCACTTTGGGCATCTTCTGCGATTGGGATTTTAGTTGGCGTTGGCTTTTTCGCGGCAGCTATTTTATTGGCTTTTTTATCTGCAGCATGCATGATTTGGGTCTTCAAACTAGAAGCTTGGTTACCAGCTCGTCAAGCGATATCCATCGTAATGCAATTTAAAGAAGGTTTTGTTGCTAGTGAGACTGCGATTCGTCAACTCGCTTTGGAGCGAGGATATGAGGTGGCTGGTGGAACAATTATTATTTCGTCCAAAGATGGTAAAACGGAATGGCGTTTTGTTGCGGTTGCCTTAAATCGGAAACAGGCTACCTCAATTAGCCAACTCTCCGAGGAAATGAATAAATTTGAAGGGTTAAGCTCGTATCAGTTGGCACACGCTAGAAATTAGCTAAGTAATTGAATTTTCAATATAAATTTCTGCCTACCGCGTAGGTCGGAAAAAAATGTAAGCAAAAATTTAGATTTCCTCGATAAAAAGGTATTGACAGGTAAAAAGAACATCTCCATAATTCGGGGTTCCCTGGGAGGGGTGGCCGAGTGGTTAAAGGCGACAGACTGTAAATCTGTTCTCTCTGAGTACGCTGGTTCGAATCCAGCCCCCTCCACCAGGCAGAATTTAGCGGCTGAGGTTAGTTGTCGAATCAGTTTCGTATGCGGGTGTAGCTCAATGGTAGAGCCGAAGCCTTCCAAGCTTAAGACGAGGGTTCGATTCCCTTCACCCGCTCCAAGTTTAAAGTTTTGTCTCTGCATGTGTGTTGTGCAAAGAGCTGCCCTTGTAGCTCAGTGGTAGAGCACTCCCTTGGTAAGGGAGAGGCCACGTGTTCAATCCACGTCAAGGGCACCAGTGTAGTTTTAAATCATCGTCTTCGCATTGTTTTTATCGGGCGTGTGCTTGATAAGTTAAGAAGATCTCTCACAATCGTTAGGAGTCTAAAATGGCAAAAGGTAAGTTCGAACGCACCAAGCCGCACGTTAACGTCGGTACAATTGGTCACGTGGATCACGGTAAAACGACATTGACAGCAGCGATTGCGACAGTATTGTCTAAGAAATTTGGCGGCGAAGCGAAAGCATACGATCAGATCGATGCAGCTCCAGAAGAAAAAGCACGCGGTATTACAATTAATACAGCGCACGTAGAATACGAAACAGCAGGTCGTCACTATGCTCACGTTGACTGCCCAGGCCATGCTGATTATGTTAAAAACATGATTACTGGTGCTGCTCAGATGGACGGCGCGATCTTGGTTTGCTCCGCAGCAGACGGTCCAATGCCACAAACACGTGAGCACATCTTGTTGGCACGTCAAGTTGGTGTTCCATATATCATCGTTTTCTTGAACAAATGCGACATGGTTGATGACGCTGAGTTGTTGGAATTGGTTGAAATGGAAGTTCGTGAATTATTGTCTAAATACGAATTCCCAGGCGACGATTTGCCTATCATCCAAGGTTCCGCAAAATTGGCGCTCGAAGGCGACAAGGGTCCATTGGGCGAAGAAGCGATCATGAAATTGGCTGATGCTTTGGATTCATACATCCCAACTCCAGAACGTGCTGTTGACGGCGCATTCTTGTTGCCAGTAGAAGACGTATTCTCTATCTCTGGCCGCGGTACAGTTGTGACTGGTCGTATTGAGCGCGGTATCGTTAAAGTCGGCGAAGAAATCGAAATCGTTGGTATTAAAGATACAGTAAAAACAACATGTACTGGTGTTGAAATGTTCCGCAAATTGCTCGACCAAGGTCAAGCAGGCGATAACGTTGGTGTATTGTTGCGCGGTACTAAGCGTGAAGATATCCAACGCGGTCAAGTTTTGGCGAAACCAGGTTCAATCAAGCCGCATGATCATTTCACAGGCGAGATCTACGTTTTGTCTAAAGATGAAGGTGGCCGTCATACACCATTCTTCAACAACTACCGTCCACAGTTCTACTTCCGTACAACGGACGTAACTGGTTCAATCGAGTTGCCGAAAGACAAAGAAATGGTTATGCCAGGTGATAACGTTTCTATCACAGTTAAGTTGATCAACCCGATCGCGATGGAAGAAGGTCTCCGTTTCGCGATTCGTGAAGGTGGTCGTACTGTTGGTGCGGGTGTTGTTGCAAAAATTATTGTTGGTTAATAGTTTTAAGTTGTAAAGATGAGTTGGGTAGTTGCTTGAAAAAGCTGCTATCCTTCTCGTTTGTAAAAGCTGTAGGGGTGTAGCTCAACTGGCAGAGCGTCGGTCTCCAAAACCGAAGGTCGTAAGTTCGATCCTTACCGCCCCTGCCACCATCAAGGCCAAAAGGCATCGAAAGTAAAAGTCAGCATGTCTAACCAAACCGTTCAAACTGTCAGTACTTCCAATGATAAATATAAAATCATTTTGGCGGTGATTGCTGCTGTTGCTGGTGTTGTAGCGTTTTATGTTCTCGCTAATCAAGCGAAATATGTGCGTATAGGTGCATTGTTTGGTGGTCTAGCATTAGCTCTGGTGCTGGTCTTTATTTCTGAGACTGGACGTGAGTTGGTGTCCTTTGCTAAAGAATCGATTCGTGAAGCTAAGAAAGTGGTCTGGCCTACTCGTAAAGAGGCAGGGCAAATGACTGCAGTGGTATTCGGATTTGTATTGATTATGTCAATCTTCTTGTTTACGACTGACAAAGTTCTTGAATATTTGATTATGAACGTAATTCTTGGGCTTAAATAATGAGCGAACAAATCTCAGATAAAAATACGAATGATATGCCAGAGCAAGACTCTGGTGTTTCTGTCCCAAAGACTGCAAAAAAATGGTACGCCGTCCACGCCTATTCTGGTATGGAGAAAAGTGTTCATCGTGCATTGGTGGAGCGCATTGAACGCGCTGAAATGCAAGATATGTTTGGGCAAATTTTGGTGCCTACCGAAGAAGTGATAGAAGTTAAGAACGGTAAGAAGAGTGTTACAGAACGTCGGTTGTTTCCTAGCTATGTTTTCGTCGAAATGGAAATGACTGATGATACTTGGCATTTGGTGAAGAACACGAGCAAGGTTACCGGTTTTATCGGTGGTAAATCGAACAAGCCAGCACCAATTCCGCGCCACGAGATTGAAAAAGTCCTGCAGCAGGTCCAGGACGGTGTAGAAAAGCCAAGGCCAAAAGTATTGTACGAAGTGGGTGAAGTGGTTCGTATTAAAGAAGGTCCATTCACAGACTTCAACGGCAATGTCGAAGAAGTGAATTATGCTAAATCCAAAGTGCGCGTGAATGTCACGATCTTTGGGCGTGCAACCCCAGTTGATCTGGAATTCGGTCAAGTCGAAAAAGTATAAGTAGTAAATGTCGTAAGCGGGGCTGGCACCGCACAGAAATGTAAAAGCTGGTGAAAAAAGCGAGGAGCCTCTTGATTAAATTTTAATCTAAAGGCGCTACCACTCAACCATAGAAGGAGCCATCATGGCAAAGAAAATTATTGGTTTTATCAAGCTGCAAGTCCCAGCTGGTAAAGCAAATCCATCCCCACCAATCGGTCCAGCATTGGGTCAACGTGGTTTGAATATCATGGAATTCTGCAAAGCGTTTAACGCGCAGACTCAAGGTATGGAACCAGGTATGCCAATTCCAGTTGTGATCACCGCATTTGCTGATAAGTCTTTCACATTCGTGATGAAGACGCCTCCAGCAACTTACATGATCAAAAAAGCAGCTGGCATTACTAAAGGTTCTGCTAAGCCGCATACAGACAAAGTTGGCAAAATCACTCGCGCGCAAGCCGAGGAAATCGCAACAGTTAAACAAAAAGATTTGACTGCAGCTGATATGGAAGCAGCCGTGCGTACAATCGCAGGTTCTGCTCGTTCCATGGGCATCACGGTGGAGGGTCTGTAATGGCTAAGTTATCTAAAAAAGCAAAATTGCTGAAAACAAAAGTAGATCGTTTGAAAGTTTACCCATTTGAAAACGCTATCGCGTTGATCAAAGAGTGCGCAACTGCAAAATTCAACGAATCTATCGACGTTTCTGTTCAACTCGGTGTTGATCCTAAGAAATCTGACCAAGTTGTTCGTGGCGCAGTTGTATTGCCAGCTGGTACAGGTAAGACAGTGCGCGTAGCGGTTTTCGCACAAGGCGCTAAAGCAGAAGAAGCTAAAGCAGCTGGTGCTGATATCGTTGGTATGGAAGATTTGGCTGAACGTATCAAAGCCGGCGACATGCCATTTGATATCGTGATCGCATCTCCAGACACTATGCGTATCGTTGGTACTTTGGGTCAAGTTTTGGGTCCACGTGGTTTGATGCCAAATCCAAAAGTTGGTACTGTTACTCCTGACGTTGCAACAGCAGTTAAAAATGCTAAAGCAGGTCAAGTTCAATACCGTACTGATAAGGCTGGTATCATCCATACAACAATCGGTCGTAAATCTTTCGCTGATGGCGATTTGAAATCGAACTTGTTGGCCTTGATCGAAGCATTGAACAAAGCTAAGCCAGCAACAAGCAAAGGTGTTTATCTGCGTAAAATCTCCATCTCATCCACTATGGGTGCTGGTGTGCGCGTTGATCACATCAATTTGTCTGCGTAATTTAAGAATTAAGTCCATTCACCTTTTTGGTGAATGGCGCATCTTTGGGCTGTTTGTTTTTATTTGCTTCGGTAGGTAATGGCAAACAGAGTGTCAAAGACCGTTGGGCTTTTTAAATTCGTTTAGAAAGTTAATTGTTGAGAAGTGATTCTTGATGCCCAACGCAGATGGTGTACCCGAGCAAGTTTTGTAGTGACTACTGGTAATCCAGTGAAGCTCCTAACTTCGGACGCCGTGTTCGAAACGATATGAGGGAAGTGCATCATTGTGGTGTATCGACTGAGTATCATTTAAGGAGGTTGACCGTGAGTCTCAATCTGAATGACAAAAAGGCTGTTGTCGCCGAAGTCTCTGCAAAAGTAGCAAAAGCGCAGACTATCGTCGTAGCCGAATACCGTGGCATACAGGTCGGTCATTTGACGCAATTACGTGCTAGCGCACGTGCTCAAGGCGTATACATGCGCGTGTTGAAAAACACACTCGCACGTCGCGCTGTAGAGGGAACTGCATTTGCAAGCCTCGCTAACGAAATGACAGGTCCGTTGATCTATGCGATCTCGGAAGATGCTGTTGCTGCTGCTAAAGTTGTTCAAGACTTTGCAAAAAGCAATGACAAGTTAGTCGTTAAAGCTGGTAACTACGCTGGTAAATCTTTGGATAAAGCTGGTGTTATCGCGTTGGCAAGCATTCCTGCTCGTGAAGTATTGTTGGCGCAAGTGTTGGGTATGATGCAGGCTCCTGTATCAGCATTCGCACGTGCTTTGGCAGCACTCGCAGCAAAACAAGAATCTGGTTCACCAGCAGCACCGGCAGCAGAAGTTGCCGAAGCAGCAGCTGAATAAGATTTTTCGTCAAATACCGAATCATAGTAATTTAAATATTGGAGTTTCAAATGGCAATTAGCAAAGACGATATCCTGGAAGCCGTAGGCGCGATGTCCGTAATGGACTTGAACGACTTGGTTAAGGCATTCGAAGAAAAATTTGGCGTTTCCGCTGCTGCAATGTCAGCTGGCCCAGCTGCTGGTGCTGCTGCTGCTGCTGTTGAAGAGCAAACAGAATTCAACGTTATTTTGTCTGAAGTTGGCGCAAATAAAGTTGGCGTAATTAAAGCAGTTCGTGAATTGACTGGTCTGGGCTTGAAAGAAGCTAAAGACGTAGTTGATGGCGCGCCAAAAACAGTTAAAGAAGCTGTTTCTAAAGCGGATGCTGAAGCTGCTAAGAAGAAATTGGAAGAAGCTGGTGCGAAAGCAGACATCAAGTAATTCCATGTTATACTGGCAGACTTTCGAGTTTGCCTAAGTCAAAGGAAGGAATCTTCTTGCAAGAGAAGGTTCCTCTTTGGCTTCTCTGTCGTTCTCACGGCAGAATATTTTGTAAGTTTGTTGAAATTTCCTAAGCCGAATCTCATAAGGTGAGGGCTGAGACTTGAGGTTTCTTGATGGTTTTTCTTGTAGTGTCATTTACCTGGAAAAAAGTTTTGAAATCTGAATTCTCCATCCTTCCTTGCCACTCACGGAGTGTCCATGCACTACTCATTTACTGAGAAGAAGCGCATTCGCAAATCTTTTGCGAAACGCGCTAACGTCCACCACGTTCCGTTCCTGCTGGCGACCCAGCTCGAGTCATATCATAGTTTTTTACAGCAAGACAAAGTTGCGTCTGTTCGTAAAAACGAAGGTCTTCAATCGGCCTTTACATCGATATTTCCGATCGTGTCGCACAATGGGTTCGCTCGTTTAGAATTTCTATCCTACGTTTTAGGCGATCCAGCCTTTGACGTCAAGGAATGTCAATTGCGCGGTTTGACATTTGCTTCTCCTTTGCGTGCCAAAGTGCGTTTGGTGATCCTTGATAAAGAATCTCCAACCAAGCCTGTCGTTAAAGAAATGAAAGAGCAAGAAGTGTACATGGGCGAATTACCGCTTATGACCAACACGGGTTCTTTTGTGATTAACGGTACTGAGCGCGTTATCGTGTCTCAGTTGCACCGTTCACCAGGTGTGTTCTTTGAGCATGATCGCGGCAAGACACATTCTTCCGGTAAATTGCTGTTCTCAGCACGGATTATTCCTTACCGTGGCTCATGGCTCGATTTCGAATTCGATCCCAAAGATATTCTGTTCTTCCGTATTGACCGTCGTCGTAAGATGCCTGTCACGATTTTGTTGCGTGCTATCGGCATGACAAATGAACAGATCTTGGCGAACTTCTTTGTCTTTGATAATTTCGGCTTGCATAGCGATGGCGCGGAAATGGAATTTGTCGCAGAACGTCTGCGCGGTGAAGTTGCGCGTTTTGATATCTCTGACAAAGCTGGTAAGTTGATCGTTGCGAAAGACAAGCGTATCAATTCCAAGCATGTGCGTGAAATCGAATCCGCTGGTATCAAGATGATTTCCGTGCCTGAAGACTATTTGCTCGGTCGTGTATTGGCGAAAAATATCGTCGATGCGGATACTGGTGAAGTGGTTGCGAACGCGAACGATGAGTTGACAGAAGAATTGTTGGCAAAATTGCGCGATGCAAAGATCACTGATATTCAGACTTTGTACACCAATGATCTCGATCAAGGTGCGTACATTTCTCAAACTCTGCGTGCCGATGACACCGCTGATCAAATGGCAGCGCGTGTAGCGATCTACCGCATGATGCGTCCTGGTGAACCACCAACAGAAGATTCTGTTGAGGCTTTGTTTAACGGCTTGTTCTACAACGAAGATCGTTACGATTTGTCTGCAGTCGGTCGTATGAAGTTCAACCGCCGCATTGGTCGTGATGAATTGACTGGCGCAATGACTTTGTCGGATGACGACGTTCTGGCAGTGATTAAGATCTTGGTTGAGTTGCGCAATGGTCGCGGTGAAGTCGATGATATCGATCACTTAGGTAACCGTCGTGTACGTTGCGTTGGTGAATTGGCTGAGAATCAATTCCGTGCTGGTTTAGTTCGCGTTGAGCGCGCAGTGAAAGAACGTTTGGGTCAAGCTGAGGCAGATAATTTGATGCCGCATGATTTGATCAACTCTAAGCCGATTTCTGCAGCGATCCGTGAATTCTTCGGCTCCTCACAGTTGTCTCAGTTTATGGATCAAACTAACCCGTTGTCTGAGATCACGCATAAGCGTCGTATTTCTGCTTTGGGACCTGGTGGTTTGACACGTGAACGTGCGGGCTTTGAGGTACGTGACGTTCATCCAACTCACTATGGTCGCGTTTGCCCAATTGAAACACCAGAGGGACCAAACATTGGTTTGATCAACTCGTTGGCTTTATATGCGCGTTTGAACGAATACGGTTTCTTGGAAACGCCATACCGTAAAGTTATCGAAGGCAAAATTACAAACCAGATCGATTATTTGTCCGCGATTGAAGAAGGTCGTTACATCATCGCTCAGGCGAATGCAACGATCGACGCGAACGGTAGTTTGAGCGATGAGTTGGTATCCTCTCGTCAAGCTGGTGAAACGATTCTGGTTTCCCCTGAACGCGTTCAATACATGGACGTTGCGACAGGTCAGGTCGTTTCTGTTGCGGCATCTTTGATTCCATTCTTGGAACACGATGATGCGAACCGCGCGTTGATGGGTGCCAACATGCAACGTCAAGCAGTTCCTTGCTTGCGTCCAGAAAAAGCATTAGTCGGTACAGGTATCGAACGCACAGTTGCGGTCGATTCAGGTACTACAGTACAAGCATTGCGCGGCGGTAAAGTTGATTACATCGATGCAGGTCGTATTGTTATTCGTGTTAATGACGCGGAAGCACAAGCGGGTGAAGTCGGTGTAGATATCTACAACTTGATCAAGTACACACGTTCTAACCAAAATACGAACATTAACCAACGTCCTATCGTGAAAGTTGGCGATATTGTTGCTAAGGGTGACGTATTGGCTGACGGCGCTTCCACCGATTTGGGTGAATTGGCGCTCGGTCAAAATATGTTGATCGCGTTTATGCCATGGAACGGTTACAACTTCGAAGATTCGATTTTGATCTCTGAAAAAGTTGTTGCTGATGATCGCTACACATCGATTCATATCGAAGAGTTGTCTGCTGTTGCTCGTGATACGAAGTTGGGTGCGGAAGAAATCACACGTGATATCTCTAACCTCGCTGAAAATCAATTAGCGCGTCTGGATGAATCCGGTATCGTGTACATCGGTGCGGAAGTGACTGCTGGTGATACGCTGGTCGGTAAAGTGACGCCAAAAGGCGAAACACAATTGACGCCAGAAGAAAAACTCTTGCGCGCAATCTTCGGTGAAAAAGCATCTGACGTTAAAGACACATCCTTGCGCGTGCCTTCTGGCATGGTAGGTACAGTTATCGACGTTCAAGTCTTCACACGTGAAGGTATCCAACGCGACAAACGTGCTCAACAAATTATCGATGATGAATTGAAGCGCTATCGCCTCGATTTGAACGATCAGTTGCGTATTGTTGAAGGTGATGCTTTCGAACGTTTGCAACGTATGTTGGTCGGTAAAGTTGCTAACGGTGGTCCAAATAAATTGGCTAAAGGCGCAACGATCACTAAGGAATACTTAGCAGAAGTTGATAAGTATCACTGGTTCGATATTCGCCCAGCGGATGAAGATGCAGCACGTTCTATCGAAGCGATTAAAGATTCTATCGCTGAAAAACGTCACCAGTTTGATCTGGCGTTTGAAGAGAAGCGTACTAAATTGACGCAAGGCGATGAGTTGCCACCAGGCGTACAAAAAATGGTTAAGGTTTACTTAGCTGTTAAACGTCGTTTGCAACCAGGTGACAAGATGGCGGGTCGTCACGGTAACAAGGGTGTGGTTTCACGCATTGTTCCGGTTGAAGATATGCCTTACATGGCTGACGGTACACCAGCTGACATCGTGTTGAACCCATTGGGTGTTCCTTCACGTATGAACGTGGGTCAGGTTTTGGAAGTCCACTTAGGTTGGGCAGCTAAAGGCTTGGGATTGCGTATCGGTGAGATGTTGAATGCTAAGGCAAAAGTCGAAGAAATTCGCGGTTTCTTGAAGCAGATCTATAACGAATCTGGTAAGACAGAAGACATCGATGGTTTGTCAGATAGCGAAATCCTGGAATTGACTTCCAACTTGAAAAAAGGCGTACCTTTCGCGACACCAGTGTTTGACGGTGCGCATGAAAGTGAAATTCGCCGCATGTTGGATTTGGCATACCCAGACCATATCGCAAAACAACTCGGTATGACGCCTTCGAAGAATCAAGTCACTTTGTATGATGGTCGTACTGGTGAAGCTTTCGAGCGTAATGTCACCGTCGGTTACATGCACATGTTGAAATTGCACCATTTGGTCGATGACAAAATGCATGCACGTTCGACTGGACCTTACTCTCTCGTTACTCAGCAACCATTGGGCGGTAAAGCACAATTCGGTGGTCAGCGTTTCGGTGAGATGGAGGTGTGGGCACTCGAAGCATATGGCGCGTCTTACGTCTTGCAAGAGATGTTGACTGTGAAGTCCGATGACGTGAATGGCCGTACCAAAGTGTACGAAAATCTCGTCAAGGGTGATCACGTGATCGATGCTGGTATGCCAGAGTCGTTCAACGTTCTCGTGAAAGAGATCCGCTCTTTGGGTATCGATATCGATCTAGAACGTAATTAATTAGTTTTAAATTAGTAAATTGGTAGCAAACCTTCGCCCGAATTCATTTCGGGCGTTGGTCATTCAGATGGGTCTTAATTTTCTGTGCTTTTTGTTCCCGGTAGTAGCGGAACTTGTGTCGAACACGATGTCGATCAGGCTCTCCCGTTATTGCGAACAGGGTTAAACCTAAAGTTAGTTAATTAACTCGTCAGCTTTAAGCGATTCAACTCTTCACTGGAGTGATATACATGAAAGCCCTGCTCGATCTATTCAAGCAAGTTCAGCCCAATGAACAATTCGACGCGATCAAAATTGGTCTCGCGTCTCCAGAAAAAATCCGTTCATGGTCCTATGGCGAAGTAAAAAAGCCAGAAACAATTAACTACCGTACGTTCAAACCTGAACGTGATGGTTTGTTCTGCGCGAAAATTTTTGGCCCAATCAAAGATTACGAATGCCTGTGCGGTAAGTACAAGCGTTTGAAGCATCGCGGTGTCATCTGCGAAAAGTGCGGCGTTGAGGTAACTTTGGCAAAAGTGCGTCGTGAACGTATGGGCCATATCGAATTGGCTTCCCCAACTGCCCACATCTGGTTCTTGAAATCCTTGCCATCCCGTTTGGGTATGGTGCTCGATATGACTTTGCGCGATATCGAACGCGTTTTGTATTTTGAAGCGTATGTAGTCACCGATCCAGGTATGACTCCGCTGAAAAAATGCCAGATCATGTCTGAAGATGATTACGCAGCGAAGTACGAAGAGCATGGTGATGAATTCACCGCGTTCATGGGTGCAGAAGGTATCCGTGAATTGTTGCGCTCTATCGATATCGATCGTGATGCAGAAACTTTGCGTACAGAACTCAAAGAATCCAAATCCGAAGCGAAGATCAAAAAGTATTCCAAGCGTTTGAAAGTATTGGAAGCATTCCAACGTTCTGGCATTAAGCCAGACTGGATGATCATGGAAGTGTTGCCTGTATTGCCGCCAGAATTGCGTCCATTGGTACCATTGGATGGTGGTCGTTTTGCGACTTCCGATTTGAACGATTTGTATCGTCGCGTCATTAACCGTAATAACCGTTTGAAGCGCCTGATGGAATTGCGCGCTCCGGAAATCATTACGCGCAATGAAAAGCGTATGTTGCAAGAAGCGGTCGACTCCTTGTTAGACAATGGTCGTCGCGGTAAAGCAATGACTGGTGCGAACAAGCGTCCATTGAAATCTCTCGCTGAGATGATCAAAGGTAAGGGCGGTCGTTTCCGTCAAAACTTGTTGGGTAAGCGCGTCGATTACTCTGGTCGCTCCGTTATCGTGGTTGGTCCACAACTGAAATTGCATCAATGCGGTTTGCCAAAATTGATGGCTTTGGAATTATTCAAACCATTCATTTTCAATAAATTGGAATTGTTGGGTTTAGCGACTACGATCAAAGCAGCGAAAAAACTCGTTGAAATTCAAGAGCCAGTGGTTTGGGATATCTTGGAAGAAGTCATTCGCGAACATCCAATCATGTTGAACCGTGCGCCAACCTTGCACCGTTTAGGTATTCAAGCGTTTGAGCCAGTCTTGATTGAAGGTAAAGCGATCCAATTGCACCCACTCGTCTGCGCGGCTTTCAATGCCGACTTTGACGGTGACCAAATGGCGGTTCACGTTCCTTTGTCTATCGAAGCACAAATGGAAGCACGCACATTGATGCTCGCTTCTAACAATATTTTGTTCCCATCAAACGGTGAACCATCTATTGTGCCTTCTCAAGATATCGTGTTGGGTCTCTACTATGCATCCCGTGAAGCCATCAATGGCAAGGGCGAGGGTATGATGTTCCCAGACGTTTCTGAAGCGATTCGTGCTTGGGATAACAAAGAAGTGGAATTGGCGACACGTATTACCGTACGTATTACTGAATATCCAAAAGACAAAGCAACTGGCGAATTCGTTAAGACAGTTAAGCGTTACGAAACCACAGTTGGTCGTGCGATCTTGTCTGAAATCTTGCCAAAAGGCTTGCCATTCTCAGTCTTGAATCGTCCGTTGAAGAAGAAAGAAATTTCTAAGTTGATCGATACGTCCTTCCGTAAGTGCGGTTTGCGCGCGACGGTGGTGTTTGCCGATCAATTGATGCAGTCTGGTTTCCGTTTGGCGACTCGCGCTGGTATTTCTATTTGTATCGACGACATGTTGGTACCACCACAAAAAGTCACTTTGTTGGCTGCGGCTGAGCACGAAGTTAAACAGATCGAACAGCAATATGCGTCCGGTTTGGTCACTGCTGGCGAACGTTACAACAAGGTTGTTGATATTTGGGGTAAGACCGGTGATGAAGTCGGCAAGGCGATGATGGAACAACTCAAAGTTGAACCAGTAACCCGTCGTGATGGCACAGTTGGTACACAAGAATCTTTCAACGCGATTTACATGATGGCTGACTCCGGTGCGCGTGGTTCTGCAGCACAGATTCGTCAGTTGGCAGGTATGCGTGGTCTGATGGCAAAACCAGACGGCTCCATTATTGAAACGCCGATTACCGCGAACTTCCGCGAAGGTCTGAACGTTTTGCAGTACTTTATTTCCACTCACGGTGCACGTAAAGGTCTGGCAGATACGGCGTTGAAAACAGCGAACTCCGGTTACTTGACGCGTCGTCTGGTCGACGTTACCCAAGATTTGGTTGTTATTGAGGACGACTGCGGTACATCGAACGGCGCTTCCATGAAGGCCATCGTTGAAGGCGGTGAAGTTAACGTGCCTTTGCGTGATTTGATCTTGGGTCGCGTTGCTGCAAACGACATCGTTAATCCAGAAACACAAGAAACTTTGTATGCTGCTGGTACGTTGCTCGACGAATTTATGGTCGAAGAAATCGAAGCCTTGGGCATCGATGAAGTGAAAGTTCGCACACCATTGACATGTGACACACGCTACGGTTTGTGCGCAATGTGTTACGGTCGTGATCTTGGTCGCGGTGCGATGGTAAATGCAGGTGAAGCAGTTGGTGTTATTGCGGCCCAGTCTATCGGTGAACCTGGTACACAGTTGACGATGCGTACGTTCCACATCGGTGGTGCGGCTTCTCGTGCAGCGATCGCTTCTTCTGTGGAAGCAAAATCTAACGGTACGATTCGTTTCACAGCGACGATGCGTTATGTCACGAATGGCAAAGGCGATCAAATCGTGATTTCCCGTTCTGGTGAAGTCTTGATTACAGACGATCATGGTCGTGAACGTGAACGTCATAAAGTTCCTTACGGTGCGACATTGATCGTGAAAGACGGCATGACGATCAAGGCTGGTACAGATTTGGCGACATGGGATCCATTGACACGTCCTATCATTACTGAGTACACAGGTCAGGTGAAGTTTGAGAACGTCGAAGAAGGCGTGACTGTTGCTAAGCAGGTTGATGATGTCACTGGTTTGTCCACACTGGTGGTAATCGATGCGAAACGTCGTGGTTCTGCAGCGGGTAAGAGTTTGCGTCCACAAGTTAAATTGTTGAACGAAGCTGGTGAAGAAGTGAAAATTTCTGGCACTGAGCATGCGGTAACGATCGGTTTCCAAGTTGGTGCTTTGATTACTGTGAAAGACGGTCAACAAGTTCACGTTGGTGAAGTCTTGGCGCGTATCCCAACTGAATCACAAAAAACGCGTGATATTACCGGTGGTCTCCCACGTGTTGCTGAGTTGTTTGAAGCACGTTCACCAAAAGACGCAGGTATGTTGGCAGAAGTGACTGGTACGGTGGCGTTTGGTAAAGAAACCAAAGGTAAGCAACGTCTGGAAATCACTGACATGGATGGTCAGAAGCATGAATTCCTGATCACCAAAGATAAACAAGTCTTGGTGCATGACGGTCAAGTTGTGAACAAAGGTGAGATGATTGTCGACGGCCCAGCTGATCCACAAGACATTTTGCGCTTGTTGGGTATCGAAGCTTTGGCGCGTTACATCGTTGACGAAGTCCAAGACGTTTATCGCTTGCAAGGCGTTAAGATCAATGACAAGCACATTGAAGTGATCGTGCGTCAAATGTTGCGTCGTGTTGTCGTTGTCAATCCAGGTGATGCTAACTACATCATGGGCGAACAAGTTGAACGTTCTGATTTGCTCGGTGAAAATGATCGTGTGCTTGCTGCTGGCGGTATTCCTGCAACGTATGAAAATATTTTGCTCGGTATTACGAAAGCTTCCTTGTCGACAGATTCTTTCATCTCTGCCGCTTCCTTCCAAGAGACCACACGTGTTCTCACCGAAGCAGCGATTATGGGCAAGAAAGATACATTGCGCGGTTTGAAAGAAAACGTCATTGTTGGTCGTTTGATTCCAGCTGGTACAGGTTTAGCGTATCACCGTGCACGCAAGATGAAAGAGTCTTGGGAAGCCGATGAGCGCGCAGCCTTATTGCAAGCTGAAAAAGAAATCTTCGCACCAGCAGCCGAAGTCGTTGCTATTGATGTGAATACTGACGAAGCGTAAGTTGTAGCGCGAGTCAGTCAGACTTGAAAACGGCACCGTAGAGTTTCTGCGGTGCCGTTTTTGTTTTTGATTGTAGGGTTTCAGAGAATAAGATGATTCAGGTATTGAATTGGAAGCTGACAGAAGTACAGAGTTAGTAAGGAAAGTATGGAAAGTATGCGCTTAGAAGCTAAAGCGATTGAGCAGGCCTTATACCAGCTCAATCAGGCTAACGAATATCCTTCTCTCCAAATAGAAGTGGTGGAGCAGACTGGTTCAACCAACGCAGATCTGATGCAAAGAGCCAAGAATTTACAAACCCCGACATTGCTGTTGGCGCGTCACCAGACTGCAGGTAAAGGCCGTGCTGGTCGCAGCTGGTTGTCGACACCCGATGGTGTGTTGACTTTTTCGTTGGCATGGGAATTCCAGTCCGGTGTGCAGGGATTGATAGGTTTGCCTTTAGCTGTTGGTGTCGCCATCGCTGAACGCCTGCAGCAACTCGGGGTACCGGTAAAATTAAAATGGCCAAATGACCTGTTGAAAGAATCAAAAAAACTAGCAGGTATTTTGGTGGAATCGCAAGTCAGTAGTGCGGGCAGTAGCTGGGCTATCATAGGCATAGGGCTAAATTTGCGTGTACCTGATGAATTAGAGCAACGCATAGGACAAGCTGTTGCCGATGCCGCGTGGCTAGCACAAATGGACAGAAATCAATTGGTCGCGCAATTGCTACAAGCTTTACAGGCTGCCTTGATAGAGTTTTCCACGCAAGGATTTGCCGCCTTTGTCGATCGTTGGAATCGTCTGCATGCTCACGCAAATCAGGCAGTGATGATTATTGATCAGCAAACGGTATTGCAGCAAGGCATTGCGCTTGGCGTGGATCAACAAGGTTGTTTGATCTTGCAAACGGAAAAAGGGGAAGTTTTGATTCATTCTGGGGATGTCTCTTTGCGGCCTTTGCCGTAAAATGCTTATTTCCGTTTTCCGGCTTGGTCATAAATCCAAATGATAGAAAAACGTCCCATGCTCCTATTGATCGATGCCGGTAACACCAGGGTGAAATGGGCATGTGTGCCGATCGATGCTCCTTTGCAGTTCCCCGCTCCCTGGGATGCCATTGGTTCCGTATCGCACCAAGGGTTTGAACAATTGGCGCAATCGATCAGTCATCACGATTTCGTGCGTTGTAAGATATCCAATGTCGCCGGTGCGGCTTTACAGCAACGTATAGAACAATTGGTACTGACCCAGTATCCCGACTTACTCATCGAATATTTCAATGCTGCTGATGCGGTGCCTGGTGTGCAAAATCGATATCGCGATCCTGCCAAATTAGGTGCTGACCGTTTTGCGTCAGCGATCGCTGCGCATTATAGTTTTCCCGGTGATGATGTAGTGGTAGCTACCTGCGGCACGGCGACAACGATAGACGCGATCACGGCTCAAGGAGATTTTTTGGGTGGCATGATTCTCCCTGGCCTCCAATTGATGGCAAGCGCCTTAGCAAACAACACCGCTCAATTACCGCAGATAGCACTGCATGCGGACTCGTTGGATGTGTTCGCCACGCAGACCGATCAAGCGATTGCTAGTGGTTGCCTGCATGCACAAATCGGTGCTATGCAGTGCGCCGTACAACATTTAGCGCATCGGTGTGGCAAACCAGTGAAGCTAATCATTTCAGGCGGAGCCGCACCCTACTTGGTGCCACAACTCAGACAACTTCAACAACTCCAGCCATTTCATTGGCAAGATGTTGAGAATCTGGTGTTGACTGGTTTATGGATCGCCGCCAAATCGTCGTGATATGCAAGCACTTCATTGAGAAAATACATTATGTTGAGATTCTTTTTTCTAATTTTTTTGATCGTTAATGCGCTACTGCTGGCCTTGAATCTAGGGTACTTAGGGAAGTGGTCGAGCGAGGAGCGTGAACCATCGCGCATGAAGTTGGAGAAAAATGCCGACAATATTAAATTGATGAGTGCGAATGTCGCACAAGATCTGATCGAAGCACAAACAAAAAAGGCTGAGCCCGTTTTAGCTTGTCTTGATTTAAGTGGTTTTACCGCAGCCGACAGTAAGAGTTTTGATGAGAAAATTAAGACACTGTCGCTGGCGACACGATTGACCCGCACTGAGTTGGCAGAGGTCGCAACGAATATGGTGTACATCCCGACACTCGGCAGCAAAGATGCAGCAGAAAAGAAAGCGGCGCAGATTCGTAAACTAGGATTCAGCGAGTTTTATATTGTGCAAGACCAAACGCCAATGCGGTGGGCGATTTCTATGGGCGTATTCAAAACCCCCGAAGCAGCGAAAGCCCATCTAGCCAATTTGCAGAAAAAAGGATTGAAAGAAGCCAAGCTAGCACCGCGTACGGTGAGCGCTGCAAAAGTGAGTTATCGTTTGCAAGATTTGAACCCAGAAGAAAAACAATTGGTCGAACAAATTAAGTCGGGTTTTGTTAACGCGCAGAGCCATGAATGTGCGTCCAAGACGGAGTAAGGACAAAGTCTGTTTGTTGTTAATGGGGTGGCGTCATGAACCTGACTTGGCTGCTGGCGTTATCATGTTGATGGCTCTTGATTCGTGATCACTGTCCAACTAGATACCAAAAAAATCAAAAGAATTCAAAAAACCTCAAGAAAATCAGAGAGAAATAGCATGTCTGCCGCCTTTCATTTCAAACAGGGACAAATCCCACTATTGATTTCTATGCCGCATGTCGGAACAGAAATCCCTGCCCATATCGCAGCTCAACTCAATCCAGTCGCAGAGATTAAGGCCGACACCGATTGGCATTTGCCCCTGCTCTATAACATGCTCGATGAACTCGGCGCTTCTTGTATTCACGCCAGATATTCGCGTTATGTGATCGATTTGAATCGTCCATCGGATGATAAGAACCTCTATCCCGGGCAAGATACCACGGGTCTTTGTCCGCTCGATACTTTCGCGAAACAAGCCTTGTATCGCAATGGTATCGGTCCCAATGCGGAAGAAGTACAGAACCGTATTCAAGATTATTGGCAGCCTTATCACCAACAATTACAAGCTGAATTAGCCCGTTTGGTCGAGGTGCATGGCATCGCGATTTTGTGGGATGCGCACTCGATAGCGTCACAAGTGCCACGTTTTTTTACAGGACGTTTACCGGATTTAAACTTCGGTACTGCGGATCAGAAGTCTTGTGATGCAAGCTTGCAAAATGCATTGGCAAATGTCATGCAAACAGGAGCGACGTCTTACACCCATGTTTTCAATGGCCGTTTTAAAGGCGGGCACATTACCCGTCATTATGGACAGCCAACGCAGCATATTCATGCGGTGCAATTGGAAATGAGTCAGTGCGTTTATATGGACGAAACGCAGCCATTTGGCTACCGCCCTGATCTGGCAGCACAAATCCAACCGCTATTGAAAGACTTACTGCAAGCCTGTTTGCAGTGGGCGCAGCAGAACGCACAGGCAAAGAGCATAGGAAAGTCATCATGAGTACACCACAACAGTCAATCTATGCAAAAAATGCTTTATTACCGTCTGGCTGGACTAGCAATGTTCGTTTGCACTGGAATGCCGACGGGGATTTCACACAGATAGAATTGAATGCGGTGGCGACAGCGTATGAAGTGCAACATAGCTTCGTATCACCCGGCATGACCAACCTGCATTCTCATGCTTTTCAGAGAGCGATGGCCGGTATGACGGAGATTGCGGGTGAAGGGCCGGATAGTTTTTGGACTTGGCGCGATTTGATGTATCGCTATGCCTTGGCAATTTCACCCGAACAAATGCAAGCAATTGCGGCGCAGTTGTATTCCGAATGTTTGCGGCACGGTTACACGTCTGTATGTGAATTCCACTACGTACATCGTGCGCCCAATGGTGAATTTTATGCCGACATCGCCGAGACATCAAAACAAGTAGTTGCCGCCGCTAATAATACTGGTATGGGCATCACGATGTTGCCAGTGCTGTATAGCTTTGCGGATTTTAAGCAATTACCATTGCGCGAAGATCAAAGACGTTTTAATACCAACGTCGATCAAATTCTGCAGATCATCCAAGCATTGGAAACACAAAGAAATGTGCAAGTTGAAGTAGGCGTGGCACCGCATTCCTTACGTGCAGCCAGCACAGATCAGATTCGCGAGTTGGTAGCGGCCTTGCCGAGCGCAAGACCGATTCATATTCATATCGCAGAACAAATGCGCGAAGTGAATGCTTGCGTGGCAGCGACAGGTATGCGTCCGGTTGAACTTTTATTTGATACGCAAACTGTCGATGAACGCTGGTGCTTAGTGCATGCAACGCATTTGAATCAACAGGAAGTGGCGAGCATGGCGGCAAGTCAATCTGTCGCTGGGATTTGCACCTCGACCGAGGGTAATCTCGGCGATGGCTTTTTTGAATTGCCTGACTATATCGCCGCGCAAGGGCGATTTGGTATCGGTACCGATAGTCATGCCTCGCAGAGTGTGGTGGAAGAAATTCGTTGGCTGGAATATGGGCAGCGTTTGAAAGCGCAAGGCCGTAATATCGCCAGTGTCAAAGGACAAAGACGCGTCGCTGATTTCTTGTGGCAGCAGTGTTTGCACGGTGGCGCACAAGCTTCTGGTCGCAAAGTCGGACAACTACAAACTAACTGTCGCGCCGACTTCATTATCTTTGATGATCAGCATCCGAATTTACAAGGTCTAGATGTGGCGGATGTCTTGAGCAGCGTGGTGTTTACCGGTAACGATAATCTTATTCGTGATGTGTATGTTGGAGGTCAACAGGTCGTTGCCGCAGGCCGCCATCGCGATCAGACACAGATCAATGCAGATTATGTCCAATGTATGCGGCAGTTGCGGCAGCTGTAATCGCGCTGCTTTTGAGGTGTGACAATAAAAACGAAGTAAAAAAACGATAAAAGATAAACGATAATAGGGGAAAAACATGAAGACATTTGCGATTAAGCATTTGAATGGATTACTAATAGGCTTAGGCGTATTAACAGCACCAGTATTGGCAATTGCTGCCCAATTTTCCACCACAAGTTCAGCTATCTCTGCAGAAAAGAGCGATCGCCAAGCCTCGTCACTGGCAGCGCGACTCCAGGCTTTAGATCAATTACTCGCCGAACAATGGGAATACGGTTTACGCACGAATCCGGAATATGCGTCGATGTTAGGTGACAAGCGCTTCAATGATCAACTACGCGACTTCTCACAAAGTGCGATTGATACGAATTTGAAGAAAAGTCGTGAGTTCCTGAAGCGCTTCCAAGCCATCGATACCAAGGGATTTGATGTGCAGCAAAAGCTGAACAAAGACTTGATGGTGCGTCAGTTACAAGAAGAATTAGAAGGCGCACGTTTTAAAAATTGGCAAATGCCAGTGCTGCAAAATTCTGGTTTGCACCTCGATACTCCCGAGTTAGTCAGTATGCTGAGTTTTTCCAGCGTGAAAGACTATGAAGATTACATTGCGCGTTTGCATAAGTTGCCAGCGCTGTTCGAACAAACCATCACGCAAATGCGTTTGGGTGTGAAGAATAAAATTATGCCGCCGCAATTTTTGCTACCGAAAATCGCCAGACAATGTGAAGACATCGTTGCGATGAGTATGGAGACTTCGCCTTTCGCAAAACCCGTCGCGCAATTTCCTGCGGACATTTTAGAAGCAGATCAGCAACGTCTGAAAGCCGCCGTTCTGGACGCGATTAAAACCAAAGTCATTCCAGCCTATCAAAATTTCGCGAATTTTGTACGTACTGACTATGCGCCGTATGGCCGTAAAGATGTGGGTTTATGGGCTTTACCAGATGGCGCAGCGCGCTATAAATTGCAGGTAAAAACGCAAACGACCACCAACAAGACGCCCGAAGACATTCATCAAATCGGTTTACGTGAGGTCGCGCGTATTGAAGGACAGATGTTAGAAGTCGCCAAGAAATTGGGTTTTGCTGATCTCAAATCCTTCAATGCCTCGATGGAGAAAAATCCTGATTTACATCCAAAATCACGTCAGGAAATTCTCGATTTGTATAGCAAGTACACCGATCAAATGTACGCCAAAATTCCTGAATTATTCGGTCGTTTACCAAAGGCCAAAGTCAAGATAATGGCGGTTGAGGAGTTCCGTGAAAAAGAAGCTGCGGGTGCGTCCTATAACCCGGGTGCAGCCGATGGCTCACGTCCCGGTCATGTGATGGTCAATACCGGCGACTTTGCCAATCGCATGACCTTGTCGATAGAGACGACCGCTTTGCACGAAGGCGTGCCCGGACATCATATGCAAATCGCGATTGCCCAAGAGTTGGAAGGCTTGCCTGCTTATCGCCAGCAAGGCGGCAACAATGCTTATGTAGAAGGGTGGGCACTGTATTCTGAGCGCTTGGGACGTGAACTCGGTTTCTTTAATGATCCATACAATTTCTATGGTCATTTGCAAGACGAGATGCTGCGTGCGATTCGCCTAGTGGTGGATACTGGTTTGCACTATAAAAAATGGGACAGGCAGCAGGTCGTCGATTTCTTCCGTAATCATTCTGGTATCGAAGAAGTCGAAATTCAGAGTGAAACTGACCGCTATATCGTTTGGCCAGGTCAGGCATTGGGTTACAAGATCGGTCAGTTAAAGATCTTAGAATTGCGCGATTATGCAAGCAAGACCTTGGGAAGTCGGTTTAGTTTGAAAGAATTTCACGACGAGATCTTAGGCGCCGGTGCTTTGCCACTCGATGTTTTGGAAAGTCGAATTAAGACTTGGGTTGCAGCAAAGAAATAGCAGAAAAGTAGCAAAAGAACAAATGTAAGATAGTTGGACGGGTGACAAGACTATGTGGTTTTGTCACCCGTTTTTAATTTTCAGTATGGAAATAGATTGCCCGCACGTAATTGGCGCGAGTAGAATCAAAAGCTTCAGATCGCGTTCGTGGTCTAATCATAAGGAGCTGTTATGGGTGCCTTTGCGATGCCGGTTTATATGCTCGAATACACGCCAAAGACGATTGCGTCTTTACTGTCTCAGGGGGCGATAGATGGAACGGAAGTCCAGCTCGATGTTTATGATAGAAACGACTTAAACATCAAACTGGAAGCCAAAGGGCAGCGCTTAAAGTCAGAGCCAGAAATGTTTCGCATCACTACCGAACATAATGGCATCACCAATGAACACGATTGGAATTTCACCATCTTGCGTGAATCGGCAGATCGTAGTCGCAAAAAACGCTGAATCACAGCGTCCGAATCACCGCGTCGGAATCACAGCGTCCGAATCACAGTGTATGTGTCAACGCATATGGATTCAGTAAATCGCTGCGGCGCAGGCTTTCGGAGACGCGTCGTGACAACGATTGTTAACCCTTCCAAGCTCTTTGCAGGCCAGTATCCGTGTGTATCCAGCCACCTTTGGCGCTCGCGCGGAAATAAAACCCTACGCCACCTTGTTTGAAACTCTGTATTAACTCACCCAAGACTTCTTCATGTAAATCACCGATGCGAATGTCGGCCGCTCGTCCCTCTAAATGCAAAGATTTGCGGGCTGCCGGAATGCCTTCTTCACGCAAGCGTTGATTCGATTCTGGGGTGCGATAACCCGACAAGACTTCCAGCGGCTTCGTCATGCCAAAGCGGGCAATGAATGCCTGAGTTGCCCATAATGTTTCCAGTAATTTTGGATCGATAGGCGCACTGCGTTTTCCATTGACGTCGCGCAGGATATGGCAGAACTGTTGATAAGCAGATTCCACCATCTCGCCATCTTTCCAATATAAAAGCTTGATTCGCTCTCCGCTGGCTGGGCGAATTAAATCCAAGGTGCGTGGCTTGAGCCAAAAATCGATATCTAAAACCTGCGCATCAAAGAGATCCGGCGGTGGCGTCAGTTTGCCCGTTTTGTTCTCGCTATCTTGTGCCAAGCTCACCAATGGACGGCTACCTATATATAGACCGGTGGCAGTTAGTAGTAGCGACTTTTTCAGGAACTGGCGGCGATTTTGCATGATAGGAATTGGGGAAAACGAAGATAAGAAATTCTAACGGGTATCTGTCTGCTTGCGTACGTTCTGCTCTAGTTTCTTTCGATGAAAGTGCAACGATATTCAACAAAACCGGATTTCAACTTACTACTATAATGTGACTTTGAGTTTCACTTCACTACGCCCATGTTAACTCCCGCGCAAATCAATCAATTTCAGCAGCAAGGTTTTTTGGTGTTGTCTGCTTTTAGTACGCCAGAATATTGCCAGCAAGTGCTGGCGTTTGCTCAGCAACAGCTCGATAGTGTGGTGCTACCGATCGAGTACGAAGCCGATACCCGTTATCCCGGCGCACCAATTTCACGAGATGCTGAAGGAGGGCAAACAGCACGACGTTTATTGCAAGCCTATGCACGGTCAAGTTTGTTGGCGGATTGGGCGACGCAGCCAAAACTGACTGGCGTATTGACGCAATTGCTGGGGACTGGCGTATGCATGTCGCAAGTCCATCATAATTGCATCATGACCAAACAAGCGAGGTTTTCTAGTCTAACGGGATGGCATCGAGATAGCCGTTATTGGCATTTTCAAAAGCCAGAATTAATCAGTGTATGGCTGGCACTTCGGGATGAAAAAGTTGAAAACGGTTGTCTGTTAGTCCTACCGCAATCACATCAATGGCAGATCGAACCAGAACAACTCGACAGCGCTCAATTCTTGCGTGCCGACGTCGCTGCGAATCAAAGTCTCCTTGCCGAAGCTTGTGCAGTGCCACTAAAGCAGGGCGACGTTTTGCTATTTTCCAGCAATCTGTTTCATGCAGCCGGTTGCAATCAAACCACCCAAACTAAATTTTCCATGGTGTACACCTATCGTGCCGCAGACAATCCGCCTTTGCCAGAAACTCGTTCGGCTAGCTTGCCTGAAATCCTTTTAGTCACCGAGGAACAGGCTGACTAGGGCTTGGGTATTGATCGAGGTTTGTTCAGTAATATCGACGGCAGCCAAAGCGATGCAACGATAGGAATCGAGAGTCCCATCTCGACCACGTTGGAACGTGTGTGAGCGAGGTCAAACTTGGCTTGGCAGCAAAGTGAACTTTCTCAAATTTGTCAGCGACTTTCACCTGAAAGTGCCGTCTATCCTAATAAGCGAGTCTTGAGGGACAGGCACAAAATCAGCTTGTCTTCTTATTCGGAATTTGGGAGCAGTAATTAGGCATTGACACAGGTCTATCTTCATTTGGTGTGTTGTTTTTGGTTGCTTTGCATTTTGTCCCCACCGTCTTGCGCCTGTGTAAGCATGATCCTAGCCTGACCGAATTTCACTTAGTCGCTAGTTGGGGTAATTCGCTCTTGCATCGAGCCGCTATTACAGCTGTTCTCCAAATCCCCACAACGTGAGAGAATGTGTTTTTACTAATCTCAGGAGAAGCGTTGTGCATCTCGTTCTCATCCTCGTTGTGATCGCCGTTTTGGTGCTCGTCATCAAACAAATGAACAAACAAGCGGCGGCCAATTCCTCTGTGCTTTCCCCTAGCAATCCTCAGAGCCCGTGGGGCAGTGATACGTCGATTTCCATTGCCTATCTCGCCAATGGTAAGCTCTTTTACAAAGACGCCCATGCGGTTATCGAACAGGTGCAAAGTCCCTATGTGCAAGAGATGATGGACAAAATGGAGCGCCAAAAAGAACGGCACGCTTGGAAAGAAAACACTAGCTTTAGTGTCTCTGCGAATGGTGGTATGCGACAGTTTGATAAAGACTTCGCGCAAATCATGGCGACTTCCATGCAATTGATCGAAGCGAAGCAAATGCTCTATTTTCTCAAAGACGACTTGATGGGCGGCTTATTTTCGATGGACCTGCAAACAGGCGAAGAAAAGCGCATTCTGCATAAGCAAAACTTGGCTCTCAGCGATCTGAATTTAGATGCGGCGAGCGACAACATTCTGTGTACCTCGACCAGTAAAGATGGCTCGACCAATATCGCCATGATCCATCGCGACGGCGGCCAATTTCAATTATTAACTGGCGGTGATACGTTCGATAGCGCGCCTGCGTGGATACCAGGTTCGCCAACCCAAATCTTATATCAATCAGCTGGCATAGCACGAGCACCAAGCGGTTATATCGCTGCAGTCGGCAATGCATGCATACAAATGTTGGACATGAAATCGAGTAAGGTCACGCCGGTATTGGACGATCCACAATTCGACTTTTTGCACCCACGCGTTTGCCCAAGAGGAAATTTGCATTTTATTCGCCGACCCTACGAAGGACAAAAGAGTGACATGGGTGGTGTGTTGTTAGACACCTTGTTATTCCCTTTTCGCTTATTGCGAGCGGTATTTCATTACCTGAATTTTTTCTCATTGATGTACAGCCGCAAACCATTGACCAGCGCCTCTGGTCCCGCAGTTAAGGCAGACCTCAAAGAGATCATGCTCAAAGGCAAACGTATCGATGCAGAAAAAGCCCTGCGCAACGCAGGCACGGTGCAAGGCGTCCCTTCACTCGTCCCCAGCGCATGGCAATTAATCTCGCGTGATCGCCAAGGCCAAGAGCAAGTGCTTGCCACCAACGTCGTTGACTACGATATTCGCGCAGATGGCAGCATCGTGTACTCCAATGGTCGCGGCGCTTTTTTGCTGGAACCAGGAAAGCCAGCAAGTTTGATTATGCGTACCGATTTGATTGAGGAATTGGTGGTTGCTGCGGTTTGAGGTGAGTGGTGTTGGTTGTTGAATGGGTGATGCTGGTGAAGATTTTTCATCTGCATTTAGACGCACAGTCAAGCTGAGCTATGAATCAGGACTTATGAATATGGGTATTTGAGTATAGGGCTAACATTAGGAGAGAAAGTCTCTGATTTTGTTTGTGGATCTATCAAACGAGGACTCAGATTGCCTCACTCATAACAACATGGTTAACTGCTCTTGAAACGACAACAAAGAAGTTCGTTTAAACAAAATATGTCCAACTTTGGGACGCACAAGGCATTGCCTTTTCAGCTGTAATATTGAGAATAGCGTTGTCCCCCACCTACTAAGTCAGTGGGAGTCCATTAGCGTCCAACCCATCGAGGCGTGAATGGAGAGTTCTGATTTTTTTGTAGCTATGAATAAGCGGGCAAACCGGGACTAGCGATCGTATCCTCTATCGATTAATGTTGTGTATGTCATCAAGACGAAGCGGTGACTTACTAAATCATGCTTTCCTCACGCATTGATTTTGAGCACCTGCTAAGCACAAATCTGCTAGGTAAAATCGAATTCGTGTACACTCAGTCAGCGAGGCTGTGATATACACCGACTTGCCAACTTCGACCAACGCCTAACCAAGAAAGTATTCCATGCGCACATCAACTTCGTTCTATCGTTCACTATTTGTGGCTCTACTTAGCTGGGGGCTGCTCGCTGGTTGCGCGACAACGCAAGGCAATACACCAACCGAAAAACGTCAAGCAGTGCAAACTATGCGCGACAATGCATTGACGACTTTATATAAGACACGTGCTGACGCCAAAGCCAAAATTGCTGCCTCGTATGGTACAGCTGTTTTTAGTACCGCCAATGTCAATTTGCTCATCGCTAGCTTTAGTGGTGGATATGGGGTTGCCAAAGATCGCAACGGCAGTCAAATTTATATGCGTATGGCGGAAGCTGGTGTTGGCTTAGGCGCTGGCGTTAAAGATGTTCGTACCATCTTTGTTTTCCATACCAAAGAAGCGTTTGAACAATTTGTGAATTCGGGCTGGGAGTTTGGCGCCCATGCGGATGCAGCAGCGAAAGCTGGAGATAAAGGCGGCGCAGTAGGTGGTGAAGTCGCGATCGGTGGCATGACAATTTATCAGATCACGGAAGCTGGTCTAGCACTGCAAGCGACCGTGAAAGGGACTAAGTTTTACAAAGACGCTGAGCTAAACTAGACCTAAGACGATATCTCAGCTAAGACGCCGCAAGGTAGTAGAGCACACGCATTGTCAATCGTCCAGACCAGAAAATAGATCTGGTCTGGGCATAGCTATATCAACTAAATTTTTCATGGTGTGCTCCTATCGTGCCGCTGACGATTCGCCTTTGCCAGAAATGCGTTCGATCAGCTCGCCTTGATTTGCACTAAGCCTGAGCTAAGTCTGCATTCATGCAGACTTAGGGATATGAAGAAAATAAGTGGTCAAAAATGATAGCTTAAGGCTAGCACGCCAGAGTTACTACGGATCGTTTTGCTTATTGGACTCAGTTTCGCATCACCCGTCAAACGATCACTAGAGACCAGTAAAGTCAGTGCTGAACGCGGGTTAACCATATACGATATAAATGCCGTGATATGGGTATCGCGCAAACCTGCTTTGGGTTTGAATTCTGCATGTTGACTTCGCTGTGCCTGCAATTTTGTCACGCCAAAAAATGACTGCATGTAATTCTGATTTGCTAGACTTACACCCGCACCTGCACCCACCCGCAATTTGGCGTTTGGCATTTCCACTAAGCTGATGCCAAGATCCACGACGAAGCCTTTACTATCGCCACCAGATCCATAGCGGGCTGAGCTCGTCAGACTGATATTGTGATTCGGATTCACGTTAAAGAACGCACCGAGTTCAGCTTTCTCCTTGATCTCGCCCATACCGCGTAGCGCTGTTGAACGACTTTCTTTACGACCAATATCAGCAGTCAGTCGTGCACCAAAATCTAGCGACGCATTTTTGGAAAAATTGTAGCCTATTCCATTCGAAGCGCCAGCGAACCAGCCATTTGCCCACTGATAATCAAGGACAGGCACAATCAATTTTCTGGTTTCTTTAGCGCCTTGATATTGCGGCATCGTCAGTGCCGCGATACCTGCTAGGCCACCATCTCTACCGGGTGGTGCTGCATGCAGTTGAACTGCGTTGAACATTTGCGCATACGTATGAGAATGTAGACCGTACAGCATGATGCCAGCCATGATGGAGACAAATTTAAGAGTGTGATTTCGCATGTATTTTCCTAATGATAGAAAGTGAATTGAGATTCTGGTTGCACAAGCAGAGCGTGAAGTTTGTCAAGGTATGACCACACGATCTGATTGGCAGCCCGAAGTGTAAAAAACGCTTATATAAACCACATTGGAAATGAGACGAAAGGATTTGGTGGTGCCGTCAATACACCTAAAAATGGCGTGAATTGTTAGGCTTTATGGTGCGACTTGGAGGTCAGTGTGAGCGCTACTCAGAGATGTTTTCAGTGCAGCCGTATGGCGATATTGAAGTAGATAGTGCTAAAACTTGTTTGTATCATCGCCCGCACGCTGTTATGTGAGCAGCGTGCATGGAACGGTTCATAACTCATGCGTGAAAAACTAAGGCAGTTCAATCCAGTTCGAATAGGTATCTTTGATCTCGACTTCTGCTTTTTGAAATGGGATCGATACAGAAACCTTCGTGATGGCATTCTTAGGTAAATTGCGCGAACCTGCACCAGTGCTGTAGCTCGTAGTAATGACGCCTGACATGACAAACGGCATTGCCCCTTGAAACACGCGCTGATGGCGTTCTCCTGTGTCGGGATCGATCCATAGTTTGACGTTTAGGCCCTTATTGGAGAATTCAAAAACTGCTAAAGTTTTGCCGTTTAATACTTGCGAACCTATGCGTTTTATTGCCGCGTTATCCCCGAACATTGTCGATTCCAAAGGCAAAAACATAGCGCCGAAATCGACATTTTGGTCGGCGTCTTTAGGATCGCTCAGTGGCGGAGTGACATCTAATACCGTGTAGACAGGTTTGGCTTTTTCCATGCGGGCGAATTGTTTGTGCACGATGATTTTTTTGGTCGGCTCGCCTTTCGGTGTTTCAAGTACCACCTGCTCAATATTTTTAGCCACCCATTTATTGTTTTGCTTGAATTGTGCGACGGCTTTCTCCCACACGGGATCGACCACATCATTCGCGCCAAGTGCATTGTTGCAAAAGGTGGTGGTGATAAAAAACAGAAGGCTGTATAGATATTTTTGCATAAATAATTGTCCATGGATTCATATGGCAGTGAATGTAGATTATTCGCTTGTGGAATGCAAGGAAAAAAATTTAGTGCAGGTTTTTGCTTGCATGTTCTGAGGTGGGATCACTCACATCATCTGAGCTCTATTGGACGAGAAGATCCGCGTCGACAGTTTCGGTGGGTGAGGGCATGGCCTCGATTCTGGGTTTGCCACTCACCACTGGTCATGACAAGACGACGGTTTAACTACATGTTTAACCTCGGTCTTCTTGTGCCGCCAAGCCTTTCTCTTTGGCCGCTTGAATAATTGATTTTACTTGCTTCTCAGCTTGTTTAGCTAAGGCATTCATTTGCTCACCCAGCCGATTCATTTGCTTGCCAAGCTCATTCATCGGTTCTCCGGCTGCGTTCATTTTTTTGCCTAGATCCTCGAGTGGTTTTAACGATTCCGCGTGCTTCACATGTTCGGCGCTGTATGCGGCAGTTTCTTTAGAAATAGCTGCCGTGACTTCTTGCAGCATCGCTTGAGTTTCCGCTATCGATTTGTGAGCATCGGCACGTTCTGTGCTGCTATTGGCCCTCTCTAATTTAGCTGCTGCTTTCTCCATCTTCCTTTCGAATTCTGCCATCTTCTTTTCGTGTTGACGCATCTTCTCGGCAAACTTTTTTTCGACTACGGTATCGGTCTTGTAGGCGACCTTTTGCACCTCCTCCATTTGTTTGCCTATTTCTTCCATGATCTTGCCTTGGCTTTCCATCTTCTTACCGTGTGCTTCCATTTGTTGACCAAGCTCTTCCATAGGTTTGTAGGCTTCCTTAACTTGGGCGATCGTAGTTTTATCGCGAATCGCATACGACTTACCATTTTCTCGGAACCACAAGGTGTCTTCTTTACTGCGCATTCCTAGTAGCTTGATTTCTTTGTCGTTGTAACCGGAGTTGGTTGTGACATCGATGTCTTCCCTTGTATTCGCTTTGATCAAGACATAAGAATTGGAGCGTGAAGTATTTTTACGTTCAGATTGACTAGTCTTGTCGACTTTTTCTGCGTGGGTGCTGTTGCCCATGGCAAGTAAAGTAGGCGCCGAGGCCGACATATTTTCTAGCGTTGGAACAGGTGTAGGTTGTGCATTGACTACACCAACCTGCGCAAATAAAACTGCACAGGCTGTGCTGAGCCCTGCTAAAGGAACCAGCATTTTCCAGCTAAGTGGTTTGGTTGAAGATTCAGGGTGAATTAAACGTTTGATGCGTGACATAAGATTTCCTCCATGCGCCGCTTGGGCAATGTGGGGGTTAATGAACTGGAACTGCTCCAGCTCGGATAATGCAAGCGCCAGGCGCCGCGGTTCGCCTAACAATCCTGCGGCTAAATCGTCGGCAATTTGCTCGCGTTCGATACGAATCTGCTTGGACAACCACCACACAACAGGGTGATAGAACAAGACGATTTCAATCGCGCTTTGCAACAAATTGACCAAGTAATCCATACGCTTTACGTGCGCCAATTCATGCGCCAATAAAGCTTCTAATAAATTGGGTGCCATACCAGTGATCAGCGCCGCTGGTACGATTACCATAGGCTGCCACCAACCTGCTGTGACGGGTGATTCAATTTCATTCGATACCCCTACGCGAATCTGGCGAGTAATTCCTAAGCGCAGCGCCATATTGCAGATCTTCTCTTGCCAATGGGGATTGCTATGCTGCGCGCCGTGATTCACGCGTGCTCGCACCCATAGCAAGCCTAAGCCCATGCGCAAGGCCATCAAGGCCACGCCAACTGCCCAGACCGACACAATCAGAGACACGTGACTTCTTGCGTTGCTATCCAATTGTGAGAGAAATTGTGAGGAAAACGAGGTGGGGTCAACGCTGTTTTGAACGAGTAAACTTGGAGCATCATCGTTTTCCACAGTCGCACTACCCGCATTCACAAGAGTTGGCGTTGAGCTAGGGCCTGAGGCCTGAAATACATACGATATCGGCATCGCGACACACAATATCAGAGCGAAACAACCGAGCAAATAGCGAGACTGCGCCTTGGCATTACGCAAGATAAAGAAACCTATGGCAGCGAGAGCGCCAATTAATAATCCTTCCCATAAGAAATGCAGCAGGGCCATACCAAAGAGCGGGATCCAATTGGAGATCGATTGCATCAAATGAGAAATCATTTTTTATCTCCATGTAAAAATTCTTGGATTTCGGCACGGTCTTTGTCCGACACATGTTCCTTCAAGGCCGCCATGATCAGCTCTTTGCCGGAACCGGAAAAAGCGCGTTGAATAAAGTCTTTGAGCAGGTTGGTTTGCAATTTCTCCTGTGCCTGCGCCGCCGCATAGACATGCGAACGGGCACTCTCATCGCGTGTCAGCAAACCATCGCTATGCATGATTTGCAATTGGCGCAATACCGTCGCTTGATTCACTTCAGGACGCTGTTTCTGTGCATGCTCAAACACCTGCTTGGCGGTAGCAGGACCGTGTTGCCACAAGACACCCAGTAGCATTAATTCTGCTTTGGTCGGCTTACGAGTTTGCGTGGATATGGGGATGTTTTTTGATGATGACATGCAGGACTCCTATTCGATGGAGTGAAGCATATACCATCTAGAATAAAATTTCTAGAACTTTTTTTCTATATGTGCTTTTGGCCATTTTTCCGTATTTCGAGGACGACCGAAAGAGCAGGGAATAAAGGAATGGTGCTGTTCTACGACAAGTTTCATCGAGTTTGAAACCCAAGATTAAAGCGGCATAAACGAGTCTAATCGGTGCATTAAATAACTATTTAGTAAAGTAAATTTAAGTAGTTAACAATTTACGTTTATTGGGGCTTAATGTGCGTATAGATTCCCATCGTTGCGTGGAGGAGTCGTCTCCCTGGATACTAAATGTCCCTATTGATAGGCTGACGAGATCGGTTCAAGCAAGTAACAATAGATTCTCAACCAGCATCCTTGAGAGCATCAGGCATTTCACCAAAAAAGACGTTAATTCTTTAGATGTGTATTTGAACGCGCCTGCTTACACCAAGCAAATTCAGACGCTGGATTTAGGTAATTTCACGCATATCGACCTTGCATACATTGATATGGTCAGAGACCAATATTTGCGTGACGTTCCTGAAAAATATTGGAATTTTGTAGCAGAGATCTACGCTAAGCGATTGTCGCTTTCTCCTGACGAGATAAGCGGTTTCATACGTTCAAGTAGAGAACTCACTTCTCGCACAAAACTTATTGTGAACACGACAAATGGAATTCGATCCAAGTCGGAATTTAACGGGGGCATTAGCGTGGTATTTTCGAGGCATGAAAATGAGCCGCTACCTTTTGAAAAGTCACTAAATGGGCAGCTGTCGCGTCCATCAAGTGAAGCTTCCGCAGAAATTGTCAGGCTCACAGTGGTCAAAGAAACTGACGTTAAAAATTTATGTCGGGAGTTGATTCATCAAGCCGCAGAACTCATACTCCACGACATACAAATTCAAACCACCTACATCTACACTTCCAAATTACACTACCGACTATATCGTCAATTTGGCGTCGAACCAGCCAGCATTAAGTCTTTAGGTGCACGAGATGTTTTGATCACTCTGAAACGAAGCGATATGGATCATCTATATGAGCTGACGTATGCCTAGTAAGTTGAACGAGGGGCGACATAATTATTGTAAATTTGTTCTTGAGTGTTTAGATTCGTTTAGATTCTTTCGGTGTCGGTCAATAAAATGAATAAATTCCTATTTTTAGTATTGTTTTGCTTTTTGCCAGTGTCGGCATGTTTTGGCTGTGATAAGGGAAAAGTCATTGTCGAAATATTGAAAAATGAGGAGGCGATTATTCAAAAAACTGAATATCAAGACCAGTTTTTCTTCCCAATTCTCGACGCAGCTGTCGAAAATAAAACACTGCTAGTGCGCACCTATGGTGGTGACTCCTTTCCGGTAGAAATTAAGTTCGATGGCGGAGAAGTAGAATTACTCAATGTTACCTATCTGTTGTATGTGAAAGGGATGAGTACCTCGGGTGCCGCCTTTAAAGTCAAAAATTATCAAGGAAGTCGCACTTTTATTCAGCCACATTTTGACAAAGCATGTAATTTTGGCGGTCGAGTCGATATGGTCGTGAAGAAGCGAGATAGCTCTATCGAAAGAGGTGAATTTAATGTTTACAAGCTCTTGAGAGCAAGAGCGAATACAGCTAAAGCGTAGGAAAAAATTTTAGCGGCTGTTTTTGTCAGTAAAGGAGTGTTTGGTATGCGTTTTTTTCGTCAAATTTTTGCGTCAATTGTCATTTCTTTTTTTGTGTTTGGTGCTGCAAATTCTAAATCCATCAATGGCGGCGAAAACGATGCATCATTAGAAAAATTAGTTGCATCGATCTACAAAGAATATGCTTGGACAGTTTTATTTGGAGTTGAGACTAGATTAGATTCAGCGATTCCCTTAAGCCAAGAGCCTCAAGCGAAACTTAAGAAAATTTTTACGGATGACCTAGCAATTGCCATCTCCACGGATGAGCGCTGTGCTAAGAAAACAAGGGGCGTCTGTCTTCTTGATTTTGATATTCTGTTTGCATCCCAAGATCCTTCTGCTCGGGATCTTTCAATAAAATTCATCAAAGAACACGCCGTCGAAGCATGCTTTATTGACCAAAGCGACTCGCGGCGATGTGTAGAGTTTGTTGGCGTTAAAGAGGCGAAAGGTGTACGGATTCGTGACATTAAATACAAAAACATTGGTGGCTCGCTTCGTGCAATATTGAAGCTTGAATGATGACTGTAAGTAGGGAGTTAAAAAGAGCTTGTGTTGCATTTACACTAAAAGTCAAACTTAAGGCATCAGATTTCGCTTTTTACTGGCCTTTAGATTTACGATAAGGTTTTAGATTGCTCATTGGATGGCGTTAACTCGCTTCATTTGACTATAAATTTTGGAGTTCTGCATGGCATTTCAAGCAAATCAGCATGGCCAATTCGCATTGCAATGGAAAGGCGACATCTTGATTGCTGTCTACGAAGGTATGTGGAACGAAGTTGCCGCATCAAATCTGCATGCACAAGCGCAAATTCTTTGGAGTGTGCGTCAAGGCAAAAAGTGGGGTTTTATTAGTGATGCGCGAAATTGGGAAGGAGCAACTGCTGAGACACTTGAATTATGGTGGAAATTTTTTGAAGATGCTGTTGCAAATGGTTTAGTCGCCGTTACAGATATTCTCCCAACTCAGTTTCATGAATCGATGGTCAGCCCTTTGGCCGAAAGAGCGTCGAAAATCGCCCACTATCAACGCTCAAAGGATGTAGATGCGGCAATCAGCTGGTTAAGGTCAAAAGAATTGCGTGATCACTAGTCCCAATGAACTTTGGATGCACGCATTTTTTCTCGACTTAGTTACCACCAACTAGCTATTTACTGATCGATCATCTCCAACCCCATCAACTCCTGAATCGTCTGCCGACGACGAATCAAACGCAGCTCTTCACCATCCACCAACACCTCAGGAATCAAAGGGCGCGAATTGTAGTTCGACGACATGCTGGCGCCGTAGGCACCTGCATCATGGAACACAATTAAATCGCCAACTTCGCACGCTGGTAAATCTTGATGTGTGACCACGCCACCTTCTTCTTGGGTAAAAACATCACCGGATTCGCACAATGGACCGGCAACAACGCTCGGACGTAATGTGCCAGTACGTAAATTTCCGTCAGGAGTGTGAGCGCTAATGCGGTGGTAGCTGCCGTACATCGACGGACGTACGAGGTCATTAAAACCAGCATCGACGAATACGAAATAATTACTGCCGGCTTGTTTTTGTGCGCGTAGTTCGGAAATCAGGATGCCTGATTGTGCGACCAAGAAGCTACCTAGTTCGATTGATTTGTGTGCTTTATTTGACTCTAGTTTTCAGATGACATGTCAAAGAAATTTATTTCAAGCCTGCAATTACTCCGGTCAAGCTGTCGGCATATTGTTCAGAATGTGATTTTATGAACGGCATAGCTCTTCTCGCACCTTGCAACATGATTGGTTTTCCCGAATCAGGGAACGCGATCAAGGCGTCTTCAATATCCCCCGGATATTTATCCTCCATAGCGCATATCACGGTGGCTGCTTGCAGGATGTCTTTATCACTTTTTGCCGATTGATTGATACGCGAAAGCGCTGAGAATAATTTGTGAATAGCAAATCGTGCAGGATGGGGCGTATAGACGGGAACCGCGTAGGTTTTGCTTAAGATGACGGATTCCATTTTTTCGTCTACCAAATAGTCCAGGTGAGGTACCGACTGGGCATAGGCATTCAATTCTGGGATCAAAATGGGTGTTCCTGCGTCCGATCCGTTGACTAGCAGATCTACCAAGAGTTTTTCTTTTCCTGGTAGCTTATAGGTTTCTGATTTGCCGCCAGGCTTTAAGCTTGTTTTGGCCTTGATGAATGGCAGTCCTGAAGTTTGCAGGATTTCAAGCAGATTCATTTGCGGTGTCGTCGCGAGATTCAATGGATTTGAACTTACTGCGTCAATGTCTTCTGTCAAATAACTCGGCGCCTTTACCCCGAGCCTATTAAGAATTGCTCCGTAGGCATGACTTCCAATTAAGGTGAGTCCCGCTGCAAAAAGTTTGTGGTTATGTAGTGCAGCTAATGTGGCACCAGCCTTGTCTTCAATCACGGCAAAACCAAGCTTCCGAAGCTCTCTTATGCTTCGCACGACCATCTCTGCGCTTTGGATATTGTCTCGGGCAATTCTAAGGAGACTTTCCGTTTCAGGATTTCCAGACGGACCACCTATATATTTCTCTGAAGGTTTGCCATTTGCATCGTAAAAACGACGATAAAGAAAAGTATCAGATCCTCGCAATCGGTCTTCAATCCGCCCTGGCGTACCAATATGAATGATCTCCTGCGTTTGCGCCCACTGCGAAAGATTGTCGAATTCAGTGTGATAGGTCGCTTGAAAGGGCGAATAGAGTTGCTTCACTTTGTAAACCCCTTTCTTGCCACATAAAATTTATAAATATGTGGCAATGGTAGTTTGTGTCGTTAATCTTTGCCACATATTTCTTAATATTGTGTAGCAAGAAATTTGACTAGTTTGCATTTTAAAGTGGGTGTCTCGCGCCTTCGCAATATTCGATTCCATCAATATTGTCACATCAATTTTATTCAATGGGTGTTTATCTAGTGGTATAGGTGTGTAAATTACTTGAGTAGTAAAACTTAAACTAGTAATAACGAATTCTATGTGGAATACTTCGCATTGGGGGCGTTGAAATGTTTGCACAAGTCATTTTTGTTTGCTAAATTCGCGCGCGCCAAGGTACCACGCAATGTCAAGCATTGATGTTAACTTCGTATCTTTGATGACTTTGATCTGAATAGCTTTAAGGGAGTAGGGTTAAATTGAAAACAATTTATATTTCGGTGGTTTTGCTGTTCCTCAGTGCGTGCGCGACCGTCAAAAACGACGATGACGAGTTCGCGTTTCTCAATCGCGCGCACAAGTTGGTATTTAGCGAGAAAGTCGATGATAAGACCATATTTGAATCGAATCTGCGCGTGACTTATGAACAACTAGATAAAAAGATCGCGTTAAATCAATTTGCAGATGAACCAATACGTATTTGGTCGCACTTTCTTCGGGCATCCTTGGGTGAGCGTTTATTGGGATTTGACTATGAAAATGCTCGGCCAATAGATTCAAGGTTGGCGATTCAGACCGTTAAAGACTTTGACGTGACAGCATCGGCGGATGAACAAATAAAAAAAAGGATAGGTACATCAGTCAGGGATCTTATGTATTTATCAGCGCGTATTAGCAGTAACTTTTTGAAGGATGATATACAAGCCAATAAAAATTTCGAATTGTGCGCAGACCTCGGACATGCAGGTTGCGCCAATGTCGTCGCGTCGGGCGCGCGATACGGCAAGTATGGCCAGAAGATCGATATCGAAAAATCAGTTCGTTATCACAAAAAAGTCGCGGCGACCGGTGTGGATTTTCGATGTGCGGGATCATTTTCGTCTGCTTCGATTGCGCAGTTGGTCTATTTCGAAGGGGTGAACACCCCAGAAGGTGATGAGTTGTTCTGGATTCAACAGAGTATCCGGCTCGCCAATAAGGTTCGTACGACTATAAACGCTGGGACGTCGTGCTATATAAACGCGCTTGAGAACGAGCAGTATCTCTTTCAACTCGCGCGCGGCGTGCCTGCAAATCAGCCATCGGATACGCACCAGCGCCCGGAAAAGCAAACCGAGCTGGCTGACTCATGGGCGTTTGGAAAATTGATTATCGGTGCTATGAATCAAAGTGAGTTCGATATGATCGTGGAAGAAGAAGTGAAGGCTATTAGGCGTTGTAGTAATTGGTTTAATGCGACGTGGCTTTACTCATTACGTGGCGACGAGGTGTCCAGAAACAAATACCGTTCGCGCTTACTCCTTGAGGACGAAAAAGAGTGTGTAACGTATCGGCGATATTTGAAGAAGATCGAATCTCAACCAACAAAGTCAACGTGAAAATGGAATAGGCTTTAATTTGCTGGAGCTGCCACGTCATCGAAGATATTGAGTGGCAGCAAGGTTGGGCTGGTAAGCCCAACTTACGTATAAAAATAGGCACTAGTCTATTTTTATTCTTTCACACCACTTGAAACTAATTGCCAATCATCTCCAACCCCATCAACTCCTGTATCGTCTGCCGACGACGAATCAAACGCAACTCCTCACCGTCGACCAATACCTCAGGAATCAAAGGTCGTGAATTGTAATTCGACGACATGCTAGCGCCATAAGCACCAGCGTCGTGGAACACGACTAAGTCGCCGACTTCACACGCCGGTAAATCTTGATGCGTGACCACGCCACCTTCTTCTTGGGTGAACACATCACCAGACTCGCACAATGGCCCGGCGACCACGCTAGGTCGTAATGTGCCAGTGCGTAAATTGCCATCGGCAGTGTGAGCGCTAATGTGGTGGTAGCTGCCGTACATCGACGGACGTACGAGATCATTAAAGCCGGCATCGACGAAGACGAAATAATTACTGCCGACTTGTTTTTGTGCGCGTAGTTCGGAAATCAGGATGCCTGATTGTGCGACCAAGAAGCGGCCTGGTTCGATTTCCATACTGATTCTGTGACCGAGATGCGTCTCGATTTGCTTGCGTGCTTTGTCCCAGATCTCGAAATAATGGGCGGTATCAACTTCAGGTTCGCCCGCTTGGTAAGGAATGGATAAGCCACCACCAATGGAAATGGCTTGCAGATCGAGCGGGCAAGCTTTAACTTGAGCTATCATCGCATCGCACACACTTTGCAAATGATCGTAATCGACACCAGAACCGATGTGCATGTGCAAGCCGACCAGTTGTAAACCGTATTGTTGAATCAACGCGTAGGCTTGCGGTAACTCTTCGTGCCAGATCCCGTGTTTGCTTTGTTCGCCGCCGGTATTTGTTTTACGGCTATGACCATGACCGAAACCTGGGTTGATGCGCAGCCAGACTGGATGACCTGGATTGGCTTGTCCTAATTGCTCTAGCATTTGTGGTGAACCGCAGTTGACGGGAATTTTCAATTCCACCACACGTTGCAGAGCATGACGGTCAAGTAGGTCGGCGGTGAAGACGATAGGCGCATGTTCACTATTGGCAGCTGGATCGAAACCCGCAACCAGCGCGCGTTCGACTTCGCCTAGCGATACGGAGTCGACCAAAACACCTTGTTCGCGCATCAAACGCAAGATGTGAATATTGCTACAGGATTTCTGGGCAAAACGGATCACGTCAAACTGGCGCAATTGCGCAATTTGGCTACGAATCAATGCCGCATCGTAGGCCCAACAAGGTGTTTGGTAGGTCTGGGCGATGGTTTGAATTTGTTGGGCGGTGATGGCGTTAGTCATGGAGATGGAATCCGGAGAAAAAGTCAATTTGAGATGCATCACTGTAGCGCGTACAATGCCAAAACAAAATGGGCATCCAAAGGTGAAAAGGGGTTTTGACCTTGGAAGTCCATGAAATCACGAGGTTTTGCTTATGAATCAAAAAATCGATCAATTCGATAAGAAAATCCTGCAATTATTGCAAGAAGATGCGCGGATGTCGCATGCGGAAATCGGCCGACAAATCCATCTGAGTCAGCCTGCCGTATCCGAGCGTATCAAGCGCTTGGAAAGCAGCAACATCATTCGCGGCTATCGTGCTGATATTAATCCCAAAGCTTTGGGGTACGACATCACCGCGATGATACGAGTGTCGACGCAGCAAGGTCGCCCATACGCGCAGTACGTTGCCGATTGTCCTGAAATCATTGATTGCTACACCGTCACGGGAGAAGACGGTGCGGTCATGAAGGTGCTGGCAACGGATGTTGAACATTTACAGCAGATCATTAATGCGCTCAATGCCTTCGGTTCGACCTCGACAGCAATTGTATTGACGACCCATGTGGCAGGCAAAGTGATCGCCGTGCCTGGGCTGGACGATAAATAAGTACATGAGCAAGCAAAGCAGGCGATAACGATGAATACAAGTTTGGACAAACTTCCGCAACCGACACATGGACTAGCATGGCTGACGCGTGATGCGAGCGCTCGGCAGAGCTTATTGGCGGCGCTTCTGGTCGGCGTGTTGATGTTGGGGTTTTTATTTCCGCTAAGTTTTTGGCAAGGGCAGGGCGGATTTTTTGAAAAAATCGATGCCTCGCAGCATATCGCTGGCTGGCAGTATTATGCCCAAGACAGCTGGCGTTTTCCTTTATTGCACACGACTCGCATCAATAGTCCTGAAGGCGTGAACATCGCTTTCATGGACAGCATTCCTTTGGCGGCATTATTGTTTAAGCCTTTTGTCGCTTGGTTGCCAGCGGATTTCCATTACATCGCGCTGTGGCATATTTTGGCTTTTATTGGACAAGCGATAGCCGCGGGCGTGTTGATGCGTAGTCTTGGAGCTCGCTCGATTTTTGCTACTGTGGTTGCTGGCGTGTTTGCCTGCTTGTGGCCTGCTTTGATGTGGCGCTTTGGGCATACTGCTTTGATGACGCAGTGTTTATTACTGTTTGGATTGGCGGTGTATTTTCAAAAACGGCGTGAGACGATGGAGGTGAATCGGGCGCAGACGTATTTGCTGACTTTGAGTTTATTGGGCTTGTTGATCCATCCTTATTTCTTTGCAATGTTGTACTCGCTGTTTTTATTTAGCCTAATCGAAGAAGGTTTGCTGCATCGTCGTTGGGCTTCTGGCTCGAAATTGTTGATGATATCGGTGGCGTTGATTGCCTTCATTTTTTTCGTCATGGGATACGGCGGGCAAAATACAACGAGCTTTGGTTTTGGCGAATATTCGATGAACTTGAGTTCACCATTTTGTGGCAGTCATTTTTATTCTTGCGCTGCTAGTGAGAGTGCGCATCAATTCGCCGCTTATCATTTTGCCGATCCGACTACCGGGCAATACGAAGGATTGAATTATCTGGGTTTTGGCGTCTTTTTGCTACTGCCGATCAGTGTGTTTTTGGCGCGTGGACAAGTGCTGGCCTTATGTCGTCAATATCAATGGTTTATCTTATTCCTGTTGGCCTTAACGTTCTATGCGATTGCCAATCGTGTGTATTGGAATGATCATTTGTTGTTTGAATATACGGTGCCGCAGAGTTTACGAAAAATCACTGACAGTTTTCGAAGTAGTGGTCGCTTTTTTTGGTTAGTGGCGTACACACTGTTATTTATTAGTCTGGCTGGTGTCATGCAGACGATGAGTAAAGCTAAGTTAGCTTTGGTCTTGTTCGCCTTGGGTTTGCAATTTGTCGATACGCGTGACTTTAGCAAACGCTTGACGCGAATCGCTGGTGAACCGAGTAAAGGTGATTTAGTCGCATGGCAGCCGGTGATGCAGCAAGTGGAGGATTTGCATGTGTATCCGGCTTTTTCCTGTGATCCGACCAATGAACAGATGGTGTGGTTCTTCCAACGACTTGCAGCGCAATATCAGAAACGCATAGACACAGGTTACATCGCCCGCGATAAAGTTGATTGTCAAAAGAACCGAGCCTACTTTGATCAAAACTTTGTTCCTAGTGCTTTGTATGTGATGCCAACAAAGAGTCTGATGAATGCGCCTAAGGGTTTCGTGGAAGCAGTAGCGCAGCAGGCTTGTGTGAAGTGGCAGAGTTATTTGGTGTGTGGATCTGCGAAAACGCGCGCAAGCTTGATCGCACAAAATTTGGGTCTCGCGTTCCAAGACCAATTACATGAGCTACATTGGAGCGGCAAGGAATTGCCAACGCAGGTTGGTCAGCTTAGTGAAGTCTTGAGCTCGACTGGCAAAGCTGGGGTACTCAATTACGGCCCCTATGTTCGTTTGGAGCAAGGTTCTTACGAATTTGAGTTTGCGTATCAGGCTGATTTGGCTGCCACTTCGGAACAAGCGAATTGGGATGTGTGGGTAACTTTGCCAGCAACAAAAGATGGCGGATTGCGTTTGGCGCAAGGGAAATTATTCGGCACTGACAATGTGAAGCAATCTTTGCGCGTACCTGTAGTGATATCTGCCGATACCGCGAATCAGTTGATCGAATTTCGTAGTTTTTTCAACGGGCAAGGCAAGATCATTATCCACGCTTTGCATTTAAGAAAATTGGATAAGTGAAAATTTCACGATGAACACGACTAAAAAAACTATTAGCATTGTGATCCCAGTCTACAACGAAGCCCAGTTGATACAGACCAGTATTCCCTCGATCATACATGCAGTGGAACAAGGTTTAGGAACGCAACGTGCAGATCTCTATCACTTGGAGATTGTCGCGGTCAACGATGGTTCTTCCGATCAGACCGCGCAAGTGCTGGCGCACATGCAGCAGCAAGAACCACGGATACGTGCCATTAGTTTTACGCGTAATTTCGGCAAGGAGGCCGCGATTTTGGCTGGCCTGCAACATGCGCAAGGCGATGCCGTTGTGGTCATCGATGCCGATCTGCAGCACCCGCCAGCATTGATTGCGCCGATGATTAAATTATGGGAAAACGGTTTGTTGGTAGTACACGCTGTCAAGGCACAACGTGCACGTGAAAGCTGGTTGCAAAGGCATCTTGCTAAAGCCTTTTATGCCGTGTTTCAAAGTATGTCTGGTTTAGATTTGCGCGGACACTCTGATTTCAAATTGCTCGATAAACAGGTCGTGCAAATGCTCCTGGCTTTGCCTGAGCGTCAGCGATTTTTCCGTGGATTGATTTCCTGGGCGAATTTCCCAAGCGGACAATTGCCATTCGAGGTGGCAGATCGTCCCGACGGTACAGAGAGCAAATGGAATCGCCTTAAATTATTACGCTATGCGGTCAATAACATCACCAGTTTTTCCAGCTTGCCTTTAAAGCTCGTGACCTATTTAGGTGTGGCGACCTTGCTGTTCGGTCTAATTATAGGTGGGAATAGTTTGCTGCAAAAAATTGAAGGCAAGGCAATCGATGGGTTTACCACCGTCAATCTCTTGATCATTATTATTGGCGGGGCGATCCTACTGAGTTTAGGGGTGATCGGACATTATCTGGCGCGCTTATACGATGAGATGAAAGGTCGCCCAGCTTACCTAGTACGGACCGACGCCATCGATTCCAAAGATAAGGAAGCATCATGAAACAACTGAGCATCGCTTTGATCGCAGTTTTGTGTAACGTGTCGGCGCAAGTGCTGATGAAATTGGCTAGCCAGAGCGGCTTTCAAATGCGGGATCTCAGCACTTACTTTTCGTGGCAATTAGTGACGAGTGTGATTTTGTACGGACTCAGTTTTCTTTTGACCCTGCAAGTCTTGTCGCAGGCGGCACTGAGCATCGCCTCACCATTGATGGCGGGTTTGACCTTTGTTGGCATCGCCCTAGCTAGTTATCTCGTTTTGCATGAAGCGATGAATCTGCAAAAAGTGCTGGGTATGCTGGTGATTTTTGTCGGCATTTTCATTTTAACCAAAGCGTCGATGTAGGCGTTGCTGTAGTCCAGATCTGTCCATGCGTGTCCGTAGCCCTTGTGCGGACACCTGATGATTGCCCTGATCATTTTTCTATTCTCAATTAAATCAGTGACTTAGCTACTATTTTCTGTGTGGCACACTTCCTGCTAAAGAGTTGTTATTCGTTCTCACTCTTTGCTAGGAAATTCCATGATTCGAGATACCTCTGGTCAAGATGCCGTCATCGCAGCAGCGCCACTATGGCGTAGAAAGAAACTGATTGTTGGCGTCATTTTGGCAATCGCTTTTATTGTCGTTAGCATTTTTCTGCTACGCACGTTTGCCAACAGTAGTAAATCCATCAATGCTTCGCGTATCAAAATCGCGCAAGTGACGCGCGGCACGTTGGTGCGTGATGTCGCTGTCAACGGTCGTATGGTGGCTGCGATCAGCCCGACCTTATATTCCACAGCGTCGAGTACCGTCACCTTAAAAGTCAAAGCGGGTGACATGGTCAAAAAAGGCGATGTCGTTGCCGAATTAGAGTCACCCGATTTGACTAGCTTACTCAAGCGCGAGCAAGCGAATTACGATCAGCTAGAAGCCGAAGTCGCTCGACAAAAAATCCTCGCTCGCAAACAAAAACTCATCGCACGACGTGATGCAGATCAGGCGGAAATTGAACGTGTCACAGCCGCTCGCACTTTTGAACGATTCGAAAAGGCAGGGCCTTCCGGAGTCATTTCCAAAATCGATTATATGCGTGCGCAAGATGCGTTAAAGACGGCTGAGATTCGTGCCAAACACGCCGAAGCTGCGACCGGTTTGGAGAATGAAGATGTTGATCTGAATCTTAAAACGAAGAGCGCACAACTAGAGCAACAGCGTCTTGTACGTGATGACGCTAAGCGCAAGGTGGAAGAACTCAAACTCAAAGCGCCAGTGGATGGCATGGTCGGCACCTTATCAGTCGCGAATCGTAGCGTAGTCGCAGCGAATACCGCATTGATGACTTTAGTCGATCTATCTCAACTCGAAGTCGAACTTGAAATTCCAGAGACCTATGTGGCCGATTTAGGTTTAGGCATGACTGCTGAGATCACGATTAATGGCGTGACGACCAAAGGCAAGTTGTCGGCTCTATCGCCTGAAGTCGTGAAGAATCAAGTGTTAGCACGAGTTCGCTTTGATGGTCAGCAACCGTCGGGCCTACGTCAGAGTCAACGCGTTTCGGCACGTCTATTAATCGAAGAAAAACCCAATGTCTTAATGTTGGCACGCGGTCCTTTTGTCGAAAGTGAAGGTGGCCGGTTTGTGTATGTAGTCGAAAACAATATCGCGACCCGTCGCCCATTTAAACTCGGTGCGACCAGTATTTCTGCGGTTGAGATTGTGGATGGTTTAAAGCTAGGCGATAAGGTCGTCGTCGCTGGTACCGATCAGTTTGAAAATGCAGAAAAAATCTCTTTGAATAATTAATCTTTAAAACCGAATTTAAGAAAAGGAAATGCCATGTTACACATGAAAAATCTGAGCAAAGTTTATCGCACGCACATGATAGAAACCCATGCTTTGCGTGGATTTGAAATCCACGTTAAGCAAGGTGAATTTGTGACGGTGACTGGCCCTTCAGGGTCAGGTAAAACCACCTTCTTAAATATCGCTGGATTGTTAGAAGATTTTACCGGTGGTGAATATTTTCTAGATGGTGTCAACGTGACAGGTATGAACGACAACGCCCGCACGCGTTTGCGCAATGAAAAGCTGGGCTTTATTTTTCAGGGCTTTAATTTAATTCCTGATTTGAATTTGTTTGATAACGTCGATGTACCTTTACGCTATCGTGGCTTTGCTGCAAAAGAGCGCAAAGAGCGGATCGAAGACGCTTTAGCGCAAGTGGGATTGGCTTCGCGCATGAAGCATTATCCCGCCGAGCTGTCAGGCGGGCAGCAGCAACGTGTGGCGATTGCACGTGCCTTGGCTGGTTCCCCGCGCTTGCTACTTGCCGATGAACCAACCGGTAATCTGGACACACAAATGGCGCGTAGCGTGATGGAATTGCTGGAAGAAATTAATGCCAGAGGCACGACGATTTTGATGGTCACCCATGATCCTGAATTAGCACTACGTTCACAACGGAATGTGCATATCATTGACGGTCAGGTTTCTGATCTGGTGCGTAAAACACCGAGCTTGGTGGTAGAGCATCAGAATGTTGAAACCAATCTGCACATTGCATAAAAGGCGGAACGATTATGTTGACTTACTATTTTTTTCTGGGCTTGCGTAGCTTAAGACGCAATCCAGCATTGACCGCTTTGATGATATTGACGCTGGCGATTGGCGTAGCAGCCAGTGTTTCGACACTCACTATTTTACATGTGATGTCCGGTGATCCTATTCCGCAAAAGAGTGATCGCCTGTTCACCGCTATTCTTGATGTTGGGCAGAAGGAAGGTTACACACCGGGTGATGAACCGAATGACCATCAATTTACATATAAAGACATAAGTAATCTTCTCGAAAGCAAGCAAGGCGTACGTCGTGCTGCAATGTACGGGATTGAGGCAACAGCAGAGCCTGCACGTAAAGATTTGGGTGCCATCTCGATGGAAGGTTTAGCCGTGACAGCCGATACGTTTGCCATGTTTGAGATTCCCTTTGTTGTTGGACAAGGATGGCAAGCCTCTGAAGATAAAAACTCTGCGGATGTAGTGGTTCTAAGTAAAAAAATGGCAGAAAAGTTTTTTGGTACAGCGAACCCTGTGGGGCAAAAACTTCGTATGTTGAAAGGTGATTTCACGGTGATAGGTGTTGCCGATGACTGGGCGCCCAAGCCAAAATTCTACATCTTTAATGGCCGTGAGGCTGCATTTGTTGAAGAGCCTGATTTCATACTGCCTTTGAGCAATGCGATTCGCCGTGAAACTGCGCATAGTGGGAGTATGGGCTGTACTTCACGTTCAGATCCGGGTTGGGAAGGGCGTTTAAACTCTGAGTGCACTTGGTTTCATTTTTGGTTCGAATTGAAATCACCAAGTCAACGCGCTGAATTACAAAATTATTTGGATAGCTACGCAGCTGAGCAGTTCAAGTTAGGGCGCTTCCAACGTCAGGCAAAAAATCGCTTGTTTAATGTGCGTGAATTTTTGGTCGAAATGCAAGTGATTGGGGACGATAGTCGCTTGTCGGCTTGGTTGGCATTTGGTTTTCTTTTGCTTTGTTTGGTCAATACGGTGGGTTTATTGTTGGCGAAGTTTTCAGTGCGAGCGTCAGAGGTCGGTGTCAGACGCGCACTGGGTGCGTCACGTAAGGAGATATTTACCCAATTCTTGATTGAGACCGCGGTGGTCGGTTTGGTCGGCGCGTTGTTAGGCGTGTTACTAGCAGCAGGAGCTTTGCAACTCATTGCTTTGCAATCGAAAGCACTGGCTGTCGTCGCACACATGGATTGGGCGATGTTAGGTTTGACTTTCTTCATGTCGGTGAGTGCAGCGATGATTGCCGGGCTGTTGCCCACTTGGCGTGCATGTCAGGTGACGCCAGCAATTCAACTTAAATCGCAATAAAGAAGAAAGCAACAATCATGAAAACATTATTTGAACTACGTCCGATTTTTTCCGCATTAATGCGCAATAAATTGGGTCCCGTGTTAGTCGCTTTGCAGGTGGCATTAAGTTTGGCGATACTGGTGAATGCGATTTATATTGTTAATCTACGTCTTGATGTAGCCGCCCGCCCTAGCGGTATAGCCGATGAGCTTGAGGTTTTTAGGGTCAACGTCAGAAATCAGATTTTGGGCGGACATGAAGATCAACTCGCTTTGCAAAAGCGTGAAGCCGATACGATACGTGCGGTGCCTGGTGTAGTGTCAGTCGCACGTGTTAGCTCCTTTCCTGTTTCGCGTTCAGGTAGCAATAATTCGGTGGCTATTGATCGCAAGCAGGCGGTACCAACTGCAACAAGCGGGATATTTGTGTCCCCAGATTCACTTGTCAAGACTTGGAAATTACGTTTGGTTGAAGGGCAAGATTTTCAGGCAGGTGATTTTTTAGAGGTGAACCCTAATGTCGACGGTGGCTTCGTAAAAAAAGTGATAGTTAGTAAAGCATTAGCACAGAAACTATTTCCAGGACAGTCTAACTTCGTAGGGAAAGAGTATTTCTTTGGGACCGGGAGTAACGCTAATGGAGTAACCATTATAGGCGTAGTCGAAACTTTGCAAACTTCTGGCGCTCAGTCTACGACGAACGGTGAATTTGCTACGATTATGCCTGCGCGTGTGACTGGCCAAATCTGGGACGGTTATGCAGTACGTGCCGAAGCGGGACAGCGTGATCGTGTGATGAAAGAAGTGGAAGAAGCTCTACGTAAAGCATCAGCTACACCGATCTACGTCAAAGCAACGAGTATGGAGAAATTTCGTGATGATCGCTATCGTAGTGAAAAAGGCTTGGCTTGGATGTTGCTCGCGGTAAGTGCCTTGCTGGTCGTCGTGACTGCCAGTGGTATCGTCGGTATGAGTACCTTATGGGTAGCACAGCGTCGCAAACAAATTGGTATTCGCCGTGCTTTAGGTGCGAGACGTATCGATATTCTGACTTATTTCATCGCTGAAAATTGGTTGATTACGACGGGCGGTATTGTATTTGGGATTGCCCTAGCACTTGGCTTGAATCAGGTATTGGTGGGACAATTTGAATTACCGAAACTACCAGTATCTTATCTGCTTCTGTCGCCGTTACTATTTTGGATGTTAGGTGTCATTGCTGTGTATGCACCAGCCTGGAGAGCGGCAAGTATTTCGCCAGCAACCGCGACCCGTGGGGTATAGTGTTTCATTGAATGTGATAAACCAAAATCCATTGCTCTGAATTGATATTGGTGAAGTCGTAGGGTGGGTGAAACCCGCGCCGTTCAAGTGCATGATGGCTTGTCGGCGAGGATTTCACCCGCTCTATAACTTGGACGTTTAACTTATAGGTACGCGATATGCGTAGGTCTTCAAAATTTTTTTGATGTGAATCTCATGCCCACCGTTCTGATCATTGACGACAACCCCAGTATCGCTATCGCCTTGGATGTGCTGCTGTCTTTGCACGACATTCAAAGTGTGAGTGCACAATCGCCGGAGCAGGGCTTGATGGTCTTGCAAAATCAAGCAATTGATCTGGTAATTCAAGACATGAATTTCACCGAGGACACGACATCCGGTGAAGAGGGTGTTGCGCTATTTAAAAAAATTCGCGCCCAACACCCTGATTTGCCAGTGATCTTATTGACAGCATGGACGCATCTGGATGCGGCAGTGGATTTGATTAAAGCTGGTGCCGCTGATTATCTCGCCAAACCTTGGAATGATCAGCGTGTAGTCGCGACTGTGAAAAACTTGATAGAGCTTGGTCAAGTGAATCGTGCTTTGCAACATCGGGTGCAACGCGAGCGCAAACAAAAACGCGAGCTGGAAACCAAATATGATTTGCGCGATTATGTCTGGCAAGACGCCGCCACTGAACGCGTTTTAGGGATGGCATGTCAGGTTGCGAAGTCGGATGTGTCGATCTTGATTACAGGGCCTAACGGCGCTGGTAAAGAACGTATCGCTGAAATCATTCAAGCCAATTCGAAAGTGAAAGACGGTCCTTTCGTGGTATTAAATTGTGGCGCGATTCCCTCAGAGCTGATTGAAGCCGAATTATTTGGTGCGGATGCTGGTGCTTATACTGGCGCAACTAAAGCGCGCGAAGGGAAATTTGAGGCAGCTGATGGAGGCACTTTATTTTTGGATGAGATCGGGAATTTACCCCAAGCTGGGCAAGTTAAATTATTGCGCGTGTTAGAGACCGGGCGCTTCGAGCGTTTGGGTTCAAATAAAGAACGACAAGTCAAAGTCAGAGTATTGAGTGCCACCAATGCCGATCTTGCCAGTATGATTAAAGCGGGTGCATTTCGTGAGGATTTGTTTTATCGCTTAAATGTCATTCAACTCAATTTGCCCGCACTAGCGGATCGCCCTGATGATATTTTGCCGATTGCAATGGCGTTCTTGGAAGAGGGTAAAAGTTTAAGTACCGGCGCACAAGCTTGTTTGTTGGCGCATAGCTGGCCGGGCAATGTACGTGAATTAAAAAACGTAATGCAAAGAGCTTGTTTGTTGTCCGCCAAAGATGAGATACAAATCGCGGATCTGGGCTTGCCTATGACCGCGGTCGTTACGCAAACGAATGATGTTGAGTCGGATAAGGAAACGATAGAACAAGCGCTCCTCAAAGCCAAGGGCGTGGTGGCGCAAGCAGCTTCGGAATTAGGTTTGAGTCGACAAGCTTTGTATCGACGGATGGAGCGTTTGGGGATTACGAGATAATTATTTGAGATGTTTGGCGAAATAAAAAGCCAGTGCACAAAACGTTCACTGGCTTTTTTTAATTACAAAAAGCGTTGACGTATGGACGCTTCAATACCTTCCGCATTCAAACCACACTGTGCCAATAATAATCCTGGGTCACCGTGATCAACAAATCGATCTGGCAGGCCTAGTATCATCAAAGGCTTGCTCAAACCAGCTGCCGCCAGTGCTTCAGCGATAGCAGAGCCACCACCACCCATGGTGCAGCCTTCTTCTATCGTCACGATCGCATCGTGGCTGTTAGCGATCTCCGCGATCATGGCGTTGTCGATAGGTTTAACAAAGCGCATATTGACGACGGTGGCATCGAGTGTTTCAGCAGCTTTTAAGGCTGGATGCACCATGGAGCCGAACGCCAGAATCGCGATGTTTTTGCCTTGACGTTTTAACTCCGCTGTACCGATTGTGAGCTGACTGAGTTCTTGTTGAATGACTGCACCGATACCTGCACCGCGAGGATAACGGATGGCGGCTGGACCCGGATAGTGGTAACCCGTGCTCAGCATCTGGCGACATTCATTTTCATCACTTGGTGCCATGACTACCATGTTAGGAATGCAGCGTAGATACGCCAGATCATAATTGCCGGCATGGGTAGCACCATCCGCACCGACCAAACCTGCGCGATCTAAGGCGAAAGTCACATCCAGATTTTGTAAGGCGATATCATGAATTAACTGATCGTAGCCGCGTTGTAAAAACGTGGAATAAATCGCCAATACGGGTTTCAAACCTTCGGTTGCCAAGCCGCCCGCGAAGGTCACGGAATGTTGTTCGGCAATACCAACGTCGTAGTAGCGTTTAGGAAAACGCTGTTCGAATTCCACCATGCCAGAGCCTTCTCGCATGGCGGGAGTAATGCCTATCAGCTTATCGTCAGCTGCCGCCATGTCACATAGCCAGTCGCCGAATACTTGGGTATAGGTTTTCTTCGCTGCGGTGGTGGCAGGTTTAATGCCTTCTTCAGGATTAAATTTACCGGGGCCGTGATACAAAATTGGATCTGCTTCAGCCAGTTTGTAGCCCTGACCCTTTTTGGTGACCACGTGTAAAAATTGTGGCCCTTTCAGATTCTTGATGTTTTGCAGCGTTGGAATTAAGGACTCTAAATCATGACCATCAATTGGGCCTATGTAATTAAATCCGAATTCTTCAAACATGGTGGCAGGCACGATCATGCCTTTGGCATGTTCTTCGAAGCGGCGTGCCAGTTCGAGCATTGGAGAAGGTAAAACAGATTTGCCGACGTTGCGAGCCGCTGCGTAAAATTTACCTGACATCAGGCGCGCCAAATAACGATTTAGTGCCCCTACCGGCGGAGAGATCGACATGTCGTTGTCGTTTAACACCACCAACATATTGATGTCGTCATAGACACCAGCATTATTCATCGCCTCAAATGCCATGCCCGCCGTCATTGAGCCATCACCAATGATAGCGACGGCGTGACGTGATTCACCTTTAGTGCGGGCTGCTAGTGCCATCCCGAGTGCAGCTGATATGGAGGTCGAGGAATGCGCGGTACCAAAGGTGTCGTATTCACTTTCACTGCGGCGTGGAAAACCAGAAATGCCGTCTAGCTGACGCAGACTATGCATCTGATCACGACGACCAGTCAGAATTTTGTGCGGATACGTTTGGTGGCCGACATCCCAAACAAGTCTGTCTTCTGGTGTGTTGAAAACATAATGAAGCGCAATCGTCAACTCAACAGTACCTAAATTGGAAGACAAATGGCCGCCAGTTTTAGACACGGAATTGATTACGTACTCACGCAATTCGTCGGCTAGGGATACCAATTGTGGTCGGCTTAGCTGGCGTAAATCGGCAGGGGAATTAATCGTAGTAAGTAGGGACATTATTATGCTTTCCGCTGAACGATAAGATCTGCCAAATCACGCAGATGTTGGGCGGACTCTCCAAAAATAGTCAGCGCTTGATGGGCATCACGGCACAGTTGATCGGCGAGTTGACGTGAGGCTTCTAAGCCAAGTAAGGACACGTAAGTCGGTTTGTTGTCGGCAGCATCTTTGCCCGCAGTTTTGCCTAGTGTGGCTGAATCCGCGGTCGCGTCTAAGACATCGTCAACAACTTGGAAGGCCAGGCCAATCGCACGAGAATATTGGTCTAAGGCTGCAACTTCATTGGCTTCTAAATGTTTTCCACTCATTGCGCCCAGTAGTACGGATGCGCGTAATAGCGCACCTGTTTTTAATCTGTGCATTTGCTCCAGTTCAGGCAAACTCAGTGCAACGCCGACACTAGCCAGATCGATTGCCTGCCCGCCGCACATGCCAAGTGAGCCAGATGCTTGTGCTAATAATTGCAACATGGGGAGTTTATGATCGGCACACGCGCTGGCTTCCGCTAGCACTAAGAAAGCTTGCGCTTGTAGAGCATCCCCAACTAGCAGCGCGGTGGCTTCATCATATTTCTTATGAACGGTAGGTTTACCGCGACGAAGTGCATCATCGTCCATACAGGGCATGTCATCATGTACCAAAGAATAGGCATGAATCATTTCAACCGCACATGCAGCGCGACTTAATAATTCACCCGGCGCGGAGAATAATTTGCCAGCTGCAAATACGAGTAAGGGACGTACCCGTTTGCCGCCGTCCAGCACAGCATAGGCCATCGCTTCGTGCAAAGCTTGCGGTGCCAGTTCGGGAGAAGGTAAGTAAGTGTTTAGGGCGACTTCGACTTCATTTTGTATCGATTTCATCCAAGTTTGAAAGTCCTGACTCATGCTTGGCCTTCTGCATTGTCGTTACCGTCACTCAATTCGGTGTTGAAAGGTTTGAGCATACCAGCGTCGAGAATTTTGACTTGCTGTTCTACCTTTTCTAATTGAAATGCACAATATTTAATTAATTCTGAGCCACGTTGGTAAGCGGTCACGGAGGCCTCCAAAGGCAGTTGTCCGGTTTCCATTTGTGAGACCAATTCGCTCAGTTCTGCCATCGCACTTTCGAACGAAGCGGGTGTGGCATTTGCAGGTAATTTCTTTGACATAGATTAGTTTGCAAGGTAGATTGCAGGAGTTGCAAGCATAGGATCGCAGGCATTCCTCAAAACCTTGTATTTTAGAGCAAAGGGACTGTCTATGTGGAGATATCAGTGGCTTAGGATTGATCCGTATGCGTAATATAAAATCATGAATTGGACAAAAAAGCCGATTTAGAACAAAGAAATGCTTAAAAAATGCGCTAAATTGCGTTTCAAACATTTCCATGTGGAAATAACTTGAATATAGTCATACATATCGAAATGCTTTAATTCACCCATTTATTCAAATAAGTACCCAAATAAAATCCTAGAGGCAGATTAATTTAGTCGGCGAAATTGCCGTAAATCCTGATTCAATGTTTTATTATTGTGGTTCGAGTCATTGCACATAAGGTTGGTGTTGTAAAAATTCTTTTATGTCGATAAACCAAGTACATCAAAAGCAAACTGAGGGAAATCCGAAGGGTAGAGCACCCACTTCAGTGGGCAAACTCGACACTTTGCAGGCCTTGGTACAACACGCCTATCAATTAGTGCTACCGCAAATCGATGCATTTGCGGCCAGGTTATCCCATGCTTTGTTTGGTAAATCCGAAGAAGCAAACGATGCCAGAGAAGCAAATCTATATTTTCATGGCGCACAACTGCTAAAAAATAGCACATACACCTATTACTATCTGTGCTCTGGTATCTTGGAAAAGATGTTGAACAGCGAAGCAGCAGCTTTGCGTAGTCCGGAAAAGAAAGCGCCAGTGGCTATGCAGGATGTGGCGATGACGCTTGTCTCGTATGAAGAAATGGATCTGAAGCTGAGCATCAGTCGTGCTAGCCGCTCGTTGGAGCTCAACCACGCAGAGAGTCTAGCAGCATTAAATATGCGTTTGGCTAGTTTGATTGGTGTAGAAACCCTGAATTTGACACAGAATCCTTTTCGCCCCGATGTCTTTTTGCGCGCGCTCAATACAGCATGGTGTGAGTTTACCCCTGAAAAAGATGCACACGAATTTGTTCTACCTTTACTCAGTGATTTAATTTTTGATTTAACGCCTGTCTATCATGGCTTAAATGAATTATTAGTTGAACGTGGCATTTTGCCTGATCTGCAAGAAACCTATCGTCTCAAACGCAAACAAGCGAGTGCTGAAGCGGCACGAGTCGGCGAAGCAGTAAAAAATGAAGTAACAAAAAAATTGGAGCAGTATTTTTCCGAACAATCTGGCGCCACAACAAGCCAACAGGCTGCAGCAAATCATGCGACAAGTTCTCAAGCAGCGGTACCGTTTCCGCAAGAGATGATGAATGCGTTTCAGCCTGCGAATTCTGAATTGTTTCAATACTTGGCTGGCGTGCAAAAAAACATGGCCATACACCAATTGGTGTCAGGAGCGCAGCATGCGGTTCGCCTGTCCAATTTGCGTCAAGACATACCCTCAATGCTGCATTCTGGTGTTGAGAAACATACCTTCGATTTGATGTCGCATGTGTTTGAAGGCGTGCTTAGCAATCAGGATATCGCTGACCCAATTAAAGAGTTAATTAGTGCGTTGCAAGTCCCTGTACTAAAGGCCGCCTTAATCGATAAAGACTTCTTCTTTCAAGATGCCCACCCGGCGCGTCGCTTGATTGATTTACTGTCGAAATATAGTGTCGAATTAGATCCTGAAAAAGGCGTTGATGATCCTTTATTCCAAGAAATGCAGCGTAATGTCATTCGCGTGCAAAAGGAATTTGACCAGCAATTAGGCCTCTTTGATGAAGTTGTCACCGATCTTGAAAACTTCATCAAAAAAGAAGAAGCCGCCAGTATCGAAGCTTTGCAAGTACCGATTAATCGCGCTTTGCAAAGAGAAAAATTCAAGCAAGCAACGCTGGCTGCCAATAACGATATTTCTACCCGCATCGGCACCGGGGAAGTTGTCGCGTTTGTCGAAACTTTCCTCGAGCATCGTTGGACCAAAGTGCTGACTTTGGCGTACAGCGTGCAAGATCAAAAACCGCACGCCGTGGAAGATGCGATTAAGACGATGGATGATTTAATCTGGAGTATTAAACCAAAGATTACGCTGGCACAGCGTCAAGATCTAATTAATCGTTTACCGGGTATTTTGGCGCGTCTGAATAAGTGGCTGAGTTTAATCAAATGGGAAGATGCCGATCGCGTGCAATTCTTCGCTGATCTGGCGGAGTGTCACGCCTCCATCGTCCGCGCTCCACTGGAATTATCGGCCGATCGTCAGATGGAAATTGCGGTCGAAGCGGCAAAAATTGCCACCGAACGTCGCTTGGAGAAACGTGCTAAAGCTGAGGCTGAAGCAAAAGTAAAAGACGAGGCGCAAGCTGCAGAAAAAGCACGCTTGATTAGTATCGCTTTGGAAAAAGCCAAGCTAGAGGCAGAACAAGCTGCAAGACAACAGGCTATTACAAAAACGCAGCCAGCAAGCGAGGTCGCCGTTTCAGCCGAATCGACCGAAATAGATGAGACCAAGCTCAACAGTCCGCCAGCAGCGTCCGAGTCAGTTCTGAACCTGAACGAAGAAGCCTTGGTCGCTAAAATTGAGCAAGCTATCGAAGATGCCGCAGCAACCGTGGCTGATCTCGAACGAGGTGCTTGGGTAGAATTCCACAAACTTGATAATACGTATCAAAAGGTACGCTTAGCTTGGGTGAGTCCTATGCGTAGCCTTTTCATTTTTACCTCTAGTCAGAAAGAAAAATCTTTCTCAGTTGCCGTCGATGAACTAGAGAAAAACTTCCGCGAAGCCCGAGCCAAGATCGTGTCGGTTGATCATGTGGTGGATAAGGCTTTGATGGACGCTTTAAATCAGCCTAAGCCAATTCAACCCCATGTTGCTGAGATAATGTAGTGTGATTGTAGTTAATTTAAGAGAATAATTGCGGTTGAGCTCGCCGCATTTTGCAAACGCACTTATAAAACACGCATAAAAATTTCGCAGCATTTTGGCTTGCACTGATTTACACACTAATTTGCACGCTATTTTTCTCGATCTTCTTCTGAAGTTTCTTGTAGTTGTCCACTAAATACGATGGTTTGTACCCAAATAATTTCTTGGCGCTCACAGCAATCGTAACTTTCCCAGTCCTCCATGTCGACAGAAAAAGCGTCGGTAAAATTCTCCGTTGTTGTTGTTGTTGTTGTTGTTGTTGTTGTTGTTGTTGTTGTTGTTGTTGTTGTTGTTGTGAAGATCAAGTCGTGACTTGGATGATTCAAGATTAAACCGAGGATTAACTTGTAACCATCCCGTAAAATCAAGCCATGCATAACTAGAGTTCTTGAGGCAAACTTATGTGCCAAAGGAGAACAGAAATGCGTAAAAGCAGATTTACAGAAACACAGATCATAGGAATATTGAAGGCA
>NZ_JACOFW010000040.1 GCF_014284305.1 Affinundibacterium seohonense
TGGACGATGCCGATTCACAATTGGCGTATGGCCTTAAATCGTTTTATGATTGAGTTCGGTGATCGTATTCAAAAACACGATCACTAACTTGTTCCGTGGCATTTACACAGAAATTCTTACAGGCTCGACGTCGCCTTTCTTTGCGAACTATTTAGCTTGTTGTGTCACATTCTGCATCGTCGCACTTGGCGTGATGCTAGTTGAATGAAAACAACTTCGTCATGAATGGCGAATTTATTTTAGATTCTTGTGTATTCCTTGAAAATTATGGATTACTGATTGATTTTGTCCGATGTCACTAAAAAATGCGATGTTCACGTTATTTTTTCGCGTCAATATTGAGAAAAGTTTAAAGCTCATTTACTTTTGACGCATGCCATAGAAGATGAGACGGTGCCATGTTCCCACGCACTTAAGTTTTTTGTGCGGGCACAACACACAACCCAAACATAGTACGGTTAACATATTTCCACCAAGGCTGCAAACACCGCTGGCAGCGAATAGAATTGTTTTTTATGCTCGTGTCGACATTTTTTGGATACGCGACATAGGTGAACAAAAAGCCGCTACAGACCTTCAAGCTTACTAAGTTCAATAGCTCAATAGCCCCTAGTTTCCTATTCCTCTTTCGCTGTAGAAATGAGCTGCCTCACATCTACAGTGAAAAACCGGAGTCTTGTATGCCGATTAGTTTAATCGCTGCGACAGTATCGATTGCGGTCACCGCTGCCGCAATATCGACACAACGTTGAAAATTTTCCTCTGGTGAGTTGTAACTAATTCCCTGCTCGATTGCGAAATAATTCGCCACTGCAAATTTATTGTCGAGCAAATCTGCCACCCAACCCAATTCGGCATTTCCCTTGAACCCATGAGCGGCATTGAGTATGGTATTGATCAAAGTCCCACGTGTTTCCGCCCCCAAAGTTCCTTCAGCTTTTAACAGCGCGGCACTCCAATAGTCTAAGCCGTCCTGATCGACTTCATCACGTCCCAAGACGTTCTTGTAAATCACCTTAACAAAATCGACATTCGTCATTTCTACCGTGTAGCCGGTCAATACACTAAACATCGGACTGACTGCAGCAGAATAAAATGACTTGCCTATGGTTTCGATCGAACTGCCATTTTTAAATTGAGTAAGCCAGTAATTCATCCCTTCCGCATCAGGAACACGATTAAAGTAAGCCACATACAATTCCGCAATATTTTTTACAGCGACTGCACCAACTGTTCTGGCGACCTCGCCAATTTTCAAATCGATACGCATATCAGAGAATTGCAGGTATTCCATCGACAACAGAATGTCCGTGTCATATCTATCTTTGCTATTTGCAACAATGAATTCTAGACTCTTACCAAAATTGTCTTTTTCAATCAAATACTGATTCCTTGGCGCGGTGTATTTAGCGGTATCGATTCCCAAACCACCATTTATCCAATCACTCCCTGAGCCACCTTCGATACGATTATTCCACTCATTCCCCTTAACAACATCATTGAACTTGCTGCCTTTTACATTTTCAATGATCGTATTGTAGGCAATTGACATATTGTCGTTCGCATTCACGCTGCGTCCAAGATTATCAGTCGTCATTCCAACGGATGAATTGGCGCCTGCCATCAAATCAATTTGCGCACCTGTAGCCGAGAGAATGATTCCATCTTTGAATTTGATAATCGTCCCTAACGATATTTCAGACAGGTCTAAAGTATCGACGCCGCCGGTATCGTTAATCAATATAAGTGTATCGCCATCACTATTTGACAGACGATAGACCGTATCTTCTGCTTGATACGCTTTACTGCCATACAGATACGCTAAGGCCAACATATCGTATTTGGCAAAAAATACCCGTTCTTGTTTTTGCGGTGCATCGGTATACGACATAATAGAGTTGAGCGTATTGTCTTCCGCACTCGCCAAAAAATTGTCTGGGACTGAACTTGCCACCTCACCAGCATTGTAATTGCCCGGGTGCTTCAACCCTAAGACGTGTCCTATCTCATGTACCAAGGTAGACCAATTAGCTGTACCAGGCTGCACATTCGTTAACGCATTCTGGTTATCCGCATTGACGTATAAATCGCCTGCTAATTCACTTAAGCCAGGTTGATAGGCATAGGCGGCACTGGTATCACCTTGCGAGTTGTTACCAAATCGAATCTTTCCATAGGCTACAGCAGTATCTTCCACTTCAACAAACTGCAAACCAATCTGTTGGGAAATTAACTTCAAAATCTCACGTGTAGCAGCTTTTTGCTCGACAGAAAAAGGGATAAATCCTTTTTGTTCTTTCGCATCCGCATAGCCCGGCGCACTTTGCATAAAACTGTAAGTGACGACTGTTGGCGTCCCAAGCGCCGCTCCTACATTCCAGCGTACGTTTGGCGACTCAAGCAACACATCAATTCGATAGTCTCCACTATAAGGATAAGGGATGACTGTTTCTTTTTGCGTTGAAATAGTAGTAGACATAGTTTTGAAAAACTTAAGAAATCCAGTGCCAGAATCGATCTAGCATAGACTAAATTTTGATGAATTAGTTGGCTGCATTCCGCGCCAACTGCTGAACGATTTGATAGCAGGGATAGTGTATCTAATTTTACTTACATTATCAGTTCGCATCAAAATCCACCAGTTCCGGTCGCTAACAAAGTCGCATTAGCGCCGACCAGCCAACCTGTTTTGGTGTCGACAAACTGTACTTTGAGCAAGTCAACATTGGTCCCAGTGTTTTGCTGTTTCCAAGTGACACCACCATCTTGCGTGGCCAAAGCGAAGCCTTGTTGCCCGACAATCCAGCCAGTCTTCGCATCCGCGAATTGAATGTCGTTAAAGTTAAGCTGCCCGGGAACGAGCACCGGTTTCCAATTGAGCCCAGCATCGTCTGAACGCAAGACGGTGGCACTATCACCGATCGCCCACATTATTTTTCCATCGAAGGAATATACCTTGCGGAGGTTTTTATTGATGCCGGTGTAGCGTTGCTGCCATCCTGCACGACCATCACTGGACTGAGAAATCAAGCCTGCATCACTGGCTATCGTTACCGTACTGGTATTGTCCAGCCATACGCTGTTGATCTGACGATAGGGAGAAATCAAAACATCCCAAAACTTACCACCATCTCTGGTGATAGCTACGGGCCAGAGATCGATACCTATGTGAGCCCATCCGTTTTTCTCATCAAAAAATCCAAAATTAGTCGATGCTGGGCTAGGTCCAGCAAATGACCAACTGATGCCCTTATCTTGGGTTTTATAAATCAAACCATCTTTCCATAGCAAAAAAGCGGTACCTGATGCTACAAACTGTATTAAAAGCTTGTCTCCATAGCTGTTTGGAAGCGTGTTATTGTTGATATTCCATGTCTTTCCGCCGTCCTGACTAGCTTTGATCTCGCCAACGGCATTGACCAATAAACCGTTCTTAGTATCAGCAAAGGTGGCGGCATGGTAGGCAGGTTGGATCGGATGGGGTCTGGTAAGTACCTTCGTCCAGCTATTCCCCTTATCCGTACTCACAAAACCACCAGTATAAAATTCATTCAAGATCAATAAGCCATTTACTACCTGTATATCATCCAGTAATGCTGTATTGCCATCATCAGAAAGCGGATACTTCATAGGAAACCACGTCTTACCCAAATCGTCGCTATATTGATCAAGTCCTGAGTAGTTATAGACTACATATACTCTTGAACCATCGAACAATACTCTCCCAAAAGGCGCAAAGTAAGGATCGGCACTGGGTGAGGTATTCGCATTGAATTGACGCGATTCAGAGCGCGTACTCCAATTCACCCCGCCGTCTTCTGAACGATATATTTTTCCTTCATGCAAAGTCAGCCAAACTTTGCCATCTTTATCGAGAGAATAGAGTTTGCTATTGTCACTACCCGCAGGCAAACCATTGACGGAAAATCCAGTCCAATGCATACCTGCATCGTCACTACGCCATGCCATAGCCTTGCCAACCTGAAGCACGTTATTGATCAATTGATCTGGCGTTTTACCTCGCACGAGGACGACATTTTCTCCCGCCAAACCGATTCTCACCTGGGATAAACGAATGCCCTTCTCGTCTTCTAACTTAAGGACTTGATGTGGTTGACGACCCGTGGGAATTGATCGAAGTAACTCCGATCCTTGCACACCGTAAACAATGCCGAGCGCCGTCTTCTCCTGCATCGTGATTTGCCAGGTATCCCAAGTCAATCCACTATCTTCACTGTAATAGCTGGCACTGTCGGTTTCCAACAAAAGATTTGATGCCGACAACACCGTCAAAAATTGACTACTATCCAATCTGCGCTGGCTACCGACAGCTAAAGGGCTAGGTAATGCGCGCCAGTGAGCACCACCATCGATTGTGTGCAAGAGCGTTTTCTTATCTCCCAGCACCCATACGATTTTATCGTCAAAATTTCTGACCTCAAACAAGCTTGCATTGACGCCACTAATTTGACGAACCCAAGTTTTACCTGCATCTGCAGTTTTAAAAATATCGCCTGCCCCACCAACTCGCCATCCAGTATTCAAATTAGCGAACATAAAATTATCTGCATAATTTCCACTAGGTTGAGGCGCCTGCCAGCACCAACCAGTATCATTGGCGCCACTACACACTAAACCACGCACGCCCGCCAGATTATTCACGCTGACTTTGATTTTTGATTCTTTAGAATGACCGGCCGAATTACTGACTATCAGACTGACTTCGTAGTCGCCAGCTTTGCTATAACGATGCTTAGGCGCTGCTTCAGTGCTGTTACTGCCATCACCAAAATTCCAAACAAATGTCAATCCAGACATGGTTGCTGCACTATGCGTATAGGCGACAGCCTCGGATAAATCTGGATTCGGTGGCGCGCTAATGCTCAGGATTTCTGGCAGGACAGCAGCTGCTAGCGGAGGCGAAAGTTTGTCATCATTGCCACCGCCACAAGCGCTGATCAGTAATCCTGCAGCGACTGCCAATACCATTGATAGACGGCTAGTAAAAAATCGATTCAACATGAATACACCTTAAAATCACATAAAAAAATACCTAATAAAATGATAATTATACGTGATTAAAATACATACATTAATTTAAATAACTTAATACATAATCGACATACCCAATACATCCACGCTAGCAGCAACGACTCGGAGATTTCAACGATTAGCGCATTAGATGCAGGCAATTTTCTGAATGTTTGCAAGATATTTACGATCAAGCGCAGGCTTAGGCAGACGCAGAAACAAATATAGTTACGTGACACTATTCAAAAGATTTTCAGCCTAAAGTATTGGCGTGCGCAATGATGACAAGATTCGCTGCGAACGCTTGACGCTAATGATTCTGTCAATCCTGCATTCAAGGCTATTTTGCAAAAAATGATCGGCGCTCAATGAACAAGTTCCAGTGATGAATTGAAGAAAACATCTCGCTTGTTTTACTTACATTTCCCTCGCATCGCCGACAATGCAAGAGCGGGCACAATCAGTAAACCCTTTAGCGAATCTAATCCCAATTTAGAACTAGCGCCTCTTTCTAAGCAATCAGGAATCACAGCGCGAGCAGCCGCCGATTGGAAATCATCATATTTTGTCGGCGCTTGTGTCCTTAAGTTCAGACCCTTACGGTCCGCCATCTTTTGTATTTCAGAACGTGAGTCCTGATAGGCATTGAATGCTGCCTCACGCCGAAATTCTGGCAATGTCACATCGCGGCTAAGTGGCTCAGTAACTTCAAGCGTGGAATGATCTGCTTGCACAACGTCCGTCAATTCTGAAACGGACAAAGTACTTGAGGTTCGCTTACGTCGAATCGCGATTTTGGGTGCATCCACGGCACTGACTGTCTTTGCGCGAACTGATGGATTGTTAACCACAGGCTTTGATTTAAGCAGGATCAAGTGGGTACGAATCATGGTTGGCGATTGCACCGTCGCTTGTTTGTCGATCCATAGTCCTGCACAAAACAATAGGGGAATTATGCTCGAGATGAGTCCGATAAAAAATCGCTGTAATTGAGCAAGCACGTCAAAACTCGATGGCGAAAAAATGATACCAATTGATGTCAAAACTGTTCCGTGGCCGATAGATAGGATCTTAAATTAAGAGAATACAAATGATCTCTCTCATGAGAGTGAAACAGTATAAATACCACTACTCACTATTGCAATTCGAAAAAAAATTTGACTTACTGTGCAACACACAGTACAGTGCACCACATGGCTACTACAGATAACTTCGGAAAACTAGAACTCGAACTGCGACGCGGCGTGGTGGTACTTGCCACGCTCTCGCAGTTGCGCAAACCGCGCTACGGGTATGAGCTGCGTCAAGCCTTGGCCGAACAAGGTATGGCGATTGAGGAAGGTACTTTATATCCTCTGCTACGCAGATTAGAAACGCAGGGCTTGCTGCAAAGTGAGTGGAAGATAGAAGACGGTCCGCCACGGCGTTACTACTCCCTCAATGCAGATGGTAAGAAATTATTGAAGAGACTGACAGAGTCATGGCAAGGCATGAACGATGTCATGGGACGACTTTTACAGGAGGACTAATATGAACGCGAATGATGTCATCACATCGTATGTCAATGAGGTCGCATTGCAGTTACCGCGCAAACTGCGTAACGATGTAGCATTTGAATTGCGTGCTTTGTTACTGGAAGAGTGTCAGGCCAAAGCCGAGGAATCCGGTCGCCAACTTGACGCTGAAATCGTCATCGATTTCTTGCAAAACTTTGGACATCCAAACGAAGTCGCTGCACGCTATCAACCAGCAGTTACCATTATTGATCCAGCGGACGGCGGCAAATTCTTGCGCTTAACAATCGTCGGCTTGGTGTTGATTTGGAGTTTAGGATTGCTAGCTAATTTTAGCCAGCCTATCCATTCCGGAACAGACTTCATTCGCGCACTCAGTTTATGGTGGGGGAAAACAGTCATTCCATCTTTTTGGTGGCCTGGTGTTTTAGTCGTCGGCTTTGGCATGGCATCGTGGGCGCGTCAACGTTCCCCCATCAAATCCACATGGCAACCGCGCGCGCAAGACGCGATTACAGGGGGGCGAGTTGCGGTGGCTTTAGGATTAACTGCCATGCTGTGCGGTATCTATTTACTGATAAACCCGACGTGGATCTTAGATGTTATCTGGGGCGGCAAAGCGGCACCGGCTGCCTATACAGCGTTAACTTACACCGAGTCATTTTTGCAGCGTCAGGCACCTTACCTATTGACATTGGTGCTACTGAATATTCCGTTTTACTTTGCGGTCATGATTCAGGGTCGTTGGACACCTTTACTGCGACGAATTGAAACCGGCTTCAGCGTGCTCACTTGTGCAGTGATGACTTGGGCGATTGTCGATGGAACGATCATGATGTCCCCTGCCAGCGATTCAACAGCAAAGCTTTTCATGGGTTTGATCGTGGCGTTTTCGCTGTTGCTTATCGTAGTGGAGTTCGTGCGGCAAGTGAAGCCTAGTCCAAGCCAAGGTCTACAAGCGTAGTTGAAATTGTCTTTAGCTCATGCTTGGACATAAATAATTTCACAAGTCGAGATAGCGATAAAATCCCCTCTCCCGCTTGCGGGAGAGGGTTAGGGTGAGGGAAACTCAGATTGCAAAAATGCTCTTTAAATGTCGTGCGCAATATTTAAAGTGTACGGATAAAAAATCGTTTCATTTGCCCAACCTCCCTCATCCCCAGCCCTTCTCCCGCTTACGAGAGAAGGGAGCAAGAGTCCTCAACTAACGACGCAACTGCGTAATATCCCGCACCGCCCCACGATCAGCTGAAGTCGCCAACGCCGCATAAGCTTGTAAAGCCTGCGACACATAACGATCACGATTGACTGGCTGCCATGCCAATGGACCTTTGGCTTCCATCGCTGCGCGACGTGCTGCCAATGTCTCATCGCTAATATCCAAACGTATGCTGCGATTTGGAATGTCGATCAAGATTTGATCGCCCTCTTCAACCAAACCAATCGCTCCGCCTTCGGCCGCTTCAGGTGAAGCATGACCAATCACCAAACCAGAGGAGCCACCAGAGAAACGACCATCGGTGAACAAGGCACAAGCTTTACCCAAGCCCTTAGATTTAATATACGACGTCGGATACAACATCTCTTGCATCCCCGGACCGCCTTTCGGACCTTCGTAGCGAATAATCACGACGTCGCCTTCATGTACGGTATCGCCCAAAATCGCAGCGACTGCATCATCTTGGCTTTCAAAGACACGCGCTTTACCGCTGAACGTCAAGATACTTTCATCGACGCCTGCAGTCTTTACGATACAACCTTTTTCCGCCAGATTACCGTACAACACCGCAAGACCACCGTCTTTGGAATAGGCATGTTCGTAATCGCGGATACAACCTTCGGCGCGATCTACATCCAAACTATCGAATCGTTTATCTTGCGAGAATGCGGTCTGCGTTGGTACGCCGCCCGGCGCGGCCATAAACATTTTTCTGACTGCTGCATCATCACTGACCGCGATATCGTTATGCGCGATCGCTTCGGCAAAACTCGCTGCATGAATAGTTGGGCGAGTGGTATCGAATAAATTTGCACGCGACAGTTCGCCTAAGATCGCCATGATGCCACCAGCTCTATGCACGTCTTCGATATGATATTTATCGGTCATCGGTGCGACCTTGCACAAGCATGGGACTTTGCGCGAAATGCGATCAATATCCGCCATTTTGAAATCGACGCCAGCTTCATGCGCGGCAGCCAATAAATGCAAAACGGTATTGGTGGAACCGCCCATCGACACATCCAGCGCCATCGCGTTTTCGAAAGTCGCTTTGTTCGCAATCGAGCGTGGCAAGATCGTGTAATCGTCTTGTTCGTAATGACGTTTCGCCAAATCCACGATCAAACGACCTGCGCGCAAAAATAATTCTTTACGATCAGCATGCGTCGCCAAAATCGTGCCATTACCCGGTAAAGCTAAACCCAAAGCTTCCATCAAACAGTTCATCGAATTTGCAGTAAACATGCCAGAGCACGAACCGCAAGTTGGACAGGCAGAGCGCTCGATGCGACCAATCTCTTCATCGCTAACTTTGCTATCACCCGCTTTAATCATGGCGTCGACAAGATCGATCTTCATGATTTTTTGCTCGCCAATTTGCTTAGGATGCAAGGTCTCTAACACCTTACCCGCTTCCATAGGACCACCGGAGACAAATACCACAGGAATATTCAAACGCATCGCTGCCATCAACATACCCGGCGTAATTTTGTCGCAATTGGAAATACACACCATGGCATCGGCGCAATGCGCATTCACCATGTATTCAACCGAATCTGCAATCAACTCACGCGAAGGCAGTGAATACAACATGCCGCCATGCCCCATCGCGATACCGTCATCCACCGCAATGGTATTAAATTCTTTTGCCACACCGCCAGCCGCTTCGATTTCACGTGCCACCATTTGACCTAAGTCCTTTAAATGCACGTGCCCAGGCACAAACTGCGTGAAGGAGTTAACCACCGCCACAATCGGTTTTTCAAAGTCGCCATCTTTCATGCCAGTAGCACGCCATAAAGCGCGGGCACCTGCCATATTGCGGCCATGGGTGGTAGTTCGGGAACGATATATGGGCATGGGATCACCTCAACAGATAGAATAGAAAAAGCAAAATGTAAGATTGAAGCAAAGCATTTAATATGTCAAATATTTAAAATAATCATCATTAAGTCGGAATAAGTATCAATCCTCACATTTACATCACTGCATACTCATAACTCTCAAAAGCCAAGTACGAAATTGCAAAACCAGTAATAAATCACGTCACTCTCATCTTTAAACTTAATGCGCCAAAAACTCACACTCAGCACCATCATCCTACTCACTATCCCGCCTCTGCTGTGGTCGGCGAATGCCATCATCGGTCGTGTGATCTATCATGACATTCCGCCTGTGATCTTAAATTTTCTCCGCTGGGTATGTGCATTCTTTATCTTGCTGCCGTTTGCGTATCCTATTTTCAAAACAGGCAGCAGTCTTTGGCGCGATGCTAAACACTATGCGGTCTTGGGCTTATTGGGCATCGGTATCTACAACGCCCTGCAATATGCCGCATTACAAAGCTCTGGCCCTATCAATGTCACGCTAGTCGCGTCAGGCATGCCCGTTTGGATGATGCTGGTCGGCTGGCTGTTCTTCGGCGCCAAAATACGTCTGCTGCAAATCGCTGGCGCAGTACTCTCTATTGTTGGCGTGCTCTTCGTATTAAGCCGAGGCAAACTCGAACATCTGCTCGCCTTACATTTAGTTGCTGGTGACCTGCTAATGATCGCCGCCACCATTGCGTGGTCGTTTTATAGCTGGCTACTCACTAATCAGAGCAAATATCAAGAACTACGTCCGCACTGGACATATTTTTTGCTGGCACAAATCAGCTTTGGTGTGACCTGGTCGGGATTGTTTGCTGCCGGAGAATGGGCACTCATCGATTACCACATACAGTGGAGTTGGCAATTATTGGCCGCAATTATTTTCGTCGCGATTGGCCCCGCCTTAATCGCGTTTCGCTGCTGGGGCGCTGGTGTACAAAAAGCCGGGCCCAACGTGGCAGGATTTTTTGTCAATCTGACGCCCTTATTCACAACTATTTTATCTGCCGCCATTTTGAGAGAACTACCGGATTGGTATCATGGTGTCGCCTTCTTACTCATCGTCGCGGGTATCATCATTTCTTCGAAACAAAAAGTTTAATCGCTAGCATCAACATTCACGAACTGGCTTGGTTAAAATGAGCCTAAACATAGATTCATCAAACAAGGAGCATTATGGACATCCACTTAGAAAGTAAAGCCCAAGCCCAACTAGCACAAACACTGCATATGGGAAATCATCAACTGACTACGGATGTATCCATCGCCGACGGTGGTGAAGATCTCGGTCCTAGTCCGCACGATTTGTACGATGCCGCACTAGCCTCATGCAAGGCCCTAACAGTGATGTGGTTCGCCCGCAAAAAAAATATTGCGGTCACTCACATAGATACTCGAATAGAACGCGATGACAGTGAAGAACGACAAGGTATTTACCGATTAAGCACGCACTTGATTATCCATGGTGAGATCAGTGATGAAGAATTTCACCAGCTCAGTGTCGTCGCAGAAAAATGCCCGGTACACAAACTAATGGTTAGCGTCACCACCGAAATTACCACGAAAGTCGAGCGTGCAAAATGAGTACCGACGATCCATTTGATCCCGCCAAAGTACTCAAGGCCCATGGCAAAGATCTAGGCGGCGGCTTTGTCGTTAGTCGCTTATTGCCCTCCGCTAAAAGACAGGCGGTTGGTCCGTTTATCTTCTTCGATCACTTCGGCCCGGTCACAGTCAAGCCAGAAGACAATCACGATGTACGCCCACATCCTCACATAGGTTTGGCGACATTAACGTATTTATTCGATGGCGTAATTCTGCACAGAGACAATCTCGGCTACACCCAACGCATAGAACCCGGCGCGATTAATTTGATGATCGCTGGTAGTGGCATCGTCCACTCAGAGCGCAAGCCTGAAGAACAAAAGCATGACACCTACATCAATCACGGTTTGCAATTATGGTTAGCGGTACCCGAAGATAAAGAAAAAATCCCCGCCTCGTTTAGCCACACACCCGCTTCCGCTATACCTGAAATCACGAATGGCAATGCGACCATACGCGTACTAGTCGGAAGCGCATTCGGTGCTAGCTCGCCCGTACCGACTTTGTCACCAACACTGTATCTCGATATTCAATTGCCACCGAATAGCCAATGGCAATTACCGATGCTGGCGGACGAGCAGGCGATTTATCCGATTGAGGGTGAAGTCCTAGTCGCCGGCGAAACATTGGAATCACATACGATGTTAGTCATCGATCAGGAACAAAGTATTAGCAATGGTGCGCGTCCGACACGCTTTGTATTGGTAGGCGGTCAGGCTTTAGGACATCGTTTTATGTGGTGGAATTTTGTTGCTAGTCATAAGGAAGATATTGATGCGGCGGCATTGGCTTGGGAGGCTGGTGATAGTGGTTTGGGGATGGGGCAAGTGCCTGGGGAGGATGAGCGGATTCCTTTACCTAGACCTTAACGCTACGCATTAAATTAACACCTATCGACAATACCAGCACCTACCAGTGAGTTCTCAATATGCAACGCCCCGCCACTTCCGACGATTTCGATTTCATCTACGGCCTCTATATGCATCCCGAGGTCAACCCGTATTTGCTGTATGACCCTATGGACAAAGCCAGCTTTGCCCCGATCTACGCGCAACTTCTCGCGGACGCCGTGCTGTATGTCTATTACGCCGACACGGTAGCAACAGGTATGTTTAAACTGATTCCCTTAAAACATAGAACCGCACATATCGCCTATTTGGGTGGGGTTGCAATCGCTCCCGAATTTGCTGGCAAGGGTCATGCGAAAACCATGTTCGACGACATCATCGCACTAGGAAAATCTTTGCAGTTAGCGAGAATTGAATTGAGTGCCAGCGTCGATAACAAGCGGGCGATTAACTTGTATGAGAAGTGCGGATTTCAAGCGGAAGGTGTGCTGCGAAAATATACGTATTTAAAAAACGAAGATCGCTACATCGATGAACTCTTGATGTCTTACCTGTACTGATTTGCGCTGATTTGTACTATCATCAAAAAAACTAGTCATCGAAAAAAATGCCAGCATGTGAATTACATTTTATGCTGGCATTTTTACTGATTAAAACTTAGGCTGAACCAAAGTCGGTGTACCGCCAATATAACGCTGCAACCAATTTTGTACTTCCCAATACCAATAGACCGAATTTTGCGGTGACAAAATCCAATGATTTTCGTTCGGGAAAATCACTAATCTGGATGGCACTTTCATGCCTTGCAAGACACCATACAACGCAGTGCTATTCACATACGGCACACGATAATCCAACTCGCCATGGGTCAATAACATCGGTGTCTTAAAGTTCTTCGCATAAGACATAGGATTATTCTTTTGCATCACTTCGGTATCGCTCCATGGATTGCCGCCCAAGGTTTTTTCAAATGAATAATTGGTCGAATCAGAACCATATTGTGTGACCAAATCGTTGACACCGGCATGATCAATAATCGTGACGAAGCGATCAGTGTGACCTGCCAACCAGGCTGCCAAATAACCGCCATAACTCGCACCTGCAGCTGCGATACGCTTGCTATCAATATTGCCCAATTTTTGCATCAGATACTCATTCGAGCGCAAGATATCTTGCATAGGCTTAACACCCCACTCCGAATTAATACTACGCGCAAATTGCTCACCAAAACCGGTCGAACCATGACGATTGACCCAACTTACGATATAACCAGGCGCTGCCATCGCGTGCGCATTCCAGCGGAAGTTAAACGCATTACCCACCATGGTGTGTGGACCGCCATGCATGAGTTGTAGCAAAGGATAGGTTTTGGTTTTATCGTAGTCAGGCGGCAAAATCAACCAGCCTTGCACGAGGTTGTCGTTCGCGCCTTTGAATTGATAAGACTCGACTTTGCCGAGCTTTAATTTTCCCATTAACTCATCGTTGAAATGCGTCAATTGACGCACCGCTTTGGATGCGACATCCATCGTGTAGATTTCGTTAGGACGATCAAAACTGCTACGCAAAAATACTAGCTGATTGCCAAGCACTTTCAGTTTGGAGATGCCGGCATCACGAATCACGCGTTCAAATTGATTGCCATCATTCTTGCTACTGAAGATACTAGTCTCGCCTTTGTCTTCCGCGACCATCCACAATTTGCTCATGTCTTTGGTGCTTTGAAATTCAGCGATGGAATAATCGCGCGCTTCCGTGACTGGACTATGTTTTGCCGTCGTCACATCATAGCGCCACAATTTTGCCGAGCTACCGTCATACAAAGGCGTATTGGTGCGTGTGTAGTAAATGCTTTTGCCATCGGCAGAAAAACTAGGGGACGAGTCAGGTCCACGATTCTCGTTAGTGATATTTTTTGCGCTACCTAGGTCGTCTAGTTTCAACAAAAACAAATCGGGATTATCTGCTTCGTGATGCGGTGCAGGGATGGAATTGCTGCTGTAGACCAGCGTACCGCCATCTGGTGAAATCGTAAAATCAAAAGTGCTGGAAGAACTAAATAAGTCTTTCGATTGCGGGGTCAAATCTTTGAGCGATTTATTGTTCAAATCCAATTGTAAGAAATGCGCAGACAATTCGTCAGTGAGCCAATGATCAAAGAATCGATACACACGATCCTCTGTGACTTTTGCCGTCATCTTACTGTCGCGACGACGCTTCATTTCTTTTTTCATCGCTTGCATATCATCGGCGCTCCACTTCCCTTTGAGGGCTGGAATCGCCTTAGTACCGACAATTAAACTATTTCCATTTGGATGCCATTGTGGATTCACTACACCAAACGGCAGTTCTAAGACTTTTTCAGCTTCGCCACCATCCAAACGCAAAATGTAAAGCGCAGGCGCTTCATCATCGCTACGGCGCGAGGTGAAGGCGATACGGCTACCATCCGGGCTCCACACTGCTGCGCTATCGCTAGCTTCTGCGGTGGTCAAGCGACGCTGATTGCGGCCTTGGCTATCCATCAACCAGATATTATTCTGCGCACGATTTTTCTCTAGCGACCAAGTTTGCACCGTAAAGGCAATCCACTTTTGATCAGGAGATACGACAGGATTATCAACCCGCTTCACCGCCCACAAATCCTGTGGTGTGATTGCACGACCCGAGGTGTCAGCATGGGCGACACCGAAAGCACCAACACTGCTAGTGAGAAAAACCACCAGCGCCGCTTTTTGCAAAGCTTGTTTAGCGTAGGCATATTTTATTTTCATTATTTCATCCTTACTTTTTCAATAGTTAAAAGACGCACCAGATTCGCGGATAACACCGAACGTCAGCGAGAATACACCAAGGAAAAGCAGTTCGCTCCTCAATATCGTTTAAAATCTCGCCTATCGGTAAATGCTTACCCCTCCCTACACTGCGACTATGCCCTTCTCTCAACTCGGTCTTTCCAATACCTTACTCAATGCCATTCAAACGCGCGGCTATACACAGCCGACCGCGATTCAACAAGATGTTATACCCGTCATGTTAGCTGGTCGCGATGTGTTAGCAACCGCGCAAACAGGTTCAGGAAAAACCGCCGCGTATTGTTTGCCTTTGCTAGAACGCTACCTCAAGCAAGGCCATAGTCAAACCCGAGTGGTGCAAACATTGATCTTGGTACCGACCCGAGAATTAGCCGTACAAGTTGGCGACACTCTGCGCAGCCTGAGTCTGGGTGCTGCGCATCCTCCTAAACTGGCAGTCTTATTTGGCGGCATTTCAATTAATCCGCAAATGCTGCATTTGCGCGGTGGTGCCGACATCGTGGTGGCAACGCCAGGACGTTTGCTTGACTTACATAGCAAAAATGCGATCAAGTTAGATCAAGTGTCTTGCCTCGTATTAGATGAAGCAGATCGCATGTTGGCTTTGGGATTTGCCGATGAGCTAAAACAAGTCTTGGCGCTATTAGCCACACAAAGACAAAACTGTTTCTTCTCAGCGACCTTCGCGCCGAATGTCGCCGAGTTAGCACAAGTGTTATTGAACGATCCAGCTCGTATCAATATCCCCGATACCGACGAGAGCAAACCCGACATCACACAACGCGCGATCATGGTCGAGGCCACGCAAAGAACCCAACTACTCAAACACTTATTTCAAACAGAAAAATGGTCACGCGTTTTGGTCTTTGTCGCCACCAAATATGCGGCGGATTTATTGTCGACCAAATTGCGCCGCGCTCACATCAGCGCCGAAGCTTTTCACGGTGAACAAACTCAAGGCAAACGCAGTCAAGTCATCAGCGACTTCAAAGCATCCCGCGTCAAAATCCTAGTCGCCACCGACGTCGCCGCACGTGGTATCGATATCTATCAATTACCGGTCGTCGTCAATTTTGATTTACCCCGCTCCAGCGATGATTACACCCATCGCATCGGCCGCACAGGCCGCGCTGGTGAAGCAGGTTTAGCAATCAGCTTTATCTGCGCCGATCCCGCCAACGAAGCCCATTTCCGCTTAATCGAAAAACGCCACAACATCAAAGTCGAGCGCGAACAGATTGAGGGATTTGTTCCTAGCGAAGACAAACTGGCGTCAGCGCAAACCGCTAAACCAGCTGATCCAAACGGCGGAATTAAAGGCAAGCGCCCGAATAAGAAAGACAAACTGCGGGCGCAGATGTTGAAGTGAGTTTGTATCGTTTTCTGGATGCACTCGTGTCTGCGACTCTCACACTGACTACTCATTGTGTAGTCAATGATATCGGGCATTTGTTACCCCAAGCTATGTAAAAAGCCGCAGGTAGGTTGGCGCTGAGCAAAGCGAAGCCCAACATGGATACGTGCCACGAATATAGATAAGCCTCACAATAAAGCGAATCGTGTCGCCATAAAACAATCGATCCGCCATTAATCAGGTGATCCAACCTACGTGTGAATTGGGTCACTTGAAGAACTATATAAACTATCCAAAGGGCTACATAACTTGCCACGAATCTGGTGAACATGCGTGTAAATCATTGTGGTACTTAGATCGGCATGCCCCAATAACTCTTGCACCGTACGAATATCACAGCCTGATTGCAGCAGATGGGTAGCAAACGAGTGGCGTAAGGTATGTGGCGTGGCGGCTAAGTTGATGCCAGCCTGTACTTTTGCAGTAGTAAAAGCACGTTGAAAACTGCGATCAGTCAAATGCTCGCGAACGTTCTTGCCGGATGCTGCATCTATCATATAGCGCGCCTGTGGAAATACCCAATACCAAGGCCAAGTTTGTCCCGCTGTCGGATAGAGACGAGCGATGTTCGGCGGCAAAGCGACCTCAGCGACATTACCAGCACGATCTTTGGCCCACATGCTATTGGCAAACGCCAGCTGCGCATTGAGCAAGTCTAGCAACACAACTGGCAGCATTAAGCTGCGATCCTTCTTCCCTTTGCCCTCTCTCACGGTAATAGTCTGATTCGAAAAATCCAAATCTTTGACGCGCAAATTGAGCGCCTCATTGAGCCTCATCCCTGTACCATATAGCAGCTTCGCCAATAACAAATGCACGTCAGACAAATGAGAAAACAATGTGCTGATATTTTCCGTGGACAGCACGACGGGCAAGCGATGACTCGCACGAGGCGTACCAATCGCATTAAGCCAAGGTAGATCAATGCGAAGAACATGTTTGTATAAAAATAGAAGTGCCGCGAGTGCTTGCTTATGCGTCGATGCCGACACCGCTTTCTCATTGGCGAGATAGCTCAGAAAGGCCGCCACCTCTGCCGCGCCCATGTCTTTTGGATGCCTAAGTTGATGAAAGCGAATATACGAACGACACCAATACACATACACTTGTTCAGTGCTGGCGCTATAGTGCTTATACCGAATTGCTTCCTTGACTCGATCCAGAAGCTTGGTAGAATGCAAAGGGATTGTAGTGACGGTTTTCATAGAAAATTTAATACTGATTAAATATACAGTATATCTATCAAGAGCCTTACTGCAAAAGGATTTTAAGAATATTTTTAAAACATTTATGCGAACTGTGTCGGTTTTATTCGACGAACGGTCGCGGAAAACACGTTAGAGCTCACAAATGAAACCTCGTATTTCGATGAGTAAAAAGACGATCCTCTTTTCGATTTTGTTCATCGTCGCCTTCGGAGCTTTTCAAAAAATTTGCCAATGGGACATTGCAGACAAAGAACTTTCGAACTATCCAAAATCAATTTCAGTACTTTTTTCTTCGAGTAGTAAGTTTAGTTCCGATGGAACTGTAACCAACATACGGAAAACCCAAACCTACGTTTTGATTCCAATTTCGTTTGATATTCCTTTTACGGTCTCTATTCAAAGCGATAACGGCATCATCACTGTGGATGATGATCAATATGGTGTATTGAAATTGTTGCTCTTTTTTTTTATCGTCACTCCAATCTTGGTCTCTCTTGCTAAAAAATTTGGCATAAGCCGTATAGAGGTAAAAGGTTGAGCTCTAACAGGTCGTTCGAGAAGAGCGCGCGAATTCGCGTCTCTTCACATTTAATTTTCGAGGCGCGCGCCTCTCAACTAAATCGTTAAACATCATGTTGCGAGCATCCCAATTTTTCGTTGTGTCTTTGGTGCTTTCTTGCATAGGAATAATTCTTGCGATACTTCATTTCAATTCCCCTGTGCAACCAAGTTTAAATCAGTGGCGGGATACGGTTAGTCGCACAGCTGCAAATTTGATGCCACTGGGGGCCAAAAATTGCGGCGCGATCGGATTGCAAGATGACCCATCCGTTGCTCGGTCATGCGTTAGCACTTCAGTACAATCAGGAATCTCTTTCGGTGTGCTTTCGCAAGCACAAGGAGAAGATTCGGAAGTGTGGCAACTGATCGTACGAACATCCGATGGAAAAACGCGAGGCTTTACGTTTGATTCATTCGGATGGGAACATAGGGGCATTCCAAGTTTTACTACTCGCGAAATTCCTTGTCATGCAATTGGACATAGAAATAAAGAAATTGAATCAGGGATTGGTCAGGTGAAGCCTGCAATATTTTGTAGCGATTCTTGAGTTATAGTCTAATGCGTTCGAGGATGTTTAACATGACTTTCGAAAATGACGCGCGAATAAGCGCTTTCTTAAAATTTACTGATTGGCGCGCGCCTCTCAAATCCGCGTTCCCTGGAAATAGAGAGCTAGTGTGTAATTTTGGGTAACCAAATATAGTACACAATAACTGTATGTTTATACAGCTCGAAAAAAATGCTATTTAGTGAAGCGATGAACACCAGCGCGAATAACGACGAGTCGTTGATTCGGACAGGCGATCATCGCTTCAGGTATAAAGCATTTGAGCGGGCAAAATTTTGGAGAGTTCGTGGATGAAATTGCTTTGCCGTTGCTCGCCGCTCTCTATTCCAGAGAACGTTTCACCGGAAAGGGACATCGCAAAAACCGCGATGCCCTTCAGTTAAATAGTTATGCCTATCAAAGCTAAGCCATTTGGTTGTCTCGAACAGTTTGACTGGGGCGCGGATATTCGATCCGTTGTCTACAATGGCTGTTTGGTCGTACGTGTTCTTCGGAACCGTAACCGTGACGACGGAATTGAGGTCAAGTTCTCGCAAGTTGACGGGTTTAGGCTTTTGGATGAAGTGCAGTTAGCGACATATTGGTTCGATGATGATTTCCCCAAAGGCTATCCAGTGCTTGAGGTTCTCGATGGTGGATGGGCAATGGAAGAAAACAAAAGACTTGGTTATGATCAGACACAGCGTGAATGGATCATTGTTACAGCAGGTGCTTGCGTCAGTATATTTTCAAAAACCGAACCGGAGATTATTGATGCAAACTGGCCAAAATAGGCATAACTGGTCGTTCGTTTCGGACGGCTGCGCCGCCCCACAACTCAAACGTTAGCAGGTCATTATGGTAGCTCGCCAAAGAAGAACCATTGGTTCCATCGTAATCATCCCAATCGATGATTTTTTTATTCATGCGCAAGTTTTGCCTGAAGTTGACATGGTTTTTTTTAATACAA
>NZ_JACOFW010000041.1 GCF_014284305.1 Affinundibacterium seohonense
GAACCAGTTGTTCCAAGGTGACCATTTCTAATTCGTGTTGGAAAGGTGTCGGTGTTTTTAGCATGCCGCTATTAAACCAAAAGGCCTCGCACTTGGCGAGGCCTTTTGGGGTTTGTCAGCAGTCTGGGGTGCAGTTCATAAACTGCACCCTTTTTTATTTTAAAACCCTGTAAATCTGAGTATGCAAACATCGTTCACAATTACTGCAGGCGTTTTGCTTTACGATACACTTTTTTACCTCACCAAGAAAGGAAACATCATGGGCTTACTCGACGCGGCATTAGGTATGTTAGGCAATGCACAGCAAACATCGAACGGTTCTCAAAATAATTTAATCCAAGCGGCTTTGGGGCTTTTAAATCAATCACAAAATGGCGGTGGATTACAAAATTTAATTGGTGCATTCCAAAATGCAGGTTTGGGTGAGGTCATCGCGAGCTGGGTTGGCACAGGACAAAATTTGCCGATTTCAGCAGATCAAATTCAACAAGCCTTAGGGGGTGGTCAGTTAAGTCAACTAGCAAATGCCAGCGGCTTATCACACTCAGATACCGCTGGCGGTTTGGCAGCTATCTTACCGAATTTGATTGATCAAATGACGCCAAATGGTCAAGTCAGTGATGCAGATAACATCGATCCATCAGCATTGCTTCAACAATTCTCTTCATTATTTGGTCAACGTTAAATTGCGCCAATACCGGCAGTTCTCTTTATTGACATTAGCTTGATAGCCTCTGTCTAACAAATATTGAGAACTGCAAAAACAGCTTTTTATCTATTCCCGCTCGTGATTTGTTACACTGCCGACTAGTCGCACATACTCGCCGCAGCACACACGCAAATGTCACACCCACATTTGCACACATCATCGAACAGGTATTTCACATGAATTCCCCATCACCAGTCATCAGCTGGACAGAAAATCAAGAAACACATAGCTTAATCTGGCATTCCGAAAATGGCAGTGCAGCACCTAAACGGGTACAAATTGCCGACGATACGATGAATGCAGAAAGCGCCTATCGTCTGGCATGTGAAGGCACAGCCTTACTTTGGCGTGGCGATTTTCAGAATGCAAAAAATTTGCTGCAAGCGATTGCCCGAAGAATCGACAAAAAACCCAGCAAGACAAAAAAAGTCGCTGTCGCTACTGCTGGCAATGGCCAAGCTTTTCACCTGCATAGACAAGCACAAGCACAAAGAGCGCGTGTATTGGCGATGCTGATTATTCCTGTGAACCCTGACTTTTCTATTCCTCTACGCCGAGCGCCGGATGTTGTGCTGGCTTGCCAAGAAGCCTATGGCAAAGTAGAACAAGCTTTTGCGATTTCTTTACGTGAATTACTAGGCATCATTGGTGCTCACGAATGGCGTAAGAACGGCGTAGAGATCGCCGCTTTGGGCAATAAAATTCATCCTTATTACGGCGTATTTTCTCCGGTTCGCGGTGAGTATTTAGAACTTCTAGCAAAAGCTCCTTTACCTTCGACTGAATTAGCTTTTGACATCGGAACAGGTACTGGCGTTATTGCTGCGATCTTGGCCCGCCGTGGCATAAAAAAAATCATTGCCACCGATCTCGATCCACGCGCCCTCACCTGCGCGGCTGACAATCTGCAGAAACTAGGTGTCTCCGAACAAATCGACTTAGTAAAAACCGACCTATTCCCCGAAGGACGTGCACCTTTGATCGTTTGTAATCCTCCCTGGATTCCAGCACGCCCCAACGCGGCGATTGAATATGCGATTTATGATCCAGATAGCCGCATGCTACGCAACTTTCTGGCAGGCGTAGCGCAACATTTAGAAGTCAATGGAGAAGCCTGGCTCATCATGTCTGACCTCGCAGAACATTTAGGTTTACGTAGTACGCAAGAGTTTTGGGATTGGATCGACGCTGGTGGACTTAGTGTGATTGGCAAAATGGATATTCGCCCACATCATGCCAAAAGCCGAGATTCTGAGGATCCCTTACACCAAGCCCGCGCTGCGGAAATCACGTCACTGTGGCGTTTGCGCCTCAAATAGGCGGCATAAGCTCGAGTACTAAAAAATATCGTACCCACATTCATTATCTAAGAATACAAGTGCAAACTTTACTCATCATTGACATGCAAAATGCATGGATAGACGAACATCCGCGTTTTCAAATTGGCGCAGTTACACAGAAAATCAATCAATTATCGGAACGATTCCGCCAATTATCTCTCCCTGTCGTATTCATCCAGCATCAAGATAATGTTGTGATGCCAAATACCGAGCCTTGGCAAATTCATGCGGATTTTATACAGGCAAAGACTGATCATTTCTCAACTAAGACTGCTTGCGATTCCTTTGCCGAGACTAACTTAAAAGATTTGCTCAACAAACTGGGCAGCAGCTCACTCACAATCTGCGGGCTTGCGACAGAATTTTGCGTGAATTCCACCATGTATGCGAGCCTGTCGCAAGGCTTTGATGTCACAGTGATCGCCGATGCACATACCACCGCAGATCGACCACACCTCTGCGCTGAAGCCATCATCAATCATCATAATTGGGTGTGGACAAACATGGCAGTTCCTAAGACTCAACAACTCAGAGTTCTCGATTGTATCTCCTACCTGAATGAATTGAATTAGTGAGAGGCCTCTGCACAACCTACTGTGGGTTCGTTTTTTCTCTGCGATGAAAGCAAGTTCTCTAGCACAGGCACGTCTCGTAACTTAAACTTTGAATGCTCGCCTTAATTATGTAGCAGACTCGGTGATTACATTGAAACGAATGGGTCGAAAAAAACCGCCGATGTTGTCGGCGGTTTTTTTCATGCCAAATAATCATATCAACCAACATCAGGCGCGACGATTATCTGTTTCAGGCAAATACAAAAAATAGTATTTGCCTGAAATTACCTGCTATTTATTGCGAACAATTTATTGAACAACAGCTTTCACACTTGCGCCGTTTACCGCTGCATAAGCATTCACTAACAAGTAGTAAGTGCCAGCTGCAGGAGCACTGAAAGTGATGGTTTCTGTATTCGTAGAACCGTCCGATTTCTTCGTGTAGCTAGTTTTTGTAGGTGCTGTTGTCATACGTGCATACAAATCACCATCACCTGTGCCACCAGACAAAGTGAATGTCAGGCTAGTTTTGCCAGCTGGAACAGCGATGCTGTAAACCTTGGAGCCGTTTACCGCTAAAGCAACAGTTTGTGCAACGCCACTGACTAAAACATTACCAGCAGGAGGCGTTGTACCAGTTTGATAGCTAGCAATAATTGAAGCACCGTTCACTGCAGCATCAGCTTTTGCTAACAGGTAGTAAGTCCCTGCAGTTGGCGCGGCGATAGTGATGTTTTCCGTATTTGTTGTGCCATCAGACTTCGCCAAGAATGACGTAGTTGTCGGAGCAGAACCTAGTTTTGTGTACAAATCACCGTCACCAGTACCACCAGACATTTTGAATGTCAGATTTGTTGCACCAGTTGGCACAACAAAAGTGTATGTCGCACTTTGGCCAGTCGCTGCAGTGAAAGTTTTCGCAACATCTTTAGTCAAAACACCACCTGCTGGTGGAGGCGTTGTACCACCGCAACCGCCAGTGACACCAACTGATGAGAAAGCCGCAGTGACGTCAGCAACAGCATAGCCACGATTGATAGCAGCTTTTTCTACACCACATGCGCCTTGGTTAAATGTGCTGTTGGCAGTCCAATACAAACGGTTCGCGTCAGCCATCACTTCAAATGCCTTACGTACTGTCCAACCAGATTTTGTCGCCAATAAGTAGAAAGCCTTATTGAATACACCACTTGTATGATGCACGTCCATGCTGCTTGTATACTTGCTTGCGTGACCAATAGAAATACCATCTAATTCTGGATTGTTCATATAACGCATTGCGCCAGAACCTTTTTTGATGTCATCACCAACTTGGAACGTGCCAGTGCCGCGCATATACCAAGCAGCGGCCTCACCTGCCATATCAGAGAATGCTTCGTTCATACCGCCTGACATACCGGAATAAACCAAACCTGAGTTTTGTTCAGTAAAGCCATGACTAACTTCATGTGAAGTTACGCCAAGAGAAACTAAAGGATGGAAAGTCGAGCCGCCATCACCATAGCTCATTGCAGTACCGTCCCAGAATGCGTTTTCATAGTTCGTACCATAGTGAATGCGCATTTGTAGTTTAGCGGCAATTGGACGTAATCCCAGCCAGTCTTGGTACATATTAAACACAACATTGCCGAAGAAATGACCGTCATTCAAAGGAGAATAGGCACCATTGATCGTTTTAAATGTATTTGTTGGACATGTGAATTTGTACAACGTACCAGCACCTGATGTCGCACCATTCATATTGAACGTATCAACATTTGGACTAGTCATTTGGCAAGTGCTGGACACGTTTAATGGGCCGTAAGTCGAACCGCTACCTGCTGGACCATAGGTGTATTGGCCAATACGCTGGTTACCGCCTGGGCCACCTGCGTCGAGGTGAGTAATGCCTTCCCATTGTTCCAAAATCTCGCCAGTATTTGCATCGATGAATGCATAAGGACGGCTAGGAGATCCATCGGCCGCAATGGTAACGAAAGAAGTCAAATAAACCAATTTAGCAGCGCCGTTCGCACCTTGCTTAACATATAATTTTGCTTGTTCGTTGTAGCTATTGCTTGGACGTTTAGCGTTCTTGATCAAACCAAGCGCTTGTGAAGAAGAATACAAAGGTCTAACGGTTGGCAAGTCATTTGCCAAATTATTCAACATTGCACCGTGGAAAGAACGTGCGGAAGATGCTGCTAATGATTGAGTACTATCAAGATGCTCAACAATTGCTTCACCCCAAACTGGAACACCTTTATGTAATTGCTCGTAACGAGTTACTACTTTGTTACCGTATTTTTGGCTGCGCAAGGCTTTTAAATCGCTAGCGTCCAATCCCAGCACTTCATGCGCTTTCGCAGATGCACCGATCACTGCTCTATTTTGTGCAGCGTTTACAGCGCTCAAATCCACACGATCAGCAGCTGTAGCACCGAATGATGCTGCTACCAAAGTTGCCAACATTGTTGGGCGAATAACTGCTTGTAACGTCATACTTTTTTTCATCTTGATTCCTACCTTCTAGTCGAAAAACTCCCTAAGTATTTATATGACTAAAGCTTGTGACCTCAGTCCCCATTTTTATTGCCAGATTTTCTACAGTTGTAATGGGTTGTAGTGGCAATACGCTCTTTTTATTTAAAATTGTCAGTTTTCGATACAATTTTTAGACAATTTCACACGGCGTATGCAAGTAGATCAGAGCTGGGAGCTATTTGAAACATGCAATATAAGCCATTAAAATATCTTAAAGACTAGCACAAGAAATAACTACAGAATAAAATTCTGTAAAAATACAAAAATATGCAAAAAACATCGTCAAAATTCAATAACTGTAAGGTTTAAAACTTCGATTACACTCACTTTTATCATAGGTATTAATACGAAAAAGTATGAAGTAAAAATACAACAAGTAAAGTGGTATTATTAAAAAAAATGGGAAACCAATATTTCTTATAGGTAATAAGTCGAATTCATTTGACACTGAATTAAGTGGTATTGTGGAAATACGCATTCTTCATCTAAAAAAAGTCGAAAAAAAACCGCCAAATTATTGACGGTTTTTGTGAAGCAAACTGTGGACTTAGCGCTGTGCAACCGCATCGACCACGCACAAGGCTGTCATATTCACAATTCTTCTAACTGTCGCAGATGAAGTCAAAATATGTACGGGCTTGGCACATCCCAACAAAATGGGTCCAATCGCAATATTATTTCCCGCAGCAGTCTTCAATAAATTGTAGGCAATATTGGCAGCATCAATATTTGGCATCACTAAGAGATTGGCATCTCCCTTCAAAGTTGAATTTGGCATCATCTTTTGACGATATTCAGAATCCAACGCTGTATCACCATGCATTTCGCCATCAATTTCTAAGTCTGGGGCATCTCGTTGAACAATTGCTAAAGCCGCACGCATTTTCTTTGCGGACTCACTATTACTCGAACCAAAATTGGAATGCGATAGCAAAGCGGCCTTCGGTTGTAAGCCGAATCGACGCATTTCTTCGGCAGCGAGGATCGTAATTTCTGCTACTTGCTCTGCAGTTGGATTTTCATTGATGTGCGTATCAACCAAGACCAATTGACGATCTGGCAATACCAATCCATTCATCGCTGCGTAAACATTCACACCCGGACGTTTTCCTAACACTTGATTAATGTAGAAAAGATGCAAGCTGCCAATTCCAAATGTGCCGCAGATCATGCCATCCGCATCACCTTTATGCACCATCATTGAACCTATCAAGGTATGACGGCGGCGCATTTCTAATTTGGCATATTGCTCAGTAATCCCCTGACGGCAAGTCATCTGGTGATAAGTTTGCCAATAATCCCGGTAACGACTATCCATCTCTGGATTAATGGCTTCAAAATCAATGCCAGCGCGCAGGCGAAGGCCGAATTTTTCTATGCGCTTTTCGAGGATATGTGGACGTCCAACCAGGATCGGTTTTGCCAGCTTTTCATCGACCACAACTTGTACCGCACGCAATACACGCTCTTCTTCTCCTTCCGCAAAAACAATGCGCTTACGTGAATCCGGCGCTTTTTTCGCGATCTGGAATAAAGGCTTCATGAACGTACCACTGTGATACACAAATTGCTGCAATTTATCGCTGTAGGCCTGCATGTCCTGAATCGGACGCGCCGCAACGCCGCACTCTTCCGCCGCTTTTGCCACCGCAGGTGCAATTTTGATCATCAAACGTGGATCAAACGGCTTAGGAATTAAATATTCAGGACCAAAAGACAAGTTAGAAATGCCGTAGGCGGAAGCAACCACATCGGACTGTTCTGCCTGCGCCAAATCAGCAATCGCATGCACAACCGCGATTTCCATTTCTCGCGTGATCGTAGTTGCACCGCAATCTAGAGCGCCACGGAAGATATAGGGAAAACACAACACATTATTCACTTGGTTTGGAAAGTCTGAGCGGCCAGTCGCCATCACTGCATCATCACGCACCGCTTTGACTTCTTCTGGCAAAATTTCCGGAGTAGGATTCGCCAGCGCCAAAATCAATGGCCGTGGCGCCATCGCTTTGACCATGTCTTGCTTTAATACGCCACCAGCAGACAAGCCCAAGAAAATATCGGCATCGACAATCACTTCTTTCAAGCTGCGAGCGGATGTCTCTTGCGCGAACCGTTCTTTGTCCGGGTCCATCAGCTCGGCGCGTCCTTTGTAGACAACGCCAGCCAAATCAGTGACAAAAATGTTTTCAATCGGAAAGCCGAGGTCAACGATCAAATCTAGACATGCCAACGCGGCAGCGCCAGCACCAGAAACCACTAACTTACAAGTCTTCAAGTCTTTATTGACGACTTTTAAACCATTCATAATCGCTGCACCGACAATAATCGCAGTGCCGTGCTGGTCATCATGAAACACTGGAATTTTCATCCTATCGCGCAATTTTCGCTCGATGTAGAAACATTCAGGTGCTTTGATATCTTCTAAATTAATCCCGCCAAAAGTCGGTTCTAATGAGGCAATGATATCGACCAGCTTATCTGGGTCAGATTCATTTATCTCAATATCAAAAACATCGATGCCAGCAAATTTCTTGAAGAGGACGCCTTTACCTTCCATCACTGGCTTAGACGCCAATGGCCCAATATTCCCGAGGCCTAAAACGGCCGTGCCGTTAGTGATGACACCAACCAGATTGCCACGCGCGGTGTACTTAAAGGCGGCAGCAGGATCCGCCACAATTTCTTCACAGGGAGAGGCAACTCCAGGTGAATAGGCGAGAGCCAAATCACGTTGATTGGTTAATTGTTTGGTTGGAGTGACGCTGATTTTGCCTGGCGTTGGGAACTCATGATATTCCAAAGCGGCTTGACGTAATTGTCGACGAAGTAGTTCTTTTTGTTCTGGCGAATCCATGCGAGTCAATTCCTTCTTTAAACAAACAAATAGGGGTTAGTGATTCTAGCAGACAGGCAACATTTGCTTCATACGTATTTATACGAGTTCTATGACTTTTTTGCATAAGTAATGCAGGTTTCCGACGACCGACTCAGCAATTAATTTTCTTTTGACATGCAAATACTATGTCGTTGTTGTTACAAGGGCGTATCCCTATGTTGATTTTTTCATCAAATCGTGTGAAAACTTCAAACTTATTTGCCTATTACGACGATTTACAGTATTTTTTCGAAACTTAAAAAAATAGCTAAGAATTACTTCTTAGTAAAAATCATAATTACAAAACGATTTCTTTTAGTATTTATTGGAAGCTGGTAAGCATGTAATTACGCTTCTTCAAGCTAGCTTGCGAATTCCAGCGAAGAAATCATCGAGGTGAGAGATGTACACAATTTACGTTGAGCCTATTTCTGCTCAAATTTGGCACACAAACGCATATAAAGAAGATCTGTATCATTTTTACGCCGTCGACATTTTTTGTGAAAGCCGCGGCCCACAATGAAAAAAACAATTAACCGCGAAACCAATCTAGATGCATTAATTGCTGCCAGCGCCGATGAAGCACAAATAGCCAATATGCTACACAATTCCAATTGGCGTTTAGGTGAAGAAAAGTCCTGGCATCTCGATCAAAACAGTGGTCAATTATTGTTAACTTTTGATGATGGGAGCTTTGCTTTGGCACCGGCGCAAATCATCGGCACCTTTCATCATCAAGATAGTAGCTTTATGTGGGGGTGGCATCACCCCTCCGTATTACCTGCACTAAAGCACAATGCTGCGACCGTAAAGGAATTCGGTAAAGAACAAAAAGCCAAAGAACTCACCAAAGGAAGTGTAAGTTGCAGTGAACATCGCGCTTGGGAACTAACGGCTTTAGCGATGCGTTTGAATCAAGCGAAAGGCGCTTATCGGGTCGAAGTCAAGCCTGGCGTCAGCATGTTCTTAAATTTTGGCGAAGTCCAAATCGCCCATGACGCCAAATCCTAATGACATTTTCAACCCAGTGTGAAACGCTTTAGTTACAATGCAGGATGCTCTCCGAATTCGATCTCATCAAACAATATTTTGTACAAAACTACGCCAGCGATCCACGCTTTGCCTTAGGGATCGGTGACGATTGTGCCCTAATTAATCCCAGCAAGGGTATGCAACTAGCAATTTCTACCGACATGTTGGTTTCAGGTAGACACTTTTTTCCCGATGCTGATCCTGTCGGTTTAGGGCACAAATGCCTCGCGGTGAATTTATCTGACCTTGCAGCAATGGGTGCAAAGCCACTCGCATTTACCTTAGCTTTGTCTTTACCAGAAGCAAACCCAACCTGGCTAGCAGGTTTTTCCCAAGGCTTACTGGCGCTTGCCCAAGAACATAACTGCCGCTTGATTGGCGGCGACACGACCAAAGGTCCACTCAATATCTGCATTACGATCTTTGGGGAATTGCCACCAGAGACGGCACTGCGCCGTGATGCCGCGCAAGTTGGCGATGACATCTGGATTTCAGGTAGCTTAGGAGATGCGCGGTTGGCGCTGGCATGCTACTGGCAAGAAGTCACACTATCTGCTGAACAGCACGAATTGGCAGCGAAGCGCATGCATCAACCTACGCCACGAATCAAGCTCGGGATCGCTTTACGCGGCGTCGCCCATGCTGCATTAGATATTTCCGACGGTTTAATTGGTGACCTCGGTCATATTTTAGAATGCTCAAAAGTGGGTGCTTCAATATTGGTCGATTCTTTACCCGCAGGCCTAGTTTTGCGCCAGCAAGTACAAGAAAAACGCCGAGAATACACACTAGCGGGAGGCGACGATTACGAACTTTGCTTTACCGCGCCACTTTGCCAACGCGAAGCCGTTTTAGCTGCCGCTCTTGCCAGCGATACATCAGTCACACGCATTGGCACCATCGAAGCTGAAGCAGGCTTGCGTCTACTCGACATAAATAACAAGCCAATCAACATGCAACTACGTTCTTTCGATCACTTCACAACGCCATAAGATATGGATACGACCGCAAATCCTATACGCAAACCAACACCTGCCTTTATACTCGCTCACCCGGCGCATTTCTTGTCGCAAGGGTTCGGTAGTGGCTTATCGCCCATCATGCCTGGGACTGCCGGAACATTATTTGCCTGGTTAAGTTTTGCTGTATTGAGTGTACGCTGGCCACAAATATTCACGCCTATGAACTGGGGAATCATTATTGTGGTTGGGTATTTTATTGGGGTCTGGGCATGTGAGGTTACCGGAAAAAATCTCGGTGCCGCTGATCACGGCAGCATGGTGTGGGATGAAATTATCGCGTTCTGGTTGGTCTTGTTATTCATCACACCTGCGCCATTCATGACGCAACTATGGGCATTCATTGCATTTCGTTTTTTTGATATGGTCAAGCCGCCGCCGATAGGCTATTTTGATCGCCAATTCAAAGGCGGATTTGGTGTCATGTTTGACGATATTGTTGCGGCATTTTTTGCACTTTTGGTATTTGCATTGTGGATGACTTGGTAAGCATGGTTAGCAAACAACAAGATCACTGGAATGCCAAAATCTTAAACAAAAATCACCGCAACAAAGTTTCGAAGTGCTACAGTGTTTTCATGAACAACAGATCCGCATCATTGATCTACACAACAGGAGACCATCATGGCTGACATGCTAGACCTCGCAAAAAAAGTTGGTGAAGCACTCAAGGCAAAAAAACTATTACTCTCAGTCGCAGAATCTTGCACTGGCGGTGGCGTGAGTTGTGCGTTGACAGAAATCGCTGGCTCATCGGAGTGGTTCGATTGTGGCTTTGTGCCCTACTCCAATTCAGCAAAATCCGAAATGTTAAACATTCCTGCTGCATTGATCGCCCAACACGGTGCAGTCAGCGAAGAAATCGCCGCCGCAATGGCAGAAGGTGCATTAGCCAATTCAGAAGCGCATGTTTCTTTATCAACGACAGGTATCGCAGGACCAGGCGGGGCGGTGCCTGGCAAACCAGTCGGCACGGTATGTTTTGGTTGGCGCGTTGGTGGTGTTACACGTACCGAACGTAAAGTGTTTAGCGGTGATCGGCACGCAGTGCGCGAACAGACTGTGGCGCATGCATTGACTAAGTTATTACGTTATGTGGATGAAATTTAAGGTCTAAGAACCTCTCACTACAGTTAGACCAAATAAAAAGGGCACAAAGATTTCAATCTTCGTGCCTTTGTCTTTTCAAGCTCAAGTAACTCAATCCATCCTACTGATCAACGAAATTGATTAATCGCATCCCTAGTTTCCAAGGCGACACGACGAGCAGCCTGCGCATACGTTTCGTCTGAATTTGGCTTGGCATACAAGATCGCGCGGGAAGAATTAATCATCATCCCTATTCCACTCGCAGTACGCCCGGCACGCACCGTCGATTCAACATCACCACCCTGCGCACCAACACCAGGAATTAACAAAGGCATGTCACCGATCAATGCACGCACTTGCGCGATCTCGTTCGGGAATGTGGCACCAACGACCAGCGAACATTGGCCATTAGTATTCCATTTATCAGCCACTAATTGCGCAACGTGTTGGTACAGAGGCTTGCCACCGACATCCAAAAATTGCAGATCAGATCCGCCGGCATTCGAAGTACGACATAAAACAACCGCGCCACGGTCTTTCCACTCCAAATACGGCGCCACAGAATCAAAACCCATGTAAGGATTGACGGTAACCGCGTCAGCGTCATAACGCTCAAAAGCTTCACGTGCATACTGCTCAGCCGTCGCACCAATGTCACCGCGCTTGGCATCTAAGATGATAGGAATAGTCGGATAAGTGGTTTTGATGTAACGACAAATTGCTTCTAACTGGTCTTCTGCGCGCAAAGCTGCAAAGTAAGCGATCTGCGGTTTGAAGCTACACGCCAAATCTGCAGTAGCGTCAACAATCGCCTTACAAAAAGCATAAATCGCATCGGGTTGGTCTGCTAACTCAGCTGGAAATTTTTTCACATCAGGGTCTAAACCCACGCATAACAAAGAGTTGTTGGTGGTCCAGGCGCTGGATAGTTTTTGTAGAAAAGTCACGGTGAATCTCTATCGTCTGAAATGGAATCGCGGGTGCGATGCCAATATAAAAATGAGAAACCCTAAAGTCGCTCAGTCAAGCTATACAGCTTTTACCGTCATTCCGGCGTAGGCCAGAATCCAGCGGCGTCGCAATTGCAAGACACTGGATCCCTGCCTACGCAGGGATGACAGCTTCACCTCTCGGCTTAGCTAAATGACTTTTAGGGTCAAACCTACTATCTTCATAGGTTTCTAAACCGCCATTATAAACCATCGCATTTTCTGACCTGTAAATGTCAAGCCAAGCAAACCATTAAAAGGCCGCAATCCCCGTTTGAGCTCGACCCAAAATCAAAGCATGAATGTCATGTGTACCTTCATAGGTATTCACAACTTCCAAATTAACCAAGTGACGCGCAATACCAAATTCATCCGAGATCCCATTACCACCCAACATATCCCGTGCTGTGCGTGCAATATCCAAGGATTTTCCACAAGAATTCCGCTTCATAATCGAAGTAATTTCAACCGCAGCAGTACCTTCATCCTTCATACGACCAAGACGCAAGCAACCCTGCAAGGCCAAAGTAATTTCAGTTTGCATGTCAGCCAGTTTCTTTTGCACTAATTGATTTGCAGCTAAAGGCCGGCCAAACTGTATGCGATCCATCGTGTACTGACGCGCGGTATGCCAGCAAAATTCAGCTGCGCCCAAAGCACCCCAGGCGATACCGAAGCGCGCAGAATTCAGACAAGTGAACGGTCCTTTTAAACCCTCTACATGCGGCATCAAATTTTCTTCTGGCACAAATACTTCATTCATCACGATTTCACCAGTCACTGAGGCGCGCAAACCAACTTTGCCATGAATCGCTGGCGCAGACAGACCTTCCCAGCCTTTTTCCAAAATAAAACCACGAATCCGACCATCATCGGTCTTCGCCCAAACCACAAACACGTCGGCAATCGGACTATTCGTAATCCACATTTTGGCACCAGTCAGCAAGTAACCGCCATCAACCGTCTTTGCGCGCGTCACCATACTGCCAGGATCAGAACCGTGATCCGGTTCAGTCAAACCGAAGCAACCGATCCATTCGCCTGTTGCCAGCTTAGGCAAATACTTACGCTTTTGCGCTTCGCTACCGAATTCGTTAATCGGCACCATCACTAAAGAAGATTGCACACTCATCATCGAACGATAGCCAGAATCGATACGTTCAACCTCGCGGGCTACTAAGCCATAACAAACATAATTCAAACCCGCGCCACCGTACTCGGTGGGAATCATAGAGCCGAGCAAACCCAATTCACCCATCTCACGGAAAATAACTGGATCAGTACGCTCATTGCGGAAGGCATCCAAAATCCGTGGCGCCAATTTTTCTTCGCAATACACACGAGCTGCTTCTTGAACCATGCGCTCCTCGTCTGTCAATTGGGAACTCAATAACAGTGGATCGTCCCATTGAAATGATGCTTTTGCCATATCAGTCTCTCAAATTCTTGTGGTTGGTATTATCGTGATTGCTATCGAAACATTCGAGGACATCAGCGATTGTTTTGTTAGACCGACATGCTAACCGATTTAGGCGCAAGTGGAAATTTGAACTGTGCCAATTTATCAACTGAAACTGGCATAAATGTGGGAAATGTGAAAATTTGGTCCCGCCGACAAGAATCGAACTTGTATCCCACGCTTAGGAGGCATGTGCACTATCCATTGTGCTACGGCGAGACTCTTAAAAACCATGCAAAGACTTTTCACGAACTTCCCGATTCCTTGGCTAAATATTAGAAAATCACCAAGGAACGAAGCCCGCCATCTTACCTGACAGACCAACAACAATCAAATGCAATCCGCCCTAAACGATGAAACCGAATGCAACTAGCGTACAATAGCGCCTTTCTTGGTTTTTAACGACCTTCATCTACCCGCATCGGCTCTCTTTAGCTCGGCAGAAGTTTTTTTTATGGCAGTCATCTCTCTCAGTAACGCGCAACTCGCATTTGGTCACGTTGCCCTCCTCGATCACGCAGAATTTTCAATCGAAACCTCAGAACGCGTGGGTTTGATTGGACGCAATGGCACTGGTAAATCCTCACTCCTCAAAATCATCGCAGGTACGTTCAAACTCGATGATGGTCTGTTGGTCATGCAACAAGGAATCAAGATTGCCTACGTCGAGCAGGAACCGCAATTTGATCCTGACCAAACCGTGTTTGACGCGGTCGCATCTGGCCTAGGTGACCTACCGAAACTGTTACAAGAATATGAAGAGATCACTGGTAAATTTGGCGGTGACAATGATGATGCGCTAATGGAGCGCATGCACGATATTCAAGTACAGCTTGATGCTGCCAATGCTTGGAGCTTGGGCAACACGGTTGAAACAACTTTGGAAAAATTGAATTTATCCAAGGATGCGATCATGAGCACCCTGTCCGGCGGTATGAAAAAGCGCGTTGCGTTAGCATGTGCATTGGTCAGTGCGCCCGATGTTTTACTGCTCGATGAACCGACCAACCATTTGGATTTTTCTTCGATTAAATGGTTAGAAGGCTTGTTGAAAGACTTTAAAGGCAGCGTACTCTTCATCACCCATGATCGTAGCTTCTTGGACAATGTGACGACCCGCATCATTGAATTAGATCGCGGCAAGATCACGTCTTTCCCTGGCAATTTCTCGACCTATCAAGTACGCAAAGAAGAACAATTAGTCATCGAAGAAGTGGAAGCAGCGAAGTTTGATAAATTTTTAGCGCAAGAAGAAGTCTGGATACGCAAAGGCGTTAAAGCCCGTCGTGTGCGCGATGAAGGCCGTGTTAAACGTCTTGAACAATTGCGTCTGCAACGTGCAGCGCGTCGTGATCAACAAGGTCAAGTGCGCCTGGATGTCACAACGGGTGAGCGTTCTGGCAAGATCGTCGCGGAATTGGAAAACGTCTGCAAGAGCTTTGGCCCGAAAAATATCGTCGACAATTTCTCTAGCATTATTATGCGTGGCGATAAGATCGGATTGATTGGTCAAAATGGTGCCGGTAAAACGACCCTATTGAAAATGATTTTGGGTGAAGATCAGCCTGATAGCGGCACTGTGAAACAAGGTAGCAAACTGCAGATCGCTTACTTCGATCAGATGCGCACGCAACTCAATGAAGAAGTCAGTCTGGCAGAAACGATTTCTCCGGGTAGCGATTTTGTGGAGATCAATGGCCAGCGCAAACACGTCATGTCTTACCTCGGTGACTTCTTGTTCGCACCAGAGCGCGCCCGTTCACCCGTCAAAACTTTATCCGGTGGCGAACGCAATCGTCTCTTGTTAGCACGCTTGTTTGCCAAGCCAGCTAACGTCTTGGTGCTCGATGAGCCGACCAATGATCTCGACATCGACACCTTGGAGTTATTGGAAGAATTACTGGAAGATTACGATGGCACGGTTTTCTTGGTCAGCCATGATAGAACTTTCCTCGACAATGTGGTGACACAAGTCATCGCGTCGGAAGGCGATGGTCTCTGGAAAGAATACATCGGTGGCTATACCGATTGGGAAACTTACAAAAATTCCCCAGCAGGCAAAGCAGTCGCTGCACCGGCTAAGCAAAAAACCGACAGCAAGTCACCAGTCAGTAGCATGACCGCGCCAGCGCCTAAAGTTGAAGCGAAGCCTAAAAAACTGAGCTACAAAGAGCAAAAAGAATTGGATGAATTGCCGACTTTAATTAGCAATCTGGAAGCCGAACAAAATACGATTTCTGAAAAACTCGCCGATGGTGATTTCTATAAAGACGCAACACCAGACGCCATTAAAAAACTCAACGAACGCTTTGCGGAAATTGATGAGTTGCTGATGGCAGCATTAGAAAAGTGGGAAGCAATCGGCGGTTAAAACTGTCGGAAACCAAGTCAAAACAAAAAAGAGAAGCTGAGCTTCTCAGACTGCTGACAAACCCCAAAAGGCCTCGCCAAGTGCGAGGTCTTTTGGTTTAATAGCGGCATGCTAAAAACACCCACACCTTTCCAACACGAATTAGAAATGGTCACCTTGGAACAACTGGTTCCGAAAGACCACCTGCTTCGTTTAATTGATCGTCACATCTCCTTC
>NZ_JACOFW010000042.1 GCF_014284305.1 Affinundibacterium seohonense
AGGTCAGCATTACTTCGAGCGGATAATGCATTCGTTTGAGTAGCTTGCGTAGCTCGTCATTCATTGCATGAATCAAATATTTTGTCGGATCATCAGTCTAACAGAGACAGCTTATTGCGACAGAACCGCTTTTATAACGATCTCGCTTGGCGAAGCTGGGACATTGCCGGTTTTACGTAATCTCAAATCAAAAAAGAAACCGCAAACTTTGAGCAATCGATTTTCATGCCGGCGAGCTCGCATGGTCAAAGGATCCATAAGTAAAAAAGTGAAATCGCAAACTGCCACAAGGAAATCTATTTGGTGAGAAATCCTAGAAGGGGAGGAAAGTCACTAACCTCCGCGCAAAAAGCTTGAATGGGGCCTAGGAGCGTTTAGAAAACGGAGGAGGGTAGCGTGCTGCGGAATTGGAGAGAGCGCTTTGGATAGGCTTTTTTGTGATCCTTTGTGTTTTTTGATTTTGTTTGGTTTTTTGATCTCTGAATTAAGGGATTTCTATGCAATAAAAGAGATCGGATAAGTCTATTGAAATCGTGTTGCCTTCGAGAGAAAAATCGCAAAAATCTAACGTGATAGATTCTTGCTAATTTACTAGCAATCTGGTGATCAACTTGCATACAATCATCCATCCTGGGCAGCGGATAACTAATATTCGTTTTCCTTTTTAAAAAATCTACTTGCATTGGCTGCACCGATGAAAAAATTTCTCTCTAACACCGAGTACTTGGCTGCCGTACGTGATGCCATCTCCAGTGCTAAACACATTGACGCTGCGGTTGCCTTTTGGGGTGCAAGATCTGAAGCTTTGTTTTCAGATAGTTCGGTCCCTGTTCGTATAGTTTGTAATCTTCTCTCTGGTGGAACGAACCCAAACCCCGTAAGAATCCTCCGCGATAATGATGCAGTCCAGATACATAATTCAAGCAGCCTTCATGCGAAGGTTCTTCTGACAGACACTGTTGCCATAATAGGCTCCGCCAATTTCTCAACAAACGGATTGCACTATGAAGGCGATGAGCTTGATGGTTGGCTTGAAGCTGGCATTCTGACAGACGATCGTGACGTTTTGGAACAAGTAGCCGCTTGGTTTTCAACTCTTTGGAATTCGTCTCTGCCAGTAGATGAGAGCGATCTACTCGCCGCAAGCGCTGCTTGGGAGAGTTCCAGAACTAACAGGGCTGCGGGACCAACAAAAAAATCCTTCGCACAACTCAGAAAAGCTGATCTCCTTGGACGACCAGTACATATCGTATTGTGGAAATTTTTACCCTCAGAGTCTGGAGAACAAGATTTTGGTATTGCGCAACAAGAAGCAGCTGTGAATGGCATCAATACAAAGGAACTCGATTTCTATGAGGACTGGCACTCGTTACCTAAAGACGCATACCTTATCGATGTGCACATAGATCCAAAGGGAATTATAAAAGTCGGTAATCTTTACATCCGACGTCCAGAACTGGATCCTATAGGCTCGAATATTCAAATCGTTTCCAGTTTATCGAAACTGCAGGGCTTCCCCTTCGTCTACGATGCCGCCTTCCGTGACGCTCTTACTCAGCACTTAAAGCAAATTTACTTGTCTTTGTTGGGTGACAAGAACAATCGTGATCTACCTCTTAGTGAAGCAATTCCATGAAGACTTCGTTCAGGAGTCAACCTATAGGTTAAGGTGCAGATAGTTTGGGCATTAGCGAAACGTAGTGCTTGAGAAGTGGCTTGAATGCAGATCAAAAGAAAGCTCATTGACCTAAAATAGGAACTTTTTGTTGCCTTGTTAACGATTTCCGTGGGGAGTAGGTACGGGTAGATTCATGACTTTAGATTTGATACTTGATGGTAAATCAGGGAACAAGTTCACCCCAACTATGTTTTCAAGTTCAGTCACTGACAGCGTTTCGTAATCCATACCTTCGGCGTTATTGACGATACACGCACCGGCTTCTTTCCTCACAGGATTGTTGAGAATCACTTAAAACTGAGCCCAAGTGGCTTAATTTTGGGTGATCGTCAACAGCTTGGCGTTACTTTCGTGCTCGTGTGTAAGCGTCCAACGCGACCACCTAAAATAATTCAACCGAACCTATTAGACTCCCCCCATTAAATCATCAGGATGACTTGACGGGGAATGGATTATGGGCAGCGTAAATCAAACGACAAAGCAATCAAAAGAAGAGAAGTTGGCGTATTGGCGCGACCACAAGCGAAATTGGGAAGTGAGTGGTTTGAGTAGGACGGCGTATTGTCAACGTGAGAGTCTCAAACTCTCGTCGTTTGATTATCAGCGAGCGCTTATTCGGTCAGCCGAGATGGCTGAGGTCAACTTGCAGATCGACACACCACCAGCGATACCCGATAAAAAGCACATCTTGCCTGTTGCTAAAGCGACGCGCTTTGTTCCTGCAATCCACACCGATGGTGCCGCCATGACTACCGCCAAAGTGATGGTTCCAAGCTCTCCAGAAATGATCCATGTACAAAGTCCCAATGGTTGGCAAATCGACTTAACGCTCAAACACATCACGCACGACCCCGGCGCAGTCGCGTCCTTGCTGCAACTACTGCAGGCGTGTCGATGACGATGTGGAGCGCACCGTCTCAACTCTACTTGGCAATCGAGGCCGTCGATATGCGAATTGGTATCGATGGCTTGTCGCAACGCGTTCAACAAAGCCTAGGTCAAGCGCCTTGCGATGGTAGTGCCTACGCCTTTCGTAATAAAACGGGTACAAGAATCAAAGTCGTGATTTGGGATGGCACTGGCGTCTGGCTGTGCTTACGACGTTTGCACAAAGGCCGTTTCGTTTGGCCGCAAAGTCATGACTCGGTGTGCACCTTATCGCACCAAGAATGGCAATGGCTCACCACAGGGGTGGACTGGACACGCCTATCGGCACAAGCGAATGGAGCGTGGCGCGTTTAAAAATTGTGGCTACTCCCTGTTAACTTCCGAGCGGGCGAGGTATACTTTCGGGTATGGATATCGCCAACAAACTTGCTCAACTCAATGCTGATCCAGCGCTCAAAGAATGGGTGTTGGCGCAAGTCACACAAGCACAAAAATCCGCAGCAGAAGTCAGTCGTCTCACCGTTGAGAACCACGCTAAAGAATGCAAAATCAATGCACTGACCTTAGAGCTGGCCTACCACAAGCGTCTCAAATTTAGCGCAAAAACCGAAGCGTTTACAGCACAACAACGTGACCTGTTTTTAGAAACAGAACAAAGCGATCTGGCCGCCATGCAGGCTGAGTTGGCGCAATTATCACCAGCCACAACACCACGCAAGCCAAGCCAAACCGGACGCAAAGCACTACCAGCAGATTTACCACGCATCGTGCATAGACACGAACCAGAAAGCTGCACTTGCGGTCACTGCGGCAAGGATTTGGTCAAGATCGGCGAAGATATCAGCGAACAACTCGACGTCGAACCAGCCCGCTTCTTTGTGCACCAACACATTCGTCCTCAATATGCCTGCCGTGCCTGTGAAACCGTCACAGCAGCAGCGATTCCCGCCGCAGTCATTGACGGTGGCTTAGCTGCACCCGGTTTATTAGCATGGGTCGTGATTCAAAAATATCTCGACTACTTACCGCTGTATCGCATCGAACAAATCAGCACCCGCCACGGTGTTGGCATTGCCCGCTCCACGCTGGCAGAATGGGTAGGAAAGATGGGGGTCGCACTCCAACCCTTAAGTGAACGACTGGCCGAATTACTCAAACAAGGGCAAGTACTGCACGCCGATGAAACCCCGGTGCCACTACTTGATCCCGGCAATGGTAAAACCAAGCGCGCCTATTTGTGGGCCTATCGCAGCAATGTCTTAGAAGACAAACCAGCGATCATCGTGTTCGATTTCCAAAACGGACGCGGGGGAAGTCATGCGCAAGCCTTTCTGAAGGATTGGCAAGGTCATCTCATGGTCGACGATTACGCCGGCTACAAAGCTCTGTTCGCGCTCGGCATCACTGATTAGCTTGTTTGGCGCACGCCCGTCGCAAGTTCTTTGACTTGCACGCAGCCAATGCGCATCCTATTGCAGCAGACGCACTCAAACGCATCGCCAACTTGTACCACATCGAAGCTGAAGGCAAAACCGACACCATAGCCCAACGCCAACAACGACGCCAAACCCAAGCATTACCGCGACTGCAAGAAATGCACGCCTGGCTGATTCAAACACGCCAACAAACGGCCGACGGCAGCAGTCTAGCCAAGTCCATCGACTACAGTCTCAAACGCTGGACCGCCATCGAACGCTACGCCAATAGCGGCCATCTACCGATCGACAACAACCCCATCGAAAACGCCATTCGTCCGATAGCGATTGGCAAAAAGAACTGGCTATTCGCCGGCTCCGTACGCGCAGGCAAACAAGCGGCCGCCATTCAAAGCCTACTCGCCACCGCCAAAGCGAACGGTATCGAACCATTGGCATGGCTCAAAGCCACGCTTGAAAAATTACCGACACATCCCAACAGTCGCATCGACGAACTACTGCCATTGCGCCCTGTTAGCACCGTTGAGAAATAATGTTAGATGGGACGGCTGGACGCTTACGCTCGTGTTTATCGGCCATGAGATGTATCAGCGATTGATTCGTTTTTAGGAAAGATTATTCCGTAAAAAAGCTATTTTTTCTCTCTTTCATCCATCATTTTTCTATACTCATGCCTAGACATGTAAGGATATTTTAAGCGCGGGTCATCAGCTAGCAATTCATCTATCTTAGCTTTTACCTCTGCAGATGGCTCTTGCATGGAGTCTCTAGAAGTATTGCGACTAAAAAATTCTTCCAGTATTTCCAGATATCCTATAGGAGGATCTTGCATAGAATTTTTAGTGGTCTCTTGAATATGATTCGCTTCGTTAGATTTGTCGTTCATTTTTATTCGCCATGAATAGTACCTACATACGCTTTAAAAATTCTGGTTCCAGTTCTCGCATGTGCCGGATAGTTTCAACGACTACTATTCCCTTGTTCATATCGTATTTGTATAGAGCGACATAGCCATTTTTCTTATACGGTATCACCAGTTTTCTAAGGTTGGGTATCGTTTCACAGGGTACCGATGTTCCTAGTAGTGGATTTTTTTCGAGTTGTCCGATTCTTGAAATAATCGTTTGTATAGCTTCGGCGACTTTTTCTGGTGCTACCTCTTCCAAAAACGCTTTAAAACGAGCAATGTCTCGATGTGAACGGGGTGAAAATATTATTTGTGGCATGCTGGCATAGATAATGGATTAGCAGTACCAAGGCTGTCAGCCCATGCTTGCATTTCACTTAAATTAGTATGAAGACCTGTTGCCACATACTCTTTGTCAGCTTCAATGGCGTCCGTAACAAATTGACCGAATACCAGCTCTTTAATGCGTTCTTGAATTAAGGCTTCTTTTGCTTGAGGTGTCATAACTTCGAGAATAACTCGACCACGCCTCGTGATACTCACGGGCTGTGTCAGTGCGGTATCGGTAAGTGTTCCGAAATTATTTTTAGCATCGGACGCGGTAAAGGTAAGCATGATTATCGTCTTTAAAAAGTATATTACTTGTCCATTTTAGCCAATTTGTCCATTCTGTCAAATTTTATATTGGCTATTAATGCCCAACGCCCCGAAAAGGTCAAATTGACGTTTTAGATGATCTACCGGTGCGAAAAGACTACTTTATGCACCCGGATGTCAGTTGGAGACAATGTCTAAGTCAGAAAAAGATCGCAATTAATCAACCAACCGACACACTTAAAGTCCAAAAATACAGCATCTTAGATAAGTTATTGCACGAAAACCACCCATCATCGCTCTTTTTACCTTTTCGAGGCGTTGGGCATTAATAGCCAAATAGCTGCGTCTTTCGCAACCGACACATTGATGCTGTAGCAAAAATATTCTTCTTGCTTGCACCCCCAAGGTGCTGATCATTATTCATTTTCAATTTTTCTTAAAATAAGTATTTCAACACCCTTTTTAATATACTCATTGAGCATATTAAAATTATTTTTTTTCATTCTCCAAAATTTCTCTAACAAACTTCCAAACAATCTCATCCATTTCGCGAAATCCAGTAGATTCAATCGGTAAAAGCCAATTGTCTAATCGTCGTTTCGTTGTGCCCAATCGCTCGGCAAAAGCCTCCCGTTTCATATCGAGTCGCCGCATTGCGTCACGTAAAAATTCTTGTTGTGATACCGTGGTTTTCATTCGCTTCCAATTAATATCTATACTCATTGAGCATCATAGCATCAGCTAAAACATTTCATGGAACTTTACTTCCCGAATTTGTTGCTAGGAGAGAACAGCGAAAAAGGAAAAAATTGTTCGCTAAGGATTTTCTCGTGCCCGAAATGATCCAAATTACCCCTCGCAGACCTTTCTATTTTGGCGCCATACATAGTCGCTGGTCAGATTGATGTGTTCCCAGCCAAGCTGGTGACATGTACTGCTGCAGTGAGTCATCTTTCAATTTTTGGATTTCGCGCGACGCGTGAGCGGCACGCTCCAAATACACGGAATACGGACCTCAAGTTGGCTTGACTTTCACGTAGGTCACATTGAACTCCTTGCACTGTCGATGCTGCTGCATTCGATTCGCGAAACTGAATACATCATTGAGCTCAAATCGTTGGAACACATCCAGCCCACGACTCAACACGATCTTCCAGCCGTGGTCGGTCGTGATGTCGCGGTCATGCTTGGTACCGGTTGTGTCGTACTCCCAAGTGAACTGAATACCAATGGCACGGCAGGCCTCCGCCATTTTTTGAAAGTTCTCAGTTTGACGGTCTCCATTAAACTCATCCTCAACCGTAATAACATTTACAGCCACTTCGTTCTCTGGAGAGTTTTGTTTGCTGATGGTCTCCAATAGATCCATCACGTTGCGCTGCTGATGGAACATCCGTAAATAGGGGTCATTTAGGGTAATTCGACTGGCGCCTATTAAATAAGGTCCGAACAACTTGTCGAAATTCACGCCGCGTTGGTTTTCCTGGAAGACGAGGTGCGTCTCTTTTAATGCTAGTGGTGCCGCCAGAGATACCGTTACAGCAGCGGTAGGCGCGCTGTTAACAGGCACAGTCCCTACAACGTAAGACATTTCGCTTGGCGGGGCAGCTGTGTCGTCTGAATCGCTCTCCTGTGCCACGCGGCGATGGTAGGAATTCGGATATTCCTCTTCTTCCAATGTCGTAACTGGCACTTCTTTGCCATCAGGTGCCATGTAAACAAAACGTACCGGCGGGTAAGTGGTGTCAATTCTCAGCAATTGGTCCTTGATCCGTTTCCGGCCCTCGATAGCCACCCGCAGAATTTCTTCGATCTCGGCATCTGTTGCTTCCCCCTGAGGATACAATATCTTCATTAGCCCAGAAAAAGTCTTGTTGATGCCGTCGCGGTCGCGGGTCGAAATATCGTCAGAGAGTCGGAATTTCGCTTTATAGCGGTCAGAAAAATCGTGACTGCGCAATGAGCGCAAAATTTCGGCAAGGTAATCGACCACAAAGCCGTAACCATCAGAAAACATTTCACCACGAATCACGTCCACTTCCCAGCCCGGAATGTAGTTATGGACTCGATCCAAAAATGCCGAGTCGTGAAATTTTTCGGGGAGCGGATCAAACAGATCTGAATGCTTAAGCATGTAAGGCACCGTGTGGTCCGTATTGCCAACAAACACCATGCTCGCCTCAGCGCCCAGTGTTTCCACACCCCGCGAGAACGTCTTGTTGGCCATGTAATTCTTCAGGATGTCGACCAGCGCTTTATCGACCTTCTTTTGCTTGCCAGCGAATTCGTCGAAAGCCACTACGTCCCAGTAACCGACCAAGCCCAGCTTCCCGCTACTGTTATTCACAAACAGCTTGGGCACAGTCACTTCACCACCAGAGATCAAAATGCCGTGCGGCGAAAACTCCGAGAAGATGTGAGATTTTCCGGTGCCCTTGGGACCCAGTTCAATCAGATTGTAGTTGCGCTCGCAAAAAGGAATCAGCCGCACCAGTTGGCTGAGTTTGTTACGCTTGCCAAACATCTGCGGATTGAAGCCCACGCTCTGGATCAGCAGATCGATCCACTCCTCCGTGGTGAACTGCTTGCGGGCTTCCACATAGCCTTCGAAATCAAATTGTGAGATCTGAATCGGTTTGATCGACGCCAATATCCACGGCGTGGCATTCTTGTCCTCGGTGAAAAGGTACTCTAGGTCAGCAATACACCAAACGCCACCGACCAACAGCTTAGGATGCGCCTTCACCGTGGCGGAATCAATCACCACCTTTTTGACGCCCAGATTGGCAAACTCGGCTTCGTAGGCGTCTGACTTATCGTTCAACGCTACGCTGATGCGGTCGATGACTTTGTGTCGACCTTTTTCCTTAATCGTTGAACGAACCAAGCCTGCTTCATTGCGATGCACATAGTGCTTGCGCAGGATCTCCCGCACCGTGTCAATGCCAGTCTCAATCGTCGCCTGGTCGTTGGTGGCGCAATACTGTCCGAGTAGATACTCCAGCACATAGGTAGGGACGATGGCGTTGCCCTTCACCGTCTTGACCAGATCCTTGCGCACCACCAGTCCGGCAAAGTGCTGGTTTATTTTATCGTCTAGCTGACTCATGGACTTTCCTATGCAATCACTTAAAAATCAAATTCGCTGGAGAACGAGCGGCGTATTGCGTAACGCACGGCCTTGTACTTGGCGAAATGCGAGGTGCCGTCGACCTGTTCATCCAGGCGTAACTCAACCTGCTGGTTGTTGAAATCATCCGCCTTACGGCTGAGGATGAAACGTACAGGCAGCTCACGCTCGCGCGGGTTGTCTGAAGCAAAATCAAAGGTCAAGTCATGCATATCAGAAATCGACTCACCCTCCAAGGTGTAAATACCCGCTTTCAGTCGTCGTGCTTGCAGTTTCTCTGTCACAGGCCCGGTCTGGTATAGCACCACGGCCAGCTGTCCCGTCGTAATGGTTTTGCCACCGCCGCCGATAAACTCTACGTCCACCCGTCCTACGTCACTTTGGCGCTTTTTATTGATGGTGATGACGGGGATTACTACCTCCTGCAAGGTGGCGCCGCCATGAACAAACCGACTGCCTGAACCTTTCAAGCGCAGGCGATTGATAGACTTTGGAATTTGCACTTCCAGCGTGCCAGCCAGTGACAACTGCTCTGGGCTAAACGTCTTAAAACTGGGGTGCGCGCGTAGTCCTTTACCCAGTACAAAGCGACGATCAATATAGAGCACTTGGCGCCCCTCGGACTCTGCGCTGAGAAAATCGCTGTCTGCCAGAGGTTGGTTTTGATAGATGAAGCCGTGGTCCGCTGTAACGACTAAATTGCTTGCATTGGCATTGGTCAGCTTTTTCACCATACGTAATAACTCGTCCAGCGTTTCCTCTGATGCGGCAAACACACGTTCCTCGGTATCACGCGTGTCGCCTGTTTTGTCGATCAGGTTGTGATACACATAGACCACATCGTTGTCGCGGATCAATGCACGCGATTCATCACGCCCCATAGTAAGTACATCTTTGGCCAGAACTACAGTCGATGCAGGCACAGTCGCTGCCAAAATCTTGGCCCTGTTAGCCGACCCCATGCTGCTCTGGCCGTCCACCAATGCGTGGCCGCTATCGTCGTCCACCAACTGCAAGGTCTGGTTCGGCAATAGTGCCGCCATACCCAGCTGGGTGTAGCTGGGCAAGCAAGACAATGCAGGCACCAGTTCAGCATCAAACTTATCCTCACGCCGGATCATGCTTTGCAGTTCTTCGCCTATTTCATAGCGAAATGCATCTGAAATCAACACGCAGACCTTATTCTTACGTTCAAGATAGGGGCGTACAAAGCGGCTGAAAAACTGAGCCTGAGAAACCACAGGCGCAGCTTCCCAAAGCACGCTTGCATCCACAAAGGTTTGCCAGCGGTCGTTGAGGCGCACTAAATAATTATTCGTGTAAAGATTCTCGATCAGGTTGTTCAAGTCCTGCAACAACGACGCTTGGCCGGATTCTCGCGCGTGATAGATGAACTTGCGATAGCGCTGATCTAAGCGGAACCAGGTCTGGGCATATTTCTTTACTCCATCTTCCAGCGAACTCATCTCCAGTTGAGTCATGCCCAACAACTGGATGAACTGCGCACCGTGTTCAATCGCCAGGTAAACATCCTTGAAGCGGTCAAACCAATGTCCCTGACGACGTTGCCTTACCCATTGCTCCACCTCCTGCGCAGTCACCGTACGCGTCACTACATCGCGCACCAAGTCGCTGAGGATCTTTTGATCGATCAGTTCAAAGTAGTCCAGATCCATGAGCGTTCGGTAATCAATGCCTTGCAATTTCTCATCGATCTGTAGAATTACTGCGCACTCATTCGATAGGGTTTCAAAGCGTTGGTTGTGCGCTCGGCTGTCTTTCCAGCGCCGTATGAATACCTGAGCCTCAGCGGAAAGACGCGCCTTGTACTCAGGTTCCACGTCGGCAAAAAAACAGGTCTTGAAAAGCTCGATCACAAAATCGCGCAAGCCAGGCTGTTCAGACGCATAACCGTAAGCACGCTTCATGCGCTCCCACAAGAAGTCACTCAAACCGCTACGCTCGATCAACTTAATGCGTGTATTCACGCCTTCGGCTACATCGGCCAATAGCGCTTCCAGCATCACATCCAACCGCGGCTCAGTTCCCACGCACACAGCTAACATTTTTTGGAGCAGGGCATTCTGTGTGTCGCTGCTCTCTAGCATGCCACGCAAGGCTTCGCGGCGTTTACTCGCCTCAAAAAACGCCACATGGGCTTCGAGAAGAGGATAACAATCCGGCCCCAGTTCCAGTTCTGCCAGCCACAGTGCCACCTGATCGGTACGGAAGGTATTGCCGCTCGCCAGCTGGACATCTAGCAACCAGTTATGTAGATGCTCAGGTTCAGGGCCATCGCGGTAGAGCAAAAATTTTTGCGCTGGCTGTGCACGCAACACGCGATGCTTTACGCTAAATTCGTTGTTAGTTAGCTCAATTTTTTCAATGTCCGGCAGTTCCATCGCCGCGAAGTCGGCGCGAAACTCATGGCGCGTGTCATACCAAAAGACGATACGTTGCTTGTCGAACAGGTTGCTGAGTGCCTGGGTGATTTTGAGGTTGCTCATTAGTCTCAGTCCTCTTCCTTCGCATCCAACCCGACGATTTTCTTTAAGGCAGAGCCAAGTTTGAGGTAGTTGACCTTCACGCCATCGTCCAGATCCAGCTCTACCTGCTCGGTGGCCAGTGGGTAGAGCACGTCGCGTTCGTAATCGTCCAGCTCCTGAAGTTGCTTCTTGATGGGGTCTATTTCCTTGTTGGCGCGGGTTTTCTCGGCTGGGCTCGCCGAGCTGCTGATGCCAACTTGCTGCAAGTAACTTAGGTGCGCCGCCAGCTTGTTGCGGAAGTCACGCAGATAACCGTTGAGCACCACACTCACCGTGTCCGGACGATAGCGGTGGAGGTAGATCAACGCATTGAAAGTGCCTAGTTTGCTGCCCAGCTCGCTGGAAAACAGCCAATAGATGGGGCGCTTCTTGTAGCGCTTCACATGGTCGTTGTAAAAATCCTTAAGAAAGTAGTCGCGGATCGGCTGCGGCTTACCTTTCTTATTCAGTGCCTTTTCGACAAACTGCAAGTTTTCCTCGTAATGCGCCTCTCCAAATGCCACGCGCAAAAACTGGCGAAAACGCTCAACGATGTCGTCAGTGAACCAGTCGCCGCCCAGCATTGGAATGACGTTGTCGTCATCCGCCGGGAAGCTGGGCTGCGGCACTTTAGTCAGATAGTCGGCCAGCGTTTCGCCTTGGTTGGCCAGGATTAGCCCCGGCTTATCGAGACTGTAGCGGCCAAACATGCACCCCACTGCGTAAGATACCAGCTCGCGCATGGTGTCGGCCAGTAGCATTACCTCCAATTCGTCCTCGCTCTTATCGCCACCGTAGCGGGAGTGAGGATTGCATGTAAGTGTGATTTCGTTCAGCATTACCTCAGGCTTCAACTCCGTAGACCTCGGCAAATCTGCCCGCAAAATGACGGTAAATTTGCCTGCACGTCGATTTTGTAAATAACTTTCACAACAAATTCTTTTAAATTCAATAGCTTAGACAAATTTCCCGTTAAATTTACCTACGTAAAATCATTTCTCGGCAAATTTGCCTGCAAAAGATTGTTGTTTGACCACTAAAACCTTTCAGGTCTGAGTTCAATTTCATCAGCAACGAAGAATTCTTGTTCGTGTAATTGCCCTTCGCGAAATTCGCTTAAAAGTCGACTTATGTATAAAGTTCGGTGTGTTTGTTCCATAAAGGTTTGAACAATACTTGCATCGAAAAGGGGAGTTCAAAATAGAGACATTCAAGTGATAAGCGGTCGACATGCCGCAAGAACGACATCGCGTTTCAAGAATATCGCCATGAAGTGGACAGCGTATGACCGATTCGAATTGGTATGCAGTTCCATGATATCCACGGTTTAAACAGCGCCTGCAGAATCTAAAGTTCGGGCATGTGGCATTACCCAATAAATTTGGGGTGATTGACTCGCGAATTACTTTTAGCGACAGTCCTAAGTCTACATGCAATCGCTGCATATCAATTTCAAATTTGCAAACAGCGATTCCTTCATAAGGATCAACATCAGTTTTAGCCAACTGCATTACAATCAGATGGCCAGACACGCTATTCATCTTGATGAATTTCCAAAGAATGGAAAGTAGTGAATCGTGAAGATCTAGCCATCTAGGATCGAACACATAACCAAATGACGGTGTCAATTTGCGTTGATCACACAGCATGATGGGCAAGGGCGCCATGCCCATCATCTCATGCAACATGATTAAATTCCGAAAGTGTGCGACCCACTGCTATTCTCGCTTGCACATATCCAGAATTGCGCACTGCTTGTACCCAAAGAGACTTGGCCGGCCTGTACTTGACTTCGTCAAGTGCTTGGCTATCTTTCAAAACAATTTCTACTGTACGCGTAAAAGATTCCATCGGAATTTCTAACTTTCCAGGCAACCCTGATTTGTTATGCAGACTTGAAAAAGCATCCCAGAGCACTTGTGCATCGTCAACCAACCTATAACCAGAATCCACTCCACGCGCAATAAAAAATCTTGTGAAAGTCCAATCACTGTTTCGTGGAAAAGTAGAATTGTCGTAGCCAGCCAAACAAGTTGCTACATCTTGCACATTTCGAATGCCATAAAAAGCGAATTCTTCTACCATGAACCGCGCAACGATCTGTGTTTTACCAGCGCACTGCAAATTCACTTTGGTGGAAAACAAATCTTCCTGTCCCACCAGGAAAGTAAATAGCTTGATTTGCTGGCGATCTAGATGATCATGAACGTCGCGTAACCATTCATATTCATTTTCACTATGTCGCTGAGCCTCATCAATAAAGAAGATGACAGTTCCACTACCAGCCCTGCTGCAGGCTTCTTTAATCTTATTATTTAGTCGGATTCTCTTCGTAGGATTCGATCCTGTATCAGGTTCTGGATAACCAACCGCCTCAAGTAAGCTGGAAAAGAACGGCCCCTCTGCATGCCTTGGTTTATGCTCTGCCTGAACATGATAGGTCGTTATCTTTGGATACTTTTCCGCAAGCAATAGCCTTAAATATTCAATAGAGCGCGTTTTCCCAATCCGAGATGGACCATAAATTAGCGCACCAGAAGTGCGATAGCGCAGGCAGCGTATTATTAACTCGTAGAACTCTTGAATAGCTGGCGTTGCAATACGATAATTTCCAGTTTCGATTGGATGCAACTCTAAAGAAACAGGCCGAATATTGTTAGTAGACATTTGCATTTCCTTTCGTGTAGCAGAGCGCTAAAGCGCAGAATTGAAACCCCAACCGATAGTCAATTTTTGCGGTTCCACTTTCTTTTTATTCGAAGGGGAAGCGTGATCTGAAGTAGTGTCATTCTCCTGACTAGTATCATCACCACTTTGCGAATTTTCCTTGATGACAGATGCGGTCTTTGTAGTAGGCGCACCCGCCAATGTACGCAATGTCCTTTCTAAATCGCTCGCAGCTCTGCGACTCTTTTTTGCGTTTGATTTTTTTGCTTCAACAAAGTGATCAATAAATTCCTGACTGACCGTAAATCCCAATTTCTTTTTACCGCGCATTTTCATAATCTCCCGCCGCAGTTTCAGATCATGAACAATCTCTCCCCATGCTCCTTGCGCTTTCAGGATACCAATCTCAGTTCCATCATTTAGAAATGCGCGCACTGTGCGTAAATCATCGCTGTTGTAATAGATTCGTAGGTCTCTTCCAAGTAACGTGCCACTAGCTGCGAGCACTTGATTCGTATAACGCACTTGAAACAAGGTGATATGCCCACGTGTTCCTTGTGGAAGATAACCTCGCACACGGCACCTTTGTGCTGTTTGCATTAAACACATCGTCTTTCGCTTTGCCTCGGGCAACCAGAAAACCATGTGCGACTTGGCACGCACAAAATACGTCATAGCTTCAAGAGGTGACTTACCATTTAACCCATCATGAGGAGTAGCGTTATACGCCGCAATCGATGCCTCCATCAGTTCTTCCATTTCTGTCAGTGAGACGAACAGTCTCAGATTACCTTTAACGTCAGCCAATGCGCGACGAACATCGGCAGTGCATGATCCTGTATATCCAGGCATTCTTGCGGAAAGCGAATTTGCGATCGTTCCGAAAAATCGCTCAATGT